>NZ_SDSC01000002.1 GCF_004117835.1 Macrococcus sp. DPC7161 | reverse complement strand
TTATATGGAATATTATAATTTCGTTAGAAAGAAGAGAAAATTAAAAAGCAAGACTCCTGTAGAATACAGAAATCTTGCTTTAATGAAAGTAGCTTAATAAAAAGTTCAACTTTTTGGGTTCACTACACTGTATGGTCGGCTTTTATTGTTATTCAGTTCTTATTTATGATCAAACGATTCCCTATTCTTTTCCATAACCTTTGCAAGTTGATGATCGTTTATATTCGAACTACTGCTTAAATGATTTACGATATTCTCATAATCTGCATCGCTTCTATTTTGACTCAGCTTATACTTTAATCCTGATTCTTTTACATGTATTCGATAGCCAATAATACCTTTAGCTTGTTTCAATACATCATCACTTAACGTTTCGAACTTTCTCGCATCATCACCATGCTCATAATGATTCGTTAAACATTTGAGATCTTCCATTAACTCATCGTGACTTAATACTACACTCGAACCAATAAGTTGCGCTTCCTGATAGTTCCATGTTGAAACCTCTTCTTCTGCATACCATGAAGAAGACACATAACCATGCGCACCTGTAAATTGAACAAGCACATTTTTGTTATTCTCTAACGTCTTAGTTTGAGGATTCGCTTTAGCTAAATGAAATGATAATATAATTTCATCTTCAGTAACACTCACCATAACAGGCACTTGTGTCGCATAAGGCATATCATGCTTTGATGTAATCACAGTAGCGAATGGATTATCTTTTAAAAAGGCTATCAATGCCTCAAAATCTTCAACTTTAAATAATTTAGGTAAGAACATTCATGTCACTTCTTTCAGATTTTTAATTTTACTTCTATGAATAAAAATCAAATAAGATTATTTTCCGCCAAACTTTCTAACAGATACTGTTAACTAAAATCATCAATATCAGTAACAATATGCTCTGGAGGTACAAAACATAATAAGTGCCTTACTAGTTTGTTAGATGGTCCATAAACTTTAAAATTAGTAACCTTTTGATTGTCGTTAGATTCTAAAACAATAGAAATACCTTTACCTGCATTATGTTTTGCAATGAGTGAATCATAATCAAATTTTTCTTCCATATCCAGTGTATAACCTTCATCGTCGATAGCATATGAATCAACAATCTTTGATAATATCTGTTGATCGTTGATATGAAACAATTTATAAATATCCTTTTCATTTACCTCATCATCATTTTGATAATCTTCTTTATCGATTGAATATAAAGGAATTTCAAAAGCTTTATATTTATCAACCAATATGCGTTCAATCGTTCCTTTATCATTCGGCAATGGCTTAAATTTTTTATATTTGGTATGTAAATCTGAATAGTTTATTTTAATCACCCCTAATGATTATTGTTCTTATACATATGTAGCTTAATAACTTAATCATCATAATACCACATCAATTTATATAACACTCAATGAAATAACAAAAGACCGCTTATCTCCGTTAGAATTTCGAAAATAAGCAGTCTGAAATGTATTTTTGTATTGTCTATTAACATCAGGTTATGATTTTCCTTCTAACTTCGTTTTTTTAAAAATTGAAAAACATAAAAGATATAAGCTAAAAAGAAAAATGAATTTATCATTACGATTTCAATGAAATCTAAATTACTAAATTTAATACTCACAATTATCCAAGTAAACAAAATGATTGTAATCAGTATTAATATCCAGCCATTATATAATCTATTCATTCTATCCCTCTTTACAAATGATGTTTTACAAAGTCCACCATAACATAACTATCAAAAACTTTAAACTCACGCTATAAGTCTTTTATATACCATCGATCCATTGTGCCATGGTCACTACCTTCAATTGGCTGCTCTAATAACTCAAAGCCATACTTCTCATACAATAGACAGGCCACGTCTAATATCCCCATTGTTTCCAAATAACATGCTTCATAATAATCACTCGCATACTCCAAAGCTTTATCCATCAACAACCTTGAAATGCCAAGCCCCTTTGCTGCATCATCTAAATATAACTTTTGAAGTTCACATATCTTGCCATCATTAGAAAAGGGGGCAATACCAACTCCACCAAGTACAGTACCTTTATCTTCAACAATAAAGTATTCAGCATGTTGTCTCTTAGAATAATATGATGATAAATGACTCAATTCAGGATCAAAATAAGCAGTTCCTGGGATATCCAAACCAAACGATTCAAGAGACCTTTGAATAATCTTGTGAATTACAGCATCATCCTTTGACTCAATTGGCCTAATCAACATAAAAAATCCCCCCTTTTAGTATTAAACTAATACTAATCAAGAGGAGAAATGAAGTCAATGATTGTGAGTTTGAATAACCCTTGAACCCACTATATAATCAGCCAGATGTCTTTTATTGTGAGTGATTAAACCCATATACAACATAACTACCAATAGAATCAAACTTCCATATGTGAAACACTGAGATAGTAAATCAAAGTCAGTATACATACCACGAATAATCCCTATATGAGCAATCTGCCATGGTAGAAATTTCATGATGTTTCTTAATAAATAGTTTAAATATGAATGATGATTAAAAATGATCTTCAAATTTAACTTCCTCTTACCTGGTGACCCTTTACGACTATCGAAAAAAGTAAACAATAATATAATCGGTACAACAGCTGTAAATGTAGATATTAATTGCGCCTGAAGCTCAGTAAAGTTTGGTATACCACCTAAAAATAAATAAACTATTGAAGATACTAGAAACAAAATCATTAAATAAATACAAATAACAACATAATCAATAAGTAAATACAAATAACAACATAATCAATAAGTAAAGAAAGCAGTCTGTTTTTCGCGGTAGGAACTTTGTAAGACATGGTTCACTCTCCTTAAATAATATGTTTATTTTGACATTTTTGCATTTCACATACATTCTACCATCTCAAACAAAATAGTGCCCGTAAGGTAACTAAATCTATCAATAAATATAAAAAAGCACTCTCCAACATGAGTTGGAAAGTGCTTGTAATCGTTGATTCAGTTGAACACAAATTGCTGTCGCAATTTGCGAACTCCATCTGTAAGCGAATAAATTCGCAACAGCTGCAGCTTAACGTTTTGAGAACTGTGGTGAACGATGAGCGCATTAGACCAGCGTTTTTTACGTTCAAAAATCTTTAGGATTTCGTACAGTTGTATAGACTGTCGTACACCCTGATATTAAAGGATTTCTGATTTATTCGATTGCATAGAATTGCACCAAATCTCACTCAGGGGTAACTAAAGGGCAACTCAATAAACTATTGGCCGATGGTATCATAAATTTTAATGGCTCTCTATATACTTTCTATAAATATAATTATAAATAATATCTCTGTTATTTTTTGTTTTACCAAATAGCTCTAATACATTTTGCACATCTGAATAATCTTTAATTAAATCTTCAATAACTTTATCTGTTTTTAGATTATAAATTTCCCAATCAACCTCAGGAGATTTCCCAGCTAACTCGACTTTATTAGCATTTAAAAATTTTTTTATATTTCTAATTTTACTGATATTATTGTATATATAATATAATTCATATAATCTTTCCTTAATAGGATCTGGAGCTATTTTTATTTTATTGTTTTCATTGATAAGTATTTCAATTTCGGAAACTATATTTTTGCTTACTTTTTGAATCGTCATTGTATTAAAAGCAAATACATTTGAATCTTGAAGTTCCAAAATAAATCTTATAAGTTGATTATCAATTTTGGTCATATTCTCTATTTCTATTTCCATTTTATTAATAATTTTCTTTATTTCTTCTTTAGTATTATCATCAAAATATGAATTAAGATAAACTATTATTTCTTTATATCTTATAATTCTTTTATGAACCTCATCGTCATAATTAAATAGCAATAATTTCTCATGAAAGTTGATAGAATCTATCTTTAAATTCATTCCATTATCAGCATTTAAATGCCATATATTTCTTAATATTCTTAGAGATTTATCGTAAAAGTTATCGTAACCATCTTTAATTAATTCTTCAACTAAATAAGCAGCCACTTTCTCAATTAACATACACATCTCAACCATATTTTCTTCATCTATATTTTTAAAGTTATTGTTTATAACAATTAATAAATCCTCTAAAAAATTATGCCTTAATACTTTCTTATCGATATAAAATTTTAAAATATCAATTAATTTATCACTGCATATACTATTACTAACTTTTAATAATTTATATCCTATGTTCAATTTATTAATTTCATATATATTTATGCTATCTTTTATTAATTGGTTTAATATGCAATCGAAAATATATACAAGTCCGTCTTTTGAAATATTTATTTTATTAATCCCATGTATTTTCATTAACTTGTCAAAATTACTGCTATTAATACTATTCATTATTATTTTTATATCAAATAAATCTAGTTCATTTTTTTTATTTATTTTTTCTAAGTCGCCAAAAAAGTACCCCATATTATTGGTAGAAATACTTGCCAATATTCCACTAATAAATATCTTAGAAATTTCTCGGTATTTTTTAAAATGAGTAAGACACAATTTATTTTCTTGGATAAAATGATGAAAATTTTTGAAAGTATTAATAAGTTGTTCAATTTCATTACTTGTTGTAAATCCTCCATTATTAATCAAACTTTTATTATTTTGGATCTTTTGCATAGATTGATTAATATTATAATATACCGAATTAAAATATGAATGATTGAACACCGGTTCGAAAGTTCTGATAAGAGTCGCTTGTTCTTCATCTGAACTATTTTTAAAATCACTTATCATTGCATCTATAGAGTCATATCCTCCAATAAATCCATTACTATCCGTTTCTTTATCCGACTTTCTATATAAAGTTTCATTAAGTATATTTATATTAAACTCACATATCAATGTCATAAAGTAATTTTTCCTTTTAAAAAAGTAATTAGATTCAATTTTGAATAATTCTATAGCCTTATTAAAATCAAATTCTATAAACTTTTTATATGCATCGTCTAATCGCTTAAAATCTGTTTTGTACTCCTTAATATCATTCTTAACTTTTATATTAGAAAATTTTTCAACTTGCATAATTCTTAACAAACCTTCTATCTCAGCGTCAGGCTCCTGAAGTGGTACTGGTTTATTGGAATATATCTCTCTTGAACTTGCATTATAATAAAAATCTTCAAAATACTCATTTTTTATTATCAATATGGGATCGATTAATGGTAATTGAACAAGAAAATTTAAGTACTCCTTTATTTCATTTTTAGTGGAGTTGATTAGTCTTTTTTCATTTTTTGTATGGTAATTAATATCTCTAATAAATTTTAAGACTCTATTTCCTTTAATGTTATCAAAATTTTTAGGTAATAATTCTTCTTTTTCATTATTTATAACAATGTTAATCCCTTTATTTCTATAATAATTCACTTCAATTTCAGAAATATTGTTAGAACTATCAAAAAAGATTGCTCTTTGAAAGTCCTCGTTTAATTGGGACTTTATTGAGTTGAAAATCATTTTAAAGTTACTATCTTGTAATGAATAACCGACAAAAAGAAATGTATGATTTATCAATAAAGATTTTATATAAAGTTCTATCAATTCATAATTACGAGAGTAATTTGTATAATCATCTTCTTTTAAAACTATATTTCTTTCAGACAAATCTCCATGCATCTTTATAATTAACTTATCTTTATTATCATAGGCCAAGTCTCTATCTTTCTTTACAATATGGTATTTTTTATTTTGTTTTACCATTTCATCTTCTAATAAACAATCATAATTTGTAGTTATTATATGATGAGGATTCAATTTGAAAATTTCTTCATGCAATGGATTAGGCTCATAATATTTCTCATTAAAAACTTTATCTAATAATGAATAATACTGCTTTCCCCCCCATGTATTATAATAAAGTTGCGCAATTTTTAGATTGTCTCTATCTTTATCATCCAACCCCAGTTCTTCTTTAAAAACGTCTATTAAATTTTCCCAACTTAAATATCCTGAGTTTATTGATATACCTGCTCCAACAAATATCACAAGTTTATTATTTTTGATGGCCTCATTAATATGAGTTATAGCTGATTCATAAGATTTATCCATTTAATCTACCTTTCATCTATATTCATTTGATATTGAATCGTCTACACTTAATTGGACAACTCCCCTGAGGGGATGTATTGTTAAATTAAGAAAGCAGGCAATTCAAGTATGGGTTAATTGATATTAGTTATATAGAACTTTACAGCTTCATATTCTTCTTTATTATATTTAAAATCACGTTTCATAGATATTTTAGTTGCGAGTTCATTTGTATGTTCAATGATATGTTTAATATTTTCTTCCATAGTTGCTAGACTGTCATTACAACTGATTTTTATTATGCTATTCTTTATTTCTTCGAATCTAAATATTTGTTGATCTATTTTCCCAAAGTTGTATTCCTCTATATTCATTTCTGATAAAAGATACTGTTTTATCAACTTGATATAAGCAGTTTTTACTGGATTAGATACCATATATTCTGCATACATAAAATCTTTTCTAGCTATCCCTTTAATGACATAGGCACTAACCCAATAGATTTCGTTAACAATCTTCTCAAACTCGTACTGTGTAGCTACTTTTGTTACGTACATCTCTTCTTTATTAAAATTAAATGATTGATAATTCCCTGTCTTATCTAACAAAACTTTAGAATAAGCATCATCTATATATTCCAAGAT
This sequence comes from Macrococcus sp. DPC7161, assembly GCF_004117835.1. GTDB lineage: Bacteria > Bacillota > Bacilli > Staphylococcales > Staphylococcaceae > SDSC01. Next base: position 321,125 of record NZ_SDSC01000002.1, on the reverse strand, counting down.
ACTATCTGGTTGCATCAATCTTAAATCAATTCTTGTCATATCTCGAAATTGCATCAGATACCCATACACTTTATATTATTTCTTAGTTTCTTCAAAATCAGGTTCTTGCATAATTAAAATCTCACCAAATTGTTTATGCCATTCTTTATCTTTGACAAAATCATTTATATGTCTTGTTGCAAAAATAATATCGTAATCTTGAAATTGATCTTTAACACTATTCGGGTTAGCTCTTGATCCATTTAATAAAACGGCTTCAATACGGTCATCAAGTTTTGCTATTTCAAAAATTAATTCAAATATTTGTTGTTCTGTACGCATATTTATATCACCATATTCTAATTTATATAAAATTTTGGATAATAGTACCTTCTCTATCCTTATAATTCATTCACTCTATAAAAAAATATAATCTATCGTTTATCCGATTCTACAATAAAATTGTATAAACTTTCTGCAACGTTTTCTTCTGTAACTTTGATATGACTTACATTATCTAAATAATAAAATGTTGCTGAGTTATTGATATTTATGAAATCATCATCAAAATAGGCTATTACTACTTGTATACCGCAACCTAAAGCTATTCCCATTTCAATATGTGTTCCTTTTCCTCCCGGTAAAATAACAATAAGTACCTCCGATTTTTTGACTGCTTCAAACTCTGTCTGACCAATATTTTTCAATTCAGTTTCATTACTTGCTTTATTATTTAGAGTCCAATTATAAGTGTTAGTAAAACCTTTATCATCCAACTGTTTTATAGTTTCATTAACAATTTCTTTATTCAAAAAGCTACTCGCAATATAATATTTCATTTTTTTACCTCTCATCGATTTTTCTATACACCTATTTAAAATAATCTTTCTATTAAATGTTTTCTTAATTATATTTCATTAACAATATTGTTAATAAAATTGATGAATTTTTTATACTTTATTAAAAAACATTTATCTTTAAATTCCATCTAACAAGTAAGGAATTTCTTCGATATATTTTCGTATTTGATTATAGGTTCCTACAACCTGCTGATGACCTAATTCTTTCTCATCTTCATTGTTATCAATACCACATGTTCTTTTCATGTTATAAAGCAACCAGCCGAGCATACCACCTAAATTACCATACATAGCTTTCATTAAATCATCGTTAATATTATGATTTTCTCTATAACAACTTATCACTAAATTAAATTTATCCTTATTTATCTTACCTTTTTCATCTCTACTCCAATTAGAAGCAACATCTATCAGCTCAATAGTTGGATTAATATAACCAGCCGATTCCCAGTCAATAATATAAGGTCTTCCATCTTCCCATAAAACATTTTTTGAATCCAGATCTCTATGACTTATGATTTGATTATTTTTTAAGTCACGCATTGATTGATTATATAATTCAACCCATTCTTTTATATTTTCTTTTAGAGTACTTATTCCTATTCCCCATGCAAAATCATTATCAGACACTTTATTGATTATTTGATCAAATTCTTGATAGTTTATAGTGATATATTCTCTTTGAATCAAATCACTTTGATAATTTAAATGGTGTAACTTTGATAATAACTTAGAAATTATCATTAAATGTTTATTTTCAATTTTATTCTGCTTCAGCGAATAAGCTTCAATCCAGTCAAATACCATATAATATCTATTTTCAATGATTATCCATGGTAATTTATTATTGTATTTCGCACAAATGGCATTAATATTATTATCTTCTGAATAACTAGCAAATTTTTCTGAAAATATGTAATTATTAGGCGCTTCAGGTCTTGAAATGATTTCTTTATTCAATTGCTTAACTGCATATATTCCTTTATCAGTTTCTACTTTGTACATTTTATGAAGGAGACCACCTGATATTTCACATGGTGTATTAAATATTTCACTGACATCCATAAATGATAGTACTTTTAAAGCTATATTCTTATCCACTTGTCACCTCATATTGTTATTTAAATATTTCTAACTTCGGCCATTTCGAAATCCAATCTTTTTCTCCGAGTCTTGTTAAATATATGTCTATTTTTTCTTTATTATCAAAGTATGGTGTAGGTCTGACGACACCGTCAAATAATTCCTCAAAATCGTAATCATAATGAATAACCACCTTATTATTCACTAACTTTATACATATAGCTGTTGGACATTCAGGGTATTGATTTACAGCATCTACGGATGAATTATAAGGATCAGTCTCATTTCTTAAATGCATTCTTGCTTGATTTTTAACTGACCAAGGTATCTCTGAGTTGAATTTATTTAACTCTTTTTCATACATCTTCTCAGTATTTTCTTGAATATCGGATACATCATAGTAAATAACATCTACATCGTTATATTCAGTCTTTATATTATAATCATGAAGAACATCCCATATTTTATTTCTTATAAAACCAGCACTAATCCACCAATCTGGTAAATCAAGTAATGAAACTGTCTTTAAGATTCCCATCATGTCTTTGTCAGACTCAATAATATTTATTAATTCTTCTTTAGACTTAATTATCATCTTCTCATCACCTTAAAATAATATCACTTCTATTATAAAGAATTTTCAGTTAATTTTTATTTTTAGTGTACCATAATAATATATAGAAAGTTCTATATTTATTATAATGAGATTAATACTAGGAATATCTACTTTTATAACTTGGAGGAAAATATGAAATTAATAGATCAACATATGCATTGTGACGCATCATTTGACTGCAATGAACATTATTCAAATTATTTAAAGAAAGGTGTCAAACAGATAATTTTTACGGATCATTTTGATTTAAATAATCCTATTTCAAATGACGAAGATGATATACCTGACTTAGAGAAACTACAAAGATATCAGAAAGAAGCTAAGGAAATTAATAATACTGAACTATTAATTGGAATTGAAGTAGGATATGTTAAGGAACGAATTTCAGATATCTTAAAACACTTGTCATCATATAACTATGACTCTATCGTATTAAGTGTACACCACAATAATAAATTTGATTTTATGGATCCAGATATTTCAACGATATCAAACGACCCTATTGATGAGTATCTAAATTTATTAGTAGATGCTATTAAAGATGTTGATAGTGCAAATGTTCTAGCACATATTGACTATGGATTTAGAATACATAATATCTCTTCCGAACAATTAAATGAGTATAAAGAACAGATTGTTAATATATTATCTAATATAATTTCTAAGAATATCGCACTAGAAATCAATACAAAAAGTATGTATAAATACGACAATTTATTTATATATGAATTTGTTATAGAGCACTATATTGCTATGGGTGGAAAAGATTTTACGCTAGGATCTGATGCACATAAACAAGAAGATATGTTTTATTGCTTTGAAAATGCTATCCAATTATTAAAATCATACAATGTAAATCATATAGTAGAGTTCAAGCAAGGTAGAAAAATAATTAAAAATATATAGATATGCTATTTTACAAAAATTAAATGGCTCCTAATGTACTTATTAAGACTAACACTTTAAAATTAACGTCTAAAAGTTATTTTTAACTATATGTGATAATAAATGAGGAGATAAAATTTATGAATAATATTTTGTTCAAGGAATTTATTAAAGTCTGTAAAGAGTTAAATAAAGTAGAAATAAAACCTACACTGATGGGTTCTTTAGGATTAGAATTAGTTAGTAATAAAGAATGGAACCCAAGTGATATTGATATTCATGTTCCGGGAGATCGACGTGGTTGGGAGGCTCCTGATGAAGATAGAATATATAACTTCGATGTTATTAATTCAATCATGAACAATTTAGGGTTTCGTTTAATTGATCGTCATGAACATGAATTCTCTAATGGAATAACCAATATAGAATTTGGTTGTATTGATACATTACCTGAATTCGCTAACATCTCCCTATCTGATTTAGAAGAGAGGAATATAAATGATGCTCATTTTTATGTTCCATGTTTGAATCAGTATTTAAATATATATGAGGCATCGTCAAAAGATAGTTACAGAAATAACAATAATAACAATAAAGATTTTGAAAAAATATTGTACTTAAAGAGTGTGCTTAATAAATAGTAATATTTAAAAGATAATAACTTTGTAAAAATCATTTTTAAAGCACTTCTCGATTAAATTCTCGAAGTGCTTTAAAAGTAGATAACAGTTATTCGACCTATTTATGAACTATATCATTAAAGAAGAAAAACAGACACCTCGTTACTATAATTATGAATTAGTTAATATTTTGCATTTCACATACATTCTAACATCTCAAACAAAATAGTGCCGTAAGGTAACTAAAGGGTAACTAAATCTATCAATAAATATAAAAAAAGCACTCTCCAACATGTGTTGGAAAGTGCTTGTAATCGTTGATAGATTAACGTTTTGAGAACTGTGGTGAACGACGAGCGCCTTTAAGACCTGGTTTTTTACGTTCTTTCATACGTGGGTCACGTGTTAACATGCCCGCGCGTTTTAATGAACCACGGTATTCTGGGTTAGCTTCTAATAATGCACGTGCGATACCATGACGGATAGCTTGTGCTTGACCTGTGAAACCGCCACCTCTAACGTTTACTAAAACATCATAGTTACCTTTAGTTTCAGTAATATCGAATGGTTGGTTTAAGTCTAAGATTAATGATTCAAATGGTAAGTAGTCACGTACGTCACGTTTGTTAACAGTGATTTTACCTTCACCTGGTACTAAACGTACACGTGCTACTGAATGTTTACGACGGCCAGTGCCTTTATATTCAACTTGTGCCAATGTATTGTCCTCCTCTTAATTAACCACGTAACTCGTAGTTTTCAGGTTGTTGTGCTTGGTTTTTGTGTTCAGGTCCAGCGTATACATGTAATTTTCTGAACATTTTATCGCCTAATGAACCTTTTGGTAACATACCTTTAATAGATGTTTCTAATAAACGTACTGGGTTTTTCTCACGTAATTCACCAGCAGAGATAGATTTTAATCCACCTGGGTGATTTGAGTGACGGTAGTAAATTTTATCAGCTGGTTTATTACCTGATAAGTAGATTTTTTCAGCGTTAATGATGATAACGTGATCTCCACAATCCACATGTGGTGTGTAAGTTGGTTTATGTTTTCCGCGTAAAATTGACGCTACTTCTGAAGAAAGACGACCTAAAGTTTGTCCTTCTGCATCAACAACGTACCATTTGCGCTCAATGTTTGATTCGTTTGCCATGAATGTTTGACGCATTTAATTTTCCTCCTAAAATAAAAAAAGTTCCCTCTAAAATCCTGCTTATATATCTGTAACACAATAAGTTTCCGGGGCTTATTGTAGTGGTTGATATTAAACAATACCGTTGTCTATAATATAATATTTCACCATGCTTTGTCAATCTTTTATGGAAATCTTTTATTTTTATTTGTGTGTAATGTTGATTTAAGAGCCAATTCATCTTACCATGTGGTGCATATTTTGTTTTACGCGCCAATTCGTCTTACCATGTGGCGCGTATTTTGTTTTACGCGCCAATTTAACTTACCATGTGGCGCGTATTTTGATTTACGCGCTACTTCAACTTACCATGTGGCGCGTAAATTTCTTCAATACTACTTTGTGTTTAAATCTTTCTTTGTAATGACTTTCGTGCCTTCTGGTATATCTTGCTTTAATTCATCGATTGACAAATAGATTTTTTCTAGATAAAGGCCTTCTGCTGGGGCTGTTTTAGATGATGCTGTTCTGTTTTTAGCGGCGATGATATTTGGGATATCAGCGCCTTCTTTTTTGCCCATGCCTACTTCGATTAAGTAATGCACCATAATACGGACCATATTATATAGAAATCCTGATCCTATAACGTAGAACTCATAGCCTTCTTGTGTTTCTGTCACTTGGAAGTCATACATCGTGCGTTCTTTGTTTTCTATTTCTGTTTTTGCTGAGCAAAATGATGTAAAGTCGTGTGTGCCTAAGAAATATTTTGCCGCTTCTTGCATTCTTTCAAGATCTAATGGTGTTTTGATATGCGTTTGCAACCCGCTTTTTAATACGTCTCGATGTGGTGCGATGTATACTTTATATCGATATGCTTTCCCGACACAATCGTATCTCGAATGAAATGCTGGGTTAACGATTTCCACTTGATTGATATAGATGTCATCTGGTAGTGCTGAATTAAAGGCATGCATCCATTTCTCTGGTGTTAAGTTCAATGGTGTATCGAAATGAACATATTGCATTAAAGCATGCACTCCTCGGTCTGTTCTTGACGATGGGTGAATACGTACGAATTCTTTATGCATGCGTTTTGTAATGCGCTCTAATTCATATTGTACGGTACGGCCTTCATTTTGTATTTGAAAGCCTTGAAAGTCTTTGCCGTTATAAGCTAATTGTAATAACACACGGTTCATAGTTAACTCCTTAATAACCAAGTTAATAGCAGTATAGGTATAAGCATCAATAAGCCATTGGTATCTTTTCGTTCCCAAATGAGTTGTTTATACTTTGTTCTTCCGATATCTCCGCGATATCCCCTTACTTCCATTGCAATTGCCAGTTCTTCAGCGCGTTTAAATGCTGAGATGAATAAAGGTATTAATAGTGGCATTAATGCTCTTATTCGCTTTGGTAAGCTACCTGTTTGTATATCAGACCCTCTTGCGCTTTGTGCATTCATCACTCTTGTTGTTTCATCCATTAGTGTTGGAATGAAACGTAATGAGATACTCATCATCAACGCAAATTCATGTACGGGTAATTTTAATTTCTTAAGTGGTTTAAATAATGACTCAATTGCATCTGTTAATTCTATCGGACTGGTCGTTAATGTCATGATGGTTGTAATAAAGATGATTATCACAAATCTTAATACGGTTTGTATCCCGAGTTCAACGCCTCTAGATTGTATATTGAACCATTTATATTCAACGAGCGTCACGCCACCTTTTGTAAAAAAGACGTGCATCAATAGCGTGAATAACAAAATAAATAATATTGGCTTTAATCCATTAATTAAGAAACTCAATTTTAGTTTCGCGAGCATCATGATGATTAATGTAATGATAATGCCCATTGCATAAGTGACCCAGTTGTTAAATAAGAAAATAATGATGGTAAATAAAAAAACAAATATAAATTTCATACGCGGATCTAATTGATGAATGTATGAATTGCCTGGAATATATCTGCCGAGGACCATTTTATCTAACATACAACGTCCCCCAATCCATATACATCTCTTTAAATGCTTCAGGTGTCATTGCGAGTTCATCAAATTGAAAGCCATGTTTTTGTTCTATTCTTCTTTGTAACTCAACAATTTTAGGTGGGTATATCCCGTACTTTGATAAATCTTTCGAAAATACTTGTTGCGGAGTACCATGATATACATTCGTACCTTTATACATCACATAAATTTCATCAGTCACTGCAGCTTGTTCCATTTGATGTGTGACCAATATAATGGTTTGAGTTGTTTTTTGTTGTAAATCTTTAAAAAAAGCCATTAATTCTTTTTGACCTTTTGGATCAAGTCCAGCTGTTGGTTCATCAAGTACAATGAAATCCGGTTCAGCTGCTAGCACCCCAATAATCGCAACACGTCTCATTTGCCCTCCAGAGAGCTCAAATGGGCTTCTTTCTAACAATGACTCATCTAGCCCTAATTGTTGCATCAGTTCTCTTGCACGCGCCTCTGCTTCTTTTTGAGGGATACCAAAATTCATCGGCCCAAAGATCATGTCTTTTAATACTGTTTCTTCAAACAATTGTTGTTCTGCAAATTGAAACACCACGCCAACACGTTTTCTTATTTCTCTAAGCTCTTTCTTTTTAGTACGTTCTGTTACTAACGTTCCCAATATGTCTAAATGCCCTTCAGTTGGCTGTAACAATGCGTTTAAATGTTGGATTATCGTCGATTTTCCTGAGCCTGTGTGCCCGATAATCGCATAGAATCGGCCTTCTTTAAACACCATATCGACATGTTCTAATGCACGTGACGAAAAAGGCGTATCTTTTGAATATTCATAGCCGACATCAAATAATGAAATTTTCATAGCAATTGATACAACTCACTTTCACTAATAAATCGAACATCTCCGTACAATGTATAATAAACTTCCATTGCAAATGGCAATGAAAGGCCAATTTTAATTAACTTTTCACCTTGATTAAACACAGCTTCAGGTGTACCTGTCATCATCAGTTCACCTTGATTCATCACAAATATACGATCCGATGTTAATGTCTCGTCTAAATAATGGGTGATATGAATGACTGTAAAACCATATTTTTCTTGTAAAGACTTTACGACATTAAGGATATCTACTCTTCCTGCTGGATCTAGCATACTTGTTGCTTCGTCTAATATGATGATGTTTGGTCTTAAAGCCAAAATACCTGCTATGGCAATGCGTTGCTTTTGTCCACCAGATAAAAAGTGAGGCTCATGCGTTTTAAATGCAGTCATATTCACTGCTTCTAGTACTTCATCTACTCTTTTATGCATTTCATCATGTTCAACACCATAGTTCTCCATACCGAATGCGATATCCATCTCAACTGTTGTACCAACGAATTGATTATCTGGATTTTGAAATACGATGCCTAACTGTTTATGAATATCATATATATGCGACTCATCAACAGGTATATGATTGATGGTAATAGTCCCTTTACTTGGTATTTCAATACCAGCGATCAACTTTAATAATGTAGATTTCCCTGAACCATTATGTCCCACTACTGAAATCCATTCGCCTTGTTCAATTGTAAATGACACGTCTTTCAATACTTCTGTTTCGCCATAACTAAAATGGACATTTTTAACTTCAATCATGAGACACCTCCACATTAAATTAAAGTATACCAAATTTTATTATGAAAATAGATACATCATTGTATCTATTTTCATAATAAAACCCGTATATAAAACAAAAAACCCAATTATAGGGTTTAATGAAAAAAGCGCGTACTCTGCCACAAGCTACACGCAATAACGTATTCAATTGGCAGAGCACTTCAGAGCTAGACAATATCTGTGTGTGGCAAACATTATCGTTGCACTCTTTAGCTTAAAAATGTGTGTGTGTAAGTTAAGTGAATCTCTAAATCTAAACTCTTTTTCGAATTAAACTAATTCGATGATAACCATTTCTGAACCGTCTCCACGACGTGGTCCAACTTTCATAATTCTAGTGTAACCACCTTGACGCTCGTTGTAACGAGGTGCGATTTCACCGAATAATTTTTGAATAGCAAATTGTGTAGACTCATCTTCGTTCGTAATTTCAACACGACGTAATACTTGTGCTGCTTGACGACGAGCATGTAAATCTCCACGTTTACCTAATGTGATTAATTTTTCAACGACTTTACGTAATTCTTTCGCGCGCGCTTCAGTAGTCTCGATGCGCTCGTTTACGATTAATGAAGTTGCTAAATCGCGTAACATCGCTTTACGTTGATCTGATGTACGACCTAATTTTCTGTAGCCCATGAGTGAACCTCCTTTATCAGTCTTCTTTTCTTAATCCAAGACCTAAGTCTTCTAATTTAAATCTAACTTCTTCTAAAGACTTGCGTCCTAAATTACGAACTTTCATCATATCAGCTTCTGACTTATCTGCTAATTCCTGTACTGAGTTAATACCCGCACGTTTTAAGCAGTTGTAAGAACGTACTGATAAATCAAGTTCTTCAATCGACATTTCAAGTACTTTTTCTTTATGATCTTCTTCTTTTTCAATCATAATTTCTGCATTTTGCGCTTCATCTGTTAAATCAACAAAGATATTTAAATGTTCAGTCATGATCTTCGCACCTAAAGAAACAGCTTCTTGTGGTGTTAATGAACCGTCTGTCCATACATCTAAAGTTAATTTATCAAAGTTTGTACTTTGACCTACACGAGTATTTTCAACTGTATAGTTCACACGCTCAACAGGCGTATAAATTGAATCAACTGGAATTACACCAATTGGTAAATCGCTTTTGTTGTTATCTTCCGCTAATGTGTATCCACGACCAGCGTTTGCAATAAGACGCATTTTTAAATGTCCGCCTTTTGATACAGTTGCGATTTTTAAATCTGGATTTAAAATTTCAACATCTGAATCATGCATGATGTCTTTAGCTGTAACGATACCTTCGTCTTTTACATCAATTTCTAACGTTTTATCTTCATCTGAGTAGATTTTAAGCGCTAATTTTTTGATATTCATGATGATTGCTGTTACATCTTCAACTACGTTTTCTACAGTAGAGAATTCGTGTAAGACACCTTCGATTTCGATGTTCTTCACTGCCGCACCTGGTAAAGAAGATAATAGGATACGACGTAAGGAGTTACCTAATGTTGTACCATATCCACGTTCTAACGGTTCAACAACGAATTTACCGAATTTAGAATCTTCACTGATTTCAACTGTCTCAATTCTAGGTTTTTCGATCTCAATCATTTTATATCCTCCTCAAAAACGCCATATAAATTTGTATTTCTTACTTATTATAAAACTTATTTAAAATAAAGTATATTAAAGCAATTATACGCGACGACGTTTTGGTGGACGACAACCGTTATGTGGTACAGGTGTAACGTCTTTGATTGCTGTGATTTCTAAACCAGCAGATTGTAACGCACGGATAGCTGCTTCACGACCAGCACCAGGTCCTTTTACTGTTACTTCAACTGTTTTTAAACCATGTTCCATAGCAGCTTTAGTAGCTGTTTCTGAAGCCATTTGTGCTGCGAATGGTGTTGATTTACGAGAACCTCTGAAACCTAACGCACCAGCAGATGACCATGATAAAGCATTACCGAATTCATCAGTAATAGTTACGATTGTATTGTTGAATGTTGAACGGATGTGTGCAACACCAGACTCAATATTCTTTTTCACTCTACGTTTACGTGATACTTGTTTACGTGCCATTTAGCTCACTCCTTTACTTATTATTTCTTCTTGTTAGCAACGGTCTTAACTGGACCTTTACGAGTACGTGCATTGTTTTTAGTATTTTGTCCACGTGTTGGTAATCCACGACGGTGACGAATACCTCTATAAGATGCGATTTCCATTAAACGTTTGATGTTTAAGTTTACTTCACGACGAAGATCACCTTCAACTTTGTAACCATCAACGATTTCACGGATTTTGTTTAACTCGTCTTCTGTTAAATCGCGCACACGAGTCTCTTCAGAAATACCTGCTTCTGCTAAGATTTTTTGTGCCGAAGTTTTACCAATACCATATACGTATGTTAAAGCGATTACGATACGCTTTTCACGTGGTATATCTACACCTGCGATACGTGCCATTTAGTGCACCTCCATTTTCTTATCCTTGTTTTTGTTTGTGTTTTGGATTTTCACAAATTACCATTACTTTACCTTTTCTGCGAATAACTTTACATTTTTCACAAATCGGTTTAACTGATGGTCTTACTTTCATGTTTCTTACCTCCTATTTATGATGGAGTACTGATTATTTATAACGATACGTAATGCGTCCACGTGTTAAATCATATGGACTCATTTCAACAGTTACTTTGTCACCCGGTAGAATACGGATATAGTTCATACGAATCTTACCACTTACGTGAGCTAAGATTTCGTGACCATTTTCTAATTCTACTTTAAACATTGCATTTGGTAAAGTATCAAGTACAGTACCTTCTAATTCAATTACATCTTGTTTAGCCATGATTAAATTCCCCCTTTTTTAAAAAGTTTCTTAGAGAGCGGTATATTTTTGCAAAACGTAACGTAATTTCGCATTTGTTACGAAACCTGTTTCAAAAATACTCGTTTCAACTTCAGGTGAGATAATGTCACTTAGTATTAAATGGGACAGGTTCTTTTTCTTAGGATGTTTCATTGTCCGAATACTACCGTCTGCAACAAGTACAAACCGTTGATCGATTATTGAAATAATCACTCCATGTAATCCTTTATCCTTGCCACTTTTATATGTAACAATTTGGCCAATACTAACATTGTTCAACTGACTCACATCCACGCTAAGTGATTCACACCTAATGGGCGAAATTTTGACTAACTTGAATTATAGGTTAGTTAAAATTTGTTCAACGTCAATTGTTACGTCCTTAATATCTTTAGAACCGTCGATGTTATTAAGTACACCTTCTTTAGAATAGAAGTCTAATAATGGTTGTGTTTGCTTAATGTTGACATCTAAGCGATTTCTAACTGTTTCAGGATTATCATCTTCACGTTGATATAATTTACCACCATCGATGTCACAAATACCTTCAACTTTAGGTGGATTAAATACTAAATGATACGTAGTTCCACATGTTTCACAAATACGACGACCTGTTAAACGATTCATCAATTCTTCTTCTTGAACTTCGATGTTAATCACTGCTTCGATCTTACGACCTTGCTCAGCCATGATTTCGTTTAAAGCTTTCGCTTGCTCAACAGTACGTGGGAAACCATCAAGTAAAAATCCTTTTACTGCATCACTTTCTAACAATCTCTCTCTCACGATACCTATAGTAACTTCATCTGGGACAAGCTCGCCGTTATCCATAAATGACTTTGCTTTTTTACCAAGCTCGGTACCATTTTTAATAGCTGCACGGAACATGTCACCAGTTGAGATATGTGGGATAGGGTATTTCTTAATAATTTCACTCGCTTGAGTACCTTTACCAGCTCCTGGTAAACCCATTAAAATGATATTCATAAAATGCCCTCCAATAATTTATCTTCTTCTAAAGCCTCTATATTCACGTTCGTTTAATTGCGCTTTTAATTGAGATACTGTCTCTAACGCAACCCCGATTACGATTAATAAACTTGTACCACCAATTTGTAATGATTGAGGCACGTTCATTAAACCAGTCGCGATTAGCGGTAAGATTGAGATACCTGCTAAGAAAAGTGAACCAACAAAAGTTAAACGATAAAGTACTTTAGTGATATATTGTTTTGTTTGTTGTCCAGGACGAATACCCGGTACGTAACTACCTTGTTTTCTTAAGTTATCTGCCATTTGCTCAGGATTCACTTGCACGAATGCATAGAAGTAAGCGAATGCGATAATTAAGATCACGTAAACCACCATACCAATTGGTTGTGATGGATCAGAGTGATTTGCCAATGTTTTTGCCCAATCAGCTTTAGGGAAAAACATTGTAAAGGTTTTTGGAATCATGAAAAACGCCATCGCAAAGATTACTGGGATAACACCTGCAGCATTAACCTTTAAAGGTAAGAATGTTGCTTGTGGTGCTAACCGGTTATTTGTTGTGCGTTTTGCATATTGAATTGGAATTTTACGAACGGCTTGCAATACGAATACTGCACCCGCTGTTAATAAGATTAAACCAATAAATAAACCAATTGCTTTAAGCATTGCCATTGTCGTGTCATCTACACCAACGAAACTTTGTTGATAAAATTGGAATAATGATTGCGGAATAGAAGCTAAGATACCACCTAAGATGATAATTGAGATCCCATTACCTACACCATGTTGAGTGATTAACTCACCTAACCAAAGTAAAAACGCAGTTCCTGCAGTTAACGTAATTGCAATGATAAAGAACGTCATGAATGAAGGATTTTGAATCAATTGCCCACCTAACATATTGTTAAATGAATAACTCATCCCTAATCCTTGAACGAATGCCAAAATAATTGTGAAGTATCTTGTAAATTGCGTTAACTTTTTACGACCTACTTCACCTTGTTTTGCCCATTCAGTAAATTTTGGTACAACATCCATTTGTAATAACTGAACTACGATAGATGCTGTAATGTATGGCATAATCCCCATCGCTAAGATGGAGAAGTTTTTAAGTGCGCCACCACCGAAAGTATTAAATAAATCAGCGATACCATGCGTCGTTTGAGCTTGGAACGCATCAGGATTAACACCAGGTACAGGAATGAATGTACCAATTCTATAAATAACTAGCATTGCGAGTGTAAATAAAATTTTGCTACGAATTTCCTTAGTTCTAAAAAAACTAATAAACGTCTCAAACATTAAATCACCTCTGCTGTTCCGCCCTTACCTTCAATTACTTCTTTTGCTGAAGCTGAGAATTTATGAGCTTTTACTGTTAACTTCTTAGATAATTCACCGTTACCTAAGATTTTAACACCAGACTTTTCGTTAGAAACAACACCTGTTTCGATTAATAAAGCTGGAGTAACTTCAGTACCATCTTCAAAACGATTTAATTGATCTATGTTAACAATCGCATAGTCTTTACGGTTGATGTTCGTGAATCCACGTTTTGGTAAACGACGGAATAAAGGTAATTGACCACCTTCAAAACCTAAACGTACACCGCCACCTGAACGGGCTTTTTGACCTTTGTGTCCACGACCACTTGTTTTACCGTTACCAGACGCCATACCACGACCAACACGGTTGCGTTCTTTACGAGCGCCTTCAACTGGTTTCATCTCATGTAATTTCATTACGGCACCTCCTTATTAATTTATAATTACTTTTCTACTACAGTCACTAAGTGACTTACTTTGTTAATTTGCCCACGAATCGCAGGGTTGTCATCAACTTCAACTGTTTGATGCATTTTTTTAAGACCTAAAGCAGCAACAGTTTTACGTTGAGTCTCAGGACGACCGATGATACTACGAGTGAGGGTAATTTGTAATTTAGCCATGTGTTTGCCCTCCTTAATTTAATAGTTCTTCGACTGACTTACCACGTAATTTTGCAACTTCTTCAGCAACTTTAAGTTCTTTTAAACCTTCAACAGTAGCACGAACCATGTTGATTGGTGTGTTTGAACCTAAAGATTTACTTAAGATATCAGTAATACCAGCTAATTCTAACACGGCACGAACTGGACCACCAGCGATAACTCCCGTACCAGGTGCAGCCGGTTTAATTAATACGCTACCAGCACCAAATCTACCAGTTACTTCGTGAGGTGTAGTACCTTCAACACGTGGAACTGTGATTAAGTTCTTTTTAGCATCTTCAACTGCTTTTTTAATTGCTTCTGGTACTTCTTGTGCTTTACCAGTACCGAATCCAACGCGACCATTTTTGTCACCAACTACTACTAAAGCAGTGAAACGCATACGACGTCCACCCTTAACAACTTTAGATACACGGTTGATGGTAACTACGCGCTCTTCAAATTCTTTAACTTCTTTTTCACGACGCATTAAGAGTTCCTCCTTTTATTAAAATTCTAATCCGTTTTCACGTGCTGCATCAGCTAATGCTTTCACACGTCCGTGGAATAAGTATCCTCCGCGGTCAAATACAACAGCTTTAACACCTTTTTCAACTGCAGCTTTAGCAACTGCTGCGCCAACTGCTTTTGCAGCTTCAACGTTAGAAGTTGATTCAAGGCTAATGTTTTGTGTTGATGCTTGTGCTAATGTTACGCCATTAATATCATCAATCACTTGTGCATAAATATGTTTATTAGAACGGTAAACGTTTAAACGAGGACGTTCAGCTGTACCAGATAATTTGCTACGTACACGTGCGTGTCTTTTTAAACGTACTTTGTTCTTATCGATTTTAGCGATCATGAATGTTCTCCTTTCTTATTTTAGAGATTATTTACCAGTTTTACCTTCTTTGCGGCGTACGTATTCGCCTTCGTAACGAACACCTTTACCTTTGTAAGGTTCTGGTGGACGAGTAGCACGGATGTTTGAAGCGATAGCTCCAACGCGTTCTTTAGAAATACCTTCAACTTTTACTTTCGTATTTTTTTCAACTGATAAAGTAATACCTTCTTCAGCTACGATTTCAATTGGGTGAGAGTATCCTACGTTTAACACTAAGTTTTTACCTTGCATTTGAGCACGGTAACCTACCCCGATTAACTCTAAGTTCTTTTCGAATCCTTTAGAAACACCTTCAACCATGTTTGAGATTAAAGCACGAGTTGTTCCGTGGATTGTTTTATGAGCTTTAGAATCAGATGGACGTACAACTTCTAATGTACCGTCTTCTAATTTGTATGTCATTTCTTCGTTAAAAGTTCTTGTTAATTCACCTTTTGGTCCTTTAACCGTAACAACGTTACCGTCGATTTTGATCTCAACACCAGCAGGGATTTCGATAATCTTCTTACCAACACGACTCATTAGTCGGCACCTCCTTCTTTAATAATTCTTACCAGATGTAAGCTAATACTTCTCCACCAACGTTACGTTCGCGAGCTTCTTTATCAGTTAATACACCTTCAGAAGTTGAAACTAAAGCGATACCTAAACCGTTTAATACTTTAGGTAACTCATCAGCTTTCGCGTATACACGTAAACCAGGTTTAGAGATACGTTTTAAACCAGTGATAACACGTTCGTTGTTTGAACCGTATTTTAAGAACATACGGATAACACCTTGTTTATCATCTTCAATATATTCAACGCTTTTTACGAAACCTTCACGTTTTAAGATTTCTGCGATTTCTTTTTTGATGTTTGATGCAGGTACTTCTAACTTTTCATGGCGAACCATGTTAGCGTTACGCACGCGTGTTAGCATGTCTGCGATTGGATCTGACATTGTCATTTTTTGTATCCTCCCTTCAAATAATAATTCTTACCAACTTGCTTTTTTAACGCCAGGAATTTGGCCTTTATAAGCTAATTCACGGAAACAAATACGGCAAAGTTTAAATTTACGAATTACAGAATGTGGACGTCCACAACGTTCACAACGAGTATATGCTTGTACTTTGAATTTTGGTTCACGCTGTTGTTTAGCGATCATTGATTTTTTAGCCACTAAATTTAGCCTCCTTTTATATTAGAGATTACTTTTGAAATGGCATACCGAATTGTGTTAACAATTCACGAGCTTCCTCGTCAGTGTTAGCAGTTGTAACGATAACGATATCCATTCCTCGTACTTTACTTACTTTATCATAATCGATTTCAGGGAAAATTAATTGTTCTTTTACACCTAATGTGTAGTTACCACGGCCGTCAAACGCTTTGTTTGAGATACCACGGAAGTCACGTACACGAGGTAATGAAACGTTGATTAATTTATCAAAGAATTCGTACATTCTTTCGCCACGTAAAGTAACTTTTGCCCCGATAGGCATACCTTCACGTAAACGGAATGTTGCGATTGATTTTTTAGCTTTAGTTACCATAGGTTTTTGACCAGTGATTGCTTGTAATTCTTCTACAGCTGCGTCTAAAACTTTAGAGTTTTGAACTGCATCACCAATACCCATGTTCACTACGATTTTTTCGATTTTTGGTACTTCCATCACTGATGAATAGTTAAACTTTTTAACTAATTCAGGTGTGATTTCTTTTTTGAATTTTTCTTGTAAACGTGTCAAAATGAGAACCTCCTTCCAGATAATTATTTAATGATTTCTCCAGATTTCTTAGCTACACGTACTTTTTTACCATCTTCAACTTTAACACCAACACGTGTTGGCTTGTTTGTTTTTGGATCTACTAACATAACATTAGAAACGTGAATTGCAGCTTCGATTTCAGTAATGCCGCCTTCAGGATTCATTTGTGTAGGTTTTTGGTGTTTTTTAACGATGTTAATACCTTCAACTACTACGCGATCTTTTTTAGGAAGTGCTTCAATTACAGTTCCTGTTTTACCTTTATCTTTACCTGTGATAACGATAACTTTGTCGCCTTTTTTGATATGCATGTGCTAGACACCTCCTCTAATTTAAGTTTTTATTATAATACTTCAGGTGCTAATGAAACGATTTTCATGAAGTTGCCGTCACGTAATTCACGAGCAACTGGTCCAAAAATACGCGTTCCACGAGGTCCTTTGTCATCACGGATGATAACACAAGCGTTCTCATCAAATTTGATGTATGAACCGTCGTTACGACGAACACCAGATTTAGTACGAACGATTACAGCTTTAACAACGTCACCTTTTTTAACAACGCCACCAGGTGTAGCATTCTTAACTGTACATACGATGATATCACCGATGTTAGCTGTTTTACGGCCAGATCCGCCTAATACTTTAATAGTTAATACTTCACGAGCACCAGAGTTATCTGCTACTTTTAAGCGTGTTTCTTGTTGGATCATTCTTAGTTACCTCCTTTATCTAATTTGTTATTAAATGATTACTGATTCTTCTACAACTTCTACTAAACGGAAACGTTTTGTAGCTGATAAAGGACGTGTTTCCATAATACGTACGATGTCGCCCATTTTAGCTGTATTGTTTTCATCATGTGCTTTGTATTTTTTAGAGTACTTTACGCGTTTACCGTATAAAGAATGAGTTTTATACGTTTCAACAAGTACTGTGATTGTTTTGTCCATTTTATCTGAAACAACTTTACCAGTGTATACTTTACGGTAATTTCTTTCGCTCACGAGAGAACCCTCCTATCAAAAATTATTTTTCTTCAGTTTTTTGTTGCTCAATTTCTCTTTCACGTACAACTGTTTTCATTCGTGCGATTGATTTTCTTACTTCACGAATACGAGCTGTATTTTCAAGTTGACCTGTAGCTAACTGAAAGCGTAGGTTGAAAAGTTCCTCTTTAAGCGACTTTACTTTAGTTTCAATTTCAGAAGTGGTTAAATCTCTAATTTCCTTAGCTTTCATTTGTGTCACCACCCAATTCTTCACGTTTTACAAACTTAGTTTTCACTGGAAGTTTGTGAGATGCTAAACGTAATGCTTCGCGAGCTACTTCTTCAGAAACGCCTGCGATTTCAAACATAATACGTCCAGGTTTTACTACTGCTACCCATCCTTCAACTGCACCTTTACCAGAACCCATACGTACTTCTAAAGGTTTTTTAGTGTAAGGTGTATGTGGGAAGATTTTAATCCAAACTTTCCCGCCACGTTTCATGTAACGAGTCATTGCGATACGAGCTGATTCGATTTGACGTGAAGTGATCCAAGCTGTTGTAGTTGCTTGTAAACCAAATTCACCAAATGTTACTTCGTTTCCGCCTTTTGAACGACCAGTTGTTTTAGGTCTATGTTGACGACGGTATTTAACACGTTTTGGTAATAACATTCTTATTTTCCTCCTTCACTAGACTTCTTAGTAGGAAGAACTTCTCCACGGTAGATCCATACTTTAACACCTAATTTACCGTAAGTAGTGTCTGCTTCAGCATGTGCGTAATCGATGTCAGCACGTAATGTATGAAGTGGAACAGTTCCTTCTGAATATTGTTCTGCACGAGCGATATCTGCTCCGCCTAAACGTCCTGATACTTGAGTTTTGATACCTTTAGCACCTAACTTCATAGCACGAGAGATCGCTTGTTTTTGAGCACGACGGAAAGAAACACGGTTTTCTAATTGACGTGCAATGTTTTCAGCAACTAATGTAGCATCCATATCAACTTTTTTGATTTCAACAACGTTGATGTGTACGCGTTTACCAGTTAAACCGTTTAATGCGTTACGTAATTTTTCGATTTCTGAACCGCCTTTACCGATAACCATACCAGGTTTACCAGTGTGGATTGAAATATTCACACGGTTCGCTGCGCGTTCGATTTCTACACGAGAAACAGAAGCGTCTTTTAAGTTTTCTGCGATATATTTACGAACTTTTAAGTCTTCGTGTAATAAAGTTGCGAATTCTTTTTCTGCATACCATTTCGCATCCCAGTCACGAATGATTCCGACACGAAGTCCGATAGGATTAATTTTTTGACCCACTGTATTCCCTCCTTAACGAGATATATTATTTAGATTCTTTTACTTCTTTATCAGCTACAACAATAGTGATGTGGCTTGTACGTTTGTTGATCGCACTTGCACGACCTTGTGCACGTGGACGGAAACGTTTTAATGTTGGTCCTTCGTTTGCATAAGCTTCTTTAACGATTAATGAATCAACATTCATGTCATAGTTATGCTCAGCGTTAGCTAAAGCTGACATTAATAATTTTTCAACAACTGGTGATGAAGCTTTGTTTGTTAATTTTAAGATAGCAATCGCTTCTCCTACTTCTTTACCTCTGATAAGATCTAAAACTAATCTCACTTTACGAGGTGCGATTCTAATTGTTCTTGCAACCGCTTTTGCTTCCATTGTTCTTCCTCCTATCTGAAATTAGCGTTTAGTTTTCTTGTCGTCTGCACCGTGACCTTTGTAAGTACGTGTTGGTGCGAATTCACCTAATTTATGTCCAACCATATCTTCAGTTACATATACAGGTACGTGTTTACGTCCATCATATACTGCGATAGTGTGTCCGATGAAATTCGGGAAAATTGTAGAGCGACGTGACCAAGTTTTGATTACTGATTTTTTACCGCTTTCGTCCATTGCTTCAACTTTTTTCATTAAGTGATCATCAACGAAAGGTCCTTTTTTAAGACTACGAGCCATTATGGCGCCTCCCTCTTCCATGCAGAGCATTGCGGCCTAAGCCGCAACCTGCAAGTTAATTATATTATTTCTTACGTCCACGAACGATAAGTTTGTTTGAACGGTTTTTCTTTTTACGAGTTTTCTTACCAAGAGTTGGTTTACCCCATGGAGACATTGGTGATTTACGACCGATTGAAGTACGTCCTTCACCACCACCGTGTGGGTGATCGTTAGGGTTCATTACAGAACCACGAACTGTTGGGCGTTTACCCATCCATCTTGAACGACCGGCTTTACCGATGTTAATTAACTCATGTTGTTCGTTACCAACTGAACCGATTGTAGCACGGCAAGTTGCTAAAATCATACGAACTTCGCCTGATTTTAAACGAACTAATACGTATTTACCTTCTTTACCAAGTACTTGCGCTGAAGCACCTGCAGAACGTACTAATTGTCCACCTTTACCAGGTTTTAATTCGATGTTGTGAATTACTGTACCTACTGGAATGTTAGCTAATGGTAATGCATTACCAACTTTGATGTCAGCTTCAGGACCATTCATGATCTCTTGTCCAACAACTAATCCTTTAGGTGCGATGATGTATTTTTTCTCACCATCTAAGTATGTTACTAATGCGATATTCGCTGAGCGGTTTGGATCGTACTCAATTGTAGATACTTTCGCTGGAATACCATCTTTGTTACGTTTGAAATCAATTACACGGTATTGACGTTTGTGACCGCCACCTCTGTGACGTACAGTCAATTTACCTTGGTTGTTACGC
This sequence comes from Macrococcus sp. DPC7161, assembly GCF_004117835.1. Lineage (GTDB taxonomy): Bacteria > Bacillota > Bacilli > Staphylococcales > Staphylococcaceae > SDSC01. Next base: position 300,035 of record NZ_SDSC01000002.1, on the reverse strand, counting down.
CCAGCTTTTCTCGGAAGGGGCTCAAGTAATGACTTTTCAGGTGACGTTGACGTAATTTCAGCGAAATCTGAACCTGTCATATTACGACGACCGTTTGTAATTGGCTTATAATGTTTAATTGCCATTGTCGTTTTTCCTCCTTAATGGAAAATGAATTTTTTTATTTTAGTTGAAGAAGTCGATTGAACCGTCTTTTAAAGTTACGATTGCTTTTCTTCTTCTGTTTGTGTAACCAGTATAACGACCTACGCGTTTCTTTTTCGCTTTGTAGTTCATTACGTTTACTTTATCAACTTTTACATTGAAGATTTCTTCAATTGCAATTTTGATTTGTGTTTTGTTAGCACGAGTATCTACATCAAAAGTGTATTTATCTTGTGCCATTTGTTCAGATGAACGCTCAGTGATCACGGGGCGCTTAATAATATCGCGATTTTCCATTAACCAAGCACCTCCTCTACTTTTTCAACTGCTGCTTTAGTCATAACAACTTGGTTCGCATGAACGATGTCTAATACGTTTAAACCAGTTGCTGTGATTACAGTAACACCAGGGATGTTACGTGCTGATAAAGCTACGTTTACATCTTCTTCAGCGATGATGAACAATACTTTTCTTGGTAAGTTTAAAGTTGTTGTCATTGCTTTGAATTCTTTTGTTTTTGGAGCTTCGAAAGTTAAGCTTTCTAATACTGATAATGCATCTTCTTTAACTTTAGCTGATAATGCTGAGCGTAAAGCTAAACGGCGCATTTTCTTAGGCATTTTGTAAGAGTAACTTCTTGGTGTTGGTCCGAATACAATACCACCACCACGCCATTGTGGCGCACGGATTGTACCTTGACGCGCACGGCCTGTACCTTTTTGTTTCCAAGGTTTACGTCCGCCACCGCTCACTGCTGAACGATTTTTAACTGCGTGTGTACCTTGACGCATAGAAGCTCTTTGTAAGTTAATTGCTTCAAATAATACATGTTGATTTGGTTCGATACCAAATACGTTATCGTTTAATTCGATTGAACCTGCTTTAGTTCCATCTACTTTTAATACATCATAATTAGCCATTATGTTATTTCCTCCTTTCGCAGCTACTATTTATTACCTTTTTTGATTGAAGTTTGAATTTTTACTAAACCTTTTTTAGGTCCTGGTACATTACCTTTTACTAAGATAACGTTGTTTTCTACATCAACTTTAACGATTTCTAAGTTTTGCATAGTAACAGTATTACCGCCCATACGGCCTGGTAATGCTTTACCTTTAAATACTTTAGAAGCGTCAGATGCCATACCCATTGAACCTGGGCGTCTGTGGTAACGAGAACCGTGACTCATTGGTCCACGTGACTGTCCGTGGCGTTTAATTGCACCTTGGAAACCTTTACCTTTAGAAACTCCTGTCACGTCAACAATGTCACCTGTTTGGAATGCATCCACAGTGACTTCTTGACCTACTTCGTAAGCTTCAACGTCTACGTTTCTGAACTCACGAACGAAGCGCTTAGGTGCTGTACCTGCTTTTTTAGCATGGCCTTCAGCTGGTTTCGTTGCAAATTTGTTAGATTTACGAGTTGCTTTGTAAGCTTGTTTGTCTTCAAAACCGATTTGGATTGCTGAGTAACCATCAACCTCTTCAGTTTTCTTTTGTAATACTACGTTTTGTGCTGCTTCTACTACTGTTACTGGAATTAATTCACCGTTTTCAGCGAAAACTTGTGTCATTCCAACTTTTCTTCCTAAGATTCCTTTGGTCATCGAAAGTCGCACCTCCTACTTTTTAATTATAATTTGATTTCGATGTCTACACCTGATGGTAAGTTTAAGCCCATTAAAGCATCAACTGTTTTTGGTGTAGGGTTAACGATGTCGATTAAACGTTTATGCGTACGTTGCTCAAATTGTTCACGAGAATCTTTGTACTTATGTACGGCACGAATGATTGTGTAAACAGTTTTTTCAGTTGGTAATGGAATTGGACCAGAAACCTCTGCACCTGAACGTTTTGCTGTTTCAACAATTTTCTCTGCTGATTGATCGATCACACGGTGATCATACGCTTTTAAACGAATACGAATTTTTTGTTTTGCCATTATTTTACCTCCTCTTGCGTCTATTATTTAATTTGATAGACTTCTCCACGAAAATTTTCTCACACACCGCCATGGCAATGCGGCCGGGTGTGTCAGTAACCTCTCGCTTCATCGCTTTTAAAAGTCCAACAGAAAATATATTACATGATAATTGGCGATTAATCAATAGATTTGAGAAATTTTTTGTAAAATTTTTCACTTTTATTTAGGATGTATGGTTTTTTAGTAGAAGTGTGTTCTCTTTTGATAAATATTGACTTTGACAACTGACTTTCTTCTATATAATAGAGTTTATTTTGATTTTTATTGCTGACCTGTATTTTACCGGTGTCTAAACCCGTGCATTGAGGATATATACCATATATAATACAACCATAACTTATTTGGAGGAGATTAAAATGAGAAACCCTATCAAAATTATATTAATCGCTCTTGGCGTTTTCCAATTATTAAGAGAAATATTCTTTGCTATCCCATTCCTTGGTGGAAGTTATATTTTAAGTACTGGATGGGCACCGCTAGCTACAAATATTTTAGTATACAGTGCAATCGTGATTATATTAATGTTAGATAAATACAACGAAGCTAAATCAATGTTGTTTATTCCATCGCTCGGTATTTTGTTCAGTGCATTAAGTTTCATCCCATTCCTAGGATGGTTCTTACATTGTGTCTTAACATTATTAATGATTGTCTTTGTTTACATCGTAATTAATACGCGCGCACATGTCGGTAACACGACAAAATACAATCCTTATGAGCGAAGAGAAACAGTAAACGATTCATCACAATATAATAGAAGATAAAAAAATTCGTGGACAATTGTCCACGAATTTTTTAATGTTTTACAAACGCAAAGTATAATACAAAGATTATTGCCATTACGTACATGATAGGATGTATTTCTTTATGACGTTTTGCCATCAACATCGTGATTGGATAGAAGATGAAACCACATGCGATACCCGTTGCAATCGAATATGTTAAAGGCATCATAATAATTGTTAAAAATGCTGGTACAGCTACTTCGAATTTTTGCCATTCAATTTTATTTAAGTTTGCTACCATCAACACACCAACAATGACTAACGCTGGTGCTGTAACTTGTGACGTTACTACTGCCATTAATGGTGAGAAGAACAATGCTAACGCAAAGCAAATTGCCGTAACAACACTTGCAAATCCTGTTCTTGCACCAACTGCTACACCCGCAGAAGATTCAATATAAGATGTTGTTGTTGACGTACCAAAGATTGCTCCTGTAATTGTCGCTAATGAATCCGCAAATAACGAACGACCTGCACGTGGCAATTTATTGTCTTTCACTAAATTCGCTTGCGTTGCAACTGCAACTAATGTACCTGCTGTATCAAAGAAATCAATAAATAAGAACGTTAATACAACCGCTAAGAATTTAAAGTTGAATAAAGTTTCAGGATGTGCGAATGCTTCAAATGCTTTACCAAAAGTAGGTTCAATACTTGGTACTGCACCAATTACTTGTTTCGGTGCATCAATCAATCCAAACACCATACCTAAAATCGCCGTAATAACCATACCAATAAAGATACTACCTGGTACTTGTTTCGCCATTAAAATAACAACCAATAAAATACCGAAAATCGCTAATAATACATGTGGATCATGTAAGTTTCCTAAAGAAACAAGCGTTGCAGGGTTTGCTGTAACAATACCCGCACCTTTTAAACCAACGAAAGTAATGAATAAACCAATACCCGCTGAAACGGCCATCTTTAATTCAAATGGAATCGCGTTAATAATCGTTTCACGCAAACCTGTCATAGTTAGCATTGCAAAGAAAATACCTGAGAATAAAACACCAGTTAAACCTGTTTGCCAAGGAATACCCATTTGTAAAACAACCGTAAATGCAAAGAAGGCATTCAAGCCCATACCAGGTGCTAAAGCGATTGGATAATTCGCAATAAGACCCATAAATAAACAACCAACGATAGATGCTAAAATCGTAGCAACAAATACCGCACCTGAATCCATACGCATACTATCAGGAACACCTTTAACACCCGCTAATGAAAGCATCGCAGGATTTACCGCTAAAATATACGCCATTGAAAGGAACGTAGTTAAACCACCTAATATTTCGCGCTTATAATTTGTTCCCAGTTCATCAAATTGAAAATACTTTTTCATACCGCACTTCCTTAAGTTAATTTAATACTCGTATAGTCTAATCATTTAAGCAATAAAAATCAATACAATTTAATAAAAATTCATTGAATTGTTCGGTAAATAGAAATGTATGCGTTTTACTTTTGGATTTTTGTTCGTATATTAAAAATGCACGGTAAGCTATTCGCTCCCGTGCATTATTTTCTATTATTTATAAAAGCCCAATCCATTTCCAATATGTTGCACTGAAAAGTAAAATCAATAAATATCCAATAATTGTTAATGGAATGCCTGCTTTTAAGAAATCTTTTACTGTAAATGTTCCTGTACCATATGCCAACATGTTTTGCGGTGCTGATACCGGCAACAAGAAACCAAAACTAATAACAAATTGTTGGATCAATACAAAACCAATTGCATTCTCCTTTAATCCTAAAGTAGCAGTTAATGCAATGAATACCGGAATCAATGCACTCGCCAAACTTGTCGCTGAGGCAAATCCTAAGTGGATTAATATATTAAATAACGTAATCAAAGCAATTGTTGCAAGTAGCGGCATACTATCTAATCCCATCAATCCAAAAGTCTTATCACTTAGCCATTGTGCCGCTGTTGTTTGAAGCAATACATTACCTAATGATATACCTATTGCAAAAACGATAATTGTGCCCCAAGGAATTAACTTTTCTACATCACTCCAAGTAAACACACCAACTTTAGGCATTAACATAATCGCTAAAGCGACAAGCGTAATTGAAGAAGAATCTATTGGATGTAACTTCGCTTCAGTTGCCCAAAAGAATAACAACATCACTGATATAGCGATTAATCGCCACTCTGCTGGTTTAACAGGTCCAAGTTCTTTAAGTTGTTCCTTAATTAATTCGCGACCCCCATCAATTTCTTTTGTCTCAGGTTTAATCGCAAAAATCATTACAAAATATAAGACAACAGACATAATAACAGCCCATGGACCAGCGTACATCAACCACTCACTCCACGAAACATCTTTATTAAACGTCTTATTAATAAAGCCCATGGCTACCATGTTTTGAGCTGCTGCAGTTTTTATACCAACATTCCATATTGAGACTGCTTGAACAGAAGTAATTACTAACAACGCTGCAAGTCTTGATTCTTTTTTTGCACCAAATGCAGTGATCATCCCTAACAAAATTGGTACAACCGCTCCAGCACGAGCTGTTGCAGACGGTACAAAGAATGCCAATATAATCGAAACAACAATGGTACCCATTACAACAGCATTTGTTTTGTTTCCAACTATCGACAAAACTAATAACGCCAACCTTTTATGTAGATTCGTTACTTGCATTGCTGTTGCTAAGAATAACGCCGCTGCAACCAATGCTACAGCAGAGCTAGAAAAACCACTAAACGCTATCTTTAATGCATTTTGAGTCCCAAACAGTGCATCTTCTGCCAATGGTTTTCCTGCCACCATTGGATTTCCCATCGTTGGTCCTAATTTTTGTATTGGACTAAATCCTAATAACAAAATAATTAGCGCTAGTATTACCGTAGAAGATACAGGATAACTTACTGCTTCTGTCACCCACATAATAACTGCAAAAGCCAATATAGCAAGTGCCACTTTTCCCATTACAGGTAATCCTGCTGGTGTCGGTAATAAAATAATACCAATTAACACTGCAAAACTTAATACAATCCATATCGGTTTTAAATTCAATTTTTTCTTAAAATCATCCATATTAAAACCTCCTTTTCATACTATATTTTAACAAATCACAATTGATTTGTATGCGTTTTCTAATGCTTTCTTATAACAAAAAAGTGACTTACATAGAAAGTAAGTCACCGAAAACTTTTTATAAATCCAATCCTTTTAACATATCTGCAAAAGGATTATTGATTGGTTCTTCTTTTTGCATGTATTTCTTCATTTCATTTTTAGATACTTTACCTGTCTTCTTATTGCTAAAGCGTTTATCCATTTGCTCTTGTGTTTCACGGAATCCACATGTACAACTATACATCGCTTTCGGTCCCTTACCGTGTAATGTAAGTTTTTTCTTACATTCAGGACAGCGTGCATTTGTTTTTCGCTGTACGTTCTTTTTCGTATTACATGATGGATCTGAACACACGAGCATTTTACCATTGCGATTCTTCTTTTCAAGCATAAACTTGCCACATGTTGGACATTTCGTGCTTGTTAAATTGTCATGTTTGTATCGATCATCACTCGCTTTAATTTCTTCAATAATTTCACGCGTAAATTTTTGCATTTCATCGATAAATGCTCGTTTATTGTATTTTCCACGTTCAATTTGATTCAATTTCAATTCCCATTCTGCAGTAAGTTCTGGTGATTTCAAACGTTCAGGAGCAAGTTCTAATAACTGCTTTCCTTTGTTTGTCACTTTAATATTCCCAGATACATTCTCGATGGCATTTAAATTGTATAACTTCTCAATGATGTCTGCTCTTGTTGCAACTGTTCCAATACCACCTGTTTCTTTTAATACATTTGAATCTGATTTGTCCATCTTAAATACTGCACTCGGGTTTTCCATCGCTTTTAAAAGTGTTCCTTCATTGAAATACGGCGGTGGTGTTGTTTGCTTTGTTTCTTTTTTAATATCAAAGGCGTATGTTTCACCTTTTTTAAAGTGCAACGCTTTATTTGAAACATCCCCAAATAATGCTTTGAATCCTACTTCAACTGGCATTTCGTATGTTGTTTGGAATTGATGATCACCAACATTCAATATGACACGTTCTTCTTTATATTGATAAACAGGCATTAACACACTTAAAAAGCGTTCTGCGATTAACATATAAATATTTTTCTCACGTGCACCCAATACGTCTAAACGCACTTTCGTCTCAGTAGGTACAATCGCATGGTGGTCACTCACTTTACTATTATCAACAAAATGCTTATTCCCTTTAATAGGCTGTTTCATTAATTGCACGACAAAAGGCTTATATTCTGTACCACTTAAAGCAGCGACACGTTCTTTTAATCCACCAACCATGTCATCTGTTAAATAATTAGAATCCGTTCTTGGATAAGTCACCAACTTATGTGTTTCATACAGACTTTGCATCGTGTTTAATGTTTCTTTTGCTGAATATTTAAATCGTTTATAAGCTTCTTGTTGCAGTGAAGTTAAATCATACAACTTCTCAGGAAACTTCTTCTTATCTTTTGATACCAATTCACTTACAGTTGCTTTAGTACCTTTGACATCCGCAATCAATGCATCAATCACTTGTTCATCAAAAATACGATTTTGATGCATATATTTAAACTTCACACCATTGATTGTAATCACAGCATCATAATAGTCTTTCGCTTTAAATTGGTTAATTTCATCTTGTCTTAATTTCACCATTTGTAAAGTAGGTGTTTGCACGCGACCTGTTGAAAGTTGCGCTGCATATTTTGTTGTTAATGCACGTGTTGCATTAATCCCAACAATCCAGTCTGCTTCACTTCTTGCAAGTGCTGCCATATATAACCCTTGATACTGATTACCATTTTTCAAATGTTTGAATCCATCTAAAATCGCTTTATCCGTCACCGAAGAAATCCATAAACGTTTAATCGGTTTGTTGCCTTTACATTTTTCCAAAATTAATCGCGCAACAAGTTCTCCTTCACGTCCAGCATCCGTTGCAATAATCACTTCTTTAACGTCTTCACGTTCGATTAATCGTTTTACAACATTAAATTGCTTACGTGTTTTGCCAATCACCACTGTCTTCATACGTTCAGGAATAATCGGTAATTGTGCCATATCCCAAGTTTTATATTTTGAATCGTATTGTTCTGGATCTGCGTTAGTCACTAAATGTCCCAATGCCCAAGTCACAATATATTGGTTATTCTCCATATAGCCATCTTTTTTATTGGTACATTTTAAGACACGTGCAATATCACGTGCTACAGAAGGTTTCTCTGCTAATACTACTGATTTCATTGTGTTCCTCCTTTTTCCATCGCCTCATTATAACATGAATTTATACTATCATTTGTAAACGAGAACACATTTAGCTATTCTACGTATAAGGAGCTGATTACGATGAAAACATATCATTTCCCGAGCAATATTCGTACACTAGTCTGCTCGGACTTTGATGAAACTTATTTCGCACATCATTTACAAAACAAAGAAGATGTTCAAGATTTCGAAAAAACAATGCCAAACCTCATAAAAGATTACGACATACTTTTTGGCATTGTATCTGCAAGCACAAAAGCAATGTTACAACACGCACTTGAAATTGGCCATTTTACTTACATGCCACACTTTATGTCTTGTAATTCCGGTACTGAAATTTACTATATAAAAGATAACGAATGGATTAAAGATACAGATTACGATCAACTCTACCAACAAGCTGGTATCAATAAGTCTGTTATTCTTGATATTGAAGACACATTAAAATCTAAAGGCATCGGTTTAATCACACAAACACCTTTCATTAATGCACCTTATTCAAGAAATTACTATTATAAAGCAACATCACCTCAAGTTGATGAACAGCGTTTTGAAACCATCCGAACACTTGCAAATGAACATGGTTTTATCGTGAATATCAGCATGTGTAACCCAATGATTGGTGATCCTGAAGGTCATTACGATGTAGACTTTTTACCTAAGATTAGCGGGAAAGATGCTGTCGTTAAATATTTAATGGATAAATTCAATATTGACCATCAAAATACATTCGCATTTGGTGATAGTGGCAATGATATTCGCATGCTTAATCATGTAAAGCACGGATACTTAGTTGCCAATGCGACAGCAGATGCAAAGCAAAAATTCGATCATGTATTACCATATGAATACGTAAAAGGCATTCAATTCGCACTCAACAAGCACCTTTTATGATAAAATAAAGTATCAAAAATAGAGGTGCTATATGGAACATTTAATACTACCTAAACGACTCGCGCAAATCAGTTTAGGATTTATATCAATTTTATTAGTTTCTACAATCTTATTGTATTTCAACAGCCACAATCCAACACTGTTAAATGCATTGCAAGAACGTATTCAAGCTGAAGGTGGCAAACTAACAAGTACAAACCAAGTCGCAAAAGATTTTCAAGCAATGTTATTACCAGGTATATTCATTATCTTCGTACCTTGGCTAGTAAACTTATTGAGTATTTTATATATTCACAAATATACAATTGCAAGTGGCTTTATGATGGCAATCGCCGGGTTGATGATGCTATATACAATCATTCCACCGATTCTATTAATTTTCGGTGCAAGCATCATCTTCACGAAGCACCGTTACTATTTAAAGCACGAAAAATACAAAGTAGAATACGAAAAGGATTGAGTTGCCTCAATCCTTTTTTAAATATTTTAAATCACATACCAAAGACTTCATTGGGCACCCATCCAGCAACGCCGTCTTTTAATACATAAGCATACCCTTTATAATCTCCAATAATCGCAACGCTTTCTCCGATATATACATCTATAAATAAATCTGTATAATCATCGCGTAAATAATTTTTCCCTTCTCTTTCAATAATCCATTCTGTTTTAACCATAAAGTCTGTATCTGTTTTCAGGTGTTTAGCCATTTTAAAATGTTCGTCGCCATCAAACACTTCAATTTCAAAATCAGGCCATGTAAACGCATGCGGCTCTTGATATGAGACTTCGAAATCTTGAATGACTTCTCGCATTTCAAACGGATGTACAAATGTTGTTTCAATACGATACTCGTCTTCATCATAAGTAATAACTAAAGCATTTAACACACCACTTTGCTTCACTTGATTACCACCATCAATAGATATAATACGTTTACCATTATCAATTAAGGTACGATGATCAAGCATTCCATTTTCATGATAATTCGAAACAGGTATGTGCCCGACAACAACCATCTTCTCTGACGTATGTGATTTTTCAGCAAAGCGTTGCATTGTAATTGCATCCCACTCTAACGTTTCTTTATAATTTCCAACTTCATTGACACCTGCATGCACGAAAATAAAATCCTCTGTTTCTAATGCAATTGGTAAATCTAAAAGCGCGAGACGCTCTTTGCTATATTTTTCATAAAGAGCTACCTTTAAGTCTTTTTGCGTCGGAAAATCATTTATTGATTTGCCCATTTCCTTTAAACACTCATGAATGACAGTATGTATACGTGACATATATGGGTATAACCACTCTTCTTCAAGTTGCTCAAATATGATGTCACAATTACCTTCAATCAAGTAAACATTATCACGCTCTAAAAGTTTCATCACTTTACGCAAAACACCTAGACTGTTTTGCCCTTTATCAATAATATCGCCATTAATAATTAATATATCCTCTTCTGAGTAATCCACTTTACTTAACAATGCGTTAAACAACTCTAATTCACCATGAATGTCACTTACTACGATTGTTCTTTTACCTTTCAAATTAGCAGTAATATATCGACCTTTTATTTTCATTGTTGAATGTCCACCACTTCCGCACGAATCAATTCTACTAATTCCTTGACATTGACTTCCATTTGTAACCCTATTTGTCCTGCACTGACAATAAACGTATTTAAAGCATCCGTACTGCTATCAATAATGGTTTTAAATTGCTTTTTCATCCCTACAGGAGAACATCCGCCACGAATGTAACCCGTCGTTTTTTCCAAATCTTTCACCGGCAGCATCTCTAATTTCTTTTCTCCAACAGCTTTACTCATTTTTTTAATATCTAATGTCGCTTCAACAGGAATTACCGCAACATAACAATCATTTTTACCAGTTAACACTAACGTCTTGTAGACTTTTTCAACTGGCTGATTAATTTTATGTGCGACACTCACACCATCTATTTGTCCATCTAAATTATCATAAGTATAAATCTCATAATGCACTTTCTTTTGATCCAATTGTCTTAATGCATTCGTCTTTACTTTTTTCACCATATTTATCCCTCCAACTTAAATTTATTATATAATATATTTGAAAAATATCTTATAATATTTAATATAGGAGGTGTACTATATGAATTTTAATATAATTAAATTGGATGCATTTATCTTAAACGGTATTTATCGAGAATTTTCTAAAGAAGAAATCCCTGATATTTTTCCTTTTTGGGAATCATTAGATATGAATGGCATGATTGAAAAATTAGAAAAAATCAATGATTTTAAAGCAATAAATGGTTTTTTAGGTGCTTGTTTAAAGCAGGTGCCAAGCGAAAAATTACGTTACCTCGTTTCAGTAGCAAGTACAACCGCACACCCTGACTTCACTTCAGTTGAAATCCCTGCATCAGATTGGGTGGCTTTCGATGTACCACACACCGAAGAAAAAAATGTTACAGCAGAAATCTTAAAAGCCTTTGATTATATATACCAAGTTTGGTTTAAAGAAAATCCTTATAAACCATTACCAATCGCCGATTTAGAATATTACCAACTTGGAGAACAAGATGGTCCTGGCGGATTATTAATAAAAATATACATACCCGTTGAGGCGATATAATGGATATTAAACAACAATACGAAACATTGAAATTAGATTATATAAACATTCAACAAGATATCGAGAAAGTTGAGTCTACAGGCCAATCAGCAGAGGCTTTACAAAACAAACTCGTTGAAATAGAAAAACAGTTATCACAGTTACGTGATCAGTTAGATGAATAAACGAAGAGGCGAGACAATTTGTCTCGCCTTCTTTATATACTTTTCTAAAAAGTTCGGTACAATAATAATATGTTTATGATGTAGGATGTGATGATTTGAAAAAACAATTCCCCATACTTATGGGTATACAATTTTTTATTTATTTTGGCTTTAGTATAGTCATTCCTGTTATTCCAGCACTAGTGCACAACTTGCATTTAAATGCATTTCATATGGGATTATTACTTTCCTCATATTCTATTGTTTCCTTCATTGTTGCGCCATTTTGGGGGACAATGAGCGATCGATATGGCAGAAAAAAAGTGCTTACCATTGGATTAATCGGATTTACATTGAGCTTTATCTTATTCGGCTTATTCATTGATAATATTGCGATGCTTTATACAGCAAGAATTATCGGGGGCTTATTCTCAGGTGCTTGTTTCTCTACAACAACGAGCATGGCAAGTGATATGACTACTGAAGAAGAACGTAACAAATATTTAGGATTACTTGGTATGATGATTGGATTCGGCTTTATATTCGGACCAGCAGTTGGTGGGATATTGTCGAGCGTTTCATATCAAATTCCATACTTTGCAACAGCATTCATCTTAACGATTATCGCGATACTTTCACAATTATTACTACAAGAAACACACACGTCACCGAGCGAAACACACGAAGAAAAAGTGTCATTTAAAATGACTAAACCATTACTTTTATTATTAATTTCAACATTACTTGTAATGTTCACTATGAGTGGTATGGAAAGCTCATTCCAACTGTTTGAAATCGAAAAAATCAATATTACAACATCTCAAATGGGAATATTGTTTATGATTGGTGGATTAATGAGCGCAGTTTTACAAGGTGGCTATTTACGAAAAGTAAAAAACGGTCAAGAAAAACCCGTTATGATTATAGGTCAAGTATTAACATTCATCGGATTTATATTGTTACCATTTTCAATGAATTTAATCTATGCTGGATTCAGTTTAGTGTTATTAATGATTGGAAATGCACTAACGCGCACATTAATGACTTCTGAACTAACGAAAAATGCTAGCCAACAAACAATGGGTCGTGCTACAAGTTTAAGTTACAGCATGGATAGTTTAGGACGAATATTAGGACCACTCGCATTTACTGGTTTACTTTCGTTCCATCTTACCCTACCATTTTATTTTGGTGCAGTTACAACGATCATCGGTACACTACTTATATTGATGTACTTTAAAAAAGGAGTCCCGCAATGAGTTTATTAGTTATATTATATTTAGCACTTTACTTAATCGTTAGCTATCTAAGTATTTATCGTTTCAATATGAAGATCACACAAATATTACGTATCATTTTCGGTATAGGTATCTTTTTATTTCTAGCGTCAGCATTTATGTTCTTAGGGTTTAAAGGCTACTTAATCATCAGCTTAGTGTTCTTCTTAATTGCAAACATTGAAATCACTGCTTTTAAACATTCAAGAAACGATCAAAAAGCACTGTTGATTTTAAATATGTTTACTATAGCGATTACATTATTAATTATCATTAGTAGTTTCGTGTATTTATAACCACTCACCAAGAGTGGTTATTTTTTTACGCAATTTTACTACAAACATTTAAAAACTTTTAATTTAACACATATTATTTATTTTGATTTTTAAACTTGCTAATTTGGAAAGTTTCCACACAAAATGACTTTTTTATGTTATCATTAAGAGTTTTACTTTAATATCAATTCTTATTCGACTGTTTTATATAAACATTTAAAAACTTTCAATTTAACACATATTATTTATTTTGATATTTAAACTTGCTAATTCGGAAAGTTTCCACACAAAATAATTTTTTTATGTTATTATTAAAGTTTTTACTTTAAAATCACTTCTTATTTGCCTGTTTTATATAAACATTTAAAAACTTTTAATTTAACACATATTATTTATTTTGATATTTAAACTTGCTAATTCGGAAAGTTTTCACACAAAATAATCTTTTTATGTTATTATTAAAGGTTATAAAATAATAATAATAATGTAACACATAAAAAATAACCGCCCTTTGGACGGTTATACTTCATATAAAACTTTTGTATTTTCAATTCGATCTAAAAATTCATATAACAACGCATCATCCACTGCAAGTGATACGCGCACGTAATCATCGCCATTTTTACCAAAAGGTATACCCGGAGTCACGAGAATGGATTCAGATTTCAATAGAAAATCAACATAAGCTTCACTTTTAAATTCTGGCGGTACTTTTAACCACAAGAATATGCCGCCTTGTAGTGGTTCAAATGGTAGTCCAATTTTTTCTAAACGAGTGACAACTTTATTGCGACGCGTTTTAAATAATTCATTTTGCGCTTCTAAAAATGGTGCACCTAATGATAGTGCTGCGATACTCGCATCTTGTAGTGCACCCCACATGCCAACTTGTGTATGATCTTGATAACGATTTAAACTTTCTATCATTTCTTTATTACCTACAGCAAATCCTACACGAAATCCTGACATATTGAACCCTTTAGACAATGAATAAATCTCTATCGCGACGTCTTTTGCGCCAGGAGATTGCAAGATACTAGGATTTTCTTGTTCAAATCCAAATGCAGCATAGGCAAAATCATGCACGATTTTTGTTTTTGTATTTTTAAATCGTTTTACCGTATCATCGAAAAATGCGCTTGTTGCAACTGCACCTGTAGGATTACTTGGATAGTTTAAATAGATTAATCGAGTATTACCTAGTTCATCTTGATTTAATTGATCCCATTGTGGTAAGTAGTGATGTTCTGGCTGTAATGGCAATACATAATGTTTAGCTCTAGCAAGATGTACACCAGCAAGATAGTCTGTATAACCTGGATCTGGTAACATCACACCTTCCCCCGGTTCTACTATGCAAGTCGGCAAATGTACAAGTCCGCTTTTAGTTCCATATAAAATACAAATCTCATCATGATTGATGTCTACTTGATACACATCTTTATAAAACTTTTGTATAGCATTCTTAAATGTTTCTTTACCACGAAATACACCATACTTATTATTTTCCGGGCGTAATATCGCTTCGCTCATTTCTTTCAATACCACTTCTGGTACAGGTTTATCTGGAATACCTACCGCAAGATTTATTAATGGTTTAGCGCCTACTTCTAATTTTCGTCCCATCGTCTTTCCAAAATAGCTTTCAGGAATACCGTTCAATACTTCAGATACCATATTTTATTGCCCCTTTTTTGGTTTATCGAATCCTTTAAATTCTGCATCAATCACTTTTTCGAATGCATCAGATTGAATGACTGCTTCAATTGCTTTTGTTTTTTCATCTTTTACTTTGTCTGTTTTTACGACGATACGATTTCGATAGTTTTCGTCCATTTTTTCTAATTGTAACGCTTTAGTTAAATCCATTTTTGAAGCAAGTGCGTAATTACCTGGTACTGCTGATAAACCAATACTATCCGCACTTCTTGGCAATTGCGCTGCTTCAACAGGAACGAATTTTAAGTTCAATGGATTGTCTTCTACATCTTTTTCAGAAACCGTTAATGGATTCGTGCCTTTACTTATTGTTAGCACACCCGCTGATTTTAATGTATTAAATGCTCTTGCAGCATTGACTGGATCATTAGGAATAGCAATTTCGGCACCTTTTGGTACATCTTTAAATGATTTATATTTACCTGAGTAAATCCCCATTGGTGCAGTTGGTACTTGAATCGTTGGAGTTAATGTTGTTTTATTTTGTGCATTAAATTGTTTTGTGAACAATCGATGTTGATATAAGTTTGCATCTAAATCGCCTTTTTGTAATGCTTTATTCGGTTGAATATAGTCTGAATACTCAACAACTTCTACTTGATAACCTTTTTGTTCAAGTGATGGTTTTATCGCTTTTTTAACCATATCTGAATATGGTCCACTTGTAGCACCTATTGTGATTTTCCCTAAGTCTTGCTTTTTGTTTGATGTGCTTTGTGCTTTAGAAAATGGATTGCCTTGATTTAGTAATAAGGCTGCTGTTAATACGACAACGAGTGCTGATAATATGAATAAAAAGATATTTTTCATTGTTTTCTCTCCTATTGTTTATTTGTTGTTTTGCTAATATAATCGCCAGTAATTTGGATCAACTGTACTAAAATAATTAAAATAACGACCGTGACAATCATAATGGTATTGTCATAACGATAATAACCATATCGAATGGCTAAATCTCCAATACCTCCACCTCCAATAACACCAGCTGTTGCGCTGTATGCTACAATGCTAATAATCGATAGTGTGATTGCTTGGAAAATGCCTGACATCGATTCAGGAATCAATACATCAAAAATAATTTGTTTTAAACTTGCACCGGTTGCCACGCAAGCTTCAATCACACCTTTATCCACTTCTTTAAGACTCGTTTCAATCAAACGTGCAAATAAAGGAATCGCTGCAAGTGTTAAAGCGACACTCGCGGCATAAGGGCCATGCGATTGGCCAGTAATCGTAGTCGCAAATGGCATAATCGCAACCATCAATATAATAAACGGAAATGATCGAATCACATTGACAATAAAACCGAGTATTGCATTAAATGGTCCGTTTGGTAATAATAATTGATTCCTTGTTAAGAAGAGTAAAATGCCAAGAGGCAAACCTATTAATACAGCCAATATGATGGCGATACCTACCATTAAGATGGTTTCTAAAAATGCTTGATATAACTCAGGTAATATTTCGACAAATCTTTCCATTATGCCACCTCAATCCCTTCTGATGCTTGTATGTATTCATATATACGTTGACGTTCTTCGTTCGTACCCGACACACTAAAAGTGAGCATTCCAAGTGGTTGATTTTGTATATACTCGATGCGCCCTTGAATTATAGATATGTCGCAATTAAATTGTTTGTATAAGTTATTTACAAATGCAGTTTCTGCTTTATCACCAATAAATTTAACTGTAATGATTTCTTTATTCGGTTCCTGTAGATTGATGTATTTCTCTGGCAATTCTAAATGATAAATTTCATTAACGAAGTGTTTCGTTAAACTGCTTTTAGGATTAGAAAATATCGTAAATACATCCCCTAACTCTACAATCTCTCCATGATCCATCACTGCTACTTCATCACAAATTTCTTTAATCACGTCCATCTCATGAGTAATCACCACAACAGTAATACCTAATTGACGATTAATATTCTGTATTAAATCTAAAATACTTTTCGTTGTTTCAGGATCTAGGGCACTCGTCGCTTCGTCACATAATAAAATATCTGGATTATTGGCTAAAGCCCTCGCAATACCAACACGTTGTTTTTGTCCACCCGATAGCTCTTTTGGATAATTATTTTTTCGCTCTGTTAAACCTACAAGTGCTAATAATTCATCAATTCTTCCTTGATAATCTTTTTCCTTAATGCCTGCTGCTTTTAAACTGAATGCAATGTTCTCAGCCACTGTTTTAGAATGAATCAAATTAAATTGTTGGAAGATCATGCCTACATTTAAGCGATGCTTTCGTAATGCAGATTGGTTGAATGTTGTCACATCTTGACCATTCACAATAACCTTACCTGACGTTGGTGTTTCTAGAAGATTAATGGTTCTAAGCAATGTACTTTTACCTGCACCAGAGTACCCAATCAATCCAAATATTTTCCCTTTTGGTATGGTTAAGTAAATGTCTTTCAGTGCATGTACGACATTTCCTTTTTTTCTGTAGACTTTTGATACATTGATGAACTCTATCACGATTAACACTCCATTCAATAAGATTCTACCGAAGCACTTATCCAAATAAAAAAACGTCATCGCAAAGTAGCAATGACGTTTTTTTAAATCACTTATCTACCAAGCTTTGCTTGTTGGATTTAGCACAGTACTCATAAGAGCCCGCTGCTGAGACTTCACAGGGCCAATTCCCTCCATCTCTCTGGATAAGAATATTCAGTTAATAATTAATTAGTTATAACTATAGTACGCTTCAAAATAAATGTCAAACATAATTTTTTAAATATTTTAAATTAATAGATATTTTACAACAATTTAAATTGTTGGTGATACTGTTTGTTTGCGACGTTTTTTACGATGTTTAATACGCATCAATATTTCGTAAACAACTGGTACTACAATTAAAGTAAGTAATGTAGATGATGTTAATCCCCCGATCACCGTTACACCTAGTGATTTTGAAATCAATACAGAACCATCTCCACCAAATAATAATGGTAATAATGCACCTACAGTTGCAAGTGCTGTCATTAAAATCGGTCTTACACGTGTCGTAGCTGCTTCTAATAACGCTTCGCGTGTTGATAACCCTTCAGCCTCTTTATTGATTACACGATCGATTAATACAATCGCATTTGTCACAACAATACCAATGAGCATTAACATCCCAATCATCGAAGGTACCGATAAAGTTTCTCCAGAAATCAACAATCCTAAAATGACACCGATGATTGTAAATGGTAACGAGAATAGAATCGCAAGTGGCGCTAACCCACCTTTAAAGGTTAATACTAAGATTAAATATACAATTGCGATTGCTGCTAACATCGCTAAACCAAGTTGAGAAAAGCTATCGCCAATATCTTCACTTGTGCCACCAACATGAACTTTCACATTCTTTGGTGTGTCCACTTTTTCAACTTGCTTTGTCACCGCTTGAGTTGCTTTAGTTACATCTTCACCTTTGATTTTACCTTCCACACTCGCTGCAATATTACCGTTATCACGTTTAATCGTATCTGATGTTTTACCAGATTCAATTGTTACAACGTCACTTAACTTCACAGACTTGCCAAGTGGCGATTGAATCGTTGTATTTTCTAATTTTTCTTTCGTCCAATTTGTAGATTTCTTAGTTGTTAACTTCACTTCTGTACTTTTACCTGCTGTCCCCACTTTAGTGACAACCGTTTCCGGACTACGTTGGTTTAAAGCCATCGCCACTTGACCTGCTGTTAATCCAAGTTCTGAAAGCTTGTTATGCTTCACTTTTAAAATATAACTATCATAACTATCAGATAGAGACGTTGATACGTTGGTAATTTCTTTAACAGTTTTCATTTCTTTTTCTAATGTTTTCACTGTATTTCTTATCGCATTTGTTGTTGGTCCTTCAACAGTTACTGTTACCGTATTTGTTGATCCACCTGTTGCGAAGTCTTGGTTTTTCCACGTACCCGGATGTTTGTAATCCGCTAATTTTTTCAACACATTTTCAGCTTCATTTTCCCAGTTTGGTGTATCTTTTTTGTATTCAACCATCATCGCCATATCATTTGAAGCGATTGGATTGAATGGATTTTTACCACCGACTGAAAACTGAACATTGTTCACGTATTTTTTAGATGACAAATATTTTTGAACTTGATCTCCGTGTTTAACCACCTCTTGCTCTGTCTCACCCGGTTTTGGCTTGTAAGTTAACGCAAGTAATTTATCTTCACCTGTTGAAATAAACGATGCACCTAAAAACGGTGTTAAACATAAACTACCAACAAGCAGTAAAATACTCACAATCGAAACAATCCATTTGTGGTTTAAAGACCAATTTAATATTTTACGGTAGAACTTTGCAATCACGCCAACTTTCTCTTCATCGTCATGATGCCCTTTTATACCATTTTTGAAGAACGTATGCCCTAACATTGGTACGATTGTAATCGCGATTAGTAATGATGCAAGTAATGCAAATACAACCGTATAAGCAAACGGTCTAAAGATTTCGCCGACAGATCCTGACACTAATCCTAAAGGTAAAAATACTGCTGCGGTTACCATTGTCGAAGACATGATAGGAATAAACATTTCTTTTGTTGCACTACTAATTAATGCCTCACCACGTAAATCATCTTTACGACTCATACGTCTAAAAATGTTTTCTATAACAACAATCGAATCATCAATTACACGTCCAATTGCAACTGTCATCGCACCTAAAGTCATAATATTTAATGAAATGTCCATTTGTTTTAATATCAATAAGGCAATTACAATAGACATTGGAATTGATACAACAGCGATTAATGTCGAACGAATATTACGTAAGAATAATAAGATCATTACGATAGCTACTAGCGCACCAATAATCGCTTTTTCAACCATTGTTTTAATAGAATCTTCTATTGGTTTTGCTTGGTCCATCATCAATACTGTGTTCATATCTGTATTGCTCTTTTTAAATGCTTTTACTTTATCTTTAACTTCATTTGCTAGTTTCACTGTATTCGCGTCATCTGATTTAACAACTTGTAAGCTCAATGAATCTTTGCCATTCGTTCTAGAAATAGATTCACGACTTGATACTTGTTTAATAGAGGCTATGTCTGATAATTTAACCGTTGGTACTTTAGATGGCATTGGCATGCTTGCTTGTGGAGAAGTTTGCATCGCCATAGCATTAGAATTCGCACCACCAGTTACAGGTACCTTTAAATCTTTCAATGCATTAACAGTTGTAAATTGCCCATTAACGATAATGCTCTTTAAATCATTTCCGAAAGCATATAATCCAAGTGGCGCATCGCTTGTTGCCCCTTTAATAAATTGCAATACACTTTCTTGTGTTAATCCTTTTGATTTTAATTTTTTCTCATCAAACTGTAATTCAACTTGTTCGACTTCTTGACCTGTGAAAGAAACACTTGTGACACCTTCGATTCCCTCAATTTCAGGTACTAAATCCTTTTTAATAGCCGCAGTTAAATCTTTAATATCCTTTTTATCACTTGAAATTGAGTAGCTTATAATCGGAAATGTATACATCGACATTTGAGAAACTTGTGAGTCTTTAACATCTTCAGGTAAATCTATTTTCCCGAGTTCTTTTTCTAATTTATCCTGTGCTTTATCCATATCCGTACCAAACTTATATTGAATGGTTACAGCTGAAGCATTTTCCATCGACTGGCTTTGTACTTTATCAACACCAGATAAACTTTTTACTTTTTTCTCAATCGGATCTGTCACACCATCTAAGACATCTTCAGGTGCTGCACCTGGATATGGGGTTGTTACTGTAATAACTGGAGTTGACATACTCGGCAACATTTCCATTTTCATTTTTGCCGCACTATAAATACCACCAAAAAGTACAATGATGGTCATGAGCCAAAGCGCCAACTTATTATGTAGTGAAAAATCAATAATATTCTTAATCACAAGATTTCCTCCATTTTTAAATTTCTACCAAATATAGTATACAACAAAAAAACATATATTCATTGTAATTCATACGCTTATAAGCAATATAATGAATATATATTTAAATTGATTGATTTATTGATTAAGCAAATAACCAATGAATTATTCTTGATAAGATTGATAAATGATATGTGTTCCCGTTGAATTTTTTAACTCGTCACTTAAATCATCGTAGATTTGGTATGCTAGTGCCAATCCAGGTAATTGAATCCCCATTTTCTCAGCTTCCATTAATGCGATACCCATGTCTTTCAAAAAGTGATGTGTATAAAATCCAGGTTGATAATCACCTTTTAACATTCTTGGAGCTAAGTTACTTAATGACCAGCTACCTGCCGCACCTTGAGAAATTGTTTCTAATACACGTTCCACATCAAGTCCAGCAGATTTCGCATAATACAAG
This sequence comes from Macrococcus sp. DPC7161, assembly GCF_004117835.1. Classification (GTDB taxonomy): domain Bacteria; phylum Bacillota; class Bacilli; order Staphylococcales; family Staphylococcaceae; genus SDSC01. The sequence continues at coordinate 278,534 of NZ_SDSC01000002.1, read as the reverse complement.
CTTTCTGCCACACCAATCATACCAGATGCAATCGCAATTTGATTGGCCATTTTAGTATGTTGGCCACTACCTGCCTTACCGAAATATTGTATCTTTTGACCAAACATTTCTAATATCGGCAATACTTTTTCATATGCTGCTTCATCGCCACCGACCATGATTGAAAGCGTGCCATTTTTAGCACCGACATCCCCACCACTTACTGGCGCATCTAAAACTGAAATATCTTTTTCTTTAAATGCTTCGTAAATTTCATCAGCCAGTTCTGGACTACTTGTTGTACAATCAATAAAAATTTGTCCTGGCTTAGCACCTTTGATTAAGCTCTCTTCACCTAAGTATGTTTCATAAACATCGTCTGGATAACCTAGCATCGTAATCACAATATCTGATGATTGTGCCACGATTTTTGGAGAATCACACCAAGTCGCACCTTGATCAATCAAGCCTTGTGCTTTTTTCTTCGTACGATTGTATACAAATAATTCTCCTTGAATATGACTTGCCATGCTACTGCCCATCACACCAGTTCCGATAAATCCAACTTTCATGAATAACACTCCTCATTAATAATTTGAATCATGGTAAATTTATTATTTTTGGTATTTATTTTGTTTGTTATTTTTAATTTATCGATTACAATAGATTTAAATGGAGGGGTAATCATGCAAAAAGTAATGATGACTTTATTATTGGTCATGCACGTCGTGTTTTTTTTAAGCTACTTTATTCATAGTGGTATCATTTTTTTAACCACTTATTTTTGGCTCATATTTTGTATTATTACTTTTATTTTAGGAATCAGTTATCATTTCTCAATTGTTGCTGAAAAGCATGATAAAAAAACATCATTTCGCATTCTTGCTATGACTCTTTCAACATTTAGTCTATTTAACTTTTTCTTTATTTTATACATTACTTTTATTGACCCATTTATTTATCTTGAAGCCAATCAAAAACTAGATACTATATTTAAATTCTTTTAATTTTAAAAGCTTGAGACACAATTCAATGTCCAAGCTTTTTATTATTAGGTAAAAACTAACCTTTATTATTTATTTTTCTCATGTACAGCGTTCATTGCTTCGATAATCGCATTTCTAAAACCTAACTTTTCTAAAGTCATGACACCTTGAATCGTTGAACCACCAGGTGAAGTGACTTGGTCCTTTAATACACCAGGATGTAACTTTGTCTCTTGCACCATTGCTGCAGCACCCATTAACATTTCACTGATCATTTGATAGGCTGTTTCTCTATCTACACCAACGCTTACTGCATTATCAGCCATTGCTTCAATTAACATGTAAATAAACGCAGGTGATGACCCTGTTATACCTGGCATTGTATACATTAGCGATTCATCAATCCAATGTACATCGCCAAGTATTTCAAATGTCTCTTCTAATAGCTTTTTTTCTTTTTTTGAAACTAAGACGTTATTACTCATTGGTAACACACCTTGATTCACACCTACTGGCGTATTTGGCATTACACGAACAATTTTTTGATCTTCAGCGAATAAATCGTCTATATTATCTATCGTGACGCCGCCTAATATTGATATTAAAATTTGATGTGGTTGAACATGTTTCCTTAATTTATTTGCGACTTCTCTTAAGCTTTTAGGTAATATCCCTAATACGACGACATCATATGTTGCAATGTCACTTATTTTGTGAAGTGGTGTCACACTATGATTTTCAGTAAATACATCTAACTTTTCTTTATCACGTAGCCATACACCTAACTGTTCTTGTTGTAGTCCACCACGGTTAAAACCTTTAACCATGTTGGACACCATCTTACCGCCACCAATAAATGCTATTTTCATAAGCCACCTACTTACGACCTTTCGTCATTTTTAACTTCATTTTCGTGATACGAGGTTTTACTTCTTCAATCAATTTATACATTGGTTTATTTAATACATAATCAAATTCACCTATTTTTTCACTTAAATGCGTACCCCACATCTTTTTAAATTGCCATAATCCATAATGCTCTGAATCCTTACTTGGATTATTGCTTGTGCCACCAAAATCATAACTTTTAGCACCTTTATCACGTGCGAATTTCATCATTGTAATTTGCATGTTGTGGTTTGGTAAATAATCTCTATATTCATTACTTGATGCACCATATAAATAATATGATTTATGACCACTAAACGTCAGTAAAGCACCAGATAAATATTTCCCTTCTGGATGCGTTTCATTTAGTTGTTCTAATTCTTCAACTTGTTTCTCTAATTTTGCTACTTTAATACCGATGTCTTTAAGCTGATTTTGTGCTTTCTTTTGATCTTGTTTTGGCAATAATTTTTCTTTTTGTGCATTTAAATTTTTTAGCTCTTCTTGTAACTTTGGAATCACATGACTTGGTACAAGTTTCACGAGAAACAACTCAGCATCACCGTTAGGATTCAACGAATCATAAATCGTTTCAAAGTATGAAACATCGCGTGTTAAAAAGCCATCACGTTCTCCTGTTTCTTTCATCAGCTGCGCAAATATTTTTAAATCTTCACGTTTAGCAACAATCGCTTCCGTACCTTTTTTCAAACTCAGTTTCACACGAGAACGATTGTTCTTTTCGAAACTCGCAATTAAATCCTCATCAGACTTATCAATATCCGTAATCATTGTCATACGTGGTTGAATATAGTTTTTACTCAATCCATCTTCGAATCCTTTATGTACAAAACCTAATGCTTCTAAATCTTTTAACATCGTTTCAGCATTTTGAACTTCCACATCTGGATCAATCTTAATTGCATATGCTTTTTCACGTTTAGCGGTAGCAATTGCAATTTCTGTTAACTTTTCTACCACTGCTTTATCTGCATAATCGCAAACAAAGCCACGAGAGATATAACATAATGTAAACGGTAATTTCGGTACACGCTTAAACTGAAGTAACGCCACACCTTTGACAGTTTCTCCATCTCCAACAGCAATACGTCTAAAATACCAACCCGTTAAACTTTTAGAATTTGCCCAAGTCGTTAATTGCAGTAAATCTCCATTTGGGTGTGTTTTTACAAAAGTATCATGTGCCTCATTTGATATATTCATCTGTTTAATTGTCATATTAAATTCCCTTCTTTGTTACGAATTCCATATTTATTTATACTTATGTTATCATGTAAACATACTATTGATAAGGATGATTACATGTTTAAAAATATACTTCTTATTATACTGTTACTCCTCAATGCTGTACTTGGTATCCAACTCCATATAAAAGTTACCATTGACTATTTGAGTATACACGTACTTATCGCTGGAATCAGCTTCATCATTACAACATTGCTTGCCATAACGCACCCATTAAAATTAACAAAATACATAATCAGCGCAGCATTTTTATTTATTGTTTTTCACATATATGAAATTGTAATGATCATCTATCATTATGTTTATACCTAATAAAAGGTATACATACCACCATGTGTCTTAAAGGTGTCGTTATATAATTCAGATTTGATTTTTACATGCTCTATTTTATTGACGTCACCTTGCATCACATGGATATTAGGTGAATTTACTTTCACCAACATTTCTTCAGTATGTTCAAAGTTCAAATACTTCTCAAAAAATTGAGTCATTTGCTTTGTATCTTTGGCCAAAATGAAAATATCAGTAATATCAAGTGGTTGGAAATAAGGCATTAATTGTCCTTCCCTCTCCATTTCTGGTTCGCCCCACTGAATAAAGAATGGTAATTCAAAGTCAAATCCTTCAATCGGTTCTAAATAAAGTAATGACCAACTCAAAACTGTCCCATCTGGTTTCGTTCGAGACATTCTATTCGGCCCAATTGTCTTTAATCCTAATTGATTAAAATGATGCTTTAATATTTCAATATCTTCAGTTCTAAAACACATACGTACAAATCCTTCTTGATAACCTATACGCTTTAAACTACTTGCAAAACTTACATATTCCTTCTCATCTAAACTTGCACGCTCTACCAAAGTTTGATCAAAAATATCAATAAACTCGATATACTTCAAATCAAAGTAACTCAAATAATTAAACGTCCCAAGTGTATCGTGGCGACCACCTTCTTGCAATGACAAATAATCATTTGGAAAACGAAAGTGTGTCAAATCCTTCACATAATGAATCACATGATCAAACGCTATCATGAGCAATCTCCTTTTAATATTGTTATTCAACGTATTAAGTTCATTTTAAAGAATATCCATGCGAAACTAAAGCAATATGGATTTAAAAAAAGTTCGAGCCAATCCGCTTAGGAATAGGCTCGAACCTTTTGAATTATTTATCTTCAACAACAATATAAGTTGCTTTGATTGGACCGTGTACACCCACGACTAATTTCATTTCAATATCTGCTGAGTTAGATGGACCCGTAATTAAGTTAATACATGTTGGGAATTCATCTGCATTGTCTTTGTTCATTTGGTTCATTTGTTGTGCTGCTTGAGTAAATCTTGGTACGATTGTTGACTTTGGAATAATTGCGATGTAAGTTGCAGGTAACAAGCTCACACTACGACCTTTTCCTTTATCTGCATACAATACAACTGTACCACTTTCAGCTAGCGTAATATCACTAAAAGTAATACCAACATTTGCACGTTCAGCGACTTTAATGTTTTCATCACCTTTAGAAGTATCCCAAATAAATGTGTCAAACGCCTTTAAATCAATGCCATACTCTTGAAAGCGTTCATCATCCCATGCAATGACTTCACCATTACCATACTTATCAATCACTTCAGTTAAAACACGTTGCAAGTCTTTTTGAGTTGTTTGTACAACATCCGTATGAATAAATTCACCATGTGTTTTTAATACTTGAACCAGTTCATCTTGTGATAAGTCTGTTAATGTTTTATCTTGTGGACGGAATTGCCATTCAGGAATCTTCACATCTGTTGGCATTTCTCGCTTTAAATTCGCAGCAATATTTTTTAAAAATTTATCTTTTCCTTGAATTGATCCTGCCATTATTTTGCACCTTCTTTCAAGCGATTTTTCATCCAATCACGGAAGTTTTCTTTATCCGGCATTGGGAAATCACGTGTTGCAGTCCATGCTTGTAATGGTTTAGGACCTTTAGTAATCATGTGACTTTCTTTATTTTCAAATGGTGACATAATGCTTGGTGCCATTTTTGTACCATACTTGAATAACGTTGCATGTGACGCCCCTTGTGCAAAACCTTTCATAATTAAACGTTCAGCAACCGGAGACATTTTTTCTTCTTCTACAATGACACGTCTATGTTCTAATAATAAGTCATGTAACGGGATCTTAACTGGACAAGCTTCCGTACACGCACCACATAAAGTTGATGCATAAGGTAGTTCTTTGTATGTTTCATAACCACCAAGTAATGGTGATAATACCGCACCAATTGGACCAGGATAAATTGAACCATATGAGTGCCCACCAACTTGACGGTAAACTGGACAAACATTCACACATGCCGCACAACGAATACATTGTAAGATAGATTGGAATTGTGTGCCTAAAATTTTAGAACGGCCATTATCAACGATAATTAAATGGAATTCTTCTGGTCCATCAATTTCATCTTCTGCACGTGGTCCTGTTAGTGTCGTTACGTAACTTGTTAAACGTTGCCCTACAGCTGAACGTGTTAACATAGAAACCAATACTTCTAACTCTTCGTGAGTAGGCACTAAGCGTTCCATACCCATTACAGTAATTTGAGTTTTAGGTAACGTCGTTACCATACGTGCATTTCCTTCGTTTGTTACTAAAGTAAATGAACCACTTTCAGCAACACCGAAGTTACATCCTGTGATACCAACATCTGCACTTAAGAATTCTTCACGTAATTTTTTACGTGCGTGTAATGCGAGTTCACCAGGGTCACTAGAACCTGTGTAACCTGTTTTTTCTGTAAATACCTTTTGAATTTGTTCTTTATTTAAATGTAATGCCGGTGCAACAATATGTGATGGTGGGTTGTGATCATCCACTTGTAAGATGTACTCGCCTAAGTCTGTTTCGATGACTTCACATCCTACCGCTTCCATCGCTTCATTTAAGCCAATCTCTTCTGTTACCATTGATTTAGATTTTGCTACTTTTTTTGCATTTTTATCTTTTAAAACTTTTTGTACGTATTGGTTCGCTTCTTCTGCTGTTTCAGCAAAGAATACATGCCCGCCTTTTTTCGCAACATTTTCAGCTAACATATTTAAATAGTAATCTAAGTTCGCTAATGTATGTTGACGAATTTCTTCAGAATGACTTCTCCATTCTTCCCAGTTGCCTAATTCTTCTTGTGCTTTAATTTTACGTTCACGTAAACGGTCTTGTGCACTTGATACAGCTCCACGCATAAAATCATCTTTAAGTTCTGTTTTAACGGCCTTTTTAAAATTGTCCGTTCCGATTCTCATACTCATCGTACCACCGCCTCTGCTTGATTGTTTAAGATTTCAACAATGTGATAAACCTTAACATTCGCACCACGACGTTTAATACGACCTTCAATATTCATTAAGCAACTTGCATCGCCACCAACAAGGTAGTCTGCGCCACTTTCAACGATACAATCTACTTTCTCATCAACCATTTCGCCAGATACATCGTTCATCTTAACAGCGAATGTACCACCGAAACCGCAACAATTATAGTATTTTGGTAATTCAACCACTTCTAAGCCTTCAACTTGTTCAAGTAAAATTTTAGGTGCAGTAACATTACCTAATAATCTCGTCATGTGGCATGATGGATGAATTGTTGCTTTACCTTCTAATTTAGCACCCACATTCGTTACACCTAAAACTTCAACGATAAATTGTGTAATTTCATAAGTTTTATTGGCTAAACGTTCTGCTTTGTCTTTCCAAACTAAATCACTTTCAAATAAATGTGGATAATGCTTAAACATTGTTACACATGATCCTGAAGGTGCTACGACTACTTCAGAATTTTCAAATGCTTTAATCATATTTTTAGCAGCTTTTTTTGTTTCTTCATGATACCCCGAGTTGTATGCTGGTTGCCCGCAACATACTTGTGCTGCAGGAAAATCTACTTCACAACCTAACTTTTCTAAAAGTTCAACAGTTGCTATACCGACTCTTTTTTCAAAGACGTCTACTAAACAAGTACTAAATAAACTTACCTTCATTTATAACCACCCTTTCTATTTCGAATGTGCCCAACGTTCGAAATTTCACATAGTCATCCGATGACTATATGTCTATCAGTATCATTTTAGTGAACTATAGTGGTTATTGCAAGCGCTATCTTATGAAATTTGTAAGTTATCAATGAGTACTTGTTCAACTTCTGATAAATGTTCATTCATTTTTTGTTCAGATAGCGATACATCCATAGATTCAATTGCCAAATAAATTTCCAAATGTTCTTTATAAAGTTTCTCAATGGACTTCGTGCCGTTATATACCCAAATAGAACGTGTTTCTTTCATTGTTGTCTTCATCACATCAGATACATCCGTTAATAATTTTACTAATAATTGATTGCCAGATGCTTTAGCGATTGCTAAATGAAAGTGCAAGTCACTTTGTTCTCCTAATTGGTTATCATTGACTGCTTGTTGCATTTGTTCTAGCGTTTCCTTGATTTCTGCTAAATGTTCACTTGATCGATTCAACGCTGCCATTCTTACAGATGCTACTTCTATAATTTTACGCACTTCAAGTAAATCAATGATGTCTTTTTTCTTGAATACAGACATTTCCTGTGTAAAGACCTTTGGTTTATTTGCTTTTACAAAAGTACCTTGACCATGTCGAATATCTAATAAACCCATACCTCGAAGTGTATTGAGTGCTTCTCGAATAGAAGCTTGGCCCACACCAAATTCTTTTGCAAGCTTTTCAATTGATGGTAAACGTTCTCCTGGTTCAAGTTCACCATTCATTATACGTTCTTTAAATATTTCAGCAATTTCTTCATATAATTTCTTCGTGTTTAATTTAGACAATTTTTTAATCCCCCGATGCATGAATACTGCACTTTATTATACCAAATCATGCAACTGGCTTATATAAACGGATGCATAAATTTCATTTTATTGGTACTATTTTTCCTTAAAATTATTACTCAATGTATCCATTACTTCATCCACTGTTTTACCTAGACTAAGCTCAACTGCAGCAATAAAACTACCTTCAACAATCGGATAATGAGCCACGGTAATATGTTGATAATCATTTAATTCGATTGCCATTTCTACATTCATACGACTCGATCCAATATCATAAAATACAAGTGCTTCTTCTACAGATTCAAACATTTTTGTAATGTCATCAATTGACGTACCTATATTACCTTCAATACCACCACATACTTGAATTGAGACATCATTTGTCATTTCACGTAATAAATCATTCAATCCGTTTGCTAGTTTTTCACTATGACTGACGATACATAATGTTGTCATGATCTCACACCTTCTAACAATGTATTAATAATATAAGATGCACTCATTGCACCTGGATCGACTACGCCAATCGATTTTTCTTTAAAATATGCAGCACGCCCTTTTGTAGCCATAATTTCTTTCGTATTTAATGCATATTGCGTTACTTCTTCTTTTGAAGGAATACGTCCACTTTCAAGATCCTCATACACATGACTTACAACATCATACATTGTTTTTTCATTTTTAGTGACCTTACCACGTGTTTCAATCGCTTCTTTAAATGCTTTGAAATAGTCTTGAATATTTTCTGAAGTGATTTCGTCATGTCCTACTTGTGCCATCTTTACAAATGAAAAGCCGTATAAAGGACCACTTGCACCTCCAACAGCACTCATTAAAGTCATTCCACATGACTTTAAGACATCACTCACTGTGTCACCCGATAACTTTTCTGATACTGCTTTAAAACCACGTAACATATTTACTCCATGATCGCCGTCACCAATTTCACGGTCAAGGTTTGTTAAATTTGCTTCTTCTTGTTCAAATATCGGTAATAAACCTACTAAACTTGATTTTAATACTTCTGCGTTCATCTTATTCTCCTCTACTCTCAATTAATGGAAATATACACTTTTCGTTGGGGCTTCAAAAGCCTTTAATAAAGCTGCATCACTTGGGATTAACGTTAATGAAAAACCTTGCATATCTAATGCTGTCATATAGTTACCACAATATAATTTTGAAAGTTCTAATCCATTGCTTTCAAAGTATTGTTGCACATAGTGATTCACTACAGAAAGCTCTGATAAAGGTGTGCCACCCATACCATTGACCATCACGATAAACGATTTCTCAGTACGTTCTTTTTGTAATTCGTGCATTAATCGTTCAACAATTTTATCCACTGTTTCAACCTTTTCACGGTAGATACCTTTTTCACCATGAATACCAATACCAATTTCCATTTCATCTTCAGCAAGTTCGAATCCATGTTGACCTGTCGTTGGTACCATACAAGGTTCAATCGCCATACCAATCGTTGAAATGTTTGGTAATAATGCTGTTACTTTTTCTTTAATACTTTCTAAACTTTCACCTTGTTCTGCTAAGTAACCCGCAAATTTATGAACAAAAACTGTACCTGCAACACCACGGCGTTGGTCTTTATTTTCAATCGCAATATCATCAGCAACGACGACCATATCCACTTTAATATCTTCCATCATGGCCATATCCATCGCCATTTCAAAGTTCATCACATCACCAGAGTAATTTTTAACAATTAATAATACGCCCGCTTCAGTCGCTACTGCTTTAATCGCATCATAAATTTTGTCTGGTGTAGGTGAAGTAAACACTTCTCCAACAACCGCAGCATCTAGCATCCCTTGTGCTACATAACCTGCATGTGCTGGTTCATGACCACTACCACCACCTGAAATAAGTGCGACTTGATTGGCTTTCTTTTCTTTGCGTACTAGTACCGTCTCACTAACTACCTCATGCTCACCTAGTAAGGCTGTACCTTTAATCATGTCACTCACAAATGTTGTTTTTTCTTTAAGTAATTTCTTCATATATAGACCTCCTCTTTTTTCATTTTTATTATATTACTAATGTATAGAAAGCGCTAACAATTGTATGTACAAAAAAAGCGTATAGGACTGAATAGTATCCTAAACGCTTTTGTCATGCCTTATTTTCAGCATTCCCAAAGCAGCAACTTCGGTAAAAACTGCACATTTACTCAAAATCAAAAACGATTTTGGCTAATGTTCCGTTTTTACTTGTTGCTAACCGCTTTTGTCATGCCTTATTTTTTATAATATACTCGTGCTTCAAATGGTTGTAATGTAATGGTATTACTTTCATGTGCTTCTACTTCATAGTTATTTAATACCAATTCATCTGAGTTAAATGTAATGCCCTCGTCATCTAAAGACACTACTGTATCCGTTAAGTTCCCTAATACAACAACCACTTCATCATTTAATGTTCTTGTATACGCGAAAACATGTTCATCTTCTTCATAAATCAAATCAAATGTACCATATGTCATAATGTCATTATTCTTTTTGAATTGAATCATTTTTTTGTAGTAATTTAAGATTGATTTTGGATTTTTTTCTTCTACAAACACATTAACGGTTTCATAGTTTGGATTTACTTTTAACCAAGGTGTATTTTCAGAGAAACCTGCATTTTTAGTGTCATCCCATTGCATTGGTGTTCTTGAATTGTCACGTGATTTTAATTGTAACATTTCAATGATTTCTTCTTTAGATTTCCCTTGTTTTAATTCATCGTTATAAATATTCTTTGCATGCACATCATCGAACTCCGTAATATCTGTAAATGGATAGTTCGTCATACCGATTTCTTGTCCTTGATAAATGAACGGTGTCCCTTGTTGTAAGAAATACACAGTACCATGTGCAGTTGCACTTTCCATGCGGTAATCTTCACTTCCCCATGTCGACGGAATTCTTGGTCGGTCATGGTTTTCAATGAATAATGCATTCCATCCGTTTCCTTCAAGTCCTTTTTGCCAACTGCTTAATACTTTTTTGTATCCAAGAACATCAAATTTACGTAACTCATGTCCCCATAAATTTAAATGCTCAAATTGGAATACCATATTGAACTTACCATTTTTCTCGCCAACCCAATCATCCGCATCATCAATTGTTACACCATTCGCCTCACCAACTGTCATGATGTCGTATTTAGAAAATGTTTCTTGTTTCAACTCTTCTAAATATTTTTGAATGCCTGGTTGATTCATATGCGCTTCAAATGATTGTACATAATCTAGCTTTTCAGGGTTCTTCATATCCCCTTTTTCAAATGATTTTTTAATGTGGCTGATAGCATCTACTCGGAAGCCATCGATGCCTTTATCTAACCACCAATTGATCATGTTATACACTGCTTGTCGCATGTCTTTATTTTCCCAGTTTAAATCTGGTTGTTTACGACTGAATACATGTAAGTAATATTGATCTGTTGTTGCGTCATATTCCCAAGCTGAACCTTCAAAAATACTTGCCCAGTTATTTGGTTCTTTACCGTCTTTAGGGTCTTGCCAAATGTACCAATCGCGGTAATCCGAATCTTTATTGCGCTTAGATTCAATAAACCAAGGATGTTCATCACTTGTATGATTCACAACTAAATCTAATATTAGTTTCATACCACGCTGATGCGTTTCAATCAATAAACGATCAAAGTCTTCCATCGTACCAAAGTCTTTCATAATGGCTTGATAATCACTAATATCATAACCATTATCATCATTTGGCGACTCAAAAATTGGTGAAACCCAAATCACATCAATCCCTAAGTCCTTTAAATAATCCAATTTCTCAGTGATACCATTGATATCACCAATGCCATCTCCATTTGAATCTTTAAAGCTACGTGGATATACTTGATAGCATACCGCTTCTTTCCACCACTTTTTAGTCATGTTGGCCTCCTTAGTTATTCGCTTCTTCTTGTTTTAACGCTTCTAATCGGCGTTGTTCAGTTAGTGGTTTAATACGATTTGTTGTTTCAAAATCAAAGAAATGTGCTTTATTCATATCAATCGCAAGTTTAACAACATCTCCAGGAGATAAATCACTTCTTGCATCAATTTTAGAAATAAACTCTTGTCCTTCAAATTCTGAATAAACCATTACTTCTGAGCCTAATAGCTCGCTCACTGTTACCTTTGTTTCAAACGCTGTTTTCTCTGATGCATTAATGAAAATTGGCTCATCATGAATATCTTCTGGACGAATACCGAATTTAATCTTTTTACCAACATAACCTTGCGCTTTTAATGATTTCATAATACCTTCAGGTACTGCAAATTCATGTTGTCCTACTTTGATTGCGTGTTCTGTTAATAATGCATCAAAGATGTTCATTGGTGGAGAACCGATAAATTCTGCTACGAAAATATTTTCCGGGAAATCATAGACTTCACGTGGTGTGCCCACTTGCATAATGTCACCGTCTTTTAAGACAACAATACGGCTTGCCATCGTCAATGCTTCTGTTTGATCGTGTGTTACGTAAATCGTTGTTGTTTGTAATCTTTCATGTAATTTAGAAATTTCAGCACGCATTTGTACACGTAATTTCGCATCTAAGTTCGATAAAGGTTCATCCATTAAGAATACTTTTGCTTCACGTACAATTGCACGTCCAAGTGCAACACGTTGACGTTGACCACCTGATAATGCTTTTGGTTTACGGTCTAAATATTCTGTAAGACCTAAAATCTTTGCCGCTTCATCAACACGACGTTTAATTTCATCTTTAGGTGTTTTGCGTAATTTCAAACCAAATGCCATGTTATCAAATACGGTCATATGTGGATACAATGCATAGTTTTGGAATACCATCGCAATGTCACGATTTTTTGGGGCAACATCGTTCATACGTACGCCATCAATTGTAAAATCACCTGATGTAATATCTTCTAATCCTGCTATCATACGTAATGTTGTAGATTTCCCACAACCTGATGGGCCAACAAAAACGATAAATTCTTTATCTTTAATATGTAAGTTAAAATCTTTAACTACTGTGTTACCACCGTCATAAGTTTTTTTAATGTGTTCTAATTTAATATCTGCCACTTGAATTCCTCCTATGCCCACCACATGTCAGTAGGTGATTCTTTTATCATTACTTGCTTTAAATTTTTGACTGCTGTTTTAAATCCTTCATCGATACTCATTAATGGGTCTTCATGCTCAATACTTACAACATAATCATAGCCATAAGTTCTTAAAGCGCTCATCATATCGCTCCATTCATGCAATGGATGTCCACATCCAACACTTCTAAATGTCCAACTGCGCGTTTGAACATCTCCATAAGGTTGCATATCTAAAAGACCATACATATTCACATTGTCTTGATCGATATAAGTATCTTTTGCATGGAAATGATGGATTGCATTTTCTTTACCTAATATTTTAATCGCCGCAACAGGATCAATACCTTGCCACCACATATGACTTGGGTCTAAATTGGCACCAATGTATTCGTTTGTTGCTGCTCTTAATTTTAACATGGTATAAGGTGAATGTACTAAGAAACCACCGTGTAGTTCAATACCAATTTTAACGTTTTTAGACTTAGCTAGTTCAGCGATTTCTTTCCAATAAGGAATTAATTTTTCTTCCCATTGCCAATGATAAATGTCCATATAATCCGTTGGCCAAGCCACCACAGGCCAATTCGGTTTCGTCGCTGTTTCACTATCTCCCGCTGTACCACTGAAACAATTCACAACTGGGATACCCATTAATGATGCCAATTCGATTGAATTTCTTAACGCTTCATCTGATTCACGACGCTCTTGTTCATTTGGACTAATTGGATTACCATGACAGCTTAATGCAGAAATAAATAATCCTCTATCTTCAAATGCTTTTAAGTAATTTTTTCGTGCATCTTCTGAATGCAATAATGTCTCTACATCAATATGTGCGCTACCTGGATTACCACCTGAACCAACTTCAACAGCTTCAAGTCCTGCACCTTGTACATAATCTAGCATTTCATCAAATGTCATATCGTTAAATAATGGATTAAACACACCTAATTTCAAAGGGTTCACTCTCCTATTTTTATTGCTTGATTTGTTCTTGCACTTTCATAAATTGCTTCAATCATTTGCGAAACATATTTTGCTTCTTGTGGTTGTACTTTTAAATGGCTCACACCTTGAATAGCACCAATAAAGTTTTCAGCTTGTAAATATTCAAATGTTTTATCGGTTTGTACATAATCAATTTGTGTAGTCGACATCATGCCGTTACTTGCTTCGTTATAACGCATCTTAAATACATCAATACCACCTAAATCACCCGAAATACTAATATGTTCACAATCACTTTCAACGTTCGCTGCCCAACTCGTTTCAAACAACATTGAAATATTGTTTTCAAATCGAATAAATGCACTCACATGATCATCTACTTCAAATGATTCTGGATCAAATGCACCCCATTCATTAACAGGTGCTTGTTGTTTACTTAAAACATTGTATGTTGATGCAGATACTTCGATTGGTTTTAAACTACCACTTAACCATGTAGCCAAATCTAACAAATGACAACCATAATCAATTAATGCGCCGCCACCTTGTAAATCTTTATTCGTAAACACACCCCAACCAGGTACTTTACGTCTTCGCATTGATTGCACACGAATTACAAGGGGTTTACCAATCTTCCCTGATTCAATTAAAGATTTACATGCCATTGCTTCTTTCATAAAGCGATAATGGTAACCAATATGCAAAATACCTTTACTATTTTTTTCTGCTTCAATCATCTGTTGACATTCTTCTGAAGTTTTCGCCATTGGTTTTTCACAAAATACGTGTTTATTTTTCTCTAAAGCGAGTACCGAAAGTGGTGCATGAAATTTATTAGGTGTAGTAATGACAACTGCATCTACAGCATCTATTAACGCTTCTGCACTCTCACTTACATATGGAATATCAAATTGTTTACTCACTGACTTTGCAACTTCTACGTTTATGTCGAACACATGCGTAATTTTTACTGTTTCAAATTGTTTAAATGTTGGAATATGACGTCCTGTTGCAATACCGCCACATCCGATAATACCTATACGTATCATTTATTTCACTTCTTCTATTGTTTGTTTTTGTGCAGATTGTAATGCTTTAATGATGACTGATAATGAAGCAAGTCCAGCTGCACCATTTGGACTAATTTCATTTTTACCTTGAATTGCTGAAACAAAATGATCAATTGTTCCAGTATTCGTTTGTCCACCGTCATCATTTGTTTGAATTTTTCCTAAAGCACGTTTTTCTACTTCCCCATCAACACTAATAAAGATATATGAATATTCTGGATCTGTATTCAACTTCAAAATACCTTTTTCACCATAGATAATGGTGCTGTTATCTTCTTCACCGTTATACACCCACGATGCACTTAGTGTTCCAATAATTCCTGATTTTGTTTTTAAAATGAGTACTGCATTATCATCAACTGTAGCTACTTTCGCACTTGTTTCAATCATTGCAGAAACATGCGTGAATGTTTCACCTAATAAATAGTGCATTAAGTCTACTTTATGTACACCTAAATCACCCATTGCACCAATGAATGCACGTTCTTTATCAAAGAACCAACTGTTCGCACCATCTACACTCCATCCTTCTGGACCACCATGACCAAATGATGTTTTAAATGAATAAATCTTTCCTAAAAGACCTTTTTCAATTGCTGCTTTTGCTTCAATATGCGCTTCAGTGAATCGTTGATTTTGACCAATCATTAATAATTTATTGTTTTGATTTGAAGCATCAATCATTGCTTGCGCTTCTTCTAATGATGTCGCCATCGGTTTTTCACACAGTACATGTTTTCCAGCATTTAAAGCATCTACTGACATCTTTGCATGTAAATAATTTGGCGTACAAATACTTACCGCATCAATGGTTTCATCTTTTAATAAATCTTCGTAATGTTGGTAGCTTGCACCACCGAACAAACTCGCACATTCATCTGAACGCTTTTTCTCAATATCACAAAATGCAACGACTTCAACATCTTCATGATTTAAATATTCAGGAATATGACGATGTGTTGCGATACTACCACAACCGATAACACCAACTTTAATCATTTGAATCACCAATCTTTTCTAAAGGTTTAAAATTACCATATGTCGGATATGAGTTCGTTGTTGGTTTCGCCCATTTTACAGCGTTTTGAATGACTTTTTGAACATAAGGGTTGAAGTAAGTTGGGTATGTTTCATGCCCTGGTCTAAAATAGAAAATCTTGCCGTTACCACGTTTAAAAGTAGCACCGCTTCTAAATACTTCGCCACCTTCAAACCAACTGATAAAGATCAGCTCATCAGGTGCTGGAATATCAAAATGCTCACCGTACATTTCTTCTTTTTCTAATTCGAAATACTCTGGCAACCCTTCAGCAATTGGATGCGTTGGATCCACTGTCCAAATACGTTCTTTCTCATCAGCTTCGCGCCATTTTAAGTCACATCCTGTACCCATTAGCTTTTTAAATATTTTAGAGAAATGACCACTGTGTAACACAACAAGGCCCATTCCTTGTAATACACGTTGATGTACGCGTTCAACTACTTCGTCGCTCACTTCATCATGCGCTTTATGTCCCCACCATACGAGGACATCTGTTTGATCTAGAACTTCTTGTGTTAAGCCATGTTCTGGCATATCTAAAGTTGCCACTTGTACATCGCCTTCTAAAAATCCTTTGATAGCGTTATGGATACCTTCTGGATATACACTTCTTACCTTCTCTGACTCTTGTTCATGACGATACTCATTCCACACTGTTACTTTCATATTATCCCTCAATTCTTTTTGTAGATTGTCGTTCAATTATGGTTGTTGGAATTATGATGTTGTGTTGTACCATATTGGCATCATTTAATAATTGAATTAATTTTTCAGATGCAATACTTCCTAAATGTTCTGGATTAATGTTAACCACTGTTTGTGGCGGGCAAGCAGAATCATTCAAATACGAATCGTTAAATGTTGCTGTTTGAATGTCCGTTGGGATACGTATATCAAGTTCGTATAATGCACTCAGTACATTTAAATTCATCATACTGTCTGAAGTAATGATGGCTGTCGGCTGATATTGAAAAGAGTGAATCAAATCGATTGCCGCCTGTCTATCTGAATCCATTTCAAACACTTCATACTTAATGCCTACTTTTTCACATATGTTCACAAAGCCTTTAGCACGATCGCGACTTACTAAAAATTCACCATGTTCACGAATAAATACCATCGAACGGTGACCAAGGTTAATCATATAAGAGGTCAACGCTTCACTTGCTGCAATGTTGTCGTTATCAATATACATGGTCTTATAGCCATCATTTAATGCTTTACCGACAACAACATAAGGAAATTGCATTGCTTTTAAATAAGCCATTACAGCATCATTTTCTCTTGAATACAGTAGTATCAAGCCATCAACTAACTTGCTAGATACAAGTCGTTTCACTTCATCAAGTAATTCATGATCTGTCATGCTTGTCGTTACTAATGTCGTATATTGATGCTTTTTACAAACTTCCGAAATGCTCATTAATACATCTGTAAAAAATGGATTTTGACGCATTTCTATAGAAGCTGTCTTTAATACTAATCCAATGGTTTTGGATTTATTTGTTACCAATTGTCTTGCGGTTAAATTTGGCACATAGCCAAGTTCATCCATCACGCTTAAAACGCGTTTTCTTGTTGCTTCGCTAATACTTGAATTGTTACTAATCACGCGTGAAACGGTAGATGGAGCTACATCTGCCACGCGTGCAACATCTTTAATTGTAACCATCATTCCACCTACTTCACTGCTCCGTCAGAAACACCTTTAATAATTTGTTTTTGTGCAAAGAAATATCCGATAATGACAGGAATAATTGAAATCGTTAAACCTGCTAATGCTAAATGCCATTGTTTTGTATATTGACCAAAGAAATAGAATAACTTTAATGGAATCGTTTCTTGTCCTTGTCCTAATACTAAGTTTGGTAATAAGTAGTCATTCCAAATCCACATGACGTTTAAAATACCGACTGTTACTGAGATTGGTTTTAATAATGGGAAAATAACATGCCAGAAAATTTGCCATTTACTTGCCCCATCAATCATTGCAGCTTCATCTAATGACTTCGATATACCTTGTAACGATCCATGGTATAAGAAGATTGATAAACTTGCACCAAATCCTAAGTACATAAAGATTAAACCTGTAATATTTAAACTTTGTAAATCACCAAAAATTTTAACAAGTGGAATCATAACCGATTGGAAAGGAATTAACATTGCTGCAACAAATAAAAAGAAAATCGCATTTGATAATTTACCTTTATTTCGGCTAAGTGCATAAGCTGCCATACTTGAGAAAATAATGATTAATGCCACAGAAACAAAAGATACAATCACTGAATTTAAGAATGTTTGCATAAAAGTCAGCTGCTCAAATGCATCAATGAAGTTTTGGAATGTTGCTGACTTTGGTAACTTTAATGTGTTATCAAAGATTTCTAACTTTGTTTTAAATGCATTAACAACCATTAAATAAAATGGAGATAACCATAATAAACCTAATACAAGCGCGATAATTTCCATTATCCAAATTTTAGATTTTGATTTTTTCATTACATCTCCACCTCACGTTTCTTGTTGTAATACACTTGAATTAAACTGATTGCTGTAACAATTAAGAAGAATACAACTGCTTTCGCTTGTGCTTGACCCATTAAGTTCATTTTGAATGCTGAGTCAACGATATCCATTGCTAACATTTTTGTTGAGTTACCTGGGCCACCATTTGTTAATGACAAGTTTTGGTCATAAATCTTGAATGCGCCTGATAACGTTAAGAACATACTTACTGTAAATGCTGGTGCAACTAATGGGAATGTGATGTTTTTAAATTTTTGCCATGAGTTCGCACCATCAATTTCTGCTGCTTCAATTAAATCTTCAGGCACATTTTCTAAGTATGCGATGTAAATAATCATAATGTACCCTGCCATTTGCCATGTTGATAAAATCACCATGCCCCAGAAGCCAGTGCTCGTATTACTTAACCACCCTTGCATCCAACTGATATGCAACGTTTCACCAATCATTTGAAATACTTTTGTGAAAATAAATTGCCAAATAAAGCCTAAGATTAAACCACCAATTAAGTTTGGCATAAAGAAAATCGTTCTTAAAAAGTTTTTAGACTTAATGTTACTTGTCACAAGTAACGCTAAGCTTAAACCAATAATATTTACTACAATGACAGATGCGATGGCATATTTAAATGTAAACCATAACGCATGTATGAATGCATCGTCGTGAATTAAATTGGCATAGTTTTGAAAACCAACATATTTCGGATTGACTGTTACGTCACCATTCCAGTTCGTGAATGAATAATAAATCCCATAAATAAACGGAATAATTATTACCATAAATAAGGCCACTAAAACTGGAAGTAAGAATAGCCAAAATGCTAAGCTTTTATTTTTCATTAGGACACCTCTTTTTTAAAAAAGGGAGAACCACCTAAGTGACTCCCCCTTAAATTTTATTTACGTGCTTTTTCCCAAGCTTCTTGAGATTTTTTAACTGCTTCATCGAAACTCATTTTACCAGTTAAGTAGTTTTGTAAGTTTGCACCTAAAGCGTCATCTGTGTAACCTGTTGGATATCCTTTGAAAATCCAAGTAGAAGTTTTACCTTCTTTAGAGTATTTGTAGATTTCTTTTGATAATGGATCAGAAATTTTGTCTGTTTCATAACCTTTGTATGCAGGAATGAATTTGAAGTCTTCAACAACAATTTTCTTACCTTCATCAGAAGTGTATAACCAGTTTAAGAAATCTTTTGCTGCTTTTTGAACTTTTTCATCAGATTTTTTGTTTACTGCCCAGTTAGAAGCAATACCTACAGGTACTTTTAATTCATTTTCACCAGTTGGTACAGGGATTAAACCAACATTTTTAGCGATTTCAGGATTTACTGATTCGATTGTTGGATATGCCCAGTTACCTTGTTGAATCATCGCAACTTTACCAGTTGAGAATAATTCTTCAACTTGTTGAGAATAGTCTAATGATGCTACAGGTTGTTTAGAGTATTTGTTTTGAATATCTAAGTATTGTTTTAATAAATCTGCTTTTTTGAATGGTAATGTTTTAGATTCTGCTGCTTTTTGGATGTCTCCATCGAAGTCAGAAGCTAAGAACATGCTTGCTGCATGGTCACTTAAAACCCATTTTTCTTTCGCTGGTAATGCAAATACACCTTTAAGACCTAATTTGTCTTTTTGTGAATTGATTTTTTCTGAAACTTTTTCTAAATCATCTAAAGTTTTAATATCTTCAGCTTTAACGCCAGCTTTTTTGAAGATATCTTTGTTGTAAATTAAACCATAACCTTCTTGGTTCATTGGTACACCATAAGTTTTACCATCTTTTTGAACAGGTGCTAACAATTTAGAATCAATTACTTCTTTAGTCGCTTTCATATCAGAAAGATCTGCTAAACGTGAAGCATGTTGTTTTAAATCGTCTGGACCATTGATATTGAATACGTCTGGTTCATTTTTAGAAGCGATTTTAGCTTTTAAAGCTTGACCGTAGTCGTTACCGCCACCAACCGTTTCAATCTTGATGTTTACATCAGGATGACTAGCCATGTATTTCTTAGCTGCATCTTCAAATTGTTTCTTGAACTCTACTTTAAATTGGAAAATATTAACCGTTGTTTTACCTTTTGATGCTGTTCCGCCACCTGAACCTGAGTTACCACAAGCTGCTAAAACTAAAACAAATACTAACATCATTACTAGCATTTTAATTGAACGTGTTTTCATCTCTTTTTCTCCTTTAAATTTAATAGAAAACGTTTTCACTAATACAAATCAATCATATCGTGATAAAGCATTGATGTCAACACTTTTTGTGCAAACGATTGCAAAGAAGTTTGGTATATCTTTTACACTTTTTGTAACATAAAATAACTATGAATTTCAATTATTTTTAAAAAACATCTTAAATTTATACAATTATTTGCATATTACTCCATCCTACTAAACACTTAATGCAAACGTTTTTCAAATAGACAAGAAGAAAACATGTAAATATTATTAGATAAAAAGACTCGTAGGTATATAAATACCCACGAGTCTTTCTTATTCTTTCGTAGTAATAACCAATCTTGTAATGGCCTTTACTTCACTAATGTATTTGGTAATCCCTTGAAATATCGGAAATGCATTAGACACACCCGCTTCAATTAATGAACTTGCCGCCATCATTACAGGGTTAATACTTTTCATTTTAAATGCAGTACGTACGATTTGAACAATTTTCGTCATCTCTTTCAACTGATTTATCGTACTTGTTTTTGATTTTTGTTTTTCTTTCTCATTATTATAAATCTCTATATAGGATTCAATACTTGGCCAATCTTTACGGTATTTCAATATATCATCTTCTTGTAACTTAAAATGATTTAATATGGTGCGTTCAATTGCAACGTATTGATTCTTTAAAATAATATTTTTAAAACTTGGTGTGAATAATTTGGTAAATAAGCTATTGGTTTTATAATTTAAATAACTTTCTAACATTGCTTCACTATGATATTTTTCTAAATAATCTGCTTCTTGCGCTTTAAACACGTCTTTAATGACTTCACGAAGTACTTGAATACCTTCACCTGTTTTAACACTCGTAAATATATATGTAGACGGTGATTTTACGAAAGATTTAATAAGCGACTTTAACTCTGTATTTTTATCACGCTTTAATGTCTCTATCGTATCTTGATGAAATACATCCATTAATGTATCGGTTTTATTAAATATGAACGTCAATTTCTTATTTTTTTTACTAAGAAATTTGATGATTTCTAAATCAACAGCACTAATCTTTGTTGAAAAGATATAAAAATATTCATCAATATCACTTTGTTGAATCAACTTTTTATATGTCTTTAAGTTAAAAATATCAGTTCCTACACCAGGAAAATCAACAATACAGCCATAATTATTAAATGAATATGCTTTTGTTTCTAAAGTGGCATCCGTTTGCACCGAAGTATGCGCTTGGCGATGTTGGCATAAAGCATTGATTAACGAGCTTTTACCTGCATCAGGTTGTCCGATAAATCCAATTTTATCCATAGAACGATTTCTGATGAATGCTTCATATGCTTTAATCAATGGATGTTTCATAACCTCACCTGTCCTTTAAACAAATCATTTCTTAATTTTCTTATTCCCGACTTTCTATCACTTTAGACATGAATATCCAATTTATACGGCTTTTTTCATCAAATACAGAAAATACGGCGCACCAATAATGCTCACAATAATCCCAGCTGGTATTCCATTGGGTTGTAATACAACACGGCCTAATACTTCAGACAGGCTTAGCAATATGCTACCTAGCAATAATGAAATGGGTAGATATGTTTGATGTTTCGGACCAACAAGTCCTTTTGCGATATGAGGTGCCAATAATCCTATAAATCCAATGGCACCACAAATACTTACTGCACTTGCACTTAAAAATACTGATAGTATTAATAAGATTAATCGCTCTTTTGCCACATGGACACCAATGCCAGTAGAAACATGTTCGTGTGTATTTAATATATTTAAAATAGTTGCCTTATAAAATACAAGCGGTAGCACAATCAGCATACAAATCGAGATAACGATGACAAACGGCCATGTATCACCCCAAATACTACCTGCTAACCATTCAGAAATGAACGCGACTTGCTCTTTTCTAAATGTTGTTGTAATCATCAACATTAATCCAGAAAATGCTGTTGATAATCCAACACCAATCAAAATCATACGTACTGGATTGATTTCACCATGTTTATAACTCAAAAAGAAGACAAATAGTGCTGTAATGAAACCACCTAACAAACTGGCCATCGGTAATATATAAATAAACGTATTGCTATCAGCTGGAATGAATAATAATAACAACACTACAAATAAACCTGAACCCGCATTAATCCCTACGATACCAGGATCGGCTAATGGATTTTTAGTAATACTTTGTAATATCGCACCTGCCAAACTTAATGCAGCACCACAAAGGATAGTTACTAGCATCTTTGGCATGCGAAATTCATATAAAATCATTGTTTGCATGTTATCTCCAAAACCAAATAACGTCTTGAAAAAAGCAAGTGGCGACATTTTAAATTCACCAATCGTCATACTAAAACTCATGACGACAAGTAACATCATTGCAAGAGAGATGATTAGAATGGTCTGCTTTTTATTCATGAATCTTGCCATCCTTTCTCACCAAATAAATAAAAAATGGTACACCGATTACAGAAACAACCGCATTAATGGTAATATCATTCATCAGTCTTGCAATCATATCTGACATCACGATAAATAGACCACCTAATACAAGTGTTAAAGGTAGTACACGTTTATAATCCGTTCCTGCTAAATAGCGCGCAATATGCGGTACAATGAGCCCTACAAATGCTAAGTTACCCGCTATCGCAACTGCTGTACCCGCTAATAACATTGTTAATAACGAAAATAATAAGCGCATATTTGATGTATTTACACCAAGTCCTTGCGCTAATTCCTCTCCTAAACTCATTACAGTTAATCGATGACTTAAGAACATTAAAACAATTAATACTACAATAATTAATGGTGCACTCATCATAATTTGTGACCATGTCACACCTTTGACACCACCACTTGTCCATAAATTACTCACTTGATTGGTCTTAAAGAACAAACTGACACCTTGGCTTAAAGCGGTTAACAATGCACTCACAGCTGCACCTGCCAAGATGATACGTATCGTATTAAAACCTCCACGTTGACTCATACCTAACATCAATACAATTGTTCCACCGACTAAGGCACCTAAAAAACCGACGAGCAATACAGAAATAAATGATGTATCCGGCATCACACCAAATAAAACACTGATTGCGAACATTGCACCAGCATTAATCCCAATCAATGCTGGATCGGCTAATGGGTTCTTTGTCACACCTTGCATCACTGCACCACTACAAGATAGCGCCATTCCTACTAGTAAAGCAGCAATAACACGTGGCATACGGATGTCTCGGAGTACATTTTGCACCTGTGTATTTTGATAATCAAACAAAGCTTGATATACATCTTTAAATTGGTATTGATCTGCACCAAACATAAATGCCGCCATTGTTAGAACAATTAAAAGTACGATACTTATCAATAATATTGGATAATAAAATTTTGTTTGTATTGTTTTCATCATCTTAAATCCTAGTGTAATGACGGCATAATAAATTATATGTCACCAACATCGGTTTATTCGTTCTTGGATCAACACTCAATTCTGCATCAATATTAAATACTTCTTCCAATACATCATTTGTTAACACTTCTTCAGTCTTACCTTGTTTCACAATGACACCCTTTTTCATCGTAATCAAATGATCTGAAAATCTTACTGCTTGGTTAATGTCATGTAATACCATAATGATTGTACAACCTTGCTCACGATTGAGTGTTTGAACAAGTTCTAATATTTCCAACTGATGTGAAATATCTAAATACGTCGTCGGCTCATCTAAGAAAATAATATCTGTCTTTTGCGCAAGTGCCATCGCAATCCACACACGCTGACGTTGACCACCACTTAAATCATTTACAGCTTTTTCTTTAAATTCGTAAGTACCCGTTACACGAAGTGCCCACTCGATTTCTTGATGGTCTTCTTTAGAAAGTCGACCAAAACCTTTTTGATAAGGGAAACGTCCATAACTCACCAGCTCTTCAGCCGTTAAACCATCAGCAACTTCTGGAGATTGAGGTAAAATTGCTACCTTTTTAGCCACTTCTTTTGTTGCTTGAGTATGAATATTTTTTCCATCTAATACAACTTCGCCATGCTTCACATTTAAAATACGAGAAAGCGCCTTTAATAAAGTGGATTTCCCACAACCGTTTGGTCCAATAATCGAAGTTACTTTTCCATCTGGAATTTCAACCGTTAAGTTTTGTATAATATCTCGATCACCATAGTTAATGGTAATATCTTTTGCAATTAATCTAGACAATTTGTCATCACCTTTCAGGCATTTATAAAGCTTACAATTGATAATGATTATCAACTTAACTCATTTTATAGTATAATAGATGGTAAATCAAGGTACAGAGAGGCGTTTATTATGTTAGACATCACAATTATCGGTGGCGGACCATCAGGACTTTATGCAGCTTTTTACGCAGGACTTCGAGGAATGAAAGTACGTATTATAGAACAACATGACACATTAGGTGGCAAACTGAATTTATTTCCCGAGAAAATCGTTTGGGATATTGGCGGCATCACACCAAAACCCGCTGCACTGATTATGCAAGATTTAATACAACAAGGCACAACATTTAATCCCGAATTACATTTAAATGAAAAAGTCATTAACATTAAGAAAATAGAAGAAAGACACTTCGTCGTAGAAACAGAACATAATGCATATCATTCAAAAGCCATTATCGTTGCTGTAGGATCAGGCATTACAAAACCGAAAAAACTCGAAATAGAAGGTGCAGAAAGATTTGAAATTACAAATTTACATTACGTTGTGCCATCGATTAAACGTTTTAAAGATAAACGTGTTTTAATTTCAGGAGGTGGGAATGCGGCAGTAGACTGGGCACATGAAATTGCACCATTTGCGAAAAGTGTACACATCTTATGTCGTAAAGCGGACTTTAAAGGGCATGAAGAAATGATCAGAAAACTTGATGAACAAGGCGTTGTTAAATTAATGAACCAACAAATCAAATCATTACAAGCAGACGCAGATACGATTACTTCAGTGGATATCGAAAATACAGAAAATTTCTCAATAACAAATCTTGAAGTAGATGATGTTATTATCAATCACGGATTCCATATGGATACAGAACTATTAAACCAAAGTGAAGTACAGTTTGAGCGTGTACATGATTTCTACATCAAAGGACAAGCAGATAGCTCAACAAATGTCCCGGGTATTTATGCAATCGGCGATATTCTCATGCATGACACAAAAATACATTTAATCGCTGGATGCTTCCACGACGCATGTAACGCAGCCAACAACATCAAAACATATATTGACCCAACGGCTTCAAATAGAGGTATTGTGTCGAGTCATAATGAAATATTCAAAACGAAAAATAAAGAGATCATTAAGAAGTTTGTGTAGAAGAAAGGTAGTTTGTAACAATTACATTTATAACAAAGATAAGGCGAGGACTAAGTCCCCGCCTTATTTTAATGATCTACCATAAAGCCGTGTCCTAATACGTCTCTTACGTCATGGACAACAACAAAGGCATCTTTATCGATATGATGAATTTTACGCTTCGCTTTTGTAAGCTGTGTTTTATTAATGACACAGTACAATACTTCTGTTTTTCTTTTTGTAAAGTAACCATGTCCATCTAATATTGTTACGCCTCGACCGATTTCTTCATCCAACATTTTAGCGATTGGCATTGGATTTTGTGAAATGATTGTAATCGCCTTTTTAGGATTCAATCCTTCTATAATGGCATCCATCGCTTTTGTGCCCACGTACAGACTTAGCACTGTCAATAATGCACGTTCAATTGGCATAACAGTTAATGATATTGCCACAACGATTAAGTCAAAGAATAAAAGTGCATATGATGTGTTCACATCTAAATATTTATGTGCAATTCTTGCTAATATTGTTGATCCTGCTGTTGTGCCACCAACAAGTACAATCATCCCAATACCGATACCTACTGTAAATCCGCCAAACACTGTACTTACGAGTACATTATCTAGGTGTAAGTGCATCGGTTCTGTAAGCTTTAAGAATACCGACAACGCAATGATTGCTATGATTGTTAGAAACATTGAACGTTTAGATAAAAATTTATAACCTAAACCTAATAACACAATATTCATGACAAATGTCGTAACGGCAGGTGACCAGCCGAAAGCATATAAGAATATCAAACTCATACCCGTAACGCCACCTTCACCAAGGTTCGCTGGAATGATAAATGTATTAACACCGATTGAAAATACAAGTGACCCAAGTATTACGATGAGTATCGTTGACCAAGTAATGTTTAATTTCTTCATAATTAACCTCCTCACGAACAAAAAAGACACTAACGCGTAGTGTCTTTTTGTAATTTTGATATTAGTTTACCATGGATAACATTCGATTTCATGTTATCTGTTTATATTACTCAAAAAATGGTGATTGAATTGCTTTTAATGTTTCTACTGATTTAGCAAATTTTGCTTGTTCTTCTTGATCCAATGGTGTTTCTAAAATGCGGTTAATACCGTTACGGTTGATGATTGCTGGTACACCAATGTACACATCGTCATGACCATATTCACCATTTAATTTTGCAGAAACAGTTAATACTGAATTTTCGTTACCTAAAATGGCTTTAGAAATTCTTGTTAGACCCATTGCAACACCGTAATAAGTTGCACCTTTTGCTTTAATAATGTCGTAAGCTGCATCACGTGTTTGTACGAAAATTTCTTCCATACGTCCTTGTTTTTCTGGGTTTTCTTCTAATAATTTTTTAAGTGAAATACCACCAATATTCGCATGTGACCAAACGGCTAATTCTGAATCACCATGTTCACCAATGATGTAAGCATGAACACTGTTTGCTGATACATCAAATTCTTCACTTAATAAATGTCTGAAACGCGCTGAGTCTAGAATTGTACCTGAACCAATAACTCTGTTTTCTGGTAAACCTGAGAATTTTTGAACTGCGTAAGTTAATACGTCAACTGGGTTTGTTGCAATTAAGAAAATACCATCAAATCCTGTTGCCATAATCTCATCAATGATAGCTTTGAAGATTTTCATGTTTTTGCCGACTAAGTCTAAACGTGTTTCACCAGGCTTTTGAGCAGCTCCTGCACAAATAACGATTAATGATGCGTCGCCACATTCTTCATAAGTACCGAATCTGATTTTCATTGGGCTTGGTGCATAAACAACACCATGATTTAAATCCATTGCATCGCCTTTTGCTTTTTCTTCGTTTAAATCTATAATTACAAATTCATCACATACACCTTGGTTTAACATTGAGAATGCATAACTTGAACCTACTGCACCGTTACCTACTAATACTACTTTATTACCTTTAATTTCTGCCATTTTAAAAACTCCTTTGAGTAATTGTCATTTTTAATGAAATTTTTCAATTTATTGATAACATACCTTGTTATTGATTACAAATAATTCGATGTTTATTACGATCTGCTTATAACACTAAACTTAAAATAAATGTCCAAATACAAACGAATGCTACAAGTGAGATGCTATATTTTAAAGTCATTTTTAATAATTCAGATTCTCTACCAACTTCACCAACAGATGCTGTTGCGATTGCGATTGATTGTGGAGAAATTAATTTCGCCATAACCCCACCTGCTGTATTTGCTGATACTAATAATGCTGGTGATGTTCCAATTGTATGACCTGCTGTTACTTGAATTGGTGCAAATAATGTATTGTTATTTACTACTGATCCAGTCATGAATACACCGATCCAACCTAAGATAGGTGATAATAATGGGAAGATACCGCCTGTTTTAGCAACTGCTTGACCCATTGCTGCTGTTAAACCACCGTAAGTTGTTAATTTTGCAATCGCTAAGATAAAGCAAATTGTTGCTACTGGAATCCATAATTCTTTAATCGTTTTTCCTAATAAACCAAATGCTGCACCCAAATTAATTTTTGGGCTTGTTGCTACTGTTAATAATACTGCTAATAAAATCGCTGTTCCTGTTGCTCCAATTAAGTCTAACTTGATAGCAATACCTTTTTGTAATGCTTCATTAAATGTTCCAGGAATTTGATATAAAATAACCGCTTTACTTAAAGCACCTGTTGGTAAGAATAATGCTTTAAATGATGGTAAGCTCCAAACCAACACTAAACCTGTTAAGAAATAGAATGGTGACCATGCTGCTGCAATTGTTTTTACAGAATGTCTTGCTGTTACTGATGTATCACTTTCATCTACACGGTAGATGTTTTTAGGTTGCCATTTCATACAGAATACTGCTAAAGCACCCATTGCAAGTAATGATGGGATAATATCTGCAAGTTCAGGTCCCATAAATACTGTAATGAAAATTTGAACAAATGTATAAACTGATGATGTTACTAAAATTGCTGGTAATACTTCTTTGATACCTTTTAAACCATTTAAAATAAAGATTAATAAAAACGGAATTGTAAAGTTGATGATTGGTAAAGTATATGCAGTAAATGCAGATACTTCAGCAGCTGTTAAGCCACCTTTTAAACCTAATGTATTGATGATTCCTACTGGAATACCAATCGCTCCAAATGCACCTGATGCACCATTTGCAATTAAACAGAACATTGCAGCTTGTAAAGGTTTGAATCCTAATTGCACTAATAACACTGCACAAATCGCAATCGGTACACCGAATCCAGCTGCACCTTCTAAGAATGCGTTAAAACTAAAACCGATTAATAATAATTGAATACGTTGGTCACGAGAAATACCTGCGATTGAATCTTGAATGACTTGGAATTTACCGCTCTCAACAGATACTTTATATAACCAAACAGCCATAATAATAATGTAACCGATTGGGAAAATCCCTTGAACAACACCTTCAGCAATACCTGCTGAAGCGATACCTACTGGTAATTTAAACACAAGTATACTTACTACAATCGTTACCACTAATGTTACAAGTGCTGCATGAATCCCTTTCATTTTAAAAACTGTTAAACATAATAAAAACAAAATAATTGGTACTGCTGCCACAATTGAAGATAAAGCTAAATTGTGGAACGGATCAAACGAACTGACAAACATAATTTTTTCTCCTATCTCTTTGTGAAAATTTTATTAGATTTATTAAATGAATAAAAGTAATAAAAAGTGTATAATTATTTATTTAATAAATATAATATCCTTTTCACATTTATTTGTTATTTGTTTCACAAACAAATAATACTATGAATACAACAACATTTCAACACATTTTTGTGATTTTTTTCACAAAAATATAATGAATACGTTTTCATCGTGATATTCATTACACCGAATAAATATTACAAGTAATTTACATGGAAATGTAACCACTTTCACAAACTTCTCGTATAAATGGTTGAAACATTCCTTATCGGGAAATAATAAGATAATATTAATTTAATAAACCTTGGAGGAGATATTATGAATAAAAAATGGATCATTGCTTTATTAAGTGCCACTGTATTTTTAATACCTACGACAACTGAAGCAGCAGGCAGCTATTATTATTGGCATCATGGGGATATGGATGATTCAACAGTATTAAATAGTAACTTTAGACAAGCCATTAAGTACAATCACTTTACTTACGATGACGTGAACATTAATACAAGCTTTAAAACTTTTAAAAATGTAATGCGTCAAAATGGATACAGCTATAAAAAAGTCAGAACAAATGTTTACCAATCTAGAAATGCAACATTCGTCTTTAAAGATGGTCGATTAAATGGGCTATACTTCTCTTTTAAAGACTATGCAATCTCATCAGGTACTATTAAAAAGCACTATGGCACACCCGCTTCGATTAATAATATAAAGAACGGAAAAACATATGTATATAAGAGCCAAAAAGGCATTAAAAACAAATTTGATTTTGTTAAAACATCAAAAGGCTATAAACTAGCTGGATTTATGACTTCTAAATAATTAAGCAAAAAATAAGCGCGTGGATTAAAATCCACGCGCTTTTTAACTGTTGGCTACTTCTCTTTTTGGCTTTAAAACACGTTTCAAACGATTTCTAAGATTCCTTAAATATCTGTTCTTCATCGTATTAGCCTCCTTAAATGATCCGCTAACCTTATACAGTTGTGATTATAACATGATTTAACACAAAAGTGTTATATTTCACTATTACCAGCTGAATAAACCTACAAAACCTGCTGATAATAATGATACTAAAATACCTGCTAATAACATCATTGGAACGTATTTCGCAATGTAATCTGAAGTTTTCATATCTACTAAACCTTTTAAACATCCAATAATCATACCGATTGTTGAGAAGTTTGCAAATGAAATTAAGAATGTTACTAATACAGCTTTCATGTGGTTATCCATTGTTTTTAATGCATCTTGAATACCAATCATTACAACGAATTCGTTTGTAACGATTTTTGTTGCCATATGTCCAGCAACTGTCCAAGCTTCTGCAACTGGTAAACCAAGTAATAAAGCAAATGGGAACATAAATACACCTAAAATATCTTTTAAGCGCACATCATATGGTGTCCATCTGTCTAATAATGATAATAACATATCTGCAAACGCTGCTAATGAAACGAATGCGATTAAGAATGCAATGATGATTAAGATTAATTTACCTGCACCTAATACTGAGTCACCTAAGAATGAGAAGAATGGTTGACGCTCACCTTCGTTAACATCAGCGATGAAATCTTCTTCTGGTGTTACTTTAACTGGGTTTAAAATTGTACTAATAATAATTGCGTTAATGATGTTTAATGGAATTGCTGTTAATACTAATTCACCAGGTACCATTGTTACATAAGCACCAACGATAGATCCTGAAATACAACTCATAGACATTAAAGCTAATGTTAACACACGTGCTGGGCTCATTTGACCAACTTGTGCTTTAGAAACCGCTAAAGCTTCAGTGTTACCTAATACCATCATTTCTACTGAGTAGAAAGATTCGAATTTAGGTTGTCCAGTTATTTTACCAATTAACCAACCTGTCCATTTAATAATGAAAGGTAATACGCCGATGTACATTAAAATATCAAATAATGGTACAACGAATAAAATTGGTAATAATGCTGAAACAGCCATATCTCGTAATTGAGGTTTATCTAAGTGTGCCATACTTGCGAAAGGCATACCGATACCTTGGTAAGCAGCTTGTAACATCCAGCTGAATCCATCAGCTACAGCTTTAACTGCGTTACGACCAAATGAGAATTGTGTAAAGAACCATGCTAACACTAAGTTAACAACTAACATGATGGCTACTGATTTCCAATCAATGTTCTTTTTATCACGAGAGAATAAAAATGCGACTAAGATAAAGACAAAGATACCTAAGACGTTAACTAATAAAAATAAGTTCATGATTTCCACCTTTTAAAAAATTTTGTGTACAAGAAATTATATCATGGTTATGAAAAAAAGTAAGCATAAAAATTGAACAAATGCGAACAATAACCTTTGACCGCATAAAAAAACACACTCAATATCCGTATATTAACAAATTGAATGTGTTTTCATTATTTTTCATCTTCGGTTTTCTAATAATCTTGCTTGCTTTTGTTAAAATAATACACTGTCAATATAAAAGCAATCACAACCCATATGATTAATATGAATAAATGACTCATTTGTTTTTCATTAATATATTCAACATACTGATTCCCTGGTAAATAATGGGCCAATTTAAGAAATTTATTATCTTTGTCTAATCCAAACGTATCCATCATAGGTGACATCGCAAATATAAATAATATCGGCAATAAATACACACTCGTTGATGCAACCGTTTTAACGTGTAAGCCTAAAGCTGTCCCAATTAATAAGAAGAACAACATGAATAAAACGCCTCCAACAATCCAACGGTAGTTGATTGATACATTAGGGTGCATCATCCACATCGATCCGATAATAGAAATAATCGTAAAAAAGATCACAACGATACTTTTCCCTAGCAATATATCTATCATGCTTGCTGGCGAATTAATTAATCCCCTTAACGTCCCTTTTTCATTTTCTTCTGCCAACATTGTCATCATACCTGATGTACAAACACTTGAGAAAGTGACTGCTAAAATAAGCACGACCATAGCAGTTGCAATTTTATCCGGCATAGGCTCTTTATCCCCTAACTTGCCGTAAAAAACACCTAATAAAATCGGTAATATCGGCATTGTGAGTAGTGCCATGTTCCTCATAAATTCTTTAACATCTTTTTCTGCAATCGCCATAATTCTTGTAATATTCATTTTAAACAAGCCCCTTTCCTGTTAATTGAATAAATACTTCATTTAATGTTGGTTCATCTGAATGAATACTTCTTATCTCATCATTTAACATCCAATGTTTAATTTGATTTGCTGTTTCTTCTGTCTGAGGTAATTCAAATGTTCGTTGATCTTTTAATGTGACATGTAAATGTTTATTTGAATATTGATACTTCAAAGCATCCGGTTTGTCCAATGCGATTAATCTTCCATTATTAATCAGTGCAATGCGATCACAAAGTGTTTCTGCTTCTTGCATATTATGTGTCGTTAAAAAGATTGTCGTTCCTTGTTCTTTTAACTTTAACAAACCTTTATGAATATGCATCGTTGTATTAGGATCAAGCGCTGATGTTGGTTCATCTAAAAAAAGCAACTTCGGTTCATGGATTAATGCTTTGGCTAACAGGATACGTTGTTTCATTCCTTTAGATAGAGATTTAACTACCGTATTCTTTTCAGATACTAAATCTACAAAGTTTAATGCTTTCTCAATATTGCTTACAGGCTTATTGTAAATTTTCACAAACATTTTTAAATTGTCTTTCACTGTCAATCTTTCATAGAGTGCACTATTATCTGAAAGTATTCCAATTGATTTTCTATATTTATCTTTATGTAAATCTTCTTTATTAAAATGCATTACTTTTGCATCACCACTTGTAATGCTTGTTTCCCCAGTTAACATTTTAATGGTTGTTGTTTTCCCAGAACCACTCGGTCCTAATAACCCAAATATTTCACCAGTCTTCACATCGAACGATAATGTATCTACTGCTTTTTTATTTCCGTATTGTTTCTTTAGGTGTGTAAGTTCAATCATTTTATCCATAATAAAACCTCCTCATCAATTAACTATCTTTATTGTAAGGAGGTAAGCATACCAGCACATTATTATTACATTGAAATGTAGTTATTTTTCGGTGAACTGTACCATTTCACTATTAAAAAAATCATTCATTTCTTTTACTTTCGTTCGTGATAATGGGATAAATGTCTTATCGTTTGTTTCTAATTTAATTGAATATGTATTTTTAGACCAAGTAATCATCTCACTCACCTTTTGTAAGTTCACGATAAATGATCGATGACATCTATAAAAGCCATATATTTTTAATTTCTGCTCTAGCTCTTGCAAAGTATAGTCCGCTTTATGTGATTCATTATTCACATAGATATTGGTTTTGCCTTCACTTGCTTCAATATAATCAATATCTTCAGGATTAATAAATAACGTTTTATCTTGTACTTTTACAGAAATTCTTGTGACATTTTGTATTTGCAGTTTATCTTGAATTATTTCCTGGGAATTATTATGTTTTTCTTCTATAAGTGGTGCGATATTATTATTTTCTGCTGTAATGTTGTCTTCTACACCATCTTGTTCTACGATTACTTGTTTAAATGTATCTTTTTGTAACCTATAAACTTCATTCGTAAACAACAAGGCATGGTCTACATGACTCACTACAATAGTGATGCTTTTACTTACATTAAAACGTGGTAAATAATTCATAAACCAATTAATAGTTGTGGTTTCAATCATATAAATCGGTTCAATTAACATCACTGATGGCTTTGGCTGAATCATACACAATAATATTCTTAATTTAAAATATTCATCCTCATCTAATTCTTTCAGTTTCTTGTTTTGTACTTGGTCTAATTCAAATGCACTCAATATTTCATTTAAACTAAAGGGTGCACTATACCATTTCAACAAGAATTTTATGTATTCATAAATTTTCATTCGCTCAGGTAATTGATCTTTAAATGATTCAATCCATATTTCTGGGTGCTTTTCATTCATTTGAATCAATGACTTTTGCTTATCTCTTCTAAGAACAAGTGCTATTATTGGAAGTTTTTGTGTTTGTAGCCCCTTAAATTGATCTTCAAAACTCATTTTTATTCACCACTTTTATGTTTTTTTCTAATATTATACACATGTTTTAATTATTATTTCCGTATATATTAAATAAATTGTGCATCGTTTACATTTAATTTACTTTAGTGTGGTAATATAATTATTAATGATTTGTATAGATAAGATTGAGGTTTGCTATGAACATGATAAAATTTAAACATTTTCATAAATCGAAGTTAGTATATCGCGTGACATTCCTGCTATTGAGTTGTCTTGTATTGTTTGCGCCAATGACGGCTTATGCAGATACACCTGCAGATATAGCGAATAATGACGGTTATAGTATTGATTATAAGTATAACCCTAAGGGCGATGTTGTTATTTCAGCTTACAACGGTCAGATTCTTTATGGTTATAATATTGATGCAAAATGGCCACCTGCTTCCATGTCTAAATTAATGACATTGTATTTATTAATGCAAGAAATGGATAAAGGTAAGGTTACTTATAAAACGAAAGTGACTGTTAATGATAAATATTATGGTATTTCTAAATTACCAATGTTATCTAATAACAATTTTCGTAAGGGTGCAACATACACGGTCGACGAATTAATTCAAATTATGCTAACTGCTTCAAGTAACTCAGCCACATTCATGTTAGCCAACTTAGTAGATAAAGATGATTCTGACTTTGTTGACTTAATGAACCGTAAAGCAAATGAACTTGGAATGACCAATACAAGATTCTATAATCCAGCAGGTCCGCCTAACAATTTATTATTACAATACAAACCAAAACGCTATTTACAAGATGATGATAATATTTCATCTTCTCGTGATTTTGCTATTTTATGTCAACATCTTGTGACTGAATATCCTGAAATATTAAAGTATACAAGTAAAGTCAATGTCACAGTAAAAAAAGGGACACAAGACCAAGAAACGTTTGGTACTTATAACCATTCATTAGAAGGTGCCAAACTTGGCTATAAAGGTGTTGATGGATTAAAGACGGGCTCAAGTGATACTGCTGGGTTCAATACTGCAATCACTGGTAAACAGAACAACATGCGTATCATCCAAATCATGCTTGGTGTAGAAGATTGGTATGACCCACCAGCTGAATTCAACCGTAATAAAATGGCGAATGCAATTATGGATTTGATATATAGTAAATATGCTTATAAAAAAGTATTGTCTAAGGGTGTTCACAAAGTTAATGGAAAAGAAATCATTGTATTTAATGATTTATATGACATTGTACGCGACGGTCAAAAAGGCAAACTGATTTATAAAAACGGCAAAGTACATTACGAATATGATCGTGAATTTATTTCTAAAGATTACAATGCACCAACCGTAAAGTATGAAGATTATGAGAAGTATAAAACTGAACAATTCTTCAAGCATAATCTTTGGTGGATTGTAATGGTATCTATCTTCTCAATTATTGCAGGCATATTCTTATTAATTTATTATTTTAGACCACATTGGTTTAAATCAGTAAAAATGATTTGCACTCAAAAATATCAATCACTCGTAAAATGGATTAAAAACAAAAGAAAGAAAGATTAATAACAAATAAAAATAGCATGCGCTGCATGCTATTTTTTTATGAATTAATCAACATAGGTTATTTTAAGTTTTTGTTCATATTGTTTTACACATGCTTTAAAACTTACAAAGTATATGATTGCACCAATACATACGACAATGACTGTCAACACAATAAATCTTATGAATAATGCGAGTCCTAGTGCACCAATCAAGAATTGTACTGCTACAATAAGTCCAATAAATCCCATGACCGTCAGTAAAGATACAAATCCCATTCCTGTAGAAATACGCTTTCCAGGATTTTTCTTACTAATTTGTGGTTCGGTAATACCGAATTTTATACCTAACAGAGATAAACTAAACGCCGTTGCGTAAGCTGAAATGATTGCACAAACAACAAATAATGGATTGGCTTGAATCACAATACCAAAAATCACTAATGGGATGCTAAATAATGTTCCCGACGTTAAAGATGCTGATTTCCATTTTGCGCGAACAACATCTTTAAAATCTATCGGTAAACTATACAATAAATCATATTGTTCGGCATCTTTTGCAGCAAACATAGAGCTTATTGTAATCACCACATATCCCGTTCCTGCTGTTGCTATACCGAAAAGCGTCGTCGCTTTTACTTCATCCGTCCATGACAACATTTCATGAATACCACCTGATTGCATAATAACAAATATAAAATAAGGAATTGGAATAATGACTTGTGGTAATACTGCACTGATTTCACGAAAATCTCTTAATAATAACTTTTTATCTTTCATTCTAAACGCTTGTTCAGGTGTCATAATCGTTGACGTATATTTTTTTGAACGTTTTTTTATTGTTTCTGTAGTGAAGTCATCCTTACCATATTTAATTAATAGACGGTACATCAACACATGTAATACAATACCAACCAATAATATTAATCCACTAATCATCACATCAATATAACCATTCAAGTTATTGATCATAATCTTCGCAATAAAATTAAATGGTAAATAATCAGGTAGCTTAGGTAAATTTTGAATGATTTTATTACCAATACCTAAATAAATAAAGTAACTACAAGCGCCAACTAAACCTAACACCGCTGTCATGATTTCCTTTATCTTTGATTTCGGAATTAATTTTGTCAATAAAAATACAAAGCCAAAAGTTAAAACAATGTAAATCATCGTCAATCCAAGCATTGTAATCATGACTTTAATCACTGTTAGCATACTATGTACAATTGCATACAAATTAAATGACATCGTCACACTGATTAATAAATACAACCAAAACAATGGCATAAACCACAACTTTAACATCTTTACCGTAAATACATGTTGTATCCCAATAGGAAGCGTAAGTAGTTGTTTAATATCATTTGCTATAAAAAAGTCATTAATAATCGTTGTTATCGATGATACAAAAATAATTAAAAAGTAGAACAAAGCAATATATGCTGTTAAATTAATGATATTTGTTTTGGGTAATTGATAACCTAAAGAAATGAATCCAACGATCATAGGTGCAAGAACAATAAATATTGCCAGATAACCAATGATGGTTAATGCTTTCGTTGCACCAGATAGTGCTTTGAAACTATTGATGAAACTGCGCCATTCCATCTTCAGCATTGCTTTAATCATGCGCTTCACCACGCTCTGTTAACTTTAAGAACACGTCTTCTAATGTCGCATTTTCTAAATGACTTAATGCTCTTAAATTATCTAGTGTTCCTTCAGCTTTCAATACACCATTGTGCACGATACCAATTCTATCAGCGAGTTGCTCAGCAATCTCTAAAATATGCGTCGTTAAAAAGACAGTTTTACCTAACGTTGTTTGATGCTTTAAATACGCCTTTAAGTTTCTTGTACTGAGGGGATCTAACCCTACAGTCGGCTCATCTAAGAAAATAATATCTGGCTCGTGCATTAATCCTGCAACTAGTACAATTTTTTGACGCATACCGTGTGAGTAGCCTTCAATCAATTGATTTGTTTTACCTTCTAGCTCAAACAAACTGAGTAATTCATGCTTTTTCGCTTCGTAAACAGCTTTATCCATTTTGAAAATAGAAGCATAAAAATCTAAATATTCATCACCTGTTAATTTCCCTAAAGTATTCGGCGTATCTGGAATGTATGCAATACGACATTTAATATCGATAGCATGATCCACTAACGATTGACCAAACATAGAAACACCACCGCTTGATGGTTCTAATAAACCAATTAACATTTTAATAGTAGTAGACTTCCCAGAGCCATTTGGTCCTAAAAAGGCATATAATTCCCCTTTGTTAACCTTTAAATTCAAGTCCTTTACTGCCATAAATCCATTAAAACTTTTTGATAAATGATGCGTTTCAATCACATGTTCTTCATGCATCATATTAGTTGTTTGTTCTACAGTATCCATACAGCCACCCCTATTCGTAATGAGTCTATTTTATCATAAATTGGTATTAAATGAAGCAATAGTAAATACAATACATCGCCATTAAATTTGAGGCGATTTTAACAAAATTTATAAAGATGCATCTCTAGTACGATGAGATGTATCTTTTTTCATACTATAATGTACTTTAGGAGATGAATTTCATGTCACAATTACTTACAACACCCATTACTTATCAGCCGTTATGGTTAATATTATTTACATTCATATACTTTGTTTTGTCTTATACATTGAGTTCAACGAATTTCTTGCTGCGCTTAATGAAGAGCTTCCCAACATTATTACATGAATTTGGTCATGCCTTTATGTGTTTATTGACGGGTGGTAATGTTAAAGACATTGTCATTGTATTATCACACCGCGAACAAATTGCAACACAACGATTAGGATATGCGGAGACCTTGATGACAGGTAGGTTTAATCAGTTTGCTACGATGATAGCAGGTTATTTATTTCCACCCTTGTATTTATTATTAGGTTATCATGCACTCATACATCAATTCACTACGATTTATCTCGTTTTATTATTCTTAGTATTTCTATTTTATTTCATCAAAACGAGTCGTAAACTATTTCCCGGGTTATTGATTGTGCTTACAGTGGCCGCTATTTATTTTATAACACAACATCTAAATCAAAATTTCAGTGCTATCTTTATTTATGGCTATCATTTCTTACTTTCAACATTACTAGCAGATACCATTCTTACTTCGATGATGATTATTCGTGTCTATTTATCGCGTAATCAAACTTGGGACGGTGCACTGCTGAAACAAGTGACTAAAATTCCTGCTTTTATTTATGCTCTGCTTTTTATTATTGTTAATCTTTATACGTGTTACATCATCATAAAACCCATCATTCGTACTTGGTTTTATGATGATGGGTTTTATTTTTGAGTTATGTGATTGATTTACTTAATTTTATTGTTCTATTTGTTCTAGAAGCAATTAAAAATAATGCTTAAGGTGCATAATACATCTTCATTGCATTCTCAAAGCTAATGATAAAGGTTTCTTGATTGCTTGTTTGAATATGTACAACATTATTGGCATTGTCTTTTTTTATAAGTATTAATGTATCACCAATCGAAACATTTTGATCACTTAAATATTGTAATAATTGATATTCATCATCGACTTTCTTGAGTTCAAATGCTGTTTGAACATCAAGTTGCATTATCGTTTCATAGCCATCATCTATTATGTTATCCCTTGGAATCAGTGCACCATGCGGGCAATACTTCGGATACCCAAGCATTTTGTCTAAACGTTCGATGAATTTATCCGATACTTTATGCTCTAATATTTCTGCTTCTTCATGTACTTCATTCCACTTATAATCTAAGCTTGCAATTAAGAAACATTCAATAATGCGATGGCGTTTGATAAGTGATAAAGTCGCATCCAATCCTTTTTGAGAAAGTTTTACCCCTTTGTAAGGTTTAATTTCTATATATCCTTCTTGATTTAATCTCGTCATCATCTCCGAGACAGATGGTGGCTTGATATTTAAAGCTTGTGCAATCAATTTATTCGGCACAAATTCATAGTCTGAACTCAGCTCATAAATCACTTTTAAGTAATCCTCTTTTTCATCGGTAAGCATACGATTCCTCCTCGTTATTTCTATTTTATCACGAAATGTTCACATTCATATGTATTGACGCATACTTTTTTTCGTTTATAATTATAATTGTTTTAGGTTACCCTAAATTAATGTTTAGGTTATAGTTATTTTATTAGAAAGGAGTTCTTATGTTTAAAATTGAACAATTGAATGTGCAATACCATCATAAAGATGTGCTTAAAAACATTCATTACACGACACCTGTAACGGGTAATATCGTTGGCATTATGGGACCAAATGGTGCTGGTAAATCAACATTGATTAAAGCCATTCTTGGATTTGCTCCGTCTATAGGCAATTGCACTTTATTCGGTAAACCGATTCAATCACAACTTGATACTATTGGCTATATTCCTCAAAAGTCACACATTGATTTAGACTTTCCAATCACTGTTCAAAATATGATTCGTTTAGGTGGATGTACTAAGAAACGTTTCTTTAAAAGAACAGCCCAATTACGTGTCGATAAAGTCATTCAGTCTTTAAAACTTGAAGACATTAAACATCGAACACTCAACACTTTGAGTGGTGGGCAGTTGCAACGTGTGATTATCGCTCGAGCACTGATTGAGGAAAAAGCAGTATATTTCTTAGATGAACCGTTTGTGGGCATTGATTTTTTAAGTCAAGAAATCATCATCGACCAACTTAAACTATTAAAGTCTCAAGGAAAATTAATCTTCATTGTGCATCACGATTTAGAAAGCGCGAAATCATTATTCGATAATATCATTTGGTTGAATCAAACCATATTGAAATCGGGTCCTGTGCATAAAGTGTTTACTGACGAATGGATTTCTAACACTTATTTAGGGGGTGCGTATTCATGTCATTTATAGAATCCCTCTTCACTTATGAGTTTTTATCACGTGCACTGATTACAGCGGCGATTGTAGGTATCGTTACAGGTGCGGTTGGTTCGCTCGTTACACTACGTGGTCTTAGTTTAATGGGGGATGCCATGAGTCATGCCATTTTACCTGGTGTTGCACTGAGTTTTATTTTAAATATCCCAATGTTTATTGGCGCGCTATGCTCTGGGTTACTCACAAGTGTTTTAATTGAATCTTTAACGAAGTCATCTAAAACGAAAAATGATGCTGCGATTGGCATCGTATTCACTGCTTTCTTCTCCATCGGTGTGATTATGATCAGTTTGATTCAATCAACAACCAATCTGTATCACATTTTATTCGGAAATATATTAACAGTGACCAACGATGCCATGATTGCAACAAGCATTGTAGGCATCGTGGTGCTGTTGATTATCATTTTATGTTTCAAAGCATTAGAGCTGACAACATTTGATGAGACACTTGCAAAGATGAATGGTTTCAACCCAACATTTTGGCATTACTTAGTAATGTTAATGCTTGCATGCGTGACTGTTGTGAGTTTACAAACCGTCGGCATCATACTGGTCGTATCTATGCTTATTACACCCGCATCAAGTGCATTTTTAATTGCAAAGTCTCTAAAAACAATGATGTTCTTGTCGAGCTTTTTTGGCCTCGTCAGTGCTGTCATAGGGATGTATATCAGTTATTTATACAACATACCTAGTGGTGCATGCATTGTACTCATTAGTACAGGTATTTATCTTATTATTTTTATTGTTCATAAACTAAAATTTTTGGAGGTTTCACATGAAAATATTATATAAATCATCACGGAAAACATTTATGGTAGCAATTGCACTTATGTTTATTATCCTACTCGGTGCTTGCCAGAATAAACAGAAACAATCGTTTGAAGTTGTCACAACGAATTCAATTTTATACGACATCACTAAAAATATTGCTGGTGACCAAGTTAAAATTCATAATATTGTCCCTATTGGGCAAGATCCTCACGAATATGAAGTAAAGCCGAAAGATATAGAAGCTATCTCTAAATCGGATTTAATCATTTATAATGGATTAAATCTTGAAACAGGAAATGGTTGGTTTAATAATGCGTTAAAACAAGCTAATAAAAAAATAAATAGTAAAGAAGTTGTTGCAGCTAGCCAATCTGTTGAAAAGATTTATTTAGAAAATGGGAAAAATGACGACAAAAAAGTAGATCCTCATGCTTGGTTAAGTATCGATAATGGTGTGAAATATGCCAAAACAATTGCAAATGCTTTAATCGAAAAAGATCCAAAACATAAATCAATTTATGAGCAAAACCTTAAAACTTATACAAAGAAGCTGGAACAATTGAGCAATCAATATAAGAATAAATTTAATGATATTGATGACAAGCATAAAATACTTATCACGAGTGAAGGTGCCTTTAAATATTTTAGTAGAGATTATCACTTGAACCATCAATACATATGGGAAATCAATACAGAGAAGCAAGGGACACCAGAACAAATGAAACGTATTATTGATTACATTAAACATCATGATGTGAAATCACTTTATGTTGAATCAAGTGTCGATAAACGTAGTATGAATGCATTATCTGAGCAAACACATCTACCAATACACGGTGAAGTCTACACAGACTCTATCGGTAAAAAAGGCACAAAAGCAGATTCATACTACAACATGATGAAACATAATATTACTGTGATTCATGACGGTATGAAATAAACAATTGCATTTAGTTTTTAATATATAAATTTTAGTAATTCAAAATCAAAAATAAAAAAGCCATTATAAAAACCCGTATGACGCTGTGGTAACGTCATACGGGTTCATTTATTTGATATCTATAAATTGTTTTACACCGAGCATTCTAATGATTTGCATCATTAGTGTACAAAGTACAATGATAATAATGAAAGGAATGACTGAAGTCTCACCCATCACACCTACTAAAGGTGATAGTAATCCGCCTACTAGAAACTGCATTAATCCCAATATCGCTGATGCACTTCCAGCACCTTGTTGTTGTACTTGCATTGCAATAGAGAAGCCAACCGTTCCAATCATACTTACAGGTGCGATTAATAAAAAGAAGCTTATGAAAAGTAACCAAGCAGGTAAGTGCATTAACAGCACGATTACCGTTAGCAACATTCCTAAAAATTGAATGTTTTGCCCTAATTTCAGTATTTGTAATTCGCTCATTTTATCAACCAATTTACCTGTTAATTGTCCAAATAATATTAATCCTAATCCGTTGAAGGCAAACATA
Organism: Macrococcus sp. DPC7161; assembly: GCF_004117835.1. Classification (GTDB taxonomy): domain Bacteria; phylum Bacillota; class Bacilli; order Staphylococcales; family Staphylococcaceae; genus SDSC01. Next base: position 234,835 of record NZ_SDSC01000002.1, on the reverse strand, counting down.
TAACTAAATTGTTGTGCATTCATGCGATAAATCTTCTGCACAATAAATGGTGATCCTGAAATATAACTGAATAATACACCGTACGTTAACGATTGCAATAGGAGCATTATCATAAACCTTCTATTTGTTAATAATGCTTTAAAATCACGTTTTATTGATTGAAATACACCAACATTTCGTTTCTCTTTAGGCAAACTTTCCTTTAATGTCATCGCTAAAATTACCATTATAAAACCATAAGTCATCAATACATAAAATACGGTATGCCATGTTGAAAAGCTAAGAATTAACCCTCCTATTACTGGTGCAAGTATTGGTGCTAAACCATTTACTAACATTAAAACACTTAAAAACTTCGTTAATGCCTTACCCGTATATAAATCACTAGATATTGCTCGGGAAATAACAGCACCCGCTCCACCTGAAAATCCTTGTAAAAACCTAAAAATAACAAGAAATGTGATATTACCTGATAAAGCAGCACATAAACTCATCACTGCATAAACAACTAGGACGATGATCAGTGGCTTCTTACGACCAAATAAATCACTTAATGGACCAACAAACACTTGTCCAAAAGCAAGTCCAATCATACATGCTGTTAACGATAGTTGCGCATTACTTGCTGTAGTATTTAAATCATCTGCTACTTTTGGTAGCGCTGGTAAATACATATCTAAAGATAATGGTCCAAATGCTGCGAGTAGCCCTAACACTAGAACCAAAGAAAACTTGATTTGATGATGATTTTCTTTTTCCATATTAAACTCCACTATATCCTCATTTTTTCATTTTTATAGTATAGCTTAAATTCTATGAATAAGCACAATCTTTGTTTTAATAAATGTACAGTGGGAAAATGTAAGTATACAAAGAAATTAAAGGACGTGAAATAATGACAAACTTAAATGTAAAAACAGATATGTTTATTAATGGTGAATGGATTACTTCAACTGATAAAACAGATGTAACCAATCCAGCAACAGGAGAAGTCATTGCACAAACTGCAATTGGTACGAAAGATCATGTCGAGGAAGCCATTCAAGCAGCAAAATCAGCATTCCCTGAATGGAAAGGACTTGAACTTAAAGAACGTACGCAATACCTACACCATATTGCTGATTTATTAGAAGAACGTGCGGATGAACTTGCACGTATTATGACGATTGAACAAGGTAAACCTCTAAAAGAAGCAAAGTTAGAAGTATTAAGTGGTGCAGAAAGCTTCAGATGGAATGCCGAAGAAGCACGACGTTTATATGGCGATACAATCCCAGCACCTAACAATCATCGATACGAAATTAAATATGAACCGGTAGGTGTGGTTGCTGCCATTACACCGTGGAATTTCCCTTCAGGTATGATTACACGTAAATTAGCACCGGCACTTGCTGCAGGGAATACAGTTATTTTAAAACCATCTAAAGATACACCATTATCAGCACTTGCGATATTTGAAATCTTTGAAGCGACTGAATTACCTAAAGGTGTCGTGAATTTAGTGATGGGTAGTTCAAAAGAAATTGGTAGCATTTTAACCGCATCAAACGATGTTAAGAAATTAACATTTACGGGCTCAACACCAATCGGTAAAACACTTTATGAACAAAGTGCAGATACGTTAAAGAAATTATCACTAGAACTTGGTGGACATGCTCCATTTATCGTTCATAGTGATGCGAATATTGAAGCGGCTGTAGAAGGATTAATTGCAGCGAAATTCCGTAATAATGGACAAGTATGTATTGCACCGAATAGAGTCTTTGCGCATGAAAGTATCAAAGATGAATTTTTAAACTTACTAAAGTCTAAAGTCGAAGCACTCGTTGTAGGTAACGGTTTAGACGATGAAACAAACGTTGGACCACTAATTCGTGAAGATGCGATTGATAAAATCAAACAACAAATTGTTGATGCGACAGATAAAGGAGCTGTATTAGTAACAGGAGGTCATCGTTTAACAGAATCACCATTTGATCAAGGGAACTTTTTCCAACCAACAATATTAGATCACGTCAATACTTCGATGGATATCTTCTATGAAGAAACATTTGGACCAGTTGTTCCAGTGATTACATATGATACTGTAGAAGAAGTCATCGAAATGGCGAATGACACAAATTATGGATTAGCAAGCTATGCCTATGCACAAGACAGCACCGTACAATATCAATTATCTAACGGCTTAGAATACGGCATGGTCGGTATGAATGCTGTAAACATCTCTAACCCAGAGACACCATTTGGTGGCGTTAAACATTCAGGATTTGGTCGCGAAAACAGTCACTTAGGCTTAAAAGAATACGTTACTGAGAAATTCATAAATACGAAATTCTTATAGTTAGTTGCCTTGTAATTTATTAAATAGAGATACACTCAGAACAATGAGTGTATCTCTATTTTTATGAGCAACCCTATTTACAATTCATATTAACTTGCATATACTAATATAGTTAGCAATACTAACTATATGGAAGGTGACAAAATGACCTCAGCTGCACAACTATTCGAACATATCGTGAATATACGTAAACAATATGTTGCATTGATGAATAAACGACTTTCAAAGTTCCAGCTCTCAACCAGTCAATGGTTGGTCTTTAAAATTATTGTTCAAAGTCGTCCAGAGAGTATCACACTTGTAGAAATTGCAAAGATTCGCAACATCGAAAAACCGACTGCAACAAAAATCATTCAATATTTACTCGAACAACAACTCATAGAAACTCATACTGGTAAAGACAAACGAGAAAAACGTCTATTCGCTACACAACACGGACGCAATGTTTATGATCAAGTCATGACCATGATTCAATCCACACAAGATGCACTTACACCTATGGATATCGAACTGATTACACAAACTAACGAACAACTCACTCAAGTTTATCAAGCATTACAATCCATTCAAGAAAAGGAAGATTAATTTGGAACAAGAAAAGTTATGGACAAGACCCTTTATTATGGTGTCTTTAATCAATTTTATTATTATGCTTTCAATGTTTTTATTATTAGTAACCATCAGTACATATGCTGTTGATGAATATCACGTATCGACCAGTACTGCTGGATTAGTATCAGGAATATTTATTGTCGGAAGTCTATTCGGAAGATTTTGGGCTGGAAAAAACATTGATATCCTTGGACAAAAGAAAATACTAATTATCGGAACTGTATTATTTACTGTAACAACCGGCTTATACTTCTTATCATTTAACTTACCAATATTATTAGCTGTTCGACTATTTAATGGTATGGGATGTGGTATCGCATCAACTGCAACAGGAACAATTGCGGCTTTCATTACACCAATGAAACGACGTGGTGAAGGTATTAGTTACTTTAGTATGAGTGCTGTAATGGCGACAGCAATTGGACCTTTCTTAGGGATGTTCTTACTTCAATTCATCACATTTAGACAATTATTTATCTTTTGTTTAGTCCTCGCAATCATTGCATGCTTCATGTTATCAATGATCAAAACCAATGACCGACCAAAAAAAGCAATAACATCTACATCAAAAGGCATTCGATTATCTGAATACATCGACAAAAATGCAGTACCAATTGGCATTGTCGTATTGATATGTTGTACCGCTTATTCAAGTGTATTAAGTTTTATTTCATTCTTCACTAAAGAAAACAACCTTGTAACAGCTGGATCATTTTTCTTTTTAGCATATGCTGTAACAGTATTATTATCTCGTCCAATAACAGGTAAACTGATGGATAATAAAGGTGCAAACATTGTCATGATACCCGCATTAATTAGCTATGTTATGGGATTATTCACACTGAGCATTACACACAATGCATTTACATTATTATTAGCAGCAGTATTTTTAGGATTTGGATACGGTAACTTCCAATCCATCGCACAAGCCATTGCAGTAAAAGTCACAGATCATGAAAAAATGGGACTCGCAACAAGTACATACTTCATCTTCTTAGACTTCGCATTAGGATTTGGCCCATACGTATTAGGCATATTCATACCAACACTCGGCATGCACGGCTTATACCGTACCATGAGTATCGTAGTCATCATTGGTATAGTTGCTTATTACTTCCTACATGGAAGAAAAGCGCATTTGTATGAGTAATAAGCATTTAAAAAATCAGTCACTGTATTAACTTATTTTTTAATCAATATGGAAATACGAATGAAAATCGTTTATAATTTAGTAGGAATTACCATAAATATATATTTATATTTAAATATTATACAGATTAAATTGTAAACGAGGGATTATCTTGATATTTTGTGAATTAACAAAAGAAGAATTCAGTAGGTATGTTAATGAAAAATTTAGTCATTACACACAATCTACAGCATTATATGATTATAAAGTAAAACATAATCAGCCCGTATATATAGTGGGTGTAAAAGAAAATGATCAGGTTATTGCCGCTTGTTTATTAAATAGTGCTCGAGCTTTAAAATTTTTTAATTATTTCTATTCACATCGCGGTCCAGTGATGGACTACCAAAATAAGGAGCTAGTATCATTCTTTTATACTGAACTTACTAAGTATTTAAAAAAACGTAAAGGATTGTTTGTACTTGTAGATCCACACATTATCGCTAACTATAGAAATCACGAAGGTGAGTTAATCTCTCATGAACCTATAGATGCTTTTGTTGAACAAATGAATCAATTAGGTTACAAGCACAAAGGTTATACTGTCGGTTATTCTATGGATTCACAAGCACGTTGGTTATCAGTTTTAGATATTGAAAATAAATCCGAAGAACAGTTGTTAAAAGAAATGGAATATAAGACACGTCGTAATATCAACAAAACCATCGAAATGGGCGTTCAGTTAAGAGATTTATCCATTGATGAAACAGAAAAATTTTATCGTTTATTTAAAATGGCCGAGGATAAGCATGGATTCTCATTTAGAAAATATGACTATTTCGTTCGTATGCAAGAAACATACAAAGGCCAGTGTCGCTTAGTTTTAAGTTACATTGATTTAAATGATTATTTAAGTAAATTAAATATTGAATTAAACTCAAAAGTTGCTGAATTTGAAAAATCAAAACAAGAATTATCTGAAAACCCAGATTATCGAAAGCTTAAAAATAAAACATTAGAATTAGAAAAACAAGTACAAAGACTAGAAAATAAAGTCCAAGAAATTAAAACTCTCAAAGAAACAGATGGCGATATTTTAGAACTTGCAAGTGCATTATACATTCATAATCAACATGAACTTTATTATTTATCATCAGGATCTAACCCTAAATACAATCAATTTATGGGACCATATAATATGATGTGGCGCATGATTCAATATGCAAAACAACTTGGTGTTAAAAAGTATAATTTCTATGGTGTCAGCGGAGATTTCACTGAAAATTCTCCTGACTTAGGTGTTGTGAAATTTAAAAAAGGATTTAATGCAGTAATAGAAGAGTATGTTGGCGATTTTGAAAAACCTTTAAATCCCCTATTCTATAAATTATATAAATTAAAAAAATAAATACATACCATTAAAAACCCAGTGTAACTCTTTTGATTGCGAGTCACACTGGTTTTTTTATTTTTGTTTATTTTCAATAAAGGATTTTAATAAAATTGCATGGTTTTGTTCTTTGTCTTTAGCTGCATACAATAAAGTGATATCTTCTGTTGCGTTTTGTAATGTTTTAAGGATAGGCTCGTCTTTGATTTCTTCATAATACTTTTCTTTAAATGTTTCAAATTGGTCCAAGTGATTGTGATACCATTTTCTAAGTTCATTAGATGGCGTGATTTCTTTATACCATCCGTCTAATTTCAAGTCTTCTTTCTTAATACCTCTTGGCCATAATCGATCGACTAATATGCGTTTTCCTTTTGTTTTTTCATGATCATACACTCTTGATAAATAGATCATTTGAACACCCCAATGTGTAATTGCTTTACTATCCTTTCATTTTATAGCAAAATAATAAACATTGATATTGAATACTATTGGTAAATTTTTTAAGTGTTTTGGTGGATGAGTGAGCGATATTTGTCTGTCTTCGCTCACTCGACATATATTTCATGGATTTTTCGCAATGAGTGAGCGGTATTCGTTTGTCTTCGCTCACTCGACATATATTCTCTGTGTTTTTTGCGGTGAGTGAGCGATATTCGTCTTTCTTCGCTCACTCACTACATATTCACAACACATACTCAACATATTCACCACTACTCTACCAACGCTATCTCAATACATAACAAAAAATTAGGATGTGAAATTTTTGAATATATTTTTAACGGGTGCCACTGGTTTTGTTGGTGCTAAATTGGTACAAAATTTAATTCAAGCTGATATGACGCTTTATTTATTGTTCCGAGATGAACACAAGAAAAATAAATTACTCGAAAAATTAAAAGGTTTCGAAAATAAAATTCATTTTGTTTATGGTGATATTACATCTGACAACTGCGGTATTACTCCTGATGTATTAGCTACTTTACCTCAAATGGATTATTTTTATCACATTGCAGCGCTTGTAAAGTTTGATGAGGATTTACGCGAACAATTATTTAATATTAATTTAGAAGGTACGCGTCATGCTTTATCGCTTGCTCGCTTACTTAATACGAAACACTTTTTATATGTTTCTACTGCATACACTGTCGGTGTTCATGAATATGCTAAAGAAGCGCTTCATCCTTTAGATACTCCTGTTAATAACCCATATGAAGAGAGTAAACTTCAAGCGGAGCATTTGGTAATGGAAACGGCACAAGCTTTTAATATGAAAGCATCTATTTTAAGACCTGCGATTATCATTGGTGATTCTGTAACAGGTGAAGCAGATTCTAAGTTTACTTTATATGGCTTTATGAAGGCTTTAAAAGTATTTAAGCGTAAGATGTTACGTTCAGAGAACGATACGGTTTATCGTTTGTTCGCTGATGATAACTGTACTTCTAACTTGGTGCCTGTTGACTATGTTGTACGTGTACTGACACATGCTGTTCAACATGCTGAGGATCAGAAGATTTACCATATTACGAATAATCACCCACCAAGAAATTTAGAAATTTTAAGCATGATTAAACATCATCTTGATTTTAATCAAATTGATGTTGCTCCGATTAAAGATAAGACAACGATGACTGATGAAGAAGCTGTACTAAATGGCTATATCGATGTGTTTGCACCTTACTTTAAGAAATCGATTGTTTTTGAAGAGAATAATACGGTTCATTTATTAAGCAATGTCAATGAATCAACGCTTCAATTATCTCATGACCAATTAGATCATATTATTGAAGTGTACTTTAAAAATTAAATCTTTATGATAAAAAAGCAGATAGTGTTCAGTTTTGAACACTATCTGCTTTTTATATGATGTGCTTTCTTCTATAAAACTCTCTGAATGTAATAAATCTTTTTTTATCCGTATCATAAAGCTTATAGCGCAGTGAAGCCAAACTTTCTTTCAATGTGATGGTCGTTGCATGTTGCAATGCTTCTGTTTCATTATGTGCTTTTTCAAGTAAGTAATTTGGAATTCTTGGACTTAAATGATGTACGTGATGAAATCCAATATTTCCTGTTAACCATTGAAATAGTCTTGGTAACTTATAGTATGAACTGCCTTCAACAGCTGCTTTCACATAATCCCATTCATCCTGACCTTCAAAATAAGATTCTTCAAATGTATGTTGTATGTAAAACAGCCAAATACCTAATAAACCGCCTATAAACATAACCGGCACAAATACTGCTAAAAATGTTGGTAAACCCACAAAGTAAATCAAGGTACCGTAGCCAATAATTAATGCGGCATTATGTAAGTATGTATTGATGCGTTCTTTTCGCTTGGCACTCGGACGATTAATTCTATTCGTAATTAACAATAAGTAAATCGGTCCTAATACAAACATGACAAAAGGATGTCTGTATAAACGGTAACCTATTCTCGTCCACGTCGAAGCTTGCTCATACTCTTCAATCGTCATCATCCAAATGTCCCCAACACCTTTTTTATCGATGTTGCTACTCGTTGCATGATGAATATTGTGTTCGTTTTTCCATTTTTCAAAAGGAAATAGTGTTAGGAACCCTGTAATATTACCAAGTATTTTATTCCAAGATTTCTTTTTGAAAAATGAGCCATGACAACAATCATGGAAAATAATAAATGATCTTACTAAGAAGAATGCGCCAACAAATCCCAATACCATAGAAAAAATTATAGACACTTGATACAACATCATACCGATTATCACACAAAGTAAATACGGTATTAACGTATTACAAATTTGAATTAAGCTCACATTGAATATCGTTTTTTCATATGGCTTTACTGCTTTTCTTAAAATTAACTTCTTATCCCTTTCCATAGTCCACCTCGAATAATAAATAATATATGAAGCCATGATTCATGCGGAAAGTTAGAAGCTACTACTTATTATAAATGTTTAATACAAATAATAAAATGGTTTAAAATACCATTTTAAGAAGTGTGCTTTTGTTTCATTATAATAATATGATTTATTAGATGTTTTTCTGTGATGATTACTGTATTTTGACAATTAATTAATATTTCAATATATTTTTCAGTGTAAAATTTTATTTTAAAAATTATTACTAGGTACTAATTTTGAATAAAAAAGAATAAGGCATCGCTGCCTTATTCTCTAATATCACTATCCACCAATATAATTCATATTGATTTTCTTTTTCTGTCTGTTCTTCACTGTTTCTTCAGTACGTTCATCTGAGTAACGATCGCTTCGATGTGACCATAAGTCTGTCAGTTTTTCTTTCAATACGTCATCTGACACACCACTTCTAATAAATGCCTTTAAATCATAACCATCTGTCGCAAATAAACAACCGAATATTTTACCATCTGAACTCAATCTTACACGTGTACAACTTGAACAAAATGATTCTGATACGCTTGTGATAAAGCCTAACTTCGCGCCATTGTCATGTTCATAATACTTTGCAACTTCACCAAAATATTTAGGTTGTTGTGGTTTAATATCAAAATGCTTTGAAATGTATGCAATCATTTCTTTTTTTGTAATGACTTTATCAAAGTTCCATCCATTATCATTACCAACATCCATGAATTCAATGAAACGTAATGTAATTTCTTTGTTCTTAAAGTAATCCACCATCGGTAATATTTGATGTTCATTTAAACCTTTTTGCACAACCATGTTCACTTTAATATCAAAACCTACTGACTTCGCATAATCAATTTGTTCTAATATTTGACTCGCTTTAATACCTCGGCCGTTAATATTCTCAAAAGTTTCATCCAAACCATCTAAGCTAATATTTAACCTTCTAAGTCCCGCATCATATAATGCTTGGCCATGTTTTTTAAGGAGTAATCCATTCGTTGTTAAACCGATGTCTTCAATGCCTTCAATTTGATTTAACCCTTCGATTAATTCTGGTAAGTCTCGGCGTAACAACGGTTCTCCACCTGTAATACGAATCTTTTTTACACCTAACTTGGCATATTGAGTGGCAATTCGAATCAACTCTTCAAATGACAATAACTCTTGTTTTGGTAAAAATGCATAATCATCGCCAAAAATTTCTTTCGGCATGCAATAAGTACATCTAAAGTTACAGCGATCTGTCACTGAAATTCTGAGGTCTCGTATTGGACGTCCTAATTTATCTGTAATTTGCATCATCCATTTACCTCCTTTTCAATGCACGATTTAAATCATTTTTCGTGTTAATATTTTCATACCATATACCTTCCCCAACGTCTGATACGTCTACGAATTGTACATGATCTTTCGTTAATACTTTTAATGCATAATTTTGTTGTGTTAAAGCAGTTTGAATAACTGGCTTTAGCGTATGTTTATAAATCCCAATCGTTCGATGAATGTGTGTGTCATCTTGATACACGATTGCATCAATCTGTAGCTTTAGTGATTTTTTCGTTTCATACTGATTCATTAAATAATTAATCGCTTCACTCGTAATAAAGGGTGTATCCACTGACACCACAAAATACGCATCTGTTTCTACTTGTTGCATTACCGACAAGATACCTGCTAATGGTCCTTGATTCGTATATTGGGTATCATCGACAATCACTTTAGTATTCAACTGATGTGTTTGACAATATTGTTCTATATTGAGCGCTAATTTTTGATTGGTACTAATGACAACTTGGCTAAGCTGACTACCCAACATCGCATCATAAACATGATGAAAAAATGGTTTGCCATCTAATTCATGTAATGCTTTTTCTGATTCAAAACGCGTTGATAAGCCCCCAGCTAAAATGACACCAATCATTTTAACCGCCGCTCACTGGCGGTATTAACGCAACGACATCTTGTGGTTCAATCATATCCGTATCTCTTACAAACTCTTCATTCACTGCAACTTGGAATGTTTCATCTTTAATTTCTGGATATTGTTCGTATAACATTGCTTTAAATGCTTCAACAGACATGCTACTCACTTCAAATGTATCTGATTCTTTTTTTAGTTTATGTTTAATATGTGCAAAATATAATACTTTCATCGCATTCACCATTACCCTTTATAATTTGGATGATAGCCGCGTTGTCCACCTATCCATTCTTCGCCGTCTTCCCATATTTCCTTTTTCCAAATTGGCACGATTTCTTTAATGCGTTCAATCGCATATTCATTGGCCGCATAGCTATCTTTACGATGTGGGCTAGAGACCGCTATTACCACCGCAATTTCAGATATTTGTAAATGTCCGATACGATGTGCGATACTCACAATTGTTCCAGGCCATTGTTCATTAATTTCTTGACCAATTTGTGCAAGTTTCTTTTCTGCCATTGGAATATAAGCTTCATATTCTAAATGCTCTGTCTTTACACCTTGTGTCCATTCTCTCACTATGCCAGTAAATACACACACAGCACCTTGATGCGGTGTCACTGTAAATTGGCGATAACTTTCAGGATCTAACGGTGTTGTTACCACTTCAAATTGTTTCACGTGTATCATCCACCCATTTTATTAAAAATTGTTCTAACGTTTCATTTAGTGACGTTATACCTTGTATATCTTCCTTGCGTAGTACGCTCGTATCCAATGCATATTTCACAAAGCTTAACTGTTTCAATTCCATTAAATCTTCATTAGATTGATATAAAACAATCTTATCATAGTTTGCTGCTTTATACCCCTCAACTAAGATGATATCTGGATTTGTTGTTACTTCATTTTGAATCATATATTCCAGCGAAGTTGTATCTTTTGTATCTGCTTTAGCAACCAATTTGTGAATAAATTGATAACCTTGAACAATACTTTCATCTGCACCTGAATCCATATAAGTAATATGATCACGTTTTTTTGGAATATCTATATCTTGGCCTGAACGATCACCGTGATGTTTGATGACCGCAACTTTAAATCCTTTTGATTTTAAATGTTTAATGATTATATTTGTGACGGTTGTTTTACCACTTTTCTTAAACCCTACAACTTGTAATACCTTTACCATGATAAATCTGCTTCTTTATGTTCATCTGTAATCAGGACGTCCACTTCATCTCCAGCTTTGAACCCTCTCGTACCACCCGGTAATACAATCATGGCATTACTCGTTGCAATGGCAACAACTGCATTACTTTTATTAAACCCAGAAGGTTTCACTGATAAATCATTATAGTTTAAATCTGCACGAATGAATCGTGTAAATGGATTTGGCTTTGTAAAGTCTTCAGATAATGTCGCTTTCATCATTGTTGGATAAATCGCCTGACGTCCCATCATTTTTAATAATACTGGACGTGTATACAATTCAAATCCTGTATAGCAAGCACTTGGATTTCCTGATAATCCGAATAAGAATTGATTGCCTTTTTTAGCGACTGTCGTTACACTACCTGGTCGCATCGCAATTTTATTAAATAAAACATCCGCTTCTAGCTTTTTATACACTTCAGGCATATAGTCAAAGTCTCCTACACTTACACCACCTGTAGTAATCACGATATCATGATTGTCTAATGCTGTTTTTACAAGTAAATATAATGCATCAAAGTCATCTGAGATGGTTTTATAATGCTCGACTTTGACGTTTAATCCTTGGCACAATGCATGAATCATCGGTCCATTTGAATTTCTAATTTTACCTTCAGTCAAAGGTTCATTAATTTCCAACAACTCTGATCCTGTAGCAATAACTGCCACTGTTGGTATTTCATACACTTCAACATATTCATAAGAGAATGTTGCAAGCACCGCAATCACACCTGCATCTATCTTTGTACCTTTTTCTAAAATGACATCGCCTGCTTTACATTCTTCTCCTTGGAATGAAATGTTTTCACCTTTTGAAAATGGTTTTCTAATCGTGAAGCCATCTTCAGTAGCAACAGTTTGCTCTAACATAACCACTGCATCAGCACCGTCAGGAATCTTTGCACCTGTCATAATACGCACAGCTTCGTTATCCTTTAAAGATTTATTACTAACAGATCCTGCCCCAATATGATCGATAACTTTAAATGGGACGCGTGATTCACCACTTGCACCTACTGATGCCGCGCTTCGAATGGCAAAGCCATCATATGGGGACTTATTAAACATAGGGACATCATACGTTGCTTTAATATCTTCTGCTAACGTATACCCTAAACTGTCTATATAATATTGTTTTATCGTTTGTTTTGCTTTTGCGTTTTCAGTACATTTTAATATCGCATCATGCACTGGAATCGGTGTTCTTTTTTCTAACATAGTATCCCTCTTTTTTAATTTATTTCATTTATCATTATAAATCCCACCGTATTATTCGTTATAATGGTATTAACGAAAGGATGATACGATGAATCAATTTACACATTTCAATGAACAAGGTCGTGCTAAGATGGTAGATGTTTCTGATAAACAAACGTCTACACGTGTAGCCATTGCTAAAAGCTCTATACAGGTTAATGACATCATTTATGATCAAATCATTAACCATAAAAATAAAAAAGGTGATGTACTCGCAGTTGCACAAGTCGCTGGAATTATGGCTGCTAAAAATACAGCACAAATCATTCCTATGTGCCATCCACTCAACTTAAGTGGTATAGACATTAACTTTGAATGGGATACCACTAATGGTTATACTTTGCATATCGAATGCATGGTAAAAACAACAGGTCAAACTGGTGTTGAGATGGAAGCATTAACAGGTGCTTCTGCCACTGCATTGACGATTTACGATATGACAAAAGCCATTGATAAAGGTATGATTATTGGCCCAACTTATTTACAACATAAATCAGGTGGAAAAACCGGCGACTTTAATCGATAATCTTGAAAAAATAACACGGAGTTTAAGGATGAGATCATAATCCCAACGCTCCGTGTTATTTATTATTTATTTAATTCATGTACAATATGATGAATTTCTTGTGATATCAATTTTGTCATTGCAAGATTCACGGCACCAACAGAACCTGGTATTGAGAAGATGACTGTGTTTTCTTTCGTACCACATAATGCACGAGATAACATTGCACGTGTACCAACATCTTCTGTATAACTTAAATATCTAAAGATTTCTCCGAAGCCTTCCATTTCTTTATCAATAATAGAAGAGACCACTTCAATCGTTACATCACGTTTCGCCACACCTGTACCACCAGTTGTAATAATGACATCCACATTATCATTTAACAATTTATGAATCGCATGGTTAATATCTGCTTTATCATCTGGCACAATCATGTAATGTTCTTTATCCACTTGAATATCAATGTGATTCAAATGTTCGATGACTGCTTTTCCACCTTTATCTGTTTCAAATGTTCTCGTGTCACTAACTGTAATGACACCGACGTTCAATATTTTACGTACTTCATTAGAATGTTCCACGTGAAATCCTCCTACCCAAATAATTGATGGTATATTGTCTTCGCTTCATTCACTGTTTTCACTTCATGAATGAGTAACCTACCTCCATTAAACCATATCATCGGCTTATTCGAAAACTTAAAACGTAAAAAATACGGTGTATGAATGTACTCTATGTTGCGTTCTTCTAAAAATTGAATGATTTGATTTTGATCGAAATTCAATGTCGTAAATTGAACCGTATCACGACCACAAAGCATCGTCTGATCTTCTCGTAAATTTAAATATGGATATGTAGGGGAATCCCCACATGTCTTACAATTTATATCTCCCATGCGACTAAATTTCAAAGTCGTATGGTCCATTTGCCATACATCACCAAACACAAGCTTTGGCTCAAATTCCGTTGATGTTAATATCTTCATGGCATACATCACTTGATAACTCGTTGCCAAACTTACCGCTGGCTCAATGATACCTACCGTATCACACGTACGATTCATAACAGGTAATATCCCCATCACACAATTAAAGCAAGGCGTTATATCCGGTATAAACGGACAAGCAACATACGTCGACTCCACACACGCACCATATACCCATGGTTTATTGTATTTATAACAAAAGTCATTCATTACTTGTCTTGTTTCAAAATTATCTGTCGCATCTAATAAAATATCACATTGCATAAACGCCTCTTCCAACAGTTGTGCGTCGCAATGTGATATATATGTTTCTATTTCTAAATCTGACCTAATCAGTTGTAGCTCTCGCTTGAGTGCCACAACTTTAGGTACAGATAAAGCTGCATCAGATTCTTTAAATAACGACTGACGTTGTAAGTTAGAAAGTTCTACATAATCACGATCGACAATAATCAATTTTTTAATACCCATTCGCGCAACACTCTCAGCTAAATGCGTGCCAAGTGCCCCACTTCCGATGATACCGACTGTACTATTTGAAATCCTTTGTTGACCAGATTCATTAATACCTTTAAATTTGATTTGTCTATCGTACCGCATATAAAACCCCTCTTATTTACGTCCTTCTTTTTTATCCATCCAGAACATTGTGATTAAGGCAATTATACCAAACACTGCTAAGAAGGCAAAAGCTGGTTTGTTTGTACCTAAATTTGCTACACAAGCTGCGATAACTAATGGTGGGAAGAAACCTCCTAAACCACCCATCATTGATACGATACCGTTTACGATACCTGCTTGTTTAGAGAAATACGTTGGCGCAAGTTTAAAGATTAAACCGTTACCTAAACCTGCACAAGCTGCGATGATTAAACATCCAGTTGTGAAGAAGAAAATTTGATGATTAATTGATAATAATACTGCACCAATGATTAAACCTACGAATACAACCTTTAAAACATCCATTGCACGTAATTTATCACCTAATACCCCACCGACAGGACGAAGTAACGTTGCAAGAACGATGAATGTACCAGTACGCATACCAGCATCAACTTTGTCTAAGTGGAAGTTGTTTACTAAGAAGTTTGGTAAGAATAAACCAAACGCTACGAACGCACCAAATGTAATGAAGTACCAGAAACTTAATAAGTATAATTTGTAGTCAGGTAAAACACCTTTAATTTGATCCATTAACGGTTGTTTCACTTTAGGCTCATCTTTATCACCTAAGAAGAAGTTTAATAAAGCAAATAAAGCCATAACGATTAAATAAGATTTTACAGTGTTGCTCCAACCAATTGCATTTGCTAAAGGTGGTGCAAAGAATGCAGAAATGGCAGTACCGATATTACCCATACCGTAAATACCATTTGCAAGACCATGTTTTTCTTTAGGGAAATATTTCGGAACACTTGTTACCCCAACAGAGAAAATCGCGCCACCAATACCTAGGAAAAGACCAGCGATCATTAACATCGTTGTTGAGTTTGCCATACTTAATAAAAAGACAGGAATTAATAAGAAAATAAATGAACCTAAAAATACTTTACGCGCACCAATTAAGTTTGCATAATAACCTAAAGGAATACGTAATACCGAACCTAAAATAACTGGGATTGCTAAAATAATAGCTTTTTGACTTTCTGGAATTGTAAACTCCTGAGACATAAATGGAATTAATGGCGCAATGATTGTCCAAGCCATAAATCCAGCCATCAAACTGAGCGTTTGAAGGGCTAACTGCGTTTTACCTGAAGCTTTGTTCATACTCTTCACCTTTTTTCATTAGTTTGTGATTTTATATACAAACTCATTTTAAGATGAATTTAATATCTATCATATTGGGGAAATCCCCCATGACGTACGGGGAGTCCCTATATCTCAGTAATAAAAAAAGAGACAAGAACACCTTGCCTCTATGTATTGATTTATTTAATTACAAAATCCTAGTATTCACTGCTTCTAATAATGCTTCTTCGTCTTTGATTTTAAAGACTTTCTCAGCCATCGTAAATAAGACGCTTTCTTCTTTATACATATGAACCATACAAATTTCATAACCTTCATTTAAGTCTTTTAATAACAACTCTATTTCTTCAGGTTTTAAGTCCATCATATCTGTTACATTCATAAAATGACTAAAGTATTGCATCATTTCATCATGTTCCGCTTCTATTGTGACGATTGGTCCTTGTTCTGTACCTATATAACTTCCGAGTATCGGAAAGAAAAATTTCTCTTCTTTCTCTTGATGTTTACGAAGTACTGGTAAAAATTCATTCAATGATTCTCTTAATGCTTTTAGTTGTTGAAACTTTACTAATGGCATTGTTGAAATATTAATATTACGCATTAATTGAAACCAGTCATGCATCATAGAACGCAATAACATATGCTCATTTTCCAACACGCGTAATGCTTTCATTTTTGTTTGAAATTGTTGTGTCATAACACACCTCTATTTTAAAATTCCAATAACTTTTTCTTTAACGCATATTCAACTAATTCTGGTCTAGATTTCAAACCTAATTTGTCCATTATTCTTGCTTTATGTGCTTCGACTGTCTTCACAGACACGAAAAGCATCTCTGATATTTCTTTATTTCCATATCCTTTAGCGATTAAAGGTAAAATTTCTAACTCACGTTTTGATAGTATTTTAAATGGGTCATTGGATTTTGCTTCTTCTTTCCCACCTGTCATTAATTCATGCACGAGTGATGTTGCCATTTTAGGATCGATAAATGTATCACCATTATTGACAGTTCTTACTGCTTGTATCAACTCTTCATCTGGTGCATTTTTTAAAATATATCCGTTCGCTCCATTACGTAACACGTGGAACAAATATTCTTCATCATCAAACATCGTTAAGATGAGAATTTTTGTTTCTGGAAATGCATCTTTAATCTTACCTGTTGCAATGAGTCCCGACTCTCCTGGAGGCATACTCAAATCTAATATCAATACATCTGGATGATGTTTTGCTACCATTTGAAATGCTTCTAATCCATCTGCTGCTGTAGCAACGACTTCCATATCATCTTGATAATTTAAAATCATTGAGAAACCTGTTCTTACCACTGCATGATCATCCGCAATAACAATCTTCATGTAGCCCCTCCTAACTTAGTGGAATGGTTAGCGTAACGATGGTGCCTTTATTTTTAACACTATTGATTTGTACATCTCCACCTACAATTTCGGCTCTTTCTCGCATACCAAATAAACCTAATCCTGTTCCTAGTGGCGCATCTTCATGTGTAAAGCCAACACCTTGATCACTAACTTCTACTAACAATTCTTGTTCTGAATATTGAATAAAGACATCTACATCATCTACATTAGCATATTTTAATGCATTAAGTATCGCTTCTTGTGTAACACGATAAACTACCGTTTCAATTTCATTACTGAATCTGCGGTCATTTAAATTAGAATCTAAATGCACTTCAATGCCGTAATTCTTTTGTAGTTGCTTAATGTGTGACTTCAATGCTGCTTCGATACCTAAATCATCTAAAGATGCGGGTCTTAATTCTAATGACATATTACGCACATCATCCATTAAGCGAGACATCGATCCTTCGATAAGCTGTAAATGCTTCTCAAGCTCTTCGTTCTTTTTGTATTTTGTGAGTCGTAAGTCGACCATCACATGTAATAACTCCTGTACTAAGCTATCATGTAGTTCTCTAGAAATACGTTTTCTTTCATTTTCTTGTGCTTGAAGTATACGCTGTGTAACTGTTTTTTGATGGAGTGATTCTTGTGTTTTGATTTGTGGTGAAATATTTTGTAAATGTAACACCTTGATTTGATGTTCTGATAAATATACATAGGATGCAGAATATGGTACAGGTGTACCCGCTTCATCTTTAATAAACATTTGGAATGTATTATTTTTTGTATTGTTCTTCATGAAACAATCTAAACATGTCATCAATGCCTTTTCGCTCGTATAACCTAAGCATACATTACAAATCGACTTTGTCATATGCTCAAGGTTATCGTGATGACTTAATAATGTCTTTGCCGCATCATTCATAAATATAATTTCATTATCATCATTAATAAACAAAATCATTTCGTCTGTATCATTATAAAAAGCCAGCATTAACTGGCTTAATTGTTGATTATCCATGATTGATTGTATCCTTTCTGTAGAACGGCCCAAAGCCTTCTGTCAGTGATTTTTCAACATCTTTCATAATATTTGAATCAAATTTGTGATGTCCTCTATTGCCAATCAACAATACTGCCGCAACTTTATTATACTTCCAAAGCGGAATGGAAATAAAGCTTGTTAATCGCTCGAACTTCACAATTGGGAAATCAAATATATGTGATATTAGTTCACTATGATCTACATCCAGTTCTATCCATGGTTTCCCTGATTTAATCACTTGCCCAGCAATACCTTTGCCTCGCTGTAACTCGATTAATTTGTAACGCTTATTTGTTTCACCTGAAACAAATTGCCATTTGATATTGGTTTGTGAAATTAAATCTGAAGGCATCGCAATACCTACAAAATCGACATTAAGACGCTCTTTCATTTGATGTATAATCGTTTGATAATCATAAGATGCCATTACCGTTTGCATTGCGACACCTCCTTATTTTTATTTTTTGTTGCTTTTATTGTTTTTAGTTGTTTATTTCTTATTCTTTTATTATTTATGTTTACGGTAAAGAATATGACTTCGACCTACATAGTTTACAGGAACACTCCATACGTGCACAAGTCTTGTAAATGGCCATAATGCAAAGATTAAGAAGCCTGTAATCACATGTAATTTGAATTGTAATGGTACATCTGCCATATATGCCACTTGTGGTCTTAAAATCAATAAACCACGGAACCACTCAGATATCGTTTGTCTATAATCAAAGTGTGGCATCGTAAAGTTTGTCACAATCGTTGAGTAACAACCGATAAATACAATAAATAATAATAAAATATTTACTAAAATATCCGATAACGAACTTAATTTACGAACACTTTCATTTGTTATACGTCGCGCAGTTAATAATATCATACCTATTAAAGTTACGATACCGAAAATACTTCCAATATAAACAGCACCAATATGATACATATGATCACTAACACCAATTGCACGTAACCAACTTGCTGGAATACCAAGTCCTGCAACGTGTCCTAAAATCACGGGAATAATACCTAAGTGAAATAAAATACTACCCCACATTAATTGTTTCTTTTCAATAAATTCACTTGATTTTGCTGTCCATGAAAATTGATCATATCTAAATCTAAATATATGACCAATAATGAACGTTGCGATACAAGCATACGGGAAGATTACCCAAAGTAACTGTGCAAGCATTAATTGTCACCTCTTTCATCATTTAAACATGCTTTACATGTTTCACGAATTGCTAATACAAGGTGATAATACGGGCTTTGAATGGCCTCTAAAGCTTTCACTAAGTTATAAGTACCATCTTCAATGACCATTAATAATAGTTGCATGCTTTCTTCTGCTCTATCATCACCGCGCCACTCAGCTGCATAAATAAATTCACACATTAATGGCAAGAAATCCGATAACTCTGAACTTGGCATTTCAAGTCCAAACATTTCATATAATACTTTTAAACGTGCAAGCATTTGCCCACGCTCTTTTTGATCTTCAAACTTTACATAAGTCATATAAAGCGTTGTTTTCTTTTCGAAATCAAAGGTATGTGTATATACTTCTTGAATTTCTGATAAAGAAATTTCATGCATATTGTCCCAATATTGCTTTACTGCTTCATATGCAGGGTGTGTTTCATCAAACACACCCTCAAATTCTCTAGGATGAAAATTTAATTTCTCAGGATAGACCAATTGGTGGCTAAAAAAACCAAATGTTTTTTTAAATTGATATAATTTATCTAAATTAATCACGCCAAATGCCTCCATAGAAATTATCTTCGTAAATTTCTTTACCTGATTTGCCAGGTGCTACTGGGCCACAGCCGTCACAATCTGCACCAAAGTTATCACTTGTATAACCCTCGCCACCTTGCGCGCTATACGTATCCATGTAACCTTCTTTATGGCTTGTTGGGATGACAAAACGATCTTCATGTTTTGCAATCGCTAGTAAACGGTACATCATTTTTACTTGTTGTGCTGTCATGCCAACACGTGCAAGTTTTGCTTCATCGAAGTCTTTACCGCTTGAGATTGCTCGCATGTAACTACGCATCATTGCCATACGTTGTAATGCTTCTTTAACTGTCTTTGTATCTCCAGCTGTTAACATGTTCGCTAAATATTGTACTGGTAAACGCATCTCTTCAATAGCAGGGAAGATCATATCTGGGTTTTTGATAGAATCTTTACCTTCAAAGTAATTCATGATTGGACTTAATGGTGGGCAATACCAAACCATTGGTAATGTACGATATTCAGGGTGTAATGGGAATGCAAGTTTATATTCAATTGCAAGCTTGTACACCGGTGAATTTTGTGCCGCTTCAATCCAATCTTGAGGAATGCCATCACGTTCAGCTTGAGCAATGATTTCTGGATCATTCGGATCTAAGAATAAGTCCAATTGTGATTGATATAAATCTTGCTCATCTGTTACTGAAGCCGCTTCTAATACACGGTCAGCATCATATAATAACACACCTAAATAACGCATACGTCCTGTACATGTTTCTGAACATACAGTCGGAATACCTGCTTCAACACGTGGGAAGCAGAATGTACATTTTTCTGCTTTATTCGTTTTCCAGTTGAAGTAAACTTTTTTATATGGACAACCCGTCATACAGTAACGCCATCCACGACATGCGTCTTGGTCAACAAGGACGATACCGTCTTCATCACGTTTATACATTGCCCCACTTGGACAACTTGCCACACAGGCAGGGTTTAAACAGTGTTCACATAAACGTGGTAAATACATCATGAATGATTGTTCGAAATTGAATTTGATTTCATCTTCAATTTTTTGAATGTTTGGATCCATTGGTCCAGTAATGTGGCCACCAGCTAAATCATCTTCCCAGTTTGGACCCCATTCTAAATCTAATTTTTTACCAGTAATGATTGACTCTGCTTTAGCTACTGGTGAATGTTTTGATTCTTTTGCAGTTGTAAGATGTTTGTAGTTATAAGTCCATGGCTCATAATAATCTTTCATTTCAGGCATATCTGGGTTGTAGAAAATTTTACCTAAAGCGATTTTAGATAATTTAGAACCAGATTTAAGTTCTAATTTGCCGCTTTTACCTAATTTCCAACCACCTTTATATTGTTCTTGGTCTTCCCAACGTTTTGGGTAACCAATACCTGGTTTTGTTTCTACGTTATTAAACCACATGTATTCAGCACCTGGACGGTTTGTCCAAGTACTTTTACATGTCACACTACACGTATGACAGCCAATACATTTGTCTAAGTTCATTACCATTGCAACTTGAGCTTTAATCTTCAAGCCAATCTACCTCCTTCATCTTACGAACTGCAACGTATACGTCACGTTGGTTACCGATTGGACCATAGTAGTTAAATCCGTAACTAATTTGTGCATATCCACCAACTAATTGTGTTGGTTTTAAGTGGATACGTGTTGGTGCATTGTGTGAACCACCACGTGTATCTGTAATTTCAGAACCTGGTGTTTCAATATGTTTATCTTGTGCGTGGTACATAAACATCGTACCTTTTGGCATTCTGTGAGAAACAACAGCACGCGCTGTTACTAAACCATTTCGGTTATATACTTCTAACCAGTCATTATCATTAATATCATGTTCTGCAGCATCTTCATTGCTGATCCAAACTGTCGGACCACCGCGGAATAACGTTAACATGTGTAAATTATCTTGGTATGTAGAGTGAATGTTCCACTTACCGTGTGGTGTTAAGTAACGTAATACTAAAGCATCTACGCCACCTTTAATTTTCTTATCTTTTGTACCAAATACCATCGGCGGTAATGTTGGTTTATAAACAGGTAATGATTCTCCAAATTGTTGGAACACTTCATGGTCAATGTAGTAACTTTGACGACCTGTTAATGTTCTAAATGGTACTAAACGCTCGATATTCGTTGTAAATGGTGAATAACGACGACCTAATTTGTTTGAACCAGGGAATACAGCTGTCGGAATTACTTCACGTGGTTGTGCTGTAATGTTTTGGAATGTGATTTTTTCAGCTGCACGTTCTGCTGAAATATCTTTTAATTCCATACCAGTTTGTTGTTCTAAATCTTCATATGATTTTTGAGAAACACGACCGTTTGAAGCTGATGAAACATTTAAGATTACATCTGCTACTTGTTTAGCAGTATCAATTTTTGGCAAACCATTTTTGATTGTTTCATCATAATGCGTACCAACGATATGTTTTAATTCATCGTATTGTTCTTTAACGCTGAATGATACACCGTGTGCGCCGACTTTACCTTTTTCAAGTAATGGTCCGACTGACACGTATTTATTGTATACATCTGTGTATTTACGTTCTACAACTGCAAATCCAGGCATTGTTTTACCAGGAATCGCTTCTACTTCACCTTTTGTCCAGTCTTTTACTTTACCCATAGGTGTTGCAATCTCTTGAATAGAGTCGTGTGCAAGTGGTGCTGTTACAACGTCTTTATATGTATCTGGTAAATGACGTTCTGCCATTTCTGAGAATGTTTTTGCAATTGATTTGTAAATATCCCAGTCACTTCTAGATTCCCATAGTGGATCTACCGCTGGATTGAACGGATGAATGAATGGGTGCATATCTGTTGAAGAAATATCATGCTTTTCATACCATGTTGCAGCCGGTAAAACGATATCTGCATACAATGGTGTTGCTGTCATACGGAAGTCAAGTGCAACTAATAAGTCTAACTTACCTTCAGTATCTTCACGCCATACGATTTCTTCTGGTTTATCTGTTTCATTCGGTTCAGCAAGTAATCCATGCTTTGTACCTAATAAATGTTTCATGAAGTACTCTTGACCTTTTGCTGAAGATGAAATTAAGTTAGAACGCCATACAAATAATGTTTTTGGATGATTCTTTTTATTATCAGGATCTTCTACTGCAAATTTTGTTTCACGTGATTTAACAGATTCTACTGCACGTTTTAAAATCGCTTCATTTGAGAAATCGCCTGCTTCTTTCGCTTCTTCACCAAATAATAAACTGTTTTTATCAAATTGTGGATATGAAGGTAACCAGCCAAGTCTTGCAGCTGTTACGTTGTAATCTGCTGGATGTTGATGTTTAATTTCACCAGCTAAAGGTGATTTTAAAGTATCCACGCTAGACTCTTCATATTTCCATTGATCTGTTGCAAAGTAATACCAGCTTGTTGCGTTTTGTAAACGTGGTGGACCTTGCCAGTCTTTAGCGAACGCAATTGTTGACCATCCTTCAATCGGACGACATTTTTCTTGTCCAACATAATGCGCCCAGCCTCCACCGTTAACACCTTGTGTAGCACATAATGTAACTAAGTTTAATACAGAACGATAAATTGTATCTGAGTTGAACCAGTGGTTAATACCCGCACCCATGATGATCATTGAGCGACCGCCAGTATCGATTGCATTTTGTGCAAATTCACGAGCAATTTGTGTCACGATTGAAGCTTTCACACCTGCAATCGCTTCTTGCCATGCTGGTGTATAAATTGAATCTTTATCATCATACCCTTTTGCTTCTAATGGGTGATTAAAACGTTTTACACCGTATTGAGATAACATTAAGTCATAAATTGTTGCCACCAATACCGTTTCGCCATTTGCTAAAGTTAATTTTTTAGCTGCGATTGGACGTTTGAATACTCCATTACCTGCGTTATCAAAGAATGGGAATGCAATTTCAACCACTTCATGATCATGACCAACAACAGTCATTGATGGATCAATTTTAGTGCCATCATCTGTTTCTAATTTTAAGTTCCACTTCTTGCCTTCTTCCCAACGTTGACCCATTGTTCCGTTTGGTACAACAACTTCGTTAGAAATATTATCAATAATGACAGGTTTCCATTCACTATGTTGTGATGTGTCACCTAAATCACTTGAACGTAAGAAACGCCCTGCTTTTAATGTATCTTCATGCTGATCTAATTGAATTAAGAACGGCATATCTGTATATTGTTTCGCATAATTAATGAACATAGACTCTTTACGTTGTTCATAGAATTCATCTAAAATAACGTGCGTCATCGCCTGTGCAAGTGCCGCATCGGTACCAGGGTTTGGTGCTAACCAGTTATCTGCAAACTTAACATTTTCAGCATAGTCTGGTGCAACCGATACGACTTTAGTACCTTTATAACGTACTTCCGTCATAAAGTGAGCATCTGGTGTACGAGTTAATGGTACGTTTGAGCCCCACATAATGATATAACCCGCATTGTACCAATCACTTGATTCAGGTACGTCTGTTTGCTCACCCCAAATTTGTGGTGATGCTGGTGGTAAATCCGCATACCAGTCATAGAACGATAACATTTCGCCACCAAGTAAAGAAATGAAACGTGCACCAGAAGCATATGAAATCATACTCATCGCTGGAATCGGTGTGAAACCTGCGATACGGTCTGGTCCAAATTTCTTAATCGTATAAATTAATTGTGCTGAGATTAATTGTGTTACATCTCTCCAATTCACACGAACATGTCCACCCATACCACGAGCTTGTTTGTAAGATTTTGCTTTCTCTTCGTCTTCAACGATTGATTGCCAAGCACGAATAGGATCTCCATGTTCTTCTAAAGCAGCTTTCCATAAGCGCCATAAAACACCACGTACGTATGGAAACTTAATACGTAATGGCGAATACTCATACCATGAGAAACTCGCACCACGAGGACATCCACGTGGTTCAAATTCAGGCATATCTGGTCCACATGAAGGATAATCAATTTGTTGATTCTCCCAAGTGATAATTCCATTCTTCACAAATACTTTCCAAGAACAAGAACCTGTACAGTTAACACCATGCGTTGTTCTAACCACTTTATCGTGGCTCCAACGTTGACGGTACATTTTTTCCCATTCACGGCTTTTTTCTTCTAAGATTGACCAATTCCCGTTAAACTTTTCAGTTGGTTTAAAAAATCGTAACCCTGTTCCAATTGCCATCATATACACTCCTTTTAGCCTATTAACCCTCTTAATTATGATTATGAAACAATTCACAAAGTTGTACCATTGGGGAATTACCTATACCACTAAGGGAAATCCCTGTTGAATTGGTAATTTGGGAATTGGGTGTTGGGTGAGTGTTGGATTTTGTGCGTGAGTGAGCGAATAACTCCTGTCTTCGCTCACCCGACCTGTAATTCTCTGGATTTCTTGAGTGAGTGAGCGATATTCGTCTGTCTTCGCTCACTCACACCGCTTTTCTGGACATTTTCACAATGAGTGAGCGATTAATTAAAATCTTCGCTTACTCACAAATAATAATCACACTTTATAAAATACAAAAAATGGAACCCAAAGGCCCAAAACTAAGTAAAATTTTTTTCTTTTAGCTTTTTTAACCCCAAAACAAGATAAATACATCATTTCACAGATATTAATAGTGAAAACTATTTTAAAGGAGAGAATACTTTGTTTCTTAAAAAACATGTGCCTGACCAATATATTCAATATTTATTAGCAGTAGACAATCGAACAATGCTACTAAAAAAGGATTTTAATAATCTAAAGTATTACAAAATGGGGTTTGAAGGAGAACTAAATTTCTACAACAAAATCAAACATTTAAATAACTTATATATCATCTGGGACCTTACGATAAACCTTAAAGGAGAAGCTCAGTACGATTTTTTATTTGTAGGAAATAATAAAATCATACACATTGATGTTAAGAATTATACTGGGCTTTATGCTTTTGAAAATGGTAACTTTATATCGCAACAAGGCTATGTTCACCAAGGTTTAATCAGTCAATTGGATCGAGCACATAGAAAATTAGAATTATTCGTCAATCAACACCGACTCAATTATAAAGTCACCAGTAAAATTTTATTTATTAATCCTTCAGTGAATTTTAACCAAATAATAACCGACAAAAGAATCATCACACATAAAGATGTTCCAAATTTAGTACAAGATTTATCAAATTTTTCGACGAATGAAATGGACAAAATCGTATCTGAGTTACTATTAAAATTAGATATTTTCGAAGAAAGTGAGAGAATCCACTATTACCCATATGACCAATTAATTAAAGGTGTGCGATGTAAACAATGTAGTGGAATAGGATTATTTAAACAGCACTCACAAAGAACATTAAGATGTTTATGTGGTCTTTCCATGTCAAAAAATGACTATATTTCTCAAGCGATTCAAGATATTTCGACATTAAAAAATATGCCTTTTTCAACGAACGACTTATTTGAATACACAAATATTCATCGAAGTACGTTGAAAAGACATTTGAAAAAACATTGTTATAAATTAGGCACCAATAGAAATGCTTTATATTATTTAAAAAATGAGTGAGCGATAAACTTATTACTTCGCTCACTGGAACGATAATTCATGGTTTTTTGGACTTGAGTGAGCGATATTCGTCTGTCTTCGCTCACTCGCACAATTTTTCTGTACATTTTCAGGATGAGTGAGCGATAAACCTATCACTTCGCTCACTCGACACTCATATCAACGCCCTCCTTTTAATTTGTCATTTTCTACTGACTCAATTTATAAAAATATTGCTATAATAAGCTTATTAAGGAGGCTTTATTATGGAGCGTGTTACAAAACATCAAACCGTCTATAGATATCACGAACAACTTGTCGAAGTAAATGACATTATTGCATCTGAATTTCCGATGACGATATATATCAATCAGCAAGAATTTGCGACGATTGTTTGTAGTCCATTACATTTAGATGAGTTGGTAATTGGTTTTTTAGCATCTGAAGGGGTTATCTTTAAGCGAGATGATATTTTAAAGATAGAGATTGATGATTCAAAAGGATTTTGTCATGTCATATTAAATCGCAAAATCGAATCACATTATGGTCAATATACAAAACGAATGATCAGTTCATGTTGTGGGAAAAGTAGACAATTTTATTTTGTGAATGATGTGAAGACTGCTAAAGTATCCATGACAGATAAGCAAATTACACCTGAAGAGATTTTTGTTGCAATGGATAAATTGCAAGCTGAAAGTAAAGACTACCTCATTACCGGAGGATTGCATAACGCTGCGATTAGTGATGGCAAAGACTTTTACTTACATCGCTCTGATATTGGTCGACACAATGCATTAGATAAATTATTTGGGCATTGCATTATTAACCACATACCAATTCGAGATAAAATATTGATTTTCTCTGGACGCATTTCCTCGGAAATACTTATTAAAGCTTCTAAAATAGGCGTCGGCATCATTTTAAGTAAATCAGCACCTACAGATTTAGCTATAAAGTTGGCAGAGGATTTAAACATCACAGCCGTTGGTTTTATTAGAGATCAATCTTTCAATATATACAGTCACAAAGAGCGCATCAAAATTTGACGCGCTCTTTTAGTTCAACACTCGTTTATTCAATTTCTATTGTACCTACTACTTTAACATCTCTTTGTCCTGATACTCGATATTCAATTAAGTCGTTCGCTTGAAACAAATCGACATATAATCGTTCATTGACATAGGTAGATTGTTTGAATGTAGATTGACTACGTTTCACCTTAGGGAGTTTTAATTTTTTAATAACGTGATGAACAATTAATGGTTCTGGCACAATCATATGCCCCTCCACTTGTAATGGACAACCTACTGCATTGGAATAGTTTTCGACTACTTCTTGATTAATCTCAAACTTCATCTTTCACCTCTCGTAAATACGTTAACCGTAAAGTCGCATCTATCTTTTCATCAAAAAGAAAGTTGATCTCGTAAGTTCTTTGTCTGTGCAACTTTACAAAACGTTCATCATAAAGCAGTACTTCAACTTTATATGAACGATTGATTTTTAAGCGATTTTCTAAAACAAATTGTTTTATGATACGATCATATTCATCTATCGTTTTATATGTGTCGCTTAAATACCACGCTCTATACAACAAACAATCAGGAACTGAATGATCATTCAGTAAAAAAGGTGCCACCAATGCATCTGAAAAATTAATTGTGATGTCCGCCATTAAAGTCACCGTCCATTTGTTATTTAATTTAGAGTAACAAATGGATATTTAAAACTTGTAAATATATAGTAAAGAATTATTAAATTTATGCAATGTTTAATACATTTGTTTTTCTAAGACGGACAGCTAAAATTGCAGCTATGAGTGATTTTAATACATCCCCTGGCACAAAAGCTAATGTTGATGTATAGATTGTCATCACATCTTGGTGTAAATACCACGCCATATATGCGCCACCAATTAAATTACATAAAATAACGCCTACTAATACGTTAATAATAAAGAACGTGCCAATATTCCATTTTGATAATTTTTCTACAAAGAACCCAATTAGGAAAGCAACTAAAATAAAACTAAACAAATAGCCTGCACTTGGGCCAAAAAAGACACCAAATCCACCACGTCCTCCAGACAATATTGGTGCGCCTACTGAAACTAATAATAAAAATAAAACAACTGATAACGTACCTAAACGTTTACCTAATAAGCATCCTGCTAAAATAATGCCTAAGTTTTGTAATACAATCGGCACTGGTAATCCAGGAACGCTAATACCGGGTATTAAACCTAAACATGCAATGATTGCTGTAAACATACTGATTAATACTAAATCTTTTGTCTTCATAATGAACTCCTTTAATATATTAATAGCATTATTATATCAATATTGTTAACCTTTTCAATATAGAAGTTAACAATAGGTCGAAAATATAGAGCATATCTATACAAACAGATACACTCTACACTTTTATCGTTACATTATTTATTTAATTTTAATAACTTTTCTTTCAAATCTTGGCGTTGTACTTCTAATGAAATTGGATCGTTAAACCAGTAATCTGCTGAGTTGTATTGTACAACGTGATTGTTTTTCACAGCGTCCATGTTTTTCCATACATTTGAATCTGTCACATTGCTCGCAATTTTACCAGTGTCACTTGAAACTAATAAAATATCACCAGTATATTTACTAATTTGTTCAGCTGAAATTTCTTTCCAACCTGTCTTTTTAACATCTTTCACGACTTCATCTTGCATTTTTAAACCAAATGCTTGATAAATAATTTCAGAGCCACGTCCCCAGTTATCACCATAAACATAAACTTGTTTTTGGAAGAACTGAATGATTGAATATGTTTTGTCCGCACCTAAATGCGATTTAATTTCTTCGCCATCTTTTTTCGTTTTGGCTTTCCAATCATCGACAAATTTCTGAGCTTCTTTTTCTTTACCTACAATCTTACCAAGTAATACATGGATATCTAAATAGTTATGTTTTTCGTATTTAAAAGGAATTGTCGGTGCAATTTTTTCATATTTTTTATTATTTTTATCTGTATCAAATGAAATAATTAAATCAGGTTTTAAAGTTGCGATTTTCTCCACATCGCCAGCTTTAACTTGTTCTACACCTTTTAATTTATCTTTTAAAATATTAGATGCAAATGGATATGGATCTGATCCAACGGGTTTTACACCTAAAGCTAATAAATTCCCAGCATAACTTGGTGCCATTAAGACGATACGCTTTGGTTTTTTTGGTATTTTAATCGTTTTACCATTATCTAATTTAAAGTCTACTTTATCATTATTAGATGTTTTTTCTTCTTTATTACCACATGCGGCAACAACTAATAGACATGCCATTAGTAATACGAGTAGTTTTTTCATTGAAATCCTCCTAATTGATACTGATTCTCATTATTAATTACGTTATGAATTATAGAGCTATTTTCCGTATTGTGCAAGTCTTTTTTTTACTCTAAAATATAAAATATCATAATTTTCAAACAACAAAGGAGGAATGTCATGTCAAATTCATTAAAAGGTGTTATCTTGGTGGTCTTAGGTGCTGCTTTTTGGGGCATTGGGGGCACGGTTTCAGAACGTTTATTTAGAAGTTATCATTTACCTCTAGATTGGTTCATTACGATACGCCTATTTTTAAGTGGTTTCCTCCTTCTCATACTCGCATTATGTAACAAACAAAATATATGGATTATTTTTAAAGAGAAACATAGCATGTTGCAATTATTCATATATGGCATTGTCGGTATGTTTGGTGTTCAGTATACCTTCTTAGCTGCCATTCACGAGGGCAATGCAGCTGTCGCCACACTGTTACAGTATCTTGCACCGATTTTTATTTTAGTTTATTTATTACTCACTAAAAAAACTGCATTTAGCATGATAGATTTAATGGTCATCATGGTTTCGTCATTTGGAACATTTCTATTGTTAACTGGTGGACATATTACAAGCGTGAAAGTGAGCTTACTCGCTATTTTTTGGGGCATTTTAAGCGGTATGGCTGCTGCATTTTATACAATGTATGCTACACGTTTATTTAAATGGTATCCATCTCTTACTGTCATTGGTTGGGCAATGGTAATCGCTAGTGTATTTGCAGCATTGTTTAATCGTCATTGGCATATTAATCCTATCTCATTTGATATACAAGGCCAATTGTATTTTATTTTTGTTATCGTTGTTGGTACAGCACTCGCATTTTGGCTTTACTTACTCAGTGTGAAATACATTGAACCACAAGTCACTGCCTTATTAGGTTGTATAGAGCCACTAACTTCTATCATTATTAGTATTACATGGCTTAATGTAACGTTTAATACCGTTCAATTTATCGGAATGCTTATCATTATTGGTGTTGTATTATTCATCTCTATTTACAATAATTATAGAAATAAAAGCAGTGTCAAATCGTGACACTGCTTTCTATATAATAACGCACATGCGTCCTGCATTATCATAACGTTTTTCTAATTTAGCTTTTTTCACTTTAATAACTTGTTGCTTAAGGGGAATAAGTGCAGGAATATGAATAAATCCAAACTTAGCCCATAGGGGATCGATAACATAATAATACTTATCATCCACACCGACCAATAACGTGATATGAATATTAGATACAAATTCTAATAATTTTCCCTCAACCTTAAATTTACGGAGTAATGGTTCAACTTTTAAGTGGGTCGCATACAACATCACCGAATGATTATTAATCAATGCTTTCTCTAGTTCTTGCATTGATTTTCCAGTACCATCTTCCGCTTGATAATATGGCTTTAAATAATCTACCACAACATTTGGAAATACGGTTTGATGACGATCTGTCATTAATATACGCTTTGGTCCAACAAATCCTTTATATGGATTCGTTTTATGTTTAGGAATTTCATCTAAAATTTTACGAACTGATAATTTAACACCTTTATATTTCAATCCCATCGAAATACTGACAGCTTCACAACCTAATAAATAAAAATAAGGAAACCACTGAGATTTCGGTTTAATATTTAATAATAATTTATTCATACGCATCCTCTTCTTAGTTTACTTTATGTTATTAAACAAAATTTATTTGCAATTATCAAGCTATTAAACTTGTTATATTTATCCCTTAGAAACAGGCATCAAGAACCTACACTTTGTTACTTATTGATAATCTTTTTTTGGAGGGTTATGATTAACATAATAATTTCAAATTTAGGAGGACGATATATGAAACGATGCATAATGCTCTCAACTTGTGCGTTATTATTAGTTGGGTGTAATCAGCAGAATACACAGTCTTCAAACACGTCCAATAAAAATGATCATGCCAAAGTGACACTCACCCTTTCAGCAGCAGCGAGTTTGAAAGATGCGCTAACTAAAATTGAATCAAACTTTGAACAAACACATCCAAACATCGACGTTAAAATCAATTACGGTGCATCAGGTGCACTCAGTCAACAAATAAAATCAGGTGCTCCTGTAGATTTATTCTTTTCAGCTGCAGAAGATAAAGTCGACCAACTGATTGAACATCAAGATATTGAGAAACAAAATAGCATTAAATTATTAAAAAACCACCTTGTTCTAATTGCAAACAAACCGGTTAAAAATTTAAAATCTTTAAATCAGACAGATATTCAAAAAATTGCGATTGGTCAACCGAAAGTTGTACCTGCTGGGCAATATGCTACAGCAGCATTAACCAAAGCAGGACTATTCAAACCATTAAAAGACAAATTCATTTACACAAAAGATGTTAGACAAGTCTTAACTTATGTTGAAACAAAAAATGTTGATGCAGGTATTGTTTATGCCTCAGATTTAAAATCAACAAATGAAATCAAATATCATTATAATATTGAAGATGTATTACATGATGACATCGTGTATCCTTTAGCGCTAATAAAATCAAGCAAACATCCAAAAGAAGCTAAAGCTTTCTATCAATATTTACAATCGAAAGAGAGTTTAAAAATATATGAATCTTATGGATTTGATACAAAGTGAGTCTTTTCTATCACCCATCAGCATATCACTTAAAGTAGGAATAGCAGCAACGATACTTAGCTTAATCATTGCACTAATCCTTCACTATTTATTATTCGAGAGCACATTTCCTGGGAAATCTATTATTGAAACCATCATCATGTTGCCAATGGTGCTACCACCTACAGTCGTTGGGTTCATCTTACTATTATCATTCGGCAAAACAAGTATACTCGGTCAAATGATTGAAAGTGTCTTTCATGCACCGATTATCTTTACAATTTATGCTGCCATTTTGGCTTCTACAATGGTGGCAACACCTCTGATGTATCAGTCGATTAAAATTGGCATTGAAAATATTTCTAAAGATACAATGAATGCTGCAAAAGTTGATGGTGCATCTCAATTTAAAATGTACCAAGCCATCATCATTCCGTTAGCCAAGTCATCTATTCTTACTGGTGTATTACTTGCATTCGCCCGCGCTATTGGTGAATTCGGTGCAACGCTCATATTTGCTGGTAATATTCCAGGCATCACAGAAACGATGCCAACAGCCATATATGTTGCTATCGAAAATAACGACATGCAACTCGCCTTTTTATTTGTTGCAATCATGATTGCCCTATCATTTATCATGATGTTAATCATTCAAAAAATGAAAAAGGATTAATAACTAATCTATAATAAACAAAAACGAAAGAAACGATAAATCTAAGAACGATTTATGCGTCTCTTTCGTTTTTTTATCAACTTCTTTTTTAATTAATTCACTCGATTATCACAAGTACCCATTTCAATAACTTGTTTAACCGAATCTAATCCACCTTCAACAAGATTCATAACCGCTGTTTCTGTATAAAAGGCAATATGTTGGCTGATAAATACATCTTCTCGATCAATCAAATGTAATAACATTTCATCCTCTACTTTTTTATCACTGAAATCTTTAGGGAAGTATGTCGCTTCATTTTCATATGTATCTAATGCTACAGCCGTTACTTGACCACTATTTAATGCATCAATTAACGCTTTCGTATCTACAATACCACCACGTGCCGTATTAACAATAAATACGCCTTTTTTCATTTTTGCAAATAATTCTGCATTAAACATATGATGATTCTCTTTCGTTAATGGCATATGGATTGAAATCAGATCCGCCTGAGCAATCGCTTCTTCTAATGTTTCTGTATAAGTCAAAAATGTCTTTGCTTCTTCATTTGGATACAAATCATAACCAATCACTTTTGCACCAAATCCGTGTAAGATGCGACCTGTTATTGTACCTATACGTCCCGTACCAATAATCGCAACAGTCATCGATCGCATTTCTTTACTAATGATCGCTTTATTCCAAGTAAAATCATGTTGTTTCAATTTATTTTGAATCATTTTTGTATTTCTAATAATATTCATCGCTGCCATGACAGCATATTCAGCAATTGCGTTAGGAGAATAACTCGGAACATTTGAAATAATTAAGCCATTTTCAGTTGCCTTATCTAAATTAAACATATCAAAACCTGCTGAACGTTGTGCAACTTGTTTAATACCTAATTCTCTTAAACGCTCATAAATCGCATCATCAAATGGCGCCGTTTGACTAGTTGTTACACCATCAAAATCTTTCAATACATCCGCGTTATCCATCGTTAAAGGACCTTTATCAAATACAACTTCAATATCATTGCGTGCTGCCCATTCATTTGCTGCATTTAATTCATCTTCTCTTGTTCCGAACATCATAATTCTCATTAGAAATCACCTATTCTTCAGTTTGGAATTTAAATACTTCAGGAGAATATACTTTTAATTTTAAACAAATATTATGTACCACTAAACCTGTAATGATTGGAACAACAATATATGCAATCACTAAGATACCTAAATTCATTGCAATATTACCTTCCATAAACTTCAATGCATTGATTGGTCCAACTAAACCTGAGTAACCAAAACCTGCTGAAGCTGGTGTACCTTGAATATTAAAGATTGCACCCATCAAACCACTTGTCGCTGCTGTCACTGCAACCGGCAATATAATAATTGGATATTTAATTAAGTTTGGCATCATCATTTTCATCGCACCCATTAAGATTGCTAACGTGATACCTGATTTGTTTACTTTAATAGAACCAATTGCAAGCATAGTAGCTGCTGCTGCTACACCTAAGTTTGCAGCACCTGACGCCATACCAGAAATACCGATTGCCATCGCAATCGCAACAGTTGAAATTGGCGAAATGATTAAAATACTAAATACAATTGCGATTAATACACACATTAAAATAGGTTGTAAATTTGTAAAACTGTTCACCAATTGACCTAAAGTACTTGTAATTAACTTAACATAAGGTAAAGATAAAATACCAATAAGACCCGCTAAACCACCAGCAATAATAGGTAATAAAATGATATTTAAAGAACCTAAACGATCTTTAATCCATAAAATAATTAAAACTGAAATTGAAGCTGTAATCATTGTGTTGATTAAATCACCAATACCAACAAGCACCCAAGCTTTTTCTTGGAACACTGCTGCACCACTACCGACGAATGCTGCTGTACCTACAATGACAGTTTGTAATGGGTTTAATTTAAATTGCATTGCAATCAGTACCCCAACAATAACAGGTACAGTAAATTGGATACCTACAACAACATTTAATAATGTGCCGAAAAATGGGTGGAATTGCATTAAGTACTTAAACAATTCACCTAAGATGGCATTAGGAATTAAACCTACTACAATCCCTAGTGCTACCCCGTTTAAAACTTTAAATAAAAACGATTTTGCAGTTAATTTTTCTGCGTTCATGAGAAACCCTCCTAATGTTATAAATAAGATTTAAATTTTCTTTCTCTCTTTGACACACTTAATATATCATCTTGTGAATAACTTCACAAATAGAGATTATCTATGCTTTAATAACTTTTATTTATAGACATAATATTCCACTTAAATTCATCTATTGCTTGAATTATATTAAATAAATATGTAGACTGAGATTGAAAAGAAAATTATTTAAAAGGAGACTTATTATGTCTAAATCAACACCTCATATTAAACCAGAAAACAATCCAATCGCAGAAACAATCCTTTTACCAGGCGATCCATTACGTGCGAAATTTATTGCGGAAACATACTTAGAAGATGTAGTTCAATTCAACGAAGTACGTAACATGTTTGGTTACACTGGAACTTACAAAGGTAAACGTATTTCAGTAATGGGTACTGGTATGGGTATCCCATCAATCGGTATTTACTCATACGAATTAATCCACACATTTGGTGTTAAGAATTTAATCCGTGTAGGTTCATGTGGCGCTATGCAAGAAAATGTTAACGTATATGATATCATCATTGCACAAGGTGCATCTACAGACTCTAACTATGTAAATCAATATGGTTTACCTGGACATTACGCACCAATCGCTGACTTTGATTTATTATCACGTGCGAAAAAATTAGCAGATGAAAAAGGTGCTGTAAGCCACGTAGGTAACGTATTATCTTCAGATATTTTCTACAATGCTAACCAAGAAGCAACTGACAAATGGCGCTCAATGGGTATCTTAGCAGTTGAAATGGAATCAGCAGGTTTATACATGAACGCTGCTTACGCTGGAGGAGATGTTCGTGCATTAGGTATCTTCACAGTAAGTGATCACTTATTAACACACGAAGCAACAACACCAGAAGAACGTCAAACATCATTCACAAAAATGATGGAAATCGCATTAGAAATCGTAGAATAAATATGATTCAGCCTTACCGCTATAGCGGTAAGGCTTTTTATTTTTGACAATTCATTGACGTTTCCTCTCAAATTTCATAATTTAACAAATTTAGGGTAAATATAAGTTGCTTTAAAAAATATTAGATTGGAATGATTAAATGCAACAATGGATAATGCACATCATGGAACAATTCGGATACATTGGCGTATTTCTACTGATTCTTTTAGAAAACGTATTTCCCCCAATCCCATCAGAAGTTATATTAACCTTTGGTGGATTTATGGTAGATCAATCCCCAAAACTGACATTCACAGGCATGCTAATTTCATCAACATTTGGTGCTGTAATTGGTGCTGTTGTACTTTATTACCTAGGCAATATATTAGGATTTCATCGTATTGAAAAAGTCGTCGACCGATATGGTTATATATTACGCATCGATCGTACAGACTTACATAAAACCAATCAATGGTTTAATCGATACGGTTACACTGCTGTATTTCTATGTCGTTTCGTTCCACTAATCAGAAGCCTCATCTCAATACCAGCAGGGATCAGTAAAATGAATATCATCCCATTCCTTATTTACACAACAATAGGAACATTGATTTGGAATGCAGTATTAATCTATTTAGGAATGGCATTAGGACAAAACTGGGAAGTCGTATTACATTACTTTGATATGTATTCTACGGTCTTTTACATACTATTAGCAATTAGTATCATTGGTGTTTTGGTGTATTTATCTGCTAGGAAAAAGAAATAAAAAGTCATTCAACAAAATGCTGAATGACTTTTTTAAACTTAGTTTTTTATTCTTATTAATTTATTATATTATTCCCACTCAATCGTGCTTGGTGGCTTAGATGTGATGTCATAGACAACGCGGTTTACGTGATTTACTTCGTTGACGATACGGCTTGATACTTTTTGTAGTACTTCCCAATCGATTCTTGCGAAGTCACTTGTCATACCATCGATACTTGTTACTGCACGTACACCTACAGTGTAGTCATATGTTCTGTAGTCTCCCATAACACCTACTGAACGGATGTCAGGTAATACTGTGAAGTATTGCCAAATATCGCGTTCTAATCCCGCTTCTGCAATCACTTCTCTTAAAATCGCATCTGATTCACGTACGATTTCTAATTTTTCTTCTGTAATTTCACCTAATACACGAATTCCTAAACCTGGGCCTGGGAATGGTTGACGCCATACTAAATGCTCAGGAATACCTAATTCAATACCTAAAGCACGTACTTCATCTTTAAATAATGTATTCACTGGCTCAATTAATTCAAATTGCATATCTTCAGGTAATCCACCAACATTATGGTGTGATTTGATTGTTTGTGCTGTTTTTGTTCCTGATTCAATGATATCTGTATATAACGTACCTTGTGCTAAGAAGTCCGCATCTTTTAATTTAGCCGCTTCTTCATCAAATAAGTATACAAACTCATTACCAATGATTTTACGTTTTTTCTCAGGGTCTGATACACCTTTTAATTTGCTCATAAAACGGTCTTTCGCATCAACACGAATGATGTTCATATTAAATCCTTCACCGAACTGTTTCATGACCATATCGCCTTCGCCTTTACGTAATAAACCGTGGTCAACGAAGATACATGTTAATTGGTCACCAATCGCTTTATGGATTAATACAGCAACAACTGATGAATCAACCCCGCCACTCATCGCACAGATGACTTTGCGATCGCCAACTTTTTGTCTGATTTTCTCGATTTCGATTTCGATGAAATTTTCCATCGTCCATTCGCCTGTACATTTACAGATTTCACGAATGAAGTTACGTAATAAGTCATTTCCGTACTCTGAATGACGTACTTCTGGGTGGAACTGTACACCATATAATTGGCGTTCTTTGTTTTCAATTGCTGCATACTGACAGCTTGGTGAATGTGCGATAACATCAAATCCTTCTGGGATTGTAATGACTTTATCACTATGACTCATCCAAACGGTTTGTTCTTCAGGTAATTTCGTAAATAATGAATGTGTTTGAGCAGTAATCACCGCTTTACCATATTCACGCTCATTAGCACGTTCTACTGAACCGCCTAATAATTTTGTCATTAATTGCATACCGTAACAAATACCCATTACTGGTACACCTAAATTAAAGATTTCAGGATCTACTGTAAATGAACCTTCTTCATACACTGAGTTAGGTCCACCTGAAAGGATAATCCCTTTAGGATTCATCTTTTTAATTTCTTCGATAGAAATTTCATGATCGTGAAGTTCTGAGTAAACACCCATCTCACGAATACGACGCGTAATTAATTGGTTATATTGGCTACCAAAGTCTAATACAAGAATCAATTCTTGTTCGAATGCCATTTCCATAGTTGGTTCTCCTTTTATGTAGAAAAATTTTATTAAATAGAGTAGTTCGGTGCTTCTTTAGTGATTTGAACATCATGTGGGTGAGATTCTTTTAATCCTGCACCTGTCATTTTAATGAACATTGCTTCTTCACGTAATGCTTCTAAATCTTTAGAACCTGTATAACCCATACCACTTCTAATACCACCAACTAATTGGTAAATTGTATCTTGTAATGGTCCTTTGTATGCAATACGACCTTCAATACCTTCTGGTACGAATTTCTTAGCATCTTTATCTTCTTGGAAGTAACGGTCTTTAGATCCTTTTTCCATCGCCCCAAGTGATCCCATACCACGGTATACTTTGTATTGACGGCCTTGGAAGATTTCTGTTTCTCCTGGTGATTCAGCAGTACCACCTAATAATGAACCTAACATTACAGCATGTCCACCTGCCGCTAATGCTTTAACGATATCTCCTGAATATTTAATACCACCATCTGCGATAATTGTTTTACCATGTTTTTTCGCTTCTGTAGCTGCATCATAAACCGCAGTAATTTGAGGTACACCAACACCTGCTACAACACGTGTAGTACAAATTGAACCTGGTCCAATACCTACCTTAACAACATCTGCACCCGCTTCGATTAATGCACGTGTACCTTCAGCAGTAGCAACGTTACCAGCGATAATTGTAATTTCAGGGAAGTTTTCTTTTAATGATTTCACCATTTCTAAAACACCTTTAGAATGACCATGTGCAGTATCAATAACCAATGCATCTACACCTGATTCTACTAAGTGTGATGCACGTGTGATTGTATCTTTTGCAATACCAACTGCTGCAGCTACTAATAAACGACCATGTTCATCTTTTGCTGCATTTGGGAATTCGATTACTTTTTCAATATCTTTAATCGTAATTAAACCTTTTAACATACCTGATTCATCTACAATAGGTAATTTCTCGATTTTATGTTTTTGTAAAATCTTTTCCGCTTGGACTAAATCTGTACCTACTGGTGCAGTCACTAAATCTTCACTTGTCATTACGTCTGAGATTTTAATTGAATAATCTTCAATGAAACGTAAATCACGGTTTGTTAAGATACCAACAAGTTTCATTTCTTCAGCATTGTTTACAATTGGTACACCTGAAATTCTGTATTTACCCATTAAATGTTCTGCCGCAAATACTTGCTCATCTGGTGTTAAGAAAAATGGGTTTGTGATGACGCCATTTTCAGAACGTTTAACCTTCAATACTTCTTCAGCTTGTTCTTCAATGCTCATATTTTTATGAATAACACCTAATCCACCTTGACGTGCCATCGCAATCGCCATTTTTGATTCAGTTACTGTATCCATACCAGCTGATAAAATTGGAATGTTTAAATTTAAACGTTCTGATAAAGAAACTTTTAAATCTACTGTATTTGGTAATACTTCTGAATGCGCTGGAACCAATAATACATCATCAAATGTTAATCCTTCTTTTTGAAACTTGTTTTCCCACATAAAATTAAGACCTCCATCATTTTTATTGCTTTAAATTAATACCTCTATTATTTCATATTTTCTTCGATTTGTTTATTGTTTAATGCGTTAAAAAATAAATTCAAGAAAGAATGAAATAGATAATATTAATAATAAGGTACAAAAAAACTCATCTTAAATAAAATTTAAGATGAGTAATAAGCGTACGCAAATTAGAAACATACAACTATTATTACTCATAGTCACGTCATTTACGGTAACGTGGTAGAAACGCTAAAGCCATATCCTTTAATTTATATGAGTAGAGTCATTTATTAATATTTCTAGATAATATCAAAATAAATTCGATTAATCAATACAAATTGTTCAGAAAAGCCTTTATACCAGTACTTTCACAACATTCTGAATTGTTTGTTTAAACGTGATTTTATACAAATATACGGTCGTTTTTATAGTGCGAATGTTTAGAATTAATTACCCTGGGTAAACCAATATTGTATCACAAATCACACAAAGTGATTCATAGTCATCATGAAACGTCCACAATGTAAAACAAAAAAACTACAAAGAGGATGATAAAAATGAGAAACTTTGAAACATTTACAAACGAACAAGGTTTATTAGGAAAAATCGAACAATTAAGAAGTAACGGTGTATCAGAACGCCATATGAAAGTTATTTCTAAGAACAGATTAGAAGGTTCAGCACTTCATTATACTGATGTTGAATATAAAAATGCAGAAGGCTCTTTCGGAGATAAAGTTGCTGCATTCTTTACAGGAGAAGATCCTGAAGATCGCGTATTTGATAACTTAAACTTAAATGCAAATGAGCGTAGCGAATACAAAAATGCAATTGACCGTGGTGATATTGTATTACTTGTAGATGATGAATCTGAATACAATAATAGTGCTAATTATTCTAGTGCACATCCTCAAGATTCACAACGAGGCAATGAGTACTATGACGGTCACAACAAAGGTACCGTAGCAGGAAATGTACATACACATACGAATGGAGAGGATAATATGAATAACAAATTTGATAGAGTAGATAACAATTTACATAACGATAACTTAAAACATCATGAATTAGATGAGGATATTAGAAACCGTACTGATTTATCAGATGAAGAAAAAATCAAATTACACGAAGAGCGCTTATTAGTAAATAAAGATCGCGTACAAACAGGCGAAGTAAAAGTTGAAAAAGACGTTGTAACTGAACGTCAAGAATTCGATGTACCTGTAGAACGTGAAGAAGTAACAATCGAACGACGACCAGTTAATGAAAGAACAACTGGAGACTTCGACGCTTTAGATAATGATGAAGTTGTAAAAGTTCCAGTACATGAAGAACGTTTAAATGTTCAAAAAGAAAATGTAGTCAATGAAGAAATCGTTATTAAGAAAAATAAAGTAACAGACGTTGAACATGTTTCAGAAGATGTACGTCGTGAAGAAGTAGATATTGATGAAACAAACCGTGGTCATTTAAACGACCGTGATTTAGATAACCATAATCGCTTATAATAATAGAAATGATACAAGCATGGGCATTAGCCCATGCTTTTTTGTGTATAATAAAAGAAAACAGGAGGTGTAAAAAATGAACTTTATTGCTATTGGTTCTAATGATGCTTACTTTCAAGAAGCGATGTCTCTTTATGATGCAACATTTCCAATTGAAATAAAAGAACCTGTTCAAGTCTTTTTAGATTCATTTAAAACACAAGAACAAGATCCAGATTTCTTTCATTTCCATGTACTCACAGACAACAACCAACTTGTCGGTTTCTCTTCATTTCATTACTTAAAATCTGAGAATATCGCTTATATCGTTTACATTGTTATCAATGAAAAATACAAAGGACAAGGTCTTGGTTCAATGTTTATGAAACATATCTTTGAAACCATTGAAAACCTTGCAATGAAGTACCATCACAATAAACCTTCATTCATGCTTGAATGTGAGAAGGATGAAGCAGGAAATAGCCCTTTAGAAACATTTTACCGACGCTTTGATTTTGAAAAATCAGCTATTTGCTATCATCAACCCGATTTACATCACAAAAACCAACATGTTCCTATGAATTTATTTATTAAAAATCATCCGTCAAAAGAGGCGATTAGCACAATGTATACCGCTAAATACCACCAATGTAATCGTGTTGATTTAAATACATTAGCACAATTAATTGCACAATTTTAATGGCACTACATAATCAGTGCTTAAAAGTTGAAGCAATTGATCATACGTTAATAGCCCTTCACTACGCATCATTTGGTACTTACGTAACATATTTCGATACGTCTTTAACATAGGTTTACGTGTACCAAAATCATCAAATGCGCTTGTATCGAGTGCATTTGATACTTCTTTTACATCTCTAATTAAAAACTTCGCATAAGCTTGATAGCGCCATTCTTTATCATCAATTAAATAAAAACCTACAAATAAACTGAGTGAATACGATTTTAAAATGGATTGTTCATCAGGTGTTAATTGGTTAATAGATGTATTTATGTTTGTATACATATTCAGAATATCATTAACAAATAGTGTTACATCACTTGTTACACATGCTTCAGGCGGTGATAACTCCTCATACAAGGTCTTGTAATAAGGTGTAATTCCATCTCGAATAATCGATAAGTGAGATTCATGTAATTCCTTTTGATCAGAATCAATACGTGCTAATAATTGCGTAACTTTATACAATAATAACCGGAAATTCTGTTCCATCTCGCAAACTCCTTTTATTTAATTTTAATTTAAAAAATAATAATTCGCTGCCCTCCTAAAAGATAATTACGTAATAAATTAAATATTACACACATAGTATAAATCGACACTTTTACGTTGTAAACAAATGTATATATGAATATTTAATGGTTTTATGTAAAAAATGAACAATTATGATACAAATTTTGTACCAATCTTGAACAATTTTAATTTAGCCATAAAAAGCATTATAGCGTTAATAGAAACCAATTCTTTAAATATATTAATATGCGTGAAAAAATAAGTTTTTTAAGAATAAAAAAACAATAAAAAAACACGCAAACAATGTTTGCGTGTTGAATATATCAATTATGATTAAGCCTCATCTTTAACATATGGTAATAAAGCCATATGACGTGCACGTTTGATAGCTACAGTTAACATACGTTGGTATTTAGCTGAAGTTCCTGTTAC
This sequence comes from Macrococcus sp. DPC7161, assembly GCF_004117835.1. GTDB lineage: Bacteria > Bacillota > Bacilli > Staphylococcales > Staphylococcaceae > SDSC01. Next base: position 191,360 of record NZ_SDSC01000002.1, on the reverse strand, counting down.
ACGACGTGGTAAAATTTTACCGCGTTCTGAGATGAATTTTTTAAGCATATCTACTTCTTTATAGTCGATGTGTGTAATTCCGTTTGCTGTGAAATAACAAACTTTTTTACGACGACGACCGCCTCTTCTTGGTCCACCTGCCATGATTGTTGCCTCCCTTACATTTTTACTTTATTAGAACGGTAAATCATCATCACTAATATCAATAGGACCCGTTGCATTTGCAAATGGATTCGCATTTGATGGTTGACTTGATGATGCATTTGATTGTTGATTTTGGTTTTGCTGATAGTTATTTTGACCTTGAGCAGCTCCGTAGTTACCAGTGTCATAGCTTGAATAATCATCATATGAATTATCCGAACTTTGTCTGTTTTGATTAGCGCCTTTAGGCTCTAAAAATTGAACAGAATCACATACAACTTCTGTAACATAAACGCGACGCCCTTCTTGGTTATCATAACTGCGCGATTGTAATCTACCATCGACCCCAGCTAAGCTACCTTTACTTAAGAAATTATTAACATTTTCAGCTTGCTTACGGAAAACGACACAGTTGATAAAATCAGCTTGTCTTTCACCTTGTGCATTCGTAAATGTACGATTGATAGCTAAAGTAAATGTTGCCACTGAAATACCTGAGGGTGTTACTCTGTATTCTGGATCTTTAGTTAAACGACCTACTAATACAACTCTATTCAACATAGAACATCGCCCCCAAATCTAGGATTATTTTTCTTCTTCGCGTACAACGATATGACGGATAATGTCATCGTTGATTTTTGCTAAACGATCGAATTCGTTAGTAGCAGCGTCAGTTGATTTAACTTTAACGATTTGGTAGAAACCTTCTTTGAAATCGTTAATTTCATAAGCTAAACGACGTTTACCCCACTCTTTTGATTCGATGATTTCCGCACCGTTAGAAGTTAAGATTTCGTTGAAACGCTCAACTAAAGCTTTCTTCGCATCTTCTTCAATGTTCGGACGTACGACATACATAATTTCGTAATTTCTCATCATTTACACCTCCTTATGGACTATGCGGCTTTATTATGAAATAAAGCAAGGAATAATTTTCATTACTCACAATTGAGAATTATAGCATAGTTTAATCTTACACGCAATGCATAATTAGTGATGTACTTCATCAAGTGGATACATCACCATATCTTTAACATAAAATAATTGAATATCATCTTTTTTTGATAAATACAGATATTCTTCATAATCAGTATCTTCAGGGAATATTTCATCTGTACTCACAATATCTAAATAACGCATGGCATTACTAGGATATTGAATTTTATTATAGATGGATTCATCAAGTGACACATGCGTATTGAATGGTACTACTTGTGCCAAATAGTAATAAGAAACATGATAAATAGGATTATCTATTTCTTCAGACTTCACGGCTACTTTAATACAATAAATGATTCTTTTTAAAGGTTCCATAAATCCTCCTAAACGTTGAATCTGAAATGTACTACGTCTCCATCTTTCATGATATATTCCTTACCCTCTAATCGGACTTTACCCGCTTCCTTAGCAGCACTCATACCACCATGTTCCATCAAATCATCGAAACTCACTGTTTCTGCACGAATGAAACCACGTTCAAAGTCTGTATGAATAATACCCGCACACTGTGGTGCAGTCATCCCTTGTTTAAATGTCCAAGCACGTACTTCTTGTACACCCGCTGTAAAGTATGTTGCTAAACCAAGTAAATGATATGAAGCTTTAATTAATTTATCTAAACCAGCTTCTTCAATACCTAAATCTTCTAGGTATTCTTGTTTATCTTCATCATCTAATGCAGCTAATTCTTCTTCGATTTTAGCGCTGATTACAATGACTTCAGAGCCTTCTGCTTCAGCATATGCTTGAATTGCTTTTAAATGTTCGTTCTCTTCTCCACTTACTAAATCATCTTCTGAAACGTTTGCTACATAAAGCATTGGTTTCGCAGTTAATAAATGCATGTTCTTTACTAGCTTTGCTTGCTCAGGTGTGAACTCGATACTACGAACTGGCTTTTCTTGTTCTAAAGTTTCTTTAACAATACTTAAAATTGCTTCTTCAGCCATTGCATCTTTATCTTTTTGTTTCGCCATTTTTTGTACACGTGCATAACGTTTTTCAACAGATTCTAAATCCGCTAAAACAAGTTCCATATTGATGACTTCAATATCATCTACAGGATTTACCGTACCAGAAACGTGTGTGATATTTTCATCTTCAAAGGCACGTACAACTTGGCAAATTGCATCTACTTCACGAATATGTGATAAAAATTTATTTCCTAAACCTTCACCCTTTGATGCACCTTTAACGATTCCTGCGATATCTGTAAACTCAAAAGCAGTCGGTACTGTTTTCTTTGGTTCTACAAGTTCTGTTAATTTATCTAAACGATGATCAGGTACTTCTACAATCCCTACATTCGGATCAATTGTAGCGAAAGGATAGTTTGCAGCCAATGCACCTGCTTTAGTAATTGCGTTAAATAATGTTGATTTACCTACGTTTGGTAAACCTACGATTCCAGCTGTTAATGCCATGTTTTTATCTCCTTATATGTATCCATATTATTTTTATTTTCGTATACTTGTTTATTTAATTTTTCATTGATTATCTTTATGAGAATACAACGACTATTTTTGAATCACTTTTTTTAATTTTTTGTTAAAATCCTGTCTTGGGATCATTACACTGCGGCCACAACCTTCACATTTAATGCGGATATCTGCCCCAAGTCTAATGACTTTAAATTGCTTTTCACCACAAGCGTGTGGTTTTTTCATTTCAACAATGCTATTTAATTCATACTCATTCATGTTTTACACCTCGATCAGGCTGATTGTACATTATCATCTTTGGCATTGGTACTTTAATACCCGATTTATCTAAGAAATCCTTTAAATCTCCTCGAAGTACTCTAGAAATTCTTACATGATTGTTTGGCAATGTTTCTGCAGAAATCTTAATAACCGCTTCTCCAGCTTTTACCATATCCACTCCTAAAATTTCAGGTGGCTTAATAACATCTTCATATTTCTCGGGCAATGTTTCAAGATATGGCTTTAAAATGCTTTCTACTTTCTCAATATTCTCATCGCTTGAAATTGAAATATCAAATACCGCAACAGAATTATTAACTGAGAAGTTGACAATCTCATTCATTGTACCATTTGGTAAAATCGTTAATTCTCCTGTAAATGAGCGAATACGCGTAGATCTTAAACCGATTGATTGTACGGTACCTTCTGCTACTGTTGTCCCTGTTGTATTAATTCTTACATAATCTCCAACATCAAATTGATTTTCAAATATAATGAAGAATCCTGTAATAATATCCTTAACAAGTGTTTGGGCACCAAAACCAATTGCGATACCCGCAACTCCCGCACCGGCAATAATACTTTCAACTTTCACACCAAAATTAGATAAGATGGTTGTAATTACAATAAACCAAACAACATAAGATGATATGTTTTGTAACAACTTAATAAGCGTTGTATCTCGTTTGTCCGAACTTGATAAATTGGTCTTTTTTCGTACAGAGAAGAACTTCTCAATAAACTTATGTATTAATTTAATAATTAAAATCGCAAATACGATAAGAATCAATGACCAAATGAATTGTTCAAATAAATTTGCCCACATTTCTGAGTCCATTAAGGTATTTTTCATGTTATTAAATATTGCCATGTAATCACCCTAGTTTCCTAGATGCTCAAGTAATGAAATTAAACGATTAAATTCTTCTTCAGAAGTGAATTCTATAGCAATCTTACCTTTTTTACGGGACTTAGAAATTTCTACTTTAGTACCTAAACGTTCTTTTAAATTTTGTTCATGTTTCACGAGAAACTTTGGTTTTTGTTTCTCTTTCTTTTCTTTTTGAGGTTTACCTTCAGCATTCACTTCTTTAATATATGCTTCTAACTGACGTACGCTCATTGATTCTTTAATCACTTTTTGTGCAACAGTCATCATTAATGTTGCGTCTTTTAAACCTAATAATGTACGTCCATGTCCACCTGAAATTTTCTTTTCATCAATCAATTTCTTTATATCTGCTGGTAAATTTAATAGTCTCAACATATTGGCTACATACGGTCTAGATTTTCCTAAACGGTCTGCTGTTTCAGCTTGTGTTAATTTTAATTGATCAATTAAAAATTGATAACTCTTTGCTTCTTCAAGTGGATTTAAATCTTCACGCTGTAAGTTCTCAATAATCGCAAGCTCCATCATTTGTTGGTCTGTTAGTTCTTTAACGATTGCTGGAATCTTCGTTTTACCTGCTAATTTAGAAGCTCTAAAACGTCTTTCACCAACAACAATGTCATAGCCTTTAACTGTTTTACGCACCACAATCGGTTGTAATACGCCATGTATTTTAATAGACTCACTTAATTCATTTAAAGCATGTTCATCAAATTCATGTCTTGGTTGATATGGATTTGGACGCAATGATGTTAATGCGATTTCTTCGATGATTTCATCTTCTCGATTATCTTGGAATAAGGCGTCTAATCCACGTCCTAATCCTTTTCCTAATCCTCTAGCCATTTGCAACCTCCTCAGCTAATTGTTGATACGTTTTTGCACCAGTTGATTTAGCATCGTAAACATTGATTGGTTGTCCATGTGAAGGTGCTTCTGAAAGACGCACATTTCTAGGAATAATCGTATTGTATACTTTGTCACCAAAATGATCCTTTACTTCTTGAATGACATCATTACCTAAGTTTGTACGTGCATCAAACATCGTTAATAATACACCTTCAATTTCTAACTTTTGATTTAAATGACGTTGTACAAGTTTGATGGTATTTAATAACTGACTTAATCCTTCTAATGCATAATATTCACATTGTACTGGAATAATAATACCGTTTGCTGCAGTGAATGAGTTGATTGTTAATAAACCTAAAGAAGGTGGACAATCAATAATAATATAGTCAAATGTTTCATTTAACTCTTTAAATGCATACTTTAATCGTACTTCTCTACTCATCGCTGAGACAAGTTCAATTTCAGCACCTGCTAATGCAATGTTCGCTGGAATAATAAATAAGTTTTCTTGTTCTGTTGGCAATACACATTCATTAATATCAACATCTTCAACTAGCATATCGTAAACTGAATATTTAACATTGTTCTTATCTACACCGACACCACTTGTTGCATTTCCTTGTGGATCTGTATCAACAAGTAGTACTTTTTTACCAAGTTCACTCAGTGCAGCACTTAAATTTACAGACGTTGTCGTCTTACCAACGCCGCCTTTTTGATTAGCAATCGCTAAAACTTTTGTCATACATACCTCTCCTAAGTTCATCATATAGTATCGATTATAACAATTTTAATGAGTCTTTCACAACAATGTATCATTTAATCAGGCCCATAAAAAAAGTAGACCATAAGGCCTACTTTTTTTATATTGGATTATTTCTTAAACACTTTAATTGAGATTTCATAAAAATTCTCATACTCTGTATCTTTACGTTTCACTTTAACACCGCTTTTTTCTACTGCTTTCAAACTTTGACCAATTGTGTTGAAGGCAAGTTTTAAATCACGGGTAAAGCCAATGCGTTTCGGTTTTACATCTTCCCCACCAATTAATCGTTTCACGCGCTCTTCAGTTTGTTTAACGTTTAATTGTTGCGATTTAATAATTCCTAGCATTTCAATTTGTTTTGCTTCATCCAAAGCCAATAAACTTCTTGCATGTCTTTCAGTAATTTGCATTTTACTTAATGCATCGAGTACAGGTTGTGACAAGCGTAATAGGCGTAGTTTATTTGCGATAAATGATTGACTCTTACCTAAACTTGTTGCCAAGTCTTGTTGAGTGATACCATCAAGATCTAATAACTTTTTGTATGCTTCAGCTTCTTCTACGGCTGATAAATTTTCACGTTGAATGTTCTCGATTAATGCAATTGCAGCTGTTTCTTTATCATTCATTTGTTTTACGATGACTTCTGTATCAACAGTACCATTGTATTTTAATGCACGAAAACGACGTTCGCCAGCAATAATTTCATACATTTCCTCTTCAATTGGGCGTACTACAATCGGTTGTAGCAATCCGTATGAACGAATCGATTCTGCAAGCTCTTTAATTTTTTCTTCATCAAAGATTTGTCTTGGTTGATAACGGTTCGGTACAATTTTTTCAATTGGTACACTGATTACGTTACCATTTTTTCGTTGTACTTCTACATCTTCATCCTTATCTTTTAAACCAAATAGTTTAGAAAAAGGTTTTTTCATACAAAACACTCACTTTCAATACAATACAATTATTTTAACAATGGTTCTTTGTTAGGTGTGCCTGGTTTTCTAGGATATTTTTTAGGTGTTTGTTTCACTTTTTCAATATCTAAAATGTAACGTACACTTTCCTCTTCTGGCAATGTTAATTGGTGTGTGTCTTTTAACTTTCCACCTAAAATTGAAATCGCAAATAAACCTTCTTCCACTTCAATCTCACCTTGTGCACCTTTTAATGAAATAAAATGTCCACCTTTTTTAACAAGTGGTAAACATAATTCACTTAAAACTGACAATCTTGCAACTGCACGGGCAGTTACGATATCGAATGATTCTCTAAATTCATTTTTACCAAATGTTTCAGCACGATCATGAACAAATCGACATCCAGTCAATTCTAATTCTGCACTTAAATGATTTAAAAAGTTGATACGTTTATTAAGAGAGTCAACAATCGTTAACTCTAAATGTGGATACAATATTTTTAAAGGAATACTCGGAAACCCTGCGCCAGCACCAACATCACAAATTGATTTTACTTGATTAAAATCAATATAAAAACTTGGTGTTACAGAATCAAAGAAATGTTTTAAATACACTTCATCTTTTTCTGTTACAGCTGTTAAATTGATTTTCTCATTCCACTCTACTAAAAGTTCATAGTATTTGGCAAATTGTTTTTTTTGTGTGTCTGTTAACTCATACCCTTTTTCTTGTAAATGTGATACAAAACTTTGCTCATTCATTTAGTTCACCTTTTTGATTTTCCCTTGTTCAATGTAAACAAGTAAGATTGAAATATCCGCTGGGTTAACCCCTGAAATTCTTGACGCTTGTGCAATACTTAAAGGTTTTACCTCTTTTAATTTTTCACGCGCTTCTGTTGCTAAACTATGGATATCATCATAATCAATGTTTTCTGGGATTTTTTTATTTTCCATACGTTTTACTTTTTCAACTTGTTGTAATGATTTTTGAATATAACCTTCATATTTTGTTTGAATTTCTACTTGCTCTTGCACATCTTCAGAAACAAATGGTTGTTCATCCAATAATGATGCTACAGAAGCATAATCCATCTCAGGACGACGCAATAAATCAATGGCTAAAATACCATCTTTCAATGCTGTCCCACCACGTTCAGCAATTAAACTTTGTGTTTTTTCATTTGGTTTAATACGTGTATTTGAGAAACGTTTTATTTCCTCGGCAATATTTTCTTTTTTCGTTAAGAATTTTTGATAACGTGCATCGCTAATAAGTCCAATTTCTTTACCGATTTCAGTTAATCGTAAATCCGCATTATCGTGACGTAATAATAAACGATGTTCTGCACGACTTGTTAATAAACGATATGGCTCATTTGTCCCTTTCGTCACTAAATCATCGATTAATACACCAATATATGCTTCGTGTCTACCTAATATCAACTCTTCATGACCTAATACTTTAGCTGCTGCGTTAATTCCCGCCATCAATCCTTGGCCAGCCGCTTCTTCATAACCACTTGTACCGTTTATTTGGCCAGCAGTATATAAACCTTGAATTTTCTTAGTTTCTAAAGTTGGCCAAAGTTGTGTTGGTACAATAGCATCGTATTCAATGGCATAACCTGCACGCATCATATCCGCTTTCTCTAAACCAGGGATAGATTGTAACATTTGACGTTGTACATGCTCAGGAAGACTCGTAGATAAACCTTGTACATAAACTTCTGATGTATTGCGTCCTTCTGGTTCTAAGAAAATTTGATGACGTGGTTTATCATTAAATCTTACAAATTTATCTTCAATCGATGGACAATATCTTGGACCAGTACCTTTAATCATACCTGAATACATTGCAGATAAATGTAAATTATCATCAATGATTTGATGCGTCTTATCGTTCGTATAAGTTAACCAACATGGCAATTGATCTAATATAAATTCTGTTGTTTCATAACTGAATGCACGTGGCACTTCATCACCAGGTTGAATTTCAGTTTTAGAATAATCAATAGAATCTCCATTAACACGAGGTGGTGTTCCCGTTTTAAAACGAACAATATCAAAACCTAATTCACGTAAATGATCCGCTAATTTAATAGATGGCATTTGATGGTTTGGACCAGATGAGTATTTAATTTTACCTAAAATAATTTCTCCACGTAAAAATGTTCCTGTTGTAAGGACAACTGCATCTGCTAAATACGTTGTACCGATAACCGTTTCAACACCGACAACTTTGTCATCTTCAATAATTAATCGTTCAACCATACCTTGCATAATATCAAGATTAGGTTCTTTTTCAATAACACGTTTCATTTCTTCTTGATACAATACTTTATCTGCTTGTGCACGTAATGCACGAACAGCAGGACCTTTACCTGTATTAAGCATACGCATTTGAATATGCGTTTTGTCGATTGTTTTGGCCATTTGGCCACCTAATGCATCAATTTCTCTTACTACGATTCCTTTAGCTGGTCCACCGACAGATGGATTACAAGGCATAAAGGCAACTGAATCTAAACTGATGGTTAACATTAACGTCTTGGCACCTTTTCTTGCACTTGCAAGGCCAGCTTCTACACCAGCATGACCAGCACCAACAACGATGACATCATATTTTTGTTCCAAGTGATTTCCTCCTAATTATTTACCTAAGCAGAATTGACTAAACAACTGATCGATTAAGCTATCAGAAACTTCTTCACCAATGACTTCACCTAGCAATTCCCATGTTTTTATTAAATCTATTTGTACCATATCTATAGGTACATCCATCTCAGCAGCACTAATAGCGTCATCAATTGACTTTCTTGCATCTTTTAATAAACTGATATGTCTCGCATTAGAAACATAAGTCATATCTTGATTCATAACTTGGCCACTAAAGAACATTGCGCTAATTTTTTCTTCTAATTGATCAATACCTGATTGAGAAACCATCGATGTTTCAACAATAGGTGCATCCCCCATCATCTGTTTGACCGCTTCAATATCTAATCGTTGTTCTAAATCCGTTTTATTGATTATAACTATCACATCTTCAGATTGAATGATATTAGCTAATTGATAATCTTCTTCTGTTAACGGTTCATTATAATTTAATACATATAAAATTAAATCCGCTTTACTTAATGCTTCTCTACTTCTTTCGACACCGATTTTTTCCACAATATCTTCTGTTTCACGAATACCTGCAGTGTCTACAAGTCTAAGTGGCACACCACGTACATTCACATATTCTTCTAATACATCACGTGTTGTTCCCGCAATTTCTGTCACAATCGCTTTATTGTCTTGAATTAAATTATTTAACATTGATGACTTACCAACATTCGGTTTACCGACAATGACCGTTGACAATCCTTCACGTAATATTTTTCCTTGATGACTTGTTTCAAGAAGTGATTCAATGCTGTGTTTAATTTTTTGTGCTTCTTCTAATAAAAACTTTGTTGTCGCTTCTTCAACATCATCATATTCTGGATAATCAATATTTACTTCTACTTGTGCTAAAATTTCTAAAATTGATTGTCGTAATGATTTAATCAAAACACTCAATCTTCCATCCATTTGACTCATCGCAACTTTACTTGCACGATCTGTTTTTGAACGAATGAAATCCATAATACCTTCAGCTTGGGATAAATCAATTCGACCATTTAAAAATGCACGTTTTGTAAATTCACCTGGTTCAGCCAGTCTTGCACCTTGATTTAAAGTAAGTTCTAATATACGATTGACCGTCATGATTCCCCCATGACAGTTAATTTCAACAACATCTTCTCTTGTATATGTTCTTGGTGCACGCATTATGGCAATCATGACCTCTTCAACCAATTCGTCTGTTTCAGGATCATAAATATGACCATAATTGATAGTATGAGAATCGACTTCTGATAATGCTTTTTTTCCTTTATACAAACCATCTGCAATTTGAATTGCGTCTGGACCAGTTAATCTTACAATTGCAATCGCACCTTCACCCATTGGCGTCGAAATGCTCGTAATTGTATCAAATTCCATATGAATCCCTCCTTAAACGAACTTTGGGTCTGAGACCAATAATCTCAAACCCTAATATATCATAATGTGATTTTTATATAATGATGATTGCTTAAATCATGATTATCTTGCTTTGATAACAAGATAACGATGAGGTTCACGACCTTCTGAGTATGTTTCAATATTTTCGATATTTGCTAAAATTTGATGCATGATTTTACGTTCATACGATGGCATTGGCTCAAATTTAACAGGTTTATTCGTATTAATCGCTTTTTTCGACATGTTCAAAGCTAACGTTTGAAGTGTTTCACGACGTTTTTCACGATAATTTTCGATATCTAGTGTCACAATTGAGTAGCCTTTTTCAAGTTGATTGAAGTAATTTTGTGCGAGTACTTGAAGACTATTTAAAATTTGACCACGTTTACCAATAATGCGAGAGGCATCTTTAGAATTTAAATTAATTAAAATTTCATTAGAAGATTTTTTCTCAACCGTTGATTCAACTTCATAACCCATTGCTTTAATAATCATTTCAACATAGTTTTTAGTTGCTTCAATACTTGTGTTTTCAGTATTTTTATTTTCAGTAACAATCGTCTCTTCTACCGGTGTTTCAATGATATTTTCAATCGGTGCTTCTGGGGCAACAGCTTCAGTCACAAGATTGACTTTTTCATCCGCTTTAACATCATTTGTTTCATTAGATACTGTATGTTCAGTAAATTCCACATCATTCACTTTTGAAGTTCTCGCTTTTAAGCTTGCGATGGATTCATATTTTTTTAACTTTGGATCAATAACAACCAAATTCACTTCTGCCAAAGCTTTACCAAAACCTAAAAATCCTTTTTTACCTGGATTGAGCACTTCAATTTTTACTTCTGACTCGGAAAGATTTAAATCTTTTAATCCCATTTGTACGGCTGTTTCAACAGTTTCTGCTTGATATCTTTGTTCTAACACAAGCTTTCCTCCTAGCTAATTCATTTTTTTATTAAACCCTTTAGCAATTTTTAAAACGTGTGTGAGGCTTTTGTGAATTTCTGCAACAGTCATCTCTGCAGCAGGTTTTCTCGCAATAATAATGAAATCCATCGCAACCATATCTTCTTTGTACACTTTAAATGTTTCACGAATAGCTCTTTTTATGCGGTTTCTCGTAACAGCATTCCCGATTTTTTTAGATACAGATATACCAATTCTAAAGTGGTCCAAGTCTGTACCTTTATAACGGTATACAATAAATTGTCTGTTTGCTACAGATTGTCCTTTTTTATAGACCGCCTGAAAGTCTTCGTTTCTTTTAATTCGGTATGCTTTTTCCAATACGTTCACTCACTTTTTTTTATAATTGCACCTTTTGATTCATTATACTAGAAGTAATGCCTATTTTAAACAAAATAAAAAGACCACTGAATACTCAGTGATCTTAAGCTGATAATACTTTTCTTCCTTTTGCACGACGACGCGCTAATACTTTACGGCCGTTTTTTGTGCTCATACGTGCACGGAAACCGTGAACTTTACTATGTTTACGTTTATTTGGTTGATAAGTACGTTTTACCACTTAAAACACCTCCATTATTTATATTTCATCTATCGATTCTCGTCTAGTGATTTTCAGTAACTACTGAAGTATAACAAAATTACGTATCGAAATCAACATTAAATTCATAACTTAAAAAAGAGACTTATCCCAATTATCCACAGTGATAGTGTTTAATTTTGTGGATAACAAAATACTATTTTTCAATCGTCCATTTGATTTTCACCATTCATCCACAATTTCACACCTCGTTTATAAAATTTAATTGCATAAGTATAACTTTGTGGATAACTCTATAAAACTGTTGATATTCTTATGTTTATTTGTTAAAATTCAAATATATTTATTGTGGAAAACTAGAAAAAAAGTATGTTTATCCACAAAATGTGCATAGCTTGTGGATAAAGTTAGTCACTTCTGTGAATTGTGTTATCCACAGGCCGTTTTTTTGTGTATATTTCAAATTTAAACATATAGAAAGAGGATTTTTTATGAGTGGTTTAGAAGAAATCTGGAGCAAAGTACTAGATAATATCCAACTAAAAGTGTCAAATCCAAGCTTTGAAACCTGGTTTAAAGGGACTAAAGTCAAATCAATCACAAGTCAACTTATTATTATTGAAGCAAGCTCTACATTTTTTGCCAAATGGTTGAGTGATAATTATTTAGATACCATTCAACAAGCAGTAAGTGAAACGATTGGTGAAGTATTAACTGTAAAAGTCGTTTCTGCAGATGAACCTTTAGAAGATATTCCAAAACCTAAAGAAGAGCCTACACCAAAATCAAATGAAATTTTGCCGAACCAACTTAATGTGGATAACACATTCGACACATTTGTCATTGGGAGCGGTAATCGCTTCAGTCACGCAGCAAGCCTAGCAGTAGCTGAGTCACCAGCGAATGCATATAACCCACTATTTATTTATGGTGGTGTTGGATTAGGAAAAACACACTTAATGCATGCCATTGGTCATTATGTTATGGAACATAAAGAAAATGCCAAAGTTGTTTATACATCAAGTGAGAAATTTACAAATGAATTTATTAATTCCATTCGAGACAACAAAACTGAAGCATTCAGATCAAAGTACCGTAATGTGGATGTATTATTAATCGATGATATTCAATTTTTAGCTGGAAAAGAATCTACACAAGAAGAATTTTTCCATACTTTCAATGAACTTCATCAAAATAATAAACAAATTGTCATTTCAAGTGACCGTGCACCTAAAGAAATTCCTACTCTAGAAGATCGTTTACGTTCACGCTTTGAATGGGGATTAATTACGGATGTCACACCACCTGATTTAGAAACGCGTATCGCAATTTTACGTAAGAAATCAGAAGAAGAAAATATTGATATTCCGAATGAAGCAATGCTTTACATTGCAAATCAAATTCATTCAAACATTCGTGAACTTGAAGGCGCATTAACACGTGTTTCTGCATACTCTAAGCTCGTTAAACGTGAATTAACACCTGATTTGGTTGCAGAGGCATTGAAAGATATCATACAAACATCAAAGCCTAAGAAAATCACCATTCAAGATATTCAAACCATCGTAGGCAGTTACTATAATGTAAGATTAGAAGATTTTAGTGCTAAAAAACGTACAAAATCCATTGCATTCCCTAGACAAATCGCAATGTATTTAGCGCGTGAATTAACAGATTTCTCTTTACCGAAAATTGGTGAAGAATTTGGTGGCCGTGATCATACAACAGTCATTCATGCACATGAAAAAATTAAAAAACAAATTGAACAAGACAGTTTACTTAAACAAGAATTAAAAAATCTAGAAAAAGAGATTACAGGATAATGTGTACAATGTGGATAAATAAAACACATTCGTAAACAAGTTATGCACATGTGGATAACTTGATACATCTATGTTTACTCAACTTATCCACCTATTCACAGGCCCTATTACTATTATTACGATTTTAAAAAAGATAATATATATAATATAACGACTGATAAGGAGTTTATACTTATGAAATTTACAATCCAAAGAGATATATTTTTAACACAATTAAACGATACATTAAAAGCCATTTCTCCAAGAACAACTTTACCAATTTTAACTGGGATTAAATTGGAAGTACTTGATAATAAAATTATATTAACGGGTTCAGATTCTGAAGTATCTATTGAAATCACAATTCCAGCAGAAATCAATCAAGAAGAAGTATTAACAGTTGAAGAAAAAGGATCAATTGTATTACCAGGTAAATTCTTTGTTGAAATCATTAAAAAATTACCTGAAAGCACAGTATCAATTAGTACAGATGACCATTTCCATGCATTGATTAAATCAGGAAAATCTGAATTTAATGTATCAGGCTTAGATCCAGATCAATATCCTTTATTACCTCAAGTCAGTGAACAATCTGTGATTACTTTACCAATCAAAGTATTAAAAAATATCATTCGTCAAACGAACTTTGCAGTTTCAACAAGTGAAACAAGACCAGTATTAACAGGTGTGAACTGGTTAATTCAAGATGGTATCTTAAGTTGTACAGCAACAGACTCACATCGATTAGCACTTAGAAAGTTACCTTTAGAAAATTCAACAATTGACCAAATCAATGTGATTATTCCAGGAAAAGCTTTGGCTGAATTAAATAAAATCATTGATGACACAGATGAAACAATTGATATTTTCTTTGCACAAAACCAAGCTTTATTTAAAGTTGGTAACATTAACTTTATTTCAAGATTACTTGAAGGAAACTATCCAGATACTTCTAGACTATTTCCGGACAGTGCTGAAACAAGTGTAAATGTACAAAATGGAGAATTCTACCATGCGATTGACCGTGCTTCATTATTAGCACGTGAAGGTGGAAACAATGTGATTAAATTATCAGCAGATCAAAATGCTGTTGAATTATCATCAACATCACCTGAAATCGGTACAGTTAAAGAAGGTGTAAAGGTAAATGCCTTTACAGGAGAGGGATTGAAGATTTCTTTCAACTCTAAATATATGATGGATGCGTTAAAAGCCATCGACGATGAACAAGTACGTGTTGAATTCTTTGGCACAATGCGCCCATTCATCATCAAACCAGAAGAAGACGATAATGTCGTACAATTGATATTACCAATTAGAACGTATTAATATAATAAAATTTGAAGCATCAACATGATTGTTGATGCTTCTTTTATTAATTTTTTGTAAAATATATTGGTATTTTTGACAAATATACTTGTCAAAATGATAGATATTGTATATGATTTGATTATACCTAAATATGTAAATATAGGGAGGAAGTGATTCTATATTGAAAAATCGATTAAAAGAATTACGTGCAAGAGACGGTTTAAATCAAACTGAACTGGCCAAGAAAGCTAAAATTTCAAGACAATCGATTAGTCTTATTGAAAGAAATGAGTTTATGCCGTCTGTATTAACAGCTGTTAAAATAGCGAGAATTTTTAATGAAACTGTAGAAAACGTATTTATTTTTGAGGAGGATGAGTTATGAAAAAAACAGGCGTCAAAAAAAGAAGTATCGTCAAAAATTTAATGTTTGGTGCAGTCATTGGAGGTATTCTTGGCGTATTGATTCCTTTATTCTATGATTTATACACTTATCATCATTTAGACAAATATATTGATACGACTTGGTTATTTATTATTATTACACTTTTCTTAACAGTACTCCTAACAATCATTTCAAAATTATTATTTTTTAAAGTGCAAAAATCTATTAACCAAGATATTAAAAATAATATTGAACTTGAAGAGATGGAATATAAGAAATTATTAAGATTATTTTATCAAGCACAATTATTTGGATCATCAGCAATTATCATCAATGCATTGTTTTTAAGTGCATCTTATTTACTATTAGGTTCACATAGAATAATCGAACTCGTTACTTTAGCAGTAATCGCAATTCTATTTATAGTAATTAATACTAGAAATTTATATCTTTTACTAGATGATTCTAGGTACTTTTACAATATCGATGAATCGTATGATTGGGCTGACAAAAGAACGATGTATGACTTAATTGATCATATTGATGATGGTGAACGACTAATGATGTTACAAAGTCTTTATAGATCATATGAAAAAATGATACTTTTATCTATGGGGAGTATGATTGTATTAAGTTTTTATCAAGTTATTTCAAAGAACAATCAAATATTAGCAATGTGTTGTTTTACAGTGATGTTAATCTACTCAACATATTCTTATTACAAGCATTTGAAAAAGTATATCAACTAATTGTTATATAACAGCATTAGTTTTTTGTGCATTTCAGAAAGACAAAATAAAATGGGGGATTATGATGTTAAAACTAGAACATGTTACAAAGCGTTTTAATCAATTTACAGCTGTGGATAATGTAAATGTCGAAGTACCAGAAGGTGCAATGCTTGGTTTTTTAGGTGGGAATGGTGCTGGTAAGACGACGACATTTAGGATGATTTTAGGGCTATTAGATAAAACAGAAGGAAATATTACGTACAACGGTAAACCGATTGATTATTCTGTTACAGATCACATTGGTTATTTACCTGAAGAGCGTGGTTTGAATCCCAAACTAAAGGTAAAAGAGCAGATTTATTATTTAGCGCAGCTCAAAGGTATGAAAAAGCCTGATATTGAAAAAGCTTTGAAGTATTGGTTAGAACGTTTTGAAGTGCCTGAGAATATGGATAAGAAAATTGAAAGCTTATCTAAAGGGAACCAACAAAAGATTCAATTGATAGGCGCGATTATTCATAATCCATCATTGTTAATTTTGGATGAGCCATTTAGTGGCCTTGATCCTGTAAATGTTGAATTACTGAAATCTGCCGTAAATGACTTGAATAAGCAAGGGGCTACGATTGTTTTTAGTTCTCATCGTATGGAACATGTTGAAGAAATGTGTGATACGGTTTGTATTTTGAATAAGGGTAAAACAGTTGTTTCTGGTGATATTAAACAAGTGAAAAAAGATTTTGGTAAGAAGGAAATCATTATTGAAGGTGTGCAAGATTTTAGTGACTTAGCAAATATTCCGGGTGTGACTAAATTCAAACAAACACGTAATGATGTGCGTTTGACAATAGAGAATGAAGCGGTTGCGCCAATTGTTTTTGATCATGTTGTAAGAAAAGGCTTTGTATCTAAGTTTGAAGTTTCTGAACCATCGTTAAACGATATCTTTATTGAGAAAGTAGGTGCACATCGTGAATAAATTCATCCCAAGTTTTTGGTTAACGTACTGGAAAAAGGTTGCTAGTAAGTCATTTATTATTCAATGTGTCATTACAATTTTAATCATTGTTGGATTAAGTAATATTGATAAAATCATTGCATTTTTTGATAAGAGTGATCAAGAAACAACTGCGATTTATTCTGAGAAAAAAGATATTGCTTCACAGTTTAAAAAGCAATTTGAAGCGTTAGAGAAAAAAGGTAAATATAAAATTGTTTCTTCAGTTGCTGCAGGTGAAAAAGGTGTTAAGAACGAAGATTACAAAAAGTTTATTGAAATTAAAGTAAACAAAGACCAAACGATGCAGTCTAATATTTATGCATTGGATAATGTCGGTAATAATGATGTGATGAAAGTACAATCTTTATTAACAACGTTTCAAAGTAATATCATTGCTCAAAATTTAAATCTTAAACCAGAAGACTTACAAAAAATCACTGCACAGTCTAAAGTAGATACGAAAGTGATTTCTAAAGAAGATAAGAAGATTGATGAAAGTAGTCTTATTTTAAATAAAGGGATTGTTTATGTAGGTGCATTTTTAATCTTTATGATAACAATGACCTATGGCAGTCAAATTGCAACAGAAATTGCACAAGAGAAAACGAGTCGTTTAATTGAGATGATTGTTACGAGTGTGTCGCCAATCACACATTTAATGGCTAAGATTCTTGCGATGATTGCAGTTGCATTTACGAATATTATTATCATCGGTTTAGCAATTGTTATTTGCTTGTATGTATTTGACATTAATGCATTATTAGATAAGATTGATTTAAAATTCTCAGCAGAAAATATTCGATTAATTGTTTATATGGTGATTTTCTTAATTTTAGGATTGATTATGTATATTGCATTTAGCACGATTGTAGGTGCATTAACGAATCGTATTGAAGATATCGGGCAAGCAATTATGCCAGTTACATTTATGAACATTGCGGCATTTTACATTACGATTTTTAGTTTACAAACACCAGATACAATGTTGGTTAAAATTTCTAGTTATGTGCCATTTTTAACACCACAAGTCATGTTACTGAGAGCGGCATCTACAAAAACAAGTGATATGACGATTATTATAGGGATTGTCATTTGTATCGTTACAATTGTCTTATTGTTAATGTTGGCTGCTCGAATTTATAAAGGCAGTGTGTTTAGTTATGAAAAAGGATTAATTAAAAACTTTAAACGCGCATTGCAAATGAAATAAATTGTCACAAAATCGTTATCAAAATATAGGGATAACAATAGATTTATCAATTTAATTAGTATAATATTTATACTAATGTGGTATTCATTATGTGGATTATGATATATCTTGATTAACATAATGATGTATCATGAAAAAATTATAAATTTAGGAGTGCATTATGAAAAATAAAGGGAGCTTAATTTTTACAATGGTCATGACGTTAATTGTCGTTGGGGCAATTGCAGCAATGGTGATCATGAAGCAAAACTCAAATAAAGCAGATGCCGTTTTAGAAACAAAATCAGTAGAACCAGGGAAAGTAACCGCAACAGATGATTACAGCAAAATTGATTTAAAAGGTCAGCCAATGGAAGGCAAAAAAGATGCTAAAGTCACAATGGTTGAGTTTGGTGATTTTAAATGTCCTGCTTGTAAGTATTTTGAAGAAAATATTAAACCTAAATATGTTCAAAAATACATCGATAAAGGTGATTTAAAGGTTTACTTTATTCACACACCATTCCACGGAGCTGAGTCTTTATTAGGTGGTTATGCTGGTGAGTCTGTATTAAAACATGAGCCAGATAAATATTGGGCATTTCACGAAGCGTTATTTAATTTACAACCAAAGCAACATGATACTTCTGATCAATGGTTAACAGCTAGCGCTTTAGACAAAGCATTTGATAAAGCAGGTATTAAAGATAAAGAGGCTATTATGAAAGATGTGAAATCATCTAAAGAAGAAGCGGCAGTTCAAAAAGACGTTGATTTAGTACAACAATATCAAATTACACAAACACCAACATTAATCGTCGATGGCAAAGTCATTAAAGATCCAATGAATGAAAAACAAGTCACAGATGCAATTGAAAAGGCATTAAAATAATGAAAAATACTAAATTTTTCTATTTTGCTTGGGTGATTTCGTTGACTGCAATGTTGGGAAGCTTGTATTTTTCGCAAATTAGACATTTCGTACCGTGTGAAATGTGTTGGTATCAACGTATATTAATGTATCCATTAGTTATCATTAGTGCGTTTGCGGCATTTACAAATCAATATCAATATAAATTTTTAATTTTAACGTTCTCATGTATTGGTATATGTTTTTCGATTTATCACTACATGGAACAAAAAGTACCGGGATTTGCATCAATTAAGCCATGTATAGGTGGTGTTCCTTGTAATACGCAATACATTAATTATTTTGGCTTTATAACAATTCCGTTTTTAGCAGGTACTGCATTTTTATTAATCATTATTTCAATGTTATGTATTAAAAAAGAACAATAATTATCATCGAATCATCATTTTATTAGCAAATGAATAGCAAAAAAATTAGGGAATGGGCAAAATTTAAGCCATATTCCCTTTTTTTCGTATTTGGAGAGGTATTTTAGGAAACTGTACCGAAAGTGTATTTATTCGTTAAAAAACATGCAATTTATCGAAAATAAAGGTATAATTAAATAATGATTAAAAGATGGAGGAGTGTGTGTAATGACTAAAAAAATCGTCTTCGATAAAGAAGTCACTTTAGGTCAGTTTTTAAAGTCTGAAGGAATTATCTCAACAGGTGGTCAGGCAAAATGGTATTTACAAGATAATCCTGTCACTTTAAATGGCGAGCTAGAGAATCGTAGAGGCAAAAAATTACTTCAAGGCGATACACTTGAAGTAGAAGGCGAAAAATTCACGATTTCATACACGACAACAGAATGAAATTAAAATCATTATCGCTTACGAATTACCGCAATTATGAGCAAATTTCATTAAACTTTAATGATGAAGTGAACATTCTCATCGGTAACAATGCACAAGGTAAAACCAATATGCTAGAAGCCATCTATACATTGAGTATGGCTAAAAGTCATCGTACAAGTAACGATAAAGACTTAATTGGTTGGGGACAGTCATTTAGTCGTATTGAAGGTGAATTAGAGTATAGATATGGTGTAATGCCACTGTCACTAACCATTTCAAATAAAGGTAAAAATGCTAAAGTAAATCATCTTGAACAAAAGAAACTAACACAATACATTGGCCATATGAATGTCGTGTTATTTGCTCCAGAGGATTTAAATTTAGTAAAAGGTAGTCCTCAAGTTAGAAGAAGATTTATTGATATGGAGATTGGTCAAATTTCGAATGTTTATTTGAATGACCTTTCAAATTATCAACGCCTCTTAAAGCAAAAAAATCACTACTTAAAGCAGTTGAAATTGTCTCAAAATAAAGACACGACTATGCTAGAAGTCTTAAATGAACAATTTTGTGAATATGCTGTTAAAATTACTTTAAAAAGACAATCATTTATTAAGCAATTAGAGAAACTTGCAATTCCAATTCACAAGGGCATTACGATGGATAAAGAGTTATTAAAAATTAATTATTTATCCAGTCTTACAATTGATGATGAAGCCTCAATGAAAACAGCATTTTTAGAGAAACTCAATAAAGAGATGCATAAAGAAATTGAACGCACAGTCAGCTTATATGGGCCTCATCGAGATGATATGGCTTTTTTCATCAATGATATTGATGTTCAAACCTTTGGCTCGCAAGGACAACAACGTACAACAGCACTATCTGTTAAGCTCGCTGAAATTGAATTGATTTATGAAGAAATTGGAGAGTATCCAATTCTTTTACTAGATGATGTACTTAGTGAACTAGATGATTATCGTCAAACACATTTATTAACAACCATTCAACATAAAGTTCAAACCTTCGTTACAACAACGTCAGTAGAAGGTATTGAGCATGAAACAGTCAATCGCGCAACATTATTCAATGTCCAAAATGGGCAGATCATTAATTAAAGGTTAGGTGACATTCGTGGAACAAAATTTAAACCAATACGGTGCAGACCAGATACAAGTATTAGAAGGCTTAGAAGCGGTACGTAAAAGACCTGGTATGTATATCGGTTCAACAGCTTCAAAAGGATTACATCATTTAGTTTGGGAAATTGTCGATAATAGTATCGATGAAGCTTTAGCAGGATTTGCAGATCATATTACAGTAACAATTGAAGAAGATAACTGGATTCGCGTTACGGATAATGGTCGTGGAATTCCTGTTGAAATGCATAAGAAAATGGGTCGACCTGCTGTTGAAGTTATTTTAACAGTATTGCATGCTGGTGGTAAGTTCGGCGGTGGCGGATATAAAGTATCTGGTGGATTACACGGTGTAGGATCTTCGGTAGTAAATGCTTTATCATCGACATTAGAAGTTTATGTCCATAAAGATGGTCAAATTCATCATCAAGCCTATCATCGTGGTGTACCTGCTTTTGATTTAAAAGTGATTGGTGAAACAGATAAGACTGGTACAGAAATCAGATTCAAAGCAGATGACGAAATCTTTACTGAAACGACAGTTTATGAATATGAAACACTTCAAAAACGTATACGTGAATTGGCATTTTTAAATAAAGGTATCCGAATTGAAATTCGTGATGAACGTGACAAAGAAAATATCATTGAAGATGATTACTACTATGAAGGTGGTATTAAATCATACGTTGAGTTATTAAATAAATCTAAAGAAGTATTGTTTGATGAGCCAATTTATATTCATGCGTCACGTGATGAAATTGAAGTCGAAATATCGATTCAATACAATAATGGCTATGCAACGAACCTTTTAAGTTATGCCAACAATATTCACACGTACGAAGGTGGTACACATGAAGATGGCTTTAAACGTGCTTTAACACGTGTAATTAATAACTATGGTTCTAAAAATAAGCTGATTAAAGATAATGATGAAAAATTATCAGGTGAAGACGTTCGTGAAGGGATTACAGCAGTCGTATCTATCAAACATGGTAATCCTCAATTCGAAGGACAAACGAAAACGAAATTAGGTAATACTGAAGTTCGTCAAATCACAGACAATTTATTTAGTGAACATTTTGAGCGTTTCTTAATGGAGAATCCTCCAGTTGCAAGAATTATCGTAGAAAAAGGAATTATGGCATCACGTGCACGTCTTGCTGCGAAAAAAGCACGTGAAGTAACACGTCGTAAGTCTGCATTAGAAGTATCAAGTTTACCAGGTAAATTAGCAGATTGTTCAAGCAAGAACCCTGAAATTAGTGAATTATATATCGTAGAGGGTGACTCTGCCGGTGGTTCAGCAAAATTAGGTCGTGACTCTAAAACACAAGCGATTTTACCACTGAGAGGTAAAATTCTAAATGTTGAAAAAGCGCGTCTAGATAAAATTTTAGGTAACAATGAAATTCGTTCAATGATTACTGCAATGGGAACAGGTATTGGTGGCGAATTTGATATTGTAAAAGCAAGATATCATAAGATTGTGATTATGACCGATGCCGATGTCGATGGTGCGCATATTAGAACATTATTATTAACGTTCTTCTATCGCTTTATGAGACCTTTATTAGAAGCGGGTTATGTGTATATTGCACAGCCACCGTTATTTAAATTAGAACAAGGTAAGAAGAAATATTATGTTTATAACGACAGAGAATTAGAAAAGTTAAGAGCAGAATTACCACAAACACCTAAGCCACAATTAGCACGTTACAAAGGTTTAGGAGAAATGAATGCCGATCAGTTATGGGAAACGACAATGAATCCTGAAAACAGAACAATGTTACAAGTAACATTAGATGATGCGATTGAAGCGGATGAAGTTTTTGAAATGTTAATGGGTGATGTTGTTGAGAATAGACGTGCATTTATCGAAGAAAATGCTGAATACGCAAATATTGATGCATAAGTCATTTAAGGAGGCCATAAAATGGTTTTAGAACACGAAAGTGTGAAAGAACAAAATATTACCAAGGAAATGAAAACGTCATTCCTTGATTACGCGATGAGTGTTATTGTTTCACGTGCATTACCCGATGTGCGTGATGGTATGAAACCGGTACATCGTCGTATTTTATACGGTATGAATGATCAAGGGATGACGAGTGATAAACCGTACAAAAAATCAGCACGTATCGTCGGTGATGTAATGGGTAAATATCACCCACACGGTGACTCATCGATTTACGAAGCAATGGTACGTATGGCACAAGATTTCAGTTATCGCTATATGTTAGTTGATGGTCAAGGAAACTTTGGTTCTATGGATGGCGACGGTGCAGCTGCAATGCGTTATACAGAAGCACGTATGTCTAAAATCGCTATGGAATTAATGCGAGACATCAATAAAGATACGATTGACTTTACAGATAACTACGATGGAAATGAACGTGAACCAGTTGTTTTACCATCTCGTTTCCCTAATTTACTTGTTAACGGTGCGTCAGGGATTGCCGTGGGGATGGCAACAAACATTCCACCTCATAACTTAACAGAAGTCATCAATGGTGTATTGGAATTAAGTAAAAATCCAGACATTTCAATTACAGAGTTAATGGATCATATAACAGGACCAGATTTTCCTACTGCAGGATTAATTTTAGGACGTAGTGGTATTCGCCGTGCTTATGAAACAGGTCGTGGTTCTATCATGATGCGTGCAAAAACATTAATCGAAACACGTAAAAATGGTAAAGAAACGATTGTTATTACTGAAATTCCTTATCAAGTGAATAAAGCGAAACTTGTTGAAAAGATTGCTGAACTTGCACGTGATAAGAAAATTGATGGTATTACAGATTTACGTGATGAAACAAGTTTAAAAGAAGGCGTACGTATTGTTATTGATATTCGCCGTGACGCGAATGCCAATGTCATTTTAAATAACTTATACAAATTAACACCGTTACAAACTTCATTTGGTGTCAATATGATTGCACTTGTTGATGGTAGACCAAAGTTATTAAACTTAAAGCAAGCATTGTACCATTATTTAGAACACCAAAAAGTCGTAATTCGTCGTCGTACAGCTTATAACTTAAAGAAAGCTGAAGACCGTGCGCATTTACTTGAAGGTTTGCGTATTGCATTAGATCATATCGATGCAATCATTTCATTAATTCGTGCATCTGAAACAGATTCAATCGCATTACAAGGATTAATGGAGCAATTTAATTTATCTGAACGACAAGCACAAGCCATTTTAGATATGCGTTTACGCCGTTTAACAGGTTTAGAACGCGATAAAATTGAATCAGAATATCAAGAGTTATTAAAATATATTGATGAATTACGTGCCATCTTAGCAGATGAAGAACGTGTATTAGAAGTAATCCGTGAAGAATTGATTGAAATTCGAGATAAATTCGGTGATGAAAGAAGAACTGAAATTACAGCGGGTGGCTTTGATCAATTAGAAGATGAAGATTTAATTGATGAAGAGAATATCGTGATTACATTAAGTCATAACAATTACATTAAACGTTTACCAGCATCAACGTACCGCACACAACATCGTGGTGGTCGTGGTGTACAAGGTATGAATACGTTAGATGATGACTTTGTTAGTCAAATGGTAACAACTTCAACACATGATAACGTCTTATTCTTTACGAATTTAGGTCGTGTGTACAAAATCAAAGGTTATGAAATTCCTGAATTGTCACGTCAGTCTAAAGGTATTCCGATTGTAAACGTATTGGAATTAGATAAAGATGAAAAAATCAGTACAATGATTGCTGTTCGTGACTTAGAACGTGAAGATGCCTTTATCGTATTTGCTACAAAACACGGTATCATCAAACGTTCTCATTTAAATAACTTTGCCCGCATCAATAAAAATGGCAAGATCGCCATCAACTTTAAAGAAAGCGATGAATTGATTGCTGTTCGCTTAACAAATGGTGAAAAACAATTAATCATCGGTACGAAAAATGCCTCATTAATTCGCTTTGAAGAAGATAAATTAAGACCACTAGGCCGTACAGCTTCAGGGGTTAAAGGTATTTCTTTACGTGATGGTGACGAAGTTATCGGATTAGACGTATTAGAATCTAATGGTGAAGACGATGTATTAGTTGTAACTGAAAAAGGATACGGTAAACGTACAAAAGAAAGTGAATATCGTATTTCTAATCGTGGTGGTAAAGGTATTAAAACTGCCTCTATCACTGAGAAAAATGGTAACTTAGTATACATTGCTACGGTTAAAGGTGACGAAGACATCATGCTTGTTACAAACCAAGGTGTCATTATTCGCTTAGATGTGAATGAATTCTCACAAAATGGCCGTTCAGCACAAGGTGTACGATTAATTCGCTTAGGTGAAGGTCAGTTGGTTGCAACAGTCGCACGTGTTGAAAAAGAAGAAGAGGTAGAAGAAGAAGTTGTAGATACAGAAGCATCATCTGAAGGTGTGATCGTAACAGAATCTAAAGTAGCAACTGAAGATGATACAACAGATAAAGCTGATTTACCTGCTGAATTTTTAGAACGCGTAGAAGAAGATATTGCGCAAGCTGAAGCAATAGAAGATGAAAACACTGAGGAATAGTACAAAAAGTTTGAGATATTGATGAAACCATCATCATGTCTCAAACTTTTTTTATCTAATATTGTAAACGTAATCATATAAAATTTTATGCAAATACATTGAAATCAATGCGTGAAAGTACTACATTAAGGGTGTTAAATAGATAAAATAGGGAGTCGTTCAAATGAAAAAAACAGGTGCAGATTTACTAGTAGATACTTTAATTAATCAAGGCGTAACACATGTATTTGGTATTCCAGGTGCGAAGATTGATAAAGTATTCGATGTATTAAATGAACGTGGGCCAGAAATGATTGTGACGCGTCATGAACAAAATGCAACGTTAATGGCGCAAGGTATTGGCCGATTAACAGGTAAACCAGGTGTTGTTATTGCAACAAGTGGTCCTGGGGTTACAAACTTAGCGACAGGACTTGTTACTGCAAATTCAGAAAGTGATCCAGTTGTTGCGATTGGTGGTAATGTGCGTCGTCAAGATGCATTGAAGAGAACACATCAATCTTTAGACAATAAAGGTTTAATGAGTTATGTGACGAAGTATTCAGTTGAAGTAGAAAGTGCAGCAAGTATGTCAGAGGCAACAAATAACGCCTTTCGTGAAGCGGTAGCAGGTAGAAAAGGTGCAACATTTATTAGTATTCCTCAAGACGTTACAACTGAAGAAGTTGAATTGGAAGCGAAGAATGTTAAAGAAGCACCAATTTACGGTCCAGCACCTTCATTTGAAGTAGACGCATTAGTAGAAAAATTAAAAAATGCGAAATTACCTGTACTTTTATTAGGAATGCGTGCTTCTTCAGAAGAAAACACAGCAGCATTACGTCAGTTGTTATCTAAAAATGAAATACCAGTGGTTGAAACATTCCAAGCATCAGGTATCATTTCTCGTGAGTTAGAACATACTTTCTTCGGCCGAATTGGATTATTTAGAAACCAACCTGGTGATGAATTATTGAGAAAATCAGATTTAGTTATTACGATTGGATATGATCCAATTGAATATGACCCATTCATATGGAACAAAGAAAATGATAAAAATATCATTCACATTGATGAAGTACAAAGTGATATAGATAACCACTATGTACCAGTAACAGAGTTGATTGGTAACACAGCCCTTACGATTCAACGTATTTCTGAAAAACTGGACGCAGGTGATATTCAAATTGGTGAAACAGAACAACAATTCTTAAATCAATTGGCACAAATCCTACAAGATAAAATGACATTGCCAGAAGACTATAAAGACAGTGCATTAGTGAACCCAAAACATATCATTAAAGCAGTTCGTGATATGATTGGTGACGATGTGACAGTAACAGTAGATGTAGGTTCATTGTATATTTATATGGCGCGCTACTTTAGAAGTTATGCACCAAGACATTTACTATTTTCAAATGGGATGCAAACATTAGGAGTTGCGCTACCTTGGGCAATTGCAGCATCTATTGTAAGACCTGGTAAGAAAATCATCTCAATGGCAGGTGATGGTGGTTTCTTATTCTCAGGACAAGATTTAGAAACAGCTGTACGTTTAAAAGCCCCAATCGTTCAATTAATTTGGAATGATGGCCATTACGATATGGTGAAATTCCAACAAGAAGATAAGTATGGTCGAAATGCTGCAGTTGAATTAGGCGAAGTAGACTTTGCAAAATATGCTGAATCAATGGGTGCTAAAGGCTATAAAGTAACCCATGCAAGTGAGTTAGAAAGTATTTTAGAGCGTGCAATGCAAGAAGAAGGACCAGTTGTTATTGATATTCCAGTAGATTATAGTAACAACGCGAAGTTAATGGCAGAGTTATTACCGAACGAAACGAACTAGGAGGCTTATTATGAATGATTTGTATCAATATTCAACGATGGGTGCATTAGTTGGTGGTATGTTCGAAGGTCAGTTCAAAATGAAAGATGTACTTGAAACAGGGAATTATGGTATCGGTACGATGGATGGTTTAAATGGAGAACTCATCATTCTAGAAGGTAAACCATACTTGATTGAAAGTACAGGAACTGTGAGAGCAGTTCAACATGATGAACTGACACCATTTGCGAGTGTGATGCATTTTGAACCAACAAAGACATTACATTTTAATGAACCATTAACAAAAGCACAATTAGATGAAATGGTGCTTAAAGAAATGCAGGGGATGAATTATTTTCATGCAGTAAAAATCAGTGGGAAATTCAAATTAATTAAAGCACGTTCTGTTAAAAAGCAACAACCGCCATTTAAGAAATTAGTAGAAGCGGTTAAAGAACAAGGTTACTTTGATTTTGAAGATACAACAGGTACACTGTTTGGTTTCTATACACCACACTTTATTCAAGGGATAGGTGTAGGTGGTTATCATGTGCATTATTTAAGTGATGATTTAACACAAGGTGGTCATGTCTTTGATTACATTATTGAAGATGTGACAGTAGCATTAGCGCTACAAGAGGACTTTATACTACGTATGCCTAATACGGATCGTTACCGTAGTAATGATTTAAATGATCCTGATATGTTAAAAGACATAGAAGCGAGTGAATAAAGAGGAGGCTGTGATATAAGCTATTATCACCTCTTTCTAAACAGACTAAACGGCGAAACATAAGTTGCCACTACGACAAAAACCGAACAAAAACGATAAATCAAAAAGCGATTTATACGTTTTGTTCGGTTTATTGCTTGAGGCAGAACACTTATGTTTCAGCCTCCCCTTATTTCTATATCTATTCCTCTTCTAAACTTTTCATCATATATGGTAATTCATCGATGACTTTTGATGCAGGTGTGACATACATTTCTTTTGCAAGCTTATCTCCAATTAAACTATGGATATAAACAGCTTGTTTAATGGCATCTTCAATATCGTCAAATTGAGCGACAAAGCTTGCCATAATACCTGCTAACGTATCTCCCATACCACCAGAAGCCATTGCAGGATTGCCAATGTCTATTTTGTAATCACCAGACTTTAAGTAAAGCTCAGATTCATGTTTTTTAAGCACAACATGTGCACCTAATTTATTCGCGCGTTTGCGATTTAATTCTGGTGTTTGATCATCAATTTCAATCCAAGATAAACGTTCCCATTCCATTTGATGTGGTGTGAAGATCACTTCACAATCTGGAAGTGGATGCTTAAGTTTGCTTAAAATAGTGATGGCATCTCCATCTATGATTAATGTTTGATGTGATTCAATATGTTGAAATAATAGCGTTAACGTATTATTTCCCTGGAAATCCAATCCGAGACCAGGACCTATCAAGATACAGTCCGCAGCTTGTATGAGTTTTGTGAGTCGTTTAATGTCGGTAATATCAGATACCATTGCTTCAGGACATCTTGAATGTAAGGCAGAATGATTTGATACATGTGTTGCAACTGTCGTTAATCCACCACCACTATAAACACAAGCGCGTGCAGCTAGCATGATAGAGCCACCCATATTTTGATTTCCGCCAATTAATAAAATACGACCATAGTCACCTTTATGAGAGTGTATTTTACGTTTTGGAATTTTAATGTCACGAATGATTTCCATACAAAAGCTCCTTCTTAGAAAATTACAATCGTTAATACTATATCATATTGTTGAAAATGTAAAAGTGATTTGTTAATATATAGATAATTCAATATATTATTTATCGATGGGATAAGTAGTGAATGTGATTTAAATAGAGACACAGTGGTCGGTGCAAACTGTGAGTTACAGTCATGAAATTCTACCCATATACAAGATAAATCGGTCAAACCGTTATCATTTTTGAGTGAATCGCTTCGGCGATTAATTAGGGTGGCAACGCGTATACCACGTCCCTTTTATGGGGCGTGGTATTTTTTGTTACTCAAAAATAAATGTTTTTATTAAAAATATTAGGAGGCAATAACTATGTTAGACATCAAATTATTTAGAACTGAACCTGAATTTGTTAAGAAGAAATTAGAAATGCGTGGTATTGATACAAGTGTTGTAGAAACAATCCTTGAATTAGATACGAAAAGTCGTGAATTGACTCAAAAAACTGAAGAATTAAAAGCACAACGTAATAAAGCAAGTGAAGAAATCGCACTTAAAAAACGCAATAAAGAAAATGCAGACGATGCCATTGTAGCAATGCGTCAAGTTGGTGAAGAAATTAAAGCCATCGATGCGGAATTAAATACTGTAAGTGCAGAATTACGTAATCATTTAGTAACTATTCCAAACTTCGTAAGTGATGAAACACCATTTGGTACATCTGAAGAAGAAAACGTTGAAGTTAAAAAATGGGGTACACCGCGTGAGTTTGATTTTGAAGCAAAAGCACACTGGGATATCGTTGAAGAATTAAAAATGGCTGACTTTGAGCGAGCTGCAAAAGTTTCAGGTGCACGATTTGCGTTCTTAACTAAAGACGGTGCAAGATTAGAACGTGCTTTAATGAACTTCATGTTAGATACACATATGAAAAATGGTTATCAAGAAATGGTATCACCTCAATTAGTAAATGCAGCTTCAATGTTTGGTACAGGTCAATTACCTAAATTTGAAGAAGATTTATTTAAAGTAGAAAAAGAAGGTTTCTATACAATTCCTACAGCGGAAGTACCATTAACAAACTTCTACCGTGATGAAATTTTAGATGGCGATATGTTACCTCAAAAATTCACAGGACAAACAGCATGTTTCCGTTCAGAAGCAGGATCAGCTGGTCGTGATACACGTGGTTTAATTCGTATGCACCAATTCAATAAAGTAGAAATGGTTCGTTTCGAAAAACCTGAAGATTCTTATGCAGCGTTAGAAGAAATGACGCATCATGCTGAAGGTATTTTAGAAGCATTAAAGATTCCATACCGTACAATTACTTTATGTTCAGGTGATATTGGATTCGGTTCAGCAAAAACATATGATATTGAAGTTTGGTTACCAAGTTATAATGACTATAAAGAAATCAGTTCATGTTCAAATATGATTGACTTCCAAGCAAGACGTGCAAACATTCGTTTCAAACGCGAAAAAGGTGCAAAAGCTGAATTAGTACATACTTTAAATGGTTCAGGTTTAGCAGTAGGTCGTACATTTGCAGCTGTGGTAGAAAACTATCAAAATGCTGATGGTACAATTACAGTACCAGAAGTATTAGTACCTTATATGGGTGGACAAACAGTTATTAAATAATTGGCTGTGTAATGATAACATGTAAAAAGCTAGAGACATTAAATTCAATGTCTCTAGCTTTTTATTTGTTGATTTTGTATTTTCCTTATTTCAAATAAATTGGTCCGCCTGGTCCTACAGGGATACCGAGTAAATACCATACGATGACAAGGATTGTCCAAAAGATCCCAAATCCTATTGAGAATGGCATGAGTGCCGCAATCATTGTTCCTAATCCAATGTTTTTTTCATACTTTTGGGCAAATGATAAAAGTAATGGTAAATAAGGCATCATTGGTGTGATTGGGTTTGTGACTGAGTCCCCAACACGATAAATCGTTTGAGTAAATGCTGGGTGAAAGCCTAGTAACATCATCATTGGGACTAAAATTGGGGCTAATATCGCCCATTTTGCTGATGCGCTTCCCATTAACATGTTGATTGTAGCCGATAAAATTAATATCCCTACAATCAATACGACACCATTTTGGCCTTCTAAACTTTCAGCACCTTTAATGGCAATATACGTACCTAAGTTACTCCAAGTAAAGTAAGCAAGCATTTGTGCTGCAAAGAACACAATCACGATAAATGATCCCATTTGGCTCATTGAATCACTCATCATTTTTGCAAAATCTTTCGTTGATTTTAAAGTCCCAGCAATAAAACCGTAAATTAATCCCGGAATTAAGAATAAAATTGTAATAATAAACACAATTCCATTCATTAAAGGTGAATCTTCTATTAAGCTTCCTGTTTTGGCATTTCTTAATAACCCATGTTCAGGGATCGCTAAAATGGCAATGATAATCATGGCTACTAATATACCCAAATTTGCAAAATTCATGGCTTTCTTTTCTAAAGGCGAGATGTCATCTTCTAAATCAGTTGCTTGTTCTTGAGCAACATTTTCTTGGTCTTCAGCATGTGATGGATCATATTTGCCTAAACGTGGAATAGTAATTTTCGTTGCAACGAACCATGCGACAAATAATAAAACAAACGTTGAAGCACATAAGAAATAATAATTCATCGCAGCATTCACTTTAACATTACCATCGACGAGCTTTGTTGCAGGTTCTGTAAACGAAACAACAAGTGCGTCTGTCATCCCTATAAATAAACTTGCTGAGAAACCACCAAGTGCTGCAGCATAAGCAGTCACAAGTCCGGCAATGGGGTGATAGCCTAGTTTAATAAAGACCATCGCAGCAATCGGTGGTAAAACGATTGGTGCAGCATCGCCAGCAGCATTTCCTAAAATCCCTACTAATATGATGACAGGAATAATCAATTTTTTAGGGGCTTTTTCTACTGTATACTTCATTAACGTTTCAAAATATCCCGTACGTTCTGCTACACCTACACCTAACATGACTGCTAAGACTAAACCAAGTGGTGGGAATGTCGCAAAGTTTTCAACCGCTTTTGAAATAATCTTCGCAATACCTTCAGCATTTAATAAATTCACAATTTCAACGGTTTTACCGTTCGCTGGATTCTTTGCGCTAACGCCTAAATTTCCTAGAATACATGAAATCGTAAGAATGATTGCACAAAGAGAGATAAAAATCATTACAGGGTCAGGCAACTTATTACCTGACTTCTCGACAAGATCTAAAAAACGATCAAAGAAACTTTTCTTTTTAATATTATCTGCCATAAACAACCTCCTAGATGTAGTCAAAAAGAATAAAATCAAGCTTAATACCCTTTTAACCGTAATTGTTATGCTTTAAACCCTAAAATCAGAAAATTTAAACTTTTTATGATAGAATGGCTTTAAATAAGGGTTTTAAAGCATTTAATTTAATAAAAAGATGAAAAAAGCAATAAATATAAAAAATATACTTGAATATAATAAATATATTCAGTATACTAAGTATATAAGTTAAGCAAGCGAAGGATGATTAAACATGTTTAAGAAGCTTTTTGGTAAAAAAGAAGAACAAAATACAAATAACGAAAGAGGTAATGTAAAAATGACAACATTTAAATTTGACAAAGCACACTCAAGTATCGATTTTTCAGTAAAACACATGATGGTTTCTAAAGTGAAAGGTGAATTCACTGATTTTGACGCAACTTTAACAGGTGACGTTAACGACGTAAATTCATTAAAAGCAACAGCTACAATTCAAGTGGTATCAATTGATACAAACAACGCTGACCGTGATGGTCATTTAAAATCAGCTGATTTCTTTGATGTTGAACAATTTGAAACAATCACATTCGTTTCTAAATCAATCACTGAAGATACAATCACAGGTGATTTAACAATTAAAGGTGTTACTCACGAAGAAACATTCGATATCGAAGTAGGTGGTGTTCACAAAAACCCATTCACTGGTGGAGATGTATCAGGTGTTTCTGTATCAGGTAAAATTAACCGTGAAAAATATGGTTTAACTTGGAACCAAGCGTTAGAAACAGGTGGCGTAATGGTTGGTAAAGACATTAAATTCGAAGCATCTGCAGAATTTAGTATTGAAGCATAATTATTGATGATGTATTGCAAGGCACACTTTTTATAGTGTGTCTTTTTTACGTTTGAGATAAGTTGTACATTCATTGAGGTATTTGTGTAGGTGGTGTAAAATAGAAACGTTATAAAAATTTAGTTTAGGAGCTTTTTATTTTGAAAATCGATATCTTTAAAACGTTGATCACGACGTTTATTTTGGTACTGATGACGGTTATTGTTAGCTTTGTACCGGGATTAATGGTGATATTGACACCTTTGATGTTAGTACCCATCGTCAATTTATTTATAAAATCAAAAAATAGTTATTTTGTTGCAAGTGCCATTACTGTATTATTTGCAACTTTATTATTGTCAACGGTCTCAATGGTTTGGATAACAGGTCTTGTATTAGCAGGTTATCTGATTGGATCGTTACTTAATATGCGTAGTTCTAAAGAACGTATGTTATATGTTCTGACGATTTTTTATAGTTTTTATACATTGCTTGCTATTATCGTTTTTCAAATGGCAAATATTATACCGAAAGTAGATGTGTGGTTTAAGGATGTAACAACACTTTATATCAAATTACTTCAAGAAGAAGTGAAAAAGGGTAATTTTAAAGCAGAAAATATTGAGTTGTTTAAAACAGCAATGGATATGTTTATGCTACAAGTGCCTGGATTAATCATCTTTTGTATGTTCTTACTTTCTTTAGTACAGCTATTGATTACGATGCCTTTACTGAGAACTTTTAAAGTATCGACACCTAATTTTAGGCCGTTATATATGTGGCATATTCCAAAAATCACGATGTATCTATACTTCATTGCAACAATCATTAAATGGGGTTTAACAGAGACAGATGTAGTGATGCTTGGCATAGTCACTAACTTACAGTATGTGTTAGAATGGATTATATTTATACAAGGGATTTCATTGTTCCATTTCTTTATGAAAATTAGAAAAACCAATATTTTCATGAATATTTGTATATTTATTTTGGCGTTTTTATTGCCATCAGTGACACAAATATTTGGTATGTTGGATATGATATTTAATATGAAATCGCGTATTAAACGAAAGTAGGTGCTAGGGTGAACAGGAAATATGACAAACAAAAAATACTGATTCCATATATATTGATGAGTATTTTAGCTTGTGTGATGACTGTCTCAATATTTTTTGTAAAAAAAGAACTTGCACTTATTTTTAGTGTAGTACTTATTGTATCTATCATTATTGGATGCATTTATTTGATTAGAAGTATTCGTAATTATGATCAATATATTGGGCATTTATCGACATCGATTGACCATGGTAAGAAACGTGCAATTCGTGATTTACCGATAGGTGTTATTTTATTAGATGAAAATGATGTCGTAGAATGGCATAACCAATTTATGTTTAAACATATTAATCGTCCGATGATTAATGAGCCAATTAATGAATTGTTTCCAAACTTATTGAATCAATTAAAGGTGAGCAATTTAAAAGAAGCCACAACTTCTTTTGAAGATCGTCATTATAAAGTTTTTTACAGTAGTGATACGAATATTTTATATTTCTTTGATATTTCAGATGCTGTGATGTTAGAGAATATGTATGAGGATGCTAAACCTGTTGTAGGGACATTATTTTTAGATAACTACGATGAAATTACCCAAAATATGAGCGATGCGCAACGTTCTGAAATCAATAGTATGATGACATCAGAAATCAACCGTTGGGCTGAAGAAAATCAAGTGTTTGTTAAGCGTTATTCAGCGGATCAATATATGTTGTTTTTAAATCAAAAGATTTTACATGACATCGAACAAACGAAATTTAACTTATTAGACGATATTCGTGAGAAAAACCGCGAGAAAAAAACACACATCACGTTAAGTGTCGGTATTGGTGAAGGTGCCGATAATCTCGTTGATTTAGGCGCACTAGCACAATCAAGTTTAGACTTGGCATTAGGTCGTGGTGGTGACCAAGTAGCAATAAAAAATGAAAATGGTAATGTACGTTTCTATGGTGGTAAAACGGATCCTATGGAAAAACGTACACGTGTCCGTGCTCGAGTTATTTCACATGCTTTAAGAGATATTTTAATTGAAGGTGACAATGTCATTGTGATGGGACATAAACGTCCTGATATGGATGCAATTGGTGCAGCAATCGGTGTTGCACGATTTGCGAAAATGAATAATTTAACTGCACACATTGTATTAAATGACCATGATATTGATGATACGCTATCTCGTGTGATGGAAGAAATTAAAGAAAAAGAAGAGTTGCATAAAACATTTGTAACTTCTGAAGAAGCATGGAATTTAATGACACGCAATACGACTTTGGTTATTGTGGATACAAATAAACCAGATATGGTCATCGATGAAAGCATCTTAAATAAAGCACAGCGTAAAGTGGTGATTGATCATCATAGACGTGGTGAAGAATTTATTTCAAGTCCATTACTTGTGTATATGGAACAATATGCAAGTTCTACAGCAGAGCTTGTTACAGAGCTTTTAGAATATCAACCGACAGAGCATAAATTAACACGTTTAGAAGCAACGGTAATGTTAGCCGGTATTATTGTGGATACGAGAAACTTTACATTAAGAACGGGATCAAGAACGTTTGATGCTGCAAGTTTCTTAAGAAGCCACGGTGCTGATACTATTTTATGTCAACATTTCTTAAAGGATGATATTGAAACATATATTAAACGTTCTGAAATCATTAAGACGGTTGAATTAGAGAAAAATGGTATTGCGATTGCGCATGGATCAAATGATGAAATTATCCATCCAGTTACTGTTGCGCAAGCGGCAGATGAGTTGTTAAGTTTAGAAGGTGTAGAAGCGTCATTTGTATTTGCTAAACGTGCTGATAATATCGTTGGTGTATCAGCAAGATCTTTAGGAGAAATCAACGTACAAGTGGTGATGGAAAAATTAGGCGGCGGTGGTCATTTAACGAATGCAGCTGCACAATTAAAAGATATTTCAATAGAAGAAGCGATTTTGCAATTACATCAAGTGATTACAGAAAGCGATAAAGGAGAAGATTAAGATGAAAGTCATTTTTACTCAAGATGTTAAAGGTAAAGGAAAAAAAGGTGAAGTTAAAGAAGTACCTGTAGGCTACGCGAACAACTTCTTACTAAAAAATAATTACGCTGTAGAAGCAACACCAGGTAATTTAAAGCAATTAGAAGCACAAAATAAGCGTATTGAAAAAGACAAACAACAAGAATTAGAAGATGCGAAACAATTAAAAGAAAGAATCGAATCGTTAGAAGTTAAAGTGACAGCAAAGTCAGGTGAAGGCGGTCGTTTATTTGGTTCAGTAAGTTCAAAACAAGTTGTAGAAGCATTAAATAAACAACATGGTATCAAAGTAGATAAACGTAAAATGGATTTACATGATGGTATTAGAAGTTTAGGATACACAAATGTACCCGTTAAATTACATCATGATGTATTAGCAACATTAAAAGTACATGTAGTAGAAGCATAAAAACAAGGAGGTTAATATGTCTGAATTTGAACAACGAAAAATACCTTACAGCGAAGAAGCAGAACAGTCTGTATTAGGTGCAGTATTATTAGAACCAGATGTATTAACCTCTGTGTTAGAAGTACTGTTACCTACACATTTTTATAAGCGTGCACATCAAAATATTTTTAGTGCGATGCTCACATTATCAGAGCAAAATAAAGAAGTAGATGTGATTACCATCATGGATCAAATGACCAATGATGGAACGCTTGAAGAATCTGGTGGCGCACAGTACTTGATTATGCTATCGGAATTTGTACCAACGACGAGAAATATTGATTTCTACGCTGATATTGTCTATAAGAATGCGATAAAACGTAGAGTCATTCATACTGCTGAAAGCATTATGATTGAAGGTTATGATGATAGTGTTGATTTTGAAACATTATTATCAGATGCTGAGAAACGCATTTCTGATATTGCTACGAACCGTGGTTCAGATGGATTTAAAGATATCAGTACAGTATTAACACAAGTATTTGAAAATGCTGAAATGTTGGATTCCAACAAGGGGCAAACACCAGGTATTCCAACAGGATATCGTGACTTAGATGCAATGACCGCAGGATTTAACCGTAATGATCTAATCATTATTGCCGCACGTCCATCAGTAGGTAAAACGGCGTTTGCTTTAAATATTGCCCAACAAGTCGCTGTACATGATGATAATTATTCAGTAGGTATTTTCTCATTAGAGATGGGTGCCGATCAATTAGCAACGCGTATGATTTGTTCAACGGGTAACGTAGATAGTAATCGACTAAGAACGGGGACAATGGATGCAGATGATTGGAAAAGATTCACTGTAGCCATTGCAAAGTTATCTAAAACAAAAATCTTTATCGATGATACACCAGGTATTCGTATTACAGATATTCGTTCAAAATGCCGTCGTTTAAAACAAGAACATGGATTAGATATGATATTAATTGACTATTTACAGCTAATCCAAGGTTCAGGAAGTCGTAGCTCAGAAAACAGACAACAAGAAGTTTCTGAAATTTCTCGAATGTTAAAAGCATTAGCACGTGAATTAGAATGTCCGGTTATCGCATTATCACAGTTATCACGTGGTGTAGAACAACGTCAAGATAAACGTCCAATGATGAGTGATATTCGTGAATCGGGATCGATTGAACAAGATGCGGATATTGTTGCGTTCTTGTACCGTGATGACTACTACAATCGTGGTGGTGGTGAAGAAGGTGAGGACCAACAAGTGGATGCAGGTGCACAAAGTGAAAATGGTGAAATTGAAATCATCATTGCTAAACAACGTAACGGTCCAACAGGTACAGTCAAATTAATGTTCATGAAGCAATATAATAAATTTGCGGATATGGAATATGCACATGTTGACGGTTATTAAATAAATAAAAAAATAAATAATTCAAAACACGTATATTTCATAAGGTTTTTGTGAAAATGTACGTGTTTTTTTACATTTAGTTTCGTTTGATTCATAGAATGTTTGGTAAAAATACAGTTAGATGTATAAGGTGTATGATAATTTTAATGTCTTTAATATCAAGTGAAATAAAGGTTTTTGGCCTTTGAAAATGGAAAGTAAGCTGATAAAGTATATCATATACATGAATAAATATACTAAAAATTTAATGTTCGTTTTTGATTTGCTTTTTTCACATATCATTGGTAGAATACAAAAGGTTAGTCATAAATATGGAGGTGCTCTTATGTCATCAATCGTAGTTGTTGGGACGCAATGGGGAGACGAAGGTAAAGGTAAAATCACAGACTTTTTAGCAGAACAAGCGAATGTTATCGCTAGATTTTCAGGCGGTAATAATGCAGGACATACAATTAAATTCGGTGGAGAAACGTACAAATTACATTTAGTACCATCAGGTATTTTCTATTCAGATAAATTATCAGTAATCGGTAATGGTGTAGTTGTTGATCCGGTTGCTTTATTAAAAGAATTAGATGCTTTAAATGAACGTGGTGTGAGTACTGATAACTTACGTATTTCAAACCGTGCGCAAGTCATCTTACCATATCATTTGAAACAAGATGAATTAGAAGAAGAAAAACGTGGCGATAATAAAATTGGTACAACGAAAAAAGGTATCGGACCTGCATATGTAGATAAAGCACAGCGTATCGGTATTCGTATGGCTGATTTATTAGACAAAGAAACATTCAAATTAAAGTTAGAAGAAAACTTAGCATATAAAAATGAATTATTCGAAAAAATGTTCGGTGCAACTGGCTTCACTGTAGAAGAAATCTTCGATGAATACTATGCAGCGGGCCAACGCTTAGCACAATATGTAACAGACACTTCTAAAGTATTAGACGATGCTTTTGTTGCAGATGAGAAAGTATTATTTGAAGGTGCACAAGGAGTTATGTTAGATATCGATCACGGTACATATCCTTTCGTTACTTCAAGTAACCCTATTGCCGGAAATGTAACAGTTGGTACAGGTGTAGGTCCAACATTCGTTTCTAAAGTTGTTGGTGTATGTAAAGCCTACACATCTCGTGTAGGTGACGGTCCATTCCCAACAGAATTATTTGATGAAGATGGCCATCATATTCGTGAAGTAGGTCGTGAATACGGTACAACTACAGGACGTCCACGTCGTGTAGGTTGGTTTGACTCTGTAGTATTACGTCATTCTCGTCGTGTAAGTGGTATTACAGATTTATCAATCAACTCAATTGACGTATTAACAGGTTTAGATACAGTGAAAATCTGTACTGCTTATGAGTTAGATGGTAAAGAAATTACTGAATATCCAGCAAACTTAAATGAATTAAAACGTTGTAAACCAATCTTTGAAGAGTTACCAGGATGGACTGAAGATGTAACAGCTTGCAAAACTTTAGATGAGTTACCAGATAACGCACGTCGTTATTTAGAACGTATTTCTGAATTATGTAACGTTAAAATTTCAATCTTCTCAGTAGGTCCAGACCGTAACCAAACGAATTTATTAGAAGATTTATGGGCATAATAAAAAACGAGGCAGCTGCCTCGTTTTTTTGTTTATATAGATATTCATATCTATATCTATATCTATATCTATTTCTAAATTTATCTCTAACTCTATTTTCAAAACGATTTCTAAAGTTAATGAATGTCTCTTTTCTTAAATCTGCCACCTTTTACTTCTGCGACATTACCAATCGCTACAAAGGCTGATTTATCAAAATGATTTACAATATCTTTAACTTTAAATTCCTCTAAACGTGTAATGACACAGAAGATAACCTTTTTATCATCACCTGTATATGCGCCTTCACCTTTTAAATATGTTACACCACGACCTAAACGATCATTAATGGCATCGCCAATCTCTTCATATTGATCACTAATAATCCAAACCGATTTCGACTCATCTAAACCTTGTTGTACGATATCGATGGTTTTAAAAGCAATAAAATAAGCAATAACAGAATACATTGCAGATTCATAATTAAATACAAATGCTGCAGCAACATAAATAAAGAAGTTAATTACCATCACGATTTCGCCAACTGAAAAAGGTGATTTATTACTGATCAATATCGCTAATATTTCTGAACCGTCTAAAGATCCACCATAGCGAATAACGAGTCCGACACCAAGTCCGAGTATTACTCCACCAACGATAGTTACAAGAAATTTCTCATCAACAATAGGTGGTACCGGATGTAAGAGTGATGTACCGATTGATAATATTAAGATTGCATACAGTGTTGAGATTGCAAAAGTTTTGCCGATTTGTTTATAACCTAAAAAGAAAAAGGGGACGTTTAAAATGAAAATGAATAGCCCTAATGGTATATGTAGTAAATGGCTAAGCATAATAGAAATACCTACGATACCACCATCAAGTAATTTATTAGGAACTAAAAAAAGTTCTAGAGAAACGGCCATTAATATGGCGCCTAGAGTAATGAAAGAAAACCGTTTAATTTTTTCTTTAAGTGGTAGTTTTTTATGAACTTTGACCACTTTCTGTGCATTCATATCTTGAGTTTGCACGATATCTGCACTCATACAACCAACTCCCTTTTTAAAAAAATAGTGTTCAATACAATTATACAAAAAAATCAGTAAAATTTTAAAAATAATGCTTGTCATTGCTATTTTTATCATGCTATAATCATTCTTGTGCTATTAATAAATGGCCCCTTGGTCAAGCGGTTAAGACACCGCCCTTTCACGGCGGTAACACGGGTTCGAATCCCGTAGGGGTCACCATTTTTAATATTAAGGTCCCGTGGTGTAGCGGTTAACATGCCTGCCTGTCACGCAGGAGATCGCGGGTTCGATTCCCGTCGGGACCGTATCAAAGAGTTAGACAATCGTCTTGCTCTTTTTTTTGTGTTTTAATGTAAAAATATGCAAGTTATATAACAGACTGATTAAATTAATTCAGTTAAATAGAAAAATGACGAAAATAGTGGTAAATTAGAGAATAGATTATTATGAACTTTTATAGAAAAGAGGGTCAATATGTCGAGAAAAATAGTTGTGGTAGATGACGAAAAGCCGATTGCAGATATACTAGAGTTTAACTTGAAAAAAGAAGGATACGAAGTATTTGTTGCTTATGATGGAGACGATGCTGTTGAATTAATTTATGATATTCAACCGGATATTGTCTTATTAGACATTATGTTACCAGGGCGTGATGGTATGGAAGTATGTCGTGAAGTTCGTAAAAAATACGATATGCCTATTATCATGTTGACTGCTAAAGACTCTGAAATTGATAAAGTATTAGGTTTAGAACTTGGTGCGGACGATTATGTTACAAAGCCGTTCTCTACACGTGAATTAATTGCACGTGTGAAAGCGAACTTAAGACGTCATTATACGCAAGCACAATCTGAAGAAAAAGAAGAAACAAATGAAATTGTGATTAAAGACATTACAGTTTATCCAGATGCATATTCAATTAAAAAACGTGGTGCAGATATTGAATTAACACACCGTGAATTTGAATTGTTCCATTATTTATCTAAACATATTGGACAAGTAATGACACGTGAACATTTATTACAAACTGTATGGGGCTATGACTATTTTGGTGATGTGCGTACGGTTGACGTAACGATTCGTCGTTTACGTGAAAAGATTGAAGATGATGCAAGCCATCCAGAATATATCGTAACAAGACGTGGTGTAGGCTACTTCTTACAATCTCAGGAGTAGTATGATGGCGCAGTTTCTAAAAAAACTTCAATCACTCCATATCAAACTTGTTGTGATTTATGTATTGCTGATTATTATAGGGATGCAAATCATTGGATTGTATTTCACAAACAATTTAGAGAAAAAGTTAACTTATAACTTCGAACAAACAATTAATACACAAATTAAGTCGATTAATTATGATTTAAAAAATGTTTATCGTCAGAATAAAGACGATAAGACAGCGATTCAAAAAGAAGTACAAAAGATAGTAGACGAGTATGCAGTGCGTTCTAATATTGATGTCATTCGTTTTATCAATACAGATGAAAAGATCATTGCGACGAATAAAGATTCGAATCAAGGGACAATCAACCCTAAAGTGAATGATAGCCAAATACAAAATTCATTGTCATTAGGGAAAACGAATGACCGTATTCAATTAAAGGATGAACCTACTCGAAAAGTACGTGTGTGGGTAAAGAATTTCCCGATTAAAGATAGCAATAAAATTATTGGTGTTATTCATATTGAAGAGTCGATTGAACCTGTCTATGAACAATTAAATGATATTAATAAAATCTTTATTATCGGTACGGGTGTGTCGTTATTAATTACGATTATTTTAGGATTCTTCATTTCAAGAACTATTACAAAACCGATTTCAGATATGCGTAACCAAGCCATCGAGATGTCCAAAGGGAATTATACAAATCGTGTTAAAGTGTATGGAAACGATGAAATTGGTGAATTGGCAGTAACGTTTAACAACTTATCTAAACGTGTTCAAGAAGCACAGGCCAACACTGAAAGTGAAAAACGCCGATTAGATTCAGTAATTACTTACATGTCAGATGGAGTTATTGCGACAGATCGCCGTGGACGAGTGCGTATCGTAAACGAAATGGCACTTCGTATGTTAGATATGAACAAAGATGAAGTAGAAGGCCGTCACGTATTAGATATTTTGAATATTGAAGAGCATTATTCATTAGATGAATTACAAGACATTGCTGGTGGTATTATAATTGATATGAATGAAACGGAAAAATTAATTGTCCGCGCTTCATTTAGAACGATTATTCAAGATACAGGATTCATCACAGGTTATATTGCGGTATTACATGATGTAACAGAACAACACCATGTAGAAAATGAACGTCGTGAGTTCGTTGCCAACGTATCACATGAATTAAGAACACCATTAACATCGATGAGAAGTTACATAGAAGCGTTAGAAGAAGGTGCATGGCAAGATGAGAAGTTAGCACCTCAATTTTTAAGTGTTACACGTGAAGAAACAGATCGAATGATTCGATTGGTCAATGACTTATTACAATTATCGAAAATGGATAATACAGATGACCATTTAAACAAAGAATTAATTGATTTCAATATGTTTATACATAAAATTATTAACCGCTTTGAGATGTC
Source organism: Macrococcus sp. DPC7161 (assembly GCF_004117835.1). Lineage (GTDB taxonomy): Bacteria > Bacillota > Bacilli > Staphylococcales > Staphylococcaceae > SDSC01. The sequence goes on along the minus strand of NZ_SDSC01000002.1, from coordinate 147,956 downwards.
AGAAGGTAAAAATGCCACATTTATACGTGATATTCCGAAAAACGGTATCTTCGTAGAAATAGATCCAGATAAAATGACACAAGTATTTGATAATGTTATTTCTAATGCATTAAAGTACTCAAAAGGTAAAAAGAAAGTTGAATTCCACGTGAAACAAAATACATTGTTTAATCGTATGACCATTCAAATTAAAGATAATGGTATTGGGATTCCTCTGACAAAAGTGGATAAAATCTTTGATCGATTCTTCCGAGTGGATAAAGCACGTACTAGAAAAATGGGTGGTACTGGATTAGGGTTGGCAATCAGTAAAGAGATTGTTGAAGCACATAACGGTCGAATTTGGGCAAACAGTAAAGAAGGTTACGGCACAAGCGTTTATATCACATTACCATGTGAAGTATTAGATGATGGTGATTGGGATGTATAGAGGCATATTAAAAGGTTTACTGCTTACTGCACTTGTAATATCGAGTGTGATATTAACCTATAAAATATGGAACTTTAGGCCAGACTTTGACCGATTAGAAACACCTACAACAAACAATCCAACATCGAGACCCACAACAAATGACAGTATAAAAAATGTATTCTTACCGTTTCAAGTGGTGTCTTACTCAGAAGATAATATTAAAGGTACAACGGAGAAAGAAATATTACTTCAATACTTACAGCGCCTTACAAGTGCACGCATTACTGAAGTGAAAGATCGACAAAATATGGCGACGTTCTTCTCGAGACATCCAGATAAATTTATCATTTTAGATTACTCAGGAGACATGCCAACAACAACCTATTTATCTCAAGTGTTAAACATCACATTGGATTCAAATACTGAGAAACCGTTTGAACGTATGATTATTGATAGTTATTCAGGAGAAACGATAACGATAAACTTACTGACAAATGATAAAGGCGTTATTACATTAAAGACTAACATTAATAGTAAGACATTTAACCTTTTTGTTAAATCTACACAAAAAGAAATGACCAATTATACGGGAATCATCACGAACCAAAAAACAACCGACGAAAAAACGAGTATTTATGTACCTACAAAACCAGATCACAAAGAAGCATTTAGATATCTAGCTGAAACGATAAATGCTGAAGACTTTAATAATGAAGTGTTAGGGTCTAAAGATAGTATCATTGAGCGTAATGGAAAGAAAAATGAGAAAATCTATAACTCTAACAAGGGTATTGTTACGACAAAAGATAAATCATTGTATAAATACGATAATTTATCTGAAGTTGATCGTAAAAAATCAAAACCGTTAGATAATTTAATGAGTTCATACGATTTTGTAAACAATCATAATGGATTTACGGATGATTATCGCTATTTTACAGTATTAGAAGATGGTGCAATCAGTTATCAAATGTTCTTAAAAGGTATACCTGTATTTGACGATAATCATTTATCAGAAATTAATGTAATTTGGGGAAATAAAGAAGCTTATGAATATCGAAGAGGCTTATTCACTACTAGTGTGGCAGTACCAACAAAACATGAAGTGAAAACATTACCTTCATCAGAAGCGGTACGTTATCATTTGGCCTCAAGTAAATATCACTTTGAATCGGTAACGAATATGTTAGTTGGCTATTATATGACTAAAACAAAGAACCCTGAAATTCAAAGCACATTATCATTTGAACCAGCATGGTTTGTAAAATATGATGGCAAGTGGATGCGATATGAAGACGGGAGGTTATTATAATGGATTTTAAAAGAGCAACGTCATTATTTATCTTCGTCTTCATTATCATCAACATTGCGTTAGGGATTATTTATTACCAAAAAGTACAACAGTCAAACATTAAAGAAGTAAAATCAGAACGTGTCAATTTTGAACGAGAAGGCATAAAAATTCCGAAAATGGCATCAGTACTTAATATTAAAATGAATATCGTATCAGGAAGAAGTGCGGGATTTTCACAAACTGAGGATGATTTTAATAAAGATGGTGATAATTTAAAAACATCCGTAACGGTTAATGTATCAAAGAAAATTAAATTAAAAACCATTGAACCAAATGAAATTAATAACAAATTAAAAAGCTTGTTAGGAACAGATGTCGATAAAGGAAAAGAATACGTATTGAGTGGTATTGATCGAAAGAATAGAAAATTGTATTTTGATCAATTTTATAATGAATTTCCAATCTTAAATAATGATAAAGCACAAATCGTATTCAGTTATAACAAAGACAATGAAATAACAAAGTATAAACAAAGTTATTTAAAAGATTTAAAAGAAGGCCTCGGTAAGAATAACGAAAAGAAAAAAGTCATTCCAGCACGTGAAGCACTCGAAGTATTGTATTATCAAGCAGAAATCGAACGCGGAGACGAAGTACGTGCTGTTCGATTAGGCTATTATTCGATTGTACGTGAGGTACGAGGACAAGTATTAAAACCGACCTATCAAGTAGAAGTATTAAAGAAAAATGGCGATTCTGAGATGTACTATGTTGATGCATTGAATCCAGAACAACGTATATTAAAGTAATATACAGAATAAATAGAAGTAAAGAGATGGTAATATGATAAAAATGTCAGTACTTGCAAGTGGCAGTTCAGGGAATGCGACGTATGTTGAGAGTGATAAAGGTTCACTACTCGTAGACGTTGGACTCACAGGCAAGAAAATGGAAGGTTTATTTCAACAAATCGACCGAAAAATCGAAGACCTAGACGGCATATTGGTGACACATGAACACGTAGATCATATTAAAGGCTTAGGGGTATTAGCGAGAAAGTATAAATTACCAATCTATGCGAACGAAAAAACATGGGAACGTATACATCAAGCAGATAAAAATATCCCACTAGATCAAAAGTTTATCTTTAATCCATATGAAACCAAATCGATAGCAGGATTTGATATCGAATCATTTAGCGTATCACATGATGCAGTAGATCCACAGTTCTATATCTTTAATAATGATTATAAGAAATTAAGCATCATAACAGATACAGGTTATGTATCAGACCGAATGAAAGGGATGATACACGGATCAGATTGTTTTGTGTTTGAAAGTAATCATGATGTGGATATGTTACGAATGGGAAGATATCCATGGAAAACAAAACAACGTATATTAAGTGATATGGGACACGTATCCAATGAAGACGCCGCATATGCCATGAGTGATGTGATTACAGGATCAACGAAACGTATTTATTTAAGTCATTTATCACAAGATAACAATATGAAAGACTTAGCGAGAATGCACGTGAGTCAAATATTGAATCAACATGATATAGATACAAATAAAGAAGTGTTAATCTGTGATACTGATAAAGAAATAGCGACGAAAATACATACGTTATAAACAGAAATATCAAAAACAATAGAAATAATCCTAACAAAAATTTAAATTTGGGAAATAATTTAGAGTTATACACAAAAAAGTAAAGAAATTCACAAAAATATGTGGATAACAGGGGATAACTGTGTGTATAACATTTTAGTTATCCACAATGTATAAAGATGCCAGTGAAATCGGCATCTTTTTTTATAGATATTCAGTGGTATTTTACACGAAAATGAATGAAAATCGGGAAATTATGAATATAATAAGGTTGTGAAATGTGAATAAGTTGATAACCTGTGGATAAGTAGGATAAGTTATACAGAAAGGATGAATAAAAATGAAGATAACAATTATAACTGTGGGTAAATTGAAAGAAAAATATTGGAAAATGGCGGTAGAAGAGTATGTAAAAAGACTAGGTGCTTATACAAAAATGGAATTAATAGAAGTAGCAGATGAAAAAGACTTCGATAATATGAGCGAAAAAGATATCGAGATAGCAAAAGAAAAAGAAGCACAGCGTATACTGTCTAAAATAAAAGACGATAGCTACGTGTATACACTTGAGATATTAGGGAAACAACTAGATTCAGTACAATTATCAAAAGACATCGAACAAAAAATGAACACAGGAAAAAGCCACCTCACATTCATCATCGGCGGATCAAACGGACTACACCAAAGCGTCATGGACAGATCAAACTATGCACTATCATTCAGCAAAATGACCTTCCCACACCAAATGATGAAAGTTATATTGCTTGAACAAGTTTATAGAGCGTTTAGGATTATAAGGGGGGAAAGTTACCATAAATGATGTGGTTTTTTATGATGCTATTTTATTAAATATGATAAAATAATGTAAAGAATATTTATATATTAAGGAGAATTTATGACCACTTTTAATCTTAGTAACCGCATAATATTATTTGCTATATGTTCGTCTATAGAGTTTGATATAAGAAAATTCATACTATCTGGTGAAGATATTATTTTATCAGAATTCTTACAAGAAAAAGCTAAGGATAGATCAAAAAATACAGCAGATACTTTAGAAAAAAGGTTGAATGAATTCGATTTAGGGGACTATATTGAAGTTATAAAAATGAATCCTTATAAATTAGGACTGAATAACGAAAAAGTAAATAACTTAGAAAAGTACTTTAATAAATTAATACCTATAAGAAATAGAGTTATGCATACTCGACCGCTTGAAATTGGAGATAGAGCAATTTTATTTGAATTTTTAGATGATTTATCAGATAAAATTGGTTGGATTAATTGGAGTGAGACTAAAATAACAAAGAATTTAATCCATGAAAACCCTACAAAATTATTTGAAATGAAGAAATACTATAATAATAATATTAAAGACAGTGTCTATCACAACTTACCAAATCCAGAATTTGATGATACAGGTTACATTGGTAGAAAAAAAGAAATAAAGAAACTAAAAGAATTACTGCAAAATAATAAACATCAAATTGTTTCGATTATAGGTAATGGAGGATTAGGTAAAACGGCACTTACAATTAAAGTTTTATATGAATTAATAGATGATATTGATAATGAGTATGAAGCAGTTTTATGGGTGACACTAAAAACTAGAACATTATCTCAAGGCGAGTTTAATTATTTAGAAAATACAGTAAAAGATATACCGGAATTAATGGAAGAAATGCAAAAACAGATGATTTTTAGTAATGAAAAAAGTTCAGAAGAAAATATTTTAGAGTTTTTAGATTCATTTAAAACTTTGCTAGTCCTTGATAATCTAGAAACAATAAATACGAATGAAGTTATGGACTTTTTAAAAAAGATACCTGAAAAATCAAAAGTTTTGATTACATCACGACATGGTTTAGGAGAATTAGAATATAGATATATCTTAGAAGGATTAAGTCTGAGTGATTCTACAGCATATTTTAGAGAATTATCAAAATATTATGGGTTAAAACTACACGAATTAGATCATTCAGAAATTAAAGAAATTGTTATGGATAGTTTATACTCGAATCCACTATCAATAAAATGGTTTATAACAAGTATATTTAAAGGCTTGGATATAAATAGTTTATTACTTAATAAAGGGGACTTGATAGAATTTTGTATGTCCAATGTATATGATAAGTTGAGTAATAACTCTAAACAGATACTTCAATTATTTTTAATAGAGAAATATGATTTAAGTTACGGAGAAATTGATTTTTATTTAGATTTAGATCCTGTAGAGTTAAGAGAATCAATTAATGAGATGTTATCTACGAATATGGTTACTTTAAGATCAGGTACATATATATTAAACGAAATGGCTAAAGATTATTTATCTAAATTTTATCCCCCTACCAACCAATTTTTCTATTTTATAAATAAAAAAAGGAAAGATCTCAATGCATTGTTACAGATGGTAACAACAATGAAGGAGAATGATTCATTTAATCCTCGTGCTTTAGCACATTCTATGGAAAGTAAAGATTATCGAATAGCATCTTATTATTTATATCAAGCATTCGAAAATAAAAATCTTACTAAAGCAAGAGAGTATTTAGATAAAGCAATTAATGTCGCACCGAATTACTTTGAGGTTTACAAAGTACAGGCATTTATAGAAGGCAACCACAATAATATATATAAGGCAGAGCAAAGTTATGATATTGCACTGAATAGATGTATGGAAGCAGAAAATAAAGCACGTGTAGCCCTTTTATATTCAACTTTCTATGTATTAAAAGTTGAAGATTATCCTAGAGCTCTTGAAATAATTGAAGAAGCAGATAGAAATTTACCTAATAATTTAGAAATTCTCTTTGAAAAAAACAGAATTTTAATGCGATTAGGAAAATTTAAAGAATGTTTTGAAATTCTTGAAGAAATAAAAGAGCTATCTCAAGATTATTCAGAAAAACATAAAAGATTAATGGTTAAATCATATGCCGAATTATATAGAAGGAAAGCAGAGACTCTTTCAGCTAAAACAGATATACATCTTAAAATAGAACTTCTTGAGAATGCATTAAATGAAATAGAAAAGTTAAAACCATTAGATTTAGATAGGAAAAATGCATTGACTTTATTAGCTATACTGGCAGATTTATCTTTTTTAGCTCTTAATAATTCAGCTATTAATTTATTAGAAAAAAATATAATGAAATATTATGATCAACTTAAATGGATAAATAGTACAGATTTTAAAAAGATACGTTCAAATATTGAAAAATATAAAAATGAAATACTACCTGAAAAATATAATAATATTAAAAAGTATATTATTGATACAAAAGCACTATCTAGAAATATAACAGAGACTAATAAAGGGGTTATTACAAAAATAGTTGATGAAGGTTATGGTTTCATTGCAAACTCTAATAGAAAAGATATTTTTTTTCATGTGAATAATACTGTAGGTAAATTAAATACAGGAGATGTTGTAACTTTTGAAACTTATTTTAATAGAAAAGGAATAGCTGCTAAGAATGTTACAAAGTTTGAAGGACACTAAATGAGTGATTGAATCTAAAAAATAAAATTTAAGAGATATAATTATAAAATAAAATCACTTAATTTATGAAATTTAATATTTTAAAATATAAGAATATATATAATGAATATTATAAAAAATATTGTTTTAATTTAGGAAGTGACTAATAATGAGAGTTCCTCAGGCTATACCATATCAAGGTAGCAAAAGAAAACTGGCAAATCAGATTATTGATTTTATGCCAAATCGAGTAGAGCGATTTATAGAGCCATTTGCAGGTTCGGCAGCGATGTCCATGGCAATTTCTTATAATAAGATAAGTGAAAATATTTGGATTAATGAAATAAATAAACCCTTAGCTGAATTACTAGAATTAATAATAAATTCTCCAGGGTACGTATCAGATGTGTATGAAAAGTTATGGAATGAACAACTAGATAATCCCCAAGATTATTATTTAAAGAAAAGAAAAGAATTTAATTATTCACAAGATCCAATTATATTATTATATTTATTAGTAAGATGCGTAAAAAATGCAGTTCGATATAATGAAAAAGGAGAATTTAATCAATCTCCAGATAAGAGAAGGCTAGGTTGGATTGGGAAGGGTTAGCGAGTCAAATTTATTTTAATATGTAGAAAAATTAGTAATGAAATATCCAATAAATATTCCAAATTATGAGTAAACCCAAAGCCGTATATTAGCTTTGGGTTTAATTTTTATACTAATAATTCTTTTTTATTAATTTCATTTTTCAATTCCTTAATAAATGTTGTGATATCTTTTGATACATTCTCTGAGTGACCGTATTTTCTAACAGATAATGAATTATTATTTTGTTCCTCATCACCCACTACAATAGTGTAAGGAATTTTATTCATTTGACTTTCTCTAATTTTCTTACCTAGCTTTTCGTCTCTGTTATCAATATTTACTCTGATGTTTTCATGGGCAAGTACTTTTTGAATTTGTTTTACATAGTTAATATTATTTTCAGATACTCCTATAAGATTCACTTGAGTTGGTGACATCCATAATGGAAATGCCCCTTTAAAGTGTTCGATTAATATTCCGAAGAAACGATCAAGTGAACCAAATATTGCTCGATGAATAACTACTGGTCGTTCTTTTTCATTGTTTTCATTTACGTATGTTAAATCGAATTTTTCAGGCATTTGGAAATCAAGTTGCACAGTAGCACATTGATGACTTCTTTTTAATGCATCTTTAATATGAATATCAATCTTAGGTCCGTAGAAAGCACCGTCACCTTCATTAATACTATATGGGAGATTCAGGTTATCTAAAACATTTGATAATGATTTTTCAGCTTCTTCCCATAGACTTAAATCTCCAAGGTATTTATCTGGACGAGTTGATAGTTCTATTGAATATTCAAAACCAAAAATGTTATACAGGTAATCGATAAGTTCTAATACATTTTTAACTTCGTCTTGGATTTGAGATTTCATTACAAATATATGTGCATCATCCTGACAGAATGTTCTTACACGAAGTAATCCATTTAGAGCACCACTAAACTCGTGACGATGTACTTGTCCAAATTCAGCTATTCTAAGTGGTAAATCTTTATAAGATTTTAATTCATTTTTAAATATCAACATATGACCAGGACAATTCATAGGTTTTAATGCAAAATCATTGTCATCAACCTTTGTAAAATACATATTTTCATGATAATGATCCCAATGTCCAGAAGCTTCCCAAAGTCTTTGATTCATCATTAAAGGTGTCTTAACTTCTTGGTATCCTCTTTCTAATTGAATCTCTCTTAAAAACTCTTCCATTTTATTTTTAATGAACTGACCATTTGGTAGATAGAAGGGCATCCCTGGAGCTTCTTCGGAAAACATGAATAGTTTCAGTTGCTTACCTAGTTTTCTGTGATTTCTTTCATCCGCTTCTTTTAAGAAGTCAAAATAATTATCTAGTTCTTCTTTGGATGCAAACGCTACACCATATATTCGTTGAAGCATCTTATTATTACTATCACCTTTCCAGTAAGCACCTGCAACTTTTGTTAATTTAAAGTGATTTACATATTTAGTACTTGGTGCGTGTGGACCTGTACATAAGTCTGTAAATTCACCTTGTTGATATATTGAAAGTTGTTCATCTTTATGGCTTTCTATGATATTCACTTTATAAGAATTATCTTTAAATATATTCTCAGCTTCTTCATAAGATATCTCAGAACGAATGAATGTAAGGTTTTCTTTCTGAATTTTTTTCATTTCTTTTTCTATTTTACTTAAGTCACTCTCGCTGATAGATTGATCTAAGTCTATATCATAATAAAAACCATTTTCAATAACTGGTCCAATAGATAATAGTGAATTTGGATAAATTCTTTTAATTGCTTGGGCTAAAACGTGTGCTGCAGAGTGTCTCATGACTTCAATACCTTCAACTGTATTAATGTTATAGAAACTTAGTTCTGAATCTTGATGGATGGGATAGGTCAAATCAACTAAGGTTCCATTGACGCGGCAAACAATGGCTTCCTTGAATAAAGAATTACTAATCGATTTTGCAACTTCACTTGCTAGAATTCCTTTTGTATATTCTTTTTTACTTCCGTCTGGAAATTTGATACTAATTTGTTGATTTGACATTTAAATCTCTCCCTAATTTTATTTTTTTATAATAAAAAGACTCGTCCCTCAAAAAAAGGGACGAGTCTTCTATTACCCGCGGTTCCACCCAAAATTCCATCATTAATGATGACACTCTAGCATGTTTAACGCACATGAACGTGACATGTTTCCATATCATTTATTTTTAAGGTAGTAATTTTATTATCTAATTTAGGAATCTCTCAGCAATTATTCCCTCTCTGTTAATCGACCAAATAAAATCGTGTCCTTGTATGTAATATTAAATTAAACATATGATATAATTGATTGAATATTTTGTCAACATTTTCATTTTTAAAATTGAATGTAAAAGGAGTAATAAAGTGCCTAAATTTAAAGGGATTATTATTGAAGGCTTTTCATACACAGGAAAATCGTCTATATTTAATGAAATAAAGAAATTACAAACATTATCAAATAAAGAACGTTCAGCAGTCTATATTACAGAACACTTCACTCAAATTCTCAACGTTAACAAACATGATGAGATAATTGAAATAACAAAAGATAATCATATTTCGTTATTAGAGTTGCAATTGAATTATTTGTCTCAACTATCGAATTGGATAAATAATGAGATAAATCATGGTAAATCTTCTAGTGACCTTTACTATATGATCGAGCGATATCATTTAAATCATATAGTACATTTTGGAAATCATCATGAGATTATTCAAATACAAAATAAATTAATGGAATTAAATCCACTTTGTGTTCTGTTAACTGTTTCTAAGAGTGAAATGAGCAAACGAATTCAGCTTAGATATCCGCAAATAGGTAATCATGATTTAAAAAAAGAAATTGAAAATTTTACACAAATTCAAGAGTGCTATATAAAAGCTGTAAGCAATACAGTCATTCCGTATAAGATTGTAAATACTGATAGTATGGATTGGGAAGGTTTAGCGAGTCAAATTTATTCTCATATATAAGAAATAATTACAAAATTTTTTAATAAAAATAAAAAAGGGGTAATTTTATGAAAATTTTAGATTATTCATCAAAATATGAAGATTCATGGATTCGATGTAGAACCTTATCATTTCTTTACACGCAGTATTTTGATGATGTTCTTCAAACAAAACCTAAAATTGATGGTGTTGAATTAATTTGTGTAGAAAACAATCAAGTGATTGGATTGCTCGATATCGAAATTAAAAATGCTTATTGTAGCTATGATAAGCATCAAAAAGGCGCAATGATAGAAACAATCGCAGTTCATCCTGATCATCAATCTAAAGGTATTGGCCAAAAATTATTAGAGGTTGCTGAAGAAAGATTGAAATTAGAAGGTATCGAATATTTAGAAGCTTGGACTAGAGAAGACTATGCAAGTAATCAGTGGTATATAAAAAATGGATTTTCTCAATTCAACTCATATTTTCATGTATTTACAAGTGGAGATATAAAGACTAGCAATCCTCATTTTCACCCGATTTTTACATTTGGACATGTAACAGATAGAAAGCAAATTGATGAAACGGTAGTAGACAGAATTTATGAGTGTAGAGGTTATGTGAAAAATCTAATGGAGGGTTTATCGTGAGAATAGGTAACATAGTTATACCAAATGAAATTGCGAGGCATATAAACAATCTTAATTATAAAGTTGATGATATAGGTCGTTCCCATTCATCTGTTATTTTATTTGATGATTATGTTCTGAAAATAGAACGTGTATCATCAGAAACAGAAAACGAAATTAAATTAATGAAATGGTTAAATGGTAGATTGCCTGTACCGAAAATAATTGAGCATTGTGTGAAGAATGACAAAAGTTATTTGCTGATGACCCGATTAGAGGGTGAGATGTTAAGTAAAGATGGTGATTCACTTGAATTATATACAAAAGCAATAAATAAGTTGAAAGAAATTGATTTTAGTGACTGCCCAGTAGATAATCGATTACAACATTATTTAAAGAAAGCAGAATATAATGTTGAAAAAGGTTTAGTGGATATTGAAGATGCTAACCCAGATACATATGGCCCAGAAGGGTTTAAAGATCCACAAGAGCTATTATCTTGGTTAAAAGATAATCAACCAGAAGAAGAAATAAGCTACACGCACGGTGATTTATGTATGCCAAATATTTTGATTAAAGATGGTAATATTTCAGGTTATATTGATTTGGGGCGAGGTGGTCTTGGTGATCCTTATCGAGATATAGCACTTTGTTATAGAAGTTATCTTTACAATACAGAAATCAATGAAGAAGAATTGAAGAATGAGTTAGAACACCTTTTAGGTTTTAAGTTAGATATGCAAAAGGTTAAATATTATATTTTAGTGGATGAGCTCTATTAATGGAGATATAGTTATTAGCAATTAATTTTATTGTTGAAGTTGGTAGCAGTAACGAATAAAAGTAGCACTGAATCAAATCAGTCGCTACTTTCTTTATTTTATTGTCACCTACTAATCCAAGTCCATAATACATTTGTCACGAATATTACTTTTTCTTTGTCTTTCTTTATGTAGTATAGTATATCAAATTTATCCTCTTCGTCTAAATTAACATAATCAGTAAAATTCATTTCCGTTACAGATACCTTACGTGTGAACTTCAAATTATATTTACTTTCAAGTTGTTTGATATAATTAGGAATTTTTTCTGATTGTTCTTGTATAAGGTTTAAATTTAAATCATTATTATCGTCACTAATAATTAAATGACTATTCAAAGCATTTATCTCATCAATGATATACATAAAAGCCGCAGATTCAGGAATAGAATCTTTAGTATTTTCAATCAGAAAATCGATAACTTGATATTCATAACCGCTTATATTTTCGTTAACATAATTTATTTGAGGGACATATAATTCTACATATCCACTATATACATTTAACTTTTCGTTATAATCATATAATGTCGATTTAAATTTTCTCTTAAGTCCTCTATTTTTCTTCATAAACTCTCACTTTCTATACTTTTATTCTTCTGAAGGTCTCACATTAAAGAAAAGAGGAATTTATAAATCTTGGCTTCTCATTTTACTTAACTCAGAAGTTCTTTTTTTGCTGTAGTCTTTCTGCGCACTTTCATATTCTAAATATAATAATGCATACGCTATTAACAATAATAATCCTAAAGCCCATAATGGCCATACTTCATTTATATATAGATAAACTGCATATACTGTACATAAAATCGGTACGATTAGACCTAGAAATTTATACTTTGTTTTGGATAAAAAATATTGTGACGCTAAAATGGCTGCAAATATTAAAGCATTTATTATATGTCCTGTCATTTTATTTACTCCTTTTCACTGTTATATAGATTAATGATTTTCTTAGCATCTTCTAAACTTATTTTTTCATCAATAGCCAATGATTTCACATAGTTTACGAGTCCTGAGTTTTCTTCTTGTGACGCTAACTCTACCTTTTGGATCAAAGCATTAAGTCTAATTCTTACAGTTGGATATGAAACATCATACATTTTGGCGATGCTTTTTAATGAACCTGATTCTAAAACAAAGTTCTTCATAAATTCAATATCTTCTTTATCTAATTTTAATAACCAATCTGGCAATTCATTTCTTTCCATCTTACTCCTCCAATCTTTAAATTTATTTTAAGGCTTAAATTAATAAAAATCAATATTTAAACAATAATATTTTTAATAAAATTAAAAAATGCTTTAACTTTATTGAAGTTTGTTGTAAGATAGTGTCAGAATACAAATTATGGAGGTAACATATGTTTAATATTGTTGAATTGATTTTCTTAATTTTAGTTTTATTTGGATTGCAACGCTATTTAGCTTCACGTGATAACAAATTGCTAGGTTTGGTTATACCAGTAATTTTTAACTTATATGTAATCTATAATTTTAAATTCGTACACCAAGATATTGAATACTTATGGTATAGAGCAATAATAGGTAATTTAATATTACTTGTAGATTATTACTTCGGTTTTCAAAGGAAAAAAGAAAGATATAAAAATGAAATTCAAAAAATGAAGTCAAAAGACATCTAAAATTTTTTTTAAGAGGGGTAGTATATGAAAAATCTAGAGGTAAGTTATATTAAGAGAGCCTTAATTATTTATGGCATTATGATGTTAGTAGCCATTTTTACTTTTATTATTTCACTAGTATTTTATCCATCAGAAGAAATATTTAAAGACATAACCAGTAAGTTACCTTCAAATTCTGAAGAATTAAAAGGACTTGATAAAGTATGGATGTATGTTGTAAATAATGGATTTGTTGTACCGTTGCAAATGTTTATTCTATCTCTAATACCTATTCCATTTCTTTATTTCTTAAATATAATATCTACTTCAATTATTACTGGAATAATATTTGGTTTTGCCGTTCATGTGGTTCCTGATTTTGGATGGATTTTAGTATTATCGTCTACTCCACATACATTGATAGAAATTCTAGCATTTTGTTTTGTTGCAAGCGGACTATGGTCATTGAACCGATCAATCATTAGTGAGGTAAGTAATTTTTTCAGAAAAGAAAAGAGATATGGACTATCTATTTCAGAATCTATGTATAACTTGATCAGAGTCTATGTATTTATTGCATTACCTTTATTTATCATTGCAGCCTTTGCCGAAACATATTTAACGGATTTCATAGAACATTTACTAAAGTAGACTTAAAACCTCACTCTTAACCGATACGCTGAAAGTCACCACAAAAAGAACGTACGTTCTGTTTAATGTTATACACAGTTAATAATTGCATATTAATAATTTTAGATATATATTTATAAAAGGAATAAGGGAAATCCTTCCTTGCTGCGTCTAACCACGCGGATAGAGGTGAAAGACATGTCATTTTGACATGTCTTTTTAATTATTAATAAACAAATTACTTACAAAAAATAAGGAGTACTCCAATGGTGTTAAAGCAATTCTTTCGATGGATCTTAGAGGATGAAACATCTGTAGGTATTGATCCATATCCAGAATCTATAATCGTTGAAAAAGGTGTTATTAGTGATGCCAAAAATAGGTTAATCACGGTAGATGCGCATGTAAATGATATAGAACCTATATTTATTAATTTACTGAAAGATAAAAAATTTCACTCAGTCATTGATGGATATGGAGCATATGTTGATATAGAAAATTTGGATTTCAGTGAAGAAGTTGAGCAAGGTTATTTTCTAACGGTACTACTAGACAATCAAAACGAACCAATTTTGATTTGGGACCCTATTGTTGGAAGATTAAGTTATCATCCTTCAATCACATCGTATATAAGATGTAGTGATAGTGAGTTAAGTCCTCCATATTTACTGCCTGTAAAGCAACATGAAATGCTTATTGTTGGGCAAATTATGTACTCAGGTAATGATGCATATTTGTTAGAGATGGATGATGAATACAGAGCGTTATTGATGATAAAGATGATGCAGCCTAAACAATCTATCTTTATTAAAGGGAAAACATTGATAGATTATTTAAAGACAAATCATATTAAACATCGTGAAAAGTGTAATCATATTTTATTTGATTATCCCTTGGATATTAATGTCATTAAGGAATTAATGGATTGTACTTGTTTTGATGGTCATTACAACGTACAAGGCATATATTTTTTAGATGAGCATTTGGATTTAGACACTGTTCATTTTCAACCTGTTAGAAATTCATTTGTGGTTGATATTAAGAACGAGAAATCATTTTATATTAGCACTAGCAGCGATGAATCGTATGCGTTTAATTTAAATATTTAATCAATGAATAATAGGAATATTGAAGCCGAAGTATAACGCGATGTATACTTCGG
Organism: Macrococcus sp. DPC7161; assembly: GCF_004117835.1. Taxonomy (GTDB): domain Bacteria; phylum Bacillota; class Bacilli; order Staphylococcales; family Staphylococcaceae; genus SDSC01. Next base: position 132,736 of record NZ_SDSC01000002.1, on the reverse strand, counting down.
CTTTCCTGTTTATTTTAAAAGTTCACAATAGAAAATGTCTATTATTTGTATAATACTGAGATAAATGAGATTGCTGGCAGTTTATCTGTTGAATACTTTCCGTCAATTAATTTTTTATTTTGGATGACTCAAGAAGCTGCGTTATCACATAAATATGATATTTGGGAATCCTTTGAAGTGAGGAGTATGACGGTTCAAGATTTTTATAAGAATACGTTGAAAAATATAGCATCATACGGGGATGTTTTAAGTATTGGATGGACTATGGATGCAGGAGAAGAGTTTTTTGCTGAAGAATTCTTGGAGAATTAATTTAATCAACAAAAGGTTTATGTTATCTAAACTAGTTTAAGAACACATACTATATAAATCTAGGGTATAAAGATCCTCGTGGCAGAAAAGGTTTTAAAATGTACTACACGACCATGCACAGGAATAATAAGAAATATAATCTAGAAGTATTGTATAATAAAAAGAAAAATTTAGTTGCACACTTTAAATATGCTAGAGAAGCCATGGGACCTTTAAGAAAAATAAATAAATAGGAGATTAATGGATGGAAGATAAAGAAATGTTGATGATGATAATTAAAGATTATATCGAAAAAAAAATAACAACAGAAATTTTTCAAAGATATTATTTTAGTATTTACAATTTTTATATTGATTATGATGAACTGAATGAGTTTGATTATGAAAATTTTAAGAAAGTTAGTGAGTTAGTAGATTTTTATGATGATAATGATGAAGTAGAATATCCACATTTTAATAATAGAAAATACTTTGATGAAAAAATTCATGAAATTTATAATAATTTATTATATTAAAGGTATACAAATAAACTTAGAAAGAAAAAATCATTAAATAGGGGCTCAACAGGAAGAACAAAGCCAAAAAATCTAAAAGAAAAACTATTTATGAAAGAAGTTTTATCCGATCCATTTGCGAGTACTTATTTTAATCCATAGACATATACATCAAGAGTTCCAATTAAAATGACAGATATAGGAGTAAGAAAATGAGCTGGAAAGAACATAGAATTCTATCAGCAAAGAATTGAATCCAGCAAGAGTAAATTATGAGATATTAGGCAATAAAGATCACTTCCTTCATGCACATTTATTTCCTAGATACAATGGGAAGATGAATCAGTAAGATATATGCCAGTATGGGCATATGATGCATCAAATTGGTCAAATGAAGAAACAGCCTATAATCCTGAGAAACATGATGGAGCTAGAAATAAGATTAAGAATGAACTTGAGCAGTTATATACCATATAAAATTAAAGTCGATATCATTATTTGATATCGATTTTTATTATAAATAAACCTCATTCTTAACCGATACGCTGAAAGTTATCACAAGTAATGAGGTTTATTTTAAGGCAATCCTCATAGAATTTGTACAATTAAGTGTAGACGATTCATTCTCCCTATAGCGTAAATGGTAATGTAATTTACACTAGAATGGTATATTAAAGTGAGAATTATCTTAATCGACAATGAATTAGGAGGTTAAAATGACTACTTTTACAGATTTACAGTGGACACGTGCACCAAAAGTTTACGAAATAACAGATGAACGTATTCAAATTACAACGGAGCCTCATACTGATTTATGGCAAAGAACGTATTATGGATTCCAAAATGATAATGCACCTGTCTTACAAATGACGACGACAGAGGATTATTTCTCCTTTACAGTGAAAACATCTTTTGACACGAAACGTCGCTTTGATCAATGTGGTGTTGTAATGTATTTAGATAGTGACAACTGGTTAAAAGCATCTATTGAATATGAAAATGATACTTTCCAACGTTTAGGTAGTGTAGTTACGAATAATGGTTACTCTGATTGGGCATCATTTGATATTGATAGTGGGATTAAATCAATGTGGTATAGACTTAGTCGTCGAGAAAGTGATTATTGTATTGAGTACTCTGAAGATGGCGTTGACTTTAAACAGATGAGAATCTGTCATTTAAATGAAGGACAAGGTGAAGTAAAGTTTGGTATTTATGCATGTTCACCAGAAGATTCATCGTTTGTCGCAGAATTTACAGAAATGCATGTTGGTCCATGTCAGTGGGAAGCTCACGTATAATCTAAAATGCATTAGGATATTAAAGATAAAGACATGTCAATATGGCATGTCTTTATTCGTAATCGAAATGTTTATTTAAACTTCACTGGAATAATCTTATTGATAATATTGGTAAGTTCTTCTGGACTTTCTTGTTTGCCATTTCTGACCCATTCCTGGATGATACCAAAAATTGCATTGCTAATAAATACTGTAAAGTAATGGACTTCTCTTTCGTTTTGAAACGGAATATCAATATACTTTAATATATTTTGCTTTGCATTTTCACGGATCATCATTTTAAATGTTTCTTGAATCTCTGGTGACCCATTCATTGAGATGAGCATTAAGAACAGTTCATCTTGCTGGGTGATCAAAGATAGTAATTTATTGTGCAAATTAACTTGATTTGTTCGATCATCTTTAACGATTGTTCGAGTAATCTTTTTTATGACTGACATACGATATTTTTGTATATAGTCATTTTTGTCTTTGAATTGGTTATAGAAAGTAGCACGTGAGATTTTTGCTTCTTCACATATATCTTTTACTGTGATTTTGTCATAACTCTTTTCAGAAAGTAGTTTTATCATTGCGCGTTCTATATCATTTTTAGTTTTCACAATGCGTGCATCTTCTATTGATATATCTTGCATAAGTATCACTCCTAAAAAATAATTTACATATTTCAATATGTGTAAATTAAAAAATATGACGTCTATTGAATAATTTCTTAAATATTTTATACTCAAAGTGTAATAAATAATAGACACTGTGTAAAATAAATAGAGGTGAGAATAATGGAATCAAAAACAATCGCAAATTTGTCGCATGCTGTAAAAGTGTATGATAAACGTACAGTGCTAAATGATGTATCGCTTTCAGTAAACAGCGGACAAATATTAGGAATTATCGGACCTTCTGGATCAGGGAAGACAACTTCAATTAAATGTTTACTTGGGATGGAGAAGTTAAATAGTGGTCAAGCGACCATTCTTAATACTACGATGCCTAACAGAAAAGTATTAGGACGTATTGGTTATATGGGGCAAAGTGATGCGCTTTATGAGCATTTAAGTGCTTATGAAAATTTAGTCTTCTTTGGTAATCTTATCGGGTTAAAAGGTAAACAATTAGAGACGATGATAGATGAGAATTTACAGCTTGTTAAATTAAGTGCATTTAAGAACAAGTTAGTACACACTTTCTCAGGTGGTATGAAACGTAGATTATCACTTGCAATTACGTTACTTGGTAATCCTGAATTGATCATATTAGATGAACCTACTGTTGGGATTGATCCAAGTTTAAGAAAAGACATTTGGGAACAATTAAGAACATTGTCCCTGCAAGGTAAAGGTGTTATTGTAACAACACACGTAATGGATGAAGCGGAGAAATGTGATTTAGTAGGACTGATTATTGACGGAAAGTTATTTGAAATTGGCACACCTGTAGCGTTAAAAGAAAAATTTAATGCAACATCAATTGAAGAAGTGTTCTTGAAAGCAGAGGTGGACAATCATGCTTAGATTTAATGCGATGTTAAAACGTGTTGTGAAAGAAATTATAAGAGATAAACGTACCCTTGCATTAATGATGATTGCACCGATGCTTATCTTATCATTGATGTATTTTGTATTTAATTCAAACAATTCACAATCCCTAAAGATAGGGATAGATCATTCAATACCATCAAATATTGTAGAGGTAATGCCGACAAAGGATATCGATTATCATCATTATAAACAAGGCACGGCAAAATCACATATTAAAAATGATGAGTTAGATGCATATATCCAATATGCCGATCAGAAAATTAAAGTAACCTATAAAAATGAAGATCCAACCAAGACGGCACAAGTTAAAATGATTGTAAAACAATCCCTAGTTGGTGAGAAAATGCAGTTATTGAAAGATAATATGCAAGTGATGCAACAAGCATTACAAAAGCAATCAGAACAAATTCAATCAAAGTTACCACCACAAGTTAAAAATCAATTAATGAAAAATATGAAAAAACCAGCAATCACAAAACCTGCACAATATGAAATTGAAAATGAATATATGTATGGAGATGCTAACGGCACATTCTTTGATAAAATATTTCCTGTATTGATTGGATTCTTTGTATTCTTCTTCGTATTCTTAATTTCTGGGATTTCGTTGTTAAGAGAAAGAACAACTGGGACATTGAATCGATTAATTGCTACACCGATTAAACGCAGTGAAATTGTATTTGGTTATCTAGTGGGATTTGGGATATTTGCAATTATACAGACATTGATTATCGTAACGTTTGCAATGTTTGTGTTAGATTTGCATATCGAAGGAAATGTGATTTGGGTGTTTGTTACGAATATATTATTAGCACTTGTTGCATTATCAATGGGGATATTCGTATCAACATTTGCAAATTCTGAATTTCAGATGATTCAGTTCATCCCAATTGTTGTGATACCACAAGTATTCTTCTCAGGGATAATCCCGATAGAACAACTCGCTAGTTGGGTGAGAACACTATCTATGATTTTCCCATTAACATATGGCGGTAAGGCTTTAACTGCTGTCATGATAAGAGGTGAAGGATTCGATGGGATATGGATGCAGTTATTAATACTCATCGGATTTATGACATTTTTTACAGTGCTCAATATCATTGGATTGAAACGATATAGAAAAGTGTAGTTTATTGTGTGTACTATAATGCGACTTGGAAATGATTTAGATAATATAATTAAGTGAAGACATGTCATTTTTGGCATGTCTTTTTCTTTGTTATGAATTACTGCACTCTTATACGATCCCGAGTTGTATCGTAAGTAATACAATTTTTCTAAGTCTATTTTCATAAAAATTGTTTAATAAAGGGTATGAATGAAGTAAATACATAAGTAAATGTAAAACGAATTATATACTTTTTACTAAAGGAGAGACTGTTATGATGCACAATGGGAAGCTTTACTGGCCAGATACTTATCAAAAAATGAATTATAACGATGAAATAGCAAAAAATTATGATGTTGTTATTATTGGTGGAGGTATGAGTGGTGCACTAACTGCATTTCGCGTTGCAGAAGCGGGATATCACACATTACTAGTTGATAAAGATACGATTGGTAGCGCAAGTAGTGCAGCGAATACTGGTTTAATGCAATATATGAGCGATAAACTATTACATGAATGCGTAAAAGATTTTGGTCCACTTGAAGCCTATTATTTTTACAAGGCGAGTAAAGAGGGACTTGAAGATATTGAGAGGCTTTCAACTTTACTTGATTCTAGAGTGAACTTTATTACACGTGATAGTCTCTTTATTGCGTCAACCAAACGACATAAAGAGAAGATTAAAGATGAGTTTGATGCGTTAAAGTATTTTGATTTCCCAGTGGAATACATAAGTGATGAGCAACTAAAAGGTGAATATGGCATCGATAAATACAATGCGCTTATTACGCATGAAGATGCTGAAATTAATCCATTTGTTTTCGTTAATGAAATAGTTAAATATGCACATAACAAATATCAATTAGATGTATTAGAAAACACAGAATTAATACAATATAAAAAAGAGAATAACCAAGTTATTTGTGAATTTAAAAATAAAACAATTGCAACTAACAAACTTGTCATGACAACGGGTTATGCAAAGAATAAAATTACAAAAAAATATATTAACAGAGAACAATTCGTCGCAAGTTACGCAGTTGTGACACAACCAATACAAGAAAGCCAGTTTTGGAAGGATAAAGTAATGATTTGGGAATCAGCAAGACCATATCTATATATTCGACATGTCCCGGGAAATAGAGTGTTGATTGGTGGATTAGATGAAACGACAGATAAGATTCCAAATGAAAAGCATATACAAAAACAAGGTAATCGACTGATTAAAGCATTCAATAAACTCTATCCGGAAATAAAATTAGAAATTGAATATGCTTATGGTGCAAGATTTGGTGAGACAAAAGATGGTAAGCCATTTATTGGGAAGATAGATGAGGATTTAGAAGTGTATGGATTATATGGCTATGGTGGAAATGGTACCGTGTATTCATCATTTGGAAGTAAGCTATTATTGGATATGATAGAGGGTAAGTATAATCCGTTGTCAGAGATATTTAAATTGAAGCGATAGTGTCTCCTATATGCATACGAATTGCTAACAACGTTTAATCCTAAGTAACATGGGTATGTATTAACTTTAAGATATTTCAACTACTTAGAGGAGGCGCATATGAAAGATATCGAAATCGTAAAATACACAGATGAATTTAAACAAGAGGTTAATGAATTTATTATTAATATTAAACTTCATGAGTTTGATATTGATAACGTTACTTACAATAATCAACCGGATTTAAAGGACATTAAAGGCACATATATTGATACAGGTGGTCAGTTCTGGCTTGCTTTATTGGATGGTAAGATTGTAGGAACAATTGCATTGACGCGAATGAAGAATAACAACAGTGCTTTAAAGAGAGTATATGTTGATGAAAATATACGTAATATGAAGATTGGTAAGAAAATGTTGGATCATGTCATCCAAAATGCACATGATGATGGTATCAAATCAATTTATCTTGGAACGATTGATAAGTTTGAAGCAGCACAACACTTCTATCGTAAGAATGGTTTCCATCGAATTCCTAAAGAAGAATTACCAAAAGATTTCCCATTAGTAAAAGTAGATAATATTTTTTATTATAAAGATATTTAAGATGTGAAGCGCAAAAATAATAGATTTATTTCCGAGAAAATATATAACGTGAGGGATATTATTCATGACATTACTAGAAACAAGCTTTACTGAAAGATTAGAAATTAGACCATTAACTTCTGATGATTACGATGTATGGATTTCTGGGTTTAAGAATAGACTTAAGAAGCAAAATGCATTTGATTCAGATGATATCGATGTAAGTGATTGGGATGAAGACTTTTATGACAATGTGATTAAAGAACTCAATGAATTAGCCGAAAAAGATACTGCATATGTATTGGGCGTTTTCTTACGAGATACTGGAGAACATATAGGAAAGTTAGAGTTTACAGTGCTTCAACGTGGTAGATTTGAGTGGGGTGTATTAGGTTACTTGATACATAACCAATATTGGAATAATGGTTATGCTAGTGAAATGTTAAGTGTCATAGAGCAAATGGGATCAAAGTTAAAGTTTCATAGAGTCGAAGCGCATATTCATCCAGATAACATTGCATCGATTAAAGTAATTGAAAAGCATGATTTTTTATTTGAAGGCATGAGAAAATCATTTATGTATGAAGACAATCAATGGAATGATTATTTAATTTTTTCTAAAATAATTGAATAGACATTTAAGAATAGCATAACTTTGTATCATTCAAAAAACGAGAGAACAATTAAAATGATTGTTCTCTCGTTTAAATTTATCATTACTTTTTAACTCGTAATAAAATCTCCGCCGTTGATGTGTATTGCTTGTCCTGTGATGTATGTTGAATCATTAGAAGCTAGGAATACGTATGCTGGTGCATTTTCACTTGGTTGCCCACGTCTTTCTAATGCGGTTTCGTGTCCATGTTTTTCAACTTTTTCACTATCGAATGTAGCTGGTATGAGTGGTGTGTAAATTGGTCCAGGTGCAACACTGTTTACACGGATACCTTTTGGTGCTAATTGTTGTGATAATGAACGTGTAAATGTCGTAATGGCACCTTTTGTTGCTGAATAATCGACTAATGAGGCAGATCCTCGATATGCAGTGACACTACTTGTATTAATAATTGTATCACCTTTACTTAAATGTGGAATTGCAGCTTGTGTTACGTACATCATTCCAAATATATTTGTTGCGAATGTTTCTTGTATTTGTTCGGGTGATACCTTTGTAAAATCATCATTTGAGTATTGCATACCGCCGTTATTCACAACAATATTCAGCTTACCGAAATCATCAATAACGTCTTTTACGAACTGTTTACACATGTTAGGGTCTTTTAAGTCGAATTGATATGCCTTTGCTTTAACACCAATTTCTTGTAATCTTTTTATCGTATCGTGTGCATCTTGTGTCTCTTCATAATAACCAATGGCTACATCTGCACCTTCTTTAGCATATAAGATTGCAACAGCACGACCGATACCAGAGTCACCGCCTGTGATTAATGCAGTCTTTCCTTCAAGTTTGCCACTTGCTTTATATTGATTATCTTCAGCGATAGGCTTTGGATCCATTTCGTATTCATTTCCTGGTTGTTTGTTTTGAGTATATCCTTCAATTTCTTTATCGATTTTTTCAAATTTGTCCATGTTCAATCACTCCTTAAAGATTGATATGTTAATAAACAATGGTATATTACACGATAGCCTATTTAGTGGGATATAAACATGGACCGTATTTGATAGGCAAAAAATAAAGAAACGGATATAAATCAAATTTTTTTTATAAATATTACAAAATTTATAGAAAATGTAGGTCGTATTTGTGTTATCTTTATAACATCTTATTAAAGGCGGTTACGAATTATGGGGTACGTTAATTTATTTATCAATTGGAAAAATCAAGATTTAGAAAAAGTAAAAAAACAACTGTCAGAATCTCTAAAAGCGACATTTGTATTTAATGGGGATAGAGAAGTGACTTATAATTATTCTCAAATTGTTAATCTGTTTGAAAAAAGATTTGAAACAGAACAAAACTGGACTTTTGACGTACTCAAAAGATTTAAAAGAAATGATGAACAGGTCGTAATCGTTAACATAATGAGAGAATGTAACGACTACACATTGATTGAGCCGCTCGCAGTTTGTTTACTGACATTCAAGGACAATAAGTTGATAAGATTGTATATGGAAACAGAACTAGTTAGTGATTAGTGGGATGGAAAAACAAAACTACATGACAAAACGCCAAAGCAAGAATTGTGAACATAATTCTTGCTTTGGCGTTTTTTACAATGTTCCTTAAAGTTTTTGTATTTTAATTCCGAGTGGATACATATTTTTTCAGAATTGAAATGAAATTTTTGTGAATTCATATTGTTGATAAACAATTGTTAAGTTATTGCCAATAAATATACAAAATGTATACACAATAGTAAAAATAGAATGAGTAGCAAATCCTTTATAATTGAACCAATAATTAAATTTTGGGGGATATAAAATGAAAAAGTTGGCATTCTTATCTTTAAGCGCGTTACTTTTATTATCAGCATGTGGTCAATCGGAAAAAAGTGATGAAAAAAATGTTAAATCGGAAACAAAAACTTCACAAACGAAAAATGTTAAAAAAGATGACAAAGTAGTTAAAGTAGACGGTGTTACTTTGAAAGAACCACAAAAAGATACAAAATGTGCTGCATGTAATATGAAGGTTTATCAAAAATCTGATGCTCTTGGTAAATTCTCTGCTCAAGCAATTGGAGAAGATGGAAAAAACTATTTCTTTGATGATTTATATTGTTTATTGAATTATGAAAGAAAGTCAAAAGTGAAGTTGAAAGAAAAGTTTGTGAGAGATTATAAAACTTTAGAATGGATTAATGTTAAAGATGCTAAGTTTGTTAATGGTAAAATCAAAACACCAATGAATGTTGGTTATGCAAGTTTTAAAGATAATAAGGATGCTCAAGCTTTCGCACATGAACAACATTCGCATGTCGATAATTTAAAAGTTGCAGATAAAAAGGCATTAGAACGCTTTATGAAAAAACAACAGATGCAAGAACAGAGTAAAGATATGAAGCATGATATGAAGCATGACGACGCAATGAAACATCAGTAAAACAAAGATAAAGAGGAGGATTAGAAATGAAATACTTCATTTGCATTTTCCTTCTTTTTTTATGCTTGGATAGTGAGGGAATGGCAAAGACAATTAAATTAGATGGGAAGGTTTATCATCAACACTTTACGCTGAATACTGGTGATCAATTGATAGGTGATAAGGACACGGTTATTAAAGGTGGATTGAGTATCAAAGGTGACAACATAACCGTAAAAAATATTAAGTTGGATGGCACGTTGTTAAACAAACAAGTGAAGGGCATCATGGAAATAAATCGTAGTAACAATGTTGTGTTGGACAAGATTGAAGTGGTTGGTGACAGTACTATAAATGGATTACATATTACTAATAGTCATGATTTAATATTAACCAAATTAAATGTGCATGATGTGAAAGATGGTATTTATGTTGAACATGTAAAGCGCATTAAATTATTGAATGTTCAATCTCAATATAACAGGTATGGTGTGCATTTTATGTATACTAACAAAGCTATAGTTAGAAAAAGTGGATTCATGCACAATGTCACTGGCATAATGTTAATGGTATCGAACCATATTCAAATGTCTCAGAATAAAATTGCTGAACATAACTTGGTAAATGGTACAGGAATTACACTATATCAAAGTACGGGTTTGATGGTGTCAAAAAATAAAATTCTAGATAATCAATTGGGTCTTTCAATTCAAGAAGTTAAAAATAGTACTATAAAAGAAAATGATTTTATTAGTAATTTAAATGCTATTGAAAATTCTAAGTCTCAAATTCCGATACATTTTAATCATTTTATTAATAATATAAATGTGACAAACAGTGACGTACTTCAAAAGCAATTTATAAATAATTATTATGATGATCTTGAAATTATAGACCTAAATGATGATGGTATAGGAGATAAGCCTTATCGCTATACAAATATTTTGAATCAAATGATGATAAAAGATACGAAACTTAATTTTTATCAAAATAGTCCGATTCATATTTTGATGAAATGGATAGAAAATAGAAGTGGTGCATATGAAGAAGGTTATAAAGACGAACAACCAAGGGTAGAAAAGAGGTGAATATATGAGAATTTGGAGTGCATTATTTATCATGATTATTTTACTTGCTTCATGTGGGAAACCTGATTTATCACCTAGAGATATAAAAGATACTGATAAATGCGTGGTATGTAATATGATGATTGACCATTCTGAGCAAGCTGCCCAGATGGTATTTAATAGTGAAGAACATATTATATTTGATGATATTGGTTGCATGATGACATATTATAATGAGCATAATAAAAAAGACGACATAGGTATGATGTATATTAAGGATTATAAGCATAATAAATGGATAGATGCTAAAAAAGCTTATTATTTATACCATAAAGATATATGGACACCTATGAATTATGGTGTTGTTGCATTTAAAAATAAGGAAGACCGTAATCAATATGCGAAGAAAGTTAAAGGTGCCAAACCATTAAGTTTTGAAGATTTAAAAACTTTCAAGTGGGGGGTTCATTAGTGTATATTTCTGAAATAAAACAATATATAAGGAATCCAATTATATGGCTTAGTAGCTTAATCTATTTGATAACAGTCATACTTACTGGAGTCGTTCAAATGAAATCTGCTCATAGCTCATTTTTTCACATGAATTATGCTTTAAGTATCATGTTGTTTATCGGCCCATTGTTTATTTTATCTATGAGTAGTATGAATATAGCGTATGCAAATGAAACGCGTTGGTTAGAGTTACTTTTAAGTTATTCTATTAAATCTGTTTATTATATTTTGGTACATTATTTTTCTATTGTTACAGTATATACATTTGTTTTGTTTACTGGTCATATTATTCTAGTGATAATGGGATTGCCATTAAATTTAAAGTTTTTTTTGCTATCATTTATTATGATTCTGTTATGCGCTAGTGCTGCACTATTTGTTGGTATCGTTTCAAATACAAGATTAAAAGCTGTAGGATATGCACTGGTATTATGGACATTGATGTTGATTATTATGCCTTTTATATTAATTACTTTAAATGGTTATATCCCAGGAAATAAATTGCTCAATCTAATGATATTAAATATTCATTTGAATCCTGTAGATTATATCCGTATGGCTTTTTATTTATTAACACATCAAAAAGGAATTTTAGGAAGTGAAATGTACGAATATGTGAGTTTTTTGTATACGCCAACAGGCATCCTTTTATTTGTTCTCAATGGTTTACTATTAGTCATATTACCATTAATCATTGCATTTATATTATTAAAAAGAAGGGGTTTTAAGTGATTAAATTCGAAGATGTTGTATTTTGGTATCGAAAAGATAAACCTTTTGGGCCATTTAATTTGCAGTTCGAATCAGGTAAGGTAAACGTAATTATTGGTGCTAATGGTGCAGGAAAAAGTACATTAATTCAATTAATCTTGGGTAGAATTCACCCGAAAAGTGGCGTATTAAATGTCGTTGGTAATATAAGTTATATGCCAGATGATTTACTCTTTCCACGTTATCTAAAGGTTAAAGAAATCATAACATTATTAGCGAACTATAAACATGCTGAAGCCAATCAGATAAATGCAGTGTTAAATAGCGTAGGTTTGTTAGATCAATCAAATGATTATGTAAAATCTTTTTCAAAAGGTATGGTTCAAAGAGTTAATATTGCTCAAAGTTTACTTGGGAATGCTGATACATTAATTATGGATGAACCAACGAATGGTTTGGATCCAAATTGGATATATAAGCTAACTAAAATAATTGATAAGGAAAAAGAGCTTGGTAAAACAATTATAATTTCTACACATCAATTGGATTTTGCATTGAAAGTAGCAGATAAGATTATGATTATGAAAGATAGAAGACTGCTTAATGTGGTAGATAATCAGGCAGTAAATGAATCGGAATTGAGAGCTTATTATCAATAATATATACAAAAAATAATTCATCTCGTTTATTGAGATGAATTATTTTTATTTTCTAAGATTAAATTTGAAATCAATTTCATGCAATCATATTATAAATCATTTTTAATGCTGAAAGTAAAATAAGCACAGATAAGATAACTTTTAAAACATCCTGATTTGTTTTTTTACTTATCGTTGTGCCTATAGGTGCAAATATTAAACTTGCAATAACCAATGGTATTGCTAAATCTAAATCCACAAGTCCGAAATATGCTTTTGTTAAGAATGTACCAATTGATGATATAAACGCGATGAATATGCTATTAGTGATAACTTTACGCATAGGTACTTTAAAAATTGTTAATAGTATAGGAACGATTAAAAAAGCACCTCCAGCACCTACAATTCCAGAAAGGAATCCGATAATCAATGCTATAAAAAGTAAAGGATAAAATGCATATGTTTCATGTGCTTCTTTAGGTTTTACTCTAATAAACATTAAGAATACGGCAACTATTGCGAGAAATGTATATACGACATTAATGAACATTTCATTAAAGAATGAGGCACTTATCGCACCAATAATACTACCCATCAAAATGCCAATGCTCATTGGGACAATGATAGTCTTACTAATATCATTGCTTTTTCTTTTGCTATAACTACCGCTTAGTGTACTAAAGAATACTTGTGCAGCAGTTAATCCCGAAGCTACAGATGGTGTGATTTCAATATTAAAAATAGGTGGGATAAATAAAATCATGGGAAATAATATGATTGCACCACCGATACCTACTAATCCTGATAAAAAAGCACCTAAAGCTCCGATAGAAAATAATAGTATGAAAGTTATAAGCGATTCCATTCAATCATGCCACCTTGTACGTTAGTAGTGTGTATACCTTTTGAAGTAAGGTACTCACAAGCCATACCACTACGATTTCCAGAACGACAAATGATTATATATTCACTTTCTTGATCAAATTGGTCCAAATGTTGATCTAATTCAGATAAGGGGATGTTTTTTGCTTTATCGATGCCATCAACTATGAACTCATCTTTTTCTCTTACATCAATGAGCTGAATATCGGCCTCCTGTTTTAATAAGTTGTTTAAACTATTTACTGTAATTGTATTCATTTCATTACCTCCTAAAAATTATATGTCTACTTTAAACCTATGTAACATGGTTTGTCAAATACCCCACAGGGTATTTGACAAATAAAATTTTATGTTATATTATACCCCCATAGGTATTTTAGAGAGGGAGAGAAATATTATGTATTTTAAACAATTTTTTAATGAACAATTGGCACAAATGTCATATATAATAGGATGTCAAAAGACTGGCGAAGCTATCATTATTGATCCTTTAAGAGATTTAACACCATATATTGAGGCTGCTGAAAAAGAAGGATTATCAATTCAATATGTAACAGAAACGCATATTCATGCTGATTTTGCCTCTGGTATTAGAGAAGCGGTTGATTACTTAGGTGCTAAAGCTTATGTATCAGGACACGGTGGTGCAGATTGGTCATATCAAGCGATAGAAGCAATTCGAGTTACTGAAGGTGATGTCATTCAAATAGGTAATATTAAATTACAGGTGGTTCATACACCGGGCCATACTCCTGAAAGCATTAGTTTCATTCTTTATGATAATGGCATGACAGAACCTATGGGGATGTTTACAGGTGATTTCATTTTTGTGGGTGATGTAGGAAGACCGGATTTATTAGAAGAAGCAGCAGGAGTTAAAGATTCGACACAGATAGGTGCAAAGCAAATGTTTGAATCGATTCAAAACACGAGCGAACTTCCTGATCATATGCAAATATGGCCAGGACACGGAGCTGGAAGTGCGTGTGGTAAAGCATTAGGAGCTGTACCAATGACAACATTAGGATATGAAAGAAAAACGAATTGGGCTTTTCAAATTTCCGATGAAAATTCATTTATTAAAGCTTTAACTAGTGAACAACCTGAACCACCATTATATTTTGCACAAATGAAAGTGATTAATAGAGATGGAGATGTTCTTTACAAAGATGACACAGTATATCCATTATTGAAAGGGAAACAAGTTATCGATTTAAGACCAAAGGAAATCTTTGCTGAACAACAAAGTGAAGGCATTAATATTCCATTTAATAAACAATTTTTATCATTTATAGGTTGGTATGTGGATTACGAGAAAGACATGCACTTAATAGGGGATTATCAAACAGTTCAAAATGCTAAAGAAGCGTTGAAATTAATAGGATTTAATAACGTTGCGGGTTATACTACACCCAGAAAAATTAAGGGTAATGCATACGAACAAATATCACCACGTGCCTTTAAATCAATGAAACGATCTGAAATAAATATTTTAGATGTTCGTACAAATAAAGAGTGGGAAGAAGGTCACTTTGAAGAGGCAAAACATGTGCATTTCGGAAAATTAAATATAGAAAAAATTCCATTTGAAAAAGATAAAACAATATATGTACATTGTCAGTCAGGTGTTAGAAGTGCAATTGCAATGTCGGTATTAAAACTTCAAGGATTCAAAAAAATAATTAATATTAAAGGCGGATATAGCCAAATAAAGGAGTAAATCATGTTTAACATATTTAGAAAAATACCTTCAATTTCAACGAAAACTTTAGAAAGTATTGTTGGAGAGATTCAATTGATTGATGTGAGAACAGCGAATGAATATAAAAATGGTCATATCTTAGGTGCAAAAAACGTACCATTACATACAATTGATAAATTTGAATCCAATCAAAAAGTATATGTCATTTGTCAATCTGGTATGAGAAGTAAGAGAGCCGCTAAGCATTTGATTAGTAAAGATTTAGATGTTGTAAATGTTAAAGGTGGAATGAATGCTTGGACTGGGAAAACTGTTACAGGTAAAAGATAAATATCATAATCAAAAAAATTCGTCTGAAAATACAGGCGAATTTTTTTGTTAGATTAACTAACTATTTTTAATATATCAACTAGATATTGGGTATAAGTATTATGGAGGCGATATTTATGACGAATACTAAAAAAGTAATTAGAACATTTGCACCGCTTGTTGGAGGATTAATTATTGGGAGATTGACGGCTAAGGCGCAAGATGATTATAAGCAGTATGAAAAGCCACCTTTTTCTCCACCAGCGATTGCATTTCCAATTGTTTGGCCGATTCTTTATACATCAATGGGTGTTGCATACAAAATAGCGACGGATAAAGTTGAAAGTGCGGATGAAAGAAATGTACTTAAACGTGTGCATTATACGCAGTTAGGTTTGAATTATGCATGGTCGATATTATATTTCAATTTAAAGCTTAGAAAAGTCGCGTTAATTGAAAGTTTTGCTTTATTAGCTGCTGGTAATATTGCTGCTACTAAGTTTTATCAAGCGGATAAAGTTTCTGGTGCTTTAATGGTACCTTATGTTTCGTGGTTGAGTTATGCAAGTTATTTGAATAGTGGTAATGTAGTATTAAATAAAGATAAAGCAGGTTACACGAGAGATTAATTAATGGAATGAGGATACTATGACGAAGCTACCAAAAGACACACAGCACTTTTCACTTCAGCAAATGGATGCTATGGATTCTTTTTTACATGTGGATAAGAAAGTTCAATTAGATCAATTGAATAAGCTTAATTATCTTATAAAGCAGTATATGCTAAACGTGCCGTTTGAAAATATTACTGTGCAGAATAAAGAAGGTGTAGATTTAAATCTAGATAGTTTGTTTCATAAAATAATTGAAAGTAATAGAGGCGGCTATTGTTACGAGATGAATACATTATTTAAGCATTACCTGTTGCAAAAAGGTTATGATGCCTGTAATGTTTCAGCGACAGTTCGTACGCCTGATGGTTGGGCACGTGCCCATTCTCATATGTCACTTCTTGTGAAACTAGACCGTTTGTATGTTGCTGATGTTGGCTTTGGAGATTTACCTACGAAAGCAATACCGATTATGACTGAGGATGAAGCGATTGTCATTAAAGATGTGAATGGAGAATACCGTGCTGTCGAAGTTGAGGGTGGATTTGAAGTACAGAAGTTTGTAGATGATGCATTTCAAACACTGTATCGAGCTGATTTTGAGCCGCGTGATCTTCAATTCTTTGCTGAAAGCATTGAATTTAATCAACATCACCCTAATTCGATTTTCGTAAAAAAATTAATAGTCACAAAACCTTTACCAGACGGCCGTGTTACAATGTCTGAACGTCATTTGACGGTAACGCATCAAGGTAAGAAGGAAATGTATCCTGTAACTAAAGATAATTATCGCATGTTGCTAAAACAGTATTTTAATATGGATGTATGTATAAAAATATTGGAATAAAATAATATCAATAAAAGACACTTCCTATCGAAGTGTCTTTTATTGTATTGTTACAACTTGTGTTTCAATATGCCGTATAATATACTTGTAAAAATCAAATCCATGAATATTTTCTTGGATACTGTGGATGGTTAAGGAGGAGTTTATTTGTTTAAAGATTTTCATGCGTTATTGAAGCACCCTATTTTATTTTTATCACTGATCGTTATTTTATTTTTGCCCGTCATCTATAGTGCGGTATTTATATTCTCAATGTGGGATCCATACGGTCAAACGAAAGATTTGCCTATTGCGATTGTGAATAATGATACAGGTGCAAAGATTCAAGATAAAGAAGAAAATCTAGGTGAAAGAGTCATTAAGAAACTGAAGAAAAATGATGATTTTAAATGGGAGTTTGTAAACTCTAAAGATGCAGTTAAAGGGATTGAAAAGGGTCAATATTTTGCTGTGATTGAGTTTCCTAAAGACTTTTCAAAATCCGCTTCAACAATGCTCAATCCACACCCTAAACAAATGGAAATGCACGTTAAGACAAATCCAGGATATAGCTATTCTGGACAAAGTATTGGGGATAAGAGTATCCAAGCTGTTAGGGACAATATTTCATTGTCATTACGTGAAATTTATTTAAAGAAAATTTTTGGTTCGTTGAAAGATATGCGTGGTCAATCAGAAACGCTATCTGATAATTTGAAGAAGATGCAACAAGCAGATGTTAAACTTGCAAATGGCTCACAACAAGTGGACAAAGGTTTAGCACAAACACAAGCTGCAGTGCCACCATTACAAAATAATCCTGCATTTTCGCAATTGATATTGGGTTCTAACCAAGTGACGAATGGATTAAATGAACTAGCATCAAATACAGATAAAATTACTAAAGCAATTGATAAATCACTGAAACAAACAGATAGCTTATCATTTGATGAGGCGAATGCGATTGCTATTAGTGATCCAGTTCACACTGTAGCACACAATGTGACGGAAGTTAAAAACTATGGGCAAAGTTTTGCGCCGTATGTTTTGAGTTTAAGTTTGTATGTTGGTGCGGTTGCATTTGTGACGATATACCCGGTTGATAAAAGGGTTGGGGATTCAAGAAGTGCTGCGAACTGGTGGTTGAATAAACTAGGTTTAATGTTAACGCATGGTTTATTGCAAGGGATTCTATTATCGGTATTTACGCAATATGTTATTGATATTGAAATTGCGAACCGAGGATACTTTACATTGACGTTAGTAGTATGGTCAATTGCAGCGGTACTTATTGTATCGTGCTTAGTTGCGGCTTTCGGTAATATTGGTAAGTTCCTAGCTATTATATTATTGATTTTACAACTTGGTTCAAGTGAAGGTACATTCCCAATTCAATTAACCAATCACTTCTTCCAAAGTATACATCCATTCTCGCCGATGACGTATGTCATTAAAGCATTGAGAGAATCAATCTTTGACTTTGAAGGCAGTGTGCCGATTAATGAAGCGATTATGATTATTGGTGCTATCGGACTAGCATTTGGATTATTATTATACTTTGCATATCTAGGCCGATTGAACATAAAAAATATTCGACTGAATACACGTGATTTGGATTGATCATATAAAAGCCAATGCTCAGTTTTTGAGCATTGGCTTTTACTGTTTTTCCAAATTTACTATTTTGTTCATCGCTATGGCTATCCAACTGATCATAAATACAGGGAGGCATATAATACTTATAGGCGAGGTATAACATTGTGGCATAAAAAAATCAGACTGTATAGAACATACACTCTGAAATGTATCATTGATGAGGTAATATTTAATTGACTTCGCTTTGTACAGACAGTTTATTTCTAGTTGCAATCATTGTCATAATGATGATGCCGCAAACTAAGATGGCAATACAATTAATCATATATGCACGATCAATGGTCATAATAACATTTGTTCTGAACCAATTTTGAAATGGTAATCCTATACCGAGTAAACAAGCGAAAAATAATAATTTAATACCGATATGTTTACCTTTCATCTTTTTAATTGAATGATTTACGAATAATCTTAAGTAAGCTAAGCCACATCCTAAAACTAAAAATAATAATATGAATTTAATTGATTCTGGTTGAATCATTATTGCGTATCCTACTAATAATATTGCAATGATAGTGAAACTGATAAATGATAATTTCTTCAAAAATGACCTTCCTTTCAAATAGTGATATTATCACTATAAAGAGAATTCATTATCAGAGCAATGAACAAGTAAATGAGATTTGTTGAATGGAAGGTTAGTATGGAAACTTATAATCAAATGAATGAAGCAACACAAAGAAAAATACAAGAGACATTTATTCAATTAATACAAGAGAAGCCATTTAAAAAGATAACGATTCAAGATATTTCAAGTTCAGCGGGTATCAATAGAGGGACTTTTTATCATCATTACCTAGATAAGTATGATTTGGTGGAAAAAATCATCCAAACAACATTGGAAGATTTGGAAAATCATTTAAACAATATTGATGTAAATTTGTTATTAGATGATATGAATAACAATGGTTCTGATGTGTATTGTAAAACCATCTTTGATTTTATCGATGGACATAGAGACTTATTTGTAGTGCTACTTCATAACGATTTGCCGTACCAATTTGAACATCATTTGAAGTTATTACTCATTAAACAATTTAAATTAAGTAGTATGTCGCTCTTTAAAGAGATTGATGTACCAGAACATTATATCGCGAACTTTGCAGCATCAGCATTACTTGGACTGATTGATGAATGGCTAACACAAGACATGGAAACATCACCAGAAGCGGTGTCTACCTATTTCTTTAAAATCATTCAATCTTTGCGTAGTTTATAAAAAAGATTAGGTCATCTTATCCATAGAGACCTAATCTTTTTTGTTTTTATGCTTTTGTTTTAATATCAAAATAATTTCATTCTATTATCTTTAACACTTTATGTCCCACAGTAAGTTTGATAGACACGTTCACTTGGTGGAGCGGGGTTAAGGTACTGCGCATCATGGTCGTCGCTAAATGGATTTGTAATGGCTGATAGTAACTGTATTAACTTTGTATCATCATTTGCTAAAACCATGTCACTTAAAGCCTCTTCTACTAAATGATTTCTTGGGATTACTGCTGGATTTACAGATTTCATGAGTGTATATGAATCAGTAGATTGATTTTGATTATCCATAGAATTGAGCCATTCCTTGTACCATTGTTGAATATCGTCGTGTTTAAAGAATGATTGGTTTTTAAATGTATTGGTTGCAAGTGCTCTAAATGTACTTGTGAAGTCTAGGTGGTGTTTTTCAAGTATTGCTAATAAATCAATGACCAGTTGGAAATCTTGTGGGTTAATATTTTCGAAACCAATCTTTTGTCCAAATCGCAATTGATATTGTTGTACGTACGTATCTTGATAGGCTTTCAATGCAGTTTCTGCATATTGAATGGCCTTTGTTTCATCTGAATCAATTAATGGAATCAATGTTTCTGCAAATCGTGTTAAATTCCATAAACCAATGCCAGGTTGATTGTGGTAAGCATATCTACCTTGGTGATCAATAGAACTGAATACGGTAGAGGGTTTATAAATATCCATAAATGCACATGGACCATAGTCGATTGTTTCTCCGCTGATTGTCATATTATCAGTATTCATCACACCATGAATGAATCCAACAGCTTGCCACTTTGCAATCAATGCAGCTTGTTGCACAATAACTTTATTGAGTAACGATAAGTAAGGGTTGAGGTCATCCGCGCATTCTGGATAGTGACGCTGTATTGCGTAATCAGCAAGTACTTTAATATTATCCTTGTCTTCTGTACGGACAGCATACTCAAAAGTACCAACACGTAAATTACTCTTTGCGATACGCACAAGCACAGCGCCAGGTAATACTGTTTCACGGTAAACATCTTCACCAGTTCTTGATACAGCAAGACTTCTCGTAGTAGGTATATTTAAATGATGCATCGCTTCACTAATGATATACTCACGTAACATCGGTCCAAGTGTTGCACGCCCATCTCCACTTCTAGAGAAGATCGTACGACCTGATCCCTTTAATTGAATATCAAATCGCTCGTTGCCTTCAGTAACATGTTCCCCTAAAACATGCGCACGCCCATCACCTAACATAGTGAAATGACCAAATTGATGACCCGCATATGCATGAGCTGCAGGTGCACTGCCTGGGAATTGCTGATTACCAACCAAATAATCAACATGATTTTGTATATTTGAATCTATATTAAGTTGTTCAGCTAGTGAGCTGTTGAAGATAACAAGTACTGGATTTGAAGAGGATTGTGGTTCACATTGTTCGTAAAAGTCATCAGACAATTTAAGAAAAGTGTTATCAAAATTAAAATTAAACATATAGACCTCCCTTATATGCTTTTCATTATACTGATAAATAAATAACATGTTCAAATAAACGAACAATAAATATTATTCGATGAAAATAGATAATATTTAATTGAATAAAAGTGTATTAATTAAATTTTAACGAAATATTAATTCTAAAAGTTAATTGTATAAATTTTATGAATTTATACATATTTACAGTTAAATACTTACATTTAATAGATAATATTGTATAATAAATGTGAAAATATAGTGTGATATTTATTGTTAATTGAAAAAGGAGGTGTCAATGATTAAACTGGCAAAATATACGTTTGTAATTTGCCTAATTTGCTGTTTATTGTGTACTTCATTTGTTAATTCTACATCAATCTCTGCAAATACATTAGATGACCAAATGATTAGCGTTAAATATGTGTCACAGAAAGATAACGTTGTAAATTGGTCTATCACTATTAATAAAACAATGACTATACCTAAAGAACAAGTATTAAAACTCACTTTATCAAAGGGACATCGATTAACTTTAGATACTATTAAGCAGAAGTTACTAGATCAAGGTGTTTCCATTCATTCAACGTCAGATTCGAATACCTTTGAACTTCAATTACTTGAAAGTTATCAACCGCACGCGATTGATATTGAGACCAATATTGATGATGCGAATCCTTCAGATTTAAAGCTTGAGTTATCTACTACTATGAACGGGCAATTGATACAATCATCAGATATCATGCACCGTCTTACGAATGTAACGGGAGAATTGAAGTATGATGGCTTTCCGAGTGATACATTACCTACAACAGTCATTACATTAGTCAATGCTAGTACAAATGAAAGATTACAATCTATCAACCGAAATCAAGACGGTCAATTTGAATTTTCTAATTTAAGAATGTTCGATGATAGTGGTACCTTAATCAAATATCAATTGGATGCAACGTCGGAATCCAACGATGTTCAAGTCAGTGATAACTCCATCATCGTTAAACCAATGACTTCAAGGACTCAGTCGAGTACACTAGAAGACACTTCAACGCAGTCATCGAATCCATCAACATCAGAAGTCCCAAACGTAATAAACAGTACAACTGAGCAAACTACAACGACTACACCAACAACAAAAGCAATGCCGACAGATGGTGTTAGTTCTCAACCAGTGAGTGATGTGACATTAGTAGAGGAAGCACCTCAATCTATCTTATTTAGTGATGCATTAACAGGCGGCACTTTGCGAACTTTGACTGCACAAAGTACATACTTATCGTCTCCAATTAATCAAACTGTTTCAATTGGTACAAGTACGAGTGTGCTAGGAATAACAGGTACTATGAGTGCCGATCAAACTTATATCACTTGGGATGTTGTATTAGACTATCGAGCAACTGCTACAAAGAAGGTTTGGTACAACAACATAACGACGAGCCCAGGGATTTCATTACCAACATCTGTAACTTATTTAGTACAAAGTTCATCTGGTGGTTTAAGGGGAGGGACATTACCTGTTACGACAACTGGTGGATCAACATCGATTGCTTTAGGTAGTGTTAATAATTTAGATACATATCGAATCACATTTAAAACACCTGTCACAACACCAAACTTAAGTAAGTATACTTTGACAATTGGAGAACTAACTTACGATGAAATCGGTATACTTTACAACCGACCAGGTATTAGTAATAGTGTGACTAAGAAAACAGACACACCTACAATCAATACAGTTACTGTTTCAAGTACTACTGTTACAGGTACAGCTGAACCAGGTTCAACCGTTACGATAAAGAATTCATCAGGTGTTACTTTAGGAAGTGCAGTAGCAGATGCTTCTGGAAATTACTCTGTCCCGATTACACAGCAGCCGAAAGGAACAGTATTGCAAGCAACAGCTAATAAAACGAATCAAATTCAAAGTGATACAGCTACAACAACCGTTGTGGGGGAATTTCCATTTACGATTAAGAAGGTCAACCCTGGAGGGGTAGCACTAGCAGGTGCAACATTTAAATTAACAGGACCATATAACCTTACAGCGACGACGGATAGTACAGGATTAGCAACATTTACGAAATTAATTCCAGGGCAATATACATTGGAAGAAACAGTTGCACCGAGTGGATATGTAAGAAATACGACAACAAAAACGTTAGTTGTAGGTAATAATGGAGAGATAACTGTTGATAATGTAGCGATTAGCGGCAACTACCAATATGTCAATCAACCAATACTCGGTACTATTAAGGTGAATAGTTTAGACGGAATTACAAAGCAAATTATCAGCGGTGGCACATATCAATTGGTAGATGCGAATAATCAAGTGGTGAATACTTTAACAGTAGGGGCTACAGGAGAAATTATTTTTGATAAGCTATCACTTGGTGATTATACGTTAATCCAAGTCAAGGCGCCACCTGGATATAAACTAAGCAACAATAAGATAGCATTGTCTGTCACATCAGATACACCAGTAATTTATGATCACTTACAGTATCAATTTGTATTACCACAAACAGGCGGGTTAGGACCTATTCTGTTTTATGTACTTGGTACCATATTGATATTGACTGCAATCATATATCGCTTTACACAAAAAACAAGGAGGCACCATCATGTCTAGGAAATTTTTATCGATTTTAATTATTTTTACATTTTTACTGAGTTTATTACCAATGAATGTACACGCAGCAACTGTGAATACAAATGTAACCATTCATAAAATAACAGGAACAACTGAACATCAAGCAACATTTGGTGAACTTACAAACACAACACCACCAACAGGAGATCCAATCTCTAATATTTCATTTACGTATTGGAAAGTAACTGAAACACAATTCAACACAATGAAGAATAGTCCAGGAAGTTATCAAACAGTTGATCAAGTGACTGCACTTGCTGGTGCACCAGTTGGAACGACTGCTAAAACACAAGCTGACGGTACAGTAACAGTTAACGGACTTGCCGAAGGTTACTACTGGTTTATTGAAGATCCATCAACAGCTGTAGCAACATCAAACGCTGTACCATTTGGACTTGATTTACCTGTAACAAATGAAGCGGGTACAGGATATATTACAGATTTACACGTATTCCCTAAGAATACATTAGAAGCGACACCAATAATTGATAAAGATGTAGTAAGTGACGGCAATAAATCAGCAACATTTGACATTGGTCAATCATTTGATTGGTTAATCCAACCTACAACACCAAAAGGGATTAACGAATACACTAAATTTACTGTAACAGATCAATTAGATGCAGCATTAACGTTAAGTGATCCAAGTAAAATTACTGCAGCAATCGGAAGTACGACACTGACGCCAGGAACAGATTTCAATGCAACATATGATGCAGGTACCAGAAATTTAACAGTAGATTTTACAACTGCAGGTCTTCAAAAGATTGGCAGTACTAACCAAACAACAGGATTAACAATTACAGTACCTACTACAATTAATAACCAAGCTATTATGGGTAAAAACATTAGCAATACAGCGAAGCTTTTATACGATAATGGACATGGAACAACTGGAACAGAATCAATGGCAACACAAGATAACCCTGAAGTACATACTGGTGGAAAGAACTTTGTTAAAACAAATGGTTCAGGAACAAATTTACAAGGTGCCGAGTTTGTGGTGAAAAATGAAAGTGGTCAATATTTACAACAAGACAGTACAACTTTAGTGATTACATGGGGAGATAGAAGCTCTGCAACAACATTTACTTCTAATAGTAATGGTCAATTTGAAGTGAAAGGTTTAGCTTATGGTAACTATCAAGTTGAAGAAACTAAAGCACCAACAGGTTATACAATCCCAACGAATCCATTAACAGCCTTTACAGTAGATTCAACTTCTTACTATACTGATGCAACTGCTGTAACAGATGCAAGTACTGCAGCAACAGCAACACCGTTAGAAATCATCAATAAACAGTCATACATTCCGAACACTGGTGGTATCGGTACAATCATCTTCACAGTAGTAGGTGTGTTGTTAATGTTAACAGCAATCGTATTATTTAGAAAAAGAAACAAAGCTTCATAATATGATTAACAATTAGCAGAGGCATGCATGAAATTCATGCTTGCCCTGTTTTTTTATATTTGAAAGGTGATAAGATGTCAGATAAACATAAAAAAAAGCATCGTTTTTCAAACTTAATATTTTTTCTCATTTTTTTACTTGGATTATTAATATTGCTATATCCATTTTTTACGGCAGTTTATTATGATTATCAATCATCAAATGAAGTAGAAGATTTCACAAAAGGTTCTAAAACATTATCCGAAAAACAAATCGACAAACGCATTCGACAAGCAATGGCATACAATGCAACATTAACAAATAATGAACCATTAAAAGATACATTTACATCACAAGAGAAATCAGAAGGGCGACAGCTGTATGCAAAAATGTTAGAAGTAAACGAAAAGATTGGACATGTTGAAATTCCAAAAATTCATCAAGATTTACCTTTGTATGCGGGTACTACAAATCGAGTATTACAAATTGGATTAGGTCATTTAGAACATACGTCTTTACCAGTTGGAGGACCTTCTACACATGCAGTCATTTCTGGACACCGTGGATTACCGGATAAGAAAATGCTTCGAGATTTAGATGAGATGAAAAAAGGAGATATGATATTTATACACAATATTAAAGGGATACTTGCGTATAAAGTAGATCATAAAGAAGTAATCAAACCAACAGATTTTGAAAAGCTAAAGATAGAAAACGGTAAGGATAAGGTAACTTTATTAACGTGTACACCATATATGATTAATTCTCATCGATTGATTGTAACTGGACATCGTGTGCCATATACACCCGAAATTGCTAAACAACATGAAAAAATGCAAGACCCATGGTGGTATCGATTTATGTTTGTTTATTGGAATTATTTAATCGGATTATTGATTGTACTGATTTTGTACTTGTTATACAGATTATATAGACGTTATAAAGAGAAAAAGGAAGAGCAAAGAATAGAATGATTTAACTGTTTGAAAACATACGCGAAGACTTATAAAATATTAAAACTGATTTTGTAATTTTACATCCTAGCATTATATCGTTACAATGTTTCATTATTTATAAAACGTGTAGTATAAATATAAGGTCGATTTTTATATTTGTAGAGGTTATGTATGCAAATTTTTCAAGTGAGCAAAAGTCATATTGAGAGTGCGAAGTATCTAGATAATCGTCGGTTA
The DNA here is from genome assembly GCF_004117835.1 of Macrococcus sp. DPC7161. Classification (GTDB taxonomy): domain Bacteria; phylum Bacillota; class Bacilli; order Staphylococcales; family Staphylococcaceae; genus SDSC01. The sequence goes on along the minus strand of NZ_SDSC01000002.1, from coordinate 106,022 downwards.
TCAAAGCAAGTGTTAGAATTGTATCAAATCATAAGGGTTTGTCTAGCAGAATTAAATATTATTGTTGGGAATACAAGGTATTTGAGTCATCCTATCGTAAAACATGTTTTCAATGATGGATACCCTTATGTCATTGATTGTTTTGATATGTTGAGCATCATGAATGAAGAGCATATCCGTCGAGGTGGTAAGCGTTCTGTTTCATTTAAGGAAGATATTCAATCATTAAAGCAATTGATAGAAACACATCAACATTTGTTTAATGATAAACCGTTACCTCCTTATTATGTTTATGGCGACGAAAAAATATATGGAGAAGCGGCTTATGATTGTTATAAGTTGCTACTTAATGAAAAATGGCAAAATGATAAGATTGCACCGAGATGTGGTGTGAAGATTAGAGAGGGTGATTAATGATGAATTATTTAGTTACTGGTGGTACGGGATTAGTTGGTAAGAAACTTGTTGATGCTTTGAAAAAAGATAACAAAGTTTATGTACTGACAAGAAGTGATTGTACTAATGAAGCGAATATATATTATATTAATTGGACTAATGAAGAGTTTGAAAAGTTGATTCCGAATATTGATGTTGTTATTAATCTTGCAGGCGCTTCCTTACAACATCGTTGGACAGCGTCACATAAAAGAAGCATTATGGAAAGTCGTATTAAAACAACTAATCTTTTGTTTGATTTATTTAAAGATAAATCAGCACCGAAAGTGTTATTCAATGCCAGTGCTGTTGGTTATTATCCACCTTCAAAGTCTATTGTTTATAGTGAACAGGATACGTTTTATCCACATGATTTCTTAAGTGAAGTGGTTTTTAAGTGGGAAGCTACAGCGAAAAAATTTGAATCGATTGGTACACGTGTTGTATTAGGTCGATTTGGTGTTGTCTTCTCTAATGAAGGAGGTGCATTGCCTATGATGGTGAAACCTTATCAATACTATATTGGTGGAAAATTAGGTGATGGGAAGCAATTGATGAGTTGGATTCATATTGATGATTTGATTCAAGCCATCTTATATATAATACATCATGATATCGATGGTGCGGTCAATTTAACGAGTCCAGAAGTCTTATCGCAAGATGAATTAGGCAAACATATTGGCAATGTACTTAATAAGCCTCATTATTTACCTGCACCATCATCAGCACTTAAATTGATATTAGGAGAACAATCGGATATGGTGCTAAAGACTCAAGGTGTTTTACCACAAAGATTAATGGACGCGTATTTTAATTTTGAGTACCCAACAATTCAGTTGGCTTTAGAAGATTTGGTGAAATATGAAGGGGAATAAACAGGCGGAATTATTATGGGCTAAGTATAAGTATGAAGTCATGTGGCACAGCCAAAAGCATTATCTCGCCATTCGAGAAGTGTTGAAACAAGAAGTAGATATTAATGACATACAGACCTTAATAGATGATGCACTGGTTATTAAACCAACTAAAGGTTCGATATTGAATACATTTGATCATTTGTGGGGATACTTTAAGAAAATATGTGAAGTTGATGAAAAACAGCAGTACTTAGCATTGAAAGAAAATTTTATGAATGATGAAGCAGCAGCAAGTGTATTGATTCAATTCATTCAAAAGTTAAGTGTACGTTATAATGTTGCTTATTTATTAAATTCAAGTTTGTTATTTAAGTTTGATAAATAGAGACTGTGTTGTTAACAATGCAATGTAAGCATTAAGCGTTATATAATACGATTAAATCAAGTTATCATGGGGAATAGCTTGATTTATTTTATTTTTGTAAACGCTTTAAAATTTTGTTGTTAATCATAAAAATTTGACTATAATATATAAGGTACGTCTAAATGGGGTATAGTTGTGTGATGAAATAATTTTTGTGGAGTGGACGTTTTGAATAATAATGAAAAGAAATTAGGTTTATTTGCGCTTGTCGCAATGGTGATTGGTTCGATGATTGGTGGGGGAGCATTTAACTTAATCACAGATATGGGTGCAAAGTCTGGTGGTTTATCCATCATTATTGGTTGGATTATTACAGGTATCGGTATGATCGCACTCGGTTTAAGTCTTCAAAATTTAACACGTGTGAGACCTGATCTTGACGGTGGTATTTATAATTATGCTAAAGCTGGTTTTGGTGACTATATGGGCTTTAACGCCGCTTGGGGTTATTGGTTTAGTACATTACTTGGTAACGTTGCATATGGTACGTTATTAATGACGGCACTAGGTACATTTTTTCCGATGTTTGAAGGTGGGAATAATATCCCAAGTATTATTGGGGCCTCGCTTCTTTTATGGAGTGTATTCATCTTAATTTCAAAAGGTGTAAAAAATGCAGCGATTGTTAATATTATTGTTACCATTGCAAAGCTGGTGCCTATTTTCGCTTTTATTGTAACGATGATTGTGGTATTTAACTTCGATACGTTTAAAGCTGGATTTTATGGTATGACAGGTCCACATAAGAATACATTCAATTTCTTTGATACAATGACACAAGTGAAAAGCACAATGGTAGTTACAGTTTGGGCATTTCTCGGTGTAGAAGGTGCAACAGTTTTTTCTAGTCGTGCGAAGAAAAGAAGCGATGTTGGTAAAGCGACTATTATTGGTTTAGTGAGTGTGTTGATTATTTATATTATGATTACATTGCTCGCTCAAGGTGTGATTTTACAAAGTAAAATTGGTGAGTTAAGCAACCCGTCAATGGCAGCGGTGATGGAGCATATTGTTGGTAAATGGGGCGCACATTTTATTAATATCGGGTTAATGATTTCGGTAATGGGTGCTTGGTTAGGTTGGTCTTTATTATCAGCTGAAGTACCTAACTTAGCTGCAAAAGATGATATCTTTCCAGAATGGTTTGGTAGAGACAATAAAAACAATGCACCTGTGAATGCAATGTTGGTCACATTCATTATCATTCAAGCATTTTTCATCTCATTACTGTTTACAGATAAAGCTTATCGATTTGCATTCAGCTTGGCCTCATCAGCCGTGTTATTACCGTATGCATTTAGCTCTTTCTATCAGCTAAAGTATAGTATCCATAAGAAGTTATCAAGCAGTCAAATTGTTATTGGTGCAATTTCTTCGATATATAGTATATGGTTAATCATTGCAGCGGGTATGGAGTATTTATTATTAATGATGGTATTATTTTTCCCAGGCATATTTGTATATTGTCGTGTTCAAAAGACACATGGCAGAACAGTGACGAAAGTGGATAAAATCATTTTCGCTGTGTTAAGTGTACTTACAATGGTTGGTGTATACTATATGTTGAGTGGTAAAATCACTATCTTCTAATATAACAATACGAAATTTTAACATGAAAATAATATAGAAGTTAAGCACTAGCAAGAGATTAAAGTCATTCGGAAAAGCCGAATGGCTTTTTTATTGCGCGGGAAATATTAATGAATGATTTTTGTTTGAAAGGGTAAAGTAAATTAATAATTTATTTAGGAGGAATGATGATGAATAACCCTATTAATAAATACTTTAATGAAAGTTTCGATAAACAGCCTCAAGAATATCCAGGCATTCAAAGTAAGATGACACCTGTACCAGACTGTGGTGAGACATCATATAAAGGTGCTGATAAATTAAAAGGTAAAAAAGCGCTGATTACTGGAGGGGATTCAGGTATCGGTCGAGCTGCAGCCGTTGCTTACGGTAAAGAGGGGGCAGATGTCGCAATCAATTATCATCCTGATGAACAATCAGATGCAGAAGAAGTAAAAGCAGTTATAGAGGCAGCAGGTCAAAAATGCGAATTGATACCTGGAGATCTTCGTGATAAACAATTTGCAATAGATGTGGTCGAAAAAGCCCATGAAGCATTAGGTGGATTGGATATATTGGTATTGAATGCAGGTATGCAACAGTACGAATATGACATCGAAAATTTAAATGAACAACAATTACGTGATACGTTTGAAGTAAATGTATTTTCAAATGTATTCTCAATACAAGCAGCGATGAAATATTTAAAACCAGGTGCGAGCATTATCATTACAAGTTCAATTCAAGGCGTTAAGCCGAGCTTACAACTTGTGGATTACGCAATGACGAAGAGTTGTAATATCTCAATGACAAAATCGTTAGCAGCACAATTAGGACCAAAAGGTATTCGCGTAAATAGTGTTGCGCCAGGTCCAATTTGGACACCGTTACAAATTTGTGGTGGTCAACATCAAGATAAAATTCCTGACTTTGGAAAGAAAGAACCGTTACAACGTGCGGGTCAACCTGTTGAGTTAGCTGATGTATATGTATTACTAGCTAGTGATAATGCAAGTTATATTACAGGGCAAGTATATGGAGTTACAGGTGGATCACCAATCAATTAATAGATGGTAAAGTCGTTTAAATTATGATGAAAGTTTTGGAATAGAATATTAAAATTTATATTAAATATACAAGAAGATCAATAGATTTATATATACAGTAAATACAAATAAAAAAGTGGTTATCAGCCTTTTTGACTGATAACCATTTTTTTATTTGTTAATAATTACAGATAACACCTTGTACTTTATGTTTACCTGCTTTTAATCGTTTTTTACCTTGTATGCCAAAGTATTCTTCTAATGTTACATTATTTTTCTTAATACGCGTTGCATGTGATGGACCAACATAACGGATATGCCATGGTTCGTACATAAAACCAGTGATTTTTTCTTTGCCTTTTAAGTAACGAATAATGAATCCAAACTTATGTGCATTTTGTTGTAAATACTTTGATGCACGTGTGTATTCGAAAGCTGTAGTTAATGTGCCATAATTTGTGCCATCTTTTATATCCATTGCAAGACCTAATTGATGCTCACTTGTACCTGGTTTTGCTGAAATACGATTGGCATATGCTCGCCCATATGAATAAACGTAGTTGTTATATAAATATTGTTGCGTTGCATAGGATCTAAAGCCATAAGCACCTGGTTGTCCTACAACATCTAATACAATTCCTTGTTTTTTTGCATCAGCTTTCATTTTCTTATACATGCTGATCATTTTTTTGTTTGCACCTGGATTATGGTTTTTAGACATAAAGTATTGTTTGTTGGCAATTGGAATCGAATTAATTCTTGAAACAGCTTTGTGACTTACAGTGATTTCACATGTCTTATTCACCTTTTTAGCTTGTACATCATGGGTTGGTACGATTGCCGTGAGTGATACTAAAGTAACTAGCGATAATTTAGTAAATGTGTTCATAAGGATGCTCCTTTATGGTATCTTTAAATACATTATACTAAATTTTGTTAAATTTTACGATGTTTATTGTTGATAATCAAATGCTGTTTGAATAATGCCTTTTAATTCGCTAATTAATGGTTCTTTAGGGTTTGCTGTTGTACATTGATCTTCATATGCAAGTTCTGCCATTTTATCGATTGTTGAAGCAAGTACTTCTTCTGTTACACCTTGTGCTTTTAAGTTCATATCAATACCGATAGATTTACCTAATTCATATACAGCTGTAGCTAGTGCTTCTACAAGTTCTTCTGTTGTTTCACCTTTTAAACCTAAGAATCTAGCAATGTCTGCATAATCAGTGTGTGCTCTAAAGAATTCATATTTAGGGAACAATGCATGTTTTTGTGGATCTTTCGCATTGTATCGAATGACGTGTGGTAATAAAATGGCATTTGTACGACCATGTGGGATACCATATTCGCCACCAATTTTATGTGCGATTGAGTGTGTAATACCTAAGAACGCATTCGCGAATGCCATACCTGCCATTGTAGAAGCGTTATGCATTTTTTCTCTTGATAATTTATCGCCTTTTTCAACAGATTGTTTTAAATATTCAAATGTTAATTTAATTGCTTGTAAGCTTAAGCCTCTTGTATAGTCTGAAGCCATAACAGATACGTAAGATTCAATAGCGTGAGTTAATACGTCCATACCAGTATCTGCAGTTACACTTTTAGGAACACTCATTACAAATTGTGGATCAATGATTGCAACATCAGGTGTTAATGCATAATCTGCTAATGGATATTTTACGTGTGTTTCACTGTCTGTAATGACTGCAAATGGTGTAACTTCTGAACCAGTTCCTGAAGTAGTTGGGATACAGATAAATTTCGCATTTTCAGGTTTGCCAATTTTATATGCACGTTTACGAATGTCTAAGAATTTTTGTTTTGCGCCAAAGAATGATGTTTCAGGGTGTTCAAAGAACATCCACATTGCTTTAGCAGCGTCCATTGCTGAACCACCACCAAGTGCGATGATTGTATCTGGTTTAAAGTCCATAATGATTTCTAGCCCTTTATAAACAGTATTTGTAGATGGGTTTGGTTCAACATCACTAAAGATTTTTACTTGCGGTTGGATATTTCTTCTTTGTAACACTTCTTGAACGAGCTTCGCATAGCCGAATTCAACCATGCCAGGGTCACATACAAGCATTACACGTTCTACTTTTTCCATTTCAGCAAGGTATAGTAAAGAATTTTGCTCGAAATAAATTTTTGGTGGTAATTTAAACCATTGCATATTGTTACGACGTTTCGCAATCGTTTTGATGTTGATTAAATCTTGTGATGATACGTTATGAGATACAGAGTTTTTACCGTGAGAACCACAACCTAAAGTAAGTGAAGGGATTAACTCATTGTACATATCTCCAATACCACCAGCAGCTGATGGTGAGTTGACTAAAATACGACATGCTTTCATGCGTAAGCCAAATGCTTTTTGTAATTGTTCATCTTCAGTATGAATCACAGCAGTATGTCCTAAACCACCTAAGTTAAGCATGCCTTCACATAATTTAAATGCTTGTTCAGTAGTTGCCGCTTTCATCATTGCAAGAACTGGTGATAATTTTTCACGAGATAAAGGATAAGCTTCACCAACGCCATCTAACTCAGCAATTAAAATTTTAGTGCCTTCAGGAACTTTAATACCAGCAAGTTCAGCAATTTTCATTGCAGAAGATCCAACGATTTCAGGACGAACTGCGTATCTACCTTCATTCATTACAGCTTTTTCAAGTAATGGTAATTCTTTTTTTGTTACAAAGTAGCATTGATGTGCAGCAAATTCTGCTTTCACTTCTTCATAAATGTCACTATCAACAATCACTGCTTGCTCAGAAGCACAAATCATACCATTATCAAATGATTTAGAAGCAATGACGTCATTTACAGCACGTTTAATATGAGCTGATTTTTCGATATAAGATGGTACGTTACCAGGACCTACACCAAGAGCAGGTTTACCAGTAGAGTATGCAGATTTAACCATGCCAGCGCCTCCAGTAGCTAATACTAATGCGATTTTCTCGTGATTCATCAGTTGTTGTGTTGCTTCTACAGATGGTGTTTCAATCCATTGAATCGCATGAATTGGTGCACCAGCTTTAACAGCTGCGTTTAATACGACTTGTGCTGCTGCTTTTGAAGATGCTTGCGCACTCGGATGGAAAGCGAATATGATTGGGTTACCTGTTTTGATGGCAATCATCGCTTTAAAGATTGTAGTTGAAGTCGGGTTAGTAGTAGGTGTTACACCACAAATGACACCAACAGGTTCAGCTACGTAAGTTAAACCTTTTTGAAGATCTTCACCAATCACACCAACTGTTTTATTGTCTTTAATTGAGTTCCAAATGTATTCAGATGCATATAAGTTTTTAATGGCTTTATCTTCATAAACACCACGACCAGTTTCTTCATAAGCATGTTTTGCTAGACTCATGTGATGTTCAACAGCTGCCATACTCATTTCATGAACAATATGATCAATTTCTTCTTGAGTTTTTGTTGCAAGTACACTTAATGCCACTTGTCCGTTTTCAGCTAAAGTATCGATCATTTGTTTTACTGTAATTTCTTGTGCTAACACTTCTTGTTCTTTTTTTTCTAATACTGCTACCATTGTAATGTCCTCCTATATGAAAACTTATTTTTGTTTGTGAATCATTTCACAAGTAATATAATACAGAATTTTAAGTGGGTAAATAGTTTAGCGACAGGTGATTTATAAATGTGACAGAAATGATAAGGGGAATAATGGTAAAAAAGAAGTGAATTTGTGGAAGCGTATGCAAATGCATATAAATATGACTTTTTGAATTTCATTAAAGTTTAAAAAAATCAGATGATTATTAAAATAGAGATGTACTGCTATTGTGATGAAAAATTACCAACGTAATCATCGTACTTTGCATACGCTTACAAATTTGAAGGAGCATCACAGAACTAAAAAAAAATTATAAAAAATAAACTTTGTGATTTAAATCACAAAGTTTTGGTTTGATTAAGGTATAAAAATATGAGATTTGGTTACTATGATAATAAAAATGTCTAAGCCCTTCTAACTATTAATGTAACTTAAATTTATACAACGAACTATCGAATTTATTTTTCAGTAGAAAGTAATTTTAAGTTTTTTGCATCAAATTCAAATTCTTTTGTTGTGCCATCTTTCTTCTGCAGCTCTAAACTATACTTATATGTGCCATCATCATGACTTAATGACCACTCTTTTAATTTACCGTCGAATGATTTTTTAGCGACAGCAAAGACTTTATCTATAGAAGTAAATTGTCCATAGTCAAATGTCTGTTCATTTTGTTCAATTTTATTATCTGTTTCTTTATGAATAACTTTGTTGTTGTTCGCATTAATCTTGATTTCATGTGATTTTTTCTGTTTGTCTATAATATTCACATCATAAATCCATTGATTGTTGTCTTTTTCAAAACTAATACTTTCTAATGCACCTGAAACTTCTTTTTTAGCAGTTTGAATCGCTTGTTCAGGTGTCGTTTTGATATCCTTTAAGTCAATCACTTGTTCATCTGAAGAAGACACATTTTTAGACGTACTATCTTTTGTTGTTGAAGTAGTCTTTGTATCTTCATTAGCTTTCTTACTATTAGTGTCATCACCATTATTACAAGCAGCTAAGGCTAGGGCAGAAGATAATAATAAACTCAGTACTTTAAATTTCATATATATTCCTCCTCTTTATCTCTATGTAAATACAATTCCCTAACTACATAGCCCAAAACATTTTGGGCAATTTGTTAATAGTGATGAAAAGTTATCAAAAGTAAAAGAACTTGGCAATATTTATCAAATGATTCACCATCAAATGCGATAAACTAAATTCATATTTTCAACGAAGATGAATGCAAATAATAAATAAAAAACGGGGTGTTTCATGTGAAATTGTATGCTAGAGAAAAAGTATTTTCGTTTAAAGGCAACTTTGATATTTTCAATGAATATGAAGAACCTGTGTATCATTTAGAAGGCGAGTTAGATTTATTAGGAAGAAGAAAGTTACATTTAATTCAAGATGGACGTGAGCTTGCTTTTATTAAAGAAAGAGGGGCCGCATGGACAACAACAATCAATGTGTTTGTAGGAGATAAAAATACTTTAACCATTCGTAAGAAAGCATGGGCCTTTAGACCAACATATCTTATCGATGGAGAAGATTGGATTGTTAAAGGCGACTTCATGCATTATAACTACGAAATTAGAGATGCATCAAATCGTGTCGTTGCAAGAATTGCGAAGAAATTAATCAGCTTTAGCGATAAATTTGAAATCGACATTATCGATCCAAATGCGAATATTGTACATATCATTAGTGTTGTCATGACGATACACACAGACATTCAAAAAACAAGAGCAGCTGGTGCAAGTGTGAGTGTATAAATGGGTGAAATACTCTTAATTTAAAAGAGTATTTCACTCTTTTTTTATTTTACTTTCACATTAACGCTATTTATTCTTATTTTTATACACCTTTTTAAATAATTTTTTCTCATATCAAATTACTCGGATTAAATACATTGATTTAATGTATTTAACATTTAGATTGTGAATCTATAAATTGTATTGTTAACAACACATCGATTTGTAATGTGAAACAATACAAGATATATTCATTATTACGAATAAATATACTGAAAATATTCAGTTTATAAAACTGTAATTAAAATTACAGTTATTTTTGATAAAAAAGCGTGATTAAAGTCACATTTTTGTAAGAATCAATTTGGTACACTTAATGCGAATTAAACATGAATTCAAAATGTATCTTTTAGGAGGGATAGCATGAAAAGTAATTGGAGTTACTTGATTTTAGGGTTTTTATTAACTTTTGCACTAGGTTCAATTGTCATATTAGGCACAAGAACATATGAACCTGTAAAAAAAGAAGTCGCGAAAACTGAAGAAACTACTGCAACGAAAACAACTAAAGAGAAAGAAACAACATCTGCTGCAGCAGGATCAGCTAAAATCTTTGAAAAGAAAAACTGTATTTCGTGCCACAGTATTTCAAAATTAGACTTGAAAGGAGGTACTACAGGACCAGATTTATCTATAGCGTTTAAAACAGTTGAAGGTAAGCATGGTAAACCAATTGAGGAATTTTTAAAATCACCGTCATCGGCAGTTATGAAAGGTGTTATTAAAGACAATCCTTTATCAGACAAAGAGCGTCAAGAAGTGCTTAAAGCATTAAAAGAGGCATCAGAAAAATAGGGAGGTAATTATTTTGAAAAAGTGGATATACAGCATTGTCGGTATACTTTTCGGCCTACTTGTTTCAATTCTCTTATTTGCAGATTTAACGCCGGGCAACAAAGGCAATAATGAAGAATCGTCAAGTGCAAATAAAAGTAATGCAGAAAAAGTATACGTTCCTTATGGAAAGAAAGACGATTATTACATGTTTGCATCGGGTGGACATTCTGGGCAGTTATTTGTTTATGGACTACCTTCGATGAGAAAAATCAGAACAGTACCTGTATTCACACCGGATCCTGCAACGGGTTACGGTTTCGATAAAGATACTAAAAAAATGCTTGGTGGATATACATGGGGAGATTTCCATCATCCTGCTAACTCTGAAACAAAAGGTGACTACGATGGTAAGTTCTTATTTGCCAATGATGTAGGTAACAACCGTGTAGCAGCTGTGGATTTAAAAACATTCCATACAGCTGACATCATGAAATTACCGAATATGGGCGGACCTCACGCAGGGGTGTTTGTAACAGAAAATACAGAGTACATTGCGTTACCAACTAGATTCGCAAGACCAATTGGAGATAAATACGCATCTTTAGATAAATATAAAGAAGAATATAAAGGTGTTGTATCAATGGCAAAATTTGATCAAAAGAAAAAGAAATTTTCTTTAGATTATCAAATGGTATTACCACCTTGGAGTTATGATTTATCAGATGCTGGTAAAAAATCAAGTTCTGATTGGATTGTAATGACGACATACAACACAGAATTTGCAACTACAAACTTAGAAATTAATGCTTCACAAAAAGATAGAGACTATGTTGTAATGATTAACTGGAAAAAGCTGGCGCAAGCTGCTAAAGAAGGTAAAGGTACAGTAGTGAATGGTGCGAGAATGATTGACCCACGTGATGTTAAAGGTTCAATTTATGCTATTCCAGTAGCAAAATCTCCACACGGTGTTGATGTTACACCAGATGGTAAATATTTTGTGGCAGCTGGTAAATTAGCACCAATTATGACTGTATTCTCTTTTGAAAAAGCATTCCACGCTATGGAAAAAAATGATGTTATCAAAGAGGAATTTGGTATACCAGTATTAAAATATGAAAGTGTTATGGAACGTGAAGTAGATCCTCCAGGTGCTTTAGGACCATTACATACACAATTTGACGATAAAGGTAATGCTTATAACACAATGTTTATCTCAAGTGAAATTGTAAAATGGAATTACAAAACTGGAAAAGTCATTGATAGAACACCAACTTACTATTCACCTGGACATGCATCTGCAGCAGAAGGTGATACAGTAAAACCAGATGGAAAATGGATTGTAGCATTGAACAAACTTGCTAAAGATAATTTCTTATCTGTTGGACCATCTCATCCAGAATCAATGGACTTAATTGATATTTCAGGAAACAAAATGAAACACGTTATGACTGCACCAGTGGATCCTGAACCACACTATGCACAAATTGTAAAAGCAGATAAGATAAAACCAATCAATGTCTATGAAAAAGATGAAAAACGCCCATTCTCAATATGGAGTAAAAAAGATGCACATATTGAACGTAAAGGTAATGAAGTCCATGTATATGGTATTGCAATGCGTTCAAAATATGTATTTGATGCTAAGGCTAAACGTCCAGATGAGGTAACAGTTAATAAGGGAGATAAAGTTTTCTTCCATATTACAAATATCGATTTAGATGAAGATATAACTCATGGATTTGGTATCAATGATTATGACTTGAACTTTGAAGTCCAACCAGGACAAACAAATACATTGGAATTTGTAGCAGATAAAGAAGGGACATTCCCAATTTACTGTACAAACTTCTGTTCTGCGTTACATCAAGAAATGAGTGGCTATTTACTTGTTAAGCCATAAACATGAATAAGGTGGGACATAAGTCTCACCTTTATTTGTATTTATCGCGACAGATTAAGAAGAAGGAGCGATTATTATGCGTGGTAAATTAAATTTATACAGCAGAGTTACTTTGGTAATTGCTGCAATTACAATGTTTAGTACATTATTTATGCCATGGTGGAAAATGAAATTCTATGCACCACAATATCCAGAAGGTTTAAATATCATTGTTCATCCCAATACTTTGAAAGGTGAAATTGATATTATTAATGGTTTGAATCATTACATCGGTATGAGTGAATTTAGTAATGCTTCATTCCCAGAACTGAAATATTTTCCAATTCTCGTTGTTGGATTTACAATTTTATTATTAATTGCCGCATTTATTAGAAAAAAAAGCGTACTTTTAGGTTTAATCATTATATTTATTTTTAGTGGTGTATTAGGTTTATGGGATATGTATCGTTGGTTACATAAATATGGTACTGAACTTGCACCAAACGCACCTATTAAAGTTGATCCATTTGTTCCTCCAATTGTTGGTAAAAATACTTTAGCTAATTTTACAACATATTCTAGTTTCTCTATCGGTGGTTATTTATTATTTGGCGTATTTATTTTAATGATTATTGCATATGTATTGAGTTTTAAGGAGTCAAAATGATAAAGAAGGTCCTTAGTACATTATTTATCCTTAGCTTTATTTCATCACCAGTATTAGCGAGTGAATTACAAGATAAAATCAATCATGCTAAATCTGGTGATGTAATTGAACTAGATAATAAAACATACCACGAACGTATTATTATAGATAAGCCAATCACATTAAGTGGCCAAAAAAACACTGTCATTGATGGGGAACATAAAGGAACAGTAGTAAAAGTTAAATCAAAACATGTCATATTGAAAAATATGACAATTAAAAATAGTGGACGATCACGTAGTAGTGCAATGGAAGCATCCTGTGTACGTAATATGGAAAGCCACAACCAATTTATAAATTTAAAGTTGCATACATGCTACCATGGTATGTATTTAAATATTGGTGATGATACAAAAGTTATTAACAATGATATAACAGGTTATTTGGATGGAAACACAGGTTCTAAAGGTTATGGTATCTATATAAAGAAAACTAATGGCAACCTTATTAAAGGAAATCAAATTAAATATTCCCGTGATGGCATATTCTTTGAGTACTCTAATGATAATAAAATTTATAACAATAAAATATTTAAAACAAGATATGGATTACATTACATGTATTCAAACTTTAATACTTTTAAAGGTAATGAATTTATTGCAAATATTGGTGGTGCTGCAGTCATGCATTCAGACAATATTGTATTGAAAAATAATAAATTCTCTTTCAACCAAGGGTCACAGGCATTTGGTTTAATCGTACAAGGTTCTAGAGATATTGAAATAAAAAACAACGAATTCCATTTGAATCAACGAGGGCTTTATATAGAACAATCAACATTAATTAATGTTCACGACAATGAATTTTTTAATAATAAAGTAGGGATGGAAATATGGGATTCTGCATCTGAATTAACCTTTACGAAAAATAAATACAATGAAAACAAAGTACCTGTAGTATTGGTAGGTAAAAGTAATAATTTGCATTTTAATAAAAATAAAATAGGTAACTATTGGCAAGAACCTGTATTTGATTTAAATCAAAATGGTGTGGGAGATACACCATATAAACAAAGCTCAACACTAGGTACATTGTTAAAAGAAAATGAACTGGCATATTTATTTATTAACTCACCAGCGATTAGTATTTTTGAACGTGGTAACCGATTATTAAACCCAAATATTTCAGTCATTGAAGATGATTTTCCACTGATTCAACGCCAAAAAGGTAATACAATCTTAATGGGCGGTATTATATTCGCACTTATGGGGATAATCATTTTTGTAATACGTAGTAGAAAGAAGGTTAAGTAGATGCACTATATTATAAAAGAATTTTTAGAATCATATCGTTCAAAAGGTATTTGGATTATGATGGGTATCTTATTTTTGACATCTATTTTTATACTCAGTGTCGCTAAAAGCTATCCTGTTGAATTAGGTTTTGAAACATTTCTACTTAATCTATTTGATATGAACATGCTAGTTTTACCTATTTTAGCCATCTTATTTAGTGGATTGAGCTTATTTAATGAAAAAGAGTCAAGATCTATGCAAATACTATTAACAAAAAAAGAATCTAAGTTGTCATTTTTATTAAAGAAAACTTTGGCAATACATATTGTTTTAATTATTAGTTATTTGATTTTACTGTTTATCTTATTTAGTTTATCTAAATTATTATTAGTAGTAGATTTTAAAGCAATTTTAATATTTGTTGTGAGTATGTCTACATTGATTCTTATTTGCAATCAACTGGGTATATTAATTGGTAAGTTTTCAAAAACTAAATTGGAATTAATGACTTTTTCAATCATTGCTTGGTTTATTCTAGTAATTTTATTAGATTTAGTCTATATGTTTAATATTCCAAGAGTAAACTATGATAATGCATCAATATTTGGATTTTTATATTTTATCGATCCACTACATACCATTCGTTTATTTTTAGAAGAACAATTAGGTTTATTTTCAATGAATAATTTAAGTGCCTTATTAACGAGTGTCATCAAATTTAGGCCTACATTATATATGGGATTAACGATTGTTATTTGGCCAATTGTACTATTCTTATTAACTTGGTTAATTCCAAATAGAGGTGATATCAATGATTAAAGTAACACAATTAAGTTATTCATATGGATCAAAGAAAGTATTAGAAGATATTAATTTTACCGTGGGGCAAGGTGAAAAGTGTGCACTTATCGGACGAAATGGTGCAGGGAAATCAACTTTGATTAAGTTAATGCTCAACATGGAAAAAACAAAAAAAGGTACGGTATCATTTAATGAACAGTCCAACCAACAAGAATCATGGAAAACCTTTGTTAGTTATTTACCTGAAAAGTTCAAACTATATCAATCTTTAACACCGATTGAAAATTTAGTATTCTTTAACCGTCTAAATCCAACGCAACAACCTATTGAAAAAATAGAGTCTATATTAAAACAAGTATCACTATTTGAAGATAAAGATACACCCATTCATCAGTTTTCTAAAGGGATGTTGCAGCGTTTAGGATTAGCGATGATTTTATTATTTGATACGGATATTATTATATTAGACGAACCGACCTCTGGTTTAGATCCAATTGGTAGAAATGAAATTTTGTCATTGATTAAACAAATGGAAGACAAGACGGTATTACTAAGTTCACATCATTTTGAGGAAGTAAAAGAAATTTGTACACATGTTTTAATGTTAGAAGATGGTCATATTTCAAAAATGGATATCGCAACATTTGAACATCAATATATTAGGGGGTAAACCAATGAAAAAAGTACTCGTATTACTTTCAATGTTGTTGTTTTTAACAGCTTGTAGTAAAGACTATTCTGTCAAGGTGACAGAAAAACCAAAAGCAATGCAAGACGCACCTTTTACTGTTCAAATTAAAGAGAATAATAACGCGTATCAAGATTATAAAGGTAAAGCAGTTTTTAAAATGAAGGGTATGGATCATGGTACAATTGAAGCACAATTAAAACATGATAAAGACGGAGAATATCACAGTAAAGTTAATTTACCAATGGCAGGTAAATGGACAATTTCATTTAAGGATAAAGCAATCGATAAGACGATTGATATAGATGTTGAATAATGAAAAAAAATATTGAGAGTATCATTATAGGGTTATTGTGCTTCGGGATTACGATATTAATTGCTTTTTTATTATTTGGTAACCATGAGAAAAAATCAGAGCAACACGATACAAGTGATACAAATGTTGCATCAAAAGATAAAAAAGATGAAATCAAAACAGTAAGATTGTCTAAAGGTGCTGTTTTACAAGTAAATGATAAAGCATACAAACAAGAAGACATTGATTTTTTAGCAAGTATGCAAAAAGCTCAGATTCAAAAAGAACAAATGAAACATAAAGATGATAAAGATTATGATAAATCATTTTATGAACAGAAAATCAAAGATCAATCATCGGATAATTTACAATTTCAAAATCGAATTGAACTGGATACTGTAACAGATTTAACAAAACAAAAAGGTTATAATGTCTCAGATGAACAATTAAAAGAAGCGGTAAATGCCTTTAAATCAAATTTTAAAGATACAGAAGCTTATAAAAGTATGCATCATCAACTAGGTGAGGATGTGTTCAATAAAAAATTAAATCAATTAGTATATGATTTTGAAATGCGTAAAAGATTAATTCAAGAAATAACAAAGATTGTAAAGGCGGATCATAAAGGCATTAAAGGACAAGAACTGGACTTGGAGATTAGAAAATACTTTGAAGATTTATATAAAGATGCAATGAATGATATGGAAATTGCCACTAAATATTCAGCACAAAAATAAGGGAAGTGATCATCACTTCCCTCATTTTTGTGTTATTTAATTTGAGCTTTTTTTAAGTTTCTAAATGCACCTACAACGATGAATAATAAGATGACAACACCTACAGTGAAGATGATATCCCATGGCATTCTACCCCACATGATTGCTGACACAATAGGTTGATGGTAGAAGTCTATTAGTCGAGCATGCCAGTAGCCATTTTTTAATGCATCTTCTAATTGAAGATATCCTGCAGGAATTAATGTGGCAAATACCATACCAGCAAGACCGATATTTAAACACCATGCAGCTATTTTAACCCATTTTTCTACTTTAGCTGTCCAATATGATTTCTCAGAAATGTTTCTAATGACATAAAGTAATATAGCAATTGAGAACATACCATAAACACCGGCCATTGATCCATGTGCATGTGCAGCTGTCCATTGTGTACCGTGTTCAAAATAGTTGATTGCTGGTGCATTGATTAAGAATCCTAAAGCACCTGCACCAATGGCATTCCATAATCCTGTTGATGCTAAGAAGATAAATGTACCTTTATAAGGAAATTCGATATTACTATGTTTGTATAAACGGTAATGTGAATATGCTTCCCAAACAAGTAAGCATAATGGAACAACTTCAAGTGCAGAGAAACATGCACCTAATGCTAGCCAAATTGAATGATCACCTTGCCAGTAATAGTGATGTCCAATACCTACAACACCTGTACCAAGTAGTAAGATTAATTGGAAGTACAATGCGCGTACTGTAGAATGAGAAGTTGTTAATTTCATATCTACCATAAGGAATCCTATTAATATAACTGCGAATGATTCAAAGATACCTTCAACCCATAAGTGAACAATCCACCAACGCCAATAATCTGCAAAAGTAACATGAGAGTCAGGCATAATAAATAATGACGCTAAGTAAAAAGCAGGGATTGCGATTGAACCTACAAATAATAAACCGATTAATTGTTGTTTATCTGTTTTAGCATTCACTTTACTTTTTAGTGCTGGGATAAGACCACGACATAAAATAAATACCCAAAGTAGCATTCCTATAATGAATAGTATTTGCCAAAACTTACCGATTTCAATATATTCGTATCCGAAGTGGCCAAATAACCACCATCCATCATTGACGATACCAAGTGTACTGCCCCATTCTCCTAACATACTTCCAACAGCGACAATAATAAGTGCAACAAATAATAAATCTACAAGCTTACCTTGATGCTTTGGTTCGCGACCAAGGACACGAGGTACAATATAAATACCAGCAGCTAACCAAGTTGTAGCAACCCAGAAGATAACAAGTTGTAAGTGCCACGTTTTAGCCATTGTGAATGGGAATATTTTTTGTAAAGGTATACCAAAGAATTCATTCTCAACATAGTAATGTGCCATTAATTCTCCGAGTAATATTTGTACTAAGAATAATAGCATGACGATAACAAAATACTTCGCTGTTTTACGTTGACTCGGTGTTATTGCAACATCGGGGTCTATAGTTGGTAATGAACTTTCATCTGAGTATGTTGGCTCCATATCAAATTCATATTTACGTTGGAAGTAAATAATAATCCCTAATCCACCTACAAGTAATGCAACTGAAACCGCTGACCAAATAATTGCTTCACTAGGCATCGTATTACCAGCATCTTGATCGTATGGCCAGTTGTTTGTATAAGAGAAATCTCTATCAGGTCGGTTGGTAGAAGATAACCACGCACCCCAGAAATAGAAGTTACTTAAATGTTTAATTTTATCACCTTTAACCATATAACCATTTGTTTTAAATTGATCAATCATGTTTTCGGGTAAACCAGCTTGATCTGGATTATTAATAAATTCTTTTTGATAGTAAGATTGTATATATTTTAAACCAGCAACTTGTGCATCAGTTAAAGTTAATGTTTCATTTTCTTTTGAATAGCGATTGATTCTAATTTCATGTTTTACTTTACCTTTAATACCTTCTTGTTGAAGTTCATTCAATGATTTAAACGGCTTATGATATAGCTTTTTACTATAATAATCATGCATGCCTATTAAATAATGATGAAGTGTTTCAGCAGTATAATCAGGTCCTAAATAAGAACCATTTCCTAAGTATGAACCGTAATCAGTAAGTCCGTATTTCTCGAAGATAGCTTGACCACTAATTAATTCGGATTTAGAGACTAAAGTATTTCCTTTAGAATCCACGATTTTAGCAGGTCTAGGAGCTTCATTTTTAAAAACAAGGAATCCTCCTACTAATAAGATAGAGAATACAACAATAAGTGTACTCACTAATATGCGCATCAGTTTTTTATAAGATGATTGATGATTCATCATGTTCCCTCCTAAATGATAATGATTATCTATGCAAGAAACATGTTACGCCTCATGAATATTTTTTCTAGAGGAAAAAAAGGTTGTTCAAATATTGGTCAAAAAGTTATTACGAATTTTAAACATATATCTAAAATATATGTTTAAAATGAAAAAATCGTGTAAATTTAAGATACGATGGGGGAAGACTATATAAAAAAGAGAAGATAATGGCGAGCATAGCCATTATCTTCTCTTTTTCTATATATTTATCAATGTTCGATAGATCAAAAATACATTTAATAAACATAATATTATCGTGAGTATCCATGCAACAACACTCATCCATTTAGGATTGATAAACTGCGCACCCATGATCTCTTTATTATTAGTCGCAATGATTAATGGAATAACACTCAGTGGTAATGAGATGCTTAAAAATACTTGTGTGAAGATTAACAGTTCTTCAATTTGTCCGGCAAGTGTACCAGTAATGGTTGAATTTTGTCCGGACGCGAGTAATGCAACAGAAAATAATGTACTCATAATAGCACCACCAACGATATGCCCTAAACTGCTATATCTTAGTGCATCATAAAGCGTATAGAAATGGCCGAGCTCTTGGTTTGTCCCATAAAATAAAGCCTCACCTCATAAATTAAAGTTATAACCACCTAATATTTTTTATTTATTATTTACTGGATTAAACTAGGAAGTAAATCAACTAACTTATAATATAAGATAGTTGACAAGATGTGAAAACTATACTATCTTATATTGTAAGATAGCTATCTGAAGTACGAGGAGGAGTCGCATGTCAGTTCATGATCAAATGATGAAAGGGTTATTGGATGGCGCGATTCTAGGTTTAATATCACAAGGTGAAACATATGGATATGAAATCCTAGAGAAATTGAAAGAGAATGAATTCCCAGAAATCAGCGATGGAAGTATTTATCCTGTTTTATTGAGATTAGATAAGAAAGGTTATGTTGCTACTAGAATGGTTAAGTCTGATAACGGTGGTCCAAAAAGAAAGTATTATACGATTACTGAATTAGGAATGAATGACTTAATGGAGTTCAAAAAGAAATGGAAAGATTTGAATTTAGGAATGAATAATTTAATGCGAGGTGTGCAAGATGTTGAGTAATGAATCAGAACACTTTTTGTTGCAACTTAGAATGGAGTTAATGTCGAAAGGTAAGAAAGACAAAGATATAGAAGCGATTGAAGAAGAATTGAGAGATCACTTATATGAAGCAGAATCGCGTGGGGAAAGTATCGACAGTATTACCGGTGGTTCAGTAAAAAGCTATATAGACTCTTTATCTAAAGAAATGCCTTTTGATACGAGTATGATATGGTTTGGATTTTTAATGGTCGTATCATGTATATGTTTCTTTACAGTTCCAAATATGATTGCTGGAACAGCAGATTTATCTGTTGAGTCCATTATATATTACGGGATATTGATGTTCTTTATTGCACCATTAGAACTATGGGCCATGAAAAAGATTATTGTGAAGTATGGGGATAAAAGAAAAACATATATATTGACTGGAATTGTAGCAATAAGTTTGTTGGTTTTTTGTTTGATAGGAGAATTTCTCCTTAGAAACATTAATCAACATGAATTAGTATCTTTAAATAACCATGTCAGCTTTTATTTAGGCATAGGAATAGCAGCACTATTTATTCTCATTTGTGTACTCGTTAAGTATTGGTTTTTTATTGGTGTGATGCTTTATACTATATTACCGGAGCTTATTGCCAAATTATTTGTTTCTGATGATCCAAAGAGTGAAGAATATGTCACTGCTTCGGGAATTACAATGACTATATTAAATGTGATAGCAGGTACATTGTTTATTCTTTATACAAGAAGACAGATGAAAGAAAACTCATAAAATCAAAGACGCCTAGGCTATGATGTCCTAGACGTATTGTTGTATGGAATTAATGTAGATCATCAATCATTATTTAATTAAAGAATTGATAAATACAATCACAATGACGATTGGAATGAAGTATTTTAACAAGAAGATCCACAATTTAAATAGTTTTTCTTGGTAGGGTTGTTTCACGAATTGTTCGTATTGTACGTGTTTATCTAATACATAGCCAGAGAATATCGCGAAGCATAATGCACCGATTGGTAACATGATATTTGATACTAAGAAGTCCATGTTATCAAAGAATGTTCCTTTTAAGAATTTCATCGATGCCATTGGTCCAAATGATAATGCTGATGGAATACTTACGATAAATAAAGCGATAGATACGAGTAGGACAGCCATTTTACGTTTCTCGTTCTTTTGTTTTGTGAAGTTAGAAACATTTATCTCAACTAAGTTGATTGAAGATGTAATGGTTGCAAAGAAAAACAATAATAAAAATATCAAGTAAAATAAATTGCCTAAAGGTAAGTGATCAAATACGTATGGTAATACGATAAATAATAATCCAGGGCCTTGTTCGTTTGCGATGCCTAATGATGCTGTTGCTGGGAATATTGCAAGACCGGCTAACAATGTTACTAAAATATTTAAACCAGCGATTGTGCCTGATGATGCAACTAAATCTGTTTTCTTACTAATATAACTTGCATACGTTAACATGCCCCCAAACCCAACTGATAATGAGAAGAATGATTGGCCTAATGCAAATAATATACTTTCTTGATTCAATTTTGAAAAGTCCGGTTGTAAGAAATATCGAACACCTTCTATTGCATTTGGTAATGTTAATGATCTAACAATGATAATCATAAAGAATATAAATAAGAGTGGCATCATTATTTTTGATGCTTTTTCAATACCGCCTTCAATGCCTTTGATAACGATAAATGCTGTAAGTGCAATAAAGCATAATGCACCTAATATTGTGTTTGTTGGATTAGAAATAATCGTACCAAATAATTGTGCATAGTCTTTCGTTGTCGCTCCAGTAATCATTACTTTGATCGTACGCATGATGTAAATTAAGATGAATCCACCAATGACACTATAAAAACTCATTAATAAAAATACACCTACATTACCAAAATGACCGATAATATTGTATTTCTTATTACCTGTTAAAACACCAAATGCACGTGTACTGTGTGTTTGACTTGCAGTCCCCATCACAAATTCACTTAATAATAAGGGTAGACCGATTAATACGGTAAATAAAATAAAGACAAATAAGAATGCAGCGCCACCGTTATCTGCCATTACATAAGGGAATTTCCACATGGCACCAAGACCTATTGCTGACCCTGCACTTGCAAGAATAAACCCTAACTTTGAATTCCATGATTGCTTTTGACTCATTGTAAATCACTCCTTTAATTTATTTCCAATAAAAAAGAGACCTATATACAATAGGTCTCCATTCAATAGAAAATAAAAAGAGACCTATAGTTAAAGGCCTCTAAACCGATAGAAGCCGTCATAGATACTTACATCTATAACGGACATAGAGTAAGTATTAAGACAGCTGCCACCAATTATTTAATTGTAAGTTTGCGTATGTCATAACACTTACTCCTTTTCTTTATTAGAATTGATATCATTCTAGCAGTGAAATTGTATTGTGTCAAATACATGATGTCACTTTTGCATGATATAATACATTTATCAAGATATAGGAAGTGACAAAATGACTTTAAAAACGGCATTAGATCAAGTGTTTCAGACTGAAGATAATCAATTGTTAGATGATGACGTGATTAATGGTCGTATGTTTGAAATCATTAGAAGATTATCATCTGATGAGGCGTATGCATTAATAGATGAAGCGGTACAATATTTATTGAATGCACAAGATAGCAATGTAATTTATCATACGATTCAACTGATTTCGAGTTTGTACGGTATTTCTGGTACGACGGAATTAACGGAGTTATTTGAAGCAAGACAATCATACATCGATCGCTATGTTGAACGTTACGGTGATAAAGCATGTAATGATGCGTTGAAGATGTTAAAACGTGATTTAAATATTGCTAAGATTTAGCGAAATAAATTATATTTTTCGTAATATCAGCGGAACAAAAGCAGCAACTACGATAAAGAACCTCACATTCATCCAAAATCAAAAAACGATTTTGATTCATGTGAGGTTTTTACTTGTTGCTGAGCGCTTTTGTCCCAGCCTCAACATATTAACGATTACCTAAGAAAACGTGTGATGCATATCCATCTTCTACTGAGAAGATGACATGTTTACCGTTAACGTTGTAATCGTATTGGTTTGTGAATTTAGTATATTTCATAGGATATTTACCATAAGCTTTTTTGACTGCTTTTAAAGGTAATGAGTGATTTAAATAAAAACTTACACTAAATGCTGTTTTTTTATGGTTATAAAAAGTGAAGTAATGGTCATGAATGAGTTTACCTTGCATTGTTTTCATTTTAACACCTTTTACTGATGCTAAATCCATTTTCACATTATTGAATGTTACATTGTTATGTTTTACAGCTGTAATGAAGGCATTTGATAACAAGAAGTTCGCTTGATTATCAATGCTGCCGTGGTAAACGTAATAAGGTTTAATCGCAGCTTCTGCTGTATTAGGTTGTGTCATTTGAGCGATTGTTAAACCACTTAATAGGATGTTCATTGATAAGAATACTTTAGCGAATTTTTTCATTGTTATGACCTCATTTCTTTGATGTCTCTACTATAAACCTTTTTTATTAACATTACAATAGTGTTACAAATGTTTCTTTATCATTTCTTAATTATTTCTTGTTTGTTACTCTCGATTTATAAATAAGGATAATATTCGTTGTTTAATACTGATTAAAATTGAATAAAAGATGTATATCTATTCGTTCGTGTCCTTCTGAAATAAACAAAAAAACGAGCTTTTATACTCGTTTTTGTCAGATTTATAGGTTTTAATATTGAATGTTTTACATTTCATTGTTATATCTTAAATTGAATTTATTATTTATTTTCAAAACCATCTTTCCAAGTAGGGTATTTTAAAGTACCTAATTGTTTTTTAAACTTCTCATTTGAAGCACCACGTTCATACGATTCAGCTTTCGTAACATTAATATCCGGTTTCTCTCCAAGCATTTCTGCATATTCATTTGCCCACTCATCATATTTAACTGGTGCATCGTCAACTACGTTATAAATACCTGGTTCAAAATTAATTGCATCTAGTGAAGCTTGTACCGCATCATCTAAGTGAATGAATGAGATGAATCCATCATGTACATGTAAAGTTCCATTGTAGAAGCGGTTATGAATCATACCATTTTTACCATACCACGTGCCTGGTCCATATAAATAGCCAAAGCGTAATATGACATGATCTGGTATGCGTTTTGTTTCTTTTTCTAACGCAACAACGCCATCTACGGTTGCTTTACGACTTGATTCTGTATTGTCTGTATCTAATGGTGTTTCTTCAGTTGCAAATCCCGGTCCGGGCGCATAAGTGAATGCTAAACTTTGTGCAATCATTTTAGAAACATTATTTTGTAATGCTGCATCTACTAAGTTTTTTGTACCTTCAATACGTACTTTAGCATTATCTTGCATATTAACTTTCTTTAAATCTGTGATTTGGTTAATCACAATGTCAGGTTGAAAGTCACTGATAGCTTGCATGACTTGTTGCTTATCTAAAATGTTACCAACATAACCCTTTACTCCAATGTCAGCTAACCGTTGCTTACCTGTTTCTGATGTCGTTAATCCTGCAACTTCATAATCCATTTGTACTAAACGTTCACATAAAGGATAACCAATTAAACCGGTTGCACCTGCAATAAATATTTTCTTTGTCATAATAACACTCCTAGTTGTTTGGCTTTAATAGTTATATATACCCATTAAAGTGAGGCATTACACAAATTAAGGAGCGAGTCGTTTATCATATATGAAAAAACATTGAGGTCGACATCATTTTTCTTTTTGTGCTGAATACTGTTATGTTCATGATTTGATAAGTGAGATAAAATTAATTAATTTCATATATGATAAAATTTCAGAATATTTAATTTTCTGGTGTATGATGATATCAATCATTGAAAAGGAGGAAACAATCATGAAATTAAAATTACAAAGATTAATGACTTTCGGCTTAGGAATTTTAATTGTTGTTACTTTAGATGATTCAATCTCAAACTTAGCGAACTTACGTTAATGATCAATAAAAATTAAGCATTCATATAGAGAGAAGTAATGCTTATTTTTTATACACTTTTTTAACAAAAACCAACCTTAAAAAGAGAAATGGAGTGTTTTTATGTCAAAGAAAGTTTTAGTACCATTAACATTATCGGCTGCATTACTAGCAACGTTAACACCAACGGATGAAACGTTTGCTAAGCAAAATGAATTCAAACAACAAAAATTTGAGCAAAAGGTTAATTCTAAAGCTGAAGCGAAAAGTGCTTTAAAGGAAGTTAAGGGATTAAAAAATTTATACAAGCATTATGAAGTTGTAAAAAGTCATAAAGATGATTTAGGTTTCACGCACTATACATTACAACCTAAGAAAAACGGTAAATTTGCGACAAATAAAGAAGTCAAAGTACACGTTAACAAAGCAGGTAAGGTTGTATTGGTAAATGGTGAAACAGATGCAAAAGAAGTTCAGCCAACAAATACTGTAACGCTTGATGAAAAATCGGCAGTTTCAAAAGCGTTTGAAGCGGTAAAAATTGATGAGAATAAAGCATCTAACTTAAAAGATAAAGTCGTTAAAAAAGCTAAAGTTGAAATCGATGGTAACAAAAATAAATACGTTTATAGTATTGAATTGATTACTGTAGCACCTAAAATTTCACATTACCAAGTCAAAATTGATGCAGAAACAGGCGATGTCGTTGAAAAGCTAAACTTATTGTCACATGCTGCAACAATAGGTACAGGTACGGGTGTATTAGGTGATACAAAAACAATTAATATTAACTCAATTACAGGTGGATATGCTTTAGAAGATTTAACGCATACAGGTAAATTATCTGCATACAGCTATAACGATTCAACAGGTCGTTATAATTTAATTACAGATACAGATCGTTATTTCACAGCATCTAATCAACGTGCGGGTGTAGATGCGAATTACTATGCTAAAAAAGCATATGATTATTTTAAAAATGTACACAACCGTGATTCATATGATAATTTAGGAAGCCCAATTTCATCAATTGTACATGTTAACTCGATTGATTATATCGACGATAACCGTAATAATGCGGCATGGATTGGTGATAAAATGATTTATGGTGACGGTGACGGACGCGTATTTACTTCGCTTGCAGGTGCAGATGATATTATTGCACATGAGTTAACGCATGGTGTAACACAAGAAACAGCTAACTTAGTTTACCGTGACCAATCAGGTGCTTTAAATGAAAGTATTTCTGATGTATTTGGCTACTTTGTAGATAGTGGCGATTTCTTAATGGGTGAAGACGTTTATACACCTGGTGTGTATGGTGACGCACTTCGCAGCATGAGCGATCCAACGAAATATGATCAACCAGCGCATATGCGTGACTATGTGTACACATCATCAGATAACGGTGGTGTGCATACGAACTCAGGTATCCCAAATAAAGCGGCTTACAATATCATCACTAAGATTGGTAAAGCCAAAGCAGAAAAAATTTATTACAGAGCTTTAACAAATTACTTAACATCTACATCTAACTTTGCAGATGCTAAAGAAGCATTCTCGCAAGCTGCATTCGACTTATATGGCGATGCAGTTGCTGACGATGTTTATGCAGCATGGACTGCAGTAGGTGTTTAAAACTCCCCCTTCATATACTTGAGCGCTTCGGCGCTCTTTTTTATTGCTACAGATTTATTATTTGAGTAATATAATTTGACCATGATTGTATTCGTAATTAATTCGGTTTATAGTTATGTATTATAGCGCTAAAAGGAGATGGTCAAGTGAAATATATGGGAGAGATTGTTAGAAACTTTAGAATATCCAGGGGACTGACGTTAAAAGAAGTCTGCTCAGAAAATTTCTCAGTGGCTCAGTTATCAAAGTTTGAGCGCGGTGATAGTGAAATAACGTTTAGTAAGCTATTAATCATATTAGAACGAATGAACATCTCTATGGAAGAATTTATGTTTTCGTTAAAGGACTTCGAATTAGGAGATTTAGAATTATTATTACAACAGTTAAATCAACATCATTTATCTCAAAATATAAGACAATTAGAACGCATGATAGAACATGAGGATAAATTATTTCATGAAACGCAAAATAAATACCACCACTTAAACAGTATTATGATAAAAGCTATGTTACAAGATGTAGATACAACATTTTGTGTGAATGAAACAGAAAAAGACATCATCACAGACTATTTACTTGGAACAGATGAATGGTGCTATTATGAAATGATTTTATTTGCAAACACCATTCATTTATTTAATACCAATATGTTAGTGATGTTATCAAAAGAAATGGTCACTAAAACGGTGTACTATAAAGAAATTGGTAAAAATCGAAAAATATTAATAAAAACATTGATTAATATTACTATCATTCTATTAGAGAGAAGAGCATTAGCAGAAAGTTTAAAGCTAATGAAACAAATTGAAAGATTGATTAATAAAGAAACATATTTATATGAAAAGAATGTTTTTATGTATGTGAAAGGCTTTTACTATTATCAAAAAGGGGA
Source organism: Macrococcus sp. DPC7161 (assembly GCF_004117835.1). Classification (GTDB taxonomy): domain Bacteria; phylum Bacillota; class Bacilli; order Staphylococcales; family Staphylococcaceae; genus SDSC01. The sequence continues at coordinate 78,204 of NZ_SDSC01000002.1, read as the reverse complement.
TATTGAAACAGGTAAAAGCATGATGCAAGAAGCAATTCATATCTTTGAAGTATTAGAAAGTACAAACTTAGCAGAAAATTATAGAGAACATTATAAACAAATAACGGGATGAGGACGGGACAAAAGCGTTCAGCAACAAGTAAAAACCGAACATAAGCCAAAATCGTTCTTTGATTTTGAGTGATTGTGAGGTTGTTTACCGCAGTTGCTGCTTTTGTACCGCTGATAATACGAAAAAGGGTTGAGACAAATTATGCCTCAACCTTTTAGTTTACATATGTCCCATATATTTTATCGTTTCGCAAATTGTCCGTGTACTTCTGTTGTTTCATAAACGTTGATGAAGCAATTTGGATCGATTTCTTTTGCGATACGTACGGCGTCTTGTAGTTCATATCGCGTGAGTACCATCATAATCATCTGCCCAGGTTTGTTCGAATAGCCACCTTGTGTATCAACTATAGTCATGCCACGATAGATGTTTTCGATATAAGCTTGTTTAATGGCTTCTCCTTTTGTTGTAATGACGTTAATGGTTAATTTGATATGTGCGGTAAAGATGGTATCTATCGTTTTACCTGTAATATAAATTGAAAGTAATGTCATTAATGCAATATCCCAACCTAAAAAGAATCCTGAACACATTACGATAATACCGTTAAGGATGGTCATAATCAGTCCGATTGAAATATTGCTACGTTGACTGATTAGCATCGCAACGATATCCATGCCACCTGTTGTACCTGAATATTTTAAAATAATGCCTACACCTAACCCACAAAGTACCCCACCGAAGATGACGTCAACAATAGGTTCTTTAGATATTTGAACAACAGGTATAAGTGTTAAAAATAAACTGATGAACCCAACACTTAATATGGTATTGATCATGATGGAACGTTGTAATTTTAAAAATCCTAATATAACGAGTGGTAAATTCAGTAGTAAGTTAATGAGTCCTGTATCTATTGAGAACAGGATATGAAAGAGTAAAGCTAAACCGCTGATGCCACTACTTAACACACCATGAGGGATTAAAAAGAAATTAAAGCTTATGGCTGTGACTAATGAACCGATGATAGTAATAACAAGTTTGAATAGTGCATGATCTTGAAGTTTCATAGTTTCTCCTTTACGCGTGAAATGATACCTAATTGATTAAATTATAGCAATTACATGTGTGTTCGGATATATTCCGTTCATATCTCGAAATATTTTGATAACTTAATAATGGTATAGAAGTTAAATCATCATGTGTGCAAGTGTACCTGAATTTGATTTATAATAAGAATATATCGATATATCGTTATCAGGAGGAAGTAAATTATGATTAAAATTAATATCAGCGAAGATGCTTTAAAATGGTTCAAAGATGAAGTTGAATTAGGTGAGGGTAGTAAAGTACGTTTCTTCTCCCAAATCTATGGTACGAGTAAGATTCGCGAAAATTTTTCATTGGCATTTACAATTGATCCTGATGATGAAGAAGCAGCTTCAAGTGTTACAGTGGAGGGTATTACGTTCTATGTGAATGAATCGGATTTATGGTTCTTTGATGGACATGATTTATTTGTATTATATGATGAGAAGTTAGATGAAGTGACATACGATTATAAGAAATAATTGAATAAACTGCATAAGCAATTTTGATAAAGATGATATCTCTAAGGAGGTATCATCTTTTTTTATTTGATATTAGTTGGAACCCTGATATATCAAGGCTTTTTTTGATGATATGAGCATTGCTTTATTATGCTAATAGTATAAAAAATACACGCATAAACATTAATATTCAAAACTTTGCATAACAATACAAGAAAGTGTAAAATGTACTATTTTTTCTGTGAAATTTCTCACAAAAATTATGTGCATCTCGCCATGATACAAAAATGGAAGCGCTTTTATAATAAAGACATAAGGAACAAACAATAAGGGAGGAAACAAAAATGGTAAAACGTACAATCAATGTCACAAGTGAGATCGGAAAACTTAAAACAGTCTTATTAAAACGTCCTGGCAAAGAGTTAGAAAACTTAACTCCAGACTATTTAGGTGGTTTATTATTCGATGATATTCCGTACTTACCAGTGGCACAAAAAGAACATGATCAATTTGCACAAATCTTAAGGGATGAAGGAGTAGAGGTCCTTTATTTAGAAGATTTGATGACTGAAACAATTGCAGATGAAAAAATTCGTCGTCAATTTATCGATCAAATCTTAGAGGAATCTCAAAAAACAACTTTAGGTCACGAAGAAGAGTTAAAAGAATACTTTGCTAAACTTTCAAACAAAGAACTTGTTGAAAAAGTAATGGCAGGTGTTCGTAAAGATGAAATTCGAGCAAAAGGTAATCGTTTAGTAGAATTAATGGATGACCGTTATCCATTCTACTTAGACCCAATGCCTAACCTTTACTTTACACGTGACCCACATGCAAGTATTGGTAATGGTGTAACAATCAACAGAATGTTCTGGAGAGCACGTCGTCGTGAATCAATGTTTATGGATTACATTATTAAATACCATCCAGACTTCAAAGATTCAGAAATTCCTGTTTGGTTAGACCGTGATTGCCCATTCAACATTGAAGGTGGAGATGAACTTGTATTAAGTAAAGAAGTATTAGCAATTGGTGTTTCAGAACGTACTTCTGCACAAGCGATTGAAAAATTAGCACGTTCATTATTTGATGATCCAAATCATGCATTCAAAAAAGTCGTTGCTGTAGAAATTCCAGTATCAAGAACTTTCATGCACTTAGATACAGTATTCACAATGATCGACTATGATAAATTTACAATTCATGCTGGTATTCAGAAAAAAGATGGTCAAATCAACTGCTACATTTTAGAACAAGATGAAAACAACAAAAAAGAAGTTAAAATTACACATCGCACTAACTTAAAAGAAACTTTAGAAGAAGTATTAGGTATTCCTGAAATTGAATTCATTCCATGTGGTGGAGGAGATCCTATCATCTCAGCGCGTGAACAATGGAATGACGGTTCTAACACATTATGTATCGCACCTGGTGTTGTTATTACATACGATCGAAACTATGTATCTAACCAATTACTTCGTGATAAAGGTATTCGTGTAATAGAACTTACAGGTAGTGAACTTGTTCGTGGAAGAGGGGGCCCACGTTGCATGAGCCAACCATTATTCCGTGAAGACTTAGAATAATAAATTCAATGTTTGGGGCAAAAGCCCCAAACATTCAATAAAGATACGAAGAAAAACTTGAACAACACATATTCATACAAAAGTATTGGAGGAATTAACATGTTAACTGGAAAATTATTAAGAAAAGATTTATATGGACGTAACTTCTTAAAAGAAATTGATTTCACACATGATGAATTTTTATACTTCATTGAACTTGCTGAAACGTTAAAAGACATGAAGAAAAAAGGTATTCCACATCGTTATATGGAAGGTAAAAACATCGCTTTATTATTTGAAAAAGCATCAACTCGTACACGTTGTGCATTTACAGTAGCAGCAATTGATTTAGGTGCACATCCAGAATACTTAGGTAAAGATGATATTCAATTAGGTAAAAAAGAATCTGTTGAAGATACAGCGAAAGTATTAGGACGTATGTTTGATGGTATTGAGTTCCGTGGCTTCTCTCAAGATGCTGTTGAACAATTGGGTGAATTTGCTGGCGTTCCTGTATGGAATGGTTTAACTGACAAATGGCATCCAACTCAAATGCTAGCTGACTTCTTAACTGTAAAAGAAAAATTCGGCAAATTAGAAGGCATTACATTTACTTATGTTGGGGATGGCCGCAACAATGTAGCGAATTCAATTATGATTGCAGGTGCTGAACTTGGTGTTAACGTTCGTATTTGCTCACCAAAATCTTTATTCCCAGACCAAGAAATTATTGATCTTGCAAAACAACGTTGTGAATTAGATGGTGGTACTTTAATGATTACTGATAATGTTGAAGAAGCGGTGAAAGGTACAGATGTTATCTACACTGACGTATGGGTATCAATGGGTGAAGAAGATAAATTTAAAGAAAGAATTGAATTATTAACACCATATCAAGTGAACATGGACATGATTAAAATGACTGGCAATGATGATGTATTATTCTTACACTGCTTACCAGCATTCCATGACACAGAAACAATTTATGGTAAAGACATTAAAGAAAAATATGGATTAGACGCAATGGAAGTAACAGACGAAGTATTCAGAAGCAAACATTCAAGAGTATTCGATCAAGCAGAAAACAGAATGCACACAATTAAAGCGGTAATGGCAGCATTATGTGGCGTAGAGAAATAATGTTTTAGAGATTCCCTGTAAAGGAAGCATACGCTTCCTTTACGCCACATGTGCCTTAATAAGGAGGGAATGATCATGGAAGAACATGCAAGTAAAAAGTTAGGACTATTCGCACTGATTGCGATGGTAATCGGGTCAATGATTGGTGGAGGCGCATTTAACCTAATCAGTGACATGGGTAGCAGTGCAGGTGGCTTAGCGATTATTATTGGGTGGATTATCACTGGTATTGGGATGATCGCACTCGGATTTAGTTTCCAAAACTTAACGACTATGGAACCGGATTTGGATGGTGGTATCTTTAACTACGCTAAAGAAGGTTTCGGAGATTATATGGGATTTAACTCTGCGTGGGGTTATTGGGTAAGCGCATTTTTAGGAAACGTCGCTTACGGTACATTATTAATGACTTCAGTAGGTGTATTTATTCCAACGTTTAAAGGTGGTAACAATATTCCAAGTATTATTGTTGCATCAATATTACTATGGGGTGTACATTTCTTAATTTTACGTGGGGTACAAAGCGCAACATTTATTAATACGGTTGTTACAATTGCAAAAATGATTCCAATCTTTGTATTCATCGTATTATTAGTAGTTTCATTTAACTTTGATACATTTATGGCTGGTTTCTATGGCATGACTAAAGGTGTATCAAATGGCTTTGACTTTGGTAATGTAATGAGCCAAGTTAAAAGTACAATGTTAGTAACATTATGGGTATTCATTGGTATTGAGGGCGCAGTAGTCTTCTCAAGTCGTGCAAAAAAACGTAGTGATGTAGGTAAAGCAACAGTATTAGGATTAATCAGTGTATTGATTGTTTATATGTTAATCACTATTTTAGCGCAAGGTGTGATTGAACAAGGTAAAATTGCTGATCTTGCAAATCCTTCAATGGGTACTGTAATGGCAGCAATTGTTGGTAAATGGGGTGCATACTTCATTAATATCGGTTTAATTATCTCTGTATTAGGTGCATGGCTAGGTTGGACTTTACTTGCTGGTGAAGTGCCTTACTTAGCAGCGAAAGATAATTTATTCCCTGAATGGTTTGCTAAAGAAAATGAAAACCATGCGCCAGTAAATTCATTATTAATTACTAATATCTTAGTACAACTATTCTTCTTAACTTTAATCTTTACTGATAAAGCCTATAACTTTGCATTCAGTTTAGCATCTTCAGCAATCTTGATTCCATATGCATTCAGTGCGTTTTATCAAGTGAAATACTCTGCTGAACATAAACTCGGAGGCAAACAATTATTCATCGGTATCATTGCAAGTATTTATAGTGTTTGGTTAGTATATGCAGCTGGATTAGAGTACTTATTATTAACAATGATTCTTTATTTCCCAGGAATTATGGTGTACCAAAAAGTCCAAAAAGCGAACAACAAACCAATTACGAGCACAGATAAAATATTATTTGTTGGTTTAACAATATTAGCAATCATCGGTGTTTACTTTATGGTTAGTGGTAAAATTACAGTATTTTAAAGCATCCAAGGAAATAAAAATATAATTAGCTGAGGCGAAAGCCTCAGCTCACATGTTTAAAGGAGGTAAATACAATGATTAATAAACGTGTCGTGATTGCATTAGGCGGTAATGCGATTCAAACTGGAGAAGGTACTAGTGTTGCACAGCAACATGCGATTGAGGATACAGTGAGTGAATTAGAAAAATTCGTGATGAATGATGTTGAAGTCATCATTTCTCATGGTAACGGACCACAAGTTGGTGCCATGTTAATTCAACAAAAAGAAAGTGACTCTGAACGTACACCAGCAATGCCATTAGATGTATGTGGTGCGATGAGCCAAGGTATGATTGGCTATTGGTTCCAAAACGCAGTATCAAAAATGTTAGATCACTGTCATTTAGAACGTAATGTAGCAACAATTTTAACGCGTGTAGAAGTTGATCCAAATGATGAAGCTTTCCAAAATCCAACTAAACCTGTTGGACCATTCTATACAGAAGAAGAAGCTAAAAAAGAAATGGAAAGTAATCCAGGTGTGACATTTAAAGAAGATGCCGGACGTGGTTGGCGCAAAGTCGTTGCAAGTCCACATCCAATCAATATCATCGAAGCACCGATTATTAATGACTTAGTAGACCACGGCAACATTACAATTTCTTGTGGTGGTGGCGGTGTGCCTGTTGTTCGTTTAGAAGAAGGTTATCGTGGTGTAGAAGCAGTTATTGATAAAGACTTTGCAAGTGAAAAATTGGCAGAATTAGTGAATGCTGATATACTTTTGATATTAACAGCAGTAGATCATGTATATATTAACTTTAACAAGCCAGATCAAAAAATGTTAGAACGTGCAACAGCATCAGAATTAGAACAATACATTAAAGAAGGTCAATTTGCAAAAGGCAGCATGTTACCAAAAATAGAAGCAGCATTAGAGTTTGTTAATAGTGGCGAGGATAAAAAAGTCATTATTACCGATTTAAAAAATGCTTACCGTGCGTTTGAAGGAACTGCAGGTACATTAATTACTAAATAGGAGACCGTCATGATATTAAGTGCTAAAAGCAATTCGCCGTTATTTGAATATAAAGTAAAGCAGTTTGCAGATTTCATTAAAGCAGAGCGCGCAGAAATCGAAGAAATTAAACATTACTTGTATTATAAAGATGTCCCTAAAGGTCAGATCCTCTATCAGCAAGGAGAGCCGTCTGATAAATTATTTATGCTATTACATGGCTATTTAATGTTAGAATCGACAAATGCTGGAGGAAATGAAATGGATGTTTTCACACATCGCCCTCAAATATTACCTTTATCTTCTTTATTTGTACAAGGAGAATATCGACAAACAGCTGTAGCAATGCATGAAACACAAGTGCTTTATTTTCAAAAAGAGGCGTTAGAATATTTAGCGAATAAATATCACCACATCATGATTCATTTATTTAAAGAAATGAGTCGTGTGATGGAGTCTGAAGATAATCGAATGATATTGTATGCAAGTCGTTCGATTGAAGAAAAGGTAATCCAGTTGTTGCTGTATTTAGGTAAAGAAATTGGACATGAACATGACTTATATTATCGTGTACGTAATGTAATTAACGTAACACAATTAAGCCGTATGGCATGCATTTCAAGAGAATCAATGAGTAATCAAATTAATAAATTAAAACGTGCGGAACTATTAAATATTGATGGAGATCACTTAGTCATTATGAAAGAAATGATTGAGAGATTATAAAGTTTCGTGTGAAACGTAAGTGTTGGAACATCAGTTTTCAACATAAACAAAAATAAAGAACCAATAAATCACTTTTGATTTATTGGTTCTTTATTTTTTTCTTTTTCTAGTTTAATTTTCTATGCAATAGATGCAGCAATGATTTGAGATGCTTTTCTACCACCAATGATGTTGCGTGACATTGGACCAAGTTCAAGCTCAGCAAGTGGTCCCGCAACAAATACATTGTCGAACCATTCTAAAGTAGGCTCAACAATTGGATAGCCACATGGTGCGATGTTTGGATTAAAATGCTCGATGATTTGTTTTAAAAATGGGTCATCTGTAAGTTGTTTAGAACATCCTGTTGTTAATGCGATTTTATTGTAAGAGATATTTTTGTTTGTTGTTTGAATAGATGATTCATTGACTGATTGAATGTCGTCTTTAATAATCGTAAGTAAATTATTTTGTTGTAAATGTAATAGTGATTGTTTTAAATGCATTGGCATTGAGCCACTATGACGTGCCTCAGTAATGATTTGACGTCGTTCTTTATAGTCTTTCGCATTTTTTAATAGTGGCGCATTTTTAGGGCCTAACCATCCACCGTCAGCATCTAATTCATGTACACGAATATCGTGACGCATAATCAATGTAACAGGGTGTGTTTTTGTCAGTTTACGTACAGTATGTGCTGCTGTTATACCGCCACCAATAACAACATCGATTGAATGGTCTAATGGTTGATTATAATCAAAAACATGTGTAAATCTATTGTTATCAACATCTTGCATAAACTCAGGAATATGATGAACATGAATCATCCCTGTCGCTAGGATAACTTGCTCTGTTTTGTAAACACCATGTTCTCCTTGGATATGATAAATGTCGCCTGCTTTATGAAGTGCCATTGCTTTATCGTAGATATGACAATCTTCTAATTGATAAGATTTAATTTGATCATGTATATGCGTATTAAACATCTCAAGTTGAGGGCGTTTATAATAGCCACTGAAGCCTTGTGCATATTGGTTAAGTTTCGCATATTGCTTTAAATGAAAAGGATTTGGATGTACGTGGTGTACACTCGTTGAACGTAAATATTCCATTTCAATTTTATTCGTAATCGACATCCATTGATGACAATATGGATTTGGGTCGATAATACGTAGCGTTTTTGTCGTCGCGACTTTTTCATCTATTAACTTTAAGGCTATTGTGACACCTTGAATGCCACCGCCGATAATTGTAATCATACTATTTCCTCCACGCTAGATTTATTTTTTCCAATAAACTGTATTGTTATAAATCAATATTATAATACTTATGTCACCAAAACGTAAATATTACGATTTGAATAATGGAGAAATAGCAATAAATGTTATGCATTTCATATCATTTTATATTATGATAGTGAGGTTAATTGATAAGGAGGTGAGCGTATGATGGATTGGTTGTTAAGTGTATTAAGTGATGAATGGTTTGTAATGTATATTGCATTTAGAATGTTGCATTATTTACCGATAGTGATGACTTTGATTTATATATATATGCATATTAAGACAACGGTAAAGGTTCAAAAGTATACAAGGTCTACAAAGCAAAAACATCAAAAAGCACCGATCATATTGAGAGACGCTCCGCTCTTAAAGTGGCGTCGCCAAGCGCTGCCCAAACTATCTGATGAAACCCATCGTCCTAGTTTCTTAAATATAAAAAAATTACAAATGGAGGACGTAAAGTGAAAAAGTATTTATTAGGATTATTAGTTGTATTGCCATTATTTTTAGGAGGATGTGGGCCACAAGATAATGGTTTATTTCATAAAACATTAGTAGAACCGTTTATCGCAATGATTAAATTTTTTGCAGGATTTTTTGGTAATAGCTATGGTATGGGATTAATTATTGTGACATTAATTGTACGTTTTGTCGTAATGCCATTCATGTTCTATTCATTCAAAAAGCAAAAGAAAACACAAGTAAAAATGAAATTGATTCGACCAGAAATGGATGCAATCAATAAGAAAATTAAATCTGCAACAACTCAAGAAGAAAAGACACAATATACTCAAGAAATGATGCAATTGTATAGAAAGCATGATGTAAGTCCAGTGAATATGGGATGTTTACCAATACTGATTCAAATGCCAATTTTAATGGCATTGTATTTTGCAATATCACATAATCCAGAACTTGCGAGTCAAAATTTCCTGTGGTTTAACTTAGGAACGAAAGATTTAACGATGACGATTATTGCTGGGGCAATGTACTTAGTGCAATCACTATTATCATTAAAATATATGCCAGCACCTGATGAAAACGACAGTGATATGGCAAAACAAATGAATAGTCAAATGAAAATGATGGTATTTTTAAGTCCAGCAATGATTTTATTTGCAGGATTAAACATGCCTGCTGCATTGCCATTATATTGGGCTGTAGGTGCGGTCGTATTGATCTTACAGCAATATTTATCAAATAGATATTTCAACTATCATGAAGATGAATTAAAACATGAAGTTGAAGAAGAAGAAGCAAAATTAGAACAAACTAAATAGTACATAAGGTTAATAAGGATGAAGCATTTCATGATGCTTCGTCTTTTTGTTTTTTATTATGTTATTCATTGTAAAAAAATCTTATCTATTATAAATAATCAGAATAATTAGAAAACTCCTTGAAAAAACGCTTTTGAATATATATAATAAAAAAAGGTTTAATATTCAAATGATATTCAAAAAATATGCAAAGGGGTATGTATATGGAAGGGATTGTGAGTTTCTTAAATGAAATTGTTTGGAGTAAACCACTTGTTTACGGTTTACTACTGACGGGTATCTTTTTTTCTTTGATGATGCGCTTTTTCCAAGTACGTCATATCGTTGAAATGATTCGTTTGATGTTTCAAGGGGAGAAATCACCAACGGGTATTTCGAGTTTCCAAGCAATTGCATTATCTTTAGCTGGTCGTGTTGGTACAGGTAACATCGTCGGTGTATCAACAGCAATTTTCTTAGGGGGACCAGGTGCAGTATTTTGGATGTGGATGACTGCATTTTTAGGTGCAAGTTCAGCATTTCTTGAATCAACACTTGCACAAATTTATAAGCGTGAAGAAAATGGTGAATATCGTGGGGGTCCAGCTTACTATATCGAGCAAGGTATCAAAGGTGGATTTGGACGCATTTACGCCATTGCGTTTGCGATTATTGCAGTTGTTTCAACGGCGTTATTATTACCAGGGGTACAAGCAAATGCGATTTCTAGTTCAATGAAAAACGCATTTGGTGTTAATCAATGGGTAATCGCAATTATTTTAGCTGTGATTTTAGGTTTAATTATTTTTGGTGGCGTAAAATGGATTGCAAATGTTGCGACAGCAGTCGTACCATTTATGGCAATGGTTTATATTGGTATGGCACTTTTCATTATTGTTTTAAATATTGATAAAGTACCTGGATTATTTGTATTAATCTTTAAATCAGCGTTTAACATGGAATCAGCATTTGGCGGTATTTTTGGTGCGATGATTGAAATTGGTGTAAAACGTGGATTATACTCTAACGAAGCAGGTCAAGGTACAGGACCACACCCTGCAGCAGCTGCAGAAGTTTCTCATCCGACGAAACAAGGTTTAGTACAAGCTTTCTCTGTTTATGTCGATACGTTATTTGTATGTTCAGCTACAGCTTTAATTATTTTATTATCAGGAACATTTAATACAACTGACGGTACGACAAATAAAGATGGCACACCTCATTTAATTCATGACGGTGGTATTTATGTTGAAGCGGTAGATGGTTCGAAAGATGTTTCAGGAACAGCAATGTATGTTCAAGCAGGTATTGATAAAGTGTTACATGGTAGTGGCTATAAATTTGATCCTTCATATTCAGGATTTGGTTCATACTTTGTAGCGGTTGCTTTATTCTTCTTTGCCTTTACGACAATTTTAGCTTACGCATATATTGCAGAAACGAATATTTCTTATTTAACACGTAGTAAAAAAGCAAGTGTTACAAAACTTTGGATGAATATTACAAGGTTCTTGTTAATAGTAGCGGCTGTTTATGGTGCGGTTAAAACAGCTGATGTTGCTTGGGCGATGGGTGATTTAGGTGTAGGTACGATGGCATGGCTTAACGTCATAGCGATTTGGATTCTACATAAACCTGCAATTAAAGCCTTGAAAGACTTTGAAAGACAGAAAAAAGAAAAAGGATCAGGAAAATATGCTGTATATCATCCAGATCCGAAAGAAGTACCGAATGCAACGTTCTGGTTAGTAGATTATCCAAAACGTTTGAAAGAAGCACATTTTGATGAAAGTCAACATTAGAAAATAATAAATGATTGTTAGGAACTGGGCAAAATTGTCCAGTTCTTTTTTTCATATTTGATATACTAAAATAAATAGAATATCGGAGGCAAATATGAAGATAAAATCACCTAAACCTATCGTGTTAGAAGGGAATAAGCATGCGGTATTGTTATTGCATTCATTCACCGGCACAGTTCGTGATGTTAAAAGATTAGCAGAAGCTTTAAATGAAGTTGGATATACGGCAGTAGTGCCTTCATATCCTGGGCATGGTTTACCTATAGAGCAATTTATTCAATGTGATATAGATGATTGGTGGCAAACAGTTGAATCAACGTATTTAAAACTTGTCGAGACTTATGAAACTGTTGCTGTGATTGGTGTTTCATTAGGAGGATTATTTACTTTAAAACTGGCAGAAAAGTACCTAATCAAACGTACTGCTGTCATGAGTGTACCAATGAAGAAAGACTTAGACGGTTTGAAAATGCGTTTAGCACAATATGCTAGTAGAATGTATCAAACATTCGGTATGCAATTTGAAATGGCAGAACCGAATACTGGTCATATTGAAGCCTATACGGAAAGTATTCAAAAATTCATTTCGATGATTGATGACATTATGAGTCAACTTGATCAAATTCAAGGTGAAGTGATTGTGATGTATGGTGATAGAGATGATATTACATATAAAGAAAGTGCTGAATACATTCATCAGCACCTTAAAAAGAGTGTATTGCAAGCATATGAAAATAGTGGGCATTTAATGACACATGGTCAAGATAAGCAGGAAATTACACAAGAAATAATTCGTTTTTTAGGTGAGGGGGATAACTAATGGAATTTAAAGAAGTCATGGATAATCTTGAGGCATTAGGTAAAGAACGTACGAAAAAGATTTATATGTCAAATGGTGCAGTCGAGCCATTATTTGGTGTGACGACAGGTTCTATGAAGCCCATGCGTAAAGCCATTAAGAAAGACCAAGCTTTAGCAGAGCAATTATATGAGACAGGTAACTATGATGCGATGTATTTTGCAGGGGTGATTGCAGATCCTCAAGCAATGACAAAAGCAGATTTCAACCGTTGGATGGACCAAGCTTATTTCTATATGATTTCTGACTATGTCGTAGCGGTGACACTCTCAGAATCTGATATTGCACAAGAAGTGGCAGATGAATGGCTAGATCATCAAGAAGCATTGCATCGTTCAGGTGGTTGGTGTACATATACTTGGTTATTAGGCCATCGAAAAGACGACTACTTCGATAAAAACAAAATTATGTCTTTAATGCATCGTGCAAAACAAGAAATAAATGATGCACCAGAACGTGTCCAAATTGCGATTAAGAACTTTATTGTTGCAGTAGGTGTGTCTTATTTACCTTTACATGAAGAAGCCATACAGATTGCCCAGGAAATAGGTGTAATTGTAATAAGAAAAGATACAAAAAAACCAGGTCAACTTGATGCATTGAGTGAAATCAATAAAGCAGTTGAGAAAGATAGAATAGGCTTTAAACGTCGTTATGTTCGATGCTAATATTTACAAAATCAAAAAACACGTTATAATATTGTTGAATAGGTGACAATGAAAATTGTTGGCATTATGCAGCGCCTTCCATAATGGAAGGTGCTTATTTTTTTGGAGGGAACATGAATAAACAACTCATATTATTAGCAGTACTTACTTTTTTAGCAGGATTAACAGAACTTGTGTTATCAGGCATATTACCGTATATCGCTCAAGATTTTAATGTGTCAATACCAGTAGCAGGCAATTTGATTACGGTATTTGCAATCTGTTTTGCAATTGCTGGACCGATTATTATGGCTTATACAGCACATATGCAAAAGAAAAAGTTGTTAATAGGCTTTATCATTTTATTTATTATTGGCAATTTAGCTAGTGCTTTTAGTACGCAATTTTGGATGTTAATGGCATCACGTATGTTACTAGCGGTTTGCGTATCTATGCTTATTGGATTTGGGTTATCACTAAGCGTCCGTGTAGTTGAGGAAAGTTATCAAACAAAAGCCATTAGTGTCATTATGATGAGTATCAGTGGTTCATTGGTACTAGGGATTCCACTTGGTATTTTAATTACAGAGTATTTTGGTTGGCAAATGATATTTATTGGTACAAGTATATTATCTGCTTTGATTCTCATATTGATTGTTCTGTTAATGCCAGAAATCTCGGGGATTAAAACGGCGTCATTTTTTAAACAATGGGGTGTGCTAAAAGACAAACGTATTTTTTATACACATATGACATCGTTTTTATTTTTTGTAGGTCAAAGTACATTTTATATGTATTTAACGCCTTATTTAAATCAAGTGGGCTACCAAGCGGGTACAGTGAGTTTATTGTATTTAACTTTTGGTGTGAGTGGTATATTGGGTAGTGCGCTAGGTAGTACTTTTGTAGAAAGATTAGGCATTCAAAAGACGATGATCAGCCTATTAACCATTTATGTATTTGTGATGTTATCTTTTATAGTGACACATCATATATTGATATTACTCGTTATTAGTATGATTGGATTTGGTATGTTAGGTTGGGCATTAAACGCACCAACACAAACACGTTTAATACTTATTAATAAAAATAGTGCAGGATTTAATCAAACCTTTAGCACATCATCTACTCAATTTGGTATGGCGTTAGGATCGATGATTGGTGGGATGATTATTGCCAGTGGAGTTTCTATACAAATGTTGACCATTGTTGGTGCAGCGATTGTATTTTTAGCTTTAATTGCGATTATCTATTCTTTTAAAAATAGTGAAATATAAAAATGTATGGAAAAGTGGTATTGTAAAGGATAATTTACAAAATATTCGTGAAAAAATAATAATCGTCCTTTACAATATATTAGTGAATAATGGAATTAAAGAGAGTATAAGTAAGCATATGATTAATTCTATGTGGTTTAATATTGCAGTGTCTGATATCAAAAAAAGTGAAGCTTTCTATAGTGGCATGGGCTTTAATATTAATAAAAATCCAGAAACTGAAGCTGTGATGTGTGCGTTTTAGGTTGGTGCAACGGTAATGATTATGGTTGAACGTAGAGAACTTGAGAATGTAACCAATACGTTTGCTCAGCCACGTAAAGGAGAAGTACTGATTTCAATATCTGTAGATGCAGATGAAAAGATTGATGAATTGGTAACATTAATTCCAAAATTAGGTGGAAAAGTAGTGAAAAAAGCAGAGCATGTGAATGGGTTTTATAGTGCAATGTTCGAAGACTTAGATGGTCATTTAATTAATATTATTTCATGTTAATGCAATTAAAAATTAAAAGGATATGACATACAAAAATGAAAGGCTCAAGACGCTATGTCTTGAGTCTTTTTTATTTCTATAGTGGAAGCGCTATCATTAAATATTGACAATATTCTGACAATTTAATAACCTATAAATAGTTGTATATTTACAATAAATAAACAAGGGGGTTGGATATTGTGTATGATTACAATAAAATAGCGCAGAGTGAAAATTTTAAATCATTAGTAAAATCTAGAAATCAATTTATCTTTCCATTAACACTATTTTTTATTGTTGCAACACTACTTTTTCCAATATTAACAGGATATACAACGATTTTAAATACCATTGCATTTTGGAATATTTCCTATGCTTGGTTGTACGCTTTTTTATTATTTGTCATGGTTTGGACGCTTGTAACTTTGTATATGCGTAAGGCTAAGTCATTTGACATAGCTTCTGAACAAATTATTGCAAACCATAAAAGGGGGTAAATAAATGAATAGTACGGTTATTGTCATGTTTTTATTTTTTGTAAGTTTAACATTGATCATTACTTATTTCGCATCAAAAAGAACCAATTCGGCAAGTGATTTTTATACTGCTGGTGGCGGTCTTACAGGTTGGCAGAATGGTTTGGCCATAGCAGGAGATTATTTATCTGCCGCATCATTTCTAGGTATAGCGGGTGCTATCGCTTTATGGGGATTTGATGGCTTCTTTTATAGTATCGGTTATTTAACAGCCTATTTAGTCGTTTTATATATCGTGGCAGAACCACTAAGAAATTTAGGGAAATATACGTTGGCTGATATGATTGCTGCAAGATTTGAGTTAAAGAAAGTCCGTGCAACTGCTGCGGTATCTTCTATCACAATCGTAATATTCTACATGCTAGCACAACTTGTTGGTGCGGGAGCATTGATTCAATTATTATTCCACATTCCTTATACTTGGGCAGTAATTATTGTAGGTATTATGATGACGATTTATGTGTTATTTGGTGGGATGACAGCAACAAGTTGGGTACAAATGGTGAAAGCAGTGCTATTAATGATAGGGACTATTATTATTTCATTTTTAGTATTGATGCATTTTGATTTTAGTATTTCTAAAATGTTTGGTGCGATGCACAATATAAAGTCACCAGAATTAAAAAGTGATTTTATTAATCCAGGATCACAAGGTAAATCACCTTTAGATAATATCTCATTAATAATTGCCTTACTTTTTGGGACAGCAGGGTTACCACATATTTTAATGCGTTTCTTTACCGTAAAAGATGCAAAGACTGCTAGAAGCTCAGTCATGTGGGCAACATGGATTATAGGTATATTTTATATATTAACCATTTTCTTAGGGTTCGGAGCGGCGAGTTTATTATCAAAAGAGGAAATTATTAAAGCCAATCCAGCAGGTAATATGGCGGCACCACTGCTTGCAGATAAATTAGGTGGAGATTTGTTGATGTCATTTGTTTGTGCAGTAGCATTTGCAACCATCCTTGCTGTTGTAGCAGGGCTTGTTTTATCAGGTGCATCAGCTTTTGCACATGATATTTATGGCGAAGTGATTAAAAAGGGAAATGTAAGTGAAAAAGAACAAATGAAAGCAGCAAAAATTGCATCACTTGCAGTGTCAGTTTTATCCATTATTTTAGCGTTATTTGCTCAAAACTTAAATGTCGCATTCTTAGTTTCTCTAGCATTTTGTGTCGCAGCAAGTGCGAATTTACCTGTGATTGTATTTACAATATTTTGGAAAAGGTTCAATACACAAGGTGCGATTATTGGTATGGTTGTTGGTGTAGCAACATCATTAATATTGGTAGCATTAAGTCCGAATGTGATGAATCCAGCAGGTACCGCATTTATTAAAGCAGACCCAATATTTCCATTAGCAAATCCAGCATTATTCTCTGTACCAGCAGGATTTATTGCTGCATTTTTAGGTACTTATTTAGGTAGACAAGAATCACAAGAGAAGTTTGATGAAGTAAAAGTTAAATCGGTTACTGGTATTGCAACTTCTGAAGTGACACATTAACCACATAGATTAATTTACTTATTATATTAATAAAATGAGTTGTGCAAATATATAAAATATAAAATATTGGTTATTTCACAAACTTTCGATTCTTTTCATCCTTATATTAACAATTTAAAGAACATGTTGTAAAATAAAGCCTTGATTTTACTAAGGGAAAACCCTAATATTTCAACAATTTTACGCATTAAAGCGAAAACGCTTTCAATGTGAAGTGAGTTATAGTATAATTGCTTTGTTGAAAAAATTCTGAAAAGAAATTGTTATACTTATATAAGAGAGAAGGATGAAAAGAATGGAAGAGAATCATTTACAACGTGGTCTAAGTTCAAGGCAAGTACAAATGATCGCACTTGGAGGAACAATTGGAGTAGGTTTATTCATGGGTGCATCTAGTACGATTAAATGGACAGGGCCATCAGCTTTACTTGCGTATTTTGTTGCAGGTTTGTTTTTATTTTTAATTATGCGTGCTATGGGAGAGTTGGTTTATTTATATCCAACAACAGGTTCATTTGCTGAGTACGCAAGTGACTACATTCACCCTTCAATGGGTTATATTACTGCTTGGAGTAACATATTCCAATGGGTAACGGTAGGGATGAGTGAAGTTATTGCTGTTGGTCAGTATATGCAGTATTGGTGGCCAGATTTACCAAGCTGGGTTCCGGGTGTTATCGTTATTGTTACTTTGACTTTAGCGAACTTAGTATCTGTTAAAGCATTTGGTGAATTTGAATTCTGGTTTGCAATGATTAAAGTTGTAACAATTATCTTAATGATTGTTGCAGGTTTCGGATTAATTTTCTTTGGTTTAGGTAATAATGGACAAGCAATTGGTTTAGGTAATTTAACTGAACATGGCGGTTTCTTCCCTAAAGGCATCTTAGGATTCTTCTTTGCATTATCAATGGTAGTCGGCTCTTATCAAGGGGTTGAGTTAATTGGTATTACAGCAGGTGAAACGAAAGATCCACAAAAGAATATTGTTAAAGCAGTAAACGGCGTTATCTGGCGTATTTTAATTTTCTATATCGGTGCAATTTTCGTTATCGTAACAGTTTATCCTTGGGATCAATTAGGTAACGTAGGTAGCCCATTCGTAGCAACATTTGCTAAAGTTGGTATTACAGTTGCAGCTGGTTTAATTAACTTCGTAGTTATAACAGCAGCAATGAGTGGATGTAACTCAGGTATCTTCAGTGCGAGTCGTATGATTTTCACTTTAAGTAATAAAGGTCAAATGCCAAAGATTTTCTCTAAAGTTATGAAAACAGGCGTACCTTTCTATGCAGTATTAGCAATCTCAATCGGTATCTTTGTTGGTGTTATTTTAAACATCGTATTACCTATGATTGTAGACGGTTCAGAAAATATTTTCGTTTATGTTTATAGTGCATCTATCTTACCAGGTATGATTCCATGGTTCATGATTTTATTCAGTCAAATGTCATTTAGAAAAAGACATCCTGAATTATTAAAAGATCACCCATTCAAAATGCCAGGCGCACCATTTACAAACTGGTTAACTTTAGGGTTCTTATTCTTAGTTTTAGCAGGTATGTTAATTAATGCAGATACACGTGTATCAGTAATTATTGGTATCGTATTCTTATTAATTATGGAAGCAATTTACTTCTTACGTGGACACCATCGTGAAGAAGCAGCTTTAAAACAAAAATAATAAAGTAATAAAATAATAAACAAAAAAGAGTTTGGGTTTTCGAATAAAATCGAATATCCCAAACTCTTTTTTATTTGTTTTACTCGGTGCTGTACGCATTTTAACCGTTTTATTAGTCTCGTGTGCCGTTTAAATATGCAAAGTATAAACCAATTAAGATACCTCCACCGATATAGTTACCAATGAATGCAAATACGATGTTTTTAAGTACATCGATCCAAGATGCACCGTCAAAATTATAAAATACCATACCAGCGAATAATCCAGCGTTGTAAACAACGTGTTCATATCCCATAAATACGAAAATGATAACGCCTACTGCAATAAAGAATGTCTTTGTTAAGCCTTCTTTAAACATTAACGCAACTAATATACCGATATTGATAAAGAAGTTACAGAAGATACCTTTGATTAAGATGGATAACCATGTAGAGTCTACCGTTTTAACTGTAACTGTTTTTGTAAGTGCGGCAATCATTTCTGGTGTCATGACTTTAGTACCATACATCAAACCGAATAATACGAATCCACCTAAAATATTTCCCAGGAAACAATATAAGAATAAAGTCATTGCTTTTTTAAATGTAACTGTTTTGTAGTAAAGTCCAACAGTAAAGAACATAAAGTTACTTGTTAATAACTCTGCGCCTGTAATAACAATGAATACGAGGGCGATACTGAATGAAATGGCGCCAAGTAAATTAATTAGCCCAGGATTATTAGCACTTGCAAATTGTGTTTTAACAGCGAGCATGAGTACTGTCATGATTGAAAGTAAGAATCCTGACATCATCGCGCGTAATAAATAGCGAAATGGTGTTTTATCCATCATAACTTCTTTCATTGCGACAGATCCTACGATACCTTCGACGATTGGTTTTGTTGTGTACGTGTCTTCAATGGTCTTAACTGGTTTTTGCATAAGAACACTCCTTATTTATGATTAATCTCATTATAAAACAATAGATAAAATATATCATATATTTATACAAGGAATATTGGAATCTGTTAAGTTTGTTATAATGTTCATAAATGAAGTTGTTTTTATTTGAATTTGTGATGTACTTCACATATAATGATGTAAATTATATTCATCTTGACTTTAAATTGTAAGTTGGTTAAAGTATGTTTAACAAATAAATTAATTAACGCACTAGGGGTGTTTATACTGAGACGAGGAAACTCGAACCCTTTGAACCTGATCTAGTTGATGCTAGCGTAGGAAAGTGCTTATAAGTCATTGCATTTTTTGCAATGTTTCTTTATATGCCTTTTTACACGCAGCTCAATTTCAGAGTTGCGTGTTTTTTTAGGAGGAAATGGAAAAATGAAAGTTTCGAAAAAAGGGTTAACGTTATCAGATGTTTTAGTGACGGTAATGGTTGCAGTTGTTTTTGCAATCATTTATAACTTATGTTGGTTACCATATGAAATGCTACAACCTATAGGGCTTCACATTGAGCAATTGATGTATGGTATTTGGTTTATGGCGGCAATTGTTGCTTATTTAATCGTACCTAAGATGGGTGTTGCGTTACTTTCTGAATTTGCAGCTGGTGCTGGTGAAACGATTGTTATGGGGAAATTCGATATTCCAACATTTGTGTTTGCATTTTTACAAGGTTTAGCTTGTGAAATTGTTTTTATGATTTTTAAATATCAATCTAGAACTGCAATGGTTTGTATTTTAGCAGGTGTTGCTGCAGCTTTAATCAGCTTACCGATTGACTATTTCTATGGTTACATGGGAGAAGTTGCCGCTTGGAATTTAATTTTGTATATCGTGTTCCGTATTATTTCTGGAATTGTTGTTGCAGGACTATTGTCATACCTTATTGTAAAAGCATTAGAGAAGACAGGTGTTACAAGATTATTTAGTCCTGTTTCAAAAGAAGATTATGATGCACTGTAGGCGATTTTATGTTAAGTGTTAAAAATTTAAGATTAAAATATCCAGGAACAAAAACTAAAATATTTGATGGCTTAAACATTGAAATTCAAGATAAACAAAAGGTGCTATTACTAGGGCCTTCGGGGTCTGGTAAAAGCACATTATTAAATGTGTTAAGTGGGATTACACCGGATTTAATAGATTTACCGATGAAATATGATGCCTTAGAAGTAAGAAAAGATTGTGGTGTGATTTTCCAAAATCCAGACAGCCAATTTTGTATGCCTAAAGTTTATGAAGAGTTGGCTTTTATTCTAGAAAACAGAAATATTAACCGTAATGAAATGGATTATTTGATTCATGAAGCTTTACAAAAGGTTGGTTTGCAAGTTGATAAAGATCAGAAAATCAATCAATTGTCTGGAGGAATGAAACAAAAATTAGCAATTGCAGGCACGTTATTACAACAGTCTGATACGTTATTTTTAGATGAACCTACAGCGATGTTAGATGATGATGCGACAAAGCAATTGTGGGAATTGCTACGTATACTTTGGCAAGATCAGACTGTTTTAATTGTTGAACATAAAGTTGAACATATTTGGCAATATGTAGATCGTGTGATTTTGATGAACGAAAATGGTGAAATCATTCATGATGGAACACCGGTAGAGATATTATCTCAATATGAAGACATATTAACTTCATACGGTGTTTGGCATCCAAATGCTTGGCGTAATGCTCCGAGCAGCAGTGTAAGACCAAACCCTAAAGTAAAACATCATTTGCAATTAGAAGATGTTGTTACAAAAAGAGCTAAAAAAACGTTATACCACCTATCATCACTTACCATACAAAGTGGTGAATGGGTGGTATTAACGGGTAACAATGGTACAGGAAAGACGACGCTACTTGAGTCAATGATGCAGATGACACCTTATGATGGTCATATGTATTATAACAACCAAACCCTTTCGACAATTAAACAAGTGGCGCGTCACCTGTACTTGGTTTACCAAAACCCAGAATTACAATTCATCCAAAATAGTGTTTATGATGAGTTGTTTATTCATTATGCACATCAAGATAGAGAAAGTGCACATAACCAAACTTTAAAAATGTTAGATTTACTACAACTGACACATGTTCAAAACCATCATCCTTTTGAATTATCTATGGGACAAAAGCGTAGGTTAAGCGTGGCAACTGCTTTATCGACAAATGCAGAAATGATTTTATTAGATGAACCGACATTTGGTTTAGATAGTCACAATACATTTCAACTTATTGAACTTTTTCAAGAACGTGTAAATGCTGGGCAAACCATTATCATGGTCACGCACGATCAAAATATCATTAGCCGTTATCCAACAAGGCATTTGCATGTTGATAACGGGAAACTTTATGAAGTAGGTTGAGTAACATGTTTGAATTATGGAAAGTAAGACATACTTTTATGGATGACGTTAATGTCATCACTAAAATGAGTTTAGGAATAGCGCTGTTTTTCTTTGTCATTTTTATACATCGATTTGATTACATGGTATATCTAGCATTACTGATGCTTATGTTTTTATATATGTTTTCTGGCGCTAAATTTAAAGTAATTACCATCTTTGTATTAATAACCTCATGCTTTGCCGTAATGTCTTCATTATTTATGATATTTTATGGATCAGGACAGAATATATTATTTCAATTTGGATTTATCAAAATATCAGAAGAAAGTTTACTTAGAGGGTTACATTTATCGCTAAGAACAATGACGGTGAGTTACTTTGGATTAACCATTGCATTTACGACTGAAGTGGTGATGGTATTTTATAGCTTAATGCAACACCTAAAGCTCAATCCCAAGTATGCTTATGCATTTATGGCAGCGATTCGTATGGTACCGATTATGTTTGAATCATTCTTTCAATTAAGAAATGCGCTTAAAATGCGTTATGCCATGATGGATAAACAGCATAGCAATGCATGGTTAAGAATTAGACATATTTTAATACCGCTATTAAGTCAAAACATTAGAACATCCCACCGCTTATCTGTAGCGATGGAGAAAAAGGGATTTCATGAAGGTAAAAGAACATATTACTATTATGCACCTTTTAGCTATAAGGACATTATGCTGGTCTTTGTACTATTAATAATGATTTTATTGAGTTATTATTTAGCGATGAATATGCCAATATCAAACGTAGCGGATGTGAGGTAGTCTTAAAATATACTGTTATTTAAGGTATATGGTCTATTAAAGTAGGCCATACACTTTTTGGAGATTGAAAGATTGATTAGTATAATAGAAGAAAAAGTGGGCGAGATGTTTAACTTAACATCTCGCCTTTTTTTGTGTTCAAAAGTTAACTTTATGTTTTATTAATGTTATAAACAGCTAAAAAAATTTAAAATATCATCTTGATAAATGAATAAACCATTTGAAAGTAAACAATATGACAAATTGTTAAATGTTAACTGTTGTTGAAAATTCGTTCAAAATGATAAGAAAAAATGAATCAAAATAAGTACGATTTAGAGCTGAAATAACCGTTTTTCGACCTTATCTGTATTTAAAACGTATACAAGTTGAAAAATGATAAAAAAACTTTCATTTTTTAAAATTTTTTTGATCTGTTAACACTGATATATAAAATATACTAAGTTAACACTGTTAACTCAATTTTAAATGTTAAATTCCAAAAAATAGGTTAAATTTTTGATAGTTTACATCTGTTAACATATAAAAAATATAGCATTTGATTTATTAAGTAAAAAAGAAAAATCACTTCATAACAATATATTGCGTTAGAGGCTTTATTTATAAGATTTCATAGCGTTTTCACTAATTAAACATTATTTAAGAATAATAGTTTTCGCATAAAAAATACCTAAAAATCTGTAGATACAAGTATTTTCTGATATTAAATCTAATACAATGTAAATTTAACACTGTTAAAAACCCTTTAACATAAAGGGTTTTTGTTAATTTGTTATATAAAATTGTTAAAAGATAAAAATCGCAATCTTATTTATAATCATTATAAAATACAAACATAGATTTCGTTTTCTATATACGTATAATTAAATTTGTAATTAGGCGAATAACTAAAAATACTAAGGGAGTATACGAAAATGAAATCATTAGCGAAAATCATATTAGCAAGTTCATTACTACTAACAATGGGGTTAACAAATCAACATGAAGTAGATGCTGCTAAAAAAACGACAGTAGTAAAAAAGAAAGTAGTTAAAAAGTCAACAGTAGTAAAAAAGAAAGCACCAAAAAAGATTATCTCAAATAGAAATATTGTTAGAGTAGGAAGTAAATTTAAAGATGGTCGCTTTAATACAATGAATTTAGATGCTAGTCAGTCATATCGATCAGGTTTAAAATTATGGACTGGCGATACTGTTGAAAGAGTGATTATCAGAAACAACGTATCATTTGATCGAGCTGCCAGAGAATCAGATAATGCAAAATACAGAAAAGCTCAAAATGCTAGTTTACGTAATCAATTAATTGTATCAAGTGCTTCAACTGGTTCTGTATACGCACCAATGAAATTGAATTATGGTACACAAGAAGCATTCAATAAAAACGTTATTTTTAACAACAATAAATTCAATCAAGATTTATTAAAATTAGTAAACACAGAGCGTCGTGCAAAAGGTTTACGTCCATTATCATACTCATCAGCATTACAAAGAGGTGCTGATACTCGTTCCACAGAATTAGCGCAATACGGACATATCTCAGTGGATGGTATTCCTCACGTACGTTTAAATAAAGCAAGATTTTCTACAGCATTCGATGTGCCAAGAGCAATATATACAGTTGGAGAAAATTCAGCAATGAACTTCTTCCGTGGCAATCCTTATGAAATTGTTTCAGAGAAATATATGGCTGAAAAATTCTTTGCACAATGGAAAGCATCTTCAGGACATTATAAAAATATGATGCGTTCAGACTACAAAAAAATGGCTGTATCAATTAAAATTTCTCAATTCAACCGTATTGAAAAGGGTCGTTATAGCTACATTTTCGGAACACAAGCATTCAGCAGATAATATATAGATAAGCAATTAGTAAATTAAATTTCATAGTCTCCCTTAGTCCGCCTACTAAATGACAAATGAAATGAACCAAGTGCATTTTATAATGTATTTGGTTTTTATTTTGTAAAATTGCTAAAGAAATATGTTAACAATTTGTGAAATCCATAAACGTTAAATAGATGTTGTTAAATATTTTAGTTGATAATAATTTTAAATATCAAATGTAAACATATGTTTGAAATCAAGAACAACAAATGTTGTTTAACTATATTAGAATAATTAATGTTTTTATGAATTTATGAGATTTTAAGAGAGGTTATTGTAAAAATGTTTAATAAAAACATAAAACACGCCATATTTCAACAAATTGTCGTCTTTTATTTTTGTTGAACATGTATTAAGATGAATTGTGTGAAAAATTAATACGCACTAATGTTTTTATTATTTACATATAACTAAGAAGTTGATGTTTTGAAATTGAAGGAAAGAAATTAAGAATATTAAATACCGAAATAGTGCATATTAGTTTTTATTTTGAGTGTACTAGAAGCAATATAAAAATTCACAAACTAAATCATTAATAATGAATGGGAGTTATGAAAAATGAACTTAAAACAAATGACAACAAAATCACGTAATTCATTCCCAATGGATATGAGTAATACTAATGATGCTGACGATAACTTCGAGGATAGTCAGCGGGATGATAATAAACAAAAATAAAATGCATTATAAAAAGGTATAAAGCAACATCGATTTCGATGATGTCTTTATACCTTTTTTAAATTTAGTAAAGCTTAATATGCCAATCGGATTGATCTTTCTCATAGTAAAATTCAGAGCAATCAGGATTTATAAATAGTTGATACATTTCTAAAAAATCATTGGCAAGTGTATAAGAATTTAAATCTTCTTTGTTAATCCAAAATACATCGCCTTCTTCAGAGGGTTGTATATCACCTGAATATTGATTCGTTTTATAACATAGTACGATATAGCGTTCGTTATTTTCAGTTTCAAAATGTTTAACGCCACATAAAATCGGATGTTTGATATCCAGTCCTGTTTCTTCTTTAACTTCTCTTACTACGGCATCATGGAAGGACTCGCCAAATTCTACATGGCCTCCAGGAAATGTGATGCCCGGCCATGATTTTCCTTGTCTATTTTGGACAAGGATATGACCTTTGTCATTTTCAATCATACACATATTTGTTGTGATTGTTGGTACGGCTCTTGTCATATTATTCTCCTTTTAGTAAGTCTTTTTCCATAATGTAATCCGTTTGAGCATCGTGACCCATCATAAATGTATGTTCATCTATTTGTTTAAAGCCTTTACTCTTATAGAAGCCAAGTGCATTTTCATTTTTCTCCCATACACCTAGCCAAATTTTAGATTTTCCTTTTGATTTTGCGATGTTTATTGCTTTTTCATACATGACTTTGCCAAGGCCTTGCTTTTGGTATGAATTTAGGACATAAATGCGTTCTATTTCAAGGTGTTCGTCGCTCATTGGTTCTGTTTGGGCATCCCTTTCGTTTACCTTTAAATATCCTGCAATTTCTTGATTGACTTTGATGAAATAGAATTGAGAATAAGGATTGTTTAATTCATTCGTCATTTTATCGTCTGTGAATGCGTCTTTTAAGTATGCGTCCATCACTGCATCATCATTTTGTGGTCTGAATGTTTCATCGAATGTTTGGTACGCAATTTGTTGTAATGATTTTAGGTCGTCAATTGTGCAAGATTTCATCTCTATCATATTATTGCCTCCGTGTATGTTATTTATGATTACAAATAGTATATCATGGTATGATATTGATAAGTATTTTAACGAAGGGGATGGCTATGCAACGAATTATGAGTTTGGATGTCATGCGTGGTTTGAGTATATGTGGCATTCTATTTATGAATATTTTAGGGTTTCATTATTTGAATGTTTATTATGAGCCGTTTATTTATTATGATAACCGTATTAGCAGATGGTTGTACAAATTAAATGAAATATTTGTGTTCAATTCATTTTATCCAATCTTTGCATTTCTCTTTGGTATCGGGCTTGCGATAATGTTTCGTAATACACAATCAAGAAATGAAAATACACTATGGATTATGTACCGTAGAATTATTGCGATGTTACTATTTGGTGCATTGCATGGTTACTTATTATTTTATGGTGATATTATGAATGCATATGCAGTAATGGCGTTGTTTGTCATACCATTATTGTATTTACCGAATGTTATATCAATTATTGTTGCATCAATTTTAGGCATAATAGGTTTATTATCTTATGTTGCAACATATTTTATGACGGATTCAGGCGGTGATTTCATATCAGGAGCAAATGAAACTGTCTTATATCAAGCGATACAAGATGGTAACATTCGTGAAATCGTCCATCAAAATATGATGGAATTTAATGCATCCAATGCTTTAACGTTCATCGGGATTATTAGTAATGTCATCACATTATTACCTTTCATATTATTGGGAGTCATTTTATTTAGAAGTGGTGCACTTTCAAAAATCACTGCACATAGAAATATCAGTATGATCGTTGCAGCTCTAGCTACAGTGATAGGATTAGCGATTAAGTATCATGGTGTGAAGGGACAAATTACGATGACGCAATCGCAAATCTTTTTATATTATGGAGGTTCGATGTTAAGCGTTGGTTATTTTATGTTTGTGACTTTAATGTGTGAACATCCACTTTTACAAAAGATACTTAAACCGTTTCAAAATATGGGCAAATTGAGTTTTACGTTATATATTATGCAAAGTATGATTATGTTTATAATTTTTTATATTTGCAAAGGTTATGATCGAATACCGATAGACTTTTTATATTGCTTAGCTGGGCTTATTATCATCATGCAGTTGTTATTTAGTCATTTCTACTTGAAGCGATTTAAAATGGGGCCATTAGAATTTATTTGGCGTAAAATCACATATTTAAAATAAAGAGGTATAAAAAATGGATAAAGCAGATAAACTACTAAAAATAGAAGCGTTTTTTGAACGTAAAAGACAATGGAAAGAAGAATATAATGCGTTAAGGGCAATCATACAACAATTCGATTTAGAAGAAGATTATAAGTGGATGCATCCATGCTATACATTGAAAAATAAAAATGTAGTATTGATTCATGGCTTTAAAGAATACGTAGCGTTGCTGTTCCATAAAGGTGCGTTAATTGAAGATACATATCAATTATTGATACAACAAACTGAAAACGTGCAAGCAGCAAGACAATTACGCTTTAAAAGTTTAGAAGAAATACAAGCTCAAGAAACACAAATTAAATATTACATTGAACAAGCGATTGCAATAGAAAAAGCAGGCAAGAAAGTTGAAATGAAAAAGACTGAGCAGTATGAATTACCAGTGGAATTAGAAGATAAATTTAAAGAAGATCCGAAATTTGAAGTAGCATTTAAATCTTTAACACCAGGAAGACAAAGACAATATATTTATACGATTTCACAAGCGAAACGTAGCGCAACGCGTCAAGCGAGAGTAGAAAAATATTATCCACAAATCATAGCTGGTAAAGGATTGAATGATTGATGAAATCAGAGGGAGGCTGGGACATAAGTGTCCGCCGCAAACAAAGACCGAACAAAACGTATAAATCGCTTTTTGATTTATCGTTTTTGTTCAGTTTTTGTCGTAGTGGCAACTTATGTCTCACCTCTTTATTTATGTGTATTGACCGAGGAATATACCCATAGCAGTACCAACATAATTGCCGATAATGTAGCCTAATGTCCCAACAACAAGAATAGGTCCGATTAGTTTTGTCCAACCTTTAGCAATCGCAAGGGCGGCAGCTGTAGTAGGCCCACCAATATTTGCGTTAGATGCTAGCAATATCTCCTCTAAATCAGCACCGATTATCTTACCTGCAATCAGTGATATTAATAAGTTCATCATAGCAATAATGAAGACAAATACTAATAATAACGGTGCATTTTGAATGATTAATGGGATTGACGCCGGTATTCCTAGTACGAAAAAGAATAAATAAATCAAATATGTTCCAAATTCTGAGCTGCCATTTAAGCGTTTAAAGAATTTAGGGAATAACAGTAACAGGATAAATGTAAAGGTTGTTAATAGTAAATATTTATCTGTAAAAATGCCTCTAAATATTTCCAACGGGATATTATGTTTACTTTCTGGAATGATTTTCATTAATAGTTCTGAAAGTTTAAATGAAATCGCCACGATGAAAAAACTTGCACCAAAATTTAATGCAATATCTAATAAAGATATTTCTTTTCTGCTGAAATAATCTTCTGCACCATTATGGTGAGATGCCTCTACTTCATCAATGTGTGGTGTAGAGAATTTGTTTTTAATAAATTGAATTGTCGGTATTGTCATGAGCGTTAAAATAAATAAAGCGGTCATTAAGTTGTCTGCAACTACTGCAGCAGAAATTATATCCTTAGGTGGATTGAATTTTAATGCCATTGCTGCAAAGTTAACACCACCACCAATATAGCTAGCGCTCATCATGGCGCTTAATTTTTCTAAATGTGGAATATGATTGTGTAGTAAGAAGAATGCGATAAGTGTCCCAGCTACTGTACCAACAGAACTCAGTAAAAATATCCCGAGAAGTCTGCCGCTTTCTTTCCAAATGGCTTTAATGTCAATTTGAAACAATAACAATGGTAATGCGAGTGGAATGATAAAGCCCCACACTTGATCGTAGACTGGGGAAGCAGTCGGAATGATATTAAAATTAGATAATAATAAAGCGAATATTAAAGCAAGTATAGCTCCGGATAGTTTTGCTGCCCATTTAAATTTAAGTTCTAAGTAAATGCTTAAGCTGCTGAAAATAACAATAATAGCCCATAAACTCATTGTATCTTTGCTAGAAATAATCGTATCCATTGAATACCCCCATAAAAAAAGATAAATTAGTAAGTTAATACTAATTTATCAGAATTATCTAAAAATATTCAAGTTTTAATATTATCTACTTTTAATTAACAAGTTCACTGCCTCTTTTACAAGTTCGTCGGTGTCTTCATTATTTTTTACATTTTCTTTCACACATTCTGCAAGGTTTTCGCTGACGATAACGCCAATCAATTTCTCGATGCCACTTCTTGAGGCGCTTAATTGTGTCACGACGTCTTTGCAGTCTTTATCTTCTTCCATCATTTTTAGAATACCATTCAATTGCCCCTGTAGACGCTTTAAACGATTGATTTGTTTAGTAGTGTATTGCATATGGGCTCCTTTCTATTACTTGTTTTTTATTTCTCTCTCTTTTTATTATTCCACTATTCTATACCCCATCGGGTATTTGTGTCAACTTTATGAAATACCGTGCGGGGTATTTGACTTTGATTATATATACTGTTAGGATACCCCTATAGGTATTTAATTTGAGGAGGAACGATGATGAGAAAAATCGTTATTATTGGTGGCGTTGCTGGTGGTGCCAGTGCTGCAGCACGTTTACGTAGATTGAATGAAGATGATCAAATTACGTTATTAGAGAAAGGTCCGTATGTGTCGTTTGCAAACTGTGGTTTACCTTACTATATCGGTGATGAGATTAAGGATCGAAATAAATTATTAATTCAAACCCCTGAATTAATGAAAGGTCGTATGAATTTAGATGTACGAGTAAATACAGAGGCAGTTAACGTTGATCATGAAAGTAAGCAAGTCGAAATTCGTGATGTAGTAAGTGGTGAATTAACGCATCTTGATTATGATGTATTGATTATCTCAACAGGTGCAAAACCAATTATTGTACCGATGGAAGGTAAGGATCAAAGTCATGTGTTTACGCTGCGTAATATTCCTGATATGGATAAAATTAAAGCATATGTTAATGATAACAATGTAAAAACAGCAACTGTTGTTGGTGGAGGATTTATTGGATTAGAAATGGCAGAAAACTTACATGCATTAGGGATTCAAGTGAGTTTGTTTGAACGCGGTCCACAAGTGATGCCAAGTATTGATGAAGAGATGGCAGCTATGGTGCATTCGCACATGCTAGATAAAGGTGTGGATTTGCATCTTGAAGAATCTTTAACTGCTATTGGAAAAAATACTGTCACAACAAGCAATGATGAAGTAATCAATGCAGATATGGTTATTTTAGCTATCGGTGTGTTACCTGAATCAAGTTTAGTTAAAGGCATTGTTGATTTAGGCATTAAAGAAGCAATTAAAACAAATGACACATTTGAAACAAGTGTGAAAGATATTTATGCTATAGGTGATGTAGCAGAAGTGACACATAAAATCAGTGAACAAGATGTTCATATCCCACTAGCATGGATTGCAAATCGTCAAGGTCGATTATTAGCAGACCACTTGAATGGAAAAGTGATTGAGCCCCTTAAACCAATTGGGACTGCTATTGCTAAAGTATTTGATTTATCTGTTGCGAGTGTCGGATTAAATGAAAAAGCATTGAAGGCTTTAGGAAAAACATATCACGTATTACATACTACTGGCCAATCACACGCCGCTTATTACCCAGGTGCAACACCAATGACCATCAAAACAATTTTTGCAGAAGATGGTACAATTTATGGGGCGCAAATTGTTGGACGTAAAGGCGTAGATAAACGTATCGATTTAATTGCGAGTGCGATGACATTTAATCAAAAAGTAACAGACTTACAACGTATTGAAGTGGCTTATGCACCACCGTTCTCTAGTGCGAAAGATCCTGTCAATATTATTGGTTATGCCGCTGAGAATGTGTTGTCTGACGGTATGAGATTAGTGCAAGTGACTGATGTTCATGATTTTGAAGGTGAATTAATCGATGTACGTGAACAAGTAGAATTTGAAGTGGGTCATATAGAAGGCGCCAAGCATATTCCACTTGGAGAATTGCGTGAGCGTTTAGATGAAATTAATACAAATAAAGAAGTACTGATTTATTGCCAAGTAGGACAACGTGGTTACAATGCACAACGCATTTTAGAAAATGCGGGTATTCATGCTAAAAATTTAGATGGTGGTTACAAATTATATCAACAAGTTTATGGTGTCAGAAAAGAAGTAAAGCCAACTGTGAAAGTTGATGATAATGTTGCTAAAATTACAGAAACACATAATGTAACGAAAAGATTCGTTGAAGCAAGTGGATTACAATGTCCAGGGCCATTATTAAAAGTGAAAGAAAACATCGACCAAATGCAAGATGGTGATGTGTTAGAGATTCATGTAACTGACTTTGGATTCTGTACGGATATCGAAGCTTGGGCGAAAGCGATGGGGCACACAGTGTTAAGAAATGAAACGAAACAAGATCGTGTAGAAGTTGAGATTCAAAAAGGGCTTCACCCAGGAAATAAAATACCATTTAATGCATTAAATGATGCAAACGGCTATCAAATGGTTGAAAATAAAAATGGTGCGACAATGGTTGTATTTAGTGGTGATTTAGATAAAGCATTAGCGTCATTTATTATTGCTACAGGTGCAGCTTCTTATGGTAAAGAAGTAACGATGTTTTTTACATTCTGGGGATTAAACATCATTAAAAAACCAGGTGTAAGCATTAAGAAAGAAGGATTAGATCAAGCATTCTCTAAAATGATGCCAAGCCATGCAGGGAAATTGCCTATTTCTAAAATGAATATGGCAGGTATGGGTGCACGTATGATTAAGCATGTCATGAATAAAAAGAAAGTAGATTCATTAGAAGTGATGATTGAAAAAGCACAAAGTATGGGCGTAAAAATGATTGCATGCACGATGAGTATGGACATTATGGCGGTAACAAAAGATGAAATCATCGATGGTGTGGACTTTGCAGGTGTAGGTGCATATATCGGCGACACAGAAAAATCGAATTTAAACTTATTTATTTAGATTATATTTAGATTTTGTAAATTTAAAAAAACAACCAGTAAATTCTTGTATACTACAAGTGATTTGCTGGTTTTTTGTTTTACAATTTTGTTTTTTAAAGGTGTAATTCATTAGTTGTTTTATTATTAGTTAATAACAAAAATGTTTTAAATTTTATAGTTAATTACTATTATTAAGGCTTTTATGTTAAATTGGTATTTGTCTAATGTTTTTAAATGATATTAAATGTTGATTATTAATTTGAAAATGGATGTGGATAATATTTTATGAAAGAACATTCTAGGAGAACGAAATTACGTTCTGATATAAAAATGATGTTGAGTTTACCAGTCTTTAGTTGGGCTTTGTATGACTTCAGTAACACAATTTTTTCTGCTAACATTACGACACTTTTCTTTCCTCAATATGTTACGGATGTTTTTGGTAAGGATCCTGTTACTGAACAATTGGCATCTACTTGGATTGCCTATGCATCAAGTATTGCAGCATTATTATTAATTGTATGTTCACCTTTAATGGGTGTTTATATTGATCGGACTCAAAAGAAGAAAAAGTGGGTTGTGATATTGAGTTTAATTGTGTTTTTATGCACGTTTTTAATGGGTATGATTGATGGTTTAGACTTGTCTCAGCAAGTTTTTAGTGTTCCTTTATCCATGTTTTTAATAGTCGTTTTATTTACCATTGCGAAATTTATGTATAATGCCGCTTTGATATTTTATGATGCGATGATGAGTAACTTAGCACCTAAAAAGCATCATTCTGTGCTATCTGGTTTTGGTGTAGCACTAGGGTATTTAGGTACATTGTTTGGTGTGTTGACTGTGATGTTTTTAGTTGGTACTTCTGATGCTGGGAAAACATTTATACCAACGGCCATCATGTTTTTAATGTTTAGTTTACCCCTATTTTTCTTTACAAAAGACAAACGAATGAATGTAAATGATAATATTTCCAAAACGACTTTTAAATCGGGTTATCAAGAGATTATTCAAACGTATAAAGAAGCGAAGCATCATAAAGCGATTTATTTATTTTTAATTGTATATTTCTTTTTAAATGATTCATTGGCAACTGCGATTAGTATGATGCAACCATATGCAACAACGGTTGTGGGATTTTCTGGTAAGGGGTTTATAGGCATTTTTATGATAGCAACCGTATTTAGTGTAATTGGTGCGTTTATATTTGGGTATATTGCTGAACATGTGAGTTCAGTTGTAGCGATGTTATATGTTGCATTTATATTAATGACAGCGTTGATACTCGCGAGTTTACCGTTACCACAATGGACATTTTATATTTGTGCTATTCTATTTGGTATTGCGATGGGATCGATATGGGTGATTTCTAGGACGTTAATCATTGAACTTGCACCTGAAGGTAAAGAAGGGCAATTTTTCGGTTTATTCTCAATGAGTGGTAAATTATCAGCCGTTATTGGTCCGTTTATTTACGGTACAATAACTTGGGCATTGAGTGATTATGGTCCGCTCGCAAGTCGTGTGGCAATTTTATCTTTATTAGTAATGGCAATCTTTGCTGTGGTAGTACATATGAAAGTGTTAAAAGAGGTAAAGCAAAATTACACATAATTTTAAAAATGTTAAATAGGTATTGAAGAACCTTAAAAAAACCTTAAAATTTGATTTTATTATTACAATATCTGTATTAGTTTGATATATTAGTAGAGAGATCAACATAAATAGGAGGCATTACTATGAAAAAAGGTTTGATTATCGGTATTATTGTAGCATTATTGGCTTTAGGTGGAGGTGGTTATGCGGCATATAACTTCTTTACAAACACACCTAAGAATTTGTACTTATTGAGTGAACAACAATCTATGAAATCATTAAGTGAATATGTTGAAAAACGTTATCCTGAAGAAATGAAATTTCAAAAAGAAATGAAAGATAATAGTTATGATACAACATTAAATATTTCAGCAGATATTCCTGAAACATTGCTAGAATCAGCAAATGTACCAAAGTCAGTAGTTGATGCTTCTTCAATTCAATTCCATATGGCACATGATCCAAAGGCTGAAAATTCTATTCTAGCATTCAATCCAACGATTGCAGATGAGAAGATTGGTAGCTTTGAATGGCATGCAGATAATAAAAATCAATATTTCATGTCTCCTTTATTTGAAGCAATTTATAAGGTACCTAACGATAAGATAAAATCAACATTTGAAAAATTATCAGGTGGTTCTACAGATACTAAAGGTTTAACAAATGATTCATTAAACTTAAACCGTATTTTAGGTAGTCAAATGACATCTGAAGATTTAAATAAGATGTATGAGAAATATACAAAAGTAATTGTTGATGAGTTAAAAGACGATCAATTTAAAAAAGATAAAGAAAAAGTTGATGTTTTTGGAGAAGAGAAGAATTTAGATAAAGTAACATTAACGTTAAAGCCTAAAGAAGTGAAATCATTAATCATCAAAGTATTAGAGACAGCTAAAGATGACAAAGACTTAATTAAACAATTTAACGTTCAAGGACAAGAAAAAGAGTTCAAAAAAGGTATTGAAGATGCATTAAAAGAAGTGAAAGATGGTAAAGAATCTGACTTCCCAGATGTAAAATCAACAATTTATGTTGATGGTAAAGACATCTTGAAACGTGATATTACATTTAAAGCGGATGGTAAAACAACAAATATTGTTGGAACTAGCAAAATCGATGACAACATTCAAATCGATTATTCATTCAAATCAGATGATAAGGAAGTTGCAACATTTAAAGGTAGTTCAAAAGGAAAAGATGATGCAATTAAAGACGATTACAAATTTGCATCTAAAGATGAAGCGAATCCATTTGATTTATCAATCGTGAATGACAGTAAAAAATCAGACAATAAACGTACAGATAGTGGTAATGTTGAAGTGAAGTCTGGTATGAATGGTGCGTTTAAGTTTAACTTTGTAAACAAACTAGATACAGACGCTAAAAACAATACACAAAAACAAAAATTAGAAATTTCTACGGATCTTCAAGGTGAAACAATTAAAGTAATGTTAGATGGAGATTCAAAATTAAAATCAGATGTTAAAGTAAAAACAGATAATGCGAAAGATTTAAGTACAATGTCTGATAGTGATTTAGAAAAAATTCAAAAAGAAATAGAAGAAAAAGCGACAAAGATCTTCGAAAAAGTAGGTAAAAAACTTAAGTAATTAAAGGAGTGTGATGGATATGAAGACGTTAAAACTAATTCATATCCATCACGCTTTTTTGTTGAAAAAATGGCATTTATTTTTATATATTTTACTATTTATTCTCGTTCTACTAGGTGGTATTCACCTTTTAGAGAAAAACCAAGAAAAAAGTTTAGATATAGGTGTTGTAGACTTAGATCAATCTAAAGAGTCAAAAATTATTCTTAGAGTAGTAACAGCAGGTAAGCTTGGTAAAGATATTCATATTCAAAATATGTCTGAGAAGAAGGCACTAAAAGCATTAAAAGCACATCGTATTGATGGGTATTATGTTTTTAAAGAAGGGATGACGAAATCATTCTACAAAACTAAAAAAATGCCAATTGAAGTGATTACTTATGATGAAAGATCGATTGAAAGTGTCATGATTCATCAATTAACGGAGTCTGTATTTTCTAGGTTAATGTCTTCAATGAGTGGCATGATAACTTATATGAAACTCAATGAATCAGCATCTGAAAAAGAAATGTTGACAATGATGACGGATATGCTCATTACAGGGCTTGATCGCAATGCGGTATTTAATAAAGAACAAGTTGTCGTATACGATACACTCGGTTATATCAAGGTGAGTGTCTATGTACTATCAATCATTTTATTTTATATGAGTATGTCTCAAATATTGAAGATGAATACTTTTGGTAGTTTGTCTCACCGATTAAAGTTAATTCATTTTAGTAAAGAAAAGATGTTACTTACTAGAAGTATAATGAGCTTGTTTTACACTGCTCTTTTTACAATTGGGATTACATTTTTATTGATTAAATTAGGCTCACCATTTGAATGGTACAATATCACATATTTATGTATTGGGTTAATACAATTACTCTTATTCATATGGATGGTGAGTGTTTGTATTGAGTTACAGCAATCATGGGTACAAATGCTGTGTAAAGTGGTTTGTGGGGTGCTTATTTTGACATCTGGGTTACTGATTCCGACGATTTATTTCACAGATGCATTGCATTGGATGACGAATCAACCACTTCAATATATATTCTCTTATTTACTTGAATTATTACTCAATAACTATATTATTGATTTGCCAATCATGTGTTATTGGCTACTTTTAATTGTATTTCTCTGGATGGTAATTACATTTGTTTGGAGGTATAAAAAATGAAATCATTGTTCTATTTAATTGCCTACAAACAAAAGTTGCGTTTAGTGATTTTTGCTATCTTACTCGCTCTAACGTGTGTCATATTTGCTGGTGCGAAGCATTATGCGCAATCAGCGGTAAAAATACCCATCGCCATTCAGGATTTAGATAAAAGTGAAACATCAAAAGCTTTAGTAAAGACGTTAAAAGAAAATAAAACATTGAATGTGAAAGACTTAGAAGATGATGATGCTTTTATTGAAGATGTAGTTAAGAAAAAAACGGCTGTAATCAGTTTGTCTATTCCAAAATCATTTGAGAAAAATTTAAAAAAGCGACAAATTCGTAAGTCGGTTCAATTATATGAAAAAGGGGATTTTGTAAGTACGATTGGTGTTGAATTGATTAGTAAAACATTCTTTGAATTGCAAATTCCTTATATTATTAAGCATTATGAAATAGAACATCATGATTTAAAGGTCATTAAACAATATTATAAAGATAATAAACCGAAAGATGTGATTTCACATAAAGCAAAGTATCATTCAACTCAGTCTATCCAAATGGGATTATTATTATCAATAATTCTATTAGTATCTTTAGTACAGTTATATTTCAATCGCAACATAGCACAATTTGAAGTTTTAAAAAGAGTTTATTTCTTTCAATATACAAACATCCTATTACCTATCATTTATACATTAGTTAATGCAATGATAATATTTGGAATATTTTTTATAGGAAGTTTGTGGATAGACGGGCAATTAAACTTTCAATTTTATTTAGTCAGTTTATTGTTTATTTTGTGCCATACTTACTTTGTGTGCTTATGTTTAATTAAAATAAGAACGTTGAGTCATCGAACATTTATTGCAACAAGTTTTACATTCATGTTAGCGTGTTTTGTTATATTTATTCAATTGTAGGTGATGGAATGATTTTATTAGAGAATATAGATAAACGTTATGGGAAAAAGGAAGTATTTAAATCATTTTCAACAAAATTTGATGACAATAAAATTACCGTTTTGATGGGGGAAAATGGGGCAGGTAAATCGACATTACTCAATATGATTACGACGGTTGAAAAGCCTGATAATGGACATGTATTATATGATGGTAAAAAAATGAAACGACATGAAATTAGAAGAATGGTCGGTTTTATTCCCCAGGAAATAGCGTTGTTTACGCATATGTCGGTCGTGGAAAATATTCATTTTTTTAAATCATTACACAAAAATCCAATTAGTGATGAACGAATCCAATCATTAATGGATCAATTGTATTTGACGGATATTCATCAGCCAATTGAAAAACTATCAGGTGGAACAAAACGTAAAGCCAATATTTTAATAGGATTGTTAGGAGACCCAAAAATTATTGTGCTTGATGAACCGACAGAAGGTATTGATATTAAAGCACGTTTTGAAATTCACCAACTGCTCAATAAATTAAAGAAAAACCGCTTATTAATACTCACAACACATCATTTAGATGAGGTTATTAATTTAGCTGACCATATTAAAGTGATTGGGAAAGACCCATTTTACCAAGAAATATTAACAAAAGAAGGTTTAGCGTTTGAAGTGCTTAAAAATAGCAATTGATGCTATATTTCAAAGTCTTTTAAAACGCCATGTAGTATATCTTGTTCTTTATGAAATTTAGACATATCAAGTGGCAAAGGTTTGCCTGTTTCTGAAATGTGTTTAATGTTATCCATTTGACATAACCACCCTGTAAAATCTTTGACTAGCATGTC
This sequence comes from Macrococcus sp. DPC7161, assembly GCF_004117835.1. GTDB lineage: Bacteria > Bacillota > Bacilli > Staphylococcales > Staphylococcaceae > SDSC01. Next base: position 39,440 of record NZ_SDSC01000002.1, on the reverse strand, counting down.
ATATGAGAGAGGCATGACTTCGGTTAATTTCAATTCAGCAAAACTTTGGTGATCAATAACTTGTAAAGTAACCGTACCTTCACCCCAAGTGAAAGCAATGGTATTATTTGTTTCATCTAAAACAGACATTTGAATGGAAGTATTGTCCATATTAAACAAAAGGTACTTCTGCCCGCCTTCTTGATGAAAAGAAAGTTGTGGAAACCATTGTTGAATCCCTTGAGTAGTATTCAAATACGACATGATTGTATCCACTTTAGCATTTATTTCTATAGAGATTAATTGCGTGAAATGCAAATCTGTTTTTTGGTAGCAGCGCTTCATTAAGAACCTCCTCAATGTTATTTAAATTAGAGTAACATATTTGTTGATTGCAATTAAAGTGAAAATATATAATAATATTAAACTTTCTATACGATTGATGGTGGAAGTATATATTTAGAAAGAGGGATGTTATGTCGGTTATCACTGTTTTTTCTCCATTTTTAGAAAAAATCGAGAACGAAAATCATAAAGCGCAACTATTAGAAGTTTTAGAATATATAGAAGGAAAATTTCCTGAACTTGAGCCTGTTGTGAAATGGAATCAACCTCTGTTTCAAACTCATGGCACATTCATCATCGGCTTTTCTACTGCAAAAGCACATTTTTCAGTAGCACCTGAAAATGTGACAATGGAAAAATTTTGTGATCGTATTGCTGCAAATGGGTACTCTCAAACAAAAGGCATGTTTAGAATAAAGTGGTCAGATCAAGTAGACTATAATTTACTTCATGATATGATAGCTTTTAATATTGAAGATAAAAAAGATTTCGACTTATTTTGGCGTAAATAGTCGAAATCTTTTTTTGTTTTTTCTATTTTATTATTTTTTAATATATGAATCTATACTATCTTTTATATAAAGTTGTAAAAAATGTAAAATTTGTATTAAGTTATACACTATGCAATTGAGTTGAAAAGCAAATACGGTATAATTATATAAGGGTAAAAGAATATAAAATAAAACTGATATATTTGGATGGTGCATTCAACGATGAATTTGCATTTTAAATTACAAGCATTTCATCATCAATTTCCACATATTGCAGCTAATGATGATATGCTTAAAATTGTCAAGGCCTTGCTTTTGACAGGTGGAAAAGTAGATGATGTCCACTTTATTACTAACGCAAACGAAAAGATTATTATGGAGCTATATCAATGTTTAAAATTAAATCACTATTTTGAAGTACTCTCTAACCCTATAACAGAATCTTTAATGCATTTAAAAGAAACAGCCAAAAAGAAGATTACTAGAAAAGAAATGGCCGTCTTTTTACAGTCACGTTTATGCGATGAAAATGAAGATATCGAAGTGATTCATTTAAGATATAACGTGCTTACATGTCGATTAAATGGCACTCTTAAAACGGTTTACTTTTGTTCTTCGAAAGATTATGAATTTGATAAAGAATGTGCTTTGATCAATACAAAGCGTATTTCTGCGTGGCATAAAAGTAGTTATGAACAATTAACGAAGTATGATTACTATGCATTTTTAGTAAAGTTAGATGATAAATCAAATTTTATTTCAAGGTATGAGGATAATATTGAAGGTATTTTATTATCTAAAGCACAGGTTGAAGACTGGATGCTAAAAAAATCGGCGAAAAAAAGTGGTATCATTAACTTTTATATTGATTACCTTCAAAAATCAAATTCCAATGAAATGATACGTATTGTTGATGGTAGAAATACTGGTATTTCATTATTAGAATACTATCACAAAGGCTTCGATTTAGTAACTGATTAATTAAATCTTGCAAAACATTTGCATTTTTTGATCTCTATAAATATAATAAGTATATCGAATATATTTTATATACCAAAGGAGATTACATCATGGCAAAAGTTTTATACATTACAGGACATCCAAATGACGCTTCAGTTTCATATTCTATGGCAACAGGTGAAGCATTTATTGAAAGTTACAAAGTAGCAAATCCAAGTGATGAAGTAGTACATATTGATTTATACAATACTTTCATTCCTTTAATTGATAACGAAGTATTCGCGGGTTGGGGTAAATTACAATCAGGTGAAGGTTTTGAAACATTATCTGAAACAGAACAACAAAAAGTTGCACGTTTAAATGAATTAAGTGATGAATTTGCGGCAGCTGATAAATATGTATTTGTTACACCGATGTGGAATTTATCAGTACCAGCGATTGTTAAAGCATACATTGATGCTGTAGCAGTAGCAGGTAAAGCATTTAAATATACTGAATCAGGTGCAGTTGGTTTATTAACAGATAAAAAAGCTGTATTAGTACAAGCACGTGGTGGTATTTATTCAGAAGGCCCAGCAGCAGATTTCGAATTAGGTAACCGTTACTTAAAAACAATTTTAGGTTTCTTCGGATTACCAAGCATCGAAGAAATTATTGTTGAAGGTCATAATGCTGCACCAGATCAAGCAGCATCTATTAAAGCAGCAGCTATCGAAAAAGCAACAGCATTAGGTAAAACATTCTAATATTGAGTGAAAGAGGTTGAGTCATCATATGATGATTCAACCTCTTTTTCGTATTATCAGTGGTACAAAAGCAGCAACTGCGGTAAAGAACCTCACAATCACTCAAAATCAAAGAACGATTTTGGTTCATGTTCGGTTTTTACTTGTTGCTGAACGCTTTTGTTCCGTCCTCCTTTTTTATTTGAAAATATTACGCAGTTTTTGTATGATAGTAAGAACAATAAAATAGCTTATTTCTTATTTAGAGCGAGTGGAGGGATTTGGCCCGATGAAACTCCAGCAACAGGCAATTGCACTGTGCTAATTCCAACAAGGGAACTTGAAAGATAAGAAGAACTCATGAGGCGCTTCTTTATCTAAAGATGGGCTATTTTTTTATAAATAAAACAAGGAGTGATTTCATGAGAACAAGAAATGACATTTTATCTGATTTACTATGGGTGAGACAATGGCGATTTGAAGATGCACAAAAGCAAATAACTATAGAAAGACGATTATTAAGGGAACTGAGAGAAATAGAAAAGAAGTTTCAAATAGTAAATAGTACTTGCAATCACGAAAGCAAAATAATTAATAAATAATCTGTAATGGCTTAAAATGAAGGAAGAACATACTTAGGAGGCCGAGTTATGGAACATTTATTCACACCTTATGCTTATAAAGGATTACATTTAAAAAATCGTATCGTCATGCCACCAATGTGTCAATATAGTGTAACAAAGGAAGATGGTGTAGCAACGGATTGGCATTTTCAACATTATGTAAGCCGTGCAGTAGGTGGCACAGGTTTGATTATTGTAGAAATGACAAATGTGGAACCCGATGGACGTATTTCGAATCGCTGCTTAGGTTTATGGAATGAAACACAGCGTGATGCATTAAAGAAGATTGTTGATGCTGTGCATGCGCACGGTAGCAAAATTGCGATTCAAATCGCACATGCAGGTAGAAAAGCTGAGAATGCAGAAGTACCTGTATCAGCATCTGATGTTCAATTTGATGAGCATTATCGTAAACCTAGAAGTTTATCAACAGATGAAGTTAAGTTGATGGTAAAAAAATATCAACAATCTGTAAAATACGCTGTTGAAGCTGGTTTTGATGCTATTGAAATACACGGTGCTCACGGCTATTTAATACATCAGTTTCATTCGCCATTAACCAATAAAAGAGCAGATGAATATGCAGAGTTAACACGATTTGGTACAGAGGTTATCCAAGCAGCAAAAGCTGTAATGCCAGAAGATATGCCATTGATCTTTAGAATATCTGCTAAAGAATATGTTGATGGCGGTTATGATGTAGATACGGCCATTGCGTTATGCAAAGCGTATGAGAAAGCAGGGGCTGAAATATTCCATATTTCATCTGGTGGAGAAGGTCCAATTGGTTCAAGAGGAAAGCCTGGCACACATGCAGGTTATCAAGTACCATTAGCGCGTGCAGTTAAACATGCGCTTAAAGTACCTGTTATTGCTGTAGGCAGATTAGATGATGCACAGCTTGCCAATGCAACTATTGGAAATGAAGATGCGGATATGGTAGCTGTAGGCCGCGGTATGTTAAGAAATCCTTATTGGGCTTTAGAAGCCAATGCAACTTTAAACAAAATAAATCAACAAGAACTTGTGCCAAAACAATATTTTGCAGGATTTTAATTTAAAGGTTATTTCTGTACATATAAATAGCGATATAGTAAAATAAGTATAAATGATTGTATTGTTATTAATAGCGTACAATATAAGGAGTGAACATAATGACTGAACAAAATTCAGGTTCAATTTCAGGTAAAGTAACTGATAAAACGACAAGTACGATTTCAGGTCGTGTTAAAGACGCATCAGAAAAAGAAAATAAAAAAGAAGACAAATAGTTGAAGTTTTAATGCACCTATACATTTTATGTAGAGGTGTATTTTTTATCATAAAATATCAAAATATTTAAAATTTTATTATATAAATGTTCATTATTTTGTTAAAATATTATTGAGTAAATCATAAAACAGAAATATTTTATATTAAGTACTATTGAATCGTTAAATGTAATATTAGGTAAAAATATGTAGATTTTCATACGAAAAATGATATACAATATAAGACCATACTTAAAGCCTTACGCATTTAAAAAAGAATATAGAACCGAAGTAGGCGAATAAAATGATTGATGAAAAAGTATTAAAACTGAATAATTACTTGAAAAACCATGAATTCAACCGTACTGAAGTTGCCAAATTATTAGATATAACAGAGAGGCAACTTTCTAGACTATTGAAAAAATGGGAAGCAAGCGGCTATATTAAGCATTCTACGGGAATCGGACGTGGCAATCGTTCGATGGTTCAAATGCAATCGAATATTGAACAATTGTTTATCAATCAAGTACTGAATGAAATTAAAACACTTTCGTTAGAAGAAGTAGAGGATTTAATGCAATTACCATTATCTGCTTTCTCAAAGAAAATCATTCTTACATATGTTGAAGATGGTATTTACAAACATGCAAAAACAGTGCAAGATGACCAACCAAATGTACTTGTAGATTATTTATATCGTATTCCTAAAGATTTTGATCCTTTACAAGGTGTAGATGTAGCAGCTTCTGTAATCATACAAAATATTATGGATAGATTATATGAGTATAATGATAAACAAGAAATCACTTCTCGAATTGTTGCTTACGATGTATGGGAAGAAGATGGCTATAAGATACTCATTAATAGAAATCATTATTTTTCTAATGGTCAGCTATTAAATGCACAAGATGTTGTAACGTGTTTGAATCGTTTATTTGAGCATCCTTTGTACAAACATTTGTATGAAAATGTCATTAAAGCAGAGGCGCTGACGACATTCTCATTAAAAATTTATACAAAAAGAAAAATGGCGAATATTCAACTATTATTAATGGATTCCGCAGCGAGTATTTATAAATGTATTGATGATGTATATTATGGAACAGGTCCATTTTTTGTCCATAAAGTAGAAGATGAAATGATTGTGTTAAGAAGAAATGAAGCATTGCTAACGAATCCTGCTGAATTATCGCAATTATATATTGTTAGTGACCGAGAAATGTACATGGAATTCTTTAAAGAACACAATATGATTAAAGGAACTGATAAAAACATTTCATTTGTAAATAATATATTGTTTAACCCGAACACGACATTGTCACTAAATGATCGAAGAAAACTATGCCTTTTAATTATTGAATATTTTGAAAAAAGATTTGCGAATAATACTGAATTATTTATCCGACTTTTTGATGATATCAAAGATTATTTAAGTCAATTTAACTTGGAGAATTATCGTATTGAAAAAACAATTAAACTGCTTTACGTTAACTACATTAATCCTGAATTAAAAAATATATATGAACATCTGATATTCAGTGGATTAGATATTGAAAGAGTGAATGTGTCGTTTGATGAGTATACAAAAACGAACCTTAATGAATTTGACGTGGATTTCATTTTCATGATAGAAAACATTGATATCAATCATTATTTCTTTAATATGTTACAAAATTCTAAGTTAAAAGATTGGTATACAGATAATCCTGAATCGAGAATATTGATGACTTTATTTAACGAGAAGCATAATGCTTATTGGCATTATGCAGAAGAGAAGCTTGGGCGTTATCTTATTGAAGAAATGCTTTTTCTACCGTTAATTTTAGGGTATAGAAAATATTATTTACCACAACAATTTAAGTCAAACTGTGCAGGAGCGAATCAGTTCTTTGATTATAGTAAAGTCTTTGTAGTTTAGAAGGGAGGGTCTTTGTGAATAAACGATTATTGTTGTTAGATCGTTATTTAGAAGAGGATAATCCGACACTAGATTTAGCAACATATTTAGGGGTTTCTAATAGACAATTAACGCGTCTATTAAAGCATTGGTCTGAAAGTGGCTTAATTAGTTATACAGCAGGATCTGGACGTGGGATTAAGAAGCAAATAGATATTAATGTGGATATTGAAAAAGAATTATTCCATTATGTTATCAATAATAAAGATAAATTATCGATAAAAGAACTTGAAGAATATTTGGCATTGCCATGGCATCCAGAATCTATTAAGGTCATTTTGGAACTCATTGAAGAAAGTAAAACGCCTGAAGATGAAGAACATCGCATTTCCATTATGGATTTCGTTTATGGCATCCCTAATAAGATACATCCTTTTTATACGAAAGATATTGTAGGTACTCAGGTTAACTTTCAAATCTTTCATACGCTATATTGTATCAGTGACACAGGGGAAATTGAGTATCAATTGTTAAAGTATGATGAATGGATAAACAATGAGTTACACATGTATTTGAAGAAAAATGTGTATTTCTCAGACGGTAGTAACTTTACGGCGCACGATGTGAAGTTTTCTTTGGATCAAATCAGAAAAGAAGGCGCGTATCAAAAATTTCTCGATGCAGATATAGAAGTGGTAGTTGTTAATGATTATCATGTGAAATTGGTATGTCCGACTTATAGCGATATATTAAAGTACACATTAACGGAGCCATTTGTATCGATGGTTAAAGTCGTTGATGGAAAGGTTATTGGTACGGGTCCTTATTATTTATATAAGCATACGCCTGAAGAAATAGAATTACGTGTAAATAAATTTTATAATCGTAAAGTAGATGTTACAGTCATTTATTTTATTGCCAACCTATCTAAATACTTTGATTATCACACGAAAAAGTATAAACACACTGTATCGACAACCTGTTATTCTGGTACGGACTTTCTATTATTTAATCCACTGCACAAAGATTTAACGATTGAGCAACGTGCTTTTGTGAGTCGTGTGGCAGTGGCTACATTTTATAATCATCTAGATTTTCATACGTATTTATATAAGTGGTTGAACCATAAACCTCAAGAGATGCTTTTAACAGTGCCGAAATTTGAAAGACCACTTGTCATTTTGGCGGACCGTTATACAAGAAAGAAACTAACACAATTGTGTAATGCATTGGCAACATACGGTGTTGCAGCAGAAATTAGAGAAATAGATCATGAACTCTATATAAATAGCCATTTAACAACGTTTGATTGTGACTTAGTATGGATGTCTGAGAGTTATCACCATTTACAACCGTATAAAACATTTAACTTACTTACTCATTGTAAAGTACATGAATGGTATGAGGTTGAAGAGAAAGGGAAAGCTTTCTTAGAAACAATGTATCATAAAGAAGATGCTAAAGATGTTAAAGGTCTTGCGGAAGATTACTTAAATTACTTAGAGTCGTCTTATTATATGATTCCTTTAATCGAGAAACATCGTAAATTCATCGTGCCAACGCATATGACTAATGTTAAAGTGAAGCAATACGGGATTATTGATTATAGTCACATATTGTCTAAGGATTTGTAGGTTATTACAGCTTTTATTTTGTGAATAATGAAAAAGAGTATGAGCAATCAATGTGTGATATTGGTTGCTCATACTCTTTTTACGTATTTTATTTTTGTTTCATTTTATATAATTTATAGAAGAACGGTTTTAAAGGTTTTTCGAAATCGCCGATAAATTCATCTACTTCAGCGTTAAATCCTTTTTTGAATTTAATAACACCAGCATCTGTTGATGATTCAGAGAAGTCTCCACTTACCCCGTAGAAGTTATAATAGTCTAAGCCTAATGACTTTGCGTATTTAATCATTTCCCACATCATATTGTACGCACCCATGAATTGATTGTACTTTGGATTTGACCCGCTTGATAAATAGTACAATTCATGATTATTGCGGATATACAACGCACTTGCTAAGTTTAATATATCGCCATCTGTAGCTTTTAAAGCTTTAATGTCTTCGATTTTTTTCTTTTGATTATTAACAGCTTTCTCTAATTCAGCGACTTTATTTCTTAACTTTCTAAAGTCTGGATTTTCATCTAATTCAGCTTTATGTTTATCATAATCAGCTTGCTTTTTCGCAAGGTCAGCTTCAAGTGTAGCTAAATGTTCATTTAAATCAATATAACTTAAAACTAAACGACACTTGTCTTTGTATATCTTTTGCATTCTTACAAAGTGATCATAACCCATGAATGAGAAGCCATGTTTGTCTTTTGCCATATTAAATAATTCAAAGAATGTTTCTGTTTCATCGATAGATAAGTCACGTAATTTAACGCCCATTTCGATAGTTTTGTTAATATTTCTACGTGTTTTATATTCCATTGCCTTTAATAAATCAGCTTCTGATTTGTCTTTTAAGTTCAATACCGATAAAAATCTTGCTTGAGAGTCCATTGAATAGCCGACTGAATAGCCTTTGTGGTGATATCCTAAAGCTTCTAAATTTTGAATAATATCTTTATGTTCAAATGTTTCTGTAACATTACCATCGTGATCACGCTTTTGGATAACGATATGTGGATCAACAAGTACGAATAAACCATTTTTCTTTTTGAGATATGCTGTTAATCCGTTGTAGAAAGTATCAACAAGTGCTTTATTGTGATGATCCATTACTGGACCGCGATGAGAATAATAATAGTTAAAGAATTTAAATACTTTAGCACCAGTTAATAAACATGCTGCAAGTACAGTGTCTCCATCTTTAACGCCTACAAGATGTACAGGTTCATTATGATCCATTTTATAATCATAATGGTATTGCATTTGTGTATAGTGACTAAAGTGTGTGTTTACGAATTGCTCGTATTCAACGACATTCAATTCACAAAATTTCATAATAAAAATATCCCTTCTGACTTCAATTGTAAGTTGATTATACCAAAGTTTTCACGATTATACATAAGATAAAGTAAAGTGTTGGTGTATAATGGGACATATTAGAATAGGGGTGCTTTAATGTTTAGTTTATTTATTTTGTTGGTGGAACGTTTAGGCATTATTATTTTGCTTGCTTATATCTTGATGAATATTCCATATTTTAAACGCATTATGGCCAATCGAAGTTCGTGGTCGACTAAAGTTAAACTTGTGGTGGTCTTTGGGATTTTCGCGATGTGTTCGAATATTACAGGAATTGAAATTAGACATAATCATATCATTTCCAGTCAAATCTTCTTACATATTGAACGAGATGCATCGCTGGCAAATACACGAGTTTTGTCCATCAGTGTTGCTGGGTTGATTGGTGGCCCATTTGTAGGTATATTTGTCGGGTTAATATCTGGGATATCGCGATTTATGATTGGTGGTAAAGATGTCTATACTTACATCATTTCATCAGGTGTTATAGGCTTGTTGTCAGGATTCTATGGTTATTTAAGTTTACGTAAGTCATCATACCCAACGATTAAACAAGGTATTATTATTGGAATTGTTTTAGAAGCGGTACAAATGATTTGTATCATTTTATTTGCAAGTAATACAGCAAATGCGATTGAATTAGTAAAGTTTATTGCTTTGCCTATGATGTTGGTTAATAGTTTAGGGACAGCAATTTTCTTGTCCATTATTTTATCAACGATTGAATTAGAAGAGAGAATGAAAGCCATTCAAACACAAGATGTTTTGAATTTAACCAATGAAACACTGCCTTACTTTAGAAGTGGACTAACGGAGAAATCGGCACAACAAGTAGCACAAATTATTAAAGATACAATGAAAGTATCAGCGGTATCCATTACGAACAAAACAGATATTCTCGCACATGTCGGTGCTGGCAGTGATCATCACACCCCTAAGAAAAAAATTATTACGGATTTATCAAAGGATGTTATTAAAACAGGTAAGATGAAACATGCGCATTCAAGGCAAGAAATAGGTTGCTCACATCCAGGATGTCCGCTAGAACGTGCGATTGTTGTTCCGCTCGAATCGAAAGATGAAGTTATTGGGACGTTGAAGTTTTATTTTACAGAACAACGCGATTTAACGATTGCTGAAAGGAATTTAGCAGAAGGCTTGGCGAAGATATTCTCGAGTCAAATTGAACTGGGTCGTGTCGATATACAAAGTAAGTTGTTGAAAGATGCTGAAATCAAATCATTACATGCACAAGTGAATCCGCACTTTTTCTTTAATGCCATTAATACTATTTCGGCATTGATACGTGTTGATGCGATGAAAGCACGAGAATTATTGTTAAGCTTAAGTCATTTCTTTAGATCTAATTTGCAAGGTGCAAGATCTAACACGATTACGGTTGACTCTGAAATTCAACAAGTAAAAGCTTATTTAAACTTAGAACAAGCAAGATTTCCTGAAAGGTTCAATGTGTCTTTCTCTATTGATCCAACTTGCTTGGATGAAAAAGTACCACCATTTTTGATTCAAATATTAGTTGAGAATGCGATTAAACATGCGTTTCAACATAGAAAAACAGATAATGATGTACTAGTACTTGTTGAAAAAAATAATGAAATGCTACATATTAAAGTACAAGATAATGGCTTTGGTATTGATCAAGCCAAAATTGAGGCGATTGGAAAAACACCTGTTGATTCAACTTCAGGAACAGGTAGCGCATTAGAAAACTTAAATCGTAGGTTAATCAGTTTATTTGGCACTTCAAGTGCACTACATTTTAATACAGGGAACAATGGCACATTATTTTATTGCGATATTCCGATAAGAAAGGATGAAACAGATGAATATATTAATCACCGATGATGAGCCATTAGCGCGCAATGAATTGAGTTATTTATTAAATGAAATGGATGCTGTTGAAAATGTAGATGAGGCAGACTCTATAGAGAGTACTTTTGAACAATTGCTACAACATCAATATGATTTGTTATTTTTAGATATTCATTTAATGAATGAAAGTGGTTTAACTTTAGCTGAAAAGATTAATAAAATGAAGCAACCACCACTTATTGTGTTTGCAACTGCGTATGATATGTATGCTGTAAAAGCATTCGAATTGAATGCCATTGATTATGTATTAAAGCCTTTTGAAGCATCAAGAATAGAACAAACAGTGGTTAAAGCGCAGAATTTATTAAAAGATAAATCTGAAGTGATTGCACCAGTTATGAAAGTAGAGAACATTTCGATTCAAGTAGACGATAAAATTTATGTATTAAATGTAAAAGATATTATTGCTGTATCGGTCGAGCAAGGGCATCTCATGATTAATACGATTAAGGGTGACTACTTGATCAATGACACATTGGCGACTTTTCAGAAGAAATTACCTGAAACATTATTTCTGAAGATTCATCGTGGGAGCATCATCAATAAAGAACATATTATTAGTGCTGAGCCTTGGTTTAATCATACGTTTCAAGTGAAACTGACAAAGGATATTAAGTTACAAGTTAGTCGTTCATACATTAAAGATTTCAAGAGTCAAATCGGATTAAAATAGTGAAAAATAATGAAAACATTTTAACTGCTGAATATTGCATTTCAGCAGTCTTTTTTTGCATTTCAGAATGAAAGCGGATTCAAAATGTAAATTTCGTTGTATAGTAAGGCTACGATAAAGAACGGGAGGTCATTTAAAATGACAGAAAAAAAAGCAGCAGTTAAAACGTACACATTTTTACACCAAGTTACAGTGATTGCAGTTATCATGATCATTTCAAAAGTGCTTGAAGGATTGAGCCCAATTCCAATGCCAGCATCAGTAATCGGATTAGTATTATTGTTTGCAGCACTTTGTACAGGTATTGTGAAATTAGCACAAGTTGAAACAGTAGGACAAGCATTAGTGAACAATATTGGATTGTTATTCGTTCCAGCAGGAATTTCGGTAGTGAAATCATTACCAGTCATTGCACATAGTCCAATTTTAATTTTAGGATTAATCTTTATTTCAACGTTATTATTACTTGTATGTACGGGTGTATTCTCTCAATTGTTAATGGGCAAAGACAAAGTAGAACGCACAGTATTAAAAGAAGTGGAGGCAAAATAATATGGATAAATTAATCGATTTAAGTCTTAACTCAATTTATTTCGGTATTTTATTAACAGTGATTCCATTTTGGATTGGTCAAATTTTATTTAAGAAAACTAACGGATTCTTCTTATTCGCCCCATTATTTGTTGGTATGGTTGCAGGTATTGCATTCTTATACTTAACAGGAATTTCTTACGATACGTATTTTAAAGGTGGATCTATTGTACAAAGTTTCTTAGAACCTGCAACAATTTGTTTTGCAATTCCTTTATACAAACGTCGTGATATTTTACAAAAATATTGGTTACAAATCTTTGGTGGTATTACATTAGGTACAGCAGCAGCGATTTTTATGATTTACTTAGTAGCAAAATTATTTATGTTAGGACATGATGTGATTGCATCAATGTTACCACAGGCAGCAACAACAGCAATCGCGTTACCTGTTTCAAAAGGTATCGGTGGTATCCCTGAATTAACTTCTTTAGCGGTTATTTTAAACGCAGTGATTATATACGCATTAGGCGATAAGTTATTAAAATTCTTTAAAATTTCTAACCCAGTTGCGAGCGGATTAGCTTTAGGAACTGCAGGACATGCAATGGGTGCATCAAAAGCGCAAGAATTAGGTGAAACAGAAGCATCAATGGCAAGTATCGCACTTGTAATTGTTGGTGTAATTGTTGTGGCAGTTGTACCTCTACTTGCAAACATCTTATTATAATCGGTATTACATTATTTCACATATTGTTGTTAAGGGGTGGAAGCCTTAATAACCAAAGCATTGCCTAATGGTGATGCTTTTTGTTTTGTAACAAAATAGGGATACTATGAATTTGTACGATAAAATGATACAATCCAATACATAGAGATTTCGATTGGGAGACGAATATATGGAAACGATAGGCTTTGGTATACTTTTATCAATCTTAGGATTAAGTATTTATTTATTTCAAATTGATTTATTGGTTCAAGGATTTAGTAAGAAAGTCATTATCGATAAGCCTAAACTGTGCCGTATTGGAGGTTTATATACACTTTTTCCAATTGGACTATTATTTATTTTAATCAGTAATATAGATGATCCCAAAATTTATTTTTCAATTCTTTTATTAATACTTATTATTTTAGGTTTAGGTATTTTATTAGTAGATATAAAGTGTACACAAAAGCAGACAAAACATCATTAGTATGTTCTGTCTGCTTTTTTCTTAAACAATTGAATTTACAACGTGCATTTGTTATATTAGTAAATGTTCTAAAAATAAAGTGCTAATAAAACACTATAAAAATAACATAAAAATAAAAAATAAATTATATTAATATAAGGAGATGGGGAGTTGAAACTACCATTTAAATTGTTTTTACATGATTTAAAAAATATTCGACGCACACCGTCGTTTATTATATTATTAATTGGCTTATCAATACTGCCTTCTTTTTATGCTTGGTTTAATTTGAAATCCTCTTGGGATCCTTATTCTAATACTAGTGGCATAAAAGTTGCTGTAGTCAATCATGATAAAGGAACGACATTTAAAGGAAAAGACATTAACGTCGGTGATTCACTTGTCAGTGAATTGAAACATAACGATAAATTTGGTTGGGTATTTACGGATGATTTAAAGCATGCGAAACATGAACTGCGATTAGGGCATTATTATGCAATGATTCATATCCCTAAAAACTTCTCAGAAGACACAACGAGTATTTTACATAAGCAACCTAAACGCGCCATTATTGATTATGAAGTCAACCAAAAAATCAATGCAATTGCACCAAAAATGACCAATGCCGGTGCGACGCAAATTACGAAATCATTAAATGAAAAATTTGTAGATATCGCAACGAAAGCATTATTAAAAGAAAGCAACAAAGTAGGGTTAAAACTACAAGATAAATTGCCTACTTATCGTAAAATTGAAAATGCGGTTTATGAAGCAGAAGCAGCGATTCCTGAAATGGAAAAATTTAAAGAAAAAATCATTAAAATTGATCAACACCAAAACGATATTACAAAGTATTCTAATGAATTTTATCAATTGGCGAACTATAAGGATAAAATTAATCAAGGTGCAAATAAATTGGTGATTGCCAACGAGCATGCTGGGGATATTCAAGCTGCAGGAAATATGCTGGTAAAACTAAACAACAATATGGATACAATTGAATCTGCATTGAATAAAGCAGGTCAAATTGAATCAAAGTTCCCTGAAATCAATAAAGCCGTGCAAACAGGTATAAAAGCAACGAGTACTGCAAATGCAGTATTGAGCAAATCTCAAACGAAACTCGCACCTGTTCATGAACTCCTTGCGCCGGTGGATACAAAAAAACAATCCACAGAAAAAACACCAGAAATTAAAAAACCGGATTTGTTGCCGGCGAAAGATGCTTTATCTGAAGGATTAATGGCCTTAGCACAATTAACTGGTGAAGTTGCAAAAAGTCAGCAAGAAGGATTGTCCCAATTATCAACATTGGTAAACAGCAAGCCTGCTGCTAGTGATACATTGACAAAAAATTTACAAGCTTATCAAACACAATTGAATCAAACCATTCAATTCAATGAGCAGCTGATTCAAATTTTGAATGAAAGTAGCAAACAATTAGGTGATTTATCAGCGATTACAAAACAGTTAAACGCGACCAATCAAATACTTAAAACGCTAAATAGTGATGTATCTAAAGCAATTACAGCAAGTCAAAATAATCAAAATGTAACTATGAATACTGATAATATCCAAGCAGCGAATAATCAACTTGATGCATTACAAAAGTTTGCGAATCAAGAAATGCCTCAGTTATTAACAACTGGTTTAGATTCGTTGGATCAATCATTGGAACACATCGCTTCAAAAGTAAGTGATGCAAGTAAATTTGTAAATCAAGTTGATGATATCTTATCGAATGCATTGACATTATCTCAATCAATGAATCAAACGTTAACATCATTAAGCGAAGTGCTGCCTGGTATGGAAGCCACATTTACGAGATTAAATCAAACAGCACAAGAAAACTTTCCAACATTTAAATCTAAGGTGAATAAAGCTGCTGGATTTGTACAGAGTGATTTACCAAGCGCTTTAGCAGATTTGAATCGAATCAGTTTATTTGTTCAACAAGATTTACCGGGCGTAATGAATAAGTATGATCAAGCTTCAAGTTTACTTAAAAGCAATTTGCCTGAAGCACAAAAGAAAATTCATGAACTGGCAATATTTGCACAACAAGACTTACCTGGTATCGAAAAAGATATTAAAAAAGCAGCAAACAAGTTTAGAGAGCTTGATAAAAAGGATAGTTTAGGTAAGTTAATTAAATTGTTAAGAAATGATTTAAAAAATGAATCAGATTATTTTGCAGAACCAATCAAATTAAAAGAAACACAAATATTCCCTATACCAAATTACGGTTCAGCAAGTGCGCCTTTCTATACAGCTTTAGCACTTTGGGTAGGAGCATTGTTATCTTGTAACTTATTAACAACTGAACTGAAAGATAAATCACAACAAGGACTGTTTAAATTAAAAGACGTATATTTAGGAAGAATGATATTATTCCTTATATTAAGTGTCTTACAGTCAAGTATTGTTGTGTTAGGTAATTTCTTTATATTAGATGCTTACGCAAAACATCCTGTTTATAACTTATTGTTTGCAGTATTTGTCGGCTTAGTATTTACGATTATCGTCTATACAATGGTAAGTTTATTAGGTAATATCGGTAAAGCGTTAGCCATCATCATTATGGTATTACAAATTTCAGGTGGTGGTGGTACTTTCCCAATTCAAGTTACACCACATTTCTTCCAAATGATCCATCCATTCTTACCATTTACGTACGGTGTTGATTTATTACGTGAAGCGGTAGGGGGCATCGTACCAGAGATTGTCACTAAAAATTTAACCATGTTGTTCATTTTTGGTTCGGGTGCATTGATATTTGGATATCTTTTAAGAGAACGATTTGAACCGATTAAACATGGTTTCTATTCAAGAAGTAAAGCAAGTAACTTAGTAGAATAAAAAAGAGGACGGTACAAAAGCGTTCAGCAACAAGTAAAAACCGAACATGAACCAAAATCGTTTTTTGATTTTGAGTGATTTTGAGGTTGTTTACCGCAATTGCTGCTTTTGAACCGCTGATAAGAGGACGGTACAAAAGCGTACCGCTGTTAATACGAAAAATAGGTTGAGACATTAAATTATGTCTCAACCTATTTTTATTTGAATAATTAAGCTTTATGAGCACGTTTACTAGTAAACCAACCGATGGCTAAAATGCTAAGTAATACTGCCCAGAAGATGATTTGCCATAAACCTGAATGTGGGAAGTCATGTGGTAATACATTAATTTTCTCATGTGCTAATACTAATACAACTAACTTAATACCAATCCATCCAACGACACCAAATGCTGCGGCTTCAAGTCCTGGATATGTTTCTAATAATTTAACGAAGTATGTTGCGGCAAATCGCATTAATACAACACCTAACATACCGCCAATAAACATTACCGTAAATTGACCAGCGTTTAATCCTAAGAAATCAGGACCGACTTTTGGTAATGTCACCGCAATGGCAATGGCAGCTAACATTGAATCGATTGCAAATGCAATGTCTGCACCTTCTACTTTTAAGACCGTCATCCAGAAACCGCTTTGCTTTTTATCATTTGCTTCTTCAGCGATATCAGGAACATTAGGGTCGTTTGCATGATTTTTCTTTTTGAAATATTGATACAAACTTTTAATAGACATAAAGATTAAATACGCTGCACCAAGTGCTTGTATTTGCCAGTAGTTTGCAAGAATTGTGATGAAAAATAATGATGCTAATCGGAAAACAAATGCACCGACTAAACCATAAAATAAAGCTTTCTTACGTTGTTCTTCAGGTAAATGCTTTACCATAACTGCCATTACGATGGCGTTATCTGCTGCTAGTAACCCTTCTAAAACGATTAAAACTAATATAACCCATAAGTACGAAATAATGATACTTGGATCCATTAAAACACTCCTTTTGTTTTGAATACAAAAAGACCCATGCCGAAACAATGGCATAGGTCTCACTAAACAAGATGTTCCATATTACCGGAATTGCTTCGTATTGACGATAATATGCTTAGAGTTACTCCCCTATAGGCGTATATGTATTCTTTAATTTTTAAATTTAAATCCTTAACGGATACATTTACTGTAACATGGCACATATCCACTTCTTTTGATAATTATTGCGCTCTTGTAATTAATCGGCTAGCAATGATACAAGTTAATGGTATTGCGATACAAACGGCAATACCACCAGTTAAGATAGTAATAACCTCTTCAGCAAATACTTTCGTGTTTAAAATCATTTCAAAACTATAATGTAAATTAAAGAACCATATTAATAATGTCATATAACTACCTAAGTATGCGAAATAAAGCGTATTTGTCGTTGTTCCTAAAATGTCTCTTGCAACAAACATACCTGATTTAAACAATTGGAATGACGTCATATTTGGGTTATGTTTAAAAATCTCTTGCATACTTGTTGCGATAGATACAGAGATATCAATAATAGCGCCAAGTACACTGATCATGATCATAAATGCAGTAATTTGAACGAATGATAAACCGATATTAAGAGAATATGTTGCGATATCGTCACCTTCTTCCATTGCAAAGCCTTCGATATGCGTATAATGTATCGCAAAATATATCAAAGGTAACAGCACAACAAATGTTAAGAACGTACTCAGTAATGCGACATGGCTCTCTCGATTAAAGCCATTCGTAATCAATATGTTAAATGCGCCCATAATGATGATAAATAAGAAGATTGTGACGACGATATTAATTTTAATACTGATAAATATAATGGCTAAACTGAGTAAGCAAATATTGACGAAGATGCTTAAGAAAGCTTTTAAACCATTTTTTCGCCCAACTGCAATCATCAATATGAAAAGAATGATGGTTAGTAAAGTTAAAGTTGTCATTGTGCACGCTCCCTTGTGAAGAAATAAGCACATAAATAAATGGTTACTGGAATCGCTAGGACAATACCAATACTACCTGTGATGGCTCTATTAATTTCGAGTGACCAATGAATATAAAAGGAATGATTAATTGGTGATAGGTTACGTAAATATAAAATAATCATCGGAATACTACCACTTAAATAAGCAAAAAATAAAATATTAGTCATAGGTCCCATAATATCTTTACCAATTTCAAATCCTGATTCAACCAATGCTTTTCTTGTTACATTTTTTTGAGTCATTTTAATCTCATAAAGTGCTGACGTAATCGTAATAGCGATATCCATAATGGCACCAAGTGACCCAATTAATATCGATGTTAGGAAAACCGTTTTCGGTGCAATCGTTAAAAATGTCATGGTTTCATAACGAATACCTTCTGCATCAGTAAGGACAATCGCTAGCTGTACAATAATAATTGTTAAAGTAGTACCGATGAGAGTACTTACTATGGCAACCTTTGTCTTTGTATTGTAGCCATTGGTTAATATTAAGGTAATGATCGTTGCAATAATAACGGCAATAATGGCATAGCCAAACAATGGAATGGTAGGGTAATGTTTGTATAAAAATAATACAACACCTGACATGATGATATTTGTCACAAGACTTAGTAAAGACATCGCACCTTGCAAGAGTCCTACCGTAACGATTAAGAATATAAATAAACTTAATAAAGATACAATCACAGTATCGCGTTTCGCTTCATCAATGGATTTTAAATCTTTAGATAACAGTACTTTGTTACCAACATCATATTGATGGCTATAAGCTTTACTTTTCATAAAAGTATTTTTAATATGAATGATTTGATTATCTCTGTTGGTTACTTTTAATGTTAATTTTTCTGTATATTGAATGTCTTTGTTTTTAACTTGATCGACTGTTTTATGTTCAGATGTAATCTGACGTTTGATGACTTCGCCAATGGGAGATTGGTAGAAGTGGTCATTATACATCGTAAATATGATTGAACCAATCAATGTGACTATCATTAGTACATAGGCGATTAAAGTAGCTGGTCTTAACAATTGATATCGTTTTTTATTCATAATTCACAACCTTATAAAAAAAATAAAGGGCATGTGCCCATGCCCTTTATTATAAAGTATTCTAAGTTAGATTGCATATTTCTTTTTAGTGAGGAGTAAAATCAATTCTATAATTCCAATAGCAATCAGTGAGAAGCCGAATAAAGGCATTAATATACCGAGTAATCCTAATGATACGGCAAAGAACCATAAAAATTGTTTGTATGGTTGTGCTTTCGGTGCTGAGAGTGCACCTTTTTTCTTTCTCATTAAATAAATTTTAATACCATACCACATCACAACAAGTATCATACCTGTAAAGATTAAGTTTAATATCTTATTTGGCCATCCAAATAAATGTCCTTCATGAAGTGGGATACCCACCGCATAAACTTTTGCTAAAATACCATAATCATGGTAGTCAAAAACAGCAAGTTTGTTTCCTGAATATTGGTCAAGATGTATTGTTCTTTCTTTAAATGGACTATCATCAAGACCTGTGACCCCTGTACTTGATCCTTTTGTTACAACGTAAGTGCCTTTTTTGTCCATAGGCACGATAATACTGTAAGGCTTTTTGAAACCATCTTCTTTGGCTATTGAAACGATTTCTTTAACAGGTAATTGTGTTGCTTCTTTGGCTATTGAAACGATTTCTTTAACAGGTAATTGTGTTGCTTCTTTGTGCTTTGAATCTGTGTGTTCTTGTCTTGAAGCCCAAGGAATTTCATTGTTGGATACAGGTGGTGTTCCTTTCGCGTGAGGATATCCAACGACGCTGTTATGAACTGCAAATTGATATAGTTTTTGTCCCATAAATTCTGACCAAGGTAATCCAGTAAAAATTAATAATGCCAATGGAACACTTAAAATCATTCCTAATATCGCATGTAATTTCGCAGCATTTTTGCGTGTAATTTTAGATTCGCCTTTACGCAAGTATTTACGATATAACGTCATAAAAATACCAGTAATAATCATGAAAATAGCCCAGCAACTTGAAAGCTCAACCATATATTTAACCCATGAATTGCCTGTAAGTAAGTTAGAGTGCAATTCTCTCGTAATATTGGAGAATAACTGAAGCGGTTCGATATCTCCTTTAATTTGGTTGTGATGATCTAAAAAAACAATTTTTGAAGCATCGTCAGGACCCATTAATGTAACACGTGTGTTGTAATCTTCTTTTAAGAAACTCACTTTCATAATGTGATAACCCGGATGTTTTTTCAATATATCATTTAGACCGTCATCTAATGATTGTTCAGGCTTTGATGTTTGTTCAAAAAATAAGTCATGATTCACTTTGTTTTCAACTTCAGGATAAAATAAATACATGATACCAGTGATACTTAAAGTGATAAGTAACGGTGTAATAAATAATCCGGCATAGAAATGCCAACGCCAAAATACATTGTTAAAATATTTTTTCATTGTTTAACCCCATTTTTCACAAGATAGAATTATGATAGCAGTATAATAATGATTGTGAATGTTATAATTGTGAAAATTCATAGTCGTAATTATTACGAAAAAAGAAACGATTAAAAATGAAGCACATATTTCAAAATTTCGACATTGAATTTTATTTGAAATTTTAGTAGAGAAATAGGTTATTACTTTATTAAAAATATGCAATTGTTTAAACTTAAGATATTTAAAATATAAAATTTGGAGGATGGAATGAAGTCGATTATTGAATGGATAGTATCCATTATTGTAAGTATTGTTATCGTTGTAGCCATAAATACTTTTATTATACAAAGTCATCAAGTAAGTGGGGAATCGATGTCACCAACATTTAAAGATGGTGATAGAGTCATTGTTCAAAAGTTATTGTACGGTGAAAAGCATATTCAACGCGGTGATGTGATTGTATTTCAAGCAACAAAAGAGAAACGCTATATTAAACGTGTGATTGCAACACCAGGAGATACAATGCGTTATGAACATGACCAATTATTTGTTAATGGTAAGAAAGTAAGTGAGCCATATTTAGATGCCAACAAAAAGAAAAAAGATGCAGAAACAAATATGATACAAAATATCCCTTTAACTGAAGACATTACTGTAGCTGAAATGGCTAATTCAAATGGTAGTAAAACAGTGCCTAAAGGGATGATGGTTGTAATGGGAGATAATCGACAAAATAGTACGGATTCGAGAGATCCGAGATTAGGGTTAGTACACGAAGACAAAATTGTAGGGAAAGTCGTTTTTAGATATTATCCTTTTAGTACATTTAAATATGACTTTGATACACATTAAGGAGAGAAAAATATGATGGAGATTGAAACATATATTGCATCCATCCCACCAGAGAAAAAAGATGCCTTTATTACTTTGATGGAGAAGATAGATGCACATATTCCTAAAGGCTTTGAAAAATGTATACAGTATAACATGGTCAGTTATGTCGTCCCTAAAAGTACATATCCAGAAGGCTATCACTGTAACCCAGAACAAGCCTTACCGTTTTTATCAATCGCCGCACAAAAATCACATATTGCCGTTTATCATATGGGCATCTATAGTGATGAAAGTTTGCTAAATTGGTTTAAAGAGGAATACCCAAAACATATGACAACGAAATTAGATATGGGCAAAAGTTGTATTCGATTTAAAAATCCTAAGAAAATACCATATGATCTCATGGGTGAATTAGTAAGTAAAATGACAGTAGAAGATTGGATTGGAAAATATGAAGCGAATAAGCCGAAATAATTTGAGTTAAATAGATCTTTTTTATCTTTATCGCAACATAAATTTCTATTTGTAAAATAATACACTTTTTATTTTGATAATTCCGTTGACACGTATTGAATTATAGGATATGATTAATCTTGTCTTATTTGGAGGAATACCCAAGTCCGGCTGAAGGGATCGGTCTTGAAAACCGACAGGGGCTTAACGGCTCGCGGGGGTTCGAATCCCTCTTCCTCCGCCATTATTTTTAAACCAAGACTAATAATATATACGACCTGAGTTTTCAGGTCGTTTTTTTTATGCTTTAATATAAATATAGAAAATTCTGATTATTTTAACATTATGGTGAGCAACAAGAATGGAGGGGGCAATTTGGCTGAGATTAAGGATGTCGAATTGAAGTACGTTTTGTCTGATTTGAAGGCACCGTTTAAAACAGCGTTAAGAGAAATATCAGTCATTGAAAGTATTTATGTATTTGTTCATACAGATGATGGCTTGGTTGGTGTTGGGGAAGCGGTTCCTACGCCTGTGATAACAGGTGATACGGTTGAAGGGATTGTTGCAGCAATTAAATTGATGAGTAAAAAGTTGATGGGTCAAACGTTAAGTCCTTTACTACTACAAGTGATTCAACAATCGTTGGTTGGTAATTCAAGCGCGAAGGCGGCCTTAGATATGGCAATTTATGATTTACTTGCCAAAGAGAAAGAAGTCCCTTTGTATGTGTATTTAAACAGCACGTATTCATCGCTTGAAACGAGTCATACAGTGAGTTTGAATCAAGTTGAAACAATGGTCAGTGATGCAAAGCAATATATAGAAATGGGTTTCAAAGCATTAAAAGTAAAGTTGGGTAATGATATTACCTTAGATCAATCGCGTATTCTTAGCATACATCAAACTGTTCCAAATGCATTGTTAAGCATCGATGCCAATCAAGGGTGGAACGAAGATGAAACGAAAATGATGATTGCTTTTCTTAAAGATAAAAATATCCATATCGATGTATTAGAACAGCCAGTCTTTCGCAAGGAATATGATGCAATGCATCGATTAAATAAACAAAGTGATATTCCTATTATGGCGGATGAATCATTATTTGATCCATATGACGCAAAACGTTTAAGTCAACAAGGTATTCATTTCTTTAATATAAAGTTAATGAAGTCAGGTGGTATATTTCCCGGGTTATGGATTGCTAAGATTGCAT
Source organism: Macrococcus sp. DPC7161 (assembly GCF_004117835.1). GTDB lineage: Bacteria > Bacillota > Bacilli > Staphylococcales > Staphylococcaceae > SDSC01. The sequence continues at coordinate 16,102 of NZ_SDSC01000002.1, read as the reverse complement.
TAGAAAATGGTGGCAAATGTATGGTAGGTAGCATGATGGAAACTCATGTTTCGTTGACTGCTGCTTATCATTTCGCGTGTGCAATTGGTGCATATAAAGTAGACTTTGATGCACCTTTTATGTTGAAAGAGAAGCGTATTGCAGGTGGTATACAGTACGATATGAATCAAGTGTATTTAGAAAATAAAGATGCTTATGGTTTAGGAATAGATGTGATGAAATTAAAGGAGTTGTGTGCTGATGCAAAAAGTTTGTAGTGTAGCTGTTGGGACAATTTGGTCTCATCCTGATAAAGCAAGAGACATTGATGAACTGGCGTTATCAAATCCAGTAAATATTCAAAAGTGGTTACTATGTTTAAATCTAGAAGAAAAACAGTCTTTTTGTGAAGAGTTGAGAATTGATACACAAGTACTTTACGGTGAACGTGTTGAAGTGATAGAAGAGATTGGTGAATGGAGTAAAGTTGTTTGTATTGATCAGCCTTCAAAAAAACATGAATTGGGGTATCCTGGGTTTATTAAAACAAATCAATTAAGTGATAAAAATGTACGAGGATTTAGTAAATATGTACGTATTATTGCCCCGAAAGCATTGGCGTATCGAGTGAATGAAGACCAATTTGACAAGCAATTCACACAACCCCTTATGCCATTATCATTTAATACCGTACTGCCGTATTTATCAACGGAAGAAGCAAGTAATATTAATCATTTCGAACAACATTATATAGTAGATAGTCCACATGGCAAATTGCGTATTAATGCAAATGATTGTGTGATTCAAGCTGATATGGTTACAGGTCGAGATGATCGCTTTAGTAAATTGTATGATGCTGCAAAACAATATATCGACTTAGGATATCTTTGGGGCGGCATGAGTAGTTATGGTTATGATTGCTCAGGCTTTGTATACCAAATGTATCGACATGTTGGTTATACATTACCAAGAGATGCAGATGAACAGTATCAAAGTACAATGAAAGTGGAAAAGAAAGATTTAATACCAGGTGATTTGGTGTTCTTTTCAAATGAAAAAGACATTGAAAAAATATCGCACGTTGGTATTTATATAGGTAGTGGAATGATGATACATTCTCCAAATACACCTAAATCGATTGAAGAAGTCACAATCGATTCAGGTTATTACAATGATACATATGTGGGTGGCAGTCGAGTATATGAAAGTTTAACGCATCAATTGAGGGAGACTTAATCCAAACGTATGGAATGCTTGATGTAAAAGTGGTGCATCATCACCTGTTGTTAAAGCAACAAAGGTTGCGATACTATCCTTTGTTCTTATAATGCCTGCTTCGTGGAATACAGTACTTAAATCACCCGTTTTAGTACCGATTTCCATCCACTCTGTCGCGTTATATTGTTCTAAATACATTAGCGTTTTGTCCTTACATAATTGATGTTTCATGATGTCGAACATTTCTTCAAAGTGAGGATGTTGAATGATGTTATCTAATAATAAATTCATGTCATGCATAGAAGTGAAGTTGTCTTTGCCTTCACGTATGGCATCAAAATCCATCATTTTTCTTTGAAGTTTTGTTTGGGAAAGACCGATAGACTGCATAAATTGATTCAACTGTTCAATACCAATCCATTCAATTAAAGTGTTCGTCGCTAAGTTATCCGATAAGATGATCATTAACGTAACTAAATCTTTAACAGGATAAGACTTCTGTGTTAAATAAGGTGTGACACCTGCACCTTCAACAGCAGTGTCTAACGTTAACTGAAGATTTAAGTCGTGATAACGTTCAGAAAAGATGTAGTACATGATAGGCACTTTAATTAAGCTCGCTGATGGGAATAGTTTGTTTTTATTATAGTGATGTATTAAAGTGTCGTTCTTTTTAAAAGAGAATGCGATAAAATCATTATTTGATAAAAACAAATGGTTAGATAAAGTCATATTAATACCTCCTTGAAATAGCGAAAACCTTACTGTTGCAACCATTCTAACATAAACTGAATAGTAAAAAAATTTTCTTTGTAAACCTTTTCAGAAAACCTTTACAATCTTGTATAGACAGTTTATACTGTACACAATAAGATAAAAGGAGATGACTCATATGGCAGTCTCAAGAGATGAAGTAAGAGACATAATCTCTGCTATTGGAGGCAAAGAGAATGTTTCTGCAGCAACACACTGTGTAACGCGATTACGTTTAGCATTAAAGGATGATTCTAAAGTTGATAAAGTAGCTTTAGACAAAATTAACTTAGTAAAAGGATCGTTTGCAGCAAACAACCAATTTCAAATTGTCATTGGACCTGGTACTGTAGATGAAGCATATAAAGTATTTGTAGATGAAACAGGTGTTGGAGAATCATCAAAAGAAGATGTTAAAGCCGCAGCAGCTGAAAAAATGAATCCGTTGCAACGTGGTATTAAAACATTAGGGGATGTATTTATTCCGATTTTACCAGCCATTGTTACAGCCGGTTTATTATTAGGTTTAAACAATGTATTAACAGCTGGTGGTTTATTCGGTAAAGAATCTCTTGTTCAAATGTTTCCTCAATTAAAAGACTTAGCTGAAATTATTAACTTTATAGCAGCAGCACCATTTATTTTCTTACCAGCATTAATTGGTTGGAGTGCAATGCGTGTATTTGGTGGTAGCCCGTTATTAGGTTTAGTATTAGGTTTAATCTTGTGTCATCCGGGACTTGCATCTCAATATTCATTAGGTAATGCGGAAACTGGAGAGTTAACAAAGATTCCACAATGGGATGTATTTGGATTAATGATTAATAAGTTAAACTATCAAGGACAAGTTTTACCGGTATTAATCGCTGCATGGGTTTTATCAAAAGTAGAGAAATTCTTAAACAAACGTGTACATGACTCAATTAAAATGTTAGTAGTTGGTCCTGTTTCATTATTATTAGTAGGGTTCTTGTCATTCGTACTTATCGGACCAGTTGCATTGTGGTTAGGAACTGTAATTACAGGTGTTATCACAGCGATTTTCGCTAAAGCTGGTTGGTTAGGTGGGTTAGTATACGGATTAGTATATGCACCTTTAGTTATTACAGGTTTACATCATATGTTCTTAGCTGTAGACTTCCAGTTAATGGCGTCTAAATTAGGTGGTACTTATTTATGGCCAATTTTAGCAATTTCAAATATTTCTCAAGGATCTGCAGCATTTGCAGCATGGTTTATTTATAAAAAACGTAAAATGGTTAAAGAAGAAGGCTTGGCTTTCACATCAACAATCTCAGCGTGGTTAGGTGTTACTGAACCAGCAATGTTCGGTGTAAATATTCCATTAAAATATCCATTTATTGCGGGTGTGATTTCTACAGGTATTGTTGGTGCGATATTCGGTTCACAACAATTGCTTGGTAAAGTGGGTGTTGGTGGATTACCTGGTATCATTTCTATTAATGATCCATTCCGTGGTACTTTCTTAATTGGTATGATTATTGCGCTTATCTTACCGTTCGTATTAACATTAGTGTTCTCTCGCTTCGCTGCTAAGAAGGGTGAAGAGGTTAAGGAAATTGTTAAGGAATAATTGAATAATACATACATCAGCGTTCAACTTGTAAATACAGGTTGAACGTTGTACACTTTAAGTATCAAAAAAACGTGAGGAGTTTTATATTATGGCAATCTCTGATTGGAAAAAATCCGTTGTTTATCAGATATATCCGAAATCATTTAATGATACAACAGGGAATGGACATGGAGATATTAATGGTATTATTGAGAAGTTAGATTATTTAAAGATGTTAGGCATCGACTACATTTGGTTAACTCCGATTTATCTTTCACCAATGAATGATAATGGATACGACATCAGTGATTATTATGAAATTAATCCAGACTTCGGTACTAAAGAAGACTTTAAACGTTTATTAGATGAAGCGCATGCGCATGGTATTAAGGTGATGAGTGATATTGTTATCAATCATACGTCAACTTCACATCAATGGTTTGTTGAAAGTAGAAGTTCTAAAGATAGTCCATATCGCGACTATTATATTTGGAAAGATGGTAAAGAAGGAACACCACCTACTAACTGGGAATCTAAGTTTGGCGGAAATGCTTGGCAGTTAGATGAAGAAACGAATCAATATTATTTACGCTTATTTGATGTTACACAAGCAGATTTAAATTGGGAGAATGCATCTTTACGTAAAGAAATTTATGACATGATTAATTATTGGATTGATTTTGGTATGGATGGCTTTAGGTTTGATGTGATTAACTTAATTTCTAAAGGTGAGTTTAAAGATTCAGATAAGATTGGTAAGGAATTTTATACAGATGGTCCAAAGGTTCACGAATATCTTCATGAATTGAACCGAAATACTTTTGGAGATATTGAAGGGTTTATGACGGTTGGTGAGATGAGTTCTACGACGATTGATCATTGTATTAAATATACAAATCCAGAGCGTCAAGAATTAAGCAGCGTGTTTAATTTCCATCATCTTAAAGTAGATTATAAAAATGGTGAGAAATGGACGAAAATGCCGTATAATTTTATTGAGTTAAAGCAAATCTTATTTAAATGGCAATTAGGCATTCATCAAGGTAATGGATGGAATGCGATTTTCTGGTGTAACCATGATCAACCACGTGTGGTGAGTCGTTTTGGTGATGATTCAACTGAAGAAAATCGAGTGAAAAGTGCAAAGATGCTAGCGATTTCGTTACACTTCTTGCAAGGCACACCATACATTTATCAAGGTGAAGAAATTGGAATGACCAATCTTTATTTTGATGATATTAAACAATATAGAGATGTTGAATCTATCAATGCTTATAAAATTATGTCTGAAAATGGATTTACAAATAAAGAAATATTAGATATATTACAAGATAAATCGAGAGATAATTCACGTTCTCCTGTGCAATGGGATGAAAGTGAAAATGCTGGATTTACGAGCGGGACTCCTTGGATTGAAGTTGCTTCAAATTATCCAACGATTAACGTAAAAAGTGCTTTAGAAAATAAAGATTCTATTTTTTATACATATCAAAAATTAATTGAATTACGTCACAATCTAGATATCATCACATATGGTTCAATCAAACCATTATTAGAAACGCATGAACAATTATTCGCTTATGAAAGAGAATTGGATGGCAAAGTATTAACGATGTTAGCAAATTATAGCGACCAACCAGTCGCTATTCCAGAGGACATCGATACAACTGGTGAAGTATTAATCAACAACTCAGAAGTCTTTACTCGTGAACTTGAACCATTTCAGGCCGTTGCGATTCTTAGATAATATCTAACTTGTGTAGTACTTATAACGGAGGTAGTACTATGAACAGCAATAAATACAGAAAGATTTATCAAGAATTAAGTGGAAAAATATTAAATGAAGAATTTAAGCAAGGGGATCAATTACCGTCTGAGAACTTATTGGTTAAGAAGTATGGCGTTTCAAGAGAAACAGTACGTAAAGCATTAAGTTTATTACAAACAAATGGTTTTATCCAAAAGTTAAAAGGAAAAGGTTCGGTTGTTATTTATAGCCAATCAATGAACTTTCCAGTATCTCAATTGATTAGTTTTGAGGAAATCAAACGTTCATTAAACATGGATTACAATACCGTTGTAGAAGCATTTGAAGTTGTTGAAGCGGGTGATTATCCTAAAGTACAAGAAGCTTTAAAAGTAACGGCGAATACAGAATTATTTAGAGTCGTTCGTTCAAGAAGAACGCATGATAAAGTAAATATTATCGATTGTGACTTCTTTATTAAAGAAATGATGCCAGCTTTATCTAAAGAAATTGCATCGCATTCAATTTATCAATACATTGAGCAACGATTAGGTTTAAACATTTCATACTCTAATAAAGCCATTACATTTGAACCAATGTCGGATTATGAATTAGAATTATTCCAAGAAGCGACACCGCCGTATGCAGCAGTTGTAAGATCGGTTGTTTATTTATCAAATGCAACACCGTTCCAATACAATGAATCAAAGCATAGAGCAAGTGAGTTTAAATTTGTTGATTTCTCTAGACGTATTACAGACAAAACAAAAGCTTAATGTAAAAATACATAATATTTGAGGTGAAGGGTGATGTAACTTGAGTACATCATCCTTTTATACTTGCACAAGTATTTGAGTTATAGTATGATTATCTTTGCCGTGCTAAGTGGGGAGGTAGCGGTTCCTTGAACTTGAAATCCGCTTATGCAAGACCGAATTCTCTTCTGAGGATTGTAGGTTGTGAGGTCTGCCCTGAATACGTAGTGTTGAGAGAGCGGTCCTAACCAATATGAACCCATGAACCATGTCAGGTCCGGAAGGAAGCAGCATTAAGTGGTCATTCGTATGTGATTGGGGTAGCCGTTCTTGAGCTGTCGACTTAGGTAACGCTTGTGTCTACACTTCGAAGTTGAGATGCACGGCTTTATTTAATAAATAATAATCGTGAATATATATACACCAAACATATTGTTTGGTGTTTTTTTTGTATCTTTTTGTACTAAATATATGAATTAGTCTATCACTATACATAAATTCAAATGTATAACTACAAAAGATAATTATGTGGATGATAGATATAATCAATTAAATAGCTATGATTTAGAATAAGGCGTTTTGTCTTATCCTTTTTTATATGAGTTCGTTGTTTTTCTTGTTATAATATTTATATTATGAACATTGGAGGCGCCTGATGAGTTATCAAGCATTGTATCGTGTGTTTCGTTCTCAATCTTTTGAAGAAGTTGTTGGTCAAAAGCATGTCACAACGACATTAAGAAACGCGATTATAAAAAATAAAATTTCACACGCTTATTTATTCAATGGGCCACGTGGTACAGGTAAAACAAGTATTGCGAAAATTTTTGCCAAAGCTATTAACTGTACTGAGAGTGATACAGGTGAGCCTTGTAACCACTGTCCAACATGTATTTCAATTACGAATGGTACAAATTCAGATGTGATTGAAATTGATGCTGCGAGTAATAATGGTGTGGATGAGATTCGCAATATTCGTGATAAAGTAAAGTATGCTCCTGGTGAGTCGAAGTATAAAGTGTATATTATTGATGAGGTGCATATGTTAACGACAGGTGCATTTAATGCGCTTTTAAAGACGTTAGAAGAACCTCCTGGTCATGCAATCTTTATTTTAGCAACGACTGAACCGCATAAAATCCCTGCTACGATTATTTCTAGATGCCAAAGGTTTGACTTTAAAGCCATTTCAACACCTGATATTGAAGCGCATTTAGCTTTTATATGTGATAAAGAATCAATTCCATACGAGCAAGAAGCATTAAACTTTATTGCAACTGCAGCAGAAGGTGGTATGCGTGATGCTTTAAGTATATTGGACCAAGCGATTGCTTTTGGTGCTTCAAATTTAACGTTAGATCATGTATTGAATGTCACAGGTAGTATTGGTAAGAAGGAATTAATGCAGTTGATGACATTTATTATCAATCATGATGTTAAATCAGCATTCCAGTTGTATCATCAATTCATTTCAGATGGCAAAGAAGTATCACGTTTGGTGAATGATTTAATCTACTTTATTCGTGATGTGATCATGGAAAATGTGACAGGACAAAAGTCAGATGAAGCGATTTATCAATTGGATTTAGATGTACTTTATGAAATGATTGATAAGATTAACGAAACGCTTGTTTCGATGCGTTTCTCTGTTAATTCTAATGTCCACTTTGAAGTGTTGATTGTGAAGTTATCAGAGCTTATTAAGCGTAAGGGTAAAAAAGTTGTTCCACAGGAAACAGCAATTTCTCCAGAGTTTGAATCGCGATTAAAAGCATTGGAATCTAAAGTGGCGTCAGGTACTCCTGCTAGTGCACCGACACCTTCAAGAAAAGTAGATAAATCACCTAAAAATAAAAATGCTTTTTCAATCCGTCAAATTGAACAAGTGTTGGACAATGCAAATCGAGAAGATTTGAATTACTTAAGAGAAAATTGGCATGTCTTAATAAATCATGTGAAAGAGAAACAAATGAACGGCTTAGTAAGTTTATTGAATCATTCAGAGCCTGTAGCAGCAAGTAGCACACATGTATTAATTAAGTTCAAAGAAGATATTCATTGCAATATGGTAAACAAAGATGATACAAAAAGAGCAGAGATTGAATCGATTGTATACACAATTATTGAAAAACAAGTTAAAATGGTAGGTGTACCTGACTCGCAATGGCTTCAAGTGAGACATGCTTATATTGAAAATAAAAAGCAACCACAAAAAGCCGCTCAAGTTGAGCAACCTGTCGTACAAGATGATGGTGTTGGTATGCTTGAATCGATGTTTGGTAAAGATACGATTAATATTATTGATTAAATTTTAGGAGGAATTATATTATGCGCGGTGGCGGAAATATGCAACAAATGATGAAACAAATGCAAAAAATGCAAAAGAAAATGGCTGAAGAGCAAGAAAAATTAAAAGAAGAACGCATTGAAGGTACAGCTGGTGGCGGTATGGTTACAGTTGTAGTATCTGGTCATAAAGAAGTGATTGATGTTGTCATTAAAGAAGAAGTAGTAGATCCAGAAGATATCGAAATGTTACAAGATTTAGTATTAGCAGCTACAAACGATGCTTTAACAAAAGCAGACGAAGTAACAGCACAACGTTTAGGCCAACATACTAAAGGATTAAACATTCCAGGGATGATGTAATGCATTACCCAGCTCCGATTTCAAAGTTAATGGATAGCTTTATGAAGTTACCAGGTATTGGCCCTAAAACAGCAAGTCGTTTAGCATTTCATGTTTTAGATATGAAAGAAGATGATGCAATGAATTTTGCGAAGTCGATTGTTGATGTCAAACGTGAGTTAACGTATTGCTCGGTTTGTGGCCATATCACAGATACAGATCCATGTTACGTGTGTTCGGATCAATCAAGAGACAGATCAATGATTTGTGTGGTTGAAGAGACGAAAGATGTTATCGCGATGGAGAAAATGCGTGAATATAAAGGTTTATATCATGTATTACATGGCGCAATATCGCCAATGGAAGGTATTGGCCCTGAAGACATTAATATTTCATCGTTATTAACACGATTGAAGGATGAATCTGTTACAGAACTTATCTTAGCAACCAATCCGAATATTGAAGGTGAATCAACAGCGATGTATATTTCTCGACTTGTTAAACCTATAGGTATTAAAACAACACGACTTGCACATGGTTTACCTGTCGGTGGTGATTTAGAATATGCAGATGAGGTCACTTTATCGAAAGCAATTTCGGGAAGAACAGAAATATAAAACAAAAAAACTTGCGATTTTAATTTTAAAATCGCAAGTTTTTTATTTATACTAATTTCTTTCGAATCATGCCAGAGATGGTATCAACAATAATAACCATAAGTACAATACCAATTAGGATAATCCCTACACGATCCCAAGTACGTCCTTGTAAAGCGAATATTAAAGGTGTACCAATACCACCCGCACCGATTAATCCTAGAATAGAGGCGCTTCTTAGATTGATTTCAAAGCGGTATAGCACGAATGAAATAAATGCCGGTAATACTTGTGGTACGATTGCAAACATAAGCGTCTTTGTTTTATTGGCACCTGTTGCGGTTAAAGCTTCGGTTGGTCCCATATCTAAATTCTCCATATCTTCAGCGAATAACTTTCCTAGCATCCCAATAGAGTGAATACCGACAGCTAATACACCAGCAAACGCCCCTGGCCCAACAGCTTTAATAAATAATAAAGCCATAATGATTTCTGGGAAGACACGAATCAAACTTAAAAGAAACTTACTCACTTCTGATAAGAAGCGGTTAGAGATATTTCTTGCTGATAGAAATGCAAATGGGATACATAGTATTGCGGAAATGGCTGTACCTAAAAACGCGATTGCAAATGTTTCTAATAACCCACGTAATAAATCTTCTCCTTCAGGCATGTAAATATAACCCGTATCAGGATGGATAATGCCTTTCCATATGTTAGAGATGATTTCTAAAGACTTTTCTTTAATTTCTATTTTCGGCATTCCGCTGAAAGCCCAAATGTAAATAAGTAAGAGTACAATTACTAATAAAACAGTACGAATGATGCTAGGGACCGATGATTTAGGTTTAATATGGTCATAATTTTTCATTATAATAATTTCTCCCTCACTTTCGTACTTAAGTAATCAATCACCATTACGATTAATAATGTAAAAATAATAATGGTTGTTACTTTAGGATATTCAAAATAGCCAAGTGTTTTGTCATAAAACAATCCAATACCACCAGCACCTACTAAACCAAGTACTGCTGCTGCACGGATATTAATTTCAAATGTGAATAATACGAATGATAAATAAGGTGCAATGGCTTGAGGTAACACACCAAATGTCACCCATTTAGATTTGTTTGCACCTACAGCTGTCATAGCTTCTAAAGGACCATCGTCAATATTTTCAAGAGATTCATAAAATAATTTAGCGACAATACCGAATGATAGTACTGTTAATGCAAAGATACCTGGTAGTGCACCAATACCGAATACAGCAACAAATATAGAAGCAAGTAGTAAGTCGGGAATTGTACGAATGATATTTAAAAACAATCGTACAGGAAAGTTAATCCATTTAGATTTGAAAACGTTACTTGCTGATAATAGTGCTACTGGTACAGCGAGTAACGAACCAAAAGTTGTACCTAAAATAGCCATACGGATTGTATCGAGCATAGGATCAACAATTTCTTTGAAATATGACCAATCAGGTGGTAACATTTCTTTTACTAAATTCATCATTTCTGGTGCGCCGGTAGATAAACTTGCTATACTAAAGTTTGTTTTAAAGCCACTCCAAATTAATAAAACAATGAAAAGCAGTAGTGTAAATGCAGTTTTTAAGCGCCCGTTTGTTTTTATTTTGGGTGTTGTTTGCATTATTTCACCCCCATCAACTCATCATCTTTAATCTCACGACCGTAAATTTCAGAGAATGCTTGATCTGTAGCCTCTTGAACAGGACCATCAAACACAATTTTACCTGCACGTAAACCAATGATACGTGTTGCATACTCGCGTGCTAAGTCAACAAAATGCAAGTTTACAATAACAGTGATACCAAGTTCTTGATTGATACGTTTTAAATCGTCCATTACTTGTTTTGTAGTTAATGGATCAAGAGATGCGACAGGTTCATCAGCTAAAATAATTTTTGGTTCTTGAGCAAGGGCACGTGCGATAGACACACGTTGTTGTTGTCCACCTGATAATTCATCTGCACGGCTGTATGCTTTTTCTACAATATTGACACGGTCCAAAGCTTCAAGGGCAATTTGCTTGTCCTTTTTAGGGAATAAGCCAAGAATCATTTTCCATGTTGGATGATATCCAACGCGACCACTTAATACATTTCTGATGACTGAAGAACGTTTCACAAGATTAAAGCTTTGGAATATCATACCGATATCTCTACGCATCATTAATAATTTATTACCTTTAGCTTTAGTGATTGATTCGCCATCGATTGAAATATCACCTGATGAAATTTCGTGTAATCTATTTATTGAGCGAAGTAAAGTTGATTTACCAGCACCCGATAAACCAACGATTACAATAAACTCTCCTTGATTAATACTTAAATTAACATTATCCAAACCTACGTGACCATTTGGATAAACTTTATTAACATCTTTAAAAATGATTTGAGACATAATGCCACTCCTTATGATAGAAAAAGCTAAACTCAAGTGGTGAGTTTAGCTTGATGTAATTCTAATAGTTTAATCGTACGTTACCTTATTTTTTAACCTTTTTATCGTACTCACGAATAATATCGAATTTTGAATCATCTGATTTCACATAACCTTCGTGTGAGTATACCTCTTGGATGATTTTGTGTCCTTCTTTATCTTTTCCAATTTTGATGAAAGCATCAGTTAATTTCTTTTTCCACTCATCTGTCATATCAGAACGAACAGAAATTGTGTCATTAGGGATTTTTTCTGTTAATTTTACGATTTCAGTATCTTTGAATACATTTGGTTGGTCTTTTTTCACGATGTTACGTGCATCTTGGAAAGTAACTGCAACGTCTACATCACCATTTAATAATGAAATAACAGCTTGGTCATGACCTTTAACAGTTGTTACTTTCATATCTTTTAATGGGTCGATGCCTTCATTTTTTAAATCAACTGCTGGGAATACATATCCTGCTGTTGAAGTAACATCTTGCATTGCAATCTTTTTACCCTTCATGTCTTTTAGGCTTTTAATATCTGAACCTTTTTTAACGATGAATTGAGATTTGTAGAAATCTACTAATTCTTTAGTAGGTGATCCGTCGTTATTAACACCGAAACGTTGTGCTTGTAATAATACGTCTGCAGCTTTTTGATCATGAGCTAATACGTATGCAGTTGGAGGTAAGAAACCAACATCTACTTTTTTTGATTTCATTGCTTCAACGATTGTGTTGTAGTTTGTAGAAACAGAAACTTCTACTGGGATACCCAATTCTTTTTTAAGTAATTTTTCTAATGGCTTAGCTTTAGCTTCTAAAGTTTCAGCGTTTTGTGAAGGTACAAACTGTACTGTTAACTTTTCAGGTTTGTAAGAACCACCTTTAGCATCTGATTTAGAGTCTTTTGAATCATTAGAACCACAAGCAACAAGTAATGATGCTGCAGCTACAACAGGTACTGACGTTTTTAATACTTTTTTAAACATAATAATCTCCCTTAAAATTAGAATGTGAATACAAATCTATAATACCAAATAATGTACATAAACAATACATTTATTTTGTAAACTTTAGGTAAAAAGAATGTAAATATTTAGTATATCTATTCATACAATTTTTACAAAAATTAAATATTTCGCACAAGTAATTTTGTGTAGAATATACATGTATATGAACGTTGTAAGTGTAAAACCTATTCTAGAACTAAAGAGGAGACAAAACATGTTCAAAAAAATTGGGATAACTTCATTAGTAACACTTGGTTTATTAACAAGTACATCATTTGCAGAAAGTTACAAGGACATAGCACCAGAGATATTGCCGAAAGTATCTAATCATAAAGAAGTTCTAGTCGATAATACACATGGACAAACTGCGGGTGCAGCGGACTGGGTTATTGACGGTGGATTTTCAGACTTTGCTCAAGGAATGGCGAACCAAGGATATACGGTTAAAGAATTAAGAAAGAATACTGCAATTACATATGAAGATATTAAAGATTATGAAATCTTTGTAATACCAGAAGCGAACATTCCATTTAAAGCAAGTGAACAAGCAGCGATTTTAAAGTATGTTCAAAAAGGAGGTAGTGTATTTTTTATTGCAGATCACTACAATGCAGATCGTAATTTAAATCGTTTTGATTCTTCAGAAGTATTTAATGGCTATCGAAGAGGAGCGTTTTTAGATCCAACAAAAGATATGTCAGCTGAAGAGAAAGCATCAGAAAAAATGCAAGGTGTAACAAGTTCAGATTGGTTATCTGCGCATTTTGGTGTTCGTTTTAGATACAATGCTTTAGGTGACCTTACAGCAAATAACATCGTTAAAGGTAAAGATGGATTAGGTATTACAGAAGGCGTGAATAGTGTAGCGATGCATGCAGGTTCAACAATCGCGATTACTAAACCGAATATTGCTAAAGGATTAGTATATTTACCGGACGGTTTAAGCGAACAGAACAAATGGAAGCCAGCAGTTGACCAAGGTGTTTACTTTGGTGGTGGGAAAAAAGAAGGTGCTTATGTTGCTGTAAGTAAAGTTGGCTTAGGTAAGGCGGCATTTATAGGTGATTCATCTTTAGTGGAAGATAGCACACCTAAATATTTAAGAGAAGATAGTGGGAAACCAAAGAAAACTTATGATGGCTATAAAGAGCAAGATGATAAAAAATTACTAGAAAACCTTGTGGATTGGTTAGGCACTAAAGAAGGTTATAAAAGTTTCAAAGGCAAAGTGACATTAGATGAAAAGTCACCTTTATTACCTTTTGAGAAACCGGAAGTATCAACTGAACCACAAAAAGAACCGTGGGCAACACCGAGTCCAAGTTATAAATGGTATGACACTTCAACTTTTAAACCTGGCAGCTATGGTTACGAAGGAAAAGTCATAATTACACCAACAAATGACCAATATGACTTTGAAGTAGGTGACATTCAAAATGGAACCCCATTTAAAACAACATTAAAAATTAAAGGATTACAACCCAACGCTACTTTAAGTGGATTTAAAGTAGGTATTTATCAAGCGGGTGGCAATCAAATTGGTTCATTTTTAATCAATGGTACTTGGAATCCAGTAGGTTATAGTTCGGAATTTGATATTAAAACTGATGATGAAGGTAACGCAGTTGTCGAAATTGAAAGTAAAACAACTGCAGATATTACTGGTGAAGCATTTATCAGATTGAAGCAAGGTACAAAGACGCTTTATACTGAAAGCATCTCAATTAAATAGTAGGATAAGCACACGTGAGTATAAATCAAGCGTGTGCTTTTAATTTAATGTAAAATAGTGAGTATTAGTCGGAAATAGGATTCGATGATTTAGGGGTGAAACTATGAAATCATGTGGTTTAGTTTTAGAAGGTGGCGGTATGAGAGGTATTTATACTGCAGGTGTGTTAGATTGTTTTTTGGATAACGAAATTTATTTGAAATATGTTATTGGTGTATCAGCTGGTGGTAATATGGCGGCTTCTTATTTATCGAGACAAAGAGGACGAAATAAAAAAGTCAGTATCGATTTTTTAGATGATAAACGCTATTTGTCGTTGAATAACTATATAAAAAATAGAGAGATGTTTGGAATGGACTTTCTGTTTGATGAAATTCCAAAAGTGCTAGCACCATTTGATGAACAAACATTTCAGCAATATGATGGCGAATATGTGGTTGGTTGTACAGACTGTGAAACAGGACAACCGATTTATTTTAATTTGCCATATTTAAAAAATGATTTATTAACGATTTTAAGAGCATCAAGCTCGCTGCCATTTATGGCACCAGTCGTGGAGTACAATGGTAAAAAATTATTAGATGGTGGTATTGTTGATCCAATACCATTACGAAAAGCACAACAAGATGGCATGGTTAATAATATTGTCGTATTAACAAGACCTGAAGGATATACTAAAAAAACAAGTAAACTCTCAAAATTATTTAAAGTAAAAGGCTATAAAAAAGTTGATGAAGCGATTCAAAAAAGAGCAGGGCACTACAATGAAACATTAAATTTTATTGTTCAACAAGAGACGTCTGGGCACGCTTTAGTAATTAGGCCGTCTAAAGATTTAAAGGTTGATAGAATGGAAAAAGATAAAAAGAAATTAGAAGCACTTTATGATTTAGGATATCAAGATGCACTCAAACGAATAGAAAAGATACAAAGTTTTATTAAAAAGCAAAAGTAAACGATAGATTCTAAATGAATATATTAAAGACATATAATAGGAAGAAACACATTTTCAATGGACAAGTTGGAGAGGTGTTTCTTATTTTTCGAAAAAACATTGATGAAAGTGTAATTTTTATGCTTGTGGCAGGTGTTGAAACCCTGTATAGTTATATCTTGTCCGGCAGAGATGCGGGCAACAACAAACGAAACTTATAAATAAAATCTTTTCGGAAGTGTAAAATTGATACTTGATAAGCGGTTGAAAAGAGCGTAATATTTATAAGGCAGCCACGAGATAACAACAAGCGAAACGAAAGAGTGTAAAACTTCTTCAAAATAAAGCTTGACCAAAGGTTTTAAACCTGGTAAAATTGTTTCTTGTAGCAACAAAAAATGAACATTGAAAACTGAATGACAATATGTCAACGTTAATTCCAATAATTTGAGTGAACTTAGTTCACTCCCAAAGAGTGATTGGCTTAACCAATCAAGAGCTTATATCAAGCAATCTTTCATGGAGAGTTTGATCCTGGCTCAGGATGAACGCTGGCGGCGTGCCTAATACATGCAAGTCGAGCGAACGGACAAGAGTGCTTGCACTCTTTGATGTTAGCGGCGGACGGGTGAGTAACACGTGGGTAACCTACCTATAAGACTGGGATAACTTCGGGAAACCGGAGCTAATACCGGATAATATTTTTCTCTGCATGGAGG
>NZ_SDSC01000029.1 GCF_004117835.1 Macrococcus sp. DPC7161 | reverse complement strand
TCGTGGAACAGCGAGGGATCGAAGCCGGAGGAATTGACATAGACCGGCTCGGACCATTCGGCCTCGATCGTGGGTGCCGTGACGATGTAGTTCGGCGCATCCTTGAAATTGCCGTCGTAGCGCTTGACGTCGGTATAGACCAGCCAGAACTGCCCGTCGGCATAGGACAGGCACGGCGCCCAGATGCCGCAGCTATCGGGATTGCCGCGCATGTCGAGCTGCGATCTCCGCTCCAGCGGCCGGCGCACCAGCGTCCAGTTCGCCAGGTCACGCGAATGGTGGATCTGCACGCCGGGGTACCATTCGAAGGTCGAGGTGGCGATGTAATAATCAGCGCCAACGCGGCAGATCGACGGATCGGGATTGAACCCGGGCAGGATGGGATTGCGGATCATGACAGGGTCTCCTCCGACCGGCGGTGCTTTGCTGTACGTACATCAGATTATAGCAGAAAAA
>NZ_SDSC01000028.1 GCF_004117835.1 Macrococcus sp. DPC7161 | reverse complement strand
AGCAGGACCAGCGCGGCCAGCGCGCCGCCCCAGCGCAGGAAGGCGGGCCGCGGCTGCCGCGCGGCTGCCGGCCGTCGGGTGGCGACGCCGATGGGCTGGGCAGCGTCGGCGGGAGCAATGTGGGCGGCGCCGGTCGATGCGCGATCCGGCGCGCTGGCCGGACGCGGCAACGCGGCCAGGTCATCCCACACCTGCGCGAGCTTGTCGTATTCCTGCTGGTGCAGCGGCGATGGCGCCAGCCAGGCCTGGAACGCCTGTTCGGCGCTGGCATCGGACGCGCGTTCCCGGCGGCGCATGAACCATGCGCTCGCGGCCTCTTCGACTGCGGATAGGGAACGGGATGGGGTCATGACGATTCGCCGTGGACGCGGCGCTTGCAGTGCGCCAGGGCCAGTTGCAGGTGCTTTTCGACGGCGCGCACGGAGATGCCCATGCGCGCGGCGATGTCCTCGCAACGC
>NZ_SDSC01000027.1 GCF_004117835.1 Macrococcus sp. DPC7161 | reverse complement strand
CAGGTAGTCCATCCACTGCAGGCGCGGGATCTTGTCCAGCGCGTCCCAGGCTTCGCCGCCGAACTGCGCCTCGAACCAGGCGCGGAAGGTCAGGGCGGGCAGGCCCAGCGCCGGACCCGTCAGTTGCTTGGGCGAGCGCAGGGTCTCCATGCGCGCGGTGGTGGCCCACGGGCCTTCATAGCCTTCGGGTGACTGGTCGAAGATCGGCGCGACGATGCCCTGGTGGGTCAGCGACGCGGCCGCGGCCAGGCCGGCCATGCCGCCGCCGATGATGGCCACGTCCAGCACCGGCTGGCCGTCGACCAGGCGCGGCGTGACCCACTGTTTGGCCGGGATTTCCAGCCAGGACAGGTCCTGGCGCAGGCGCGCTTCCAGCGCGGCCAGGCCTTGCGGGGCGGGAGCGAGGGGTTGGTTCATGCGGGCGTATCCGTAAGAGGGGCGTCATCGCCGTAGATCGACTGCAGCAG
>NZ_SDSC01000026.1 GCF_004117835.1 Macrococcus sp. DPC7161 | reverse complement strand
CTTCCGCGCCGACTTTACGCAGTTCTGTTGCCATCGCAAACAGGCGATCGGTCTCTTTAACACGCCAGTTATAGATATTGCGCAGCGTGGTGGTGCCTTTTGCAAATAACGCCGCCGTGGCAATGGTCATCGCCGCATCAGGAATATGGTTCATATCCATATCGATGGCGTTCAGCTCACCGTGGGTGCAGGAGATGAAGTCATCGCCCCAGGTCACCACCGCGCCCATTTTTTCCAGCACGTCAGCAAAACGGATATCGCCCTGCACGCTGTTGCGGCCAATGCCCGTCACTTTTACCGTACCGCCTTTAATCGCACCTGCGGCAAGGAAATAGGAGGCGGATGAAGCATCGCCTTCAACCAGGTAGTGGCCTGGGGACTGATACTGCTGCGCTCCGCGCACCACGAAACGCTGGTAAGACTGGTTTTCCACCTCAACGCCAAAGGTGTTCATCAGGTGCAGGGTGATATCAATGTACGGCTTAGAAACCAGGTCGCCTTTAATGCTGATGACGGTGTCCTGTGGTGCCAGCGGTGCGGTCATCAGCAGCGCAGTCAGG
>NZ_SDSC01000025.1 GCF_004117835.1 Macrococcus sp. DPC7161 | reverse complement strand
GTGTTTCAAATTCAATTGTTACTTCACCATTTGGTACGTTCGGGAACTCATAGTTTCCGTTTTCGTCCGTTGTTGTTGTTTCTGTTGTGCCATCTGGATATGTAATTGTTACTGTTACGCCTGGAATTCCTGGCTCATCTGTATCTTGTTGACCGTCTCCATCTATATCTTCCCATACTGTATCTCCTACTGATACTTTGATGAATCCTGAGTCGATTGTCATATCATCAGCGTTGTTGATTGTTACTTTCACAACTTGACCATCTGAATCTAATCCATCGTTTCCTACATTAGAAATTGTTGGTCCATTGTATCCTTCTGGAGTACCGAATGTCACTATGTAGTCTCCGTTTGGTAAGTCTGTAAATACATAGTTACCATTGGCATCTGTCGTTGTCGTTACTGTTGAACCGTCTGGTTTTGTTAATGTTACTGTTACGCCTGGAATTCCTGGTTCTCCCGCATCTTGGATGCCATCTTTATCTGCATCAAACCATACTTTATCGCCTAAATCGTATACAGGTGTCGCTGGTGTTTCTTTTACGAATCCTGAATCGATTGTTGGATCATCTTTACCATCTACAGTGATTGTTACTTTCGTGCCATCTGAGTCACTTGTATCATCACCTGTAT
>NZ_SDSC01000024.1 GCF_004117835.1 Macrococcus sp. DPC7161 | reverse complement strand
AACCTTCTGGTGTTTCAAATTCAATTGTTACTTCACCATTTGGTACGTTCGGGAACTCATAGTTTCCGTTTTCGTCCGTTGTTGTTGTTTCTGTTGTGCCATCTGGATATGTAATTGTTACTGTTACGCCTGGAATACCTGGCTCATCTGTATCTTGTTGACCGTCTCCATCTGTATCTTCCCATACTGTATCTCCAACACTTACTTTGATGAAGCCTGAATCTACAGTCATATCATCAGCGTTGTTGATTGTTACTTTCACTGTTTGACCATCTGAATCTAATCCATCGTTTCCTACATTAGAAATCGTCGGTCCATTGTATCCTTCTGGAGTACCGAATGTCACTGTGTAGTCTCCGTTTGGTAAGTCTGTAAATACATAGTTACCATTCGCATCTGTCGTTGTCGTTACTGTTGAACCGTCAGGTTTTGTTAATGTTACTGTTACACCTGGAATACCTGGTTCTCCCGCATCTTGGATGCCATCTTTATCTGCATCAAACCATACTTTATCTCCTAAATCGTATACAGGTACTAATCCTAAATCGATTGTTGGATCATCTTTACCATCTACAGTGATTGTTACTTTCGTGCCATCTGAGTCACTTGTATCATCACCTGTATTTGGTGTTGTTGGTGTGTAACCTTCTGGTGTTTCAAATTCAATTGTTACTTCACCATTTGGT
>NZ_SDSC01000023.1 GCF_004117835.1 Macrococcus sp. DPC7161 | reverse complement strand
ACAATTGAATTTGAAACACCAGAAGGTTACACACCAACAACACCAAATACAGGTGATGATACAAGTGACTCAGATGGCACGAAAGTAACAATCACTGTAGATGGTAAAGATGATCCAACAATCGATTCAGGCTTCGTTAAAGAAGTACCACCAACACCGGTATATGATTTAGGCGACAAAGTATGGTTTGATGCAGATAAAGATGGCATCCAAGATGCGGGAGAACCAGGTATTCCAGGTGTAACAGTAACATTAACAAAACCTGACGGTTCAACAATCACAACAACAACAGATGCGAATGGTAACTATGTATTTACAGACTTACCAAACGGTGACTACACAGTAACATTCGGTACTCCAGAAGGATACAATGGACCAACAATTTCTAATGTAGGAAACGATGGATTAGATTCAGATGGCCAAGTTGTGAAAGTAACAATCAACAACGCAGATGATATGACTGTAGATTCAGGATTCATCAAAGTAAGTGTTGGAGATACAGTATGGGAAGATACAGATGGAGACGGACAACAAGATACAGATGAGCCAGGTATTCCAGGCGTAACAGTAACAATTACATATCCAGATGGCACAACAGAAACAACAACAACGGACGAAAACGGAAACTATGAGTTCCCGAACGTACCAAATGGTGAAGTAACAATTGAATTTGAAACACCAGAAGGTTACACACCAACAACACCAAATACAGGTGATGATACAAGTGACTCAGATGGCACGAAAGTAACAATCACTGTAGATGGTAAAGATGATCCAACAATCGATTCAGG
>NZ_SDSC01000022.1 GCF_004117835.1 Macrococcus sp. DPC7161 | reverse complement strand
GGAAATAATGGCTATGATTCATTAGGTAGAAAATATGATATTCAATCTTCAGTAATAAGAACATGGGTTTATCAATTTGATACCTTCGGTATTGATGGTCTGATTTCTGGTATGACAAGAAAAAAATATTCAAGAGATGAAAAATTAAGAATTATTCATCACAGAATTAATAATCAACTATCCTATAAAGAGACGGCTAAATTATTTGGTATTTCTAATCCTACTTTAATTGCTCAATGGCAGATGAAATATAATCAATATGGTATCCTAGGTTTAGAATCAAAACCGAAGGGTCGTGCGTCTAAAACTATGAAAGAAAATAAGAATAAAGTTAATACTAATAGTTTAAACGAAAGTGAAAGAGAAGAATTAATACGCTTACGTGAAGAAAACAGAAGATTAGAAATCGCAATTGCTCTCGAAAAAAAGTTACAATCCTTAGCTCGAAAAAATCAAACAAAGAAATAGTTGCTGCTATTATTGAGCTAAGGAATGAATCTATTTACAAGTTAAAAGAAATTTTATCAGTAGCTAAGATAGCGAAAAGTGTATATCATTATTGGAAATTACGTTTAAGTATTCCAGTTCAAAAAGACGATAATTTAATTAAGAAGATTAAAGAAATCATTGCTATACATAAAAATAGGATAGGATATCGTACCGTAACTGATGAACTAAGAGACTTAGGTTTTGTTGTTAATCATAAAAAAGTTCTTAGAATAATGAGGGAAAACAATCTACTATGCATAAAGTTTAAGCATAGAAATAGAACATATAAGTCTTACAAAGGGAAAGTTGGCAAAACTGCCAAGAATAAAATGAATCGCAGATTCGTAACGGATCGACCATATCAAAAATTACTTACAGATGTCACACAATTCAGTATCAATAATGGAAATAAGCTATATCTATCAACAATTTTCGATGTATGTACAAAGGAAATTATTTCTTATTCGGTTAGCAAGCGTCCAACATTGGAGTTCGTAATGGATTCCCTAATGAAAGCAATAGAAGTCATCCCTGACCTCCCTTATAGAACTACTATCCATTCTGATCAAGGTTGGCAATATCAACATAATACTTGGGTACAAACTTTGAAAAAGAATAGACTCATTCAAAGCATGTCTAGAAAAGGTAATTGTCTAGATAATTCTCCAATGGAGAATTTTTTTGGAATATTAAAGCAGGAAATGTTTTATGGTGAATCATTTGATTCGTATGATGAATTAGTAGAGGAAATTAATGATTATATGGAATATTATAATTTCGTTAGAAAGAAGAGAAAATTAAAAAGCAAGACTCCTGTAGAATACAGAAATCTTGCTTTAATGAAAGTAGCTTAATAAAAAGTTCAACTTTTTGGGTTCACTACA
>NZ_SDSC01000021.1 GCF_004117835.1 Macrococcus sp. DPC7161 | reverse complement strand
TTAAATTACGCATCATCAATTACATCGGCAGTTGAAAGAGTGGATGGTAATCCTAACTATCCTATTGATTATACTCAAGTATTCTATATTAATCCTTTAAATAAGACTATGCCTGCAACTTCTCTTGAAGTTGTTCCATATCATCCTTCATATCCAAATAGTTTGGCGCAACTTGATCCGAGTGTAACTAACTTTCATATTTACGAATATACAGATGGTAGCTTACTTAATGATAGTTTTTCAAATGATTATTCTTTAGCAATAGATGTTACGAGTCAGTATTCTCCAATTTGGAACGAAGATGGAACTGTAACGTTTAATTTTGGTGATATTACTAAAACTTATGTCGTAGTAGTTGATAGTGTGACAAAAGTTGATCCTAGCAATAAAATATTAGTACAGTCAGGCCTAGTATCTGCTGATACTACTCAAGGTACTCATGTTACAAGATCTACAGCTAATTTAACTCAGGCATTTTCTGGAGTGTCTATAGGGTCTCCTACGTTTAAACTGGGGAATTTTGTATGGAATGATCTTAATAAAAATGGAATACAAGAAATAGGGGAAAATGGGGTTGCTAATGTAACAGTTACAATAACCAATTCAAATGGTACAGTTGTTGGAACTACTCAAACTGATGTAAATGGTGGTTATTTGTTCCAAAATTTACCTGAAGGCACATATACAGTTGAATTCTCTAATATCCCAACTGGATTTGTTGTAAGTCCTTCAAATTCAGGTACAGATCCATCATTAGATTCAAATGGATTAATTTCTACAGTAACAATTGCTAATGGAGATAATTTAACAGCTGATTTAGGAATTTATGAACCAATATATCGTATAGGTGATTATGTATGGCTTGATACAGATGGAGATGGTATTCAAGGAACTTCAGTTGATGAAGCACCGTTTGAAGGAGCTCAGGTAATATTATATGATGAGAATGGAAATAAGATTGCAGAGACATTAACTGACAATAGAGGTTACTATGAGTTTAATAATCTTGATAATGGAACTTATCAAGTTGAATTTATTAACCCTAACCCTGATATGTTAGCTTTCACAAAACAAAATGCTGGTGCCGATAATGTTGATTCAGATGTATCGGATGCTAACAATAGAGTAACAGTTACTATTAATAATGCTGACAATATGACTATTGATGCAGGACTTCAACAAGTTTATTCAATTGGAGATAAAGTATGGTTAGATACAAATGGAGATGACATCCAAAATGGTGGAACAGAACCAGGTATCGCAGGAGTGCAAGTCCAATTAGTCGATAAAACAACAGGAACAGTAATCCAAACACAAACAACAGATGTTAATGGTGATTATTTATTCACAGGCTTAAAACCAGGTGATTACACAGTAGTATTTGGAACACCAGCTCAAGTGACAAATCCAGATGGAACAACAACAAATTACACAGAAGT
>NZ_SDSC01000020.1 GCF_004117835.1 Macrococcus sp. DPC7161 | reverse complement strand
TAAGGAATTTAAAAATTCCTTTTCCGTATTATCCTTAGAAAGGAGGTGATCCAGCCGCACCTTCCGATACGGCTACCTTGTTACGACTTCACCCCAATCATCTGTCCCACCTTCGACGGCTAGCTCCTAAAAGGTTACTCCACCGGCTTCGGGTGTTACAAACTCTCGTGGTGTGACGGGCGGTGTGTACAAGACCCGGGAACGTATTCACCGTAGCATGCTGATCTACGATTACTAGCGATTCCAGCTTCATGTAGTCGAGTTGCAGACTACAATCCGAACTGAGAACGGTTTTATGGGATTTGCTTGACCTCGCGGTTTTGCTGCCCTTTGTACCGTCCATTGTAGCACGTGTGTAGCCCAATTCATAAGGGGCATGATGATTTGACGTCATCCCCACCTTCCTCCGGTTTGTCACCGGCAGTCTCTCTAGAGTGCCCAACTTAATGATGGCAACTAAAGATAAGGGTTGCGCTCGTTGCGGGACTTAACCCAACATCTCACGACACGAGCTGACGACAACCATGCACCACCTGTCACTTTGTCCCCCGAAGGGGAAAGCTCTATCTCTAGAGTTGTCAAAGGATGTCAAGAATTGGTAAGGTTCTTCGCGTTGCTTCGAATTAAACCACATGCTCCACCGCTTGTGCGGGTCCCCGTCAATTCCTTTGAGTTTCAGTCTTGCGACCGTACTCCCCAGGCGGAGTGCTTAATGCGTTAGCTGCAGCACTGAGGGGCGGAAACCCCCCAACACTTAGCACTCATCGTTTACGGCGTGGACTACCAGGGTATCTAATCCTGTTTGATCCCCACGCTTTCGCACCTCAGCGTCAGTTACAGACCAGAGAGCCGCCTTCGCCACTGGTGTTCCTCCATATCTCTGCGCATTTCACCGCTACACATGGAATTCCACTCTCCTCTTCTGCACTCAAGTCTCCCAGTTTCCAATGACCCTCCCCGGTTGAGCCGGGGGCTTTCACATCAGACTTAAGAAACCGCCTACGCGCGCTTTACGCCCAATAATTCCGGATAACGCTTGCCACCTACGTATTACCGCGGCTGCTGGCACGTAGTTAGCCGTGGCTTTCTGGTAAGGTACCGTCAAGGTACGTTCAGTTACTAACGTACTTGTTCTTCCCTTACAACAGAGTTTTACGATCCGAAAACCTTCTTCACTCACGCGGCGTTGCTCCGTCAGACTTTCGTCCATTGCGGAAGATTCCCTACTGCTGCCTCCCGTAGGAGTCTGGGCCGTGTCTCAGTCCCAGTGTGGCCGATCACCCTCTCAGGTCGGCTATGTATCGTTGCCTTGGTGAGCCGTTACCTCACCAACTAGCTAATACACCGCGGGTCCATCTATAAGTGACAGCAAAACCGTCTTTCACTATTCCTCCATGCAGAGAAAAATATTATCCGGTATTAGCTCCGGTTTCCCGAAGTTATCCCAGTCTTATAGGTAGGTTACCCACGTGTTACTCACCCGTCCGCCGCTAACATCAAAGAGTGCAAGCACTCT
>NZ_SDSC01000001.1 GCF_004117835.1 Macrococcus sp. DPC7161 | reverse complement strand
TTATATGGAATATTATAATTTCGTTAGAAAGAAGAGAAAATTAAAAAGCAAGACTCCTGTAGAATACAGAAATCTTGCTTTAATGAAAGTAGCTTAATAAAAAGTTCAACTTTTTGGGTTCACTACAGACTTTAATCTCAGCTTTTTTTATGTAGGTTTTCATAGATTTGTTTAAATTGTTGTTCAGATTTGCTATTTGTTTTTGGATTGTAATATTGTTTATGCTTTAAAGTGTCCGGTAAATATTGTTGTTTAACAAAGCCGTTTTCGTAATTATGTGGGTACAAATAACCTACACCATGACCAAGTGATTTTGCCCCTTGATAGTGACTGTCTTTTAAATGCTTTGGAATAGCTCCAATTTTACCAGCTTTAACATCTGAAAGTGCAGCGTCTATTGCAGAAATACCGCTATTGGATTTAGGGGATAAACATAATTCGATGACTGCTTGAGATAATGGGATTCTTGCTTCTGGAAAACCTAATCTTTCTGCAGCTTCAATTGCTGCTAAAGTTCTCATGCCAGCAGAAGGTGAAGCTAGTCCAATATCTTCATAGCTGATGACTAGTAGCCTTCTAGTAATAGATACTAAATCCCCACCCGCAATGAGTCTAGCTAAGTAATGAAGGGCTGCATCTACATCGCTACCTCGAATGGATTTTTGGAATGCACTCATAATATCGTAATGCATATCTCCATCTTTATCGAATTGAAATGTAGCACGTTGTAAGCAATCTTTTGCATCTTGTAAAGTAATGTGAATAGTTTTTTTGTTTGAAGATAATACGGCGAGTTCTAATGCATTTAAACTACTTCTGATGTCGCCACTTGATGCTTGCACGAAATGATTAAGTGCATCATCGTCTATGTTAATATCGTAATTCCCTAAACCATTTTCTTCGTCGTTTATAGCTCTTGTTAATGCAATTTTAATTTCATCGTCATTGAGTGGTTTCAATTCAAAGATTTGTGCCCTACTTCTAATTGCAGGATTAATGGCATGATATGGATTACTTGTCGTTGCACCAATTAATATAATTCGACCATTTTCTAAATGTGGTAACAAAAAGTCTTGCTTACCTTTATCTAATCGATGTATTTCATCTAATAGTAAAATGACTTGTCCACTCATTTTTGCTTCTTCAGCAATCAATTGTAAATCTTTTTTTGAATCTGTAACTGCATTTAATTGTCTAAATTTTGTTGCAGTCGATCCAGCTATTGCTGTTGCGATACTCGTTTTACCAATACCAGGCGGACCATAAAGTATCATTGAGGACAATCGCTTTGCTTGTACCATGCGTCTAATGATGCCATTTTCACCTACTAAATGTGTTTGACCGATAATGTCATCAATCGTCTTTGGTCGCATTCTATATGCTAAAGGTTCCAAATTATCACTCCTATCATATAAAGTGTACATGATTTTAAGTAAAATGTGATAAAATAAATCCGAGTAAAGGAGAAGTAAATATGAAAATTTCTACAAAAGGGCGATATGGACTCACGTTAATGATTTCTTTAGCAAAACGATATGAATGCGGTCCAACTTCACTAAAATCCATTGCAGAAGAAAATGATTTGAGTGACTTATATTTAGAGCAATTAGTAGGTCCATTACGAAATGCTGGATTAATTAAAAGTGTTAGAGGTGCTAGAGGCGGCTACATGCTTGTTAAGCATCCATCTGAAATTACTGCTGGCGATGTAATCCGATTATTAGAAGGACCGATTACACCAGTTGAAGGCATTGAAGAAGAACCACCTGCACAAAAGCAACTTTGGATGGACATACGTGATGCTGTAAAGAAAGTACTTGATGAAACAACACTTGAAAACTTAATGAATTATAAAGAAACAAGTGAAATGGCAGGGTATATGTTCTATATCTAAGGAGGTAATTATAATTATTGAAAAATTAAAACTTCAAGATAAAGAAGTGTATGTACTCAATCAGCCGGATGATTATACTATTTTTGAACAATCTCAAAAGCAATTAGTAGGTCATCATAATGCTATTTTTATATTTGTAAATACGATGGTAGAATTTAAATCTCAAGTTATGAAAGTTATTGACGGCAATCATTTAAATATTGAGGGTATACTTTATATTGCATATCCTAAAAAAGGCAATAAAAAGTATGATACTTTTGTGCATCGAGATGAAATATTTGAATCTTTAGGGGTTAATAAAAAGGGGTATATACGAGATTCAATGTTTAAATTTAATCGCATGGTTTCGTTGGATGAAGTATTTACAGTTGTCGGATTAAAACATATGAAGGCAAAAAAACAATCGACTAGGAAAAGTCAATCTGTAAACGATTATATTGAAATGATTCCAAATGTTGAAGAGGCTTTAAAACGAGAAGCTGATTTACTTGAGTTTTATAAGGAATTGACACCAGGTTATAAAAATGAATGGGCACGTTATATATATAGTGCTAAGCAAGAGAAGACGGTTGTAAAGAGAATAGAAGAAATGAAAATGATTTTTAATGCTGGCTATAAAACAAAAGATTTATACCGAGCAGCAAAAAAATAAGGTGCCAAGGCACCTTTTTTTATTGCATAATTTCTTTTAATAATTGATAACTGTAATGTTGTTTTTGTTCATCATAAATATATGAAACAACGATGAATTCATCTGCATTAAATTCTTCTTGAAAGGCTTCAATTTGTGCTTTCACACTTTCTTTTGATCCTATAAAACTTGAAGTCGTAAAGTTTAAAGCGAGCTGTTTTTCCATTGGACTCCAAATGGCTTCTAAATCTTCAACGGGTTCTGATAATGGTTGTCTAGAATTTCTAATGACCGATAAAAACATTTGATACATTGAATGTGATAAAAGTTCAGCTTCTTCATCTGTATCTGCAACAATTGCATTTGTTCCGACCATAACATATGGTTTATCTAAATATTTAGAAGGTGTAAATAAGTTGCGATAAATTTGAATGGCATCTTTCATTTGTTGTGGTGCAAAATGAGATGCAAACGCATAAGGTAAACCAAGTCTTGCCGCAAGATGGGCTGAATCTGTTGATGAACCAAGAACTACTATTGGAACATTTGTATCAACACCTGGAAATGCTTTTACATGGCCTTGTTCATGTTCTGGCCCAAAATAATGTAGTAATTGCTCAATATCTTTAGGGAAAGAATATACACCATCGTGTTTATCACGTCTTAATGCAGAAGCGGTAAACATATCTGTGCCAGGTGCACGCCCTAATCCTAAACTTACTCGATCAGGGTATATTGTCGCTAAAGTACCAAATTGTTCTGCAACAATTAATGGTGCATGGTTTGGCAACATAATCCCCCCAGAACCGACTTCTATTTGGTTAGTATGTTGTAGAACATGGCTCATAAGCAATACTGTAGCTGAACTCACTAAATTTTGAGCATTATGGTGCTCAGCAATCCAATATCTTTTATATCCCAATTGTTCAGCATGTTGTGCTAAACGCGTCATCTGGTCAACTGCTTCTTTAGCGTTTGAATGTGCTCGTATTGGTACTAAGTTTAATATGGAAATGGGAATGTTTAATTTTGACATTTTCAAATCTCCTTTATATGCTTGTAGCGTTAGTGTAGCATTCCTTATGAAAAAGCAATATTATTTTGCTTGTTGATTAAAAATAATTAATTTTTATAGTTATAAATATAAGATAAGTTTTTTCCATAGTCTTTTTTTTATTTTGGTGCTATTATAGAATATTGAAATCGTATGAAGGGATGTTCTAATATGAAAATTTATGCGGATTATGCTGCAACAACACCAGTTGACACACAAGTCATTGAAAGTATGATGGAAGTTTATCAAAAGCATTACGGTAATGCTTCTTCAATTCATAATATAGGAAGAGATGCTAGAAGTATCTTAGATGCGTCTCGTATGAGCATCGCAAAGTTATTAAATGTTCAACCTAAAGAAATTATATTTACAAGTGGCGCTACAGAATCTAACAATTTAGCAATTAAAGGTGTAGCATATCAAAATCAGCATAAAGGTAAGCACTTGATTACGACTAAAATAGAACATCATTCTGTGCTCCATGTCTTTCAACAACTTGAAAAAGAAGGCTTTGAAGTTACTTATTTAGATGTTGATTCAAATGGCATTGTACAAATAGAAACCTTAAAATCAGCATTACGTGAAGATACTATATTAGTTTCAATTATGTTTGGTAATAACGAAGTGGGTTCTATTCAACCTATTGATGAAATAGCATCCATTTTAAACAATCACAAAGCTATTTTTCATACTGATGGTGTACAAACAGTGGGTCATTTACAATTAGATTTAAAGGCTTTAGGTGTAGACTTATTTACAATTACGGCACATAAATTTTATGGACCTAAAGGTGTCGGTTTATTGTATGTGAAAGAGAAAACGCCAATTCAATATCAGCAATTAGGTGGTTCTCAAGAGACGAAACGTAGAGCAGGTACTGAAAATATTCCTTTAATTAAAGGAATGCAAGTGGCATTAGAATTGGCTCAAAAAGATTTGGATGATAGAAATGTTAAAATGATGAATTTAAAAAGTGAATTGATTCATCGATTACAAGAAAAAATGATTCCTTTTGAAATTAATGGAGATATGAATCAATCATTATCTCATATCATTAATATTCACTTCCCGTTTAGTGATGTTGAAATCATGTTAACGATACTTGATATGAACGGTGTATATGTCTCTAGTGGTTCAGCATGTACTGCAGGCAGTATTGAACCGAGTCATGTTCTAAGTGCTATGTATGGAAATGATATCAGAACAAAACAATCAATAAGAATTAGTTTAAGTCATTTAATGACTAATGAATCCATTGATTATATTGTTTCTCAAATAGAATCTATTTATCAAAATGCAATGAAGGAAGGGTAAATATGAGTAATGACAAAATTAAAGTAGTCGTCGGTATGTCAGGTGGTGTGGATAGTTCTGTAACTGCTTTATTACTTAAACAACAAGGTTACGATGTGATTGGTATATTTATGAAAAACTGGGACGACACTGATGAATTTGGTGTTTGTACAGCAACGGAAGATTATGAAGATGTAATTCGAGTTTGTAATCAAATCGGTATCCCTTATTATGCTGTAAACTTTGAAAAAGAATATTGGGATAAAGTATTTACATACTTTTTAGATGAATATAAAAAAGGCCGTACGCCTAATCCAGACGTGATGTGTAATAAGGAAATAAAATTTAAAGCATTTTTAGAGCATGCATTAAAGCTTGGTGCAGATTATGTCGCAACGGGACACTATGCACAAGTACGTCGAAATGACGATGGCACTGTTGAAATGCTTCGCGGTGTCGATAACAATAAAGACCAAACCTATTTCTTGAATCAATTAACTCATGAACAATTACAAAAAGTAATGTTTCCATTAGGGCACTTGCAAAAACCTGAAGTTAGAAAAATCGCATTAGAAAATGATTTAGCGACAGCTAAAAAGAAAGATTCAACAGGTATTTGTTTTATTGGAGAGCGAAATTTTAAAGAGTTTTTAAGCGGCTACTTACCAGCGAATAATGGGAAGATGACGACATTAGATGGCAAAGTTATGGGTGAACATGCTGGATTAATGTATTATACAATTGGACAACGTCATGGTCTTGGTATTGGTGGCGACGGAGATCCTTGGTTTGTTGTTGGTAAAAATTTAAAAGAAAATATTTTATACGTGGAACAAGGATTTGATCATGAAGCATTATATAGTAACTACTTAATCGCATCTGATTACTCATTTGTGAATGAAATGGATTTATCAAGCCCAGTTAAAGCAACGGCTAAATTTAGATATCGTCAAAAAGACACAGGCGTTACGATTGAGAAAATTGGTGAAAATCAATTAAAAGTGACTTACGATGAACCTGTGCGTGCAATTACGCCTGGACAAGCGGTCGTATTTTATCAAGATGAAGTTTGTTTAGGTGGTGCTACAATTGATGAAGTATATAAAACAACAGGTAAATTATCATATGTGGTAACAGATGCATAGTTAGGGATAGGGAATGATTTTTTCCCTATCTCTAATTTTTTTTGTTATAATTTTTAAAAGCGGAGGTTATTATGAACGAATCACAATTAATGAAATTAATCGAAGAAAAACAATATGAAGCGGCTTTAAAATTATTATTTGAAGCTATCGAAACATCACCTAACGATGTCACTCATTATATCAATGCTGGTACAATCCTTGCAGATGCGAATCAAACTGAAGAAGCTGAACGCTTCTTTCAAAAAGCCATTACTGTAAATCCAAATCATGGTGGTGCATATTATGGATTGGCAAATTTATATTTTAATGCCTCAAGATTTGAAGAAGCCATTAAACTATATCAAAAAGCAATTGAAAATCATTTAGATGATGCAGATACGTATTATATGCTAGGTATGAGCTTTGTCAGCTTATCTTCAAATCAAGAAGCCTTGCCATATTTAATGCGTGCAAAAGAATTGAACCCACATGATGAAGAAATTCTTTTTCAATATGGTTTAGTATTATGTCAAATACAAATGTTTGAAGAAGCAATTGCTACTTTTAAAGAATTGCTTCAACGTAATCCAGAGCATACAGATGCACTTTATAACTTGGCACTCGCACAGTTTATGTTAGATGAAGATTTTGACCAAGCGATTGCCAGTTTTGAGAAAATCGTTGCCATTCAACCTGACCATTTACTCGCAGGACATGCAATTAACAATTTTAAAGCGATGAAGGAGGAGTAATCTTGGAGAATATGTCTTTATTTGATCAATCCTATATTATTGGCGAAGTAACGCGTATATTATTTCAAAATGAAGATAATTTTTATACTGTACTTAAAACAGATGTATTTGAATCAAATGAAGACTTCCAAGATGAAGCAACGGTTACAGGTTATTTACCTCAAATTGTAGAAGGTGATACATATACATTTAAAGGTAAAGTAACAAATCATCCGAAATATGGCATGCAATTACAAGTTGAAACGTTTGAAAAAGAAATGCCTCAATCAAAGGATGGTATCATTCAATATTTATCCAGTGACATATTTAAAGGCATCGGAAAAAAAACTGCGAAACAAATTGTAGAATGTCTTGGTGATGATGCATTAAATATCATTTTGCAAGATAAAGCGGTTTTAAAACAAGTGCCTAAATTATCAGATGAAAAAATCGATGTTGTTTATAATGGCATTGTAGAAAATCAAATGATTGAAAAAATTATGATCAAATTGAATGAATTGGGATTTGGTGCACAGCTTGCAATGAAAATTTATCAATTCTATAAAGAAGAAACGCTAAGCGTCGTTGAACAATCTCCATTTAAATTAGTGATGGATATTGAAGGAATAGGTTTTAGTAAAGCCGATGAACTTGCAAGAAAAATAGGCATTGATGAAAATCATCCTGAAAGGTTAAAGGCAGGTTTAATGTATTCACTTGAACAAGCCTCATTACAAAATGGTCATACTTATATTCCAGAACAAGTTTTACTTCAAACGACTTATGAATTGTTAACGAAACACCAAACTATCAATCCTGATTTACTTGTACAAGCACTGCTTGAGTTGTCAGAAGATAAACGCGTTGTGAATCATGAGAAAAATATATACATCCCAAGTTTATTTTATTCAGAATCAAAGGCAGTACAAATTTTACATCGCTTATTAAACCACGGTGATAAGTTGAAAACATTTGAGAAGTCAGAAGTATTACTAACGATTGGTGCTATTGAAGAAATGTTCAATGTGACCTATGCACCGCTTCAAAGAGAAGCGTTAGAAACTGCTTTGAATCATAAAATTATGATATTAACGGGTGGTCCTGGCACAGGAAAAACGACCGTTATTAATGGTATTGTGAATTTATATGCGGAGCTACACGGATTAAGTTTGAATTATGATGATTATGATGACCAATTTCCAATCGCGTTATGTGCACCTACTGGACGTGCATCAAAAAGATTGAGTGAATCCACTGGATTAGAGGCAACGACCATTCATAGGTTGATCGGTTGGACTCGAGAAAATAAACCGGATGATGTATTGGAAAATGAAATTGAAGCCAAATTAATCATTATCGATGAAATGTCTATGGTTGATACTTGGCTTATGTTTCAGTTATTAAGGGCCATTCCTAATGATGCGCAGATTATATTTGTCGGTGATCAAGATCAATTGCCATCAGTCGGTCCAGGTCAAGTTTTTAAAGATCTTATTGATTCGAAAATTTTTCCTCAAATTGAATTACAAGAGGTTTATAGACAACAAGAAGGTTCATCCATTATTGAACTGGCCCACCAAATTAAACGCAACGAACCATTTGACATTACTAAAAGATACAATGACCGATCATTTATTCCTTGTTCAAACGATCAAGTAGGAGATGTCATTGAAAAAATCGTCAAAAAAGCGGTAGAACGTGGGTATGATAAACGAGATATTCAAGTATTGGCCCCGATATATAAGGGAACAGCAGGGATTCGTAATTTGAATAAAATACTCCAAAATATTCTTAATCCTAAAAATGAGAAACAAGATGATTTAGTCTTTGGAGATGTGCTTTATCGTAAAGGTGACAAAGTATTACAATTGGTCAATAGACCTGAAGATGGTGTGTTTAACGGGGATATTGGTGAAATTACTGATATTTTAAAGGCGCATGAAGCGGTAAGTGGTAAAGAAACAGTAGTTGTTGACTATGATGATACGATTGTCAATTATACAAAGCAAGATTTAATGGAACTTACCCATGCTTATTGCTGTTCGATTCATAAGGCGCAAGGTTCAGAATTTCCTATTGTCATTATGCCAATTGTGAATCAATATTATCGAATGTTGCAAAAAAATATACTCTATACAGGATTAACAAGAGCGAGCCAGTCTCTCATGTTTATTGGAGATGTTAATGCATTTAATAATGGTATAAAGCTTGAAGGAAATGCAAGGTTTACAACGTTTTATCAATTTTTAGTAGATTATTTCAATGTGAATCAAACGCCAGTAGAAAAGGCCGTGGAGCATGTACTAGAAAACGATAAATCTTCACAAACATCAAATACGATTAAAGAGTTTAAACAAGAAATACCAATTGGTCAGCTTACGGAAGAGAATATGATTTATATCGATCCTATGATAAATATGCAGGGGATTACGCCATTTGATTTCGAAACGGTTGACGCATAAATTATTTTTTCATATAATTTATATAATGATTTAAAGAGGAGTAAGACGAATTCATTTGTAGAGACACATTGGTTGGTGGAAAATGTGATGATGCAGTCTGAACGCTACTTTATCTTAATAATGAAATAACTTTAAAGCGATGACTTTTGTCATAACTAGGGTGGTACCGCGAACACGTTCGTCCCTTTTTGGGGGTATGAACGTGTTTTTTTATTAATTTTATTCTAAATTTAAAGGAGATTATCAATGAAACGATTAACAGCTGCTGAAATAAGACAAATGTATTTAGACTTCTTTGTAGAAAAAGGACATATGGTTGAACCAAGTCAACCATTAGTACCAATAGATGATGATACTTTATTATGGATCAACTCTGGGGTTGCGACATTAAAAAAATATTTTGATGGTCGCGTTATTCCGAAAAATCCAAGAATTACAAATGCTCAAAAATCTATTCGTACAAATGATATTGAAAACGTAGGATTTACCGCACGCCACCATACATTCTTTGAAATGTTAGGTAACTTCTCAATTGGAGATTACTTCAAAAAAGAAGCGATAATTTTTGCATGGGAATTCTTAACGAGTGAAAAGTGGATGGCCATTGAACCTGAAAAATTATACGTTACAATCCATCCTGAAGATACAGAAGCATATGATTTATGGGTAAATGAGATTGGATTAACTGATGACAGAATTACTCGTATTGAAGGGAACTTCTGGGATATTGGTGAAGGGCCAAGTGGGCCAAATACAGAAATTTTCTATGATCGTGGTGAAAGCTACGGCAAAGATGATCCAGCTGAAGAAATGTATCCAGGTGGAGAAAATGAACGCTATTTAGAAGTTTGGAACTTAGTATTCTCTGAATTTAACCATAATCCAGATCACACGTATTCTCCACTTCCAAAACAAAATATAGATACTGGAAT
Organism: Macrococcus sp. DPC7161; assembly: GCF_004117835.1. Lineage (GTDB taxonomy): Bacteria > Bacillota > Bacilli > Staphylococcales > Staphylococcaceae > SDSC01. The sequence continues at coordinate 715,533 of NZ_SDSC01000001.1, read as the reverse complement.
GGGACTTGAACGTATGGCGTCCATTTCACAAGATGTTCCGACGAACTTTGACACAGATTTATTCATGCCTATTATTGAAGCTACTGAACGCATTTCAGGTAAATCATATCGTTCAAATAATGAAGATGATGTTGTATTCAAAGTTATTGCTGACCATATAAGAACAGTAAGTTTTGCAATCGGTGATGGCGCTTTACCTTCAAATGAAGGTAGAGGCTATGTACTACGTCGTTTATTACGTCGTGCAGTTCGTTTTGCACAAAAGATTAACATCGATAAACCATTCATGTTTGAATTGGTAGACATTGTAGCTGAAATAATGAAACCTTATTACCCAGATGTGAATAACAATAAAGACTTTATTAAACGTGTTATTAAATCAGAAGAAGAACGTTTCCATGAAACATTAGAAGAAGGATTAGTTCATTTTAACGCATTAAAAGATGCAGCTTTAACTTCTGATAAACGATTAAAAGGCGAAGATGTGTTCAAATTGTATGACACATTTGGTTTCCCTGTAGAATTAACAGAAGAATTAGCAGAGGAAAATGGTATTTCAGTAGATAAAGAAGGTTTTGAAGTTGCAATGGAAGCGCAACGTACACGCGCTCGTGAATCTCGCGTTAAAACACAAAGTATGCAAGTTCAAAATGAAGTGCTTTCTAACATTAAAACTAAGAGCCAATTTGTTGGATATGAAACATTAACAGCGGATACAATTTTGACAGACATTATTGTAGATGGTGAATTGGTAGAACATTTTGAAGGAGAAGCGGACATTCAGTTTATTTTAGAAACAACACCATTCTATGCAACGAGCGGTGGTCAAGTTGCTGATATTGGATTAGTTAAATCTGAAGCATTTGAAATTGAAGTCACAGAAGTCTCTAAAGCACCAAATGGTCAAAATTTACATACTGGTAAATTGAAGTTCGGTCGTGTTACTAAAGGTGCAACTGTTTCAGCTGAAGTAGATGCAAACTTTAGAACATTTGTTATCAAAAACCATTCAGCAACACATTTATTACATCAAGCGCTTAAAGATGTGTTAGGAACACATGTCAACCAAGCAGGTTCATTAGTGACACCTGAACGCTTAAGATTTGATTTTTCTCATTTCGGACCAGTTACAAATGATGAATTAGAAAAAATCGAGCGTATTGTAAATGAAAAAGTATGGGCAAACATTCCTGTTGAAATCAATGAAATGAACATTAATGATGCAAAAGCAAAAGGTGCGATGGCATTATTCGGTGAGAAATATGGAGAAGTTGTTCGTGTTGTTGAAATGAGTGATTATTCAATCGAATTATGTGGTGGTGTACATGTTAAAAATACATCTGAAATTGGTCTATTTAAAATTGTTTCTGAATCAGGTACTGGTGCTGGTGTAAGACGTATTGAAGCTGTTACAAGTAAAGCGGCATTCGAATATTTATCTACATTTGAATCATTAGCTGATCAAACAAAAGAAGTTTTAAAAGTAAAACAAGTAGAAAACATCGTGTCTAAAGCTTCAGAAATTGTAGCTTTAACAAAACAATATGAAAAACAAATTGCAGATTTACAAAAAGAAATTGCAGAATTAAAAACAGGTGATATTACAGAACTCGTTAAAGAAATTAACGGTTACAAAGTGTTATCATTAGAAGTTTCTGCATCTGATAATAAAGTATTAAGAGAAATGATGGATGATTATAAATCTAAATTACAAGATGCAGTAATATTCTTAATTGCTAAAGGTGAAAAATTGAGTTATATGGCATCAGTACCTAAGTCATTAACGGATAAAGTAAAAGCGGGAGACATGATTAAAGGTGTAGCAAGCGTTACAGGTGGTAAAGGCGGCGGAAGACCTGATTCAGCTCAAGGTGGCGCGCAAGATGTATCAAAAGTACAAGATGCAATAGAATTTATTAATTCATATTTTAATACATTGTAAAATAAGTTTTATTTATAGTATGATATAATTGTCAAAATACAAAGGGAGTGACACAGTGGAAAATTTTGATAAAACAATGAAATTCAACTTTGAAGAGTTGCCAAAAGAAGAAGCTAGAACCGTTTTATTAAATGTGTATAATACACTTGAAGAACGTGGATATAGTCCAATTAATCAGATTGTAGGATATTTATTATCTGGTGATCCGGCATATATTCCAAGACATAATGATGCAAGAAACCAAATTAGAAGACTTGATCGCGATGATATCATGGAACAACTTGTTACGAGCTACATCAATCAAGAGAAGAAATCTGAATGAAAAAAGTCATTGGATTAGATGTGGGTTCAAAAACGATTGGTGTTGCGATAAGTGACGCTTTTGGTTGGACAGCACAAGGATTAACAACATTAAGGATTGATGAGAGTAAAGGAGACTATGGTTTAGAAGCGCTCAAAGAAATCATTAAAGAACATCAAATTGGCACTGCCGTCATTGGCCTACCTAAAAATATGAATAATACGATTGGACTTTCGGGTGAAGCGTCTTTGTATTTTAGTGAAGTGTTAAAAAAAGAAGTTCCAGAGCTAGAAATAGTGATGTGGGATGAACGTTTATCTACTGTTGGTGCTGAGCGTACTTTGTTAGAAGCAGACGTTTCTAGAAAAAAAAGAAAGCAAGTCATTGATAAAATGGCAGCAGTATTTATTTTACAAGGTTATTTAAATTCAAAATAAGGGTGATATATATGACAGAGAACAATGAATTTGTACAAGAAAATGAAGCAACATTAGACATTAATAATGAAGAGGAATTATTAACGTTATTTGATGAAGAAGGTAATGAAGTTTTATACAGAAAAGTATTAGAATTTTACAACCCACAATTTGAAAAATCATATGTTATCTTAGCTGAAGAAGGCGCAGATGATGAAGATGAAATCGAATTAATTCCAATGATCAACGAACCAAATGAAAATGGTGATGGAGGTAAATTCTTACCTGTCGAAACTGATGAAGAATGGGATATGATTGAAGAAATCGTAAATACTAATTTTGAAGAAGAAGTGGAATAAGTTATATGAGTCGAAGAAATAAAGAAATCAAAGATTCAAAAAAGTTTGCTCGACTCTTATCTAGTATCATTATTGGTTTGATTGTGGTTATTGGGTTGTTTGTAGCAGTTGGAGGATTTTTATACTTCAATGCTGCAAAACAGCCACTTGATAAGCACGATAAATCTACAACACAAATAGAAGTTGTACCTGGCGAAAGTGCCTCGATGATTGGCGATAAATTAGAGCAAAAGAAAATTATTAAGAGTAGTACGATGTTTAAGTACTATTTAAAGTTTAATAACATTTCAAATTTTCAAGCGGGTAATTACGAGTTTTCACCATCAATGAATTTTGATCAAATTGCAAAAAGTTTGCAAAAAGGTGAAGTTTATATGCCAGTGGCATTTAAATTGAATGTCCCTGAAGGTGTTACGATGGATCAAATTGCATCTATTGTAAGTAGTAAAACAGATATTCAAAAAGAATCATTTTTAAATACTGTTAATGATCCTGCATTTATCAAAAAAATGCAAAAAAAACATCCGAAATTAATAACAGATGATGTATTTAATCCAGATATTAAAGTGCCTTTAGAAGGTTATTTATTCCCAGCAACTTATGATTTTTCTGAAAAACACCCTTCTATTGACGAGATTGTTGATAAAATGTTATCAGCAACTGAAACTAATGCGTTTCCATTATGGGATAAATATGGTGGTATAGTAATAAAAGAACAGGGCGAAGAAAAGCGTCTATCATTCCATCAATTTTTAACTTTTAGTTCATTAGTTGAAAGAGAAGCATCTGGTTTAACAGACCGTTCTAAAATTGCTTCAGTGTTTATTAACCGTATGGCAGAAAATCCTGAAATGCCATTACAAACGGATCCTACTGTATTGTATGCACTTGGAAGACACAAAAAAGTGACTTATGAAGCGGATTTAAAAGTTGAATCACCATATAATACATATATTCATAAAGGATTGCCACCAGGGCCAATAGCAACTAGTGGTAAAGAAAGTATGGAGAGTGTATTAAATCCAGCAAAGACGGATTATTTATTCTTCCTTGCTGATAGTAACGGTAAGAATTATTTCTCTAAAACTTTAGATGAACATGAAAAATTAAAAGATAAATACATTGATAGTAAACAACAATAAAATTGGTTATTTAATAACCAATTTTATTTATTTCTTATCAAATCATGAAAAATATGATAAAATATCATGAAAATAACGAATGCCAGCCGAATGGTTGGTATTTTTGTGATTAAAGGAAAAAATAATGATAAAAGAATCAAATTATGTGAGTGAACTCAATCCAAAAAATGAAATTGATACGTTAATTGAGTACGCAACAACTGAAGCAGTTCCAATTATGGATAAGATTTCTGTTGAATTTGTTAAACAATTGTTAAGAATCCATAATGCTCATAATGTACTTGAAATAGGTACGGCAATAGGATACAGTGCCTTACATTTTGCGAGTGTTCATCCAAATATACAAATCACAACAATAGAGCGTAATGAATTAATGTATCAACAAGCAAAAAAAAATATACAAGATTTTAACAAGCAACATCAAATTAATCTCGTTTTTAAAGATGCTTTAGAAGCATTTGACGAAGTTAACCATCAAATATATGATGTATTATTTATTGATGCTGCAAAAGCACAATCAAAAAAGTTCTTTGAATTATACAGTCCATTAGTTAGAACTGGTGGCTTAATCATTACAGACAATATTTTATACCACGATTTTGTTGGAAACATTGAAATAGTGAGAAGTCGTAATGTCAAACAAATGGTAAGAAAAATAGAGAAATACAACACATGGTTAAGTGAAAATACGGATTATCAAACAAACTTTATTGATATCGGTGATGGTATGAGTATTTCAATTAAACTTAAAGGAGAATAAAATGACTGAATTATTAGTAACACCAAAATCAGTACAACATATTAAACAACTCATTGATGCTGGTGCAGATGCATTTGTTATTGGTGAACAACAATTTGGATTAAGACTTGCTGGTGAGTTTAATCGTGTTGATTTAAAAGAAGCTGTTGAATTGATCCGTTCACATGGGAAAAAAGCATATGTAGCTGTAAATGGTCTATTCCATAATGAGCATTTAGAAGCAGTAGAAAATTATATGGATTATTTACATGAATTAAAAGTGGATGCCATTATTTTCGGAGATCCTGCGATTGTTATGTATGAAAGAGAAAGAGGTAATACAATTCCATTAATTTGGAACCAAGAAACAGTGGTGACAAATCATTTCCAATGTAATTATTGGGGTGAACGTGGCGCAACACGAGCAGTACTTGCAAGAGAGTTATCGCTTGAAGAGGCACTTGAAATTAAAGCAAACAGCAATGTAGAGATTGAAGTTCAAGCGCATGGCATGACATGTATGTTCCAATCAAAGCGTAAATTATTAGGAAATTACTATATGTACCAAGAAAAAGTTATGAAGATTGAGAATCGTAAAGAAGCAGAAAATATGCTTTTATATGATGAAGAACGTAATAATAAATATCCAATTTTTGAAGATTTTAATGGTACGCATATTATGAGTCCTAATGATATTTGTATTATTGAAGAATTAGAGGAATTGCTGAATGCAGGCATCGATTCATTAAAAATAGATGGCGTATTACATAGCGAAGAGTACATCACAACTGTGACGAAAGCATATCGAAAAGCGATTGATTTATTTAGCGAAGATCCAGATTTATATGATGATGCTAAATTTGATTTATTAGATATGATCGAAGAAATACAACCTGAATATCGTCCTTTAGATCAAGGATTTTTATTCAAACAAACTGTTTATTAAGGTGGTTTATATGGTAACCGAGATGAAAACGATATTAAAAAAACCCGAACTATTGGCACCAGCTGGTAATTTAGAAAAATTAAAGATTGCGGTACATTATGGTGCTGATGCTGTATTTCTTGGTGGACAAGAGTACGGATTACGTTCAAATGCTGATAATTTTACGATAGAAGAAATTAAAGAAGGTGTAGATTTTGCAAACCGCTACGGTGCAAAAATTTATGTCACAACAAATATTATTGCACATGATGAAAATATTGATGGTTTAGAAGAATATTTAATGGCTTTAGAGAGTACTGGTGCAACAGGAATCATCGTTGCAGATCCATTAATTATTGAAACATGTAAACGCGTGGCACCAAGGTTAGAAATCCATTTATCAACACAACAATCATTATCAAATGTGAAGGCTGTTGAATACTGGAAATCAGAAGGGTTAGAACGTGTCGTTTTAGCTCGAGAAACAAGTGCTGAAGAAATTAAAGAAATGAAAGAAAAAGTGGATATTGAAATTGAAGCATTTATTCATGGAGCGATGTGTATAGCATATTCTGGTCGTTGTACATTAAGTAACCATATGACAGCGCGTGACTCAAACCGCGGTGGATGTTGTCAAAGTTGTAGATGGGACTATGATTTATTAACAGTTGAACCTGATGGTGATTTAGATGTGGCATATGATGGAGATGTAACGCCATTTGCTATGAGCCCTAAAGATTTAAAATTAATTGAATCTATCCCTAAAATGATTGACATTGGTGTGGATTCATTAAAAATTGAAGGACGTATGAAATCTATCCACTATATAGCGACAGTTGTTTCTGTTTATCGAAAAGTGATTGATGCATATTGTGCTGACCCTGAAAACTTTAAAATAGATCCAGCTTGGTTAGTAGAGCTTGATAAATGTGCGAATCGTGATACAGCACCTGCATTTTTTGAAGGTGTGCCTGGCTTTGAAGAGCAAATGTTTGGCCATGAGCAATCTAAAAAAACGCCTTTTGATTTCTGTGGTTTAGTGTTAGACTATTCTGAAGAAACACAAATGGCAACGATTCAACAAAGAAATAATTTCAAACCAGGACAAGAAATTGAGTTCTTTGGTCCTGAAATTGAAAACTTTACTCAAATTGTTGGAGAAATTTTTGATGAAGAAGGTGTCAGCTTAGATGCTGCAAGACATCCATTACAAATTGTCCAAATTAAAGTTGATCATCCAGTGTTTAAAAACAACATGATGCGAAAGGAATTAAACTAATGTCAAAAACGACGATTATTGGTATTGCTGGTGGTTCAGGTTCTGGTAAGACGTCAGTTACTTCTAAGATTTTAAAAAATTTAGAAGGATATTCTGTCGCTTTAATTGAGCAAGATTATTATTATAAAGACCAATCTCACTTAAGTTTTGAAGAAAGACTTAAAACCAATTATGACCATCCTCTTGCTTTTGATAATGACTTATTAATTCAAAATTTATTAGATTTAAGAGATGGTAAAACTGTAAAAGTACCAACTTATGATTATACAATGCATACAAGAAGCGAGAAAACGATTACATTTGAACCAAAAGATGTTATTATAGTAGAAGGCATTTTTGCATTAGAGAACGAAGCATTGAGAGATTTAATGGATGTTAAGATATATGTAGATACAGATGCTGATTTAAGAATTTTAAGACGCTTAGTTCGAGATATTGAAGAACGTGGTCGTACGATGGAGTCTGTCATTAGTCAATATTTATCAGTTGTTAGACCAATGCATAATCAATTTATTGAACCAACAAAAAGATATGCAGATATTATTATTCCAGAAGGCGGAAGTAATACAGTCGCAATTGATATTATGACAACAAAGATTCAATCATTAGTGAATACGAATCAATAAATAATGTTTAAAGCCTATAAATAAGGATAAATTAAAAAAATAAATATTGAAAAATGGAAAGTAGGATTAATAATGGAATTACAAAAAGAATACCCTATGACACAAGAAGGGTTCCAAAAATTAGAACAAGAATTAGAACATTTAAAAACAGTTCGTCGACCAGAAGTTGTAGAAAAAATCAAAGTTGCACGTAGTTTTGGTGACTTATCTGAGAACTCTGAATATGATGCTGCTAAAGATGAACAAGGTTTCGTTGAACAAGAAATCACTAAAATTGAAATGATGTTACGTCATGCAGTGATTATTGAAGATGATGGAAAGAAAAATGAAGTGCAATTAGGTAGAACAGTAACATTTACTGAAATTCCTGGTGGTGAGGAAGAAGCTTATAAAATCGTAGGATCAGCAGAAGCAGATCCATTTGAAGGGAAAATTTCAAATGAATCTCCAATTGCAAAAGCTTTATTAGGTAAAAAAGTAAACGATGAAATTAACGTACCTTTACCAAATGGTAATGAAATGCGTGTGAAAATTATTTCTATCGACTAATTTGGAGGTTTTGAAATGATTGGAATTATTGGTGCAATGCAAGAAGAAGTTGCCATCTTAAAAGGTGATATGCAAAATTTATCAACTGAAAAAATTGCGCATGTTGAAATTTATAAAGGTCAATTGTATGGTAAAGATGTTGTATTGATGCAAAGTGGAATTGGTAAAGTTAATGCGACGATATGTACGACACTTATGATTCAACATTTTGAGCCTGAAATGATTATTAACACAGGTTCTGCAGGTGGTTTAGGCCAAGATTTAGCAGTTGGTGACATCGTCGTATCAAAATCAGTAATGCATCATGATGTAGATGCATCTGCATTTGGTTATGAATTAGGACAAGTACCTATGATGCCTGTTAAATACGAAGCTGATGAGAACTTAATCAAATTAGCGACTCAGGCGATTAAAGACAATGCATTGAATGCAAAGTTAGGTTTAATTGTTTCGGGAGATAGCTTTATTGGTACTCAAACTCAAAAAGAAACAATCATTTCAAATTTAAAAGATGTGTTAGCTGTTGAAATGGAAGCTGCTGCAGTTGCGCAAACTTGTTATCAATTTAACGTACCGTTTATCATTACAAGAGCGATATCTGATTTAGCCAATGGTGATGCGGGTGTGACATTTGAAGAGTTTTTAAAAGTGGCTTGCGTATCAAGTTCTAAAATTGTAAAATCATTATTAGAGACTATTTCATAGATGGAGGTAATATCATGATCTTCTTTATGGCATTATCAGTTATTGCGACTGCAATTATTGGATTTATTATTTATTCTGGTACAGAAATTGAAGCTGCACCAAATGAAATAAACGAATAATTTCACGAAAAGGTTGAGTGAAAACTCAACCTTTTTTGATGAAATTTATTCAAATAAGGGTATAGGAAATTATGGAGGTGCATCAATGAGTATCATTTCAAAATATTTATTACCAAGCAAATATGCAAAATCAATTTTTGAGATTACACCTGAAGAGTTAAAAGGTAGAGGTGTTAAAGCAATCATTACAGATTTAGATAATACTTTAGTTGGTTGGGACGTTAAACTTGCAACGGATGAAGTTGTACAGTGGTTTAATGATATGAGTGAAGCAGGCATTAAAATTACTATTGTATCTAATAATAATCAAACTCGTGTTTCTACTTTTGCAACACCATTAAAGGTTGATTATATTTTCGATGCAAAGAAACCTATGGGACATGCTTTCAAAAAAGCATGTGTAAAAATGGGCGTAACACCGAGTGAAACAGTTGTGATTGGCGATCAAATGATGACTGATGTTTTAGCAGCCAATTCAAATGGGTTTTACTCGATTATGGTTGTTCCAGTTAAATCTAATGACGAATGGAAAACAAAAGTTAATCGTATGATGGAACGTAAATTTTTAGCTTATTTTAAACGTAAAGGTATGATTAATTGGGAAGAATAAAGAGGTAATTTTACCTCTTTACATTTTTCTTTAATTGTTTTATTATTAATTACATCATCATATGCGGGTGTAGTTTAGTGGTAAAACCTCAGCCTTCCAAGCTGATGTTGTCGGTTCGATTCCGATCACCCGCTTACTTAAGTTCCAAGGTCTCCTTGGAACTTCTTTTTTTGCTAAAAAGAGTTATGTATTAAAGAATATGATAAAATAGAAAAAAACAAATCGTAGGAGGAAATGTGTGAGTAACGAACAAAAATGTATCGGTTGTGGCGCAATATTACAATCTGATGATCCAAATTTACCAGGGTATGTACCAAAATCTAGTTTAAATAAAGAAGATGTAATATGTAAAAGGTGTTTCAGATTGAAACATTATAATGAAATTCAAGATGTTGATTTAACAAGTGATGATTTTTTAACGATGTTGAATGCTTTAAGTACCCGTGAAGGAATCATTGTTAATGTTGTAGATGTATTTGATTTTCAAGGCTCATGGATTAATGGTTTAAAACGTATTGTAGGAAATAAAAAAATTATATTAGCAGCAAATAAAATGGATTTATTACCTAAACTCATCAATAAACGACGTGTTCAATTGTGGATTGAAAAATTAGCAAAAGAACTTGGTATGAAACCTGATGCAGTCGTACTTATATCTGCAGAAAAAAATCATGGTATTGATGAATTGCTTGAAACTATTGCATCACTACGTGAAGGTAAAGACGTTTATGTTGTCGGAACAACAAATGTCGGCAAATCGACATTAATTAATAAACTTATTGAATCAAGTATCGGTGAAAAGAACGTCATTACTACAAGTCATTTCCCTGGTACGACTCTAGATTTAATAGATATTCCATTAGGTGATGGCACTTTTATGTATGATACTCCGGGTATTATTCAAAGTCATCAAATGACACATTACGTGACTGATAAAGAATTAAAGGTAATTATGCCAAAATCGGAAATTAAACCTAAAAATTATCAATTAAATGAAGGACAAACTTTATTTTTAGGTGGATTAGTACGTGTAGATTATGTTCAAGGTGGAAGAAGAAGCTTAAATTGCTTTGTATCAAATTTACTGAATATACACCGAACAAAAACTGAAAATGCACAAAGTTTATGGGAACGCCAAGTGGGTGATTTGTTGACACCACCAGGAGACCAGCAATTTGATTTTAACAATATTAAAAAGACCATTTTAAGTACGAAGAATGTAAAACAAGATATTATCATTTCAGGTCTAGGATTTATTACAGTTGATGCTGGTGCTGTATTGGAAGTTTACGCACCAAGTGAAGTCAATGTATATTTAAGACCAAGTATATTGTAGGTGATTTTATGAAGTTTGCTGTAATAGGTCATCCGATTTTACACTCACTATCACCATTGATGCATCATGCAAATTTTAAAGCGCTGAATCGTGATGATGAATATATAGCATTAAATATTGATCCCAATCATTTTCATCACATTAAAGACATTATCAATCAATCACAGCTAGATGGATTTAATGTAACGATTCCGTATAAGGTAGATATCATGCAATATTGTGATGAAATTGATCTATTAGCCCAAAAAATTGGTGCAGTGAATACTGTAGCAATTCAAGATGGAAAATGGATTGGATACAATACTGATGCTGATGGATATATCATGGATTTAAAACAAAATTGTAATATAGATTATATTAAGCAAGTACTCATCATCGGTGCTGGCGGTGCAAGTCGTGCACTTGCTACAAAATTATATGATTTAGGATGTAATATCACTATCACTAACCGATCACAAAATAGATTGTCTGATTGGAAAATTCCAACTGAATATATTGCATTAAGTGATATCAATAAAATAGATTTAAAACAATTTCAATTGATTATTAATACAACCCCAGTTGGGATGAGTGGTTTTAATAATGAAATGCTTATTGATTTAAATCATTGTCAAAAAGATACAATGATCAGCGATATTATATATAATCCAGCTGAAACAGAATTTTTGAAACAAGCAAAAGATTTAAAATTACCTTATTTTAATGGATTAGGTATGTTTGTAAATCAAGGTGCATTAAGTTTTAAATATTGGACAGGTATTGATGCTAATAGAGAAGCTATGAAAGCAGCTGTAATAAAAAAATTAAATTTATAAGGAGAATAATATGTTAACTGGTAAGCAAAAAAGATATTTAAGAGGACAAGCACATCATTTGGACCCTATTTTTCAAATTGGAAAAGGTGGAATCAATGATAACTTAATTGAACAACTGAATGATGTTTTAGAAAAAAGAGAGTTAATCAAAGTCAGTGTATTGCAAAATAATTTGGATGATAAAGATGAATTAGCAGAAACGATCGCAAGACGTGTTTATGGTGAGTTAGTGCAAGTTATTGGGTCAACAATCATTTTATACAAACCATCAAAAAATCATAAAAAAATTGAATTACCACGATGAGTATTGTTTTATTTGGAGGTAGTTTTGATCCGATACATATCGGACATATGATTATCGCAAATGAAGTCAATGAAAAGTATCGACCTGATTATTTTTACTTTGTACCAACTAAAAAAAGTCCTTTGAAAAATCATGGACCAATTGCAGATGATACAAGTAGAGTTGAGATGATTCAAGCAGCGATTAAACATTTGGGATTTGGTCATTTATTAGACTTTGAAATTTTAAGAAACGAAGTAAGTTATACTTACCACACAGTGCAACACATCCAACAAGTCCATCCAAATCAAAGCATTTATGTTGTTATTGGTGAAGACCAATATGAACAATTGGAACAATGGTATCAATATCAATGGTTAATAGAAAATTGTACATTTATCATTGTGAATCGGGTTAATCAACATGTATCAGTTGATATTGATAAAATACAAGTGATAAATATACCTCAAGTTCTAATCAGTTCAACAGTGATTCGTAAGAGAATCAGTCGTCATCAAACTTGTCGGTTATGGGTAATTGATGAGGTAATTGAAATCATAAAGCGAGGTCAATTATATGAAAGTTAAAAAAGCGATGAAATTGGTAGAAGAAAAATTGCCTAAAAAAAGATATCAACATTCGTTAAGAGTAGCAGAAACAGCTAAGCAACTTGCAGATATTTTTCATGGTGATAAGGATATTTGCGAAATGGCAGGTATTTTACATGACTACTTTAAATATGATGATTTGAGTGAGCTCTACCAAAAAGTTACGAAATATAAACTAGAAACTGAATTGTTAGCTTACAGTTCAGAAATATTGCATGGACCAGTAGCGGCAGCATACTTTAAAAATGAACACAATATTGATAATCAAGAAATATTTGATGCTATATATTTTCACACTACAGGCCGAAGACAAATGGGTTTAAATGAAAAAATCATTTTTGTTTCAGATTATATTGAACCCGAGCGTACTCAGCCTGGTGTAGAAGAAATTCGTGATATGATATATAAAGAAAAAGATATTGATAAAGCGATTTACGAAATATCTAAACGAACAGTATTATATTTAGTTGCCGGTGACAAAACCATTTATCCTGCAACAATTGATTGTTTAAACTACTATAATTTACAAAAATAATTAAAAGGAATGATGAAATGGATTCTAAATCATTATTAAATTTAAGTGTTAAAGCATGTGATGATAAGCGTGCAGAGGATATTATAGCGATTGACGTAAAAAATGTCACAGGGATTACAGATTATTTTGTAGTATGCCACGGTAATTCAGAAAGACAAGTACAAGCGATTGCTAGAGAAGTGAAAGATGCTGCTCAAAAAGAAGGCATAAATGTGAATCGATTAGAAGGATTTAATGAAGCACGTTGGATTCTAGTTGATTTAGGCGATGTAGTTGTACATGTTTTCCATCATGAAGAACGAGATTATTACAAATTAGAAAGACTTTACCGAGATCAAGAAATCTTTACATTCGAGTTGGAAACTGCAAATGGACTATAGTCATTTTTCAAATGTATATGATTTGTTTATGTATGATCAACCTTATGAGACGTGGTATGAAATTGTAAAACCGTATGTTAATGAAGACCAAAAGTTGTTAGATATTGGTGCTGGTACAGGGAATTTTTTGCAGTGTTTTAATGAAAATATCACATTATATGGTTTGGATAAAAGTGAAGCTATGGTTCAAAAAGGGCAATTGAAATTACCTCATGTCCATTGGTCAACTCAAGATATGACGGATTTTCAAATTGATACACAGTTTGATGTCATCACATGTTTTTGCGATAGTTTGAATTACTTAACGGATATTGAATCTGTTCATCAAGCATTTATTCAAATGTATCACCATTTAAAATTTGATGGGAAGCTTATTTTTGATATGCATGCTATTCAAAAGTTTTATCAATACTTTCAAAATGAAGTTTATGTTGATGAAATAGAGGAAGGTATGTATATTTGGAAAGCCATTTCAGATGAAGATCATATTGTTCATCATGAAATGACATTTTTTATTAAGGATACAGATCAAAAATATGTTCGCTTTGACGAACATCATACTCAAAAAGTTTATTTTGTTGATGAAATTCAACAATTATTAGAGAATATTGGTTTTGAAATAGAAACCATTTTTGCAGATTTTGATTTAAATAACACTATTGATGAAACTTCTGATTATGATATGAATGAAGAAATTGAAAGAATATTTTTTATTGCTACGAAAAGTGAATAAAATTAACTTTTATTTCTTACAAATAAAAGTAAAACAATCACCTTCAACGATATTACTGTTGGGGGTGTTTTTTTGGATAGAATTAAAGATTATATTTTACAAAGAAAAGTATTGTTAGGTTGTGCGATGGTAATCGTTTTATTATTTTTTATCATTTTTCAAATCTCAAAATCAACTCAAAGTGACAATGTGCAATTTGTAGAAAATAATTCAAAGCAATTGGCAACATTAAAACAAAGCGAAACCAATCAAAGTAAACAAAGTGAAGCTTTGTCTTCGAATCAAGTTAAAGAAATAAAAGTGGATATTAAAGGTGCAGTTCAATATCCAGGTGTTTATCCAGCAAAAACGTCACAAAGGATTAATGAAGTGATTGGACTAGCAAAACCATTAGAAAATGCCGATTTAGAATGGGTAAATTTGTCTCAACCATTGTATGATGGGCAGGTTGTTTATATTCCTTATAAAGGTGAGGTACATCAAAATAAATTTGAAATGTATCAACAAAATAATGCACAATCAAATTCAAAACAAGCCAATCAACAAAAAATAAATATTAATCAAGCAGATCAATCAGCTTTGGAACAAATTCCAGGTATTGGACCTAAAAAAGCACAAGAAATCATGCAATATAGAGATGCACATCAAGGATTTAAATCGATTGATGAAATTAAAGAAATAAAAGGGATTGGTGAAAAAACATTTGAACAATTAAAAGAATATATCGAAGTATAATTGCATCCTAAAATAATTAGAATTACAATTGTATAAAATGGACATTAGGGGTGTAATCATGGAAAGAATTCAATGGAATGAATATTTTATGGCGCAAAGCCAATTATTGGCGTTAAGATCGACGTGTACGCGCTTGAAAGTAGGCGCAACAATCGTTAAAGACAATCGCATCATTGCTGGTGGATATAATGGTTCTGTAGCTGGAGAAGCACATTGTATAGATGTTGGATGTTATATCGAAAATGGACATTGCATTAGAACTATCCACGCAGAAATGAATGCATTATTGCAATGTTCTAAAATGGGTGTATCAACGGAGGGGAGTACTGTTTATGTAACGCATTTTCCATGCATACATTGTACTAAATCACTCATTCAAGCAGGTATTAAAAAAATATGTTATGCGGCGGATTACAAAAACCATCCATATGCGATTCAATTACTTGAGCAAGCCAATATTGAAACTGAAAAAATTGAATTTGATCCAAATGATTTAATGACTTATTTTATGCAATCGTAATAGATTGGAGTCATATGTTCATAATATATGTGTTCGCTATCATTTGTGGCGTATTGTTCCATGTTGATATTTGGAGTAGTATGCTCGTGTTTATAATTAGTGGTGTCATTGCGTTACGAAAGCAACTTTTACACCACTTTTTTTATAGTTTTGTATTGATGATACTTTCTTTTTTTCACTTGAATGATTATTTTCAAATAGAAAAAGGACCGTTTTTATATGATCAACAAACAAAGTTAACTCAAACTATGAAATCACAATGGGTAAGGTTCAATGATGATTTATTGATCAATGGTGACCAGTTTAAAGGGACGTTTCAAATTCAAAATAAAACATATCAATTTTACTATTATATCCATGATGAGCAAGCGATAGATGCATTAAAAAAACAATTGCCGTTTATGAAAAGTTGCCAAGTTGGATTTAAAGATAGTGAAGTGTTACCAAATACAAATCATGATGGTTTTGATTACAGAAAATATTTATTGCAAAATCATATAGATGGTATTGTTAAGGTTACCAATTTTGATTTAACACAATGCAAATCAATACCATTGAATCTACATGATTCTATTTTGAAATATCGATCAAACATGATTGAAAAAATCAATGTACTTCCGTTTAAGTACAAAGACTATTTTATTGCCTTAACAGTAGGAGATACGAAGTACTTATCATCGGAAGCGTTATATCAACTAAAATTACTTGGTATATATCATTTATATGCTGTTAGTGGTTCTCATGTATCAATCATTTCTGTTGTTTTATATTATTGTTTGAAGCGATGTTACGTCCCTATATGGGTCAGTAAAAGTATTGTTTTAGCAATCTTACCTTGTTTTATATTATTAACAGGTGCAGCACCATCTGTATTAAGAGCTGCTTTATTTATTATGATCGTATTAAGTTTATATCAATATCGTATTTCATTGCTAAGTTGCCTTTCGATAAGTTTTATTTTGAATTGGTTGATGGACGCAAAGGTTGTTTTAGATATCGGTTTTCAACTGTCTTATTTAATTAGTTATGCTTTTATTGTGTTGATGCATATGTTGAATAATAAACCTTTCTTTATTTCATTATTAATTTCAACTTGTATTAGCCAAGTTGTAACCATGCCATTAATTTTATATCATTTTAATAGCATATATTTTATAGGTATGCTTACAAACTTAATTTTTGTGCCACTTTTTTCTGTGCTTATTTTTCCATTAGCAATCTGCATTTTACTTTATTTAATGATTTTTAATCATATGCCTCAATTATTTATTCATCTTTTTGACTTATGTTTTGAAATTAATATGACCTTAACTCATTGGTTTATGGCGTTTCCAAATTTAGAATGGATTGTTGGTTTTCAACCTAAGATTGTATATGTTTTAATGACATTTTTTATATTAATGATGTTTCATAAAAAATATCATCGGTATTTTATTGTTTTATTTATTATGATGGTGGTTTTGATAGAAATGAGAAGTGGAAATGAAAGGATACATTTCTTAGATGTCAACCAGGGTGATAGTACTTTAATAGAATCACATCATCAAGTAATGCTTATTGATACGGGGGGTAAAATAGCATTTAATCAGCATAAAATTCAAAGACATAAAGAAAATACTCTAGCTGATCAGTCTATTATTCCATTTTTGAAATATCATCAACTAAGAAATATTGATTATTTACTTATTACGCATCCGGATTTTGATCACTTCGGTGAAGCGGAACGATTAATTCAACATTATTATGTGAAGCATTTGATTTTGAAACGGAACAGTCAACATGTCCATAAATATGATTCGTTATTACGTTTGGCGGAAAAATATCACGTTAAAATCATCGATGCTGAAACAATTAAGTCAATCCATTTAAACAACATTTCTATTGAGCTATTAAATACTTTAGTAAATCATGAAGATGAAAATGAAGAAAGTATAATTTTGAATTTAAAGCACCAAAATAATCAAAGTTTTTTATTTATGGGTGATTTAGGGCAAGAAGGAGAACAAAAAGTAATTGAATCTTTAAATAAGTCGATTTTAGGGATAAAAATCGGTCATCATGGCAGTAAGACAAGTACGTCAGATGCTTTACTTGATCATTTTTTGCCTAAAGTCGCCATTATTTCAGCAGGAAGAAACAATCGCTTTGGACACCCACATAATGAAACCTTGGTTAAATTAAATCAAAGGAATATAAATATTTTGGATACGAGAATTTATGGCAGAATTACTTATGATTTTAAAAAAGGTTGGAGCAATCGTTTACAAGAGTACGAGGGAAAATAAGTTAAGTGTAAAAAAATTGCAAAATAAAAAAACTTGAGAAATCTCTCAAGTTTTATTTACCTGCTACTAAATCGAAAATTTGAGCAATGATGTAGATTGTAGCAAATCCGCCAAATGCGAACATAAATGCCATTCCAGAATCGTGCACATCATTATTTTTAGATTGTACATTTTTTTCAAAAAGATTCATAACCCAACCTCCTAATGAATAATTTAAGTATATGATACTATGACAAAAAAAGCTATAATGAAATTAAGATTTTTATAAGGAGTGGTTGTTTGACGCACATATATCTTGTATATGGGAGTACAAAACCTCTTGTAGACAAAAAAATATCTGAAGTAATTGAGCATCATATTCATCAAAAAGATGAATTTAATTACAGTCAGTATGAATTAAAAGAAGTTTCATTTTCACAAATAGCAGAAGATGCAATGACGTTTCCTTTTTTAAGTGATTGTAAAGTGATCCACATCAAGGACAGTTACATTTTCACAGGTGAAAAGGTAAAAACAGCAATTGAGATTAACATTGAAGATGTATTAAGTTTTTTAGAACAATTTAGTGGACCAAATATTGTGATTTTTGAAGTGAACCAAGATAAATTAGATGAACGAAAAAAAATTGTAAAAACAATTAAAAAGCTTCATGAAGTCATACAAATAGAACCTTTAAATGAAGAGGGGACTAAAGCATTAATTAAACAAGCACTCAATGATGTTTATAAAGATATTAAAGCAGACGCATTAAATGCATTGATTGAATTAACAGGTATTCAATATGACATTATTACAAAAGAATTAGACAAAGTTTTATTATTTGTTGGGGATGAACCCGTTATTACAAAAAAACATATTGAATCGGTTGTTAGTAGAAGTTTAGAACAAAATGTATTTTTATTAACAGAATTCATTATAAAAGGTCAAAAACAAAAAGCGATTCATTTATTAAAAGATTTAATCCAGATGAAGGAAGAACCTATAAAGTTATTAGCTTTAATTACAGGACAATATCGATTGTTTTATCAAGCGAAGATACTTAAAGAAAAAGGTTATTCAGAATCACAAATTGCTAAGCAGTTGAAAGTTCATCCTTATAGAGTGAAACTGGCATTAAGAAATATTAATAAATTAAGCTTAAATCATTTATTAAAAATAATAGATTCGTGTGCAGAAACAGACTATCAATTAAAATCATCTTACATGGATAAAGATTTAATTTTAGAATTATTTATATTAAAAATATAAAAAAAGACTGATGCAGATGCATCAGTCTTTAATCTATTACTTAGATTTCATCACTTGTGATTTTAAACGGTCAGCTTTATTAGAATGGATTAAGTTGCTTTTCGCAGCTTTATCAATTTTCTTAACAGCTAAGTTTACTAATTCTTGTTTATTATCAGCATTGTTTTCTACTGCAGCTTTAGCAGCTTTTACAGCAGTACGCATTTCGTTCTTTTGAGAAATGTTAGCGTCTTGTGCTTTTTTGCTTGTAGTAACACGTTTGATAGCAGATTTAATGTTTGGCATAATGTCACCTCCTAAAAAAGTTCGTTCAGCTCAAATTAGAATTTGATTGCAACAAGAAATATTTTAACAAATAGTTGGCATAGTTGCAATGTATATTTTAAAACTGATTGAAGTCATTTGATTATGTTGATATAATCTTATTTAATGACTATGAAAGAAAGTTGGACATTTAATGAACAATAATGATCGATTAAAAAGGCAAGAAAAAATAAGAAACTTCTCTATTATTGCTCATATAGACCACGGAAAGTCTACATTAGCGGATAGAATATTAGAAAATACAAAATCGGTTGCATCTAGAGAAATGAAATCTCAATTACTAGATTCAATGGATTTAGAGCGTGAACGTGGTATTACGATTAAATTAAATGCTGTTCAATTAAATTATACAGCTAAAGATGGTGAAACATATATTTTCCATTTAATCGATACGCCTGGACATGTCGATTTCACATATGAAGTATCAAGAAGTTTAGCAGCATGTGAAGGTGCAATTCTTGTTGTAGATGCAGCACAAGGTATTGAAGCACAAACATTAGCAAACGTATATTTAGCTTTGGATAATGATTTAGAACTTTTACCAGTTATTAATAAAATTGATTTACCTGCAGCGGAGCCTGAACGTGTTCGTCAAGAAATTGAAGACGTGATTGGTTTAGATGCAAGTGAAGCGGTACTAGCATCAGCAAAAGCAAACATTGGAATTGATGAAATTTTAGAACAAATCGTTGAGAAAGTACCCGCGCCAATGGGAGATCCAGAAGCACCTTTAAAAGCTTTAATCTTTGATAGTGCATTCGATGCTTATCGCGGTGTTATCTCATCTATTCGTATTATGGATGGTACGGTTAAAGCTGGCGATAAAATTAAAATGATGGCGACAGGAAAAGAATTTGAAGTTGTTGAAGTTGGTATAAATACGCCAAAACAATTACCTGTAGCTGAGTTAACAGTTGGTGATGTAGGTTATATTACAGCATCTATTAAAAATGTAGGGGATTCTCGTGTCGGTGATACGATTACACACGCAGATCGTCCAGCACCGGAACCGTTACAAGGTTATAAAAAAATGAATCCGATGGTATTCTGTGGTATTTATCCAATCGATACTGGTAAATATAATGATTTAAGAGAGGCACTTGAGAAACTACAATTAAATGATGCTTCTTTAGAATTTGAAGCAGAAACATCACAAGCTTTAGGATTTGGTTTCCGTGTGGGATTCTTAGGTTTATTACATATGGAAATCATTCAAGAACGTATTGAACGTGAGTTTGGTATTGAGTTGATTGCAACAGCACCAAGTGTTATTTATAAATGTGGTATGACAGATGGATCTGAAATCATCGTTGATAATCCTTCTAAAATGCCTGACCCACAAAAGATTGATAAAATTTATGAACCTTATGTGAAAGCAAGCATTATGGTGCCAAACGATTACGTTGGTGCAGTCATGGAATTATGTCAAAAGAAACGTGGTATTTTCCAAACGATGGATTATTTAGATGATATCCGTGTGAATATCATTTATGAAGTGCCGTTATCAGAAGTTGTATTTGACTTCTTTGATCAATTAAAATCAAATACAAAAGGTTATGCATCTTTTGATTATGAATTAATTGGTTATAAAGAAAGTCGATTGGTAAAAATGGATATTCTTTTAAACGGGGATACAGTGGATGCTTTAAGTTTCATCGTTCATAGAGATTTTGCGTATGAACGTGGTAAAGTCATCGTTGAAAAATTAAAAACATTAATTCCGCGTCAACAATTTGAAGTACCTGTGCAAGCAGCCATTGGTCAAAAAATAATTGCAAGAACAAATATCAAATCAATTGGTAAGAACGTACTTGCAAAATGTTACGGTGGAGATATTTCGCGTAAACGTAAATTATTAGAAAAACAAAAAGCTGGTAAAGCGAAAATGAAAGCTGTTGGATCGGTAGAGATTCCACAAGATGCATTCTTAGCAGTGTTAAAAATGGATGAAGATTAAGAGACTGGTATCAACCCAGTCTTTTATTATTAGGAGGTATGCATGAATAGTTTATATATTCATATTCCGTTTTGTAATCGCATATGTACTTACTGTGACTTTAATAAGTTTTTAATTAAAAACCAACCAGTTGATGCTTATATTGATTGTTTAATACAAGAATTAGATCAAATTCAAGATGAACAACTTAATACAGTATTTATAGGTGGTGGTACACCAACCGCACTAAACGAAACACAACTGACTAAGTTATTGACATACATCCAGAACAAATTTGAAATACTTACTGAATTTACGATTGAAGCAAACCCAGACGAATTAACAGAACAGAAAATTAAGTTAATGAAGGATTTTGGCGTTAATCGATTAAGTTTAGGTGTTCAAACATTTAATGAACGCTTATTAAAGAGCTTAGGACGAACACATCAAGAAAATGATATTTATAATGCCGTAAATGCTGCAAAAAAATGGGGGATTCCATCTGTTAGTTTAGATTTGATGTACCATTTACCAACACAAACAATCGATGAAATGAAGTCTGACTTAATAAAGGCAGTTCAAATGGACATTGATCATATATCAAGTTACTCATTAATTTTAGAACCCAAAACGCAATTTTATAATATGTATAGAAAAGGATTGCTTCAAATGAGTGACGATAATTTAGCAAAATCAATGTATGAAACGACGATGCAAATATTAAATGCACATGGGTTTTATCAATATGAAATATCAAATTATGCAAAACCTGGACATGAATCCATTCATAATCAAGTGTATTGGGAGAATAAAACGTATTTTGGTGCAGGTGCTGGAAGCCATGGCTATATTAATGGAGAACGTTATTATAATATTGCACCAGTTCCGCACTATATCAAAGCGATGCAACAACATCAAAATGTTGTAAAAGAACGTATTCCAGTGGATGAAATGGCATCAATGGAAGAATTTATGTTTTTAGGATTGCGATTAAATAAAGGTATATCTATTGAAGTGTTTAATCAAAGATATCAAAAGTCTTTTGATGAAGTTTTTGGTAAAGTGACTAATCAACTTATTAAAGATCAATTAATAGAAATAGTGAACAATCATGTGCGTTTAACCCAGCAGGGAAGAATGATAGGTAATGATGTATTTGAAAAGTATTTGCTAACGATTTAGCGAATACTTTTTTTGTTTTAATATTTTTTAAATACGTGAGCATAAAAAATTGACATACTTTGACCAATTTGATAAATTAATATTAGCACTTGAGGTAATAGAGTGCTAAAGAGGTGAAATATGCTAACAGATAGACAATTACATTTGTTAAACGTAATTGTTGAAGATTTTGTTGACAGCGGCACACCAATCGGTTCAAAGGCATTACTTGATTCACATCAATTAAATGTTTCTGCCGCAACGATAAGGGCAGAAATGAAAAAATTAGAGGAATTTGGATTGATTGAAAAGACACATTCATCTTCTGGTAGAATGCCTTCGGAAGCGGGTTATAAATTTTATGTTGAAACGCTGCAAAATGATGATCGTTTCACAGAAAAACAATTCGATCATCAAATCGACTTTCAATCACTTGCTAGAGCGATTGCGAATGAAACACATTATTTATCAGTTGCTGCCAGTTTAGTAACCGATTCAGAAGCGATTTCACAAATCCATTTGACCTATTTAACACCTACTAAATTAGTGTTAATTATCGTCTATAAAAATGGACAAGTTGAACATCAACAAATTTCATGGCAAGTACGTTTAACACGTCAAGAGCTTGAAAGACTTAATAATTACTTAAATGAGAATTTAGTGCGATTATCTGAAATGGGTCCAGGTGAATTGCCCCAAAATATTAAGCAATTACCTTTGAGCTATTTAAAAAGAGAAATCGTAAAAAAAACACAATCAACAAAACAATCATTGTATTTTGAAGGAAGAGAGTATCTATATGATATGATGGGGCCGGATAATTTAAATGCAGTTAAAGAAACCTTAAAATTAATCGAATCCAATCATATTGATACGCTAATTCAGAAATTGAATGATGAGAAATTATTTTTAACTCATGGTAGTGAAATTGATCCAGTATTAAATGGTATTTCTATCGTATCTGCGCCTTTAAAGGTTAAGCATCAACAAGGTAAAATTGCCGTTATTGGACCTACAAATATGAGTTACAAAAAGGTATTTCATCATCTAATGAATGTTTATCGACAACTATAAAAAGGAGGCAATTTGATTGTCTAAAGAAGAAAAGCACATAGATGAAGAGAAATTAAACGAAACAGAAAAGGATCTTAATGAAACAATCAGTGAAGAAGCATCTGAGATAAATGAAGAGATTGTAAATGAAGCAGCAACTGAAGAAACATCATCAAACGATGAAGTAAATGAGTTGACTGAAAAATTGCAACAAGCTGAAGAGAAATATTTAAGATTGTATGCAGAATTTGAAAACTACAAAAAGAGAACACGTGCAGAATTAGATACTGAACGTGCTTATCGTTCTCAAAGTGTTTTAAGAGACATTTTACCTGCACTTGATAATATCGAACGTGCATTAGCACAAAAAGGTGAAAGTGCAGAATTCAAATCTTTACATAAAGGTGTAGAGATGGTTTATGAAAGCTTATTAAATTCACTGAAAGAAAACGGTCTTGAAGTGATAGAAGCCCTTGATCAACCGTTTGATCCTAATTTCCATCAAGCTGTGATGCAAGAAAGTAATCCTGAAAAAGCATCAGGTATTGTTTTAGAAGAATTACAAAAAGGCTATAAATTAAAAGAGCGCGTTTTACGTGCATCGATGGTAAAAGTAAACGAGTAATCGTTGAAAATATAAAAATATTACAAAAGATTTATTGAAAAAATGGAGGAATTATATAATGAGTAAAGTAATCGGAATTGACTTAGGAACAACAAATTCATGTGTATCTGTATTAGAAGGTGGCGAGCCTAAAGTAATCGCAAATCCAGAAGGTAATCGTACAACTCCATCAGTTGTTGCATTTAAAAATGGAGAAACACAAGTTGGTGAAGTAGCAAAACGCCAAGCAATTACAAATCCAAACACAATCATTTCAATTAAACGTCATATGGGTACAGATCATAAAGAAAATATTGAGGGAAAACAATATTCACCACAAGAAATTTCAGCAATGATTTTACAAAACTTAAAAGCTACTGCAGAAGCTTACTTAGGTGAAAAAGTTTCTAAAGCTGTTATTACAGTACCTGCATACTTTAATGATGCTGAGCGTCAAGCTACAAAAGATGCTGGTAAAATCGCAGGTCTAGAAGTTGAACGTATTATTAACGAACCAACAGCTGCAGCGTTAGCTTATGGTTTAGATAAAACAGATAAAGAACAAAAAGTATTAGTATTCGACTTAGGTGGCGGTACTTTCGACGTTTCTATTTTAGAATTAGGTGATGGTGTATTCGAAGTATTATCTACTGCAGGTGATAACCGTTTAGGTGGAGATGATTTCGACCAAGTTATCATTGACTACTTAGTAGAAGAATTCAAAAAAGAAAATGGTTTAGATTTATCAAATGACAAAATGGCGATGCAACGATTAAAAGATGCAGCTGAAAAAGCAAAAAAAGATTTATCAGGTGTATCATCAACTCAAATTTCATTACCATTCATTTCAGCTGGTGAAGCTGGTCCATTACACTTAGAAGTTACATTATCTCGTGCAAAATTTGAAGATTTATCACGTAACTTAGTAGAACGTACAATGGGTCCAACACGTCAAGCAATGCAAGATGCTGGTCTTTCTAAATCTGATATTGACGAAGTATTATTAGTTGGTGGTTCAACACGTATCCCAGCTGTACAAGAAGCAATCAAAAAAGAATTAGGTAAAGAACCAAATAAAGGCGTTAACCCTGATGAAGTAGTAGCGATGGGTGCTGCTATTCAAGGTGGTGTATTAACTGGTGATGTACAAGATATCGTATTATTAGACGTTACACCTTTATCATTAGGTATTGAAACAATGGGTGGCGTGTCTACAGTTTTAATCGAACGTAACACAACAATTCCAACATCAAAATCACAAGTATTCTCGACTGCAGCTGATAACCAACCAGCAGTAGATATTCACGTGTTACAAGGTGAACGTCAAATGGCAGCAGACAACAAAACATTAGGTCGCTTCCAATTAACAGACATTCCACCAGCACCACGTGGTGTTCCTCAAATCGAAGTGACATTTGATATCGATAAAAACGGTATCGTTAATGTAACAGCAAAAGATTTAGGTACTCAAAAAGAACAAAAAATTACAATTCAATCATCTTCTTCATTAAGTGATGAAGAAATTGAACGTATGGTTAAAGATGCAGAAGCAAATGCTGAAGCAGATAAAAAACGTCGTGAAGAAGTAGATTTACGTAATGAAGCAGATCAAATGATTTTTGCGACAGATAAAGCAATTAAAGATTTAGAAGATAAAGTTGAAGCTTCTGAAAAAGAAAAAGCTGAAGCTGCAAAAGCAGATTTACAAAAAGCACTAGAAGGTAATGATATTGAAGAAATTAAAGCGAAAAAAGATGCTTTAAATGAAGTTGTTCAATCATTATCAATGAAACTTTATGAGCAAATGGCACAAGCACAACAAGGTGCTGAGGGACAACCTGAAGCTTCTAAACAAGATGATGTTGTAGATGCTGACTTCACTGAAGTGAAAGACGACGACAAAAAATAATATGAACAGATGAAGTCAAAGTCAATTTATTGGCTTTGGCTTTTTCTTTTAAAAAAAGATATAAACTGATATAGTGTAATAGAATTTAAAAAGGAGAATGAATGTGGCTAAAAGAGATTATTATGAAGTATTAGGACTTCAAAAAGGTGCATCTAAAGAAGAAATTAAACGTGCATATAAAAAATTATCAAAGAAATATCATCCTGATATCAATAAAGAGCCAGATGCTGATGAGAAATTTAAGGAAATTGCAGAAGCATATGAAGTATTAAGTGATGAGCAAAAGAAAGCACAATATGATCAATTTGGTCATGCCGGAATGGGTCAAGGTGCAGGCTTTGGTGGTGCTGATTTCGGTGGTTTCGGTGGTTTTGAAGATATCTTTTCAAGCTTCTTTGGTGGTGGCGCAAGACGTGATCCGAACGCACCACGTAAAGGTGATGATCTTCAATATCAAATGAACGTTTCATTTGAAGAAGCGGTATTTGGTGTTGAAAAAGAAATTTCAGTGAAAAAAGAAGTAGCATGTGATACATGTAATGGGTCAGGTGCGAAACCGGGTACAAAAGTGAATACATGTCAAACATGTCATGGTCGTGGTCAAGTTCATGTTGAACAAAATACACCGTTTGGACGAGTTAGAACAGAAAGAACGTGTCCTGACTGTAGTGGGACAGGTAAAACATTCGAAGAGAAATGTCATGACTGTCATGGAACAGGTCGCGTCGTGAAAACAGTAAAAATCAAAGTCAATGTACCAGCTGGTGTTGATAATGGCCAACAAATCCGTTTATCTGGTCAAGGTGAACCAGGTATCAACGGTGGACCTCAAGGTGATTTATATGTTGTGTTCCGTGTTATGCCAAGTGATAAATTTGAGCGTGAAGGTGACGATTTATTCTATAAATTAGATTTAACAATCGCTCAGGCAGCTTTAGGTGATGAAATAGAAGTGCCAACATTGACAGGTAAAGTTGTATTAACAATTCCTGCGGGTACCCAAACAGGTAAACGTTTTAGATTACGAGATAAAGGTGTTAAAAATGTTCATGGCTATGGCCAAGGTGACTTATACGTAACAGTTAATGTTAAAACACCTGTAAAAATGACAAATCGTCAAGCAGAATTATTAAGAGAATTTGCAGAAATTGATGGCACAGATATAACAGAACAGCCATCAAATTTCTTCGATAAGACAAAACGCTTCTTTAAAGGAGAATAAATATGAATTATAAAGAAATCACAATG
Organism: Macrococcus sp. DPC7161; assembly: GCF_004117835.1. Classification (GTDB taxonomy): domain Bacteria; phylum Bacillota; class Bacilli; order Staphylococcales; family Staphylococcaceae; genus SDSC01. The sequence goes on along the minus strand of NZ_SDSC01000001.1, from coordinate 688,108 downwards.
ATGATTAATCATGAATTAGAGCCATATATTGCAGAAATACTAAATGAAGTAGGTGCAAATGGCGTCGTAATTGAAGACAGTAAAGAACTTGAAATCGGTCGCATAGAAACTTACGGTGAAATATACGAACTTGATCCGAATGATTATCCTGAAGAAGATGTACGTGTAAAAGTCTATTTTTCTGAATTTGATTATAATGATGGGATTATTGATCAAATCAAAGAAAAAATTCATGATTTAAAAGATGTACCAGTTTCAAGACTTGAATTTAGTACTGGTGATATTGAAGACGAAGATTGGGCAAATGAATGGAAAAATCATTTTCATGCATTTAAAGCATCAGAACGCTTTGTCGTTGTACCAAGTTGGGAAACTTATGAAAGACAATCGGATGATGAATTAATTATTGACTTAGATCCTGGAATGGCATTTGGTACAGGAGATCATGCTACAACTTCTATGTGTTTGAAGCTTGCAGAAAAATATGTTCAACCCAACAAATCTGTCATTGATGTAGGTACTGGGTCTGGGATATTATCAATTGCAGCACACATGTTAGGGGCAAAAGATATTAAAGCATTAGACTTAGATCAAGTAGCAGTTCAAGTAGCGATTGACAACTTTAAGAAAAATCATTGTGAGAACTTTATAGAAGCACAACCTGGAAATTTATTAGTTGGGGAGACTAAGAAAAGAGATATTATTTTTGCTAACATTTTAGCGCATATTGTAGATATGATGATTGATGATAGTTATGCACTATTGAACGAAAATGGACTAATCATTACTTCAGGTATTATTGATGAAAAAGAACAAATGATTGTGGAACATTTAGAACGTGTGGGTTATACAATCGTTGAAATCATGCGTGAAAAAGGTTGGGTTGCAATCGTAGCTAGAAAAGAGGTATAACATGCAAAGATACTTCTTAAATGCAGATGGCGTATTGAATCAACACTATCAAATCATCGATAAAGATGATATACATCATATCAAGAATGTTATGCGACAAAATCTAAATGATCAATTCATCGTGAATTTTGATAATGCAGTTATGGTTGGTAAGATCACTGAAATCGCAGACACAATCACATTTCATACGATAGAGCAATTGGATATTCAGACTGAACTGCCTGTTCAAGTTACAATTGCAAGTGGATTATTAAAGAATGATAAATACGAATGGATGATACAAAAAGCAACCGAACTTGGCGCATCGAAGTTTATCCCATTTATTAGTGATCGAACAATAATTAAAGTCGATGACAAGAAGATGCACAAAAAAATAGAGCGCTTTGAGAAGATTGTAAAAGAAGCAGCAGAGCAAAGTTATAGACAAGTGATTCCTAATATTGAATTTGTCAAAAATTCAAAAGCACTTGTTGAAAAAATTCAATCATTTGATCACGTCTTTATTGCTTATGAAGAAGTGGCAAAGTCAGGTGAAACAAAATCATTTGTTAATGCATTAAATAGTGTAGAACAAGGACAATCTATATGCATTATTTTTGGCCCTGAGGGAGGACTATCTGAACAAGAGGTTGCAATGTTTGGTGGCCAAACAATTGGTTTAGGACCTAGAATATTACGTGCAGAAACAGCACCTCTTTATGCATTATCAGCAATGAGTTATCAATTAGAACTTAAATAAGCCTAATTTCGAGCAAACTTACTTTTTTTATAAAGTGAGTTTGCTTTTTTAATTTATAATGTACAATCATTCACATTGAAAAAATAACTGTTTCATGGTATTTTAATATAATGCAAAGAATTTTAAATGAGGTGAACCTATGTCAACTGTTGCCTTTCATACATTAGGATGTAAAGTAAACCATTATGAAACTGAAGCGATTTGGCAATTGTTTAAAGAAGCGAATTATGAACGTGTTGATTTTGAAACAAATGCAGACGTTTATGTCATTAATACATGTACCGTTACAAATACTGGAGATAAAAAGAGTCGTCAAGTGATTCGTCGTGCCATTAGACGTAATCCAGATGCTGTTATTTGTGTTACTGGCTGTTATGCACAAACTTCATCTGCTGAAATTATGGATATTCCAGGTGTAGATATTGTTGTGGGTACGCAAGATCGTAATAAAATGTTACCATATATTGAACAATATCGAACTGAGCGTAAACCAATAAATGGTGTTACAAATATTATGAAAAATAGAACATATGAAGAGTTAGACGTACCATATTTTACAGATAGAACGCGAGCATCTTTAAAAATACAAGAAGGTTGCAATAATTTCTGTACGTTTTGTATTATTCCATGGGCGCGTGGTTTAATGCGTTCTAGAGATCCTAAAGAGGTTGTTAGACAAGCAACACAATTGGTACAATCAGGGTATCAAGAAATTGTTCTAACAGGTATTCATACTGGTGGATATGGTGAGGATTTAAAAGATTATAATTTAGCACAATTATTACGTGATTTAGAAACGATTGATGGTTTAAAACGTATTCGTATTTCATCAATTGAGGCATCTCAATTAACAGATGAAGTCATCGATGTAATCGATAAAAGTGAAAAAGTCGTTCGTCACTTACATATTCCATTACAATCAGGTAGTGATACAGTATTAAAACGTATGCGTCGTAAATATACGATGGCGCACTTCTCTGAAAGATTGCAAAAGTTACATGCCATTATGCCTGGACTTGCTGTTACGAGTGATGTTATTGTTGGATTCCCTGGAGAAACTGAAGAAGAATTTCAAGAAACTTATGATTTTATTTTAAATCACGGATTTAGTGAGTTACATGTCTTTCCGTATTCAATGAGAACAGGAACGCCAGCTGCAAGAATGACTGACCAAATTGATGAAAGTGTTAAAAACGAACGTGTTCATCGCTTGATTGAACTTTCAGATCAACTTGCAAAAGAATACGCGAGTCGTTTTGAAGGTGAAGTATTAGAAGTGATTCCTGAAGAAAAAGCTTCAGAAGGTAATTTATTAGTAGGTTATAGTGATAATTATTTAAAAATCCAATTTGAAGGTCAAGAAGACCTTATTGGACAACTGGTAAAAGTAAAAGTTACAAAAGCAGGTTACCCGATTAATGAAGGTACTTTTGTAAAAGTGATTGAAAACAATATTTTTTCAAGTAAAAACGATCATGTAATGGCATCTATGTAAAATAGAGTGTTGACCATTAATTTTTGTTATTATATAATGTTTTAGTACATAGAATATTCTATGTTTAAACTTGTTTTGTTGATATTTGGAGGGAGGGAAATTAAATGTCTAAAACTGTAGTTCGTAAAAACGAATCAATCGAAGATGCTCTACGTCGTTTCAAACGTACTGTTTCTAAAAACGGTACGATTCAAGAAGTACGTAAACGTGAATTCTACGAAAAACCAAGTGTTAAACGTAAGAAAAAATCAGAAGCAGCTCGTAAACGTAAATTTAAATAATTTGACTCCCTCAAATATTATTTAAATATTGCCACAAACACATTCGTGTTTGTGGTTTTTGTTTTATTATTATTATTATATTTTTTATACTTTTATGTATTTGTGCTTTTATATGTTCATACTTCAATAATTATTAGTAGAATTTTTATATAACTATAGGTCATTTTGATAGAAATTGCGTTTTACCTTAAAATAACCTTAATTTCCTTGTAATGTGAATGTTGAAAAAATATACTTAAATTATACGGAATGGAGGTGTCTTATGGTTGAATGGCAATACCAGTTACTGTTGTTAATACTGATGTTATTAATGACAACGATGTTTATATGGCAGTTGTATAGTAAGAAGTTTAACTTTGCAGGTGTTTTAGCGCTAATTGGTGGCCTAGGATTTATAATTTTAAACATCTATATGAATACAATGGATGCACTAATACTTGTATTATTTACTACGGGTGTCATATTGATCATCATTGAGTTATTTGTAGTAGGTGCAATTCTAGGGTTACTAGGTATTGGGTGTATTATTGCTAGCTTTATGTTAGTTGGTGATAATATGTGGCAAATGTTAATGTTTGTTTCAATTAGTATTTTAGTTGGTCTAATTGAATGGTTATGGATTAAGAAAGTATTAAAAAGAAAAATGCCGTTACTTTCTGAAATTGTGTTATTGGATTCAACAAACAAAGCATCTGGCTATACCTCTCATGATGACCGTTCGTACTTAATCAATCAAGTTGCAGAAACGATGACTGAATTAAGACCTGCAGGCATAATTAAGTTTGGCAATGAGCGAATTGATGCAGTTTCAAATGGTAGTTTTATTAAACGTGGTGTTCAGGTAAAAATTATATATGTTGAAGGAACACGAGTAGTAGTAGAAGAAATAATAGAATAGGAGAATGATTATGACAAGTTCTTTTGTATTTATCGGTATCATTTGTATCGTCGGCTTTATCTTGTTGATGATTTTATTTTCATTTGTACCAGTTGGACTTTGGATTTCTGCATTAGCAGCGGGTGTTAAAGTTGGTATTGGTACATTAGTAGGGATGCGTTTACGTCGTGTATCACCAAGACGTGTTATTGATCCATTAATTAAAGCACATAAAGCAGGATTACATTTAACGACAAATCAATTAGAGTCACATTACTTAGCTGGTGGTAACGTTGATAGAGTAGTTGATGCGATTATTGCAGCACAACGTGCAGATATTAACTTGCCTTTTGAACGTGGTGCAGCGATTGACCTTGCTGGTCGTGACGTTTTAGAAGCGGTTCAAATGTCTGTAAACCCTAAAGTTATTGAAACACCATTTATTGCAGGTGTTGCTATGAATGGTATTGAAGTAAAAGCAAAAGCGAGAATTACAGTACGTGCAAATATCGAAAGATTAGTCGGTGGAGCTGGTGAAGAAACAATCGTTGCACGTGTTGGTGAAGGGATTGTATCAACAATTGGTTCAAGTGCGTCACATACATCAGTTTTAGAAAACCCAGATATGATTTCACAAACGGTTTTAGGAAAAGGTTTAGATAGTGGTACTGCATTTGAAATTCTATCGATTGATATTGCAGATGTAGATATCGGCAAAAACATTGGTGCAGATTTACAAACTGAACAAGCGTTAGCAGATAAAAATATCGCTCAAGCGAAAGCTGAAGAGCGTCGTGCGATGGCCGTTGCACAAGAACAAGAAATGAAAGCACGTGTACAAGAAATGCGTGCTAAAGTAGTAGAAGCTGAAGCAGAAGTACCGCTTGCAATGGCGAAAGCATTAAAAGAAGGTAATTTAGGTGTAATGGATTACTTAAACATGAAGAATGTTGAATCAGATACAGGCATGCGTAATGCGATTAATAAAATGAGTGACAGCAGTACGAATAGTGAAACACCTAAAAAATAAAGGGTGATAATATGAGTATCGGATTAATTCTATTTATTCTTGGTGTGATTTATTCAATTTATGAATGGATTGCAGAAGAAAATAAAAAGAAAAAGAAACAAACACCTTATAAAACAAAGGTGCAAAAGCATGCTGAAAAAGAACAAAGACAAAAGTCTAAAATAGAGCAAATTAAAGCGTTTGAAGCACGTGTAAATAAAAATGTTAAAAAGATTGAAAATACAGGTAAGAAAGTTCTTAGTGAAGCTGAAACAGTATCAAACAGAATGCAACAAGAACAAAATAAAGTGAAAGAAAAACAAAATAAGCAAAGTAGACAAAAAGTTTCAGAAATTAAAAATCATCATTTGTCAATAAATGAAAAAATAGATCGAATTCAAGCTGATCCACATTTATCAGAGAGACAAAAAATCAATCGCATTCAAAGTCTAATGATGGAACAAGATATTGAAAATGCACAATTCGAATTGGATTTATCTAAAAAAAGTTTAGTCAATGGTATTATTTTGTCAGAAGTGTTAAATAAACCGAAAAGTTTAAGATAAAAAAGCACCCTCAGGTGCTTTTTTTATTGCTCTTTTTGGCTCATTTGCTACTATTAAACTGAGGTGATTCTTATGAAGTATCACAGTATCATTAGCACGATACAATATGTTTGGGTGAGTATGATTTTTATATTAATGATTTTGGGCGCCGTACTAAGTATTAAAAGTGGCATCATCGCATTTTTATTAGGTATTATTTTAATCTATTTAATCATCAATGAAAGCTATATTATTGATGATATTTTGATTATTATTAAAGGCTTTCAAAAAATAAAGATTGATATTCAAGCCATTCAATTCATTAATATGGTGCCATACGGCAAACATATCTACTTAGAAATCGTAGATCAACAACAAAATATACAAATCGTTAAACCAAAAGAAATGGTTCAATTTATACAACATTTATTAAAAATAAATCCTCATATTCAAATTAATAATATTCAAAGTTTACAATGTCGAAATAAAAATGAACAAATAATGCAATTACAGAGCGAGATAAAGATAAATAAATTGTGAGTTTCAATGAGTTTTGATACAGTTAAAGTAATAATAAAAAGGGAGTTTTTTAATGCCAAATCCAATTATTTTTGAAAATTTAAACGAAGCTCAATCAATTGTTGGTAATCACGATGAACATATCATGTATTTAGAGGAAGTATTTAATGTTGAAATCCATACACGTGGTTCAGAACTTACAGTTGAGGGAGATGCAGTTGCTGTAGAACAAACAGTTCAACTGATTGAAAATTTAATCAAAATTATTCAAAAAGGAAGTCAAGTTACGTTTAAAGATGTACAATCCGCTGTAATGATGTCGAAAAATGGAACAATCAAGCATCTGAGTCAGCTTTATGATGAAGAAATAACAAAAGATGCGAATGGCAAAGCCATTAGAGCTAAAACTTTAAGTCAACGATTATATGTACATCAAATCAAAAATAATGATTTAGTATTCGGGATTGGGCCAGCTGGTACTGGGAAAACTTTTTTAGCAGTGGTTATGGCTTTAAAAGAACTAAGAGCTGGAACAGTAAAAAAAATTGTATTAACACGTCCTGCTGTTGAAGCAGGAGAATCTTTAGGTTTCCTACCTGGTGATTTAAAAGAGAAAGTAGATCCTTATTTAAGACCTCTTTATGATGGTTTGCATTTTGTATTAGGTAAAGAACATACCGAAAGGTTAATTGAACGTGGTGTTATTGAAATTGCACCTTTAGCATATATGCGCGGTCGTACTTTAGAAGATGCATTTATTATTTTGGATGAAGCACAAAATACAACGCATCCTCAAATGAAAATGTTTTTAACACGATTAGGATTTGGGTCGAAAATGGTTATTACAGGAGATGAAACCCAAATAGATTTACCACGAGGCGTTAAAAGTGGACTAATTGAAGCTGAATCAAGATTATCAAAAGTTAAAGGTATTGCTATCCATAAATTTGACGCATTAGATGTTGTCAGACATCCATTGGTAGGAAAAATTATCAACGCTTATGAGGGGGACGTATAATGTTAACGATAGATTTTTTAGATGAAGATAATTTAGTTTCAGAAAAAGCGATGCAAGATATTGAAGCATTACTTACTTTCGCAAGTAATGAAGAAGGTATTGAAGAAGAAGCAGAAGTTTCAGTTTCTTTCGTAACAGAAGAAGAAATTCAATCAATTAATAAAACGTATCGCAATAAAGATCAAGTAACAGATGTGATTAGTTTTGCATTAGAAGAAGGCGAAGATGAAGATTTTGAAATGCCGGAATCTATTCGTGTTTTAGGAGATATTATTATTTGTATCGAACGTGCGAAAGAACAAGCAGAAAGATACGGACACTCATTTGAAAGAGAACTAGGCTTTTTAGCTTTACATGGATTCTTACATTTACTTGGCTACGATCATATGAATGAGAGTGACGAAAAGAAGATGTTTGGTAGACAAGATGAAATATTAAATGCATTTGGCTTAACGAGAGATTAAATATGAAACGCTTTATTTATCCTCTACAAGGATGTATGACTTTATTAAAAAAGGACATAAACTTTGTATTACATCTCATTGCATCAGTGATAGTTATTACATTAGGGATATGCTTTAATGTTTCTAAGGTAGAATGGTTGTTTTTGATTATCGCTATTTTCACAGTACTATTTATGGAAGTAATCAATACTTCAGTTGAATATGTCGTTGACTTAGTGACTGAAGACTATCATGAATTTGCAAAGCATGCAAAAGATACTGCTGCATTTGCGGTACTATTAGCGAGTATAATGAGTTTAATCATTGGGTTAATGATTTTTGTTCCGTACATCATCAAATCAATGCAATAGATAAAGCATTCAACAAACTACATATCAGAAAAAATAAAGAAATATATATAATTAAAATAATATAAAAAAGGTGATAATGATGAAAAAAGAATGGTTTGAAGGCGTATTAAAATCTAGAGATAATGCTTATGCACCCTATTCAAAATTTAAAGTAGGCGCATATTTAATTTGTAAAGATGGTACAACTTTCAATGGTTGTAATGTCGAAAATGCTGCTTATGGAGATACAATTTGTGCGGAGAGAACGGCGTTTGTTTCTGCTATTGCTGCTGGTTATAAACCATGTGATTTCGAAGCTTTGGTGATAACAACTGATACTGAAACACCATCATCTCCGTGCGGCTCTTGTCGTCAAGTGATTAAAGAAATGTGTGAAGATGATATGGTTGTTTATTTAACAAACATAAAAGGTGATGTCATTCAGCGTACAGTTGATGAATTATTACCACTAGGATTTTCGGGAAGGGACTTAGAAGATGTCAAATAATTTTAAATCAGGTTTTGTGGCCATAATTGGTAGGCCAAATGTTGGTAAATCAACATTTATGAATAAAGTGTTAGGACAAAAAGTTGCAATAATGTCTGATAAAGCACAAACAACTAGAAATAAAGTACAAGGTGTATTAACGACTGATGACTCTCAAATCATCTTTATCGATACGCCTGGAATACATAAACCTAAACATGTTTTAGGCGATTACATGATGAAAGTAGCTAAAAATACTTTAAGAGAAGTGGATGCTATTTTATTTATGGTCAATGTTGAAGAAAGTCTCGGTCGTGGCGATGAGTACATTGTTGAAATGTTAAAAAACAGTAAGACACCAATATTTTTAGTTTTAAATAAAATTGATTTAATTCATCCAGATGAGTTAATTAAAGAAATTGAAAAATATAAAGATTTATTACCATTTGCAGAAATCATTCCAATTTCAGCATTACAAGGTAATAATGTAGACAGACTGGTAGAGGTTTTAGGGTCATATTTGCCTGAAGGACCAATGTTCTATCCTAAAGACCAAATATCAGATCACCCTGAACATTTTATTGTTGCTGAACTTATTCGTGAAAAAGCATTACATTTAACATCTCAAGAAATACCTCATGCGATTGGTGTAAATGTAGAAAAAATGAAGCGAGAAGATGAAGATAAAGTGCGTGTTGAAGCAACGATTTATATTGAACGTGAATCGCAAAAAGGCATTATCATCGGTAAAAAAGGTGCAATGCTTAAAAAAATCGGTACAATGGCAAGAAGAGATATAGAAATGTTATTAGGCTCAAAGGTCTATTTAGAATTATGGGTAAAAGTTCAAAAAGATTGGAGAAACAAACCTAATTTTATTAGACAAATTGGCTACAGAGAAGATGAGTATTAATGCTCAAAAAAACAAAAGGGATTGTCATAAAGAGAATACCTTATGGTGATCATCATTTAATTGTTACTTTTCTAAGTGAACATGGTGTAAAGACAACACTGATGGCAAGAAATGCTCGAAAATCAAATAAATATGGTGCAGGTCTAGATTTATTTTATGAAAATATATTTATTTATAGCCAATTTAAAGGTATGGGGACATTAAGTTCGATAGATACGATTAAGAGTCATTATGAATTACGACTAGATATTGAAAAACTAACATATTGCCAACTCATTTGTGAAACTATTGATAAAGCAATTGAGGAACATGATGTTTCTAAATTTTATTTTCAATTATTGCAGTTAGGTTTAGATCAATTAGATCAAGGCATTAAGCCTAAATTAATAGGGATTTTGGTAGGCTTAAAGTGTATGCCGTTATATGGGTTTACACCAATTTTTCATTGGTCGATGCATGAAAATCATGGTAATCAAGAAAAGTTTGTAGCTTATTCTATTAAGTACAATTCACCCATCACGAAACAAGGGCTTCTTGATGATGAACATGCGTTTAAAATACAAAATAGAAGTTTATATTTTATGCATCTACTTTATCATTTGCCAATTGAGCAAGAAGTAAATCTAAACATCAGTGACGAGTATTTAAAAGAAATGGAACATCTAATGTTTTTACTATATGATGAATTTATTGGAGTTCACTTAAAGAGCAGACAAATTATAAAACAATTAAATCTATAAAAAAATTCCGTTGATAGCTCAACGGAATTTTTTATAAATTAAAATCTAATTTTTTCTTCTAAGAATGATTTTAATTCTGAAATAGGCATACGTACTTGTTCCATCGTATCACGGTCACGTACAGTAACTTGTTGATCTTCTAATGAATCGAAGTCAAATGTAATACAATATGGTGTACCGATTTCATCTTGACGACGGTAACGTTTACCAATTGATTGACTTTCATCAAAATCAATCGCAAAATATTGACTTAATTCTTCATAAACTTTAATTGCATCAGCTGATAATTTTTTGCTTAGTGGTAAAATTGCTGCTTTATATGGTGCAAGTGCAGGGTGGAAGTGCATTACTGTTCTCACATCGCCACCTTCTAAAGTTTCTTCTTCATATGCATCACATAAGAATGCTAATGTTACACGATCAGCACCTAATGATGGTTCGATACAGTATGGTACATATTTTTCATTTGTTTCTTGGTCGTGATATGTGAAGTCTTCACCTGATACTGCCATATGCGCTTTTAAGTCAAAGTCAGTACGGCTCGCAATACCCCAAAGTTCACCCCAACCGAACGGGAATTTATATTCTATATCAGTTGTTGCGTTAGAGTAGTGTGATAATTCGTCTTCATCATGATCGCGTAATTTAGTATTTTCTTCTTTAATACCTAATGTTTTTAACCAATTAGAAGCATATTCTTTCCAGTAATTTTGCCATTCAATTTCAGTTCCTGGCTTACAGAAGAATTCTAATTCCATTTGTTCAAATTCACGTGTTCTAAAAATAAAGTTACCCGGTGTAATTTCATTACGGAATGATTTACCAACTTGTGCAATACCGAATGGTAATTTTTTACGCATAGAGCGCTGAACATTTTTATAGTTAACGAAAATACCTTGTGCTGTTTCAGGGCGTAAGAAGATTTCATTTGTACTCGATTCAGTAACACCTTGGAATGTTTTAAACATTAAATTGAATTGACGGATGTCTGTCCAATTTGCAGTACCAGATTCAGCACATACAATGCCTTTATCATCGATGAATTTTTTCATATCTTCAAAACTCATTCCGTCAGCGATAAAGTTTTCATCACCTTCGACATTGTGCATATAATCTTCAATTAGTTTATCTGCACGGTAACGAATTTTAGAATCTTTATTATCAATCATCGGATCGTTAAAGTTTGATAAATGACCACTTGCTTCCCATGTTTTTGGATTCATTAAAATCGCTGCATCTAATCCCACATTGTAAGGAGATTGTTGTACGAATTTTAACCACCAAGCTTTTTTAACGTTATTTTTTAATTCTACACCTAATGGACCATAGTCCCAAGTGTTGGCTAAACCACCATAGATTTCACTTCCAGGAAATACGAATCCACGATGTTTGGCAAGGTTTACGATTTGTTCCATTGTTTTAGTCATGATTTTGCCTCCTTGATATATGTTTAAAGTTGAATAAAAAAAGTCCCAAGGCAAAAAATTGCCTTGGGACGAGTATATATACCCGCGGTTCCACCCAAATTAGTGTATCCACTCAACTTTAATTATTGTATTGTTATGCCAATTTATTTGTTAAGCTTTCACCATTCTTAACTCGCTTAACAAAAATATAGCATGTTTTGTTTGAGAACTCAATTAAAAGCTATAAATTTGTCAAAAACTATAACTAATCATATAATAAAATTAACTAACTATGTCTGTATGAGGTGATTAATATAGAACTCAATAAAAGGCAAGATCGTATTCTACAAATTGTGAAGCAAGATGGACCGATTACGGGTGAGAAAATTGCTGAACAATTAAATTTAACGAGAGCAACTTTAAGGCCGGATCTTGCCATTTTAACGATGGCAGGCTACTTAGATGCTAGACCACGTGTTGGTTATTTTTATACGGGGAAATCAAGTACACAACTACTTAGTCAATCTATTAAGAAATTTGTAGTTAGAGACTTTCAATCTTTACCTGTAGTTGTACATGAAGATATTACTACTTATGATGCAATATGTACGATGTTTTTAGAGGATGTCGGCACATTGTTTGTAACAAACCATGACAATCACCTTGTAGGAGTTTGTTCAAGAAAGGATTTACTTAGAGCGAGTATGGGAGGACAGAATATTCATGAGCTGCCTGTGCACGTATTTATGAGTAGAATGCCAAATATCTCAGTATGTTATCCAGATGATTTATTACTATATGCTGCTAAACTATTAATTGAAAAAGAAATTGATTCATTACCAGTAGTAAATAAAGTTGATCAACATTTTGAAGTGACAGGAAGAATAACTAAAACAACAATCACAAAGGCTTTTGTATCTTTAATAGAAGGAGAATAAGGAGTTATTATGAAGAATATTAAATTAATCATTGCATCTGATTCGGTAGGTGAAACCGCTGAACTTGTTACGAAAGCATGTGTTTCTCAATTTAAACAATTTAATCATCATGTAGAAACAATTAGAGTTCCATATATTGAAACCATTCAAAATGTTGATGATGTGATTAATTTAGCAAAGGAGCAACAAACGATTGTTGTCTACACATTGGTTAAGCCAGAGATTAGAGCTTATATGCAGAGTGAATTGGCATTAAACAATATTCAAAACGTCGATATTATGGGTCCTCTCATGAATATCCTACAAGATGTTTTAAAAGAAGTACCTTTAAATGAACCTGGTATGGTTCATAAGTTAGATGAAGAATACTTTAAGAAGATTGAAGCAATTGAATTTGCTGTAAAATATGATGATGGTAAAGATCCAAGAGGGTTGCCAATTGCAGATATCGTATTGATTGGTGTTTCTAGAACGTCTAAGACACCATTAAGTCAGTATTTAGCGCATAAAAGGTATAAAGTGATGAATGTGCCATTAGTACCTGAAGTAGACCCACCAGAGATGTTATTTAATATTGATCCAAAGAAATGTATTGCACTTAAGATTGATCCTAATAAATTAAATGCTATAAGAAAAGAACGATTGGTTCAATTAGGTTTGAGTAATGATGCGAATTATGCTAGAGATCAAAGGATTTTAGAAGAACTTGAATACTTTGAAGAAATTGTTTCACGAATTGGCTGTCAAGTCATTGACGTTTCAAATAAAGCAATTGAAGAAACAGCTAACGAAATCATAAATATAATAGAAAACCAATCAAATTAGTGTTGGGAGAGATATTTTGCAAATTAGTAATGAAACGATAGAACAGATAAGGACTCAAAATGATATATATGATGTTGTGAGTCAATATGTAAAACTTGAAAAAAGGGGACGTAACTATATAGGTTTATGTCCCTTTCATGATGAGAAAACCCCTTCATTTACTGTATCCGTAGATAAACAAATTTGTCATTGTTTTGGATGTAAAAAGGGTGGTAATGTCTTTTCTTTTATACAAGAAATTGAAGGTATTTCATTTATCGAAGCGGTAAAGTTATTAGGAGAACAAGTCAATATTCCAGTCCAAATCAACCAACCAGTTGCAAAACAAGAATCCGATGATCATGCGGTAATGATTGAGATGCATGAAAAACTTAAAGATGCTTATCATTATATATTAAGGGCTGTAGAGGATGCTGAACCCGCATTAAATTATTTGTATGAACGTGGATTTACAGATGAAATGATTAATCGCGAAAAAATTGGTTTTGCTCCTAATGTAAGTCAGTATGCTTTACAATTTTTAAAAGAAAATAACTTTGATGTACAATTAGCATATGAAGCAGGCTTATTAAGTCGTAATGATGAAGACTTTAGTTATTATGATCGTTTTAGAAATCGCATTATGTTTCCAATTGAAAATGCACAAGGTAAAACCATTGGCTTTTCTGGAAGAACATATGATGGATCTGAACCAAAATATTTAAATTCTCCAGAATCACCAATTTTTCAAAAGCGACAAACATTGTATCATGTCAATCATGCGCGTAAATACATACGTCAATCCGATGAATTAATATTATTAGAAGGATTTATGGATGTGCTCAAACTTAATAAAATAGGAATTCAAAATGCATTAGCAACTATGGGTACTGCATTAAGTAGAGAACACACATTACATTTGAAAAAACTAGCAAATAACGTGACACTAATGTTTGATGGTGATTTTGCTGGTCAAGAAGCTGCAGAGAAGATTGGGCAAATATTATTGAAAGAACGTCTTAATGTATTTGTCGTTCCTATGAAAGAAAAAATGGACCCTGATGAAATGATTGAATCATTAGGAGAAACAGCGTTTAAAGAATATATTGCATTCAACAAACAACATTATTTAAGTTACTATTTAAAAAAATATAAAAAAGAAATAGAAAACAATGACTTAGCATACGAAAAGCATTTACAAAAATTTTTAGATGATGTAAAATTAATGAATTCGGCGCATTTACAGAAAAAAGTATTGCATGAAGCAAGTGAATTGTTTAAAGTAGATTTTGACGTTCTAAATTTTCAAAATACAAGACAGCCAAAACAGAAAAATCAGATGCCCACATTTCAACAAGAGCATTTGAGTAAATTGGATCGGGCAGAGCGTGTTGTATTGAAATATTTTATGAATGATAAACATCTATTTCAAACATTCAAAAGTATAGTAGATGTAAGTTATTTTAAAAATAAAATGCATCAAATGATTTATGAAGCACTTATAGGGTATTATAATAAAGAAGAGGAATACCAAATAAGTCGCTTTATCAATCATGTACCTATTGAACTGCATGAAATTATTATGAAGCTAGATGTACTTGAAGTGAATTTATCGCCTTCAAATGAGGAAGTAAATGATTATTTAAATGTATTAAACAGAGATTTAAATGTGCAGTCCCAGTTAGAGTCATTAAAGCATGAATTGAATCAAGCCATTCGTATTGGAGATATTGATGCTAGAAATGAACTAACGAGAAAAATCATGCATATACAAAAGCAACGTAAAGCGCGTAACATACAGGAGGGTTATTGATGTCTGATAAAGAAATTAACAAATTAAATGATGCTGTAATTACAGTTGACCAAGTCAAACAACAATTGATAGAAACGGGAAAAAAACAAGGTCATTTGAGTCATGAAGAAATTGCAGATAAATTACAAAACTTTGATATGGATTCAGATCAAATGGATGAGTTCTTCGAAGCAATTGCTGAAAATGACATCACATTAATTAATGAAAAAGATGCACAAGATACGGATGATAAATTAAATTTAAATGATTTATCAGCACCACCAGGCGTTAAAATCAATGACCCTGTAAGAATGTATTTAAAAGAAATTGGACGCGTTAATTTATTAAGTGCAGAAGAAGAAATTGAACTTGCTAAACGTATTGAACAAGGTGACCAAGAGGCAAAATCAAGACTTGCTGAAGCCAATTTACGTTTAGTAGTTAGTATCGCAAAACGTTATGTCGGTCGTGGGATGTTATTCTTAGATTTAATTCAAGAAGGTAACATGGGTTTAATTAAAGCAGTTGAAAAATTCGACTTTAATAAAGGATTTAAATTTTCGACATATGCTACATGGTGGATTCGTCAAGCAATTACAAGAGCTATTGCAGACCAAGCAAGAACGATTCGTATTCCTGTGCACATGGTTGAAACAATAAATAAATTAATTCGTGTTCAAAGACAATTGTTACAAGACTTAGGTCGTGATCCATCACCAGAAGAAATCGGTGAGGAAATGGATTTACCACCAGAAAAAGTGCGTGAAATTTTAAAGATTGCACAAGAACCAGTTTCATTAGAAACACCAATTGGTGAAGAAGATGATTCTCATTTAGGTGATTTCATTGAAGACCAAGAAGCCCAATCCCCAGCAGATCATGCGGCATATGAATTGTTAAAAGAGCAATTAGAAGACGTGTTAGATACTTTAACAGATAGAGAAGAAAACGTATTAAGATTACGATTTGGTCTTGATGATGGCCGTACTAGAACTTTAGAAGAAGTGGGTAAAGTTTTTGGCGTAACACGCGAGCGTATTCGTCAAATCGAAGCTAAAGCTTTAAGAAAATTACGTCATCCATCAAGAAGTAAACGTCTAAAAGATTTTATGGATTAAATTTTTGACGAATTTATGAAAAATGGCTTTGACTTCTACTGTTTTTAATATAAAATAGATATGTATATGGTGAAAATAAAGGGAGGTTTAATAATGAATCGTAATCCAGTAATTCCTTTTTTACTGATTATGCTTATGGGTGTAGGCTTAATTTTCTTCTTATCAGCACATGGTGCTAATAAAGCAGAAGAAGGTAAAGAAGGGGCTAAGACAGAACAAAAATTTGATGCAAAAACTTTTGCAAAAGATAACTGTACATCATGTCATGGTCAAAACTTAGAAGGTGGTATGGGTCCTAAATTAGCAGGAAGTTCTAAACCAGCGGATGCTTTTAAGAAAATTATTCGTGAGGGTAAAGGGGCTATGCCAGCTCATGACCAATCTAAAATTTCTGATAAAGACTTAGATACTTTAGTTAAGTTTTTAAAAGACGGCGCTAAATAATTCAAAAATCTTTTGCCTTCTGGCAAAAGATTTTTTTTATAAGGAGAAGTTATGATTCCATTAAATCAACGTTTAAAAGAAGTAAGTAATTTTGTTAATCATAAAACATTAGCAGATATAGGATCTGATCATGCGTATTTACCATTGTATTTATTAGAACAAGGTAAAATTGAACGTGCCATTGCTGGTGAAGTTGTGAAAGGACCATTTGAAGCAGCTAAGCAAAACGTTGCAAAATATCAAAAGCAAGATTTAGTTGATGTACGCTTAGGGAACGGATTAGATGTTATAAAAGCAGGAGAAGTGGATGTAATTACGATATGTGGTATGGGTGGACCATTGATTAAAGAAATATTATTAAATGGTAAAGATAAATTAACTCATTTTCCAACATTAATTTTGCAAAGTAATATACATACAGAAGCTGTTAGAGAAGCGATATTAACTTTAGGATATCAAATTGATCACGAGGTGATTATGAAGGAGAAGAAACACATTTATGAAATTCTCGTTTGTAATAAAGCCGAAAGAATATGTAACTACACACCATTAGAAATGAAGTTTGGACCATATCTTTTAAAAGAAAAAAATGAAGTCTTTAAAGAAAAATGGCAAAGAGAATTAAATCAACTACAAAATGTAGCAGCAGGCATTAAAAATCAAAAAGAACATCAAGAAAAGTATGCTTCGCTCATCAATCAAATATTAGCCTTAAAGGAAGTGTTAAAATGAACGTAGGTACATTATTAAGTGAAATCAATGATGTGATTCCGTTTGATAAAGTTGAGTCTTGGGATAATGTAGGATTGCTAATTGGTGATATACAAGAAGAAGTTAATGGGATAATAACGACGTTAGACTGTACTTTAGAAGTCGTTAATGAAGCAGTTGAGAAGGATTGTAATGTCATTATCGCTCATCATCCCTTAATCTTTAAAGGGCTTAAAAGCATCAATGAAGAAGGATATAATAAGATAATTCGTTTATTGATAAAACACAACATTAATTTAATCGCTATGCATACGAATCTGGATCATTATGAAAAAGGTGTTAGTTACTATATTTCAGAAAAAATCGGACTTAAAAATCCTCGTATACTACTACCATTAAAAGAAAAATATTGTTATCTTCAAACGTATGTACCTAAAGATAATGCGATTCATTTAAAGGATGCTTTAGCGGCAGCAGGAGTTGGCGAAATAGGCAATTATAAACATTGCTTTTATACTACTGAAGGCACTGGTGAATTTGAGGCTCAAAATAATGCCAATCCATATGTAGGTAATATAGGAGAGGTACATTACGAAGATGAGATGAAAATAGAAGGTGTGTTAAAGGAATCATTATCAAGAATTGTGATTAAAACATTAATTGATAATCATCCATACGAAACTCCTGCATATCAAATCATGCCTTTTGAGGTTGAAAGTAATTTTGGTACAGGGATTTTCGCTGAATTAGAAGTTCCTCTTACACTTTATGAGTTTGCGCAACTTGTAAAAGAGCGACTTCAATTAGACGTTGTAAAATTAATAGGTGATTCTAAAAGCTTAGTACAAAATGTAGGTATCATCGGTGGTTCTGGTTTTGATTTTTATCAATCTGTAAAAGGAACTAATGTTGATGTATTTTTAACAGGTGATATAAAATACCATGAAGCACATGATTTATTAATGCATCAATTAAATACATTAGATATAAGTCATTATAGTGAGTATGTGATGAAAGATGGGCTGAAATCTATATTAGAATTAATGGACTTAGAATGTAGAGTAATCGCTTCAGAAATAAATACAGACCCGTTTCAAGTCATATAGAAACACCCACATCGTAATTGTAATACGATGTGGGTGTTTTTTTATCATAATAATTTTTATGTTGGATAATTATTTTGAAAATGCTTGAACGCCATAGAAATAACTGTAGCGCCCAATTTCAATACGATTGTATTGAGACATTTTTACACTTACCGCCATAGTTTTATAATATGGGCGTAACATATTTTTATAATGTCCAGGTGAAGATTTCCATTGTTTATAAAATTTTTCAGCCATATATTTTTCTGACACAATTTCATACGGGTTACCACGATAGAAGTTCATACCTGTATTTTCTCCTACTTTATATGCAGCATTTGGAATATTTGTAAATGCAGTTGAAAATCTTGAATGATTAAGTCTGACGTGTGGTTTATGATTTATCTCAATGTGTCCATAATTTGCAAGTTCTTGTGCTCTAATATTTGCACCTTTTTGTAAAGCGGAAGAATATTTTAATGGTCTAACGCCTATTGCTTTACGATCTTTATTAACCATTTGTAATAGATAGTTGTTAAACGATTTATTGTTAAATAAAGTACCATTATTAAATGCAGTTTGTGTACCGAAATTTAATTTTGTCGGTGAATAGATACAATTTCTTTTATTTTGGCATAAAATCACTTGATTTTTATATTGTGCTTTTGATGCACGTTCATATTGTAATTTCTCAGGTTGTTTTTTTAACTGATCGAATGATTTGCTTGTTCTTATAATAACCTTTTCTACAGTATCACCTGTCCACAACTTAAGTTTTGGACGATAAGATTGATTTGCTGCATGACTGTAAGTATTGAATCGACCGTCTGAAAACTTACTTGGAATATTATATGTTGCAGCACATGTAATTTGTTGTGTGAGCAATAATGTCATACCAGTAAGCATCGCCATTTTTAAATGTCTGAATGTTTTCATGATTAATCGCTCCTTAAACTATTATAAAAAATCATATTGTAATCTATTCCCAATTACATTATAAAAGATGACATTAATAAAATCAATGTCACCTTTTAAATTATTTAATATTAATCCTTTGATATGTTAAGGTTTCTGGTAATTATTTTTGTCTATTTTTAACAAAAGTTAAAAACTAGACACTTTAAATATTCGTGTCTAGTTATTATTATTTATTTTTTATAAAATTTAATATTTTTTTGAAATAATAATAGTATGCTAAAATAGCTGTAAATTAATTGAATAATAAAGGACTTTAGTTTAATAAAAACTTTTGTGTTGTACGGTAAAAACGCACTTATAAATGAAATAAATTGTTAATTATTAAATTTATATATATGCAATTATTATTTAAATTGGAAATAGAGAAAATGTAACAAAATAAAAAAGTTTCGAGAGCAACTCGAAACTTTAAGTTAAATAATATTAACGGGTTTTGGATTTTTAATTTTAGGTAGAATTTTTTCGATTGGTACACTAGACTGCTTTGGTGTCTCAATACTTTTTCCGGGTTGATATGCTTTTAAGAAGTCGATAACTTCTTTAACTATAGGCGTTGGAGTAGATGCACCAGCTGTAACAGCTACTGTATTCATGCCTTCTAACCATTCGATTTTTAGTTCACTAATATCCGAAATTCGATATGCATTTGTAAGTGCAATTTCTTTAGAGACTTGAGCTAAGCGATTAGAATTATTACTTTTAGGGTCACCGACTACGATTAATAAGTCTGCTTGATTTGCTTGCGTAGCAACAGCTTCTTGTCTTACTTGTGTAGCTAAGCAGATTTCTTTGTGTACTTCAATATGTGGAAACTTTTCTTTTAATGATTCCATTAAATGAGCAACGTCCCATTGACTCATTGTTGTTTGGTTGGTTACTAATAATTTTTCATTTTTAAGGTTTTCATCTAATGCTTCGATATCTTTAATATTTTCAACAAGATGAACGATATCTGGGGCAACACCAACTGCACCTTCAGGCTCAGGATGTCCTTTCTTACCTATATAAACAACGTGATAACCTTCAAGTTTTTTTCTTCTAATTAAACTATGTGTATTTTCAACATCAGGGCATGTTGCATCGATACAAACCAAGCCTTTTTCTTTAGCACGTTTTTTTACTTCAGGACTCACACCATGTGCAGTGAAAATTACGGTACCTTCATTCACTTGTTCTAAAATTTCAAGTCTATTAGGACCATCTAAAGTAATGATACCATCTGCTTCAAATGCATCAGTAACATGTTTATTATGTACGATCATACCTAAAATATATATCGGTCTTGGAAGTGTTTTATCCAACGACGCGTTTCTGGCAATCACCATAGCATCTACAACACCATAACAATATCCACGTGGTGTAATTTTAATAATTTCCAATTAAATCCCTCCAAAATTATCCTTTGAAATACTTTAATCATACCACTTTATACATTTGAATAGAAATCATTACTTTTAATTATGTAAAGTTTCCTATATAATACATGAGATGAACGTATAAAAGGAGACTACAATTATGGAGAAACATCCATTCGAATATTTTGAAATTAAAGACTTTTTAGTTGAATCAGTAAAAGCTTTAAACTTCAACCAACCAACAGAAATTCAAAGACGAGTGATTCCAAAACTCAAAAAAGGGTTAAATTTAATTGGTCAATCACAAACTGGAACTGGTAAATCTCACGCATTTTTATTACCTTTAATCCATAATATTGATGCAACGATTCAACAACCTCAAATTATTATTATGGCACCAACGCGTGAACTTGCAAAGCAATTACATGAAACAGCAGAACAAATGGTTTCATTCACTGAAAGTATTAAAACAGGGCTTTTCATTGGTGGAACAGATAAGCAAAAGGATATTCAAAAAGCAAAAACAAATCCTCAAGTGATTATTGGAACACCGAATCGTATTTTAGATTTATCAAACGAACAAGCTTTAAATATTCATTTAGCAAAATCAGTTGTTGTAGATGAAGCCGATTTAATGATTGATTTAGGATTTTTACCTGCAGTAGATCAAGTTGTATCGAAATTATCTTCAGATGCACAAATTGCAGTATTTTCTGCAACAATTCCTAAAGCATTGCATCCATTTTTAAATAAATATTTAACTCAACCTGAGTTTATTGAAATTGAACCGAATCAAAAGACGAATAAAAACATTACATTCTATTTAATTCCAACAAAGAGTAATGATAAAAAAGCAAAACTTTTAACAGTTATTGATGTGATTAATCCATATTTAGCAATCATTTTTGCAAATAGTCGTGATCGAGCGGATGAAATTAATGAATATTTATTAGATAATGGTATTAAAGCTGGTATTATTCATGGTGGATTATCACCAAGAGAGCGTACGCAACAAATGAAACGCATTAAAAACTTAGAGTTTCAATATGTGATTGCAAGTGACCTTGCTTCTCGTGGTATTGATATTGATGGAGTTAGCCATGTGATTAATTATGATATTCCAAAAGATATTGACTTCTTTACTCACCGTGTTGGCAGAACAGGCCGTGGTAATTATAAAGGTACTGCAATCACTTTATATACACCAGATGAAGAAGATTTATTAAATCAAATTGAGAAAAAAGGCTTTACGTTTATACATGCAGATGTAAAACAAAAAGAAATTGTTGAAATTAAAGACCGTACAAAACGTGCAACACGTACTAAAAAAGAAGATGAATTAGAACAAGCTGTTAAACATAAAGTAAAGTCTAAGAAAAAAGTGAAACCTGGATATAAAAAGAAATATCGTTATAAATTAGAACAAGTAAAACGAAATGAGAAAAAAGCACACGCAAAACGTGTTAATAAACAAAATAGAAAAGGATAATGTCATATGTTAATAGGATCACATGTATCAATGAGTGGTAAAAAGATGTTGCTTGCAGCAAGTGAAGAAGCTAAAAGTTACGGCGCATCAACATTTATGATTTACACTGGAGCACCTCAAAATACAAGACGAAAAGCGATTGAAGATTTAAATATAGAAGCTGGATTAAAGCACATGAAAGAAAATGGGTTATCAAATATTGTTGTGCACGCACCGTATATTATCAATATTGCTAATACAACGAAACCTGAAGTGTTTGAACTTGGTGTAGAAT
Source organism: Macrococcus sp. DPC7161 (assembly GCF_004117835.1). GTDB lineage: Bacteria > Bacillota > Bacilli > Staphylococcales > Staphylococcaceae > SDSC01. Next base: position 665,386 of record NZ_SDSC01000001.1, on the reverse strand, counting down.
TTTTACAAAAAGAAATAGAACGTACTGAAGCAATCGGAGCAAGCGATATTGTCCTTCATCCAGGTGCACATGTTGGTGCAGGAGAAGAAAAAGGTATCGCAAAAATTATTGAAGGCTTAAACGAAGTTTTAACAAATGATAATAATGTACGAATTGCTTTAGAAACGATGGCAGGTAAAGGTTCAGAATGTGGTAAAACATTTGAAGAAATCGCTAAAATTATAGATGGCGTTAAAAATAACGAGAGATTATCTGTTTGTTTTGATACATGTCACGTTCATGATTCAGGTTATGATATTGTGAATGACTTAGATGGTGTATTAGAACAATTCGATCAAATTGTTGGTCTAGACCGTATTAAAGTAGTTCATGTGAATGATAGTAAAAATGTTATGGGTGCAAAAAAAGATAGACATGAAAATATTGGATTTGGCAATATTGGTTTTGATGTATTAACAAACGTTATTTATCATGAAGTTTTTAAAGAAATTCCTAAAATTCTTGAAACACCCTATGTCGCTGTAGATGAAGAGAAAAAGAAAAAGAATGCACCGTATAAATTTGAAATTGAAATGATTAAGAATCGTCAATTTGATCCACAGTTACTACAAAAAATAATTGAAGCATAAATATTAAAAGGTAAGGTGAGCTATGGAACCCATATTTGAAATTAAACACGTTAGCTATCAATATCCTGATAAACATGCCTTAAATGATATTAATTTTAGCATTACAAAAGGTGAATTTTTAGCAATTGTTGGGCCAAATGGATCAGGAAAATCAACCTTATTGAAATTAATTTTAGGATTATTACCATTGCAAAAAGGTGATATTTTAGTAAATGGTACTTCAATTAAAAAAATCAATAATCAAAAAGGGATTGGTTATGTTTCACAAAAGGCCAATCGTGCAGCAAATGGATTTCCTGCTACTGTTAAAGAAGTCGTACGAAGTGGACTTGTGCAAGTAAAACCAATTTTTAAAAGATTTAACAAGCAAGACGAACAAAAAGTGGATCAAATATTAGAAAGATTAAATATAGAACATATAAAAGATAAAAATATATCTGATTTAAGTGGTGGACAACAACAACGTGTATTTATAGCACGTGCATTAATATCTGATCCTTCTGTATTAGTACTTGATGAACCAACAGTAGGTATCGATGCAAAACATGTTGCTAGTTTTTATGAATTATTAGCTGATTTAAAAGCAGAAGGTATCACAATACTTTTAGTTACACATGATATCGGTGTAGTTGCAGATACGGCTACAAAAGTTGCATGCTTAAATGAACACTTGCACTTTCATGGTACAATTCATGATTTCAAGTCTTTAGACGAAGTTGAGATTTCTAAAATATATGGACATCCTATTAAGTTCGTCAATCATGATCATGATAGGGAGTGTTGCAAATGAGTTTAATAGATGCGTTACTTCAATTTGATTTTATTCGGTATTCATTTATTAGTGGCATGTTGATCGGTGTATTGGCACCTTTAATTGGCACATTTATTGTTGTCAGAAGGTTATCTTTAATTGCTGATGCACTGAGTCACGTAACTTTAGGCGGTTTAGCTTTTGGTATGTATATGACTAAAGTGATTGGATTTGTGATTAATCCAGTTTGGACAGGTATATTATTTTCTGTAATTGGATCATTACTCATTGAAAGATTAAGAACAGTATATAAGCATTATCAAGAACTTGCTATTCCTATTATCATGAGTTTTGGTATTGGTATCAGTGTTATCTTTATATCTCTTGCTGATGGATTTAATCAAGATTTGTTTGGATTTCTTTTTGGTAGTATTAGTGCCGTAACACTATCAGATGTAATGATTGTTTTTGGTATTTTCTTAGTCGTAGTTGTTTTCATTGGATTATTATATAAAGAATTATTCATGTTATCTTTTGATGAAGAGTATGCATCTGTGATTGGTGTACCAAAATTTATTCATATTTTGTTCATGCTTGTTGTGGCATTGGTAATTAGTGCATCGATGCGTGTAGTTGGTATACTATTAGTAAGTAGTTTGATCACATTACCTGTTGCAAGTGCAATGCGTTTTTCTAAAGGTTATGGCACGTTAATGCTATTAAGTGTTATTATTGGTGAGATTTCAGTTATATTAGGATTAATTATTGCATTTTACTTGGATATTTCTCCAGGTGGGGTTATTGTTATGTTACTGGTTATTATATTGTTTTGCTCAATATTAATGAATCGAGTAAAACATGATAGGGGGAATACAAATGAATATTAATGAAGCAATTGCGACATTAAAGGAAAATGGTCACAAGTATACAGATAAAAGAAGAGATATGATTGCATTATTACAAGATTCAAATAAATATATTAATGCAAAAATGATTCAACAGGAAATGAATAAAAAGTACCCTGGTATCTCTTTTGATACAGTGTACCGTAATTTACACTTGTTTACTGAATTGAATATTATCGAAAGCACTGAATTTGATGGAGAGAAAAAATTTAGACTTTCATGTTCAACACATCACCATCATCACTTTATTTGTGAATCTTGTGGTGAAACACAAGTAGTTCATCATTGCCCAATTGACATTTTTCAAACTGAGCTACCAGATGTTGAAATTAAACGTCATAAAATCGAATTATATGGTATTTGTGAAAAATGTAAAAAATAAGGAATGGCATTTGCCATTCCTTATTTTTGTATCATTTGATTTAATTTTTGATCAAGAGATCGCCAATCAAAAACCCTTATAACACCTTCTGGTAATTCTGACTGGTTATAAGGTGTATTAAATAAAAATACTGGTATATTTAATTCGTGATGTATGTCTAATGCATTGTCTAATTTATCTTCAATAAAATAATCTACTTCTAATTTCTTGCATGCTTCTAATTTATTATGGCTGCCTGTGAGTTCGATATGGTGAAATGGTATATTGTGTTCCTTAAACCAATTCAACGTGATTTCATTTAAAAATTCATATCTTGCACTGATGAAAATAAGATGGAATGATTTTGCCCAATCATTTAACACTTTGTCTGCACCTTTATGTACAGGTGAAGTTCTATAAATTTCTTCTTGATAATCTTTAAACCATTGTTGAATGATATCATCAGGTTGATTTAATACTTTGCCTAAATCATATTCTGTAATATCTTCATATTTTAAGTTTTGATCGAAAGATTTTTGTAAAAATGGAACTAGTGCAGTAGGGCATGTTACACAGCCATCAATATCGATGCCTATTCTTAATTTTCTATGCATTTGTGCCTTCTTTTTCTGCTGCTTGCTTTTTAAAATATTCTTCGGCAAGTTTATCGATTTCGATTTTTAATTCTTCTACCATTGTTTCTTCAGGTACTTTACGAACAGTTTTTCCTTTCATAAAGAGTAAACCTTCACCACGGGCACCTGCAATTCCGATATCAGCTTCTCTTGCTTCACCAGGACCATTTACAGCACAACCTAGAACAGCAACTTTTAAAGGTGCTTTAATTGTAGAAATATATTCTTCAACTTCGTTCGCAATAGAAATCAAGTCAATTTCAATACGACCACATGTTGGACATGAAATAAGTGTTGCAGCATTGCTTGCTAAACCAAATGATTTTAATAACTCTCGAGCGACTTTAACTTCTTCTACAGGATCTGCAGACAATGAGATACGTAAAGTATTACCAATACCTAAACTCATAATCGCACCTAATCCAGCTGCAGATTTTACAGTACCTGCAAATAAAGTACCACTTTCAGTAATACCTAAATGTAATGGATAATTAAAAGCTTTTGCTGCTTTAGTATAAGCTTCAATTGCTAAGTTTACATCGCTAGCTTTCATTGAGACGATAATATCATGGAAATCTAAGTCTTCTAAAATTTTGATGTGATGAAGTGCACTTTCAACCATCCCATCTGCTGTAGGGTAACCGTATTTCTTAATGATATGTTTTTCAAGTGATCCAGCATTAACACCTATACGAATTGGAATACCTTTTGCTTTACAAGCTTTAACAACTTCTTCCACTTTTTCACGACGACCGATATTACCGGGGTTGATACGAATTTTATCGGCACCACCTTCAATGGCAAGTAGTGCTAACTTATAATCAAAGTGAATATCGACAACAAGAGGGATATTAATTTGTTTTTTAATTTCAGCAATTGCAAGTGCGTCTTCTTCTTTTGGACAAGCAACACGTACAATTTGACATCCTGCTTCTTCTAAACGCTTGATTTCAGCAACTGTAGCTTCAACATCATGCGTTTTTGTTGTTGTCATACTTTGGATAATTAATTCATTTGACCCGCCAATCGTTAAATCGCCAACTTTTACAGGTCTTGTCTTACTTCTATGTGTAATTTCAGACATGGTAACTCTCCTTTAAATCTATTTGATATAGTATTATTTATGAATTGGTTTTGCTTTGGGTAAATAGTAGATCAATAAACTCATAAGCATGACTATTATACACCAAGATAAGACTATGAATAAAGGATTCAAACTGATGTTTCCTAAAAACATAATGAATGTTGGAATTGTTAATAGGAAAGTAGAGATTTTCAATGTATTCATATATTTGAATTTACGATGCATGATTATTGCAAAAACATAAGCTATAGAAGTAATAAATATCGTTTTAAAAATGATTGAAACCATTTGTATCATAACTAATATTAAATATATTAAGGCAAGATAGAAGAAAGATGATTTTGAAAAAATATCAATCATTTGAATAAGACTCTTTTTATCTGTAATCATAGGAAGATTAGAGTATGGAATTTTTACTGATTCGCTTAAATATATATTGTGCTTAGAGAAAGTGATATCAGGTTTTAAATAAGAGATGGCTTCTATCGTTTCATTATCATTCGCTTCTATAAATAGTATATTTTTGTTAATATAATTTATTTGATTTTTATATTCGTTATTTTTCTGGGTATTTATGTTGTCTAATTTTAATTCATTTGAGACGATATTAAATTCAGGTATCGCATTCTTATCATTTGAAATAGATTTAAGCATATCAATGCCATATTTGTAAGTGCTCATTGGTGTTGTAGCAAGTATGCAACTCAAAATTAATAAATGTAAGAATACATATCTTAATTTTGCAGTTCGTAGCATTGGGTATTGCTTAGGATGTTTGAATACTCTTTTTAGTAGTTTTAAATAGTTCATATTTTCCTCCAGTTTATAATTATTAGTTTATCAAAAAATAAAGCAGATGTAAGCAAAGTAGTTGAGCGCTTTCAAATATCTTGATAATATTAATTTGTAATCATATATTAGGAGGAATTTATAATGGCTTTTGAATTACCACAATTACCATATGCATATGATGCATTAGAACCACACATTGATAAAGAAACGATGGAAATCCATCACACAAAACATCACAATACATATGTTTCAAATTTAAATGGTGCTGTTGAAGGTACAGAATTTGCTGATCTTTCTATTGAAGATTTAATGAAAAAAATTAACGAAGTACCAGCTGATAAAAAGACTGCAGTGATTAACAACGGTGGTGGCCACTATAACCACTCTTTATTCTGGACTTTATTAGCGCCTGGTAAAGAAGCAAAAGGTGAAGTAGTTGATGCAATTATCGCTAAATTTGGTTCTTTAGATGAATTTAAAGCACAATTCGCAGATGCAGCTGCTAAACGTTTTGGTTCAGGTTGGGCTTGGTTAGTAGTTAATAATGGTGAATTAGAAATCGTTTCTACACCAAACCAAGAAAATCCTTTAATGGAAGGTAAAACTCCAGTATTAGGTTTAGATGTTTGGGAACATGCTTACTACTTAAATTACCAAAACAAACGTCCAGATTATGTTAATGCATTTTGGAATGTTGTAAACTGGGAAAAAGTAAACGAATTATATTTAGCTGCAAAATAATTTATACTATTAGCATGTGCAATTGCACATGCTTTTTTTGTGTTTTTAGTGCAAATCTTTTTAATTTCATATATCATTAGATATTATGTATGAAAGTAGGTCGTATCGTTGAAAAGAGTTAAGCAAGAGTCAAGTGAATTAAAAAATAAACGATTGACTATGCGACGTATCAACGTCTTGTTTATGGCAGTTGTTTCATTACTCATCCTGCTTGTTTTACGTCTAGGCTATTTGCAAATTGCACAAGGCGATGATTATAAAAAAGCAGTTGATAATAATGAAAATATTGAAATCAATGAGTCAGTTCCTAGAGGTAGAATCTATGATAGAAACGGAAAGTTACTTGTAGACAATACTTCAAAAAGGGCCATTACTTATACTCGTGATCGTATGACGAGTAGGGGAGAGATTTTAGACACAGCAAAAAAATTGTCTAAATATATCAAAATGGATACAGGAGCTTTAACAAAGCGTGATAAACAAGATTTTTATATTTTGACACATAAATCCGATGTTGATCAATTAATGAAAAAAGAATTGAAGTTGGTTGAAACTGGTGAGATTACTCAAGCAGCATATGATGAAGCGTTATACAAAAAATTAACAGATAAATATACGGATCAATTGTCGAAAGACGAATTACAAGTTGCGAGTATTTTTCGAGAAATGTCATCTGGTAGTCAATTAAGTCCACAAATTATTAAAAATAAAGATGTGAGTGAAACGGAGTACGCTTTGGTCTCTCAAAACCTTAATCACTTGCCAGGTGTCAATACATCTATGGATTGGGAACGTAAGTATCTTTATGGAAAGACTTTAAGAACATTATTTGGAAAGGTTTCTTCTAAAGAAGAAGGATTACCTAAGGAATTGGTTGACTATTATTTATCTAAAGGCTATTCAAGAAATGATCGAGTTGGTCAAAGTTATTTAGAATTCCAATATGAAAACGTGCTTAAAGGAAAAAAAAGGAAAATGCGATATATTACAAATAAATCGGGAAAAATCATTGATTCTGAATTAATATCTGAAGGGTCAAGAGGGAATGATTTGATTTTATCCATTGATATTGATCTTCAAAAAAAGGTTGAAGATTTAGTTGATAAACATATTCGCAATTTAAGATCTTTAGGTGCTAAGGATATGGATAAGGTCTTAGTAGTGCTTCAAGATCCAAACAACGGTGATGTACTAGCACTTGCTGGGCGACAAATTGATAAGTCTGGTAACATTACAGACTATCATTATGGTACATTTACTTCTCAATATGCTGTTGGTTCTTCTGTAAAAGGGGCAACACTATTAACTGGTTATAGTAACAAAGCGATATCAGTAGGAGAAACGATGGTCGATGAGCCGTTGGAATTTAGTGGTGGTATGACAAAAAGATCATACTTTAACCAAAATGGTAAAAAAACGATTAATGATAAAGAAGCATTAATGCATTCATCAAACGTATACATGTTTAAAACTGCATTGAAATTAGCTGGTTTAAATTATAGTAATAAAATGACATTGCCTTCTGATATACAAGAAGCGGGATTAAAATTACGTAAAGGCTTAAATCAATTTGGATTAGGCGTTAAAACAGGTATTGATTTACCAAATGAAGTTACTGGTCAAACTGGTGTGCTTAAAAATAATCCTGGGAATTATTTAGATTTAGCAATTGGCCAATATGATACCTATTCGCCTTTGCAATTGAGTCAATATATATCAACGATTGCGAATGATGGTTATAGAATTCAGCCACACCTTGTTAAAGAAATTAGAGGGGCGAGTAAAACTGATAAATTAGGACCTGTTAAGGAATCAATTAAAGGAAAAGTATTGAACCGAATTAATAATTCTCAGAATGAAATCGATGAAGTTAAAGAAGGGTTTGATATGGTATTTAATAAGGTGGATGGGACAGGTTATCAAAGCTTTAATAATACTAAAGTAAGATCCGCAGGTAAAACGGGGACTGCTGAAGTATTTTTAGATGGAAAACCTCAAGTTAATTCGACTTATATTGGATATGCTCCAGCAAATAATCCTAAATTAAGTTTTTCAATTATCTATACAAACCAACCAGTACCACCACCTTGGCTGCCAGGTGGGGATCTCGGTAAAGATATTATTAACGAGTATTTTAATTCGAAAAAATAAATAAACTAAAGTGAAAGACAATTCTGACAATGAATTGTCTTTTTTCTTTACACAAAATTTACAATACATTCATTATGAATTAACAATCTTGTTTTATATTGAATATGTAAGTCACAAACAACAAATAATTATCGTCTATTTATTAGGAGGAAATTTTAACATGAAAAAATGGCAATTAGTTGGTTCTACTACTGTTTTAGGTACTGCATTATTATTAGGAGCTTGTGGTGGAGCTGCTGAAAAATCATCTTCATCAGATAAAGGTTCTGATTCTAAATCAGCATCAAAAGACATTAAAGGTGAAGTTAAAGGTGATGGTTCTACAACTGTTGCACCAGTTATTGAAAAAATTAACGAAAAATTCAACTCTGAATATCCAGATGTAACAGTATCAGTTGGTACTTCAGGTACTGGTGGTGGTTTCGAGAAATTCATCGCTGGAGAAACTGATTTCTCAAATGCATCTCGTGAAATTAAAGACGAAGAGAAGAAAAAATTAGAAGATAAGAAAATTGCTTATACTGAATTCAAATTAGCGACTGACGGTTTAACAGTTGCAGTAAACAAAGACAACAAATTTGTTGACTACTTAACTTTTGAAGAATTAGCTAAAATCTACTCTGGTAAAGCTAAAACTTGGAAAGATGTTCGTTCTGATTTCCCTGCTGAAGAAATCAAAGCATTCTCTCCTGACCAATCACATGGTACATATGACTTCTTTAGTGAAGAAGTTTTAGATAAAGGTGATATCAAAGCTGAGAAAAATGCGGATACAAACGTTATCGTAAAATCAGTTGAAGATAACAAATCAGGTATTGGATTCTTCGGATACAACTTCTACCAAGAAAACAAAGATAAATTAAAAGCAGTTAAAATTCAAAAAGAAGGTAAAGGTGAAGGTGTAGAAGCGACTGAAAAAACTGTTAAAGATGGTTCATACCCATTAAGTCGTCCATTATTCATCTATGCTAAAAATGATTCAATCAAGGAAAACGAAGCATTTAAAACATTCTTAAAATTCGTAATTGAAAATTCTAAAGATGCATCAAAAGAATCTGGTTATGTTGCATTAGAAGATAAATTATACGATGAAGATTTAAAGAAATTAGAAGAAGTTAAGTAATACTTAATAGAATCGAATTTTAGGAGCGAAACAATTTCGCTCCTTTTTTAAAATGAAGGAGTCTAAACTATGAGTGAAAAAGTTTCTATACAACAACTCATTGAACAAAACAAAGGGAAAGGTTCAAAGGGTTCAATTGAAAAAATTATCCCAACTATTCTATTGATCATTGCTAGTATTTCTGTATTAACGACGTTAGGAATTTTATATACTTTGTTAACAGAAACGATTACTTTCTTTACGAGAGTATCACCATTGGAATTTTTAACAAATACCCATTGGGATGCGTTTAGTCAACATCCTAAGTATGGTATTGCAGCATTAATTATGGGAACTTTTAAGGTAACGATTGTAGCAACATTATTTGCTGTACCAGTAGGCTTAGGTGCTGCACTTTATTTAAGTGAATATGCAAGTGAGCGTTCTAGAAAAATTATAAAACCAATACTTGAAATCTTAGCAGGTATTCCAACAATTGTTTACGGTTTCTTCGCATTAACGTTTGTGACACCAATGTTAAGAACGATTTGGCCAGCATTAGATAGTTTCAATGCTGTCAGCCCTGGACTTGTTATAGGAATTATGATTGTGCCTTTAATTGCGAGTATGTCAGAAGATGCTATGAGTGCTGTTCCACAAGCGATTCGTGAAGGTGCTTTAGGTTTAGGTTCAACGAAATTAGAAACAGCATTAAAAGTTGTTTTCCCAGCAGCATTATCAGGTATTTTAGCTTCAATTGTACTTGCGATTTCACGTGCGATAGGTGAGACGATGATTGTTGCTTTGGCAGCAGGTTCAAATCCAGAATTTTCATTAGATTTTACAAATTCATTACAAACAATGACAGGTTTCATTGTTCAAGTTGCTACAGGTGATGCAACTTTCGGTTCAGATATTTACTACAGTATTTATGCTGTTGGATTTACACTTTTTGTTTTTACCTTAATTATGAACTTTATTTCACAATGGGTAACAAACAAATTCAGAGAGGAGTATTAATATGCAATTAATTGATCAAAAGAAAGTTGAACACAAACTCTCTGGACGTTTATCTAAAAATAAAATAGTAAAAAGTATCTTCTTTTTGTGTACCATTATTGGTTTATTGGTTTTAGGCGTATTATTATTTGACATCATTAGAAAAGGTGCGGGCTATTTAACACCAGCATTTTTCAATAACTTTTCATCTACAACGCCTGCAAAAGCAGGTATTAAAGGTGCATTACTTGGAACATTATGGTTAATGATGACGATTGCACCAATTGCAATTGTATTAGGTGTTGCGACTGCCATTTACATGGAAGAATACGCGAAAGATAATGTATTTACTAGATTTATAAAAGTAAATATTTCAAACTTGGCTTCTGTGCCATCAGTTGTATTTGGTTTGTTAGGTTTAACAATTTTTGTGCGTGGTGCGGGGTTTGAATCATTAGCTTTAGGTAAATCGGTAATTGCCGCTGCGTTAACCATGTCTTTAATGATATTGCCAGTTATTATTGTTTCAAGTCAAGAAGCGATAAGAGCTGTACCAAATGCAATCCGTGAAGCTTCATTAGGTTTAGGTGGTACTAAGTGGCAAACTATAACGAACGTTGTATTACCTGCCTCAATTCCTGGTATTTTAACAGGTACAATTTTAGCTTTATCAAGAGCAATTGGTGAAACTGCACCTTTAGTTGTTATTGGTATTCCTACAATTTTCTTGAAAACACCAGACGGCATTATGGATCGTTTCCAAGCACTTCCAATGCAAATTTATACTTGGGCAAAATTACCTAAGGAAGAATTCCAATATCTTTCATCAGCAGCGATTATCGTCCTTTTAGTAATGTTAATCGCGATGAACTCAATTGCTATTTATATTCGTAATAAATATCAAAAGAAATATTAATTTTAATTTTTAAATAAAAGCTTTAAATTTGAGAGGGGTCTTAAAATGAATGAAACACAAGTAAAGGAAAATAAAATTATAACAACAACACCAGTTGTTGATAAAAAAGATAGTACAATTGTTGAAACTAAGAAAAACATTGTATATCAAACAAATAACTTAGATTTATGGTATGGCGATCATCATGCATTAAAAAATATCAATCTTGATATATTAGAAAATGAAGTAACTGCTATTATCGGTCCTTCAGGTTGTGGTAAATCAACTTACATTAAAACTTTGAACCGTATGATAGAACTAGTACCAAGTGTTAAAACTTCAGGTGAAATTTTATATCGTGGAGATAATATATTTGATAAGTCATATAAGGTTGAACATTTACGCACGCGAGTAGGTATGGTATTCCAAAAACCAAATCCATTCCCAAAATCTATTTATGACAATATTACTTATGGACCAAGAATTCATGGTATTACTGATAAAAAGATTTTAGATGAAATTGTTGAAAAATCATTAAAAGGTGCTGCGATTTGGGATGAGTGTAAAGATCGTTTAAACCAAAATGCATATGGTTTATCTGGTGGACAACAACAACGTATTTGTATTGCAAGATGTTTAGCGATTGAGCCAGATGTAATTTTAATGGACGAACCAACATCAGCACTTGATCCTATTTCAACATTAAAAGTAGAAGAATTAGTTCAAGAAATTAAAGACAAATACTCTATCATTATTGTTACACATAACATGCAACAAGCTGCACGTATTTCAGATAAAACTGCATTTTTCTTAAACGGCGTTGTAAATGAGTTTGACACAACAGATAAAATCTTCTCAAATCCTGCTGATGAGAAAACAGAACAATATATTTCAGGAAGGTTTGGTTAATATGAGAGAAATCTATCAAGAACATCTAGAGCAGTTAGAAAATTCTGTGTTTAACTTAGCGAATGAAGTTTATCATACGATTGAACGTAGTATAAATGTTTTAAGTAATGATGATATTAATGAAGCAAGAGAAATCATTAAACATGATGAAGTAATAAATCAAATGGAATATGATATTAATGATCAAATCGTAAGTTTAATTACAAAACAACAACCTATTGCTACGGATTTAAGAAAGATTTTATCAAGTATTCGTATTGCAGCTGAATTAGAGCGTATTGGAGACAATGCATCAAATATTGCTAAAATTCGTAAACGAGTTAAATTAGAAGATCATTATGTATTAACAAGATTAAAAACAATGGGTAAATTAAGCATGTTAATGCTTCAAGATTTAAAAGTGGCATATGAAACGAAAGATATGAATTTAGTTAAAGAAATCATTGAACGTGATAAAGATATTGATGATTTATATAAAGAAATTATTAATACAACATACTTAATTGATAATGATCCATATATTGCTGGTCAAGCTCATTTAGCAGGACGTTACTTAGAACGTACTGGTGATCATATCACAAATATTGCTGAAAATATTTATTATGTGATAACAGGTCAAAGATACGATCAAATCCCAAATTAATACTAGCTATCCTAACGATTTGATGTTATTATGATTAAGTCGTATGCAAGAAATAAGGAGGGAATATTATGCGCGTAAACGTAACTTTAGCTTGTACTGAATGTGGTGATAGAAACTACATTACAAAGAAAAATAAAAGAAACAATCCAGAACGTATTGAAATGTCAAAATTCTGTGCTAGAGATAATAAAAAAACTTTACATAGAGAAACTAAATAATTCATCTAAAAAGACACGTACTTCGTGTCTTTTTCTTTTTATATTCATATACAAAGTAAGGTATAATGAAATGGGTGATAATATGACAAATAAATCGGATTTCAGAAAATCAACGATTAAGCAATTAAAAGAGAATCGGTTAAAATATAATAATGAATTAAAGATATACAAAACTTTATTTGAGCAAAGTACATTTAAAGAAGCAAAAACCATTGCTATCACATTAAGTATGGCACATGAAATTGATACTAAATTTATTATTAAATATGCACAAATGTTAGGGAAACAAATCTATATTCCAAATTGTGATTATAAAAGTAAAGTAATGAATTTTCAGTTGTTTACCAATTTTGATGACTTAGTAATCGATAATTATGGCATTGAAGCAATGGGCTTTGAAACTGAAATTAATAATGAAATAGATTTGGTAATAACACCTGGAGTGGTATTTAACTTGAATGGCTACCGTATTGGTTATGGTGGTGGGTATTATGATCGTTTTTTATCTAATTATAATGGTGAAACAATCAGTTTAGCTCATGAAATCCAAATTCAAGAATTTGAACAGGATAGTTATGACGTACCTGTGCATAAAATAATAACAGAAAAACGCATTATTAATGGAGTACGAAATGATTGATAAGTTAATTTATAAACGCATTTACGAATGGATTAAATATGAAAATTATATTAATTTATTATATTTTTCTAACGAAGAAGACGTATGGCTATTTCACGAAAAAAACAAGACATTAAAACGTATTATCTTCACGAAAGAAACATTACAATCGATTCATTTTATTGTAGATAAAATGAATTTACAAAAAGCTGAAATTGAGCATTTGATTAACAATAAGATTCGGCACATTGAGTTGATTTTAGTTGATGAAGATAATATCACATCACAAAACATTGATGGTGTAAAAATTGATGTTATTAATCATCAGAAAAATATTAATCAAGTAATGCATCATAAGTTTATAGGTTTAACAAAATATGTTAAACCTCAGTCGAAATCATATTATAAAAGGCGTATATTTAACAATCAACTTATTGACAATGCAATCACGAAATTTAGTCCAATAACAACAGTTTTAATAGTTTTAAATATAGTGATTTACTTTGTTTTACTATTTAAACCATCATCAAATCAATCCGAATTTTTATTAGAAAATGGTGCACTTACTCACTTTAATTTTGTTCATGGGGATTATATTAGAATTATTACTTCAATGTTTGTTCATTTAGATTTTTCTCATTTATTATTAAATATGATGTCTCTTTTTATATTTGGAAAAATCATTGAATATTTATTTGGAACATGGCAATATTTGTTGATATATTTATTGGGTGGCATGTTAGGAAATTTGTTAAGTTTAACATTTGATACACATTCGATATCAGCAGGAGCAAGTGGTGGAATTTGTGCATTAATGGGTGCCTTTATTGTGTATTTGATAACTACAAAATTGTACAAACCAAAATTTATTATTCAAATAACTGCAATGTTTATTCTTTTTATGTTATTAACGAACTTGTTTAATAATGTAAATAACTATGCCCATTTTGGTGGATTTATTGGGGGTATATTAATCGCATTGATATTGTATTTGTTTAAATTGAATAAAAATTATTTTTGGTTTACTTTATTTGTGTTGATATTGACCATCTTTATGATGCTATTAAATATTTTTACACAGAAGGAGAACCATATTTATAATCGTTTGGCTATGTCCGAATTTGAAACAGGTGATGTGCCACATGCCAAAAATATAGTTAAGAAAATTATTAAACATGGTTATGAAAATGATGAAACATATACTATTTATGGCTTAATTGCCGCTCATGATGACAACATTGATAGTGCTATTGAGATTTGGAAAAAAGGTGTTAAACGTTTTCCTAATAGTCCAGATTTAAATTATCAACTCGCGTTAGCCTATCGATCAATTGATAAATATGACACTGCTCAAAAGTATATTGATAGAGCAGTAGCTTTAAAAAATAATAAGCAGTATGATACTTTACAACATGAAATAAAAACATTTAGGTGATAATATGAAAACTTTTTATGATGTACAACAATTATTAATGGGTTATGGCATCGTTATTTATTTTAAAGATGAACTGGATACGATAGAAATGATGAAACAAGAACTTAAAGGATTGCATGATGCAATGTTGATTTCTCATCAAGATTATATTCAGGCCAATTTAATTTTAAATCAAAGGAGCATTCAAAATGGTACTTATTTTAGCAGCTGATATAGGTGGTACTACCTGTAAATTAGGTGTATTAAATGAAGATTTGGATTTACTTCATCATTGGGAAATCCCTACGAATAAAGAAGAAAATGGTCAACATATTTTAAAAAATGTATATGATTCATTTAAAAAAAACGCAAGTTTAAAAAAATATGATTTTAATGATGTAAAAGGTATTGGTATCGGTGTTCCTGGACCGATAGATTTTGAAAATGGTATTGTAAACGGTGCAGTCAATTTAAATTGGCATGGCAAAAAAAATATAAAAGAAGAAATGATGCAAATCAGTCAATTGCCAGTAGTCGTTGATAATGATGCTAATGTCGCAACGCTAGGTGAAAAATTTAAAGGTGCTGGATTCAACGAACCAGATGTAGTTTGTATGACGTTAGGAACTGGTGTTGGTGGTGGTATTATCACAAATCATCAATTGGTACATGGTCACAATGGATCAGGTGGGGAGTTAGGCCATATTAAAGTTGATTTTAAAGAACGATTTAAATGTAACTGTGGTAACGTAGGGTGTTTAGAAACTGTCGCGAGTGCGACAGGTGTGATCAATTTAACGTATCATTATTATGAGGAATTAAAATTTTCTACAATGTTAAAAGAAAATATATTAAATAAAACGGTTCAAGCAAAACATGTTTTTGATGCTGCTAAAGCAGGTGACGAATTCGCAACCTATATTATTAAAAAAGTAGCGAAATACATTGCTTATGCAATCAGTATAATTAGTGTTACTACTAATCCAAAATATATCATTATTGGTGGTGGTGTATCAAAAGCTGGAGACTTTTTAATTCATCATATTGATAGTCAATATCAATCTATGGCATTTAAGCCGTCTTTAGACGGTACTAAAATAGTTACTGCAAAACTTGGTAACGATGCTGGAATGATTGGTGCTGCAGGCCTAGTGAAACAATATATATTGGAGGCTAAATAATGGCTATTATAGATGTTGTCGTAATACCTCTAGATAAAACATCAGTGAGTATTAGTAAATATATTGGAGAGATTCAGAATTTATTAAAAGAGAAAAAAGAAATTGGATTGATTGATTATCATTTGACACCAATGTCTACTTTAATTGAAGGGGAACTTTCTGACTGCTTAAAAGTATTAGAGGAAATACATGAGTTACCTTTTAAACATGGAATTGATCGTGTATGCACGAACATTAGAATTGATGATAGAAGAGATAAAAAACGAAAAATGTTTGAAAAATTAGATTCAGTGAAAAAACATATGCATTAAAAAAAGACGAGTAATCGTCTTTTTTTAATGGTGTAAAATTGGATAGCCGTAAGTTAAAATTGTAGCTAATGAAAAGAATCCAAAAGATACAGTTGCTAAAAATCCAAAGATAATACCCAAAACATTTTTGTTTTTAATTGCAGAAATGAATGCAAAAATTGATAAAATGAAAACACCTAACATTAATAATGCGAAAATGTTTACACCGATATGAATTTTTACACCAAAAATTTCGAATAATTCGCCAGTGTTAATAAAAGGCATGATATAACCCCCAAGTTAATTCTTTTATTATCATTAATATTGTATAATTAATACAAACAGATGTCTAGAGATTTTTAGGAGGAATTACATGCAAAGAATTAAAATGCCGTTAGGTGTTATCCAAACGAACTGTTATTTATTAAATAATGAGGATCAAGTATTAATTATAGATCCTGGTGCTGAATCCAATAAAATCATTAATAAAATTACGGAATTAAATAGTAAACCAGTTGCGATATTATTAACGCATGCACATTTTGACCATATTGGTGCTGTAGAAGAAATTTGTAATCATTATCAAATCGATGTATTTGTATCAGAAATTGAGAAGTACTGGTTAAGTGATCCTGTAAAAAATGGGTCTGAAAAATTTAAAGCATTTAACATACCTCCAATATCAACTGGAGTAAAACCGAAAATATTGCAAAAAGGCAAAATGAAAATGAAATCATTTGAATTTGAAGTAAGACATACGCCAGGCCATTCACCAGGGTCAATGTCATTTATTTTTGAGGACTTTGCGATTGTAGGAGATACTTTATTCAAAGATAGTATTGGTCGAACTGATTTATATGAAGGGAACCACCAACAACTCATTAATAGTATTAATGAATCTTTATTGAGTTTAGATGAATCAATGGTAATTTGTCCTGGTCATGGAGATGAGACTACGGTTCAACGTGAGATGGATTTGAACCCATTTTTAAATGGTTTTTAAGTCAACAAACGATATGAGATTTGGAAATTAATAATTGAATATAAAATAAAAAAACCTTCCGTAATGGAAGGTTTTATTCGTGATGACCAAAACTTGGCTCTAATAAGAATGTTGAATAGTATGTGAATCCTACAAAACAAACGATTAAGTATGCTGCGAAAATATACATATACATTCTTTCTGATAATTTTAAATATCCTAATAATACAAAAAATCCAGTTTGAGCTACAAATATGAAAGACATCATTGACATTCCGCCTACATAAAACATTACAGCGAAAATTGTTGTCCAGAATCCTAAAGTTTTAAAAACTTTATCCATCCTAAAGTTCCCCCTCTAATTCAGACTGTTCATATCATTTATTATTATAAAGTTCTATGAGACATAAGTAAACAGTATTTTTAGATTTAATCATTGTTATTTTATGGAATAGCCATGTTTAAAATAGAGTAAAGAAATTTATTTTTAATTTTTTTAAACAATTTACAAGAAAACTCGAATTTTTTTCCGATATATAAGTTAAGGAGGTGAGATATGGAAGCGTCGCTCAATAAAATATTATTAGATGCAATTCAGCAGCAAGCATCAGATATCCATTTTGTTCCATGCAGAAACAGTGTTTTGCTAAAACTAAGAATATTAGGTGATATTGAACTTTATGACACATTAGAAAATGATGATTTCTTAAAATTATTAACTTATATTAAGTATATTTGTAAATTAGATGTCTCAGAACGTAATAAAGCTCAAAGTGGTGTGGTTTCATACCATATTAATGATGCTGAATATCAACTTCGAGCTTCTACTTTACCACAATCAATTGGTGTTGAGGCACTAGTGATTCGAATGATTCCAGTAAATTTTAAACCATTAGCCATTCATCAACAAAATCTTTATGAACTTATCAAAATTGCTAGTGGTTTACTTTTAATTAGTGGGCCGACTGGTAGTGGAAAAAGTACATTAATGTATACATTACTTGATAAAGCGATTCATCAACTGAATCGTCAAGTGATTACTATAGAAGATCCAGTTGAACAAACATTAGAAGGAGCCATCCAAATTAATGTGAATCATAAGGCAAATATTACATACAAGAATTCTTTAAAAGCAATATTAAGATGTGATCCAGATATTATTATGATTGGAGAAATACGTGATGAAGAAACTGCAAAACATGCAATTTCTGCAAGTTTAAGTGGTCATCTTGTTATCGCAACAATACATGCATCGGATGCTGTAGGTGTAGTTGAAAGGTTATTGGAGATGGGCATTCAAAAAAATGAATTGTTACAAAGTCTTCATTGCATCATAAATCAAAGGCTAATTCGAATAAGAGATGAAAGAACATTAATTTTTGAAATTTTATATCATGATGAAATAAATAAATATATGAAAGGTCAACAACTTAAATACGATACACTCTTAGAAAAAATCACAATGCTATATCAAGAAGGGCAAATTACTAAAAATGAATATGAAAAATATATTTTTGAAAAAGCCATTTAAAAGATATCAAATCGATTTTTTATTAAGAACAGCTGAGCTATTGGAAAGTGGATTTACATTTTATGAATCTACGGTATTTTTATTAAATCAATATGATAAAATTCAACAAACTTATAAAGTAGATATTTTATCAGCAATAGAAAAAGGCGCAACTATCAGCGAAATTTATAATCAATTATTGTATTCAAATCATATTGTGATGCAAATTTACTATAGTGAGCAATATGGAGATGTGATTGAAACATTAAAGAAATGTCATCTATATGCTTTGACTCAAAAAATGTTAATGAATCAATTAATAAAAACCATTCAATATCCATTATTACTTATTTGTATATTTATTGGCTTAATTTTGACAGTTAATCAAACGGTATTGCCTCAATTTCAATCCATGTATGAAGCCATGGGTATTCAATTATCGAAAGAACTTTTATGGATAACGACAATATTATTTATGTTACCTAAATTCCTATTTGTTATTTTAATTGTCATTGGATTATGTATCATTTACTATTTTTATTTCTTCAAAAATAAAGATATTGAAAAACAAATTTTAATAATTAAAAAAATTCCCTTTTTAAACAAGCTTTATAAACTCTTCATAACTTATAAATTTAGCAAAGATTTATCGTTTTTCTTATCTAACGGGGTGATGTTAATTCAAATTATGGATGTTCTTGTAAAGCAAGATAAAGATAAATTGAATCAGTTTATTGCATATAAAATTAATAACGACTTATCTAAAGGGATACAATTGGTTGATAGTATTGAAAAATTAAATTTATTTGAAACAACATTTACGCATTTTATTTCACATGGAGAAAAAAATTCTAAATTAGATATTGAATTATCCTATTACAGCCAATATGTATTTGAAAAGTTGCAGTTTAAAATTTTCAAAATGATAAAAAGCATTCAGCCAGTGATTTTTATCATCTTAGGTTTATTAATAGTGGCTATGTATCTTATCATCATATTGCCGATGTTACAAATGATGGAAGGCATAAAATAAAGGAGACAATCAAAATGAAAAAATGGTTATTGACTTTAAAAAAACAGTTTACAAAGAAAGATGGATTCACATTGGTTGAAATGTTAATTGTACTTTTGGTTATATCAGTACTTATCATCATCATTATCCCCAATATAGCCAAACAATCTGAAAATGTACAAAATACTGGATGTCAAGCACAAGTTAAGATGGTCCAAGGTCAAATAGAAGCTTATAAATTACAAAAAGGGAATAACCCTGAGAGTGTTAATGATTTAGTGCCTGAGTTTTTAAAAGAATCACAAGTGAAATGTAAAAATGGAAAAGCCATAGAAATTCAAGGTGGCGAAGCAGTTGTCCAAACAACTTAAAGCATTTACTTATTTAGAAACTCTTATTACTTTACTGATAATTATTGTATTAATAAATGTTATTCACTTTACTCATTTCAATTTTGATGAAGCTAATGAGGAAGAGATTAATGATGAATTTATTACTTTATTAAATTATTATCAAACACTTGCTATTGCGGAAAATAAAATAATCACTGTCCAATTTCAATTGGGCGGTGATTTAGTAAAGTTTAATGCAGACGGATATACAATGGGTGAGTACCATTTAAAAAATGTTGTTTTTTATGAAAGTAATAATAATGTGCCACAAATATTTCTTAAACCTTCAGGTGTAAATCAAGGTACTTCTATTATTTATAAAATGAACCAATCTTATTATAAATTAATAATTCAGCTATATAGAGGTAGGATAAGAATTGAAAAAATGTGATGGATTTTTATTAATAGATGCATTACTTTCAATGAGTATTATTATCATCATTTGCTTAATTTTGTTACCAATTACATATCAATTGAATCAACAATATGAAAAAGCACTTATAGATTTAGAGCATGTGAGAGCATTTTATACAGAGGTTGTAATCAATGAAGAACAAATCATTCAAAATGACAAATCCATCTGTTTACAAAAGGATCATAGTACCTGTATCCAAATTGATGAAAATTAAAAGTGGATTTACGATTGTTGAATCTTTAATCAGTTTATCTATTTTGATGATTATTGCGAGTTTATTTCCATTAATTTTTTACCAAATTCAAAATATTTCTGGAAAAGCTGTCAATCATCAAGATATCAATATTCAGCTATTTTTACGTGACATTCAAGAAGAAATTAAAAATGACACAATAGAAATAAAGCACAATAAATTATTTCTAACTAAATCAAACTTATCATATGAATTTCATAATAACCGAATTGTAAGAAAGAAGAATGGTACTGGTTATGTCATTATGTTAGAAAATGTTAACGATGCCTATTTTTACTCAAAAAATGACAAGACTTGGATCTTCTTAAAGGTGAAAATCAATGTTCAAACGTTTGAAGTCCATTATATGTTGCAATAAAGCATTTACTTTTCCTGCCATGATGATCATTATGATGATTGTGACTAGTTATATAAGTTATTTTGTTTTAAGATTTGTTTTAAAAATATATACAATTGAAAATTTAAAAAAGTTCTATATCCAACAGATAATTGATACTATTAATTAAATAGTATCAATTTTTTTGAGGTGAGAAGATGAGTATTGTATTAATAGGATTTATGGGTTCAGGTAAGTCAACTTTAGGTAAACAATTATCTTTAATTCTAAGTAAACCATTTATAGATTTAGATGCATATATTGAAGCGGATGAATGCATGACTATTTCAGATATTTTTAAATTAAAGGGTGAATCATATTTTAGGGAAAAAGAAAATTTAGCATTAAAGAAATTTATTCATCGTGACATCGTTTTGTCAACAGGCGGTGGAATTATAGAAAATCCGAACAATAAAACATTATTTTTAAAAAATAAGTGTAATTTTTGGGTAGATACGAACTTTGAAACATTATATAATAGGATTGTTGGTGATTTAAATCGCCCGAATGCTATTTCAAAAAGTTACGAAGAATTATTAATCTTGTACAAGTCAAGGATTTCACGTTATAATGAAATCGCATACATAAGGGTTGATACGAGTCAATCAATCCAAACTTGTTGCAACGACATCGTAAACAAAATAATTTCGGATGAGAATGGTTAGAGAGCATGATTAAATTCATCGCCGAAGGTGCAAGCATTGCGAAACTCTCAGGCAAAAGGATAACCATTTGACGAAACCTGAAGCATTCGACAGGATAATGAATTATTCTGTTTTATTTTATTTATAGGGGGATAAAAATGACTGAATTAAAGAAAACACCATTGTATGACAAATACATTGAAGATGGCGCGAAAGTAATTGATTTTTCTGGTTGGGCTTTACCTGTCCAATTTTCTTCAATTAAAGAAGAACATACAGCTGTACGTGAAGCTGTAGGTATGTTTGATGTTAGCCACATGGGTGAAATTATTGTTGAAGGCGAGAAATCATTAGATTACTTACAACATGTACTTACTAACGATGTATCTAAAACAACAAAATTAAAAGCTCAGTATTCAATGATTTGTAATGAACAAGGTGGCGTTATCGATGATCTTGTTGTTTATAAGTTAGAAGAAAATAAATATTTATTAGTTGTTAATGCTGGTAATACTGACATTGACTTCGAATGGTTAAAATCTAAAGAGACGGATGGCGTTACGGTAACAAATGTATCATCTCAATATGGTCAAATTGCTGTACAAGGTCCTAAAGCATTAGAAGTTTTAAAACCTCATGTAAAAGAAGATATCGAAGCATTAAAATTATTTGAATTTTATCAAAATGTTTCTTTATTTGGCAAAAACGTTATTTTAAGTCAATCAGGTTACACTGGCGAACATGGTTTTGAAATTTATTGTGCTGCTGAAGACACAGTACATATCTGGTCTGAATTACTTAAATTAGGTATTGCGCCATGTGGTTTAGGTGCACGTGACACATTGCGCTTAGAAGCAGCTTTACCTTTACATGGTCAAGACTTAACAACATCAATCACACCTTATGAAGCAAAAATGGGCTTCAGTGTTAAATTAAATAAAGGTGAATTCATTGGATATGATGTATTGAAGAAACAAAAAGAAGAAGGTTTAACACGTAAAATTGTAGGTATCGAGTTATTAGATCGTGGTATTGCTCGTACAGATTATGTTGTTAAAAACAAAGCTGGTGAAGAAATTGGATACGTTACAAGCGGTACTCAATCACCAACGACTGGACGTTCTGTTGCACTTGCAATGTTAAACATTTCTGAAACAGAATTAGACAATGAAGTAGTTGTTCAAGTACGTAAAAAAGAAATACCTGCTAAAGTAGTTAAAACACCATTCCATAAAAACTAAAAGGGGAGAATAAAATGAGTCATCGTTATATTCCGTTAACAGAATCAGACAAAAAAGCAATGATGGATACGATTGGTATTAAATCAATTGATGAATTATTCCAAGATATTCCTGAACGCGTACGTTTCACAAAAGAATTAAATATTAAACCTAGAAAATCTGAAACACCATTATTAAAAGAGTTAGCAGCATTAGCAAATAAAAATATTACAAGTGACACACATGTTTCATTTTTAGGTGCTGGTGTATATGATCATTACATTCCTACTGTAGTAGATCATGTCATTTCTCGTAGTGAATTCTATACAGCTTATACACCATACCAACCTGAAATTTCTCAAGGTGAATTACAAGCGATTTTTGAATTCCAAACAATGATTTCTGAATTAACAGGTATGGATTGTGCAAACTCTTCAATGTACGATGGTGGTACAGCGTTTGCAGAAGCTGCAATGTTAGCTTGTGGCGACACTAAAAAGAAAAAAATTATCGTTTCTAAAGCTGTAAATGATCAATCTCGTGCAGTGTTAAAAACATATGCAACAGGACAACACTTAGAAGTTGTAGAAATTGATGTAAAAGATACAGTAACTGATTTAGATGCTTTAAAAGCAGCGATTGATGAAGATACTGCATGTGTTATGGTTCAATATCCTAACTTCTTCGGAAGCATCGAAGATTTAGAAACAATCAAATCATACACTGAAAGTACGAAAGCACACTTTATCGTATCAAGTAACCCAATGAGTTTAGCATTATTAACGCCACCAGGTGAATTTGGTGCAGATATCGTTGTAGGTGATGCACAAGTATTCGGTATTCCTGCACAATTAGGTGGCCCACACTGTGGTTACTTTGCAGCAACGAAAAAATTAATGCGTAAAATGCCAGGTCGTTTAGTAGGTCAAACGCAAGATGCGGATGGCAACCGTGGATTTGTATTAACTTTACAAGCACGTGAACAACACATTCGTCGTGATAAAGCGACTTCAAACATTTGTTCTAACCAAGCTTTAAATGCATTAGCAGCATCTGTTGCTATGAGTGCATTAGGTAAAAATGGTGCTTATGAAATGGCTAACCAAAACTTACAAAAAGCAAACTACATGAAATCAAAAATGATTGAAGAAGGATTTACTGTCTTAGAAGGCACTACATTTAATGAATTTGTTGTTAAATTTAATACATCAGTTGCAGAAATCAATGAAAAATTATTAGAAGATGGTTTCATTGGTGGTTATGATTTAGCTCAAGTTGATGAAAAGTATGCGAATCATATGTTAATTGCTGTAACTGAATTACGTACTAAAGAAGAAATTGATACATTTATCGCGAAAGTAGGTGTGTTCAATGCTTAAGGGAAGTAGTCCATTAATTTTTGAACGTTCAAAAGAAAATAGATTCAGTTATTCTTTACCTGAATTAGAAGTTGATAATAAAAAAGTAGAAGATATTTTAGATAGTAAGTTTATTCGTAAACAACGTGCAGAATTGCCTGAAATTGCTGAATTAGACTTAATGCGTCACTACACAGAATTATCAAATAAAAACCACGGTGTGGATTCAGGATTCTATCCATTAGGATCTTGTACAATGAAATACAATCCTAAAATCAATGAACGTGTAGCACGTATGTCAGGATTTGCTGCAGCGCACCCATTACAAGATGAAAAAACAATTCAAGGTTCTTTAGAAGTCATTTATGAATTACAAGAATCATTAAAAGAAATCACTGGTATGGATGAAGTAACATTACAACCTGCAGCAGGTGCTCATGGCGAATGGACTGCTTTAATGATGATTCGTGCATTCCATGAAGCAAATGGGGATCATAACCGTACTAAAGTTATCGTACCTGACTCAGCACACGGTACTAACCCTGCATCAGCTACAGTAGCTGGTTTTGAAACAGTCACTGTAAAATCAAATGAATTTGGTTTAGTAGATATCGAAGACTTAAAACGCGTTGTTGGTCCAGATACTGCTGCAATCATGTTAACTAACCCTAATACTTTAGGATTATTCGAAGAAGATATTTTAGAAATTCGTGAAATCGTGCATGCTGCCGGTGGTAAATTATACTATGATGGTGCAAACTTAAATGCCATTATGAGTAAAGTCCGTCCTGGTGACATGGGATTTGACGCTGTTCACTTAAACTTACATAAAACATTTACAGGACCACATGGTGGTGGTGGACCAGGTTCAGGTCCAGTTGGTGTTAAAGCTGATTTAATTCCGTTTTTACCAAAACCACATATCATTAAAACTGAAGATGGATTTAAATTCGATCACGATAGACCACAATCAATTGGTCGCGTAAAACCATTCTACGGCAACTTTGGTATTTACTTACGTGCATATACTTATATCCGTACTATGGGTCCAGATGGATTAAAAGAGGCTTCTGAAGTCGCTGTATTAAATGCAAACTACATGATGAGAAGATTACAAGAATACTATGTATTACCATTCGATCGTCATTGTAAACATGAGTTCGTATTAAGTGGTTCTAAACAGAAAAAATTAGGTGTTCGCACACTTGATATTGCAAAACGTCTGTTAGACTTCAACTTCCATCCACCAACAATTTACTTCCCATTAAATGTGGAGGAATGTATCATGATTGAACCTACTGAAACTGAATCGAAAGAAACATTAGATTCATTCTGTGATACAATGATTCAAATCGCAAAAGAAGCTGAAGAAAATCCAGACATCGTTTTAGAAGCGCCACATGATACAATCATCGGACGTTTAGATGAAACACAAGCAGCTCGTAAACCAGTTTTACGTTACACTAAAGAAGGTTAATCATTAAGGTTTGGGATAATCCCAAACCTTTTTTAATTAAAAAAGAAGTGGCATATCCACTTCTTAAAATAATAGACTTAATTATTTTGTTTTAATTTTACCAGTATATTGTTTATAGCCGCCTTTTAACATATACATGTTTGTATAGCCATGTTTTTTAAGCATTCGAGCTGCTCTATAACTTGCAATTCCATTAGCGTCTATAAAATAAATCGGTTGATCTTTTCTTAAACCAGTCATTCGTGTTCTAAAAATTGACATTGGTATATTTCTAGCACCATTAATATGGCCGTAATCATAATCAACTTTTTCTCTTAAATCGATTAACTGTGCTCTACGCATATCTTTTTGAAAGTCTTCTTGACTTAACTCTGTAACCGTTTTACGATTGATAAAGTAATTGACTAAAATATAAATCGCTAAAACAAGAATTACAATACCTATTGAAATCCAAATGTTCATGTTAACCCTCCTTAGTAATCATAATATCTATTATAATCATCATTGCAGGGTTTTCATAGTATAAAATCATATAAAATGACGAATTAAAAGAGGTTTTTAAATGGAAGAATGGTTATTTTTAAATACAAAAAAGCATGATCCGTACTTTAATATGGCGCTTGATGAAGCATTATTAAATTTAGTATCAGAAAATAAACTTAAACCCATCATTAGATTTTATGGTTGGTCACCCAAGACATTATCCGTTGGTTACTTTCAAAAATTAAATAAAGAAATAGACTTGGAGAAAGTTAAACAAGGTGGATACGGTTTAGTTCGACGTGCAACAGGTGGTAGAGGGGTTTTGCATGATCATGAGTTAACATATAGTGTTATCGTGCCTGAGGATCACCCTGAAATGCCCAAAACAGTTACCGAAGCTTATCGAGTGATTTCCATGGGGTTATTAGAAGGTTTTAAATCACTTGGATTTGATGCGTATTTCGCATTACCAAAGACTGAAGAACAACGTGCAAAATTAAAAGATCCAAGAAGCTCGGTTTGTTTTGATGCACCGAGTTGGTATGAATTGGTAGTAGAAGGTAGAAAAATTGCAGGAAGTGCTCAAACACGTCAAAAAGGCGTCATCCTACAGCACGGTTCTATTTTACAATCGATTGATGTTGACGAATTATTTGATTTATTTATTTATAAAAATGAAAGATTAAAAGAAAAAATGAAAAAAGCATTTTTTGAAAAAGCTGTCAGTATTCAAGATTTAACTGATGAAGTGATTACGATTGAAATGATGGAAAAAGCATTTTTTGATGGCTTTGAAAAAGGATTGCAAATTAAATTAAAAGAAATCGAATTGACTGATGAAATATTAGATGAAACAAATCGACTTATAGAAAAATATAAAAGTGATGAGTGGACTTTTAGAAAGTAATTAAAATAAAGCATCGAGTTTCTCGATGCTTTATTTTAATTGAATTGTATTTGATCAAATTGATCAATGCCTTTTCTTAATTGTTCTTGTGCTTTAGTTAATTGCGCTTGATCACTTTTTTTATAACTTTGATTAATTAAATCAATACCTTCAACTAAATTTTTATCTGCTTTCATAATTTGGTCGTGGATATTATTAAAGCTTTCAGGCACATTATTTGAAGAAAATGATTTATCAAATGTTTTAGATGTTGATTGAACGGCTTTTGAGATATCATCAAGTTCAGTTTGAATATTTGGATCTTTTTTAAGTGCTTTAACATCTTCTTCAATATCAGCATAGCGTTTAAAATTATCACCCATATTTTTAGCATAAGTATTAAAAAAATCAGTATAATTTGTATTGCTCATATGGCTAGAAGAGCCTTTGATTAATTCTAGTTCTTTATTAATTTTTTCTAATGAATTATTGATTGCTTTATGCTTGATTTTTTCATCGCTAATTTTAGATTTTAAGTCTTTGATTTCTTTTTGTATAGCTTCCTTTTCTTCTAATTGTGGGTTTTCTTTGTTACATGCAGTTAAAAATAAAACACTCGAAAGTATTATTAAACTTTTTTTCATAATTTTTACTCCTTATAACTACCTATGATATTAATTATGGTAACATGGATATAATAGAATATAAATAAGAAGGGGCAGTTTTATATGAAGTTTGAAAAAGTACAACAGTTATTGAAAGATAAAAATGTAGATGCTTTAGTCATTTTATCACCACACAATCGTCGCTATTTATCTATGTTTACTGGTTCAAGTGGTAGCTTGTTAATAACGAAAAATCAAAATTATTTAATTACAGATTTTAGATATATTGAACAAGCTACAAAGCAAGCCAAAGGGTTTGAAATTATTAATGAACGAAATATAAGTATTGCTTTGAAGCAATTATGTGAAAAACACCAAATCAAATCATTAGGTTTTGAAGGTGATTTAATCACATTCCATCAATATACCGCTCTAAAAGATATCGCGGAACTTGTTGATGTTGCAGGTGAAATTGAAAAAATTAGAATGATTAAAGAACCATTTGAAATTGAATTGATCCAAAAAGCTGCTGATATTGCTGATGAAACATATGCATTTATTCAAACAATAGTGAAACCTGGTGTTTCTGAAATGCATATTAATCATTTAATGGAGATGAAAATGAGAGAATTAGGTGCTACAGGATCTTCATTTGACACTATAGTAGCAAGTGGTGTAAGAGGTGCATTACCACATGGTGTTGCATCAGATAAGATTATTGAATCTGGTGATATGATTACATTTGACTATGGTGCAATTTACAATGGTTATGTTTCGGATATTACAAGAACATTAGCTGTCGGTAATCCCAAAGATGAAATGATTAAAATTTACAATATTGTCCTTGAATCACAAATGACAGCTTTAAATACAATTAAAAAAGGGATGACTGGTGGACAAGCAGATAAGATTTCACGCGATGTGATTGCTTCATATGGCTATGGTGAAGCTTTTGGCCATTCTTTAGGTCATGGTATTGGTTTAGAAGTCCACGAAGGGCCAATGTTGCATAGTAAATCAGAAACCATTTTAGAAGAAAACATGTGTATTACTTTAGAACCAGGTATTTATATTGAAGGTTTAGGTGGCGTACGTATTGAAGATGACTGTTTAGTTACTGAAAATGGTCTAAAGCGCTTTACACAATCAACAAAAGACCTTATTATTTTATAAGGAAGTATTTTTAGGAGGATTTTCAATGATTTCAGTAAATGATTTTAAAACAGGTTTAACAATTGAAGTAGATAATGGTATTTGGAGAGTTTTAGAATTCCAACATGTAAAACCGGGTAAAGGTGCAGCGTTCGTACGTTCAAAATTACGTAACTTACGTACTGGTGCAATCCAAGAAAAAACATTCCGTGCAGGTGAAAAAGTAGGTAAAGCCCAAATCGATAACCGTCGTATGCAATATTTATACGCTTCTGGAGATCAACATGTATTCATGGATAATGAAACTTACGATCAAACAGAAATCTCAGAAACACAATTAGAGCACGAATTAAAATTCTTAAAAGAAAACATGGAAGTTCATATTCAAAGTTACCAAGGTGAAACTTTAGGTGTAGAATTACCTAACACAGTTACTTTAGAAGTAACAGAAACTGAACCAGGTATTAAAGGTGATACAGCCCAAGGTGCAACAAAACAAGCAACTGTAGAAACTGGATACACATTAAATGTACCTTTATTTGTAAACCAAGGTGATATGTTAATTATTAACACAACAGACGGATCATATGTATCTCGTGGATAATCATTTAAACACTCGAATATTTTCGAGTGTTTTTTTCTTTTTATAAGAAAAAAATGAAATGCCTTGAATTGGTCTGACCACTACGATAAAATGAATTAGTAACTGCTCATAATTTCTAGTATAAAAAGGAGTTTATTATGCAAATTGAAGATATTAAAAAATTGATTCAGTTATTAGATGAATCTAATTTAACTGAATTATGTTTAGAAGAAGAATCATATAAAATTAAATTAAAAAAAGAAAAAGAAGTTATTAGGGTTGAAAAAGAGGTTAGTACAATTTCTGCGCCAGCACTGACACATTCAAATCCGACACCACAAAATAGTCCAACTCAAGTGGATACTTCAATTGAAGATACTGATTATCAGATTATTAAAGCGCCTATGGTGGGGACATTTTATAAATCGCCATCCCCTGAAAGTGATCCATATGTGACAATCGGTGATCAAGTTAAAGCTGAAAGTATCGTTTGTATATTAGAGGCGATGAAACTATTTAATGAAATTCAAGCTGAAGTTTCAGGTGAAATCATTGAAATATTAGTTGAAGATGGTCAAATGGTTGAATTTGGGCAACCGTTGTTCAAGGTGAAATAATGAAAAAAGTTTTAGTTGCTAATCGTGGTGAAATTGCAGTTAGAATTATTCGTACGCTAAAAGAATTAAATATACAATCTGTGGCAGTATATTCTGAAGCGGACCGTGATGCATTACATACCCAATTAGCAGATGAAGCATATTGTATAGGGCCAACACAATCTAAGGATTCGTATTTGAATATCCCAAATATTTTATCAATTGCGAGTAGTACAGGTTGTGATGGTATCCATCCAGGTTATGGCTTTTTAGCAGAGAATGCAAACTTTGCTGAAATGTGTGAAGCTTGCCAAATAAAATTTATAGGTCCAAGTCATGAATCAATATCAAAAATGGGTATTAAAGATGTTGCAAAAAAAGAAATGATTAAAGCAAATGTACCTGTTGTACCAGGAAGTGACGGTTTATTAAAAAGTATTGACCATGCAAAAGCTTTAGCGAATGAAATGGGCTATCCAGTGATTATTAAAGCGACAGCAGGTGGTGGTGGTAAAGGTATCCGTGTTGCAAGAAATGAATTGGAATTAATTCAAGGATATAAAATGACAGAACAAGAAGCATCAAATGCCTTTGGTAATCCAGGCTTATATTTAGAAAAATTCATTGAAGCTTTTAGACATGTGGAAATTCAAATACTTGCAGATCAATATGGGCATACCATTCATTTAGGTGAACGTGATTGTACTATTCAACGACGAATGCAGAAACTTGTAGAAGAAGCACCTTCACCAATCTTAGATGAACAAACACGTGCTGAAATGGGAGAAGCAGCTGTACGTGCTGCTAAAGCAGTCAATTATGAAGGTGCTGGTACTATTGAATTTATTTATGATTTAAAAGATAAAAAGTTTTATTTTATGGAAATGAATACACGTATCCAAGTAGAACACCCAGTTACAGAAATGGTAACAGGTATTGATTTAGTGAAATGGCAAGTAAAAATTGCTTCAGGTACACCACTTGATATTCAGCAAGATGACGTTTATTTAAAAGGGCATGCAATTGAATTGAGAATTAATGCCGAGAATCCTTACAAAAACTTTATGCCTTCACCTGGAGAAATTAAGCAGTATATCACACCAGGAGGGTTTGGCGTTAGAATTGAATCAGCGTGTTATCCAGGCTATAAGATACCGCCATATTATGACTCAATGATTGCAAAACTTATCGTATATCAACCAACAAGAGCAGAAGCCATTCAAACTGCAATACGTGCATTGGATGAATTCATTGTATCTGGTGTTGATACAACGATTCCTTTCCATCATGCGTTAATGAATAATGAAATATTTAATAATAATGACTATGATACTACCTTCTTAGAATATAATGACATATTAAAATAAAATAAATCGCTTTAAATCTCTATTAAAAACATGTTATGATAGTGTTATATGAATTAGGGAGGCAAACACATGATTGAAACAAAAAAAGAACCATTAGGTACTGTTGAAATAGCACCAATTGTCATTGAAGTAATTGCAAGTATCGCAGTTTCTGAAGTAAAAGGTGTTCAACTTGTCCATAAAAATAAGTCTCTTGAAAAATTAGGTGTTAAAAACCAAAAAGGTATTAAAGTAGATGTTCAAGAAAATGCAATTAAAATTGATGCATATTGTATTTTTGAATATGGTACTCAAATTTCAACGACTGCAAAACAAACACAACAATCTATAAAGAATGCATTAATTAATATGACTGCATTAGAGCCAACTGAAATTAATATTCACATTATCAATGTAAAATTTAAAGAGAACTAATATAGAGGATGCTTGCATCCTCTATATTTTTGAAGGAGTTTATTATGTCAAGAAGTAAATCAAGAGAAAACGCACTTAAAATTTTATTTCAAATGGAAACAAAAACAGAAATGATTTCAAAAGAAACTGCAACAAGCTTTATCATTGAAGAAGGTAAGTCTGATGCATTTGCAAATGAGATTGTTGAAGGTGTTTGTGAACATATTACTGAGTTAGATTTGAAAATTAAACCTCATTTAAAACAATGGACGATTGACCGTCTTAACAAAATGGATCGCATTGTATTAAGAATGGCGACGTATGAAATATTATTTATGGAAACACCTGACAAAGTTGCTGTTAATGAAGCAATCAACATAGCGAAAACATATAGTGATGATGATGCATATAAATTTATCAATGGTGTCTTAAGTGAAATTATTAAAGTAAAAGAGTGATGTTATGGAGCAATATCTTTCTGTAAGTGCTTTAACTAAATATATAAAAACGAAATTTGAAGTTGATCCTTATTTACAACAGATGTATGTTTCAGGAGAAATATCAAACTTTAAACATCATTCAAGTGGCCATATGTACTTTGCGATGAAAGAAGCTAATGCTGTGATTAATTGTATGATGTACAAAGCAGCTGCTCAAAAACTTACTTTTAAACCTAAAGATGGTGATCAAATTCTTGTAAAAGGCCGTGTTACAGTATATGAATCTAGAGGATCATATCAACTGTATGTACAAGAAATGTCACTTGATGGTGTTGGATTATTATATGAGAAATTTGAACAATTAAAAAAGTCATTTGAAGAAAAAGGCTATTTTGATAAACAACATAAAAAACCAATTCCTAAATACCCTAAGCATATCATTGTATTAACTGCGAGTACAGGAGCTGCTGTTAAGGATATACAATCTACATTACAAAGAAGATATCCGATTGCAGAGGTTACTTATATTTCGACATTAGTACAAGGTGAAGGTGCAAAGGAAAATATTGTTGAAAACTTAAAAAAAGCAGATACATTAAATGCTGATGTTATTATATTAGGTCGTGGTGGAGGATCAATTGAAGATTTATGGGCATTTAATGAAAGTGTCGTAGTTGAAGCAATTTTTCAAACCAATACACCGATAATATCTGCAGTTGGACATGAAACGGATACGACTTTAAGTGATTTTGTGGCTGATTTAAGAGCGCCTACTCCAACAGGGGCTGCTGAATTAGCGACACCAAATATCAATGATCTCTATCATTTAATTCAACAATCAAAACAATATTTAAATCAACAAATGAAACGTAAAATTGATTTTGAAAAAGCAAAGTTAAAAAGATATACATCTCATTATTTATTACAAAATCCAGAAATGTTGATTATTCAAAGAGCGCAAAGAAGAGATGAATTAAGTTATCAATTAACTAAAAATATCGATGCAAAAATGAATGCGGAACGTCATCGTATTGCCATCATTCTACAACATTTAAAGCCACAATTACTCGAACATACGATTGTGAATAAAAATAATGAATTACAGAAGCATCAGCAATTATTATCACGTATTATTAATAATACAATAGAAAATCACCATTTAAGGCTTAAACATCAATTATTATTATTAAATACACTAAGTCCAACTCAAACGATGCTAAGAGGTTATGGGATAGTCAAAAAAGAAAATGACGTGATTCAATCAGTACATGATGTTTCTGAAAATGAAGAAATTCAAATTCATTTACGTGATGGTCAAGTAGATGCAAAAGTTATTAATATTAATGAGGTGAAATAATGACACAAGATTTTGAAACAATGATGAAATCATTAGAATCTATTGTTAATCAATTGGATAGTGAACAAGTTTCACTAGAGCAATCCATTGAACTATATGAAAAGGGTGTTAAGCTTTCTGCTGAATGTGAACAAGTATTGAAAGCTGCAGAAGAAAAAATTAACAAATTAAAAAAGAACGAGGATTCTAACAATGAATGATATGAATATTTCGTTGTTTAATGATTATTTAATTAAACAACAAAAACAATTCATTGACCCTAAGTTAAATGAATCAATGTTGTATTCATTAAAGGCGGGAGGAAAAAGAATTCGTCCACTTTTAATTTTTTATACACTTGATCTTTTTGGCATTGATAGAACAAAAGGCTATGATTATGCAGCGGCTATTGAAATGATTCACACGTATTCATTAATTCATGATGATTTGCCAAGTATGGATGATGATGATTATAGAAGAGGTAAGTTGACAAATCATAAAGTATACGGTGAAGCAACAGCAATTTTAGCTGGAGATGCATTATTAACTGATAGTTTTGGTGTGATTGCCAATAGTAAGGAATACTCAGATGGTATTAAAATTAATTTGATTTCATTGTTATCTAAAAGAGCTGGATCCAATGGTATGGTTGGTGGCCAAATGTTGGATATGAACAGTGAAGATAAATGTCTTACAGAATATGAAATGAAAAATGTTCATGCACACAAAACTGGTGATTTAATTACCGCATGTATTATTGGTGCAGGCTATATAGCGAATGCAGACGTAAAAACAATTGAAAAATTAAATAACATAGGTGACAATATCGGGCTAATGTTCCAAATTAAAGATGATTTATTGGACGTTGAAGGGGACTTTGAAAGTTTAGGTAAACCCGTTGGTAGTGACATTTCGAATCATAAAAGCACTTATGTTAGTATTCATGGTATTAATAAGGCGAAAGAGATTTTAGACCAAATATATCAACATACAATTGAATTAATTGATGATATTCAAAAAAATGCGGGTCTTAAAGAACTCGTTACTTATATTGTGAATCGCAATAATTAATATATTTATGTTAAAAGCCAATGTTTTGGCTTTTTTTGTTTTTATGAATATACAATTAAATGTTATAATAAACCATAACTAAGTATTAGACTGTGGGTGTAAATAAAATGGATATTACAAAAATTAAAGATCCATCATTTTTGAAAGCATTAGATGATGAAGCATTAATGCAATTAAGTGATGATATTAGAAAATTTCTAATTGAAAAATGTGCAATCACTGGTGGACATATTGGTGCCAATTTAGGTGTTGTAGAGTTGACAATTGCATTACATAAATATTTTGACAGCCCACAAGATAAAATTATTTTTGATGTGGGTCATCAAGCATATATACATAAAATCTTAACAGGTAGAAGTGAACAATTTGATACATTAAGACAATATAAAGGGTTAAGTGGATTTCCTAAATTAAGTGAGAGCGAACATGATGTATGGGAAGCAGGACATAGCTCTACGAGTCTGTCTGCAGCGATGGGTATGGCTAAAGCGAGAGATATTAAAGGTGAGAAATACCATGTTATTCCTGTCATTGGTGATGGAGCATTAACAGGTGGTATGGCACTTGAAGCTTTAAATCATATTGGACACGATAAAACGAATATGACCATTATTTTAAATGATAACGAGATGAGTATAGCGCCAAATGTTGGTGCCATGCATAATATGTTCGGTCGTTTAAGAACAAATCAAAATTATAATCGTGCAAAAGTAGATATTGATGGTTTCTTATCTAAATTACCTGGTGGATATAAGTTAAGAGAATCTGCAGACCGTATAAAAGACAGTTTGAAATATCTTGTTGTGTCTGGTGTTTTCTTTGAAGAATTAGGTATTAAATATATTGGACCAGTAGATGGACACAATTTCAATGATTTAAAAGAAGCCATTGAAACAAGTAAACGCATCGATGGGCCAGTGATGATACATGTGATTACTAAGAAGGGTAAAGGCTATCATCCTGCTGAAAGTGATAAAATTGGTACTTGGCATGGTTTAGGGCCATACAAACTTGAAACAGGTGAGGTCATTAAAGGTAACTCTAATGCACCGGCTTGGAGTAAAGTATTTAGTGACACAGTATTATCTTTTGCGAAGGAAGATAAAGAAGTTGTTGCCATTACACCTGCTATGCCTGTGGGTAGTAAATTAACGCGTTTCCAATCAGAATTACCAAAACAATTTTTTGATGTAGGCATTGCTGAACAACATGCAGTGACAATGGCAGCAGGTCTTGCAATGAATGGGATGAAACCTTATGTTGCCATTTATTCTACATTTTTACAACGTGCATATGATCAAGTATTACATGATGTAGACCGTCAAAATTTACATGTCGTTTTTGGTGTTGACCGCTCTGGACTTGTTGGTGCTGATGGTGAAACACACCAAGGTGTATTTGATATTCCATTTTTAAGTCATTTACCAAATATGACTATCATGATGCCAAAAGATGAACAGGAAGCCTATCAAATGCTTTACAATGCATTTTATCAATATGATGGCCCAATCGCGATTCGATATCCGAGAGGAAATGGACTAGGTGTTGAAGTTAAACCAACGAACGAACGACTCGTTAAAGGAAAATGGGATATTATAAAGCAAGGAGAAAAGGTTGCACTGATTTCATTTGGACCAACGCTTTCAATTTTAGAAGATGCCGCAGTAGAACTTGTTAAAGAAGGTATTAATGTAGAAGTTGTCAATGCAAGATTCATAAAACCAATGGATTTTGAATACTTAAAGCAAATAGCAAATAGAAATATGAAAGTTATATGTATTGAAGAATCTATGTTAATTGGTGGATTAGGTCAAATGATTCAATCCTATTATAGTGATGAAAAATTGGATGTAGAAGTGAAACGTATTGGCATTAATGATGAATATATAGAACATGGTGATGTCGATTTATTATTAAACGACATTGGTATTACAGTAGCGAA
Organism: Macrococcus sp. DPC7161; assembly: GCF_004117835.1. GTDB lineage: Bacteria > Bacillota > Bacilli > Staphylococcales > Staphylococcaceae > SDSC01. Next base: position 628,574 of record NZ_SDSC01000001.1, on the reverse strand, counting down.
TATTGTGAATCAAGTGAAACAAATGGAAAATGACCAAGATGAAAAAAATTAGAATTGATCAATTACTTGTTGATTTAGAATATTACCAAACAGCAGATGAAGCGAAACGAGCAATCATGGCAGGATTAATTTTTGATGACAACATCCGTATAGATACAGCTGGAGAAAAAGTAGATCCGCTTAAAGTGAAACTGCGAATTAAAGATAAAAGAAAAAAATACGTTTCTCGTGGTGGTTATAAACTTGAAAAAGCCATCAATTATTTTGGAATTCAATTAAATGATAAAATTTTATTAGATATAGGATCATCTACAGGTGGTTTTACAGATTGTGCATTAAAGTATGGTGCACAAAAAAGTTACGCCTTGGATGTAGGAACAAACCAACTTGCTTATCAGTTACGTGTTGATCCAAGGGTTACTGTCATGGAGCAAACAAATTTTCGATTTGTTGAAAAGTCACAATTCAATCCACTACCAAATTTCGTTTCAATTGATGTCAGTTTTATTTCTTTAAAACTAATATTTAACCAGCTTGTAAATATAATACAATCAGGTTGTGAAGTTGTTGCATTGATTAAGCCACAATTTGAAGTCGAAAAATCGATTGAACTTGAAAAAGGGATTGTAACGCAACCAGAAGATCATATTTATGTCATTGACCATCTACTTGAATATGTTAGAAATAAAGATTTTGTCATTAACGATTTAACCCATTCACCGATTAAAGGTGGTAAAGGTAATATTGAATATTTATTATACTTAACATACAACAAAAATAAAAATGACCATAAAAATAATACAACTTTTTCTGCTGAAAACATTGTGAAAATTGCGTTCCAAGAATTAAACCACTGTTAACATAAAGTGGTTTTTTTCATATACATTTCAACCAATTTATGCTAAAATCTATGTATAAATATACATTCGGGGGAAATCATTATGGCGAATAAAACGATGCGTCAAATTAAAATCAGAGAAATTATTTCAAATCAACAAATTGAAACGCAAGAAGAATTAGTAGAGAAGTTAAATGAATATAATTTAAATGTAACTCAAGCTACGATTTCTCGAGATATTAAAGAATTACAGCTAATTAAAGTACCAACTCCAAGTGGTCAATACATTTATAGTCTGCCTAGAGATCGAAAGTTTCATCCATTAGACAAGCTTGGAAGATATTTAATGGATTCTTTTGTAAAATTAGAAGGTGCTGATAATCTCCTTGTACTTAAAACATTACCAGGTAATGCGCAATCTATTGGTGCAATTTTAGATCAATTGGAATGGGAAGAAATCATTGGAACAATTTGTGGAGATGATACTTGTTTAATTATTTGTAAGGATAAAACGGCTGGGGAAGCTGTTACTGAACGATTATTTAACATGCTTTAATGGAGGAATTGAATGTTACAAACATTATCAATAAAGCAATTTGCGATTATCGAATCGCTTGAAATTGATTTAAAGCAAGGTTTAACGGTATTAAGTGGGGAAACCGGTGCTGGTAAATCAATTATTATCGATGCGATTGGCCAACTTGTAGGTGTAAGAGCAAGTCAAAATTTAGTAAGGCATGGCCAAGATAAAGCGATTGTTGAAGGTATCTTTGATATCGATCACAATGAAAATGTAAAGGCGATGCTTATTGCTAAAGATATATTATTAGATGACTTTATGATTGTAAAAAGAGAAATATTAAAATCTGGCAAAAGTTTATGCAAAATTAATAATCAAACTGTCACGCTAACAGAATTAAAAGAAGTGATGCAAGAGTTATTAGATATTCATGGCCAACATGAAACGCAAAGTTTATTAAAAGCCAAATATCACTTAACGCTTCTAGACGAATTTGCAAAAGGTCAATATGATGATATTAAAACTGAATATGAGCAATTGTATCAACAATACATGGACAAAATGGAGCGTTTGAAAAAGTTAGAGCAAAAAGACGAAGCATTATTACAACGTTTAGACATGATTCGATTTCAACATCAAGAATTAGTTTCTAAAGCACTTATTAAAGATGAAAATATTGAAAAAGAGCAAGAAATCAATCGATTAAGAAATTTTGAAAAATTGAATGCTGCATTAACACAGTCGATTCAATTGCTCAATAAAGATGAAAATTTAATTGATATGTTGTTTTCATTTAATGAACATTTAAAAGATGTAAATGATATTTTAAATGATGATTACAAAGAGACATTAGAACAATCTGAAAATTTTTATTACATATTAGAAGATGTTAAACATCGTTTACATAATGAAATTCAATCTAATGAATTTGATGAGGAAATATTAAATGCATTAGAAACAAGAATGAATGAAATTAGACATTTAGAACGAAAATATGGAAAATCATTAAATGAGTTAATTGTCTTTACTGATCAATTACAAGATGAAATTCATCTAATAGAAAATATTGATGAATCAACTGGTCAACTTAAATTAGAAATTGAAACAATCAAATCTAAATTAATGGATAAGGGTAAACAATTAGCAAAAGAAAGACGTATTGTCGCTCAAAAATTGCGTGAAGCGATTTTATCAGAGATTCATTACTTAGAAATGAAAAGTGCAAATTTTGAAATGTATTTTACTAAAACTGAACCTACGGCAACAGGGATAGAATCATTAGAGTTTATGATTAGTCCTAATAAAGGAGAACCGATGAAGCCATTAAATAAAATTGCTTCTGGTGGTGAACTATCAAGAATGATGTTGGCATTAAAAACAATTTTTGCTTCATCAAAAGGTAAAACAGCGATTTTGTTTGATGAAGTAGATACAGGAGTATCAGGAAAAGTAGCACAAAAAATGGCTGAAAAAATGCATGATATCTCGAAACATTTGCAAGTCATTTGTATTTCTCATTTGCCTCAAGTCGCAGCAATTAGTGATCAACATCTATTTATTGAAAAGCAAGAAATTGAAGATCGAACAATTACTAAAGTAACCGAACTAAATGAAGAAAAACGTATTGAAGAAGTGGCACGTATGATTTCTGGTGTGGAAGTAACGCCTTTAACATTAGAACATGCAAAAGAGCTCATCATGCAAAATAAAAATAAAGGGTGATCGTGGTGTTAAAGGTAGCAATTATTGAAGATTCAAAAGATGTGGCAAATGCATTAAAAACTTATTTAGAAAAGTTTGATATTGAAGTTGTTGCAATGTGTCACAATGGAAGAGACGCAGTTGAACTGATTCAAAATTATACCTTTGATTTATTAATGTTAGATTTAATATTGCCACATATAGACGGATTGACTTTATTAAAACACCACATTTCACCTAACAGAAATTATAAAATCATTTGTTTTAGTGCGTTCGGGAATGATGAAGTCTTACAAGAAAGTCTACAACTTGGTGCTAATTACTTTATCTTAAAACCCATCAATTATGAAAATATTATAGAAACTATTGAATTAATTTGTAAAACCAAAATTATCGATAAACAACATATTAATTTAAATGAATATTACTTTTCAGAAAAGTTAAAAGGGACAAAATACTTAATGACTGCATTAGAAATCATTGAAAAAAATCCAGAAAAAATTCATGAATTGACTACATTTCTATATCCCGAAGTTGCTAAAAAATATAGTGTTAGTAATGCAAGTGTAGAACGTTCTATTCGCACTGCGATTGAAAAAGCTTGGACTAACGGATTAGAGATAAAAATGAATAAAGTAGGAACTTACTTTAAACCAAAAATTGGTGAAATGATTGAATATATAAGGAGTAATCATGACTAAAATTTTTGCACATCGAGGTTATTCTAAATTATATCCTGAAAATACGATGATTGCTTTTAAGAAAGCGCTTGTTTTCGGTGCAGAAGGTATTGAATTAGATGTTCATATGACAAAAGATCATCATATTATTATCATACACGATGATGATTTAAAAAGAACGACAAATATTTCTGGTAAAGTAAATGGAATGACATTAAAAGAAGTTCAAAAAGCAAAAATTAAGCGTGCAGATCAATTATTTGAACAAGTACCTACAATCAATGAATTTTTTAAATGGGTAAAACCAACGTCTTTATTTATCAATGTTGAAATTAAAGGTATTACAGAAGGCGTATTAGAAAAGAAATTGATTCAATTGATTCATCAATACAGCTTATCAGATCGTATAGTCATCTCATCGTTTAATGAAAATGCATTAGAAATCATACATCAAATAGATCCTGAAATTGAAACGGCTTATTTATTTGATTCTTTTAAAAAGATGCATCATCATAAAATAAAATTAAATCATGTACACGGATTGCATCCTAATCACAGAAAATTGTTTACGGCAGATTTAAGAAAATTGATGGGTGATAAAACGAAATTAAGATTATATACAGTGAATCAGAAATCAAAAATGATTAAGTATTTAAAACAAGGTGTAGATGCCATTATTACAGACGATGTTGAATTGGCTGTAAAGTTAAAAGCAATGTTAAAAGGTTGATGTCAAAGCAGACATCAACCTTTTTTTTGATAATGGTTTGTAGTTTTTAAAAATTTCTCTTGAGCACGTTTAGATTTTTTTTCTATATGGAGTATGTAGCCACCCACAAAACTAACACCCAAACACATTAATAAAAAACCAATTAAAAATTGTAACCAAATATAGTGTAGCTCAGGTGTCAATACACCAAAAACTGCATCTCTCATCCACTTTATTCCTAGACCTGCTAAATATATTGGAATTACTAAAATTAATAATGCTATTATTTTTTTCATTTAATCACCAATTACATTATATAGAATCAAATTAGAAATAACAATACACTCAATTTGATTTTACACATGACTGTATAGTTTTATATATTATATTAGAATATCAATAGAGATAATATTTTATAATTGTATTAAAATATGTTTTTTACATCGATTTATCTTGTAAGCGTTTTAGTTGTTTAAAGTACTCATGTATTATTGTGAAAAAAGGAGTTTAATTTTCAGAATTTTTAAATGTAATATTTTTGTTTTACATATTTTAGTTTTTAGGTAAAATAAAATAAGGAATCAAAATTAATTTTATAAAAGGGGATAAAATTATGATTTTCAAAACATTAGAGCAATATGATTATGAACAAGTCGTTTTCTGTCAAGACAAAGCAAGTGGATTAAAAGCAATTATTGCCATTCATGATTCAACATTAGGTCCAGCATTAGGTGGATGCCGTATGTGGCCATATGCTACTGAAGAAGAAGCTGTTGAAGATGCATTACGTCTTGCTAGAGGAATGACTTATAAAAATGCAGCTGCAGGGCTTAATCTTGGGGGAGCGAAAACAGTTGTAATTGGAGATCCTAAAAAAGATAAATCAGAGGCTTTATTTAGAGCGCTAGGTAGATATATTCAAAGTTTAAATGGACGATATATTACAGCTGAAGATGTTGGAACCACAGTTAATGACATGGATATTATGCATGAAGAAACAGATTTTGTAGTTGGTTTATCAGAAAGTTATGGGTCTTCAGGAAATCCAAGTCCAATGACAGCTTTAGGTGTATATAAAGCAATGAAACGTACAGCGAAAGAGGCTTTTGGTACTGACGATTTAAAAGATAAAGTTGTTGCTGTTCAAGGTGTGGGTAATGTATCTTATACTTTATGTAAATACCTTCATGACGAGGGTGCAAAATTAATTGTAACTGATATATTCCAAGAATCTATTGATCGAGCAGTTAATGACTTTGGGGCAACGGCAGTAAAGCCAGAAGAAATTTATAGTGTTGATGCAGATATTTTTGCACCATGTGCTTTAGGTGCAATCTTAAATGATGAAACAATTCCGCAATTAAAAGTTAAAGCAGTATGTGGTTCTGCGAATAACCAATTAAAAGAAATGAAACATGCAGATATGTTGGCAAGTCGTGGTATTATTTATGCGCCGGACTTTGTCGTGAATTCTGGCGGCGTGATTAATGTTGCTGATGAATTAAATGGATATAATGAGGACCGTGCAACAAAGAAAATAAATGAAATTTATGATCAAATGGACAAAGTATTTACGATTGCTAAACGTGATAATATTTCTACTGCTGTAGCTGCAGAACGAATGGCAGAAGAAAGAATCGACCAAATGATGCGTGTTCGTAGTACATTTAGTATGAATGAGCATTCATTAATTTCAAGAAGAAATAAATAAATTTAATGAATAATAACGGAATTATTTCCGTTATTATTTTTTTTGCGTTATAATTAGTACCAGGTAATAATACCTAGTGAAAGGTGAGAGTTATGGAAAAAGAATTTGATTTGGTGATTATAGGTGGAGGTATTGCTGGATACACTGCTGCAATACGTGCTAGCCAATTGGGCATGCACGTTGCACTAATTGAAAAAAATAAATTAGGTGGCACTTGTTTACATCAAGGTTGTATTCCAACAAAAACATATTTAAAAACATCAAAAATGATTGATGATATGAAACATGCAAATGTTTTTGGCATAGATGAAGTTCAACCAAAATTTTCTTTTGAAAAAATTCAAGAAAGAAAAAATAACATTGTTGAACAACTTTATCGTGGTATTGAGTATTTAGTACAAAAAAATAAGATTAAAGTAATTAATGGTACTGCGAGACTACTTGGACCATCTATTTTTTCACCAAGAGCAGGCACTGTTTCTGTTTCGTTTGAAGATGGTTCAAGTGAATTGATTCAAAATAAATTCGTGTTAATTTGCACAGGCTCAAGACCAAAACCATTATCATTTTTACCTTTTAATAACAAAAATATTATTTCTAGTGATGATTTTATGAAGTTAGAACAATTACCTAAATCTATTGGTATTGTTGGTGGAGGCGTTATCGGCATTGAATTTGCATCATTTTTAGCAGATTTAAACGTCAAAGTAACCGTTCTTGAAGCAGGAGATACTATATTACCGAATGAAGATAAAGCTTATACAAAGCTTTTACAAAAAGCACTGGAAGCTAGAGGTGTGCGTTTCATATTTAATTGTCAGTTGAATGAACATGATTTTGATATCGATGAAAATGTGACTTTAAAGCTTAAAAATATTAATGAAACATTAACATTTGAAAAAATGTTAATAGCCATTGGTAGACAACCAAACAGTGATGATATTGGGTTAGAAAACACAAAAATTGAGACAGCAAAGCAAATGATTGTCGTTAATGATCGATATCAGACTAGTGAAACCCATATTTATGCAGTAGGTGATGTTATCGGTGGGTTACAACTTGCTCATGTTGCAGCAAAAGAAGCAATCACAGCGGTTGAATGGATGAACGATTTAGTGCCAATACCAATTTTAGAAAACCAAATACCTAGGTGTATTTATTCGAATCCAGAAATGGCTTCAGTAGGATTATCAAAAGAAAGCGCAAAAAAATTAGGATATGAAATTATAGAAGTGAAAATACCGTTTAAAGCCATTGGAATGGCACTCATTGAAAACAATGCAGAAGGTTTCGCAAGTATGATATTTGATAAACATACAAATGATATTTTAGGTGTAAGTATGATTGGCAAACAGGCAACTGAAATGATTAACGAAGTTTCATTAGCAAAGTTTATGAACGCATCGGGATACGAATTAGGTTCAAGTGTTCACGCACACCCATCGATGTCAGAAATATTAAATGAGATTGGTCTTGCATCCGTGGATAAAGCTATTCATTATTAATTTGGAGGTTTCATATGTTTGATTTACAAAATACAGATTTAACAAAAGAGGATTTAAAGCAAATGTTTTATTCAATGCTTCTAGGTAGAAGATTGGATGAGCGCTTATGGCTTTTGAATCGTTCTGGTCAATTACCGTTTGTCATAAGCTGTCAAGGACAAGAGGCGACTCAAATAGGGATGGCATTTGCATTAAAAGAAGGCGATATTTCAGCTCCTTATTATAGGGATTTAGCATTTATCACTCATTTAGGAATTACGCCATTGGAAACAATGATGTCTGCATTTGCTAAAGAAGGTGACACTTCAAGCGGTGGTAAACAAATGCCTAGCCACTTTAGCAAAAAGTCCTTAGGGATTATGACACAAGGTTCTTGTGTTGCAACACAAATATTACATGCAGTTGGTGCAAGTTTAGCATTTAAAATGGATGGCAAAAATCAAGTTGCTATAGCAACGCTCGGTGAAGGATCATCGAACCAAGGGGATTTTCATGAAGGGTTAAATTTTGCAGGTGTGCATCAATTACCATTTATATGTGTCATTGAAAATAATGATTATGCAATTAGTGTCCATTCATCATTACAATATGCTGCTAAAAAACTATCTGATAGAGCGATTGGCTATGGCATCACTGGGGTTCAAGTTGATGGAAATAATCCTATTGCAGTTTATGAAGTTGTAAAAGCTGCTAGAGAAAGAGCAATTAGAGGAGAAGGTGCTACTTTAATTGAAGCGATGACGACAAGATTAACACCTCATTCTTCTGATGACGATGATCAATATCGTACAGAAGATGAAAGGGCGAATAATAAAGAGAAGGATTGCTTATTGTTATTTAAAAACTTTTTGATAACTAAAGATATTCTAACCGAAAAATTGATAGAAGAAATGGAAACAAACATTAAATCAATCATTGATGATGCTACGAATCAAGCAAAAGCAGCAAAATACCCAGAAATATCTGAGTGTTTAACGCACGTTTATGGAGGTTAATCATGGCGAAATTAAGCTATTTAGAAGCAATTAAAACGGCAATAAATGAAGAAATGGTTAGAGATGATAATGTATTTGTTATTGGAGAGGATGTTGGTAAAAAGGGTGGGGTCTTTGGTGTTACAAAAGGACTTTATGAACAATTTGGTCCATATCGTTCAATTGACGCCCCATTAGCAGAATCAAATATCGTTGGAACAAGTATCGGTGCAGCGATGGTTGGTAAAAGACCGATTGCAGAAATACAATTTGCTGAATATATTCTTCCTGCAACAAATCAAATCGTAAATGAAGCGGCAAAAATTAGATATCGTTCGAATAATGATTGGCACTGTCCATTGACGATTAGAGCACCATTTGGTGGCGGCATTCATGGGGCATTGTATCACTCTCAATCGATAGAAGCGATTTTTACATCTACACCGGGATTAAAAGTTGTAATTCCATCGGATCCATATGATGCAAAAGGATTGATGAAAGCAGCTATTCGTGATAATGATCCAGTATTATTTTTTGAACATAAAAAAGCATATCGCATGTTGAAAAGTGAAGTTCCTGAAAATGATTATGTTGTTGAAATTGGCAAAGCCAGTATAAAAAAAGAAGGCACTGATTTAACAATAATAACTTACGGTTTGATGGTGTATTATGCATTAGAAGTTGCAAATCAACTTGAAAAAGAAGGCATCAGTATTAAAGTGGTCGATTTAAGAACGCTATACCCCCTTGATAAACCAAGTATTATTGAAGCAGCGACTTCTACCGGTAAAGTGTTGTTGATTACTGAAGATAATTTAGAAGGCAGTGTGATGAGTGAAGTTTCAGCCATCATCGCAGAAAATTGTTTGTTTGATTTAGATGCCCCTATAAAAAGACTTGCAGGCCCAGATGTACCAGCAATGCCATATTCACCGCCATTAGAGGATTACTTTATGGTCAATTCAGAAAAAATAGAGCAAGCTGCTAGGGCTTTAGCTGAATTTTAGGAGGAATTTAAATGGATATTAAAATGCCTAAATTAGGAGAAAGTGTACATGAAGGGACAATTGACCAATGGTTAGTAAAACCTGGAGACAAAATAAATGAGTATGATCCAATTTGTGATGTCATTACAGATAAAGTCACTGCTCAAGTGCCATCTACGACGACTGGAGTTATTCAAGAAATCCTTGTTGAAGCTGGAATGACTGTAGAAGTGGGCACTGTTATTTGTAAAATTGATACAAAAAGTAATAATAAACCTGAAGAAGAACAAGCAACAATAAAAGAAGGAATTCATCAAGAGAAAACAAATGAAATATATCCACAAATAAATAATGAAGAACAAAAATTTAAAAACAACGGACGATATTCCCCTGTTGTATTTAAATTAGCATCTAAGCATCAAATTGAGTTAAATGATGTTATTGGTACTGGATTTGAAGGTCGTGTTACCAAGAATGATGTGCTAAAATTTATAGAAACACAAAAGAATGACGAGGTAATTCATGAAATACAAAAAAATCCTACAGACAGTAAACCTCTTCCAAAGAAATACGTGGAAAAAGATACTTTACAAACGATTCAGACAATACCAATCAATAGTGTGAGACGTAGCATTGCGAACAAAATGATACAATCTGTTCAAGAAATTCCACATGCATGGATGATGATTGAAGTAGACGTTACAAATTTGGTCAATATAAGAAACAAGTACAAAGAAAAATTTAAGGAAGATGAAGGATTCTCTTTAACGTATTTTAGCTTTTTTATAAAAGCAGTCGCGAAATCATTAAAGAAGTATCCAATGATGCATGCAACTTGGCAATCAGATGAAATCATATTAAATAAAGAGATTAATATTTCAATTGCAGTTGCGAGTGATGATAAACTATATGTGCCAGTAATCAAGCATGTTGATGAATTGTCTATTAAGGGGATTGCAAAAAAAGTGAATGAATTTGCGAATAAAGGTCGCAATCACCAATTAAATGTTTCTGATATGCAAGGTGGATCATTTACTGTTAATAATACAGGGGCATTTGGTTCTGTAATGTCTATGGGTATTATAAATCATCCACAAGCAGCCATTTTACAAGTTGAAACGATTAAAAAACGTGTAGAAGTGATCGATGGAAATATAGGTATTCGTGATATGTGTCACTTGTGCTTATCTATTGACCATAGAATGCTAGATGGATTAATGGCAGGTCAATTTTTAAACCACATTAAACATCAATTAGAAAATATTGATGAAAATGAATTAGTATAATAAATGACGCCTTTAAAATCAAAAGCTAGATTTTAAAGGCGTATTTTTGTATGATGAATATATCAAAAATATTATGAGGTGTTTAAGTATGGAAATGGATTTTAATTTATATATGGAAGAATTTATCGGTAACGCAAGAAGAGAAATTGAAAGTGCTGGTTACAAACAATTAACAACACCAGAAGAAGTTGAAGCATCATTTAGCAAACCAGGTACTACATTCGTTATGATTAATTCAGTTTGTGGGTGTGCAGGTGGTATTGCAAGACCAGCAGCTGCTCATGCGATTCACTATGATAAATTACCAGATCAATTAGTAACTGTTTTTGCAGGTCAAGACAAAGAAGCAACTGCGAAAGCACGTGATTATTTTGAGGGATATCCACCTTCAAGCCCATCATTTGCCTTACTTAAAGATGGAAAAATCGTAAAAATGATTGAACGTCACGAAATTGAAGGACACGATCCTATGAGTGTCATCACAAGTATTCAAGCGTTATTTGAAGAACATTGTGAGGAAAGATAATATTTGTGAAATTAAAACCTTATAAAATAGGACTTAGAACTGTAAAAACAGCGTTTGGTATGGCGTTAGGTGTATATATTGCTAAAATGTTAGGTGTTCAAAATTACTCCTCTGCAGCAATATTAGTGGTACTTTGTGTAAAAAATACAAAAATGAAATCAGTTGAAGCTGCAAGTGCACGATTTGTTTCTTGTATAATGGCTTTATTGATGTCCTATTTATTTTTTACATATATGGGGCACGAAGCGGGTGTCATTGGATTATTGGTATTATTATTTATCCCTATCACAGTGATGTTTGGTGTGCAAGAAGGTGTCGTGACTAGTTGTGTTATGATGCTCCATTGTTTCAACCAACCTAATATTACTGTTGAGTTTTTATTGAATGAGTTTTTATTGCTCTGTATCGGTATTGGTATCGGATTGTTATTAAACTTAATTATGCCAAAACATGATAAAATGTTAAAAAATTATAAAGATACGATTGAACGTGAGTTTCAAGTATTGATGGCAGAATTAAGTGATGCACTAAAGTATCCAGAAATGATTTTGGATGTCTCAAAATTAGAAAAAGTGAAGAAAACGATAGCTTCTGCTAAATCACTGGCTTTTAATGAGGTTGAAAATCATTTTTCACGAAATGAAAATTCTTATTATTTTTATTTTGATATGAGACAAAATCAACTAGATATTATTGAACGCATGATGGGATTAATCAATCGAATTGACTGTAAAGAGAAATTGCATTTACATTGTAGTGAACTTTTAATGGATTGTTCTAGAAATATTTCTAGCAATAACTATACTGCAATTCGTTTACATGATTTGTATGAAATTCAACTGAACATGGATCAACATCCTTTGCCAAAAACGACTGAACAATTAAACTCAAGAGCTGCGGCGATTCAATTGTTAAATGAGCTTGAAGAGTATTTAAATATTAAGTCTAAGTTTGGATCATTAAAATTATACTAAAAAAACCAGCCAAAACGGCTGGTTTTTTAGTATCCAGTTAAGTAAGGTAATACAGCACTTAAGATTAAAGCTGAAACAATCACTATTAATAATATGATAATTAATATTCTCATGATATTTTTATTTCCCATAAGATTACTCCTTCATGTGAATTTTCTATTATTATAGCAAACATATACTTAAAACTAAACTTTAATCAATGTTATAATAATGAAAAAAGGAGTGATACTATGCAAAATAAAAGATTAGTTGATACTTTTATTGAATTGGTAAAAATCGACAGTGAAACAGGGAATGAAAGAGAGATTTGTAATCATTTATTATCAGTATTTGAATCTTTAGGCTTAGAAGTATTTGAAGATGAAACACAACAAAAAACTGGCTTTGGTGCAGGAAATTTATTTGCTACATTAAAAGGTGATTCATCAATCGAACCTATTTTATTTTCTTGCCACATGGATACAGTCACACCAGGTAAGGGTATTGAACCCATCATTACTGATAATGTGATTCATACAGATGGAAGTACAATTTTAGGCGCGGATGACAAAGCTGGTGTTGCTGTAATGATTGAATTGATTCGTCATTTACAAGAAAAAAACATTCAGCATGGAGATATTCAATTTGTGATATCTGTAGGTGAAGAATCTCATTTAGTCGGTGCTAGTGCAATAAATCCTGAACATTTAAAGGCGAAATATGGATTTGCGTTGGATTCAGGAGATAAAGTAGGTGGCATTGTCGTTGCTGCTCCTACTAACGGTTCTATTGTCGCTGAATTAATAGGTAAAACAGCACATGCGGGAATTGAGCCAGAAAAAGGCATCTCAGCGATTACAATCGCAGCAAATGCAGTAAGCAATATGAAACTTGGTCGTATTGATGAAGAAACAACAGCTAATATTGGTCGTATTGAAGGTGGCGATAAAACAAATATCGTTGCTGATTATTGTAAAATTATTGGTGAAGCACGTAGTTTAGAGCAAGATAAAATGACAAATCAATTAGAGCATATGAAACAAGCTTTTGAAACCGCTGCAGCATCTTTAGGTGGTGAAGCAAACGTTGAATTGAAAGTAAGTTACCCAAGTTTTAAAATTGATGAAAATAGTAAAGTCGTTGATATTGCTAAGCAAGCAGCTGTTAAAATTGGACGTACACCTGTAGTAGCAACTTCTGGTGGAGGTAGTGATGCGAATTACATCAACAGCTATGGAGTGCCTACAGTGGTATTGTCAGTTGGTTATGAACAGATTCATACAGTGAATGAACGTATGCCAATTGAAGAATTAGAAGCACTACTTGCTCAAACTATTGAAATAGTAAAGTTAGTATAAGAAATAATCATTATTTCATGATATAGTATAGGTATTAAAAATTAAGGTGAGGTTTAATATGACAAAACAACAAATTGGTGTTATCGGACTTGCGGTAATGGGAAAAAACTTAGCTTGGAATATAGAATCAAGAGGATTTACTGTTTCAGTTTATAATCGTTCAAAAGAAAAAACGGACGAAATGGTACAAGAATCACAAGGAAAAAATATTTTCCCAACATATTCACTTGAAGAATTTGTTTCAAGTTTAGAAACACCTAGAAAAATTATGATGATGGTTAAAGCTGGGGAAGCAACAGACAAAACAATCGACAGTTTAATTCCATTATTAGATGAAGGCGATATTTTAATTGATGGTGGTAATACGAACTATAATGACACAATTCGTCGAAATGCATATTTATCTGAAAAGGGCTTTAACTTTATTGGAACTGGTGTTTCAGGTGGTGAGGAAGGTGCATTAAGAGGACCTTCAATCATGCCAGGTGGCCAAAAAGAAGCGTTTGAATTAGTTAAACCAATTTTAGAGGCCATTTCTGCAAAAGCATCAGATGGTAAACCATGTGTTGCATATATTGGTCCAGATGGTGCTGGACACTACGTAAAAATGGTACACAATGGTATTGAATATGCTGATATGCAATTAATTGCAGAAAGCTATGACTTAATGAAAAATGTGCTAGGCATGGATCATAAAGAAATTGCTGCTACTTTTAAAGAATGGAATCAAGGTGAGTTAGAAAGCTTCTTAATCGAAATTACTGCTGACATTTTTGAGAAATTAGATGCGGATGGCACACCTTTAGTAGAAAAAGTATTAGATAAAGCTGGTCAAAAAGGTACTGGTAAATGGACTTCTATTAATGCATTAGATTTAGGTATTCCTTTATCAATCATTACTGAGTCGGTGTTTGCTCGTTGCATTTCAGCTCAAAAAGATGAGCGTGTCGTTGCATCTAAAACATTTACAGCTGAAACAACACCATTTGTTGGTGATAAAAAAGAATTTTTAGAAGCAATTCGCCAAGCATTATACATGAGTAAAATTTGTAGTTATGCACAAGGATTTACGCAAATGAAAGAAGCTTCTAAAGAATACAATTGGAATCTTCAATTAGGAGATTTAGCAATGATCTGGCGTGAAGGATGTATTATCCGTGCGCAATTCTTACAAAAAATTAAAGATGCATATGATAACAATGCAGAATTAAATAATTTATTATTAGATCCATACTTTAAAGAAATCGTACAAAAATACGAATTAAATTTACGTAAAGTAAGTGCAACTGCTATTCTAGCAGGTGTACCTGTACCAGGATTTGCTGCAGCTATCAACTATTTTGATAGCTATAGAACAGCTGATTTACCTGCAAATTTAATTCAAGCTCAACGTGATTACTTTGGTGCGCATACTTATGAAAGAAAAGATCAAGAGGGCGTATTCCATAGTAAATGGAAATAATATAAAGAGAGCTAGACTCAAAAGTCTAGCTCTCTTTATATTTGCATTGGAAACCACGCAACTACTTTGTTTTGTCCATGTTCAAAATTAATATCATGCTTAAATTGATAGATGTGAACATCATTTAAATTAGTGTATAAATTTAAATTAATTTGTTGTTCCTTAGATTGCCAAATTTCATTAATACAATAATCGATATGACCTCTATGTTCAATACACATATATTCACCGTTAGGAATAATAAATGTTTCGTAATCATAAGTACGTTCAGATGCAACGCCTATAAATATCTTTAATTGTTGTTCATAAATTTGTGTCGCAATATATACATAATCTTCACTTCGATGATTTAATAATTTTTTAGTTTTTGCATCATGATAAAAACTATGTAGTGTATCTGCAATCAAAAATGGATCAATCAAATCAATGCCTTTATATTCATATAATTGGCCAATGAGATTTTTTCGTTCCTTTTGAATTATATCGAAGCTGAAAGGCTTATTTTCTGTGACATCGATTTTTAAATATAAGCGGTGCAAAAGCTTTTGACTAGGAAATTGTTGCCTTACTTGAATTGGAGAAACATTAAAATGGTCACTAAATGCATTACTAAAACTATGTGCATCATTGTAACCAAATTTCATTGCAATATCAATTAATCGGTAATTACCTTGTCTTAATAAATATGCTGCTTCTGTCATTCTTCTATTGTTTAAATAACGTTCAATATCATAGCCTGTTAACATCATAAATGTTTGATTAATGATATAAGTATTTTCACCAATATATTCAGCCATTTTTTCGATTTCAAATGGTTTATATAAATGGTCTTCTAAATATACAATTGCGCGTTGTACGATTGATATAGATTGCAAATTGTCACCAACTTCTTAATAAATGTTTAGGTTTAATATATACAAATTTAATTTTTATATTCGAAAAATAAAACTTTTTCTCTTGAATCGATATCGAAATCCTCTAAATGTAACGTTTCAATACATTGAAATTGTGGATAAAACGACATTAACAATTCGTATTCATAAGTAGGAAAATACAAAATAATATAATGCTTTAATTTTTGTAAATTTTCTTCATTACTTTCTAACATTTCTATATAGCTCTCTATTACCTTTTTAAATATATGCTCGCTAAAAGGGTTGAAAAAGAATAAATGTGTATCATCTATTTTAAATTGATAATCAAGGGCATTTAGGTTATAGACATTTATGGATGTATTTTGATGTTCAAGTTGATATTGAGATAAATTGTTAAGACTGAACAAATAAAGTTGCTTGTTTAATTCAATACCTTTAACTTTAAAATTTAAGAAATATTGAAATGTGATTGGTACACGTAAAAGACCCGAACCAAAATCTACAAGCGTATTTTGATAATTTGGATATTGATATAGATTATTTTTTTGAATGATTTCAATTATCATTAATAAATCATGATAGTGTGTGGGTTCATAACGATTATTATGATGATTGGTAAAAGAATGAATTGCATTCTCTGTTTCTATCCTCAACAATGCATCAAAATCTTGCGAATTAAATTGTTTATAGTTATTTTTGTCAATTGGTCTCATTGACTTAGTATATAATAACTTTCCAATAAAAAAAAGCTTCATCCATAGGACAAAGCTTTCAAAGATTAATTAAAATCCCACCATCTGAAATTATCTCGGCTTAATAGTAATTCACTTTTGATTGGTCCATTACTGCCAGCTGGATAGTTCGGGAAAGGAGCGGGGTGTTCATCCCAGTAATTTGCTACAGTATCTACATAGCCCCAAGTGGCTTTAAGTTCTTCCCAATGCGTGAAGTTAGTAGAATCCCCACGTAAACAATCATAAATCAATCCTTCATATGCATCTACTGTGTTCATTTTATCTTGAGCAGTCATTGCATAAGATAATTTGATTGGTTCCGTATCAATACCTTCAATATATTTTCTTGCGTTTAAATGAAGTTCAATACCTTCATTTGGTTGGATATTAATTACCAGTAAGTTAGAATCAAGCTGTTTATCACGATCATAATATAAATTCATTGGTACTTCTTTAAATTCAACAACGACACGAATTTCTTTTTCTTTCATGCGTTTACCCGTACGGATATAGAATGGAACACCTGCCCATCTAAAGTTATCGATCAATACTTTTGCAGCAACGAAGGTAGGGGTATTTGAATTTGGATCCACATTATCCTCATCACGATAACGTTGAACAGGTTCACCATTAATGACACCTTCATCGTATTGTCCACGTACAAAATAAGAACGCACATGTTCTGGTTTGATATTTCTAATGGCACGTAATACTTTTACTTTTTCATTTCTAACATCTTCAGATGCTAATGAAATAGGGGGTTCCATAGCGAGTAATGAAACAATTTGTAACATATGGTTTTGCACCATATCTTTTAAAGCACCACTTTTATCATAGTAACCACCGCGATCTTCTACACCTAATATTTCTGAAGAGGTAACTTGAATGTTAGAAATATATTTGTTGTTCCATAATGGTTCGAACATCGCATTACTAAAACGGATAACTTCAATATTTTGCACCATATCTTTTCCTAAATAATGGTCTATTCTATAGATTTCTTCTTCTTTAAATGATTTTCTTAACTGCGTATTTAGTTTTTCAGCACTTTTTAAATCAGTTCCAAATGGTTTTTCGATAATTAATCGTTTAAAACCTTTCACTTTTGTTAATCCAGAAGATTTTAGAAAATCTGATACTGTTCCGAAGAATTCTGGGGCCATTGCTAAATAAAATAAGCGATTGCCTTCTAAATTAAATTGATTGTCTAATTCATTAGAAAGTTGTAATAGATTATCATAACTTTCTTTTAAATTTACATCATGTGATTGATAAAAAACATGTTCTAAAAAGTCCTCTAATTTATGTGTGTCTTTCACAAATTTTTCAATAGATAATTTGATTTCTGAGCGAAATTTTTCATTTGACCAATCACGTCGACCGACACCAATTATAGCTACTTTTTCATTTAAATTGTCTTGTTGATATAAATGGAATAATGATGGAAAAAGTTTACGATGACTTAAATCACCAGTTGCTCCAAAAATCGTAATCAGACATGGTATGTTTTGTTTTTCGATATCCAAATGAATAACCTCGATTCCTTTATTAGTCTTTTTTATTTTTCCATACAATGCATCAAAATACAATTAAAACATGCTATAATATTCGATGGTGGAGGGTTAAATTTTATGAAAGTTCATTTTTTAGGCACAGGTGCTGGATTGCCTTCAAAATTCAGACATACACAATCAACAATTTTAGAGTTAAATCCGATTAAACAAGAATATTGGCTATTTGATGCATGTGAAGCTGTTCAACATCAAATTTTACATACAAATATTAAATTATCAAAATTAACAAGAATATTTATTACGCATTTGCACGGCGATCATATATTTGGTTTACCAGGTTTATTAACATCAAGAAGTTTTCAAGGTGGGGAGGGTAAGTTACTGACAATCTATGGTCCAAAAGGAATTAAGACATTTATTGAAATGACTTTAAATGTGAGCGGATCGCATTTGAATTATCCGATTGAAGTTATTGAGTTAAGTGAAAATGAATTTAATACGGCGATTGATGGTATTCAAATCAAAGCATTGTTATTAGATCATGGCATTGATTCTTATGGTTATCGTATTGAATTTCCAGAGACAATTGGCAATATTATTCAAGAGAAATTAGAAAATAAACAAATTTATCCTGGTCCAATATACCAATTATTTAAATCTCAAGAATATGTAGATTATAACGGTGAGTTGTTAAGAACAAAAGATTTTAGAACAGACAATATTCCTGGTAAAATTATTGTCTTTTTTGGTGACACAAAGCCTTGTAATAATGAATTGATATTAGTTTCAAATGCAGATATTGTCATACATGAATGTACTTATTTAGATGGTCCACTAGATTTGAGCCATAAATATTACCATACTCATATCCAAGATATTATCGCATTAAACAGTCAATCAAACGTAAAGCAATTCTTATTAAATCATATCAGTAATCGATATCTTGAAGAGGAAATTGAAGTGTTAAAAAATAAAATACAAGTTGAAAATCCAGAATTGAATTTTCAACTTGTAAATGATTTCGAAAGCTATGAAATATAAAAAATCAGTGGTCAATACCACTGATTTTTTTATGATTCTTTAGACAATTCTTTACTGCGTTTTACAGCTTCGTTCAAACAATCAACAAATATCTCATCAATAGGATACTTTCTTAATGCATCCAGTCCTGCTTTAGTTGTACCACCTTTAGAAGTGATATTTTCACGTAATTTTTCAATTTCCAAATCACTACTTTCAAGCATTTGACCTGTTCCGATTATTAAATGTCGTATAGCTTGATCTAAATCCGCTTCATTTAATCCTATTTGCTTGGCAGCATGAATGTATTGTTCATAAACATAATACAAAAATGCTGGACCAGAACCAGTAATCGCAGTGATTTGATGTAATTTTTCTTCTTCGACTTCGATTGCTGTACCGAATGAATCTAATATTTTAAATAATTCTTTTTTATGATTTGCATCAATTTCTTGACTAAATGTGATACCAGTAACAGATTTACCGACTTGTGCATTGGTATTTGGCATGATTCTAGCAATTGGATTAGAGGTATTAAGTGCTGTTTTAATTTGATGAATACTAATACCTGCCATTATAGAAATAAAATGATTTTCAGGTCTGATTTTATCCTTAATGCGTTCTGCTAAGCTTCCAAAATCATAAGGCTTTGTTGCTAAAAATACATAATCTGCATCTTCTAATAAAGTGTCATCATCATAACTGTAATTAACGTTTAATTCTTCTTTGTATGCCGCAAGTAAGTGCTCACTACTGCGATTGGTTAAATAAATATCATGACTGTTTAGAACACTACTTTCGATCAATCCGTGAAATATTGCACTTGCCATATTTCCTGCACCGTAAAAAACTATTTTCATAATGCGCCCCCTTATTTGATTTACTGTTGCATTATTTTAAATTATAGTAAATATAGTGAAAAATTAAAACCAATATATGTAGAGGTTAGTATGAATAAAAAGAATATCGTCATCACTGGGGGAACAAGTGGTTTAGGATTATCCTTGGTAAGGTTATATGTTGAAAAAGGCCATAATGTCCATTGTATTGCGAGAGATGAAAAGAAATGTATCACTATACAAAATGAACTTGCAACGTGCGAAGGTCAGTTCAGTTACTCGATTATAGATATGAATCAAATTGAATCGATTGATCAATTTGAATTTGATAAAAATATTGATATCTTAGTGCTTAATGCAGGTGTTGGATTATTTGAATCATTTGAATCGCATGGTGTACAAGATATCAAATCCATCATACATGTGAATTTCCTTGCGCCAATCCTTTTATTAAAGTATTGTTTACCAAAGTTATCTCATAATGCAACAATCGTAGGTATTACTAGTATGTCCGCTAAAGTTTCAACACCTTATGCATCTATATATGCAAGCAGTAAGGCTGGATTTTATCAATTTTTAAATGCACTGCGTTTAGAAACAAATCATCATATTATGACTGTAAACACAGGCCCAATAAAAACACCTTTTCATGAAAAAGCACACGCAAATAAAAATCCACTTATCGAAATTATAAAGTTAAATCCAGACAAATTAGCATTGCGCATTCTAAAGGGTATTGAAAAGCAAAAAATTGAAATCAATGCGCCAATATGGATGTTAATGGCTTTAAATTCAATACAAATCGCACCGAGATCAATAGAAAAACTAATTAAACCATTATTACTTACCAAACAAAAATAAGTGTGCATTTCAAATCATGCACACTTATTTTTATTTTTCTTTAGGTAATAAATCGAACGTCTCAAGAAATTGAGTGACTTTCTTTTTATAAGTAATAGGATTGACATTAAAACTTGATGCATGACCACCATGTTCTGGGTACCATTTCATTTTTTTGCCGATTTTCTTATTATATAATTTCACTGAATCTGTATATGGAATAAAAGTATCGGGCTTAGAGTGTATAAATAAGATTGGTTGTTCAATATTTTGAATCACTCTAATTGGCGACACTTCATATAGTGAAAACTTTGTTCTTAATTTAAGGAATAGGTTCAGTAAATGTAAAAATGTACTTGAAGTAATTTTTGATTTTTGTTTTATGATATGATTTAATTCATTTTCAAAACTTGCGAAAGGGCAATCGGCGACGTAAAAGTCCGCTTCATTAGCAAGTTCGCCAGCATATAATAATGTGGTAACCGCACCCATAGACTCACCATGTATTCCAAAATGAATGTCATAGCCATATTGTGATTTTAAATATGAGATAATCGATTCTAAATCGAATTTTTCATAATAACCATAAGTAGAGTGAAGACCGCCACTTTGCCCATGTCTACGATGATCAAAGATAACACCGTTAAATCCGAGATCTAAAAACATGTTCATATATTTCACACTTGTAATATGGTTTTCAGTCACCCCATGACAAAAAATCATAAAATAGTCATGGTCATATTTTTTAACAATTTTAGTATTCAACATATAACCATTTTTAGAGAGTATTTTAACATTTATCGGATTTAAATGATTGAACTTGTCTTCATCATAGCGTTTTGCTTTTATTTCTCTTCTTTTAATAACCTCAACATCTCGTAATTTAAAATTTAATACATTTTGACTAGCGATGTAGCCAATAACACTCGCAATACCAGTAATTGTAATTGAAAGATAACTTAATGTTTTTATCCATTTCATACTAAATGTTCCTTATACACAATAGATTTCACATGCGTTTCAAAAATATTTTTACATGTATCAATATTAGTTTCAGTTAAAAATTGAACTGCTGAATGATAATGTTCTATATTTTTATTTAATTGTTCTAATTTGGATGCACCACATACTATTGCACCATTTGAATAGATTAATTGATATAACATAGCAATGGTTTGAATGGGTAGTTGAAACTGATTTTCTAATGTTTGAATCGTAGAAATCATTTCATCTTTAGAAAATCCTAAAAAGCCATCATTAAATTTACTATTTGAAATAGTGGCATATTTATCAGTTAAAACACCTTTTGATAGTGGTCCTCTAGCAAGTAATTTAATATTGTTGTTTACTAAACTAGGTAAAATATCGAGTGGACGATTATCAAAGAGATTAAACTGCATCATAATGACGTCAATGTTACTATGCTTTATATAATAATCTATAACATTTGGACGAATGGAAGAAATCCCATAACTTCTTATTAAACCTTCTTTTTTCAATGTTTCAAAAGCATCAATTGTTTCATCTTTATTATCTTCAATCATGCCGCCATGTAATAAGTACATGTCTAAATAATCAGTTTGCAGTCTCGATAAACTATCTTTGATAGCGCTCATAATATATTCTTTCGAAGGATTCCACTTTACTTCATCGTTGAGTGGATTAAATTCATTTCCTACCTTAGATAAAAGTGTTATTTTATGTCTATTTTTACGTTGCCTCATAAAGCGTCCGATTGCAATTTCATTTTGCCCTTTTTGGTATAAATCTGCTGTATCAATATATGTAATACCATTATCAAGAGCTGTATCTAGAATGCTTTCTGTTTGATTTGTGTCTTCTAAAGGTAAATTCATAGCACCGAATCCTAATTGAGACAATTGGATATTATGTTTAGATTGTATTATTTTCATAAGTCCTCCTTTAGTACTTTTATATTATTTTATGAATGTTTCATGATATGCTATTGGTGTCATATAATTATATTAACATGATAAAAGGATGCGTGAAAAATATGAAGTTTGAAGAAAAAACAATTCAACAAGAAACAATTTTTGAAGGAAAAGTGATTACTGTTGAAAAACATCAAGTAAAATTACCGAATGATCAAGAAAGTATTCGTGAAATCGTTAAACATAGAGGGGCTGTTTGTATTCTTGCTGTTAAGGATAATAAGGTATTGTTTGTTGAACAGTATCGTAAAGCAATGGAACATACTTTAATTGAAATTCCTGCAGGGAAACTAGAACCCAATGAAACAAGAGAAAATACAGCATTACGTGAATTAGAAGAAGAAACAGGATATTCAAGTAAAAATATAAAGAAACTATTTGATTTTTATGTATCACCTGGATTTTGTAATGAATATGTAAGTTTATTTTTAGCTGATGATTTATTTGAACAAAATGAACTTAGTTTAGATGAAGATGAATTTGTAAGAAAATTTTGGCTAACTACTGAAGAAATGAAATCATGGTTAGTTGAAGGTAAGTTTCAAGATGCAAAGACGATTATCGCTGTTCAATATTACTTAACAAACTGTCTATCGTAAAAATATTTTAATTTGAGATTTATTTATAATGATTTTTGATAATATATATTTTATTTCTAATTTTGAAAAATACATTAAAATGATTCTAAATTAATAATGAATAATCGTTGCAAAATTGCTCATTTACTGCTATTTTAAAGTTACGAAATATCTTTAGGAGTGTTCAATATGCAAGATAGAATAGAGAAAATTAAAGAACAATTACATAATGCATCTTATAAGTTAACACCGCAACGAGAAGCTACTGTTACAGTGTTATTAGAAAATGAAGCGGATCATTTAAGTGCAGAAGATATTTTCTTAAAAGTTAAAGAACGCGCTCCGGAGATTGGCCTTGCAACGGTATATAGAACTTTAGAATTGTTAGCAGAATTAAAGGTTGTCGATAAAATCAACTTTGGAGATGGTGTTGCGAGATTTGATTTGCGTAAAGAAGGCGCAAAGCATTTTCATCATCATTTAGTTTGTATGCATTGTGGATCAGTTGAGGAAATAGAGGATGACTTACTGGAAGATGTCGAAAAGAAAGTTGAAAATCAATTTAAATTTCAAATTGTAGATCATAGACTAACTTTCCATGGCATATGCAAAAAATGTGCTGCAGAAGGTATCACAATAGATAGTTTAAAATCAAATAAAATTAGTGAATAAATTGGTTGGTAAATCAACCAATTTTTTTGTTTCTAATAAAATTATTATGGTAAACTAGTTGAGAGGTGAGCATATGCAGCGTATTGTGGATGAATTCTTGCATTTCATCAAAATTGAAAAGGGATTAAGTGAAAATACGGTAGCATCTTATAGACGAGATTTAACGCAATATTTAACATTTTTAAGTAATGAAAAAATCGGTTCTATTGATAATATCGATCGTTTTACAATCACATTGTTTTTAGGACATTTAAAGGACGAAGGTAAATCTCCTAAAACATTAAGAAGGGCTCAAGCATCCATTCGAGGATTTCACCAATTTGCATTGAGAGAACGTTATGCCGTAAAAGATCCAACGATTATAATGGAAGCCCCGAAAGTACAACAGACATTACCAGATACTTTAACAATAGATGAAGTTGATAAGTTACTTAGTACGCCAGATACATCGAAAGTTACAGGTCAGAGGGATTTGGTCATGTTAGAGTTGTTATATGCAACTGGTATGCGTGTCAGTGAGTTAATACAACTTCAAGTGAGCCAAGTAAATACAACGATGGGATTTGTCAGTGTCATAGGTAAAGGAAATAAGGAAAGAATTATTCCAATTGGTAATCGTATGATCAAATTGCTTGATGGTTATTTAAGGCAAACAAGATATCTAATGCTAAAGAAAGAAATGACCGATGCATTATTTTTAAATTTTCATGGTAAACCATTAACAAGACAAGGCTTTTGGAAAATTTTAAAACAAATTGGCATGGATGCAGGTATTACTAAAAAATTAACACCACATACATTAAGGCATTCTTTTGCGACTCATTTAATTGAGAATGGTGCAGACTTAAGAGCAGTGCAGGAAATGTTAGGTCATGCAGATATTTCAACAACACAAATATATACTCATATAAGTAAGAACAAAATAAGAGAAGTATATCAAAAATCACATCCAAGGGCGTAGGTGGAAGAATGAATGAAGAACTAAAAGATAATCAAAACAATCAAAATCATCAAGCCAAAAAGAAAAATGGCATTGTTTTTGGCTTGATTAGTCTGTCAGCATTAATCTGGGGCATTATTTACTGGATTTTTATCGCGCATTAAATATTCGTAAATGTGCTTGTTAATGATTTTTTCAGTAATCGGATTTTTTTGAATGGCGTAGTCAGGATATTGTTTTTTAATATTGAATTCACATGCTGTTGAAATTGGTATTTCAAACGGAATGTAAGTATTATATTTCATATTAGCCAATCTATAATTTAATTCATTGATAAACATATCTAAAATTTCTAATTGAGTTAATGCATTTGCGTGTGTTTCAAATAATTGTATTGATTTATTTAAACAACGTTGTGCACCTATAATATTATTTCTTCTGTAATGATACTCACTCGTTGCGAATAATATGAATGCTACTTCAATATCTGATTTCGTGAATGTGGGCTTGTTTTTCCAAGCTTCTTCCATAAATTCATGACATTCAAAATAATCTCTTTTAGTATGAAAATAATAAACAAATTGATGAAATAACAGTGGTTCCATAAATCAACTCTCCAATAGGTGAAATTATGTACGAAGTAAAATTAGCGTCCTTTGAAGGACCATTAGATTTATTATTACATTTAATTAAAAAATATGAAATTGATATATATGATATATCTATGAAATTGTTAACAGAGCAATATTTTCAATATATGAATCAAGTTCAAGATTTGGATATCAATCAGCATGGTGAATATTTAGTGATGGCTTCGGAGTTATTAAGAATCAAAAGTAGAACGCTATTGCCTAATGAACCCGTTGAAGACGAAACATATGAGGATCCACGTGAAGATTTAGTGAGGCAATTGTTAGAATACCAAAACTATAAATTTTATGCGGACGTTTTAAAGGATAAACAACTTGAGAAGTCTAAAACTTTTATTAAAAGAAGTATGGATTTATCGCAGTATGAATCTAAATCATTACCAAGTTCATTAGAATTAACAGATTTGATTCAAGCATATAATAAAGCAAGAACTAGAGTGGTCATCAAAGAAGATGAAGTTTCTGTTTCAAGAGAAAACTATACGATTGAAATGGCTATAGAAAAAGTTTTATCAATATTAAATCAAAATCATGTTTGCTATTTTCATGAACTGGTGACCTTTAGAGAAACAAAAGAACAAATTGTTACATTATTTTTAGCAATTTTAGAATTAATGAAAGAAGACAAAATTATTGTCACTCAAAATAATTTATTTGAAAAAATTAAAATCAGTAAAGGGGCAGCATATGAAAACAAGTAAATTGGATATCATTATTGGTCTATTGTATGCCCTTGGTGATGAAGGCATTAATGAACATACTCTAGCTAAAATTGTTTCATTAACTGAATTTCAATTATCAGATACGATTAAAGATTTCTATCATCCGATATTGAAAATCGAAAAATATGGCAATCACTATTATTTAATGACTAGCGAATCATTAAAACCATATCTTGAACAATTGGTAACTGTACAGAACGAAAAGAAATTAACACAAGCAAGTTTAGAAACGTTAGCCATAATCGCATACAATCAACCTGTAACAAGACATGAAATTGAAATTACACGAGGTGTTAATTCAGATGGTCCTGTTAAAACTTTGATTGAAAAAGGGTTAGTTGAAGCAAAGTATTCTGGAGAATCTAGAAGTCAATTGTTGCAAACGACAGAATTGTTTTTAGTAACATTTGGACTAAATTCATTAGATGATTTACCACAAGACGAACAATTAACAACTACTGAAGATGAAATGGATTTATTCTTCAGTACATTAGAAGGAGAATAATATGACACAGGAATTAGAAAGATTACAAAAGGTTATTGCTAAAAGTGGTGTTACGAGTCGAAGAAAAGCAGAAGTATTAATTACGGAAGGTAAAGTGACTGTTAATCATCAAGTTGTAACAGAATTAGGTACTAAAGTTAAAGCAAGTGATCATATTGAGGTTGAAGGTATCCCATTAGAAAATCCTGAAAAAATCTATATTTTATTTCATAAGCCAACAGGTGTAATTACGAGTGTTTCAGATGATAAAGGAAGAAAAGTTGTAACAGATTTCTTTCCACAATTAGGTTTAAGAATTTTCCCAGTTGGACGATTGGATTATGATACATCTGGTTTATTGTTATTAACAAACGATGGTGAATTTGCAAATCAAATGACGCATCCTAAGTACAAAATTCAAAAGAAATATGTAGCAAAATTAAAAGGATTTTTATTGCGTGAAGAAGTGAAACAATTGGAAAAAGGGATTGTTTTAGAAGATGGAAAGACCGCACCGGCTATCGTAAAAGTGAAATCTCAAGATCGTGAAAAAAATACGACTTTAGTTGAAATTACTATTTTTGAAGGTCGCAATCGCCAAGTCCGTCGTATGTTTAAACATTTTGGACATGAAGTGGTGAAATTATCACGTATTGAATATGGACCTTTAAATTTAAAAGGCATTAATGCTGGCGATGCTAGAGAGTTATCACCTCATGAAGTGAAAACGTTACGTCATTTGGCATTGCATAACAAATAATGTTCACATGTTCGTCACGAAATGTTTAAAAGTGGGTGCTATAATATTATAAGCATTAACTTATAGAGGGGATTTTTCATGAATAAAAAAACAAGAACAATCATTCAATCTATTGTGACTTTACTTATTTTAATTGCAATTGGATTTATCATCTATGTATCTATTCATAAAGATGGTAATAAAGTGATTAAAGTGGGTATGGATGCACCAAAATTTGAGTTACAAACATTGGATGGTAAGACTGTGAAGTTAACAGATTATAAAGGCAAAGGACTAATTTTAAACTTCTGGGGCACATGGTGTGAGCCTTGTAAAGAAGAAATGCCTGATTTGAATGAAATGCATAACAAGTACAAATCAAAAAATGTTGAAGTTTTAACCATTCATGTAAGAGATAACAAACAACAAATTCATCAATTCTTTAGTGGATTAAAAGAGAAAGTTAATTTACCAGTCGCTATTGATGGTGAACAAGCAGTAATGGAAGCTTACAATGCGAATGATTTACCGAATACTTATATTATTGATAAGAATGGTAAGATTGTTGCACACCATAAAGGGCAAATGTCAAAAACTGATATTGAAAACTATATGAACCAAGTAAAACCATAGGAGGGTAATATGGAAGAGAAAACAATTATGTGTACTTGTGGACATGTTAATCCCCCTGGAACGCAGTTGTGTCAAAGTTGTGGTAAATTAATCAATGATGATTATGATAAAAAGAAAACAACGGATATTATGCGTTATGATGGTTCAGCTGTTCGAAGTAAAACAAAAAATAAAACGTTGTTGGATAAAGTATGGAACTTTTTTGCTTCAGTAAAAACAGGGGTGACATTACTAGTAATAACGGTAATTGCATCGGCAATTGGGACGCTTTTTCCACAACAATATTTCATACCGTTAGGACAAGATCCAGCTACTTTTTATAAAGAAAAGTACGGTTCCTTAGGGTATTTATATTACAAATTAGGTTTAGATAATTTATACACATCTTGGTGGTTTTTAATTTTACTTGCGATTGTTGCTTTTAGTATTATTGCAGCTAGTATTGACCGAGGTGTACCGTTATTTAAATCATTAAAGAATCAACGTGTTAAAAAACATCCTTCGTTTTTTAAACGTCAAAGAATTACGCTTGAAACAAGAGATCAAACGTCTGTTGAAGCCATTACTAAAATATTAACTTCTAAGAAATATAAAGTAAGGGTTGAAGATGGCCATATTTTAGCTGAAAAAGGTAGATTAAGTCGATATGGTCCATATATCAATCATGCCGGGTTAATCATCTTGTTATTTGGTAGTATGTTCCGTTTCATGCCAGCTTTATATGTTGATGAATTTGTAGGTGTTGCTGAAGGAGAAACGAAAGCAATACCGGGTACAAAGAATGAATATTACATCAAAAATAATCAATTTATATTTGAGCAATACAATCAAGATTCTAAATCAAATATTAATTCTAAAAGTGCAGATGCATCAATGAATAAGATAGCAAAAAATTATGAATCTAAAGTGACGATTTATAAAAATACTGCTGATACATCTATCGTTGGTAGTAAACCTAAATTAACGAAGTTAAAAGATGATAGCATACGAGTGAATCATCCTGCGAAATTTGCTCAATTTGGTTTATATCAAAACAGTTTTGATCAAAGTACCTTAAAGACGATGACATTTAAAGTGATTGATAATGAGTCTCAAAAACAAATTGGTAAAACATTAACAGTCAATTTAGACAATCCGACAAAACATTATAAAATTTCAAATGATATCAATGTTAATTTAAGAAACTATGCGCCTGACTTTGATAGTGTAGCAGCGAATGGCACATTAAATACAAAGTCACCAATTCCAAATAACCCAGCTTTTGTTTTTGAAGTGGTTGACCCAAATCATAAAGAATACAGTTTATTGAAAATTAGATCACATCAAGATATCTCTAAAAACAATCAATATAGCATTAAGTTTGTAAATGCTACGAATAAAACGACAACGTATTTGACTGTTAAAAAAGATTTGACCTTGCCAATATTATTTGCTGGATTTACGATATTCTTGTTAGGTCTTGCTGTTGGTAGTTATATCAATCATCGTCGAATTTGGATCAACACAAATGATGGTTTGATGGTTGCTGCACATACGAATAAAAACTACTTTGGACTAAAACAAGAAATGAACACGATGTTTGAATCTATAGGATTACCAAATGTCCGTGATAAATACGAGACGGAGGAAGAAAATAATGAACGCTAGTACATTATTAAATATTTCAAGTACATCTTTGTATGCTGCTTTTATATTATATTTGGTAGCGATATTACCATTTTCAGCGAGTTTTAAAGCAAAAAGTAATAAAAGCGAACGCATCGGTGTGCTTTTAACTTTAATAGGTTTCATCATGCAACTTGTTTACTTTATAACAAGATGGATGGCTGCTGGACACGCACCGGTAAGTAATATGTATGAGTTTTTAACAATGTTTGGCATTATGATGGTTGGTGGCTTTTTAGTCATTAATCATATATATAAAACACCTATCTTAGCATTGTTTGCTTTGCCATTTGCAATGTTGGTTATTGTATATGCGAGTATGTTTTCAAGAGAGGTTTCTCCATTAATTCCAGCATTACAAAGTGGATGGTTAGCCATTCATGTTATTACTGTGACGATTAGTTATGGTATTTTAGGAATGAGTTCAATCGCTGGATTTATTTACTTATTAAAAGCAATTGATGATAAAACAAGAACGAAAGATTCAATTTGGTTAGAAGTGGTAATGTATGTCATCGTAATTATTATCGGATTCATTTTAACGACGATATTAATGAAAGGTATTGTTAAATATGATGATGCATACCTTTATAAAGATAAAAATGAAATGAATGCAGTTGCAAATTATCATTTACCTTCATTAATTAATTACAAAGGTTCAGTTGCTGTAGAGCATGTCTCAGGCAATGATTATAAACCATCAAAACACTTTAATACTGGCATTGAAGTTGCTCCGGTGATTAATGCACAAAAATTAAATACTGTAGTTTGGTCAATTATTATTGGCAGTGTGTTATATGGTATTATAAGATTAATTACGAGAAAAAGTGTATTTTCACTTGTTAAACCATTATCAAATAAAGTTTCATTATCATTAATGGATGAAATCTGTTATCGATCAGTGATTATTGGATTCCCATTATTCTCATTAGGTGGCTTATTATTCGCAAGTATATGGGCACAAATTGCTTGGAGTCGATTTTGGGGTTGGGACCCTAAGGAAGTATGGGCTTTAATTACTTTCTTATTCTATGCAATTTTCTTACATTTACGTCTTGGACGTGGATGGGAAGGTAAAAAAAGTGCATGGTTAGCTGTTATCGGTATGGCAATTATATTATTTAACGTCATTGCTGTTAACTTAATTATTGCAGGTTTACATTCATACGCATAAATTGGAGGTCTATAGATGAAAGAGAAGATTTTAATTGTAGATGATGAAGATAGAATCAGAAAACTTGCAAGAATGTATTTAGAACGAGAGGGCTATGAAATCTTTGAAGCGAATGATGGCGCAGTTGCACTAGATATGGCATTAAAGAATGACTTTCATTGTATCTTATTAGACATCATGTTACCTTCTATGGATGGATTAGAAGTATGTAGAAGAATAAGAGAAGAAAAGTCCACACCGATTGTTATGTTAACTGCAAAAGGTGAAGAAAATAATCGTGTGGAAGGCTTCGAGATTGGTGCAGATGACTATATCGTCAAACCGTTCTCACCACGTGAAGTTGTATTAAGGGTTAAAGCGATTATTAGACGTAGTCAACCAACGATGTTCCTAGAGCAAGATCAACATACTAAGGATTTAATTGTATTTGATTCACTTGTTATTGATAATGATGCACATCGTGTAATGGCTGATAATAAAGAAGTGAATTTAACTCCTAAAGAATATGAATTATTGCTATTTTTAGCGAAAAGTCCTGACAAAGTATTTGATCGTGAAAGTTTATTGAAAGAAGTTTGGCATTATGAATTTTACGGTGATCTAAGAACGGTCGATACACATGTGAAACGTTTAAGAGAAAAATTAAACAAAGTTTCAAGTAAAGCTGCAGACATGATTCACACGGTATGGGGTGTGGGTTATAAGTTTGAGGTTAAAGAATAATGCGTTATATGAATAGTATTGTCATTAAACTGTGGTTAACTATCCTTTTGATAGTGACTACAGTTTTAATTATATTGTCTGTAGCTTTAGTAATGTTTTTTAATAGTTATTTAGTTAGTGAGTCTGCTTTAAATTTAAAAAAACAAGCTGAAAAAGTTGAATTGGTTTTAACAAGTCATCATGAGCAAGGGGAATCCATCAATTATGTAAAAGAATTAATTGAAAACCCAGCCGGATTAATATTGGTTCAAAATAAAAATGACTTACTTCCTAGTAATGAAGATGATTTAAAAGAAGTAATGAAAAAGCAAATTTTTAAAAATAATCATTTTCAGGATGTTTTTAAAAAAGATAAGTTTGTAACACAAGAAATCAGTGTAGATTATCAAGGTGAAAAACACCATTACATTCTCATTGGATACCCATCACAAGCATTTAAATCAGATGATAGTGGTATTTTTATTTATCAAGATACGGAAAGTATATCGAGCACCTTTTATTACATCACTATCATTATCTTTGCTGTGGCACTCATTTTATTAATTTTAACGACGATTTTTGCGTTTTTCTTATCAAATCGAATTACGAAACCATTATTAAGTTTAAAACATGCGGCATTTAGAATTGCCATTGGAGAGCAAGTAAAAAAACTACCTGTATCCAGTCGCGATGAAATCGGTGAATTAACCATCGCTTTTAATAAGATGGGTGAGGATATTAATAATAGCTTAAATAAAATTTCAGCTGAACGAAATTTAAGAGATCGATTAATTAATTCTATGATTGATGGTGTACTTAGTTTTAATATGGATTTAGAAACACAATTAGAAAATCCAGCAGCTAAACAATTTTTAGAAGATATTACGCAAGATGATAGTGAATTATTAGGTCAAATTGTTAATGATGTCATATTGACTGGTCAAACAAAATATCAAGAATTCAATTCACCTTCAAAACATTATGTTGTTGTTGTTAGTACAGTAAAAAATCATTTTAAAAATGTACATGGGGCAGTTGCAATTATTCGAGATATGACCGAAGAAGAGCGTCTAAATCAAATGAAACAACAATTTATTGCAAATGTTTCTCATGAATTAAGAACTCCAATTCAAATGGTTCAAGGCTATACTGAGGCCATATTGGATGGTATTGCAATGGATAAAGCGGATATTGATGAATTTTTGTACATCATTTTAGATGAAACTAAACGACTCAATCGTTTGGTTAATGAATTACTTAATGTTGCACGTATAGATGCAGGAGAATTACCGATGCAAATCGAATCAGTAAACACTCAAAGTTTCTTTAATAAAATCAGTCAAAATTTCAAAAAAAGAGCTGAAGAAAATAAAATTGCCTTAATTATGGATATTGATCCTAATATAGAAACAATACCAATTGATTACGATAAAATGATTCAAGTATTTACAAATTTAATTGATAATGCAATGCGTTACACACATCAAAATGATGTGATTACCGTTTCAGCGAAGAAAGAACGAAACAATTTGATATTTAAAGTTCAAGATACTGGTGTAGGGATTGCTGAGGAGCATATCGACCAAATTTTTGAACGATTTTACAAAGTTGATCAAGCAAGAACAAGAGGGAAGCATGGTACTGGTTTAGGTCTATTCATTGTTAAAAGCATTATAGAACATCATCAAGGTACGATAAACGTTAAAAGTAAAGTTGGACAAGGCACAACGTTTATCATTGAAATCCCGATAGTTGACATAGGGTAATACTTTGATACAATAAATTTTGAACAATCGTTCAAATAATTAAATATTCATCTTCGGGGTACGGTGAAATTCCGAACCGGCGGTAAAAGCCCGCGACCTGTTTGAGTAATCAAATGGCTGATTTGGTGGAAATCCAAAGCCGACAGTAAAGTCTGGATGGGAGAAGATGAAAGTGCGCAAATTTTGTCATGTTTTTTTGTGTTACTTTCTTTTCTTAGTGAGATGAATTAAAAGGAGAAAGAAATGACACAATTAAATAAGACAAGAACACTTTTAATCATTAGTATTTTAAGTGCGATTAGCGTTGTATTAATGTTTTTAAAATTTCCAATTCCAGGATTACCACCATATTTAACATTAGATTTTAGTGATATTCCTGCGTTATTGGCATTGTTTACAATTGGGCCAGTAGGTGCTATTGGCATTGAAATCATCAAAAATGTAATTAACTTCTTTTTCAATATGGCCGATCCAATTGGGCCTGTTGCAAATGCATTAGCAGGCATTAGTTTTCTGTTAGGTATTTATGCTATTACTAAAGGTCAATTAAAACGATTAATTCCAGGTTTCTTATTAGGGACATTCGTATTAACAATTGTTATGAGTTTATTAAATTATTTCGTATTGTTAAAGTTGTACGGTATGATTGTTAATTTAGGAGACATTAGTAATAATTTAAAAGTGATTATTACGGCGGGTATCATTCCGTTTAACTTAATTAAAGGGTTCGTATTAGCATTATTATTTATGATTGTCGTAAAACCAATCGTTCCAATGATTAAAAGAAATACGAAATATTAATTATTTAAATAAAAATTAAAACATGACAAAAAAACAGCAAGGTGAATCAATTTCACCTTGCTGTTTTATTATTTCTATTCGAATTTTAATGCATCGCCATCAAATGATTCGTCACTTACTTTGATTGAATCTGTAGGGCATCCTTCAAAAGCATCGATCATGTCTTCTTCTAACGCTTCTGGAATTTCAGCTGTTCCTTGGTTATCATCTAAGATAACATATGCGATTCCTTCATCGTCATAATCATATATATCTGGGGCAGCAGCGCCACAAGCACCACATGCGATACAAGTATCCATATCGACAATCGTATATTTAGCCATTTTAATTAACCTCCTCATACTTTCATGCTACACTAATAGTACATAACTATTTTAGAGATAGTTTCAACTTTTTTCAACTTAAAAATTTTAGGAGTATCTTCATATGCTATTTCAACATCAAATTTTGTCCAAAAAATTTCACGATAAGACTGAAAAAAGTATATATCATATTTTAATCGGTCATAAAACGCACCAAACTTATTTTGATGCAGTCATACAAGATTTACTTCCTTTTTTTGCGATTTGCAGAGATTCAAATTTAGAATACGAGGCATTTTTAAAACAATTTCAAATAGACAAAGATTCACCGTCTAGGATGCCAAAATATCCTTACTTTTATGAAGCAAGTGAACAAACATTTATAACAGTCCAACTTTTAGTACAATCTTTATCCCATCTCTCATACCATCAAAAACAATTTATACCTTTAACAAATCAATTTGTTATTCAAAAACAAGTAAAATCAATGCTCCATGAAATGAAACAAAGACATGCAAAGGATTTTATTCAAATTTTTAGTAAGGATTTATTGAAATTACTAAATGATATTGAAGATCTTTGTGGTCATTGTTATTTAATGTACAATTTGTCAGGATTTCAAAATAAAATGATTAGTGAATTTGAATTAAGTCAAATGCTTGATGTATCCATAACAGCAATCAATGAAATGTTATTAATAGAAAAGAACACAATGACATATTGCTTAAACAATAAAACATATCAATTTCTAAATGCATGTTATTATCGTGCGCCATTACATATTAATACAAATAAAACATATCAATTATTATTAAAAGGTGAATCTTTAGAAGGCATTGCACAGCAATTAAATGTTAGGATTCACACGGTGCAAGATCACGTTTTAGAAATATTAATTAAAGATTATCCTTTAGCAACCAAACAGTTGATTACAAATGATGAAATTAAATTAATTAAACCGCTGTATGGCCAATTTGGGAAATTAAAATCATATTATGATCAAACCGATTTAAAAGATTATTTTAAAATAAAACTAGCGATTATATTATTGAGTAGAGGTAAAGTTGATGGATTGGAATAAATTATTATATCAATATTTTGGTTATGAAAAATTGAACAATGATCAAGAAGAAATATTAAAAAGTATTTCAAACCATCAACATCATTTGATTTTATTACCTACAGGTGGAGGAAAGTCTATTTGTTTTCAATTACCTGTTCTAGCTGTAAATGGGAAAGCAGTTGTAATTTCGCCACTCATTGCACTTATGGAAGATCAAGTGGCAACACTAAAGAGTAAAGGTATAAAAGCGACTTGTATACATAGTTTGATGCACCCAGAAGAAAAACGATATATTTTGAAAAATCTACATCATTTTCAATTTATTTATTGTTCTCCAGAATTTGCATTAAGTCCATTTGGATATCAAATGTTGTCAAAAATGCCATTGACGCATTTTGTAATTGATGAAGCACATTGTATATCGGACTGGGGATTTGAATTCAGAGCGGATTATTTAAAACTAAGTTTGTTAATAAATCAATTTCCAAATGCTCAAGTATTGGCATTAACAGCTACAGCAAATGTATTTGTGCAACAAGATATCATTAATATACTTAAAATAAATATGTGTATTATTGATAAATCAAAAAAGAAACCTAATGTATTCTTATCGACGATTGAAGTAGATAATATTAATGAAAAAATCCAACTGCTTAAAGAAATATTAAAACTATCAGGACCAAGTATTGTATATTTTTCCTCAAAGAGAATTTGTAATGAGGTGGCAGAACTTTTAAAGGAAAATATGAACGTCGCAACGTATCATGCGGATATGCATTACGAAGAGAGAATGAAAGTACAAACTCAATTTCTACAGGATTCGATTCAAATCATTTGTGCAACGAGTGCATTTGGTATGGGAGTTGATAAGAAAAATATTAGAACTATTATCCATTTTCACGTTTCTAAATCACCCTCGCAATTTATACAAGAGATTGGCAGGGCAGGCAGAGATGGCAAGCAATCTCAATCAATTGTCTTGTTTGAAAAGCAAGATTATTTCACAAACTTAAATTTAATTGAAATGAGTCCAAAAGTAGAAGATCTTCATCTATATAATCGTGGGTTACTTGTTGATGAAGAAAAGCGAGAACAAATTGAAAAAATGTTAAGTATGTACACTTTCGAGAATTTACACAAAAGATTTGAAAGCAATCATATTAAACAAATCCAACATTTAGACTTAATGTGGCGCTATCTACAATCAAATCATTGTTTAACGCATTTTTTAACCCAACATTTATTAAACATGTCACAGAACAATCAAGATGATTCTTCATGTAAGTCGATGTGTAATCATTGTAAGTCTCAAAATTTTTTAACTTTTCAAACAAATTATCAAAAGATTCAAAAAATCGATAAAGAAAAGTTGATAAATCAACTTTTTAATAACCATTAATGCTTTACTGAAAGCCATGTTTTTCCTATAATGAATATAACTTATTAAAAAAGGGTGTGCTATTGTGTCAAACGATAATTTTAAAGATGAATTCGAAAAATCTAAACAACCTGTTGAGCCTAAACATAAAGAACCAGTGGTTGAGGACACACAAGTTGTAGGTAAAGAAGAAACAGTTAATGAAACAGTTCCAAATAAAAAAGAAGAACAAGAACTCTTTCCTCCAAGAGGTGTTTCTAGAAGAAATAGAATGGAAAGAAAGCAACGTGAAAGACAACAAGAAACTGTAAAACAAGAAACACAAAATGAAGTTAAAAATAAAGAGCAATCTGAAGAAGTGAATCAGGAACAAAAACCATCAAAGTCAAAAAGAAATCAATCTATTTTTGCTTCAGCTACAGGTGTTGGTGGTGCAGTAGTAGGTAATGTGACACAAAAAGAGAAAAATGTAGAAGCAGCAGAACCTTCTAAAACGCAAACTAACGATAATGTGAAAAAAGAAGAAACACATCGAGAAAATAATAATCAAAAAAATAAACAACAAACTCAAAATAAACAACAAAACAATAAAAATAATAAGAAAAAAGCGGCAGTTGCAGCTGGCGCTGTAGGTGCAGCAGGTGTTGCAGGAGCAGCGGCGAACGGTAAAGCGAATGCAGCTAAAGTAAATGCTTCAAAAGAGACTAATAATATTAATTCAAATGAAAATTACGAATTACCAAAAGAAAATAAAGGACAAAATAAAAAGTTATTACCGATTATCGGTGCAATTTTATTATTAATTCCAATTTTTGCATTATTGATGTTGTTCATTAATCACCAAAATGCCAAAAATGATGATACAACAGTAGTTCAAAAAGTACAAAAGTCTGATAAAGCAAATTCAGATAAAGCGTCTAAAGATGCTAAAGATAAAGCTGCAAATAAAGATGCAAATAAAGATGACAATAAAGCAACGGATTCAACAGCTGATAAAAATAAAGAGAATAAAGATAAAACGGCTACAGAAGATAAAACTAAAGACAAAGATGCAAATCAAGCAGCTGAAAATAGTACAACTGAACAACCAAATCAAGCAACACAACAAAATACGAATAATCAAAACCAACAACAAAATGGTGCGACATCACATGTTGTAAGCGGTAGTGAAAACTTATACCGTATTGCAATTAGATATTATGGAAGTGGAACACCTGAGAACGTTGAAAAGATTCGTCGTGCCAATGGTATTTCTGGTAACAATTTAACTCAAGGTCAAACATTAGTAATTCCACAATAAACATATATAAGGGGATGTATTTATGTATTTAAAATCAATTATGATTCCAAAAGAAAAAAGCTATGTTGCAAATCCAGATGATACGATTAAAAGTGTATTAGATAAATTAGAGCATCACGGAATTGATGGTATTCCAGTTGTTGAATCAGGAAAATATTTAGGTACTGCTACACGATACAGTATTTTCAGACATTTTTTCTTCAAAAAAGAAGCAACAACACGTGATGAATTTATTGAAAATACAAAAGTTAAAGATATTATCGCATTAGATCATTATTCAGTTAAAGATGATACATTTTTTGAGGAATCATTGTTAACACTACAAGATTTTCCAATTTTATCGATTATTAATGATCGCGAAGAATTTTTAGGTATAGTGACACGCTATGATGTAATGGAACAATTTAAAAGTGCATTCGGTATGAATAAAAAAGGGGTACGTATCGCAATCACTTCAATTGAAGCTGAAGGTCGTATAATGCGATTATCAAAAGCTTTATCTAAGTTTAAATTAAATGCTATCTCATTTGTAACATTTGATGAAACAGATAAAATGCATCGTCGTATGATTGTAAAAGTTGAAGATAATAAAAATATTAAGAAATTTACAAAATACTTAAAAAATCATGGATTTAAAGTATTAGATATTCAAGAAGATTAAAGGGGGCTCATTTGAGCTCTTTCTTTTTTAGGAGGAAAAACATGTTAAGTGTTGAAAGTATTATCATTGGTGCAGGTCCTTGTGGACTATCTGCTGCCATTGAACAAAAGAAATTAGGCATAGAAAATATCATCATTGAAAAAGGAAATGTTGTTGAAGCGATTTATAATTATCCAACACACCAGACATTCTTTTCAACAAGTGAAAAGTTAGGTATCGGTGATGTACCATTTATCGTTGAAGATTTAAAACCAAAACGAAATCAAGCATTGGTTTATTATAGAAGTGTTGTAAAGCATCACGATTTAAAAATACATGCGCAAGAAGAAGTTTTAAAAGTAGAAAAAATACATGACCACTTTATTATATCAACTACTAAACAAACGTATAAAGCAAAGTATGTAACGGTTGCTACAGGATATTATGGGCAACATAATACATTAGATGTGCCCGGAGCAGATTTACCGAAAGTACATCATTATTTTAAAGAAGCACATCCTTATTTTGATCAAAATGTATTAATTATTGGTGGAAAAAATTCTGCGGTAGATGCTGCAATAGAACTAGATAAAGCAGGTGCTCATATCACTGCAGTTTACCGTGGTAAAACGTATTCAAAAAGTGTTAAACCATGGATTCTCCCTTTATATGAATCATTGGTTAATCATGAAAAAGTTAAATTACACTTTGAATCAGAAGTTATTGAAATTAAAGAAGATGAAGTCTTAATTAAAACGCCAGAAGGCATGCAAACCATACCGAATGATGTTGTATTTGCAATGATCGGTTATCACCCTGATTATGCCTTTTTAGAAAATATGGGTATTGAGTTAATCACAAATGAATTTGGCACTGCACCTTATTATCATCGTGAAACGATGGAAACAAATGTTGAAAATTTATATATTGCAGGTGTTATCGCAGCAGGTAACGATGCCAATACGATATTTATAGAGAATGGTAAATTCCATGGTGGCATGATTGCTGAAGATATCCATTCAAAAAAGCTGAAAAATCAATGATTTTTCAGCTTTTTATTTTATTATTAATTTATTGTTATATTAATCTTTAAAATATTCTTTTAAAGCTTCCCCTTGATAGCCGTTACTCAATCCGATAATCAGCTTCAATCTTGCTTTTTGTCCATTTAATCCGTTACTAAAGATTAAGCCCATTTTTTCGAGATTATAGCCACCACCTTCGTATTGGTATGTATTACTTACAATACCATTAAAGCATCTAGAAACTAAGACAACTGGAATTTTAGCATTTATAAGTTGTTGTAATCCTGGTAAACAACTTGGTGGTAAATTACCTTGACCTAAAGCTTCAATCACAACACCGTCATAGTTTTGGTCAGCAAAAAATTTAAGTAAATCTGCATCGATATCACTATGTGCCTTTATTAATCCTACTTTTTTAGATTCATCAACTTTGACTAATGGTTTGGGTAAAATTGGTAAGTGATGAAAATAGACTTGGCTTTTGGTAACGATACCTAGTGGACCATAGTTCGGACTTTGAAATGTAGAAGTATTAGATGTATGTGTTTTTGTAACATTCTCTGCGGAATGTATTTCATCATTAAATACAACAAGTACACCTTTGTTTTTAGCTTGTTCTGAACAAACCGTTTTGATCGCAGTAATATAGTTGTATAGGCCATCTGCGCCAATTTCATTGGAAGAACGCATAGCACCAGTTAATACGACTGGAATATTGATATTCAAGGTTAAGTCAAGGAAATAAGCAGTTTCTTCTAATGTATCTGTACCGTGCGTAATGACGATGCCATCAAAGTTTTCATCATAAATATGTTCTATAATGGTTTTTCTTAAAGTATTCATATGCTGAATGGTCATATGAGGTGAGGGTACTTGAAATGGATGTATTTCA
Source organism: Macrococcus sp. DPC7161 (assembly GCF_004117835.1). GTDB lineage: Bacteria > Bacillota > Bacilli > Staphylococcales > Staphylococcaceae > SDSC01. Next base: position 587,465 of record NZ_SDSC01000001.1, on the reverse strand, counting down.
TGTATGTTTGCAATCTTTTTAATCAATTCAATATTGCTCATAGGGTTAAATTCATTCGTAGTAACAACGCCTAATTCATTTTCTGACATACTTATTGTACCGCCTGTATGTATGACTAATATATTTTTCATAATAACCTCCAATATACATCGTTTCATACCTATGATAGAATAATTAAGATTAAAGAACAAGGTAGGGTTAATATGAATAAAATAAATATTGCAATAGATGGACCAGCTGCAGCTGGTAAAAGTACAATCGCTAAATTAGTAGCAGAAAAATTAAATATGGTATATGTAGACACTGGTGCGATGTATCGCGCAATTACACTTGCTCATATACAACATCCTAATAAAGAGATTCAAGACATCATTAAAAATCTTGATTTAAAAATTATTAATGATAATGGTCAAAGAGTGATACTTGATGGTAAGGATGTATCAGATCGCATTCGAGAAAATGACATTACTGAAAATGTATCACGTATTTCGAGTATTGATATAGTTCGTTCAAAGTTAGTTGAAATTCAACAAGCAATGACGAAAAATAAAGGTGTCGTAATGGATGGACGTGATATTGGAACAACTGTTATTCCAGATGCTGAAGTTAAAGTGTATATGATTGCATCAGTAGATGAACGTGCCGAACGTCGTTTATTAGATAATCAAAAAAGAGGCATCGAAAGTAACCTCGAAGATCTTAAGTTGGATATAGAAAGACGTGATCATTTAGATATGACTCGTGAAATTTCTCCATTACAAAAAGCTGATGATGCGATTGAAATCGACACAACTGGCATGTCGATTGAAGATGTAACAAATGAAATTCTTTCAATTGTTTCTACAAAAACAGTTTAATTTGTTATTTTAATACATTTGATAAATTATTGTTCATCATTCAAATATATCAACAAATGATTAAATATTCTAAATTAATAGTTATTTCTTGACATATTCATCTATTTGTTAGAAATTTATATTAAGATAGTTGAGGAGGAACTGACATGACTGAAGAATTTAACGAAGCAATGATTTCTGAAATTAAACAAGGTGACAAAGTAAAAGGTATTGTACAACAAATTGAAGATAAACATGTTGTTGTAGGTATCGATAATGCGAAATATGACGGCATTATTCCGATTAGTCAATTATCGGCTTTACATATTGAGTCTGCTGACGAAGTAGTTAAAGTTGGTGACGAAATTGAAGCTTATGTAACTAAAGTCGAAGATAAAGATGAAAATGGGCATTATATTTTATCTAAAAGAAAATTAGATGAAGCATTGTCATATGAATCTTTAGTTGAGAAGTTTGAAAAAGGCGAAACTTTAGAAGCAGAAATTAAGGAAGCAGTAAAAGGTGGATTGGTAGTTGATATTGGTGTCCGTGGTTTCGTTCCTGCATCTCTTGTTTCTGTGAACTTTGTTGAAGATTTAACAACTTATGTTGGTCAAGTACTAACTTTCAAAATTGAAGAATTAGACCAAGAGAAAAATCGTGTTATTTTAAATCATCGTGCGATTGAGCAAGCAGAAGTTAAAGAGAAAGTGAAATCACGTATTGCAGAAATTGAGCCTGGTCAAATCATTGAAGGTAAAGTTTTACGCATTACTAACTTTGGTGCTTTTGTAGATATTGGTGGTGTTGATGGTTTAGTACATATTTCACAAATCACGCATGACCATATCTCTAAGGTTGATGAAGTCCTTAAAGTAAATGATGTTGTTAAAGTTAAAGTACTCAGCGTTGATCAAGATTCTGAACGTATTGCTTTATCAATTAAAGAAGCTTTACCAGGACCATTTGAAACAATTTTATTTAATGTTGGAGACACCATCGATGGTACTGTAGTTCGTTTAGCTACATTTGGTGCTTTTGTTGAGGTTGGTAAAGGGCTACAAGGATTAGTGCATATTTCTGAAATCAGCCATGATCATATTGGCAATCCAAGTGAAGTATTAGAAGTAGGTCAACAAGTTAAAGTGAAAGTATTAGATATTAATAAAGAAGAACGTCGCATTGCTTTATCGATTAAAGCAACAGTTGAACAAGAATCTGATTTTGACGAATCTTATTTAAATCAGTCAACGGATGAAGATCAACCTACTTTAGGTGATATGTTTGGCGACAAATTAAAGGATTTAAATTTGTAATTTAATTGAATATTTACATCGTCGAATAATGAATATTGATGTTGAATAGCAATGTCAGCTATTTTATGATATATTTATTTTTGATGAATACTTAGGACAATGAGTAGCAATACTTCATTGTCCTTATTTAGTAAAAATATACATTTGTATATGAGAGGAAGTATATTAATGACAAAACCAATTATCGCGATTGTAGGTCGTGCAAATGTCGGCAAATCGACAATATTTAATAGAATTATAGGAGAACGTGTATCGATTGTTGAAGATACGCCAGGTATCACGAGAGATAGAATTTATTCAAGTGGAGAATGGTTAAATCATGAATTTAATATCATTGATACAGGCGGTATTGAATTAGGTGATGAACCGTTTCAAGAGCAAATTAGAGCACAAGCTGAGATTGCAATCGATGAAGCGGATGTAATTATTTTTATGGTAAATGGTCGAGATGGCATTACCATTGAAGATGAATTCGTTGCAAAGCTATTATTTAAATCAAGTAAACCAGTAGTTTTAGGAGTAAATAAAATCGATAATCCTGAAATGCGTGCAGATATATATGAGTTTTATTCTTTAGGATTCGGCGAACCATATCCGATTTCAGGAAGTCATGGATTAGGTATTGGGGATTTATTAGATGCTTGTAGCGAACATTTTCCTAAAGAAGTTGAAGATGAATATGATGATGATGTGATTAAATTTTCATTAATTGGAAGACCTAACGTTGGTAAATCGAGTTTAATTAATGCAATTTTAGGTGAAGAACGTGTTATCGTTTCTCCAATTGCAGGGACTACGCGTGATGCAATTGATACAGTATATACTTATGATGATCAAGAATACGTCATGATTGATACGGCTGGTATGCGTAAAAAGGGAAAAGTCTATGAATCTACAGAACGTTATTCTGTGCTACGTGCCTTGAAAGCGATTGAACGTTCGAATGTTGTTTTAGTCGTTATTGATGCAGATGAAGGTATTATTGAACAAGATAAAAAAATCGCGGGTTATGCCCATGAAGCTGGTAAAGCAGTCATTATCGTCGTTAATAAATGGGATGCCATTGAAAAAGATTCAAAAACAATGAAGAAATTTGAAGATAAAATTAGAGAGCATTTCCAATTCTTAGATTATGCGCCGATTGCATTTGTGTCTGCATTAAAAGGTCAACGTTTAAATACGCTATTCCCTTTGATTAATATTGCAGCAGAAAACCATAAAAAACGTGTACAAAGTAGTACTTTAAATGAAGTGATTACAGATGCGGTTGCAATGAACCCAACACCAACACATAATGGCAGTCGATTAAATATTTTCTATTCTACACAAGTGGCAATTGAACCACCAACATTTGTTATTTTCGTAAATGATGTAGAAATGATGCATTTCTCATATCAAAGATTTTTAGAAAATAGAATTCGCGATGCATTTGGATTTGAAGGAACACCAATTCATTTAATCGCTAGAAAAAGAAACTAGAGGTGTCTTATGAATATTTCAGTTATTGGTACAGGATCATGGGGAACAGCGCTTGCAAATGTCTTAGCAGATAATGGTCATGATGTATTAATGTGGGGACGAAATGAAGCGACTGTTACTGAATTAAATGAAAAACATTCAAACGAGAAATATTTAAAGAATGTGAAACTAAATAATCAATTAAAAGCAACAATTTCTTTAGAAAAAGCAATTTTGCATTCAAAAATTTTAATTATTGCAGTACCTACAAAAGCTATTCGCTCAGTTATGCAAGATATTAATTTATATGCAAATGAAAAGAAAATTTTTATTCATGTTTCTAAAGGATTAGAGCCAGGTACATTTAAACGTATTTCTGAAATGATTGAAGAAGAAATTAAACCTGAATATTTTGAAGGTGTCGGTGTACTTAGTGGACCAAGTCATGCTGAAGAAGTGGCAATTAAACATCCGACAACAGTTGCTGTAGCATCTGCTAACGAAGAAGTACGTAAAATTGCTCAAGATATCTTTATTAATGATTACTTCCGTGTTTATACAAATGATGATTTAATTGGCGTAGAAATTGGCGGTGCTTTAAAGAATATTATTGCACTTGCAGCTGGTTTAATTGATGGTTTAGGTTATGGAGACAATGCTAAAGCGGCATTGGTGACCAGAGGGCTTGCTGAAATCACTCGATTAGGTGTTAAAATGGGTGCTGATCCAATGACATTCATCGGTTTAGCAGGTGTCGGTGACCTGATTGTTACAAGTACTTCAGTACATTCTAGGAACTGGAAATGTGGAAATATGCTTGGTCACGGTGCAACGCTTGATGAAGCTTTAAGTCAAATGGGTATGGTCGTTGAAGGTGTTAGAACAACTGAAGCTGCCTATGAAATGGCAAAAACGTATGGCGTTGAAATGCCTATCACTGAAGGGCTATATCATGTTTTATTTAAAGGTTTAGATGTGAAAGAAGGTATAAAAAATTTAATGAATCGTGAAAAGACGAATGAGTAGGAGTTACTATGTTTAATATATCTAAAATGGATTTGATGTGGGTATCATTTTATTCATTAGGATTAATGTTACTCGCCATGATGTTGATTTATGTTGCAAGGTTTAAAATCAACAATAAAGTTTTAAAGATCATCGTTACAATTTGTGCGTATTTATCTTTATTAATAAGTGCATTGTTAATGATTGTAGTGTTAGGTGGTTCTAATCATGCGTAAATATTTTAAATTATTAACTTTAATGCTATGCACTTTCTTTTTAACAGCTTGTATGTATCCTAAAGAAGAACGTGTAGAAAATCAAGTAGCACCAAATGATCAATTACAAATGATACAAACGGCTGTCGATCAATATAAAAAAGATAATGGTGGACTTTTGCCAATTAAAGAAAGAGATATGTCATATCAAATTTATGTGAAACACCCCATTGATTTTGACAAATTAAAGCCAAAATATATCTCAGATGTACCTGGTACAAGTTATGAGCGTGGGGGCTATTTTCAATATGTATTAATGGATGTTGAAACTAAACCATTAGTAAAAGTGGTTGATTTAAGAACTTCTGAAAAGTTAAAAGATTTAAGAATTCGATTGAATATTAAAAATGATCAATTGCCACTTGGCAAAAAAATTGGTCCAAATGTATATAAAATTGACTACAAAAAATTCGGTTTAAAATCATATCCAACTGTTAAAAGTCCATATAGTGATGAAACATTGCCAATATATATCAATGGAGGCAATGATTTTATCATAGATTACAGTCTTGATTTAGGTAAAGCGTTACAATCAAAGAAATATCAAGTTCATCCAGGCAAAGATATTCGATGGATACTGTATAAAGATTCACCAGTTTTACCAGCATATTCCGTTCCGTATACGGTAAATGATAAAAATGAGCCGATTTTTAAGACAATTCAGAATTAAAATCAAAAAAAATCACTAAAAAACACAATAAACGTTGCAGTGACAACGTTTGTTATGTTAAAGTCAATACATAATGGTACTTACGTATCATTACATAACCTTTTAGGGAGGTGAATTGACATGAATAAAACAGATTTAATCAATGCTGTATCTGAAAGTGCTAACTTAACTAAAAAAGAAGCTGGATTAGCTGTAGATGCTGTTTTTGAATCAATTCAAAAATCATTATCAAACGGTGAAAAAGTTCAATTAATTGGTTTCGGTAACTTCGAAGTTCGTGAACGTGCTGCTCGTAAAGGTCGCAACCCACAAACTGGTAAAGAAATCGACATTCCAGCAAGCAAAGTACCAGCTTTCAAAGCAGGTAAAGCGCTTAAAGACGCAGTTAAATAATTGTGACTTTAAAAAGCCCCTTGATGGGCTTTTTATTTTGTTTATTTTTAAAATGATTACGGTATAATAATGAGTATACTGAAAAAATAGGGGATATTGATATGAGTTATTTATCATGTTATGAGATGCAAATTGAAACTTTAAAAAAGAAATATCCGTACTTTAAGCCAATTGATATAAATCGAAACTTATGTCCTATACTCGATCAAATACAATTAAAAGATAATATTAAAAGTGCAATTCTTTCTATAGATACAAGTATGCGTATGCAAGATGTCATTCAACATGAAAATAAAGATATCTCTGTCCTAAGTTCTGATATTTTAAGTGCATTGTTTTATCATTATATGTCGATTGATTATGATGCTGAAAAATTTAATTTACTTACGCATCAGGTTAAAGTTTACAATGAACAATCCACTTTATTAATACATGAGTGTAATCAAAAAAATGTCGAAAAAATCAAATTTCAATTAACATTTTGCTTTGTTTTACCGTTTATATGTGAAACACAAATTAAAGCGATAATAAACCAATTAGAGGTGCAATAATGACAAATCAATTTCCAAAATCAGGTCAAGAAAAACAAGAGCATGTTTATGAAGTATTCCAAAATATCTCTACAAAATATGATAAATTGAATGATATCATCAGCTTTAATCAACATAAATCATGGCGTAAGTATACGATGAAACAAATGAATGTTAAAAAAGGTAGTAAGGCTTTAGATGTATGTTGTGGAACAGGCGACTGGACAATTCAAATGGCAAAAGCTGTTGGACCAACTGGTGAAGTAACTGGTTTGGACTTTAGTGAGAATATGCTTGCTGTAGGTAAAGAAAAAACGAAAAATATTTCAAATATTAATTTGGTTCATGGTAATGCGATGGATTTACCTTTTGAAGACAATACGTTTGACTACGTAACGATTGGATTTGGTTTAAGAAATGTACCGGATTATAAAGTTGCATTAAGTGAAATGCATCGTGTTTTAAAACCAGGAGGTATGTTAGTTGTTCTTGAAACTTCTCATCCTACTGCACCAGTATTCAAACAAGGTTATCAAGTTTACTTTAAATACATAATGCCATTGTTTGGTAAATTATTTGCTAAATCAATGTCAGAATACAGTTGGCTTCAAGAATCTGCGTTTAACTTCCCAAATAAATATGATTTGGCTCGAATGATTGCAGATGTTGGATTTAATAATATCAAAATAAAAGCATTCACTGGTGGCGTTAGTGCAATGCATTTAGCTTATAAGAAATAATGAAAGATTATAAAGTATATTTAGCCCCTCATATTCAGGAAGTGACGCAAATTCTACAAAATGCACTTCAGTCTGATTCGGCCTTATTAGAAGAAGCTAGCTTGCATATTTTACAATCAGGTGGAAAAAGGGTCAGACCAATGTTTGTATTGTTAAGTGGCTTGATGGGAGATGTAACTAAACAGGATGCTTTATTAAAAACAAGTGCAAGTTTAGAACTTGTTCATATGGCAAGCTTAGTACATGATGACTATATTGACAATAGTGATAAACGCCGTGGACATGATGCTGTTCACCATGCATATGGTGAAGCCATTGCTATAAAAACAGGTCATTTTGTACTTGCTGAAGCACTTCATTTAATTGCAGATATAAATGATGAAAAATTTCATCAATCTTTTGCCAATACCATTTTGCAAGTTTGTTATGGCGAATTAGATCAAATGAATGATCGATTTGTATATCCAATCTCAATGACAACCTATTTAAGACGTATTAAAAGAAAGACCGCCGTTTTAATTCAAGCAAGTTGCGAATTAGGTGCAAGAAGCACCAACTGTGATGAAAGAATTATTTATCACTTAAAACGATTCGGTTATTATGTTGGAATGAGTTTTCAAATTATCGATGATATTTTGGACTATATTAGTGATGAAGCTACGCTTGGAAAACCTGCTGGTAGTGACTTATTAAATGGCCATATCACATTACCACTTATGATAACTGCTAAGCATGATAAAGATATTCATCAAATGTTAATCAAAATAAGTGCATCAGAAAGCATTTCTGATGAACAACTCTCAGTGATCATTGAAAAAGTACGTAAATATGGTATTGAAGAATCGAAACAAATCAGTAGTTTATTTGCTGAGAAAGCACTTCAACATTTAGAACAAATCCCTCAAAATGTAAATAGAGATTATTTGATGGCAATTCATCAAAAAATGTTAAACAGAGCCTTTTAAGTTATTGCTATAAAACGCTTACAATGATAAAATAATTTTCGTAATACATTAAAAACAAGGTAGGGATTATGAATGGAAAGAACATTTTTAATGATTAAACCTGATGGGGTAGGTAGAGGTTTAGTTGGTGAAATCGTAAAACGTTTAGAAAATAAAGGTTTAAAAATTGTTGGTGCTAAATTAATGGCAGTATCAGAAGATTTAGCTAAAACACACTACGGTGAACATAGTGAAAAACCATTCTTCGGTGAATTGGTTGATTTCATTACTTCAGGACCAGTATTTGCAATGGTTCTTGAAGGTGAAAATGTAGTTGAAGTTGGACGTACTTTAGTTGGTAAAACAAATCCAAGCGAATCTTTACCTGGTACAATCCGCGGAGACTTTGGTTTAACTGTTGGTAAAAACATCATTCACGGTTCAGATTCAGTTGAATCAGCAAATAAAGAAATTGCTTTATGGTTTAAAGAAGAAGAATTAGTAGATTACAATTTAGTAACTTCTACTTGGGTATATTAATAATTACTTGAAAAGTCACAGTGATGTGGCTTTTTTTATTGTCTTAATTTATTTATATTGATAAGATTTATTAGTAAATGGAGGCGAGAGTATGAGATTTTTAACGGCTGGTGAATCACACGGTCCAAAGTTAACTGTAATCGTTGAAGGTGTGCCTTCAAATTTGTACTTAACAAAAGAGATGATTAATGAAGCATTATTCAAACGTCAAGGTGGTTATGGTAGAGGACGAAGAATGCAAATTGAGAAGGACACTGTTGAGATTACGTCAGGTGTCAGAAATGGTTATACTTTAGGATCACCGATCACGTTAGAGATTATAAATGATGACCATAAGCATTGGTTAAAGATTATGGGCGTGGATCCTATTTCAGAAGATGAAGCAAATCAAATGAAACGTGTTATTACGAAACCAAGACCAGGACATGCGGATTTAGTAGGTGGTATGAAATATCATCATAGAGATTTACGAAATGTCTTAGAACGATCAAGTGCCCGTGAAACAGCTGCAAGAGTCGCAGTTGGTGCAGTATGCAAAGTAATATTAAAGGCATTAAATATTGATATTTTTTCTAGAGTCGTTGAAATTGGTGGTGTGAGAGATTCCGAGCAATATAAAGTTGAAACCATTCAACAAAAATGTGATCAAAATGATGTTCGATGCATTGATGACAATATCGCTGAAGCAATGCGTCAACGTATAGACGAAGCGAAACAAGATGGGGATTCAATTGGTGGTGAAGTTCAAGTCATTGCAACAAACGTACCAGCAGGTTTAGGGAGTTATGTTCATTATGACCGTAAATTAGACGGTAAAATAGCACAAGGTGTCGTTAGTATTAATGCTTTTAAAGCCGTATCATTTGGTGCTGGATTTGAAATGAAATCATTACCTGGGAGCGAGGTTCAAGATCCGATCACTTATGAAAATGGATATACGAGAAGTTCGAATCAACTTGGTGGATTTGAAGGTGGTATGACAAATGGTATGCCAATTGTAGTGAATGGCATTATGAAACCTATACCAACACTTTACAAACCTTTAAATTCTGTAGATATCAATACGAAAAAACCATTTAAAGCAACAATTGAACGTAGTGACAGTTGTGCAGTGCCTGCTGCTAGTATTGTATGTGAGTATGTTGTCTCATTTGAACTTGCAAAAGAGATATTAAACGAATTTCAAAGCAACGATATCAATCAATTGCTTCAACAAGTGGAACAATATCGTCAATACTTAAAGGAGTATTGATATGAGATTAATGACTACATATGTTAATGATAATTATCCAATTGTAATTGAACAGGGCGCTTTAAATCAGCCATATGATTTTAGTAAATATGATTTTAGATTTGCATTTATTGATGAACAGGTTTATCAATATCATGCAGTAATGATTGATACTTTTTTGAATAAACATCAAATAAAAAAAGTCGTTATTCCTTCGGGGGAAAAAATAAAACAACTTAAATTTTATGAAGAATATATCAATTTGCTACTTGAACATAAAATTACCAGAAATAGTTGCCTATTTGCAATTGGTGGGGGTGCATGTGGTGATTTCACTGGATTTGTAGCCGCATCAATATTAAGAGGTATAGATTTTATTCAAATTCCCACGACTATATTGGCACATGATTCTGCAGTCGGAGGTAAAGTCGGTATTAATTCTAAATACGGCAAAAATTTAATCGGTGCATTCAAAAGACCAAAAGCTGTCATTTATGATTTGCGATTCTTATCAACTTTAAGTACAACAGAAACATTAAGTGGATTTACTGAATTGATAAAGCACGTGTTCATTAATCCAAATCTTGATATATATCGTTTGATGAATGATTTTAAAGAAATGAATGATTTAAAAGATTTTCATAAGCTAGAATCATGGTTAACAAAAGGGATACAAACGAAATTAGAAATTGTCATTCAAGATGAGTTTGAAGGCAACAAAAGAAAATATTTAAATTTTGGTCATACATTTGGTCATGCTATTGAAGTAGTTAACCGTATTCCTCATGGCATCGCAGTTCATTATGGCATTATATTTGCATTGGTATTAGCAAATTTTCCGAGCAAGTTTATAAATCAATATGTTAAATGGACAAGTCAATTAGGCTATCCAAATGATCAAATTCAAATGATGGATTTTAATTTTTATTTAGAAAAAATGAAACAAGATAAAAAAAATAAAGGACAACACGTTCATTTTGTATTATTAAAGAAAAATGACAAGGACCAAAAAAATATTTTATTGATTGAATCGATAGAAGAAGAAGCTTTATATAACACATTTAATGCGTTTAAAGCAATAGTAGGTGAATCAAATGAAAAATAACCAATGTTTAGGACCATTAATCGGTACAATATCAGTGCCAGGTGATAAATCAATTACGCATAGAGCAGTAATGATGACAAGTTTAGCAACTGGACAAGCTAAAATCACAAAACCTTTATTAGGTGAAGATTGCATGCGTACAATAGAAATATTCAAACAATTAGGTGTTCAAATTGAAATTGATACCAATGGTGATGTTCAAGTTGATTCAAAAGGTTACCAAAATTTTATTGAACCACATCAAACGCTCTATACAGGTAATTCTGGAACTACTACGAGATTACTTGCTGGTTTACTGAGTGGATTGCCAATGTTAACAGTATTAAGTGGGGATGCATCTATTGGAAAACGACCAATGGATAGAGTGATTACACCACTTAAACAAATGAATGCAAATATTATTGGATCGAATGGAAACAAAAATACACCACTTATCATGCAACCTAGTCAAATTTCTGGAACAGACTATCAAATGACGGTTGCAAGTGCTCAAGTAAAATCTGCTTTGATGTTTGCAGGTCTTTTCGCAAATGATGAAGTAAAAATTACAGAATTGGAACAAACGAGAAATCATACAGAAATAATGTTTAAACAATTTGGTATTCCTGTAGATGTCGATGGTTTGACAATTTCGATGCCAAAATCAAGTGTTAACTTGATTCAACAAACTAATATTGATGTTCCAGGTGACATTTCATCTGCAGCTTTCTTTATTGTTGCAGCATTAATCACGCCAGGCAGTGATATTACCATTAAAAATGTAGGTATCAATTTAACGCGTGCAGGTATTATCGAAGTTTGTCAAAAAATGAATGCGAATATTGAACTTTTGAATATTCAAGATGAACATGAAAAAATTGCAGACATTCGCGTGAGATACACAGAAAATATGAAAGCTACAACAATTGAAGGCGCTTTGATACCTAAGCTAATTGATGAAATTCCTATATTGGCATTGTTATTAGCTTATGCAAAAGGGACAAGTGTGATTAAAGATGCAGAGGAACTTAAAGTAAAGGAAACGAATCGCATTGATGCGACCGTTGATACTTTAAATTTATTAGGCTATCATATGGAGAAAACAGATGACGGGATGATTATTTATGGGTTGGAAAAACAAATAAAGCATGCCAATACATTTGATACATATCATGATCACAGAATTGGCATGATGTTATATGTAGCAAGCTTGTTTGAAACAGATATGAATATTGAAAATGACGAAGTGATAGATATTTCTTATCCAAATTTCATTGAAGATTTCAAATCATTAATACAAGGAGAGATTTAATGGATATTTATCAATTAATAGATAACATTCACTTACAAAAGTTAGAACAATTAGATGAACGCGTGAAAGACACTTTATTTACAGACGATCATGAAGGATTATTTCAATTAGGAGAAACTTTATTTCAATTTGGACTTGTAGATAATGCGTTAAAAGTTTTTGAAAGATTATTTGAACTTTATCCTGAAGATGCAGATGTATTTGCTTATTACATTGAAGCTTTAGTAGATAATAACGAAATAGACCAAGCATTAACAATTTTACATCAAATGCCTAAGTCAGTATCACGATTAATGTTAGAAGCGGATATTTATCAACAACAAGGAATGATGGAAGTTGCGATTGATAAAGTGATTGAGGCAAGACATTTATCTCAGGATGATCCCATTTTAACGTATGCTCTAAGTGAACTTTATTATTTTGATGGGGATTATTTAAAAGCAGCAAAGCATTATGAAATGTTATTAAATGATGGTATTGATGAGATTAATAATGTTCACATTAAATTAAGACTAGCAGACAGCATGTTACAAGCTGGTGATTATGATGATGCTAATGAACTGTACCAAACGATTGATGAAAAATTATTTTCAAGTGATGATTATTTCAAAAAAGCAATCAGTTACCAAAAAACAGATCAAGTCAAAAGTGCCATTGAGATTTTACAACAATTAAATGAAAAAGATCCTGATTATATGCAAGCATACCTATTACTAGTAAACTTGCTAGAATCAGAAAGACGATATGAAGATGCAATTTTAATTGGACAAAAAGGTATTTTATTAAATGAATTTTATAAGGAATTATTAGTGGATACAGGTCGTATTATGATTAAAATGCATCAAGAAAAAGGTGCGGAATATTTAATTCAAGCATTAACGATTGATCCATCATATGTTGAAGCAAGTCTTTTATTAACAGATTATTACATTCAAGAAGAAGATTATGATGCGATGATACAATTGTTCGGTGTTATCGATGAAGATGATATGGATCCAACAATCATGTGGAAATTGGCTTATAGCTATCAACAGCTTGAAAGAGACAAAGAAGCAAAACATTTATACCATGAAGCGTTCCAACAATTAAATGAGAACTTAGATTTCTTAAAAGACTATTATCTTTATACAAGAGAAATCGGGGAACATCAGTTAAATGAAATACTTTATGCAAAAATTAAATCAATTGATTCTACTTATTTAGAAGAGTTTGAAGATGAAAGCTATTAATCAATTACATTTACAGTTTTTAAATCAAATATTGTATGATTATAAAATTGAAAATGAATATTGTGTATGGTTACTTAATTATTTAAAAGATTGTAATAGGCCCACTTTTTTTAATGAAATACAAGAAGAAGGCATGGTTATATATGTTAGAAATCAATTTCAACTAAGACTTATTGATGGTGATTCGATCATTTATAATCAACAAGAAATATTTAATCAAGTCATTCATTCAAAATTACCTGTGATTTTAATATTTGAAAATTTTTTAAAAAATCATCGCAAACTCTTATTGATAAATTTTATTTCAATTTTGGAAAATGCTATTCATCAGCCTAATGAAGATATGTTAGAACAAATAACAAGTTTTCCATTAGAAGATATCCAGAAGCAAATATTATATCTAGAAGAATTTAATATATTAAAAAATGAATTACACATTAAAATTGATGCATCTTTAGATCATCATCAATACGATCTATTTATGTATTATTCAAAATTATCGAACAAACTGTTGGAGGTTCAAAATGATATTTAATCACGAAGATATTAAAACACTTCATTTAGAAAAAGATTATATTGATACTGCAATTGTGCCTGTGATTGAAGTGGATTATACGAACAATTATTTAAAAATTGCTGATGAATTAGAAATGTTACAAGTGGTGTTAATGAATTTAGAAGCGCAGTTTAAAGGACGCTTATTACTATTACCTACAATTCAACAATTGAAAGGGCAAACACCTGTTCATGAAGTGATTGAAACACAATTACGTTCATTTGGATTTAAAACGATATTATTTGTTGGACCAAATCATACCATATCAGAAAATATTCATTTTCAAAAAATCAATATTATGCCTTTATCAAGCATGGATGATAGTATGAAGCAAGAATTTGTTCAAGAAAATGTCAAACTTTTAATGAAAAGTATTATTTTTGAGTGGAATCGTTAAAAAAAGGACAATAAATTGTCACATGTTATTGACCAAGTAGTTTTATTAAGCTAAAATTGATATGTCCTAGTATATTTTAGTAAAAAAGAACGTTAGAGGGGGGAAAATTAAATGAGCCAACGTGTCACACGACGCCAATTTTTAAACTATTCCTTAATGGGAGTTGGGTCATTTATGGCAGCTGGTATGGTCATGCCTTTAGGTCGCTTTGCATTAGATCCAGTGTTCAAATCAGGTTCTGCTGGTAGTATGATTGCAACAAGCGTAAAAGTTTCAGAAATTAAAGAAGAACCAACAAAGGTTGACTTTAAATTCGAACAAAAAGATGCATGGTATACAAGTGAAGTAACTGCGTTTGCTTGGGTTTACAAAGAGGGTAACAAAATTATTGCGTTATCACCAACTTGTAAACACTTAGGTTGTACAGTAACATGGAACGGTGATAAATCAAATCCAAACCAATTCTTCTGTCCATGTCATAATGGTCGTTACGAAAAGAATGGTAAAAATGTTCCTGGTACACCACCATTAGCACCGTTAGATCAATTTGAAACTGGTGAAAAAGGTGGGGTTCTTACTATCGGTAAGAAACATCCAAATGAATTAGCAAAATAGGAGGGTAAATAATGATCAGTAAAATTTATGATTGGGTCGATGACAGACTTGACATTACACCAATTTGGCGTGATATCGCAGATCATGAAGTGCCTGAGCATGTTAACCCTGCTTATCACTTTTCTGCTTTCGTCTATTGTTTTGGTGGATTAACATTTTTTATAACAGTCATCCAAGTTTTATCAGGAATGTTCTTAACAATGTATTATGTTCCAGACATTATCAATGCTTGGAAATCAGTTTATTACTTACAACATGATGTCGCTGCGGGTGTAATTGTACGTGGTATGCATCACTGGGGTGCCAGTCTTGTTGTTGTAATGATGTTCTTACATACATTACGTGTATTCTTTACAGGAAGCTACAAACAACCACGTGAGTTAAACTGGTTAGTTGGTGTATTAATTTTCTTCGTAATGTTAGGTTTAAGTTTCACAGGTTACTTATTACCTTGGGATATGAAAGCATTATTTGCAACTAAAGTAGGTTTACAAATTGCAGAGTCAGTGCCATTCATTGGACCATGGGTTAAAACTTTATTAGCCGGCGATCCAGAAATCGTTGGTGCACAAACATTGACGCGATTCTTCGCTATTCATGTGTTCTTCTTACCAGCATGTTTATTCGCGTTATTAGCAGCACACTTTATCATGATTCGAAAACAAGGTATTTCGGGTCCATTATAAACACGAATAAACAAAGGAGGTTATTTGAATGCATCGCGGTAAAGGGATGAAATTTGTTGGTGATTCTCGTATTAAATCGTACGATAAACCAAAGTTAAATAGAGATTACTCTGAATTCCCAGGTAAAACTGAAAGTTTTTGGCCAGATTTCTTATTAAAAGAATGGATGACAGGTGCTGTATTCTTAGTTGCATACTTATGTTTAACAGTAGCACATCCATCTCCATTAGAACGTGTGGCTGATCCATCAGATACTGGTTATACACCATTACCAGACTGGTATTTCTTATTTTTATACCAAATCTTAAAATACACTTATGCATCAGGTCCATTTAATACATTTGGTGCAATTATTATGCCAGGTATTGCTTTTGGTGCATTAATGTTAGCACCATGGTTAGACCGTGGTCCTGAGCGTAAATGGAGCAAACGTCCATTTGCAAGTGGTTTTATGTTATTAACAGTTGCTATTTTATTCTATACAACTTGGGAATCTTCTCATTATCATGATTGGAAGACTCAAGCTGCTCAAGGTAAAATTTCTTTCACAAACTTAGATAAAAAAGATCCAACTTATGAAAAAATAATCAAAGCTAACTGTACAAGTTGTCACGGTGGTGAATTAACAGGTGGGGCTGGTCCTAACCTAGTTAAATCTCAATTACCAGCAGCTGCAGTGGAGGGATTTGTTACTAAAGGATCTGGTGCAATGCCAGGATTTAAAGATTCTTTAACAAAAGAACAAATTAAAGAAGTTGGTAAATTCATCGAAGGTTTAGAAGAAACTGACGAGAATGGCAAACCAATTAAAAAATAATTTTAAAGAATCATCTTAGGATGATTCTTTTTTTATAGAGGTGCCAAATGATCGAACAATATTATTTATGGTTACAAAGTAAGTGGTTTGTTATCTCAATTATCATTGCCAATATATTAGGTACAATATACGGCTATTATTGGTATATGCCACAATTAGAAAATACTAAGTGGTTCTTTATTCCTTTTGTACCGGATAGTCCAACGGCAACGCTATTCTTAGTTATCGCATTGATTTTGACCTTATTTAAAAAGCATAACGGTTATTTCGAAGCTTTAGCATTTGTAACACTCATTAAATATGGTATTTGGGCAGTAATTATGAATATCTTTACTTTTGTTGTGTTACACGAAGTGACGTTTATTGGTATGATGTTAATTTGCTCACATAGTATTATGGCCATTCAAGCATTCTTTTTTTATCCACTTTTTAAAATTAAAGTACGTCATATTGTTATTACTGCTATTTGGGTCTTCCATAATGATGTGATCGATTATGTATACATGCAATATCCAATTTACAGTATGTTGAGTGAATATATTCAACATATTGGTTATTTTTCATTTTGGCTAAGTATCAGTTGTTTGCTTTGTTTATTATACTTAAATAATAGAGATAAAATATTTGATTAATTTTGACTAATTGAATAAAATAGTGGAGTATACTAATTAAAGGAGTGTTGAAATGGGTGCATATATTCTTTATTTTATTTTAATCATGATCGTTCCAATGTATTTCCAGCATAAAGTTAAAACAACATATAATAAATACAGTAAAGTACGATCAACGAGTGGAAAAACGGGTGCACAAGTAGCTGAAGAAATTTTAGCAGCGAATAATATTACTGATGTTCAAGTTTTAGAAGGAGAAGGCTTCTTATCAGATCATTATGATCCAAGTAAGAAAGTAGTTGTTTTATCGCCAGCCAATTATCGCCAGCCAAGTGTTGCCGCTACAGCAATTGCTGCACATGAAGTTGGTCATGCAATTCAACATGCAACAGGTTATCATTTCTTAAATGTACGTTCTAGCTTATTTCCATTAGCTAATTTAGGTACAACTTTAAGTTATTTACTAATTATGATTGGTGCTGTATTAACTGGTATTTCCCAACAAGGTGGAGGCATCGGTGCCATGGCCATTTGGGCTGGTGTTATTTTAATGAGTTTTTCAGTACTATTTTCTATTGTGACTTTACCTGTAGAATTTGATGCAAGTAAACGAGCAATGAGACAAATTGAAAAATTGAATATTGTAAATAAAGAAGAATACAAACATGCAAAACGTGTATTAGGTGCTGCAGCAATGACATACGTTGCTGCGACAGCTGTTGCAGTTGCTGAATTTATTAGATTCTTTATGATGGCAAGAAATAATGATTAAAAAAAAGAAGCTTATGCTTCTTTTTTTATTTTTCTATTGGATTTTTTTGTTCATCTAATGTAAATCCTTCACCTAGCACATCATGTACATCCAATAAAGAAACAAATGCGTGAGGATCTATAGCATTAATGATTTGTTTTAATCTTGTTATTTCATTTCGAGGTACAACACAATATACCATTGGTTTATCTTGATTAGAATAATGACCTTTTGCAGAAATTATCGTTACACCACGCTCTAGTGTATTGTTAATTTCGTTTGAAATTTTATGATACTCTTCAGAAATGATAAGTGCACCACGCGCTGAGTACCCCGAGTCTTGAATCATATCGATGACGCGAGCACCGATAAATACACAGACTAATGTGTACATAGTAATTTTATAATCACCGATAGTTAAATAAGTAGCTAAAATAACACAGCAATCAAATAAAAACATGGTTCTTCCCATTTGAATATCAAAGTACTTTTTACAAAGGCGTGCGATAATATCAACGCCACCCGTTGTACCACCATATCTAAATATAATTCCTAAACCGCCACCAATGAATACACCACCATAAAGGCTAGCTAAAAATAAATCATCTTTTAAATCGAAATGGAGTGGAAATTTTTCGCATATGAATAAAAACAATGAAACACTTAATGTTCCCACCATTGTATATATAAACGAATGTTTACCTAATAATTTATATCCCACAAAAAAGAGTGGTATATTAAAGATTAAGTTCAATAATGCCGGACTATACTTGAATAAATGATATAATATTAATGCAATACCGGTGAATCCACCTTCAGTAAGTTCATTGGCCATATTAAAATTGACAATACCAAAACTAAAAATAAATGAGCCAATTAATATAAATAGAATGTTGATGAATTTAATTTTTATTTTCACAATATTCCCCCTTATTAATATGTTTATAAATATTATACATAAGATTAATTTAATAGAGTAGGTGTTAATTTGAAAACGTTATCAGGTATACAAAAAGAAGTAGACGATTATATACAACAGTTTAAAGTGGGCTATTTTAGTCCAATGGAAAATATGGTGAGACTTTCAGAAGAAGTTGGGGAATTAGCTAGGGAAATAAACCATGTATATGGCCCGAAACAAAAGAAACTGTCAGAGAAAAAAGGGGATATCGGTATGGAAATTGCCGATAACTTGTTTGTTTTAGTCTGTTTAGCAAATGAAATGGACATTGACTTAGAAGAACAGTTTGAATTAATGATGCATAAATTTAATACACGTGATAAAAATCGATTTGAACGTGTAGATGGAAAGTGATGGAGATTGAAATGAAAATAGGTATTACGTGTTATCCAACAATGGGCGGTTCAGGCATTATTGCAACAGAACTTGGCATTAATATGGCTGAAAAAGGGCATGAAGTTCATTTTATAACTTCAAACACACCTTTTAGAATACAAATGAGTCATCCAAATATTACAATACATCAAGTGGATGTAAACCAATACTCAGTATTTCAATATCCACCATATGATATTACACTTGCAACGAAAATAGCCGAAGTAATCAATAGTTATGATTTAGATATATTACATATGCACTATGCAGTTCCACATGCGATTTGTGGCATTTTAGCAAAACAAATATCAAGAAGTGATGTAAAAATTGTTACAACACTACACGGTACAGATATTACCGTATTGGGATATGATTCAACATTAAAAGAAGCGATAAAGTTTGGAATTGAAGATAGTGATGTTGTTACGAGTGTAAGTGATAGTCTTAAAGAACAGACTTACCAAATTATTGAGCCTTATAAAGAAATTGTTACGGTTTATAATTTTATTAACGAAAAAGATTTTAAAGTAGGTAAAAATTTAGAATTAAGAAGACAATATGGCATTGAAGATGATGAGAAAGTATTAATGCATGTTTCTAATTTTAGAAAAGTAAAACGAATTGAAGATGTAATAAAAACATTTCAACTTGTTCGTCAAGTAATCAAAAGTAAATTGGTATTGGTTGGCGATGGTCCAGAATTGAATGAGATGCGTTGTTTAGCAAAAAAATTAGGCGTTGAAAAAGATGTCTTATTTTTAGGTAAACGATCAAAAATTCAAACGTATTACCAAATGGCGGATTTGTTTTTATTAATGAGTGAGAAAGAAAGCTTTGGTTTAGTGTTACTTGAGGCAATGTATTCAGGAGTGCCTTGTATTGGAACTACTGCTGGAGGCATGAAAGAAGTCATTAAACATCAAGAAACTGGGTATATCGTTGAAATAGGAGATTATACGTCAGCAAGCCAATTTGCGATTCAAATTCTAACAGATGAACAATTATATAAAAAAATGCAAGCAGCGATGTTAATGGACATTAAACAACGATTTAATTCTAATCAAATTTCAAAGCAATATGAAAATATATATTTAGAATTAATAAGATAATATAGGTGTTTTATGAATATAAATATTAACAATTTAAATACATATGAAAAACAACTTTTCAATAAAGCAAATGAAGTAATTGCTCGATTGAATGATCATCAATTTCAAGGCTATATTGTAGGTGGTTCAGTTAGAAACATTTTATTAGGATTACCTATCAATGATATTGATATTACAACAGATGCTCTACCAGAAGATATGTTAAAAATATTTGAACATACAATTCCTGTTGGTATTGAACATGGTACGATTATGATCATTAATGAATTCCCATTTGAAGTGACGACATTCAGAACCGAACTTGGGTATTCAGATCACAGAAGACCTGATAAAGTTGCATTCGTTAAGGATTTGGTTGAAGACTTGAAACGTAGGGATTTTACTGTGAATGCCATGGCATTGAAAGGTTCTACTGTCATTGATTATTTTGATGGCATTGATGACATTCAAAATAAACTCATTAAAGCGGTAGGTAATCCATATGAAAGATTCCAGGAAGATGCACTAAGAATGCTTAGAGCATTAAGGTTTATGAGTCAATTGGATTTTGAAATAGAAAGATCCACGTTACATGCAATTCAATCCAATATCGAAACAATTCAACATGTATCTATTGAACGTATTATCGTTGAATTAAAAAAACTATGTCAAGGGACAAACTTTGAAAAAGCAATTTCATTATTTTTCGAACTTGGTATGAATTTATATATTCCTTTTTTTAAGGAGATTGAAAAAAGTGCATTTTGCAAATCAAATGATTTTTTAATATGGATTGCCAAACTATGTATCAACCAACCACAATTAATGAATCATTTAAATGCATTAAAAATTTCTAATAAAGAAAAGAAAACGATTAAATCAATGATTGAAATTAATGGTTTGATGCACTCTAATACAGATAAGCGATTAATATTATTTCAATACGGTATTGATTTAGTGATGCAATATATGCAACATTTTATGGCTAATTTTGAACAAAATATTGAAAGTATACAAAATTTGTATGAGCAATTACCAATTAAAAATAATAAAGCGTTAGCAGTGAATGGCCATGATATTATTGAAACTTTAAATATGAAAAGTGGCCCTTGGCTTAAAACAGTCATACATCAATTGACCCAGAAAGTTGTAACGGGTGAGTTAAAAAATGATAAAAATGAACTATTAAAGTGGGTAAAAGAACATGTCAAAATATAAATACGATATCATACATTTGTTGGTAAAAAATCAATCACAATTCATATCAGGACAAAAAATAGCCTCATTGTTAAATATTTCGAGAACTTCAGTTTGGAAATCCATTGAACAATTAAAAGAAGAAGGATTTATGATTACTTCTGTATCAAATAAAGGCCATCAATTAAAGTCGTGGCCAAAAAATTGGGACAAACATCTTATAAAATTAGTATTATCATCACAACATTATTTTAAACATTTTGAGGTTCGGGATGAGGTGGATTCTACACAGAAGTTAGCCCAATCATTACTCCATCAATTAGACGAACCTTTTATCGTAATCAGTGAACATCAATCAAAAGGAAGAGGAAGATTTAATCGCAATTGGGAATCAAAAGTGAATGAAGGTATTTGGATGAGTTTAGTATTTAAAGACCAAATTCCTTTTGAGAAAATTCAAACATTTAACTTATTTATATCACTTGCCATCGCAAAAACCATTCAAAAATTTGTAGATGCAGATGCTGTGAAAATCAAATGGCCAAACGATATTTATATACAAGATAAAAAAGTATGCGGGTTTTTAACAGAGATTAATGGCAATATTGATGAGGTTTCCGGTATTATATGTGGTATAGGGATTAACGTAAATCAAACAACATTTAATGATGAAATTAAAGATAAAGCAACGAGTATCCATTTAGCTGCTGATAATATCATAGATCGATATCAATTATTAGAAATGTTAATAAACAACATTCTAAAATATTATCAATTATTTTTATCTGTGCCTTTTAGCGATATTAAATCAGAATATCAATTGTATTCAAATGTTTGGCAACGTACACTTAAATATACACAAGGAAATAAAATCATCCATGGGAAAGCGATTAATATTGAAGACGACGGTCAACTTGTTGTGATAGATGAAAAAGGCCAGTTACATAAAATGATTAGTGCTGATATAGAAATGTAGGTGTATATATGTCTTTAAAATATGCTGTTGTAGATATCGAAACAACGGGTAATAATATTGAAACAGATGAAATGATTCAAATCGGCATCGCGATTGTTCAAAACCAGAGTATTATTCAGCAATACGATTCATTCATCCATACGCGATTAGAAATTCCGCACTTTATAAAGACATTGACACAAATTGACCAAAGTGATGTGCTAAATGCACCTCACTTTTATGATGTAAAGGAAACTATTTATCATTTGTTAGATAACTGTGTTTTTGTTGCACATAATGTAGAATTTGATTTAAAGTTTTTACAAAAATATTTTGCGGATGAAGGGATAAAGTTTGAACCAAAATATACAATTGATACGGTGGATCTATCAAAAATGTTATTTCCAACTTTTAGAAGTTATCAATTAAAGCAAATCACTTTAGCTTTAAATATTCAATTGGAAAATGCGCATCGAGCAATTGATGATGCAGTAGCGACAGCTGAACTATTAATTGCGAGTATTCAAAAATTGAAAAGCATGCCAATAGATACTTTAAAGCAAATTTATCACATTACAAAACAAATGCGCTATGATATTGATGAATTGGTATTTGAAACCATTATGAACTATGCATATCATCCACAAAATGTGATAAAAAGAGGGCAATTTTATGTTTTTGATCCTTCAAATGAGTCATTTAACTTTAAATGGCATGATTCATTTGAAGCATTCTATGAAATGATCATTCATTCATGCAACTACGAATATAGAACTAATCAATATAAATTGTCTGAAATGTTTTTAAATCAAATGTTATCAGGACAAGAGATGGCAGTTGAAGCGGATTTAGGATCAGGCAAAACATTAAGTTATGTCATTGCGGCACTTTATTTTATCACTTTAAAAAAAGAAAGTGTCTTAATTTCAACATCTACGATATTATTACAAAACCAATTGTTGAACCAAGAGATAAAGAAAATTAACGAAGCATTAAATATTAACTTGCCTGTTCAACTAATAAAAAGTAAACACCATTACCTTTCAATAGAGTTTATTCAATTTCTAATGGAACAAGATAGAGATAATCATGACAGTATGATTTTAAAAGTACAATTACTTGTATTTATATTAGAAAGTGATGGCGATATTGAAAAATTGAATTTAAATGGTGGTAGAAAAATTTATTTTGAGTTGATGCAAGTATTATTTGATCAAACGAATGTGCATTATTTGATGCCAAAACAAAAACATCCGTGTATCGGTATAACAAACCATGCACATATTGCGAGTATACATCACGAAAAACTTTTTAACCCTTTTAAACATTTAATTGTTGATGAAGCACATCAATTGCTTAACTATTTTTTAAATCAAACCATTACGGATTTATCATATGAACGTGTGAAATATTATTTATCACAAATTCAAAAAACAATTGAGTATGAAATGACATCAAGTAAAAAACAATCTTTAAATATGATACAAAAATTACAAAAAGCAACGGTTGAATTTAAACAAGCAAATGATTTATTTGAGGCGGTTGTTTTAAGATTTCTTAACTTGAATAAGGAAAGGATTTCATTAGAAAATGATCAAGAAATCATATCAGAACTTGTAGAAATTTATATGATTTTTGATCAATATCAATCATTGCCATTGAATACAACAATAAATAAATTATCTTCTTTTTTAGTAGATGCGTTTAATCCATTGATTCATTGTTTAATGCATGATCAAAATGTATTTGTTGAGATAAAAGATTTCAATAAATCTAAATTTACATTTTCATTTCAACAACATGATATTAATACATTAATTGATACGCAATTGAATCATTTCCAATCGAAAACCTTTCTTTCTGGAACATTGAAATCACTTGAATCGTTATATAAGTCTTTAAATATAATTAATGGTGAAGTGCTTCAATACCAGCAGCCACTTAATATTAAAGCACCATGTTTTATACCGTTAGATATTGAAACATATCAATATACGAATAGGCAATCTTATTTTGAAAGTATCATCAATTATATTGTTTACTTTTTACAAACCAAAAATGCAAAGACATTGATTCTCGTGAATAGTTTTGAGCAAGTCGAAATCATGAAAACTTATTTACAAGATGCGCTTGAAAATGTGGTGATATTATCACAAACAAAAAATACGCAAACTTCAAAATTAAATCAACAGTTTAATGATCTAGAGGAATGTGTATTAATTGGCACACAATCATTTTATGAGGGTATTGATTTTCAATTTTCAGGATTTAAATGCGTAATGATCATTACACTTCCATTTATGCATAAAGAAGATTATCGACTACAATTGCTTAAGCATCAATTAGACCATCCATTTTTTGAATATACGTTGCCAATGGCAGTGAATACATTTGAACAGGCGACAGGTAGATTAATTCGAAATAAAAATGATCAAGGTTTACTTATGTGTTTTGATCATCGGTTATTAAATGCGAATTACAAAAACTTTTTTATAGAAAAGTTGAATAAATTTGAAATTATTACGGGTGATATGAATCAGTTTGAAAAATTGTTACAAAATCTATCGTGAATTTCATAATTTACTTAAAAAAGTCCTTAAAAATTGGTAAACTAAATATATCTTGATGATTAGGAGTTGGCACTATGAAATTATCTAAACGCGTTCAAAAATTAACACCTTCATCTACTTTAGCAATTACTGCAAAAGCAAATGAACTAAAAGCAGAAGGAAAGCCTGTTATTGGTTTAGCGGCAGGGGAACCTGATTTTAATACCCCTCAAAATATTATCGATAAAGCATTCGAAGCTGTTCAAAACGGAAAAACTAAATATACACCGGCTGGTGGATTAAAAGAATTGAAAACGGCTATTCAACAAAAATTAAAGCAAGATAATCAATTGGACTATGAATTAAATGAAATCATGGTTGCAAGTGGTGCGAAGCATGCTTTATATAACTTATTCCAAAGTATTTTAGATGATGGAGATGAAGTCATCATTCCTATTCCATATTGGGTGAGTTATCCGGAGCAAGTCATTTTAGCAGGTGGAGAACCTGTTTATGTTTATACTGATGAAGCAACGGATTATAAAGTAACACCAGATGCTTTAGACAAAGTTAAAACAGAAAAAACAAAAGCTATGGTATTAAATTCACCTTCAAATCCTAGTGGTATGGTTTATACAAAAGAAGAACTTGCGGCTATTGCTGAGTGGGCAGTTCAAAATCAAATCATCGTTGTTTCAGATGAAATATATGAAACATTAACATATGAAGGCGAACATATTTCAATTGCGAGCTTAAATCCAGAAATTAAAGCTTTAACAATTGTTATCAATGGTGTATCAAAAAGCCATTCAATGACAGGTTGGAGAATTGGTTACGCTGCTGGAGATAAAGCAGTCATTAAAGCGATGACAGATTTAGCAAGTCATTCAACAAGTAATCCAACAACACCATCACAATGGGCAAGTATCGAAGCTTACAATGGTGACAAAACATTCTTAAACGAAATGAAAGCAACATTTAAATCAAGATTAGACACAGTATATCCAAAATTATTAGAAATCAAAGGGTTATCTTGTATTAAACCGCGTGGTGCCTTTTACTTATATCCAAATGTAATAGAAACTGCAAAATTATGTGGTTATGAAACTGTAGATGAATTTGTTGCAGGTTTACTTGAAGAGAGCTTAGTAGCTGTTGTACCAGGCTCAAGTTTTGGTAGTCCAGAAAATATTCGTTTATCATACGCAACGGATTTAGATTCAATGTTAACTGCAATTGATAGAATTAAAACATTTGTAGAAAAGAAAATAGGAGAAAAATAATGACGAAAATTACAATTAATCAATCAAGCCAATACGTTGGTCAAGAAGTAACGATTGGTGCATGGATTTTAAATAAACGTTCTAGTGGTAAGATTGCATTCTTACAATTAAGAGATGGAACAGGTTTTATGCAAGCTGTTGTTGTAAAAGAATCTGTGGGTGAAGATTTATTTAAAACAGCAAAAGGTATCACTCAAGAAACATCATTATACATTACTGGTATCATCAAAGAAGATGAGCGCAGTGATTTTGGATATGAGTTGGAGGTTTCTGGCATTGAAATCATTCATGAAGCAGTCGATTATCCAATTACACCAAAAGCTCATGGTACTGACTTTTTAATGGATCATAGACATTTATGGTTACGTTCAAAGCGTCAACATGCAGTAATGAAAATTAGAAACGAAATTATTCGTGCAACATATGAATTCTTTAATCAAGAAGGATTTACTAAAATTGATCCACCTATCTTAACAGGTTCAGCACCTGAAGGTACAAGTGAATTATTCCATACAAAATACTTTGATGAAGATGCCTTTTTATCTCAATCAGGCCAATTATATATGGAAGCTGCAGCAATGGCTCACGGTAAAGTATTTTCATTTGGACCAACGTTCCGTGCTGAGAAATCTAAAACAAGACGTCATTTAATTGAGTTTTGGATGATTGAACCTGAGATGGCATTTTATGAACATGAAGATAGCTTAAAAGTACAAGAAGCATATGTTGCTTACATCGTTCAATCTGTACTTAAAAATTGCAAATTAGATTTAAAATTGTTAGGTCGCGATACAGAAAAATTAGAAAAAGTTAAAGCACCATTCCCACGTATTTCATATACAGATGCAATTAAATTCCTTAAAGAACAAGGCTTTGATGACATTGAATGGGGCGATGATTTCGGAGCACCACATGAAACAGCGATTGCAAATCATTTTGATTTACCTGTATTTATCGTTAATTATCCAACATCAATTAAGCCATTCTACATGCAACCAAATCCTGAAGAAGAAGGTACTGTTAAATGTGCAGATTTAATTGCACCTGAAGGTTACGGTGAAATTATTGGTGGTTCAGAACGTATTAATGATTTAGCATTACTTGAACAAAGAATTAAAGAACATGGATTAGATCCTGCAGCATACAGCTACTATACGGACTTACGTAAATATGGAAGTGTACCACATTCAGGTTTCGGATTAGGTTTAGAACGAACTGTAGCATGGATTTCAGGTGTTGAACATGTACGTGAAACAAGTCCATTCCCACGTTTATTAAACAGATTATATCCATAAATTATTGAGGTCGAGACATAGTCTTGACCTTTTTATTTCAGGAGGTCATATGTCAATTTTTGAACCGAATATACAAATACCCAACATTTTATTAGAACAATATGCAAATATTGGATTGAATGAGCAAGATTTAGTGGTTATCATTAAACTCATTCAACATCAAATACATTCAAGAGAAATGCCCACTTTTGAGACTATAAGTACAGGTTCAACTTTAAACACAAATCAAGTCTCAAATATTATTTTGAAACTAATTCAAAAAGAATTTATAAAAATTGATATCATCAAAAACAGCGATCACATTATTGAAACCTATACACTTGAACCATTAGAAGCAGCATTGATTAATCAAAGTAAGCAATCTAAAATAGACCATATGCAAACAAAAGATCAGCTATTTTCAATGTTATTTGAAAAATTTGAGGCAGCATTCGCACGACCTTTAACTCCAATAGAGCTTGAAACCATTTCTTTTTGGTTTGATAATGAGCACTATTCATCAGATTTAATTATTGCTGCATTAAACGAAGCAATCACACACGGAAAAACAAGTATTAAATATATCGATAAAATATTGCTCAATTGGAAAAAACAAAATGTGGTTAGTGTTGAGGATTCAAAGGCAATAAGCGAACAATATAAAGTCACTAAAAAAGTCTCAAAAAAAGTAACATCAATGCCATTTTTTGATTGGATAAATGAGGAGCATCCATATGATTAGTAATAAGAAGTTAATAGAAATGTTAGATGTTATAGACTCAATGTTTCCTGATGCAGAGTGTGAATTGGTGCATGAAAATCCATTCGAGTTAACAATTGCTGTATTATTATCTGCACAATGTACAGATGTACTTGTGAACAAAGTCAGCAAAACGTTATTTCAAAAATACAAATCGCCTGAAGATTATTTAAATGTAAGTTTAGAGACTTTAATGGAAGATATTAAATCAATAGGATTATACCGAAATAAAGCAAAAAATATACAAGCCCTTTGCCGTATTTTAATTGATCAATATGATGGACAAGTTCCTGAAAATCATGCTGCATTAGTCAAATTACCAGGTGTTGGTCAAAAAACAGCGAATGTCGTTGTATCAGTAGCCTTTGGTATCCCAGCCCTTGCTGTAGATACTCATGTAGAAAGGGTATCAAAGCGATTAGGTATTTGTAGGTGGAAAGATAATGTAAAAGAAGTAGAGGCAACGCTTTGTCGAAAAATTCCTAAAGAGCGTTGGAATAAAACACATCATCAATTAATTTTCTTTGGACGTTATCATTGCGTTGCTAGAAATCCTAAATGTCAAAGTTGTCCGTTATTAAAAGATTGTCGAGAAGGACAAAAGCGTACGAAGAAGGTGAAATAATGTTTAAAGAAACATGGGATCAGCTTGAAGCTGAAATCGATATATATAGTGCTAATAGAACTTTAGATTGTGATGCTTCAAAGTCATTATTAGATGCATATTATGATTCCATCATCATGGCAATTAATGAACTAAATTTTGATGAACACAGTATGGAACTTAAAGCTAAAGAATCATATCATCGTTTACCATTGAACTTTTTTGAAAGAATTCATTACATTGAATCAAGAAAGTATCATTTTATGGGCTACCAACAAATGAAGACAATGAATAGAGAATTGATTAAGTTATTGGCTGTAAAAAATATTAAAAATCAACAGAAAAAATAAATATTATCACTTAAATAAATGTATAAAAAAACGAGCTTATCATCAATTGTTAAGCTCGTTTTTATTGTCCACTTGCAGCCTTTAAATCTGCTGCCGCTTTACCACTTGTAGCTTTTTCATTTGGTACCTGTGTCGTTTGAGGTGGTTGTGTAGATTCTTGAGTTGAAGGGGTAGTTTCCGTTGATTTAACTTCCGTTGTTTTAACTTCCGTTGTTGGCTTTTCTTCCGTTGTTTTAATTTCTTTTTTAGGATTTTTAACTACATTTGCAGCACGTGTATTGTTATTACGTGCTGCTTCAGTAGTATTTCGTGGTGTTTGAGATGGAATGACTTTTGTTTGGGGAATAATTCTGTCATTTGAGTATCCTTTAACTTCAATTTCATTTCCAACTTCATTCACTGAATCAGGTTTAGTAAAGTCACTACCATCTATAGGGTTGATTTGTTGCATCATTGCTTTAAATAAAGTTTGTGGTAATGCTTGTTCAACGTGACCTACGAATGAATTTGCACCGAATTCAGCGATTTCATCAAATCCCATCCAAACAGACATTGCATATTTAGGTGTGTAACCTGTAATCCATACGTCTTTTGCTGCATCTGATGGTAAGTTATATTTTGTATAATAATCATCAGCATATGTACCAGTACCTGTTTTCGCTGCCATGTTTAAACCTGGAATGTTGATATTAGATGCAGTACCACCAGGAGCAAATACATCTTTCATCATATCTGTAATCATATATGCTGTATAATCTTCCATCGCTTTATGTGAGTCATAATCAAATTCAATTGTTTCGTCATCTTGTGTAACAACTTTGCGAATTGCGTGTGCTTGGTTATATGTCCCACCATTACCAAACGCACTAAATGCTGCTGCCATTTGAGTAGGTGAGAAGTCACTTGCACCACCACCTAATGCTTCAGCAGGTCCAAGATCCTTTGATTTATAATTCAAGTCAAGTGCTTTTGCAAAGTTATATGATGAATGAGTTGTTACTTGATTTGTTTCTTGGAAAGTTTTTAAAGCTGGGATATTGTAACTCATACGTAATGCATCGCGAATCGTTAAATTTCCGTGCCCTAAAGTATCATAATTTTTAAATGTATGACCATTAATTGTGTATGCTGCTTCGTCTTGTACTCTATGAGCAGTAGACCATTTTTCATTTTCTATAGCTGGACCGTAACTTAATATCGGTTTAATTGTTGATCCAACAGGGTGAGGATCAGTCGCTAAGTTTCGATCTAATACATCTCTAAAGTTACGACCACCACTAATTGCAACTAAACCACTTGTTTTTGTATCTAAGATTGTAGCTGCTGCTTGATGGTGTTTATTTTTATAAACTGGTAAATTATCAACTGTATTTTGAAGATTTTGTTGAACATTCATGTCCATATTTGTATAAATCTTTAATCCGCTTGTTAAAATTTCATTTAATGTTTTACCTTTAAATTCTTTGTTGTCTTTTAATTCTTGCTTAATAACGTTTACATAGGATGCATATCTTTCGTCATTATCATTTTCAACTTTTTGTCGTTCTGCAACAGTTCTTTCAACTAGGTTTGTTTCAAGCTTTTCATTTTGTGCTTTTTCCATTTCAGCTTTTGAAATACGTTTATGTCTATACATTAAGTATAATACAGTATCTTTACGTTTTTCTGCCGCTTCAGGATGGTCATAAATGTTATAGCCATTTGGAATTTGAGGTAAACCTGCTAAATAGGCTGTTTCAGCTAAAGTTAATTGATTTAAATTCTTATTAAAATAATAATTGGCCGCTGTTTTGACACCATAAATACCATCAGAATAATAGATTTTATTTAAGTACATTTCAAAAATATCATTTTTTGAATACTCTTGTTCTAAACGGTAAGCTAAGTAGGCTTCTTGAGCTTTACGTTCTAAAGACTTTTTATCAGTTAAAAATGAACGTTTAATTACTTGTTGTGTTAATGTAGATGCACCTTGTGCTCCAAAACCACCAGTAACATTCTTAAGTACGGCACCTGATAAACGTTTGAAGTCAAGTGCACCGTGTTCATAAAATCGATTATCTTCAGTAGCAAGTACTGCATTTCTCATTTGATCAGGAATATCTGCAAACTTTACAGATTCTCGCTTTTGACCTTGATACAAAACAGTTACCAATTCATTATTTTTATCATATATTTTAGTTGGTAATTGGTCACGTAAACTACTTTCATTAAAAGCAGGAGCTCTCATTGCATAAAAGATAAATAAACCTAACAATAAAACAATGCCTAATGTAAAAGCAATGAGTAAGCCACCAAGAATTTGGATGATTGTACGTTTCCTATTTCTTTTTCCTTTTGTTTTTTTAGGTAAAATTGACATTTGTTATCCTCTTTTCTAAAAGTGTTCAATAAATTGATTTAATGTTTGTAAATAATCAATTCTCGGTTGATAGTTTTGTTTAACTAAGAAACCATCTCTTTTTATTGCTTGATATGGAATAGATTTTTTCTCATCGTTAATATATCTCTCCCAATAATGCATAAATGTTTGAATTGGAATCATATAAATTTCATTTAAACTTTGAAAATTTAACAATAAAAATGCAATGCCACCATGTTGTTTGATTTGCTGCATATGTTTCACTTGATGTTCATGTATATTAATAAGTGGAAAACTGGTTTTATTTTGCGTTACTTTTGCTTCAAAGTCAATATATTTTCCTTTATAAACCCCATTATAATCCGTGGTAGAAGCTTTTTGGAAATAGGCTTCCTTGATGACGGCTTTACTTCTTTTTGGATAATCAACATGAACTATTTGAATTGGTGTTGGTTTCTTGTGTATGACTGCAATTTGATGATTTAAATAATACTTATTGGTTAAGTCGATTTCTGTTTCAAATCGCATGCCACGCTTTCCATATTCAATTTTACTATGCTTTATTTCTGATGTCCCTCGGTCTACTGACTGAGATTTCTTTTTGTTTGGATAGTTAACCATTTAATCATTCCTATTTGAGTTCAAAGCTTATAAATTATACAATAAGTTTATCACAATCAATAGGGAGTTACACGAATGTTACAAGAATGTATAAAAGATTTAATTGAAGACTTACAAAAGATCAATGATTCTTTTATTAAGGCTAAAGAGGGGAATCAATTTGACTTTTATTTAATCATTAACCCATTTACTAAAAAAGTAGATCAACATATTGAATCATTATTAATTTTTCAAAAAGAAATCATTGCACTTCCTTTGATGAATCCAATGAAGTTGCATTTACTAATTGCACACTTAAAAGAATTGTCTGTGGAATGTTTTTATGAAAAAACAAGTAAAAAATTATTTTTAGATAAATTCAAAGCAGTTCAGCATGATTTAAAATATTTAGAAAGAAGTTTCTAAAAATGAAAAGCATTTATATTTCTGGTTATAAGCCATATGAGTTGAATATCTTTAAGCAAGATCAAAAGGAAGTAAAATATATTATTATTTACCTTCAAGAAAAAATTAAACAGTATATAGAAGAGGGATTAGAATGGGTCATCATATCTGGTCAATTAGGAATTGAATTATGGGCTGCAGAAGCAACGATTAGGTTAAAAAAACAATATGACATTAATCTCGCAATCATTGAACCGTTTTTAAATTATAATCAACGATGGAATGAAAATAACCAATTATATTATCAAAAAATTAAATCTAGAGCTGATTTTGTAAGTGTTTGTTTTAAGGATGAATATAAAGGACCATACATGTTTAAAGAGGCAACTAAATTTATATTAAATAATACAGAAGGTACGCTTTTAATATATGATGAAGATCATGTTGCTTCACCTCAATACTTAAAACGGGACATCATTGCATTTCAAGAAAAAAATCAATATAATATGGATATTACGACGCTTTATGATTTATCTGAATTTGTAACAGAATATTTACGAGAAAGTTAAGAGGTGCAGAAATGTCGGATGTGAGTTTAAAATTATCTGCTAAAGATATTTATGAAAAAGAATTTGAAAGAACATTAATTCGTGGATTTAAACCTGAAGATGTAGATAGTTTTTTAGATGAAATTATTGCTGACTATCAAAAGATGTCAGATATGAATAATGAATTATTGAAATTAACAGATGAAAATGCAAAGTTAAAGCGTGAGATTGAATCTTTAAGATTGCGTGTAGCAACTGGTGGTCATCATCAATCACAATCTAATCAAACAAACAACTTGGATTTATTAAAACGTATTTCAAATCTTGAAAAAGCTGTTTTTGGAAAGTAATGGCTTACGGTTAAAAACCGTGTTATAATAATACAATGTGAAAAAGATATCTCGGATAATCGCTATAGCAATATAGAGGAAAGTCCATGCTCACACAGCCTGAGATGGCTGTAGTGTTCGTGCTTGGTGAAACAATAAGCCAAGGCATTAATTTGACGGCAATGAAATCACCTAAGTCTTTGATATGGTGAGAATAGTTTGAAAGTGCCACAGTGACGTAGCTTTATTAGAAATAATAAAGGTGGAACGCGGTAAACCCCTCGAGTGAGCAATCCAAATTTGGTAGGAGCACTTTTCTAACGGAAATGAACGTATAGAAGAGGTATTTAATACAGACAGATGATTATCGCCGGCGTACGAGAGTAACTAGACTCGCTTGCAGTACTATGGTACAGAACATGGCTTATAGAGATATCTTTCTAGGTAGGCTCTCCTTTTGGAGAGTCTTTTTATTTGATGAATACAACTATAAATTCGTGTTAAAATAAAAATAAATAAATAAAACACAATAAAATTATTATGTAAACTTGGAGGAAATATGTATACAATTTTAGCCACAACACCAATGGGTCTAGAATCAATCGTTGCAAAAGAAGTACAAGCATTAGGGTATGAAACGACTTCTGAAAATGGTCGCGTTATTTATTCAGGAGATGCAACTGCTATTGTAAAAAGTAATTTATGGTTGCGAAGTGCAGACAGAATAAAATTAATTATTGGACGATTTAAAGCAACAACATTTGATCAATTATTTGAATTAACTAAGGCATTACCTTGGGAAGATTATATAGATGATAATGGACAGTTTCCTGTATCGGGAAAAAGTGTAAAGTCAACACTTTATAGTGTTCCTGACTGTCAGGCCATTGTAAAAAAAGCAATCGTTGAACGTTTGAAAAAAGCGTATAATAAAGCTGGTTGGTTAACAGAAGATGGTGCTTTATTTAAAGTTGAAGTTTCAATATTAAAAGATGAAGTATTATTAACGATTGATACTTCTGGAAGTGGCCTTCATAAACGTGGTTATCGTTTAGCACAAGGTGCTGCACCAATGAAAGAGACGCTTGCAGCAGCACTTGTTCAGTTAACCAATTGGAAAGGTGAAACACCTTTCATTGATCCATTTTGCGGATCAGGGACTATTGCAATTGAAGCAGCTATGATTGCACAAAATATTGCACCAGGATTTAATCGTGATTTTGCTAGTGAAGATTGGTCAATTATTCCTGAAGGGCTATATGATCAAGAGAGAGATTATGCTGAGTCAGTAGCTGATTATGATAAAGATATTAAAATTTTCGCGAGTGACATTGATTCAGAAATGATTGAAATTGCACGAAACAATGCTACTGAAGTTGGTTTTGGTGATGTTATTCAATTTAAACAAATGGATGTTCATCAATTACAATTAACAACAGAAAAGGGTATTATCGTTGGTAATCCACCATACGGTGAACGTATAGGTGAAAGAGATGAAGTTGAGTCAATGTATCGTTATTTAGGACAATTACTGAATGAAAATCCGAAATGGTCAATGTACATCATGACAAGTTATAAAACTTTTGAACAACTGATCAATAAAAAAGCAACGAAACGAAGAAAATTATATAATGGTTATATTGAATGTACTTACTTCCAATATTGGGGAGAAAAATAATATAACGATTACCTATGTTTATTAGTTAATTAAAAAGGAGAGAGACAGTTTTGTCTCTCTCCTTTTGTATTACCAAACTTTACCCTCTCCAAAGCCTTTCGCACCTGGAGGTGGATCAATGAACATTTGACCTACTGGAATAGTGTAAGCAATTAAAATTAATGCAATAGTTACAACAATTAAGAACTTCCAGTTTTCAACAAATTTATATGTTGGTTGATTTTGATCCATTGCTTCAGCAACTGGATATTCTTCAAAGCCTTTAGGGGCAAAGAAGCAAAGTTGAATAAATACGATTACTACTAGTATGATTGATACGAATAAAATTGTACCACCAATTGCTTGAATGACTTGGTAAGGAATCCATTCAGCAGCTACTTTAGAACCACCGTATTCAGAATAAGTAGAACGACGTGGTGCACCAAATAATCCGATGAAGTGCATTGCACCAGACATGATAGACATACCTAATGCCCACATATAACCTTGAATTAAAGCTAATTTATTAATTGATTTTGTCATTACACGGCCAGTACAATGAGGAATTAACCAATACATTGTACCAAAGAATGTTAAAATTACAGCCGTTGCTACTGTTAAGTGGAAGTGACCTGTGATCCAAATTGTGTTATGTACAACTTGGTCCATTTGTGCAGATGCGTTTACTAAACCACCAGCACCACCAGGAATAAATGCAGCCATACCAATGAATGGTAATACAAAGCGTGCATCACCCCAAGGTAGGTTTTTAAACCATCCAAGGATACCTTTAGCACCTTGCTTACGTCCATAAGCTTCAAACGTAGCAAATAAACTAAATGCTGTCATTAATGATGGAATAACAACCATAAATGTTAATACAACTTGAACATATTTCCATAATACATCAATACCTGGTTCAACCAATTGGTGGTGAATTCCGACTGGAATTGAAAAGAATAAGAATAACATAAAACTCATACGTGCTAAATTATCACTAAATGCTGTTGCACCAATAATTTTTGGAACAATTGCGTACCATGCCATATATGCAGGTAGTAACCAGAAGTAAACTAATGCATGTCCGAAATACCAGAACAATGTACGGCTCAATGAAACATCAATACGTTCAACTAATCCTAATGACCAAGGAATCATTTGGAATAAAACTGTAGAAGCAACACCAAGTGAACAAACGATCCACATTACATTGTTAATTGTAACCATGTATGATAATAATGGTGTTTTTTGGCCTTTATGCTCACGACGCCATTGCGCATAACGCATGATTTGACCTGCAGCAGAAATCCATGAACCTACTACAACTAATGCCATACCTACATAGAAAATTACATGTGCTTGTAATGGGGCATAGAATGTATAAAGGACAGTTGCTTTATTTAATAAAACCATTGTTGCTGCCATTGCAGTACCAATGAGCATTACCCAAAAACCAATCCAAACTAATTTTCGTTGTAAAGCTGTTAAAGGACCACATGTTCTTGCAACAGCTGAAGTTTGGAAGCCCATAATAAAGAATGTTGTTAATACTAAAGCAAGTATAATACCATGTACTGTTAAAATTTGATAATAACCAATACCTGCTGGTAATTTAAGTGTGCCTGAACGTACTAATGTTTGTAAAAGCCCAGCTAAACCACCTAAGATTAAACAAACAATCGCAACATACATATGTGCCATTACTAGTTTTGCATCTTTTCTGTCTAAAACAACTTTGTCTTTTTCAAGAAGTGGTTGATGATTTCTAAAAGATAAACGTTCATCTGTCGTTTGAATTGAATTCATTATTTATCTACCACCTTAATAATTGATTTCATGTCTGCATGTCCTGTACCACAATATTCATTACATAATAATAAATATTCACCCTTTTTATCAAAGGTCTTTACGAAATTACTAATATGTCCAGGCTCAATCATCATGTTTACGTTTGTGTGTGCAATTTCAAAACCGTGGTTAACGTCTTTTGAAGTTGCAATAATTTTAACTTTTGATCCTTTTGGAATTTTTACTTCTCCAGGATTGTAGTTAAATGCTGATACTACGAATACTAACTCATAATCCCAATCTTTACCTTCTACTTTATGTAAGCCAGGTTTATTGAATGGCTCTTTCTTATCTACCATTTCTGGATCGATAAATTCACGACCACTTGCTGCAGGTGCATGCCCATTATGAATTGCTGAAACAAAAATAATAACTAAGAATAAAACAAGTGAGGCCATCCCTAAACTAAGCCAAATCTTCTCATACTTATGCAACTTAATTCCTCCTATACGCGTTCTAAAAATAATATAAAGATTGCAAACCAAGTAACTACAAATACGCCACCTAAAAATAATACCGACGCCATAGTTCCACGTAGATCAAGTTCATTGTGATCATGATGTGTATCTACTTTAGAATTTACATTATTCTCATTCATCATTGACACCCTTTCTTATTAGCTTTTCTTTCTTTATAATAATAGAGTAAGCGTTTTAATAATGTGATAAATGTCACACTTTTTAAGTTTAAGTTAAAAATTTCACAAATAAAATGTCATAGAGGTAATTATGGAAAAATTAGAAAAAATCAAACAATTATACCAATTAAAAAAAGAGGTAGAAAAATCTGATCATTTTGTCCTTCAAAATCAAATTAATGAAGTAATCAAAAAAGTATATGACGACCAATATGTCATTAGTTTTGTAGGGCATTTTTCATCGGGTAAATCGTCGTTAATTAACCACTTATTCAATGAGCAAATATTACCAAGTTCACCAGTTCCAACTACAAGTAATACGGCACAAATTGTTTCCAATGAAAATTCATTTATAAGAGTGAATTTAGAAAATCAAACATATACGATTGTAGAAAGTTATGAGGAAATAAAACGTTTAAATACGTTAAACCATTCTATTGAAGCTATTGAGATTCATCGATCAACACCTTTTCCAATAAATACTATCATTCAAGATACACCAGGTGTTGATGCTACTTTTAAAAACCATGAACATAGTACATTAAAGTATTTATTAATTAGTGATGTTGTATTTTACACTGTTGAATATAATCATATCCATTCAGAAAAGAATTTTGAACAATTAAAGCTGCTAAATGAAATGGGTGTAAAAGTATATTTGATTGTTAACCAAATCGATAAACACAATGAAAATGAATTGTCATTTGATCATTTTCATAATGAAATCATTCAAAACTTGAATCGCTATCAAATTGACATTGAAGGACTGTATTATAGTACGATATATTCATCTATCCATAATCAATTTGAGCAAATCAAATCATTAATTCATGATTTAGCTAACAATAGAACAGGGTATAACGTTTATTTTGATCGCATTACAAATTATATCGAAGCGCGTCATATTGACTTTTTAAATGATCGATTAAATAAAATATTAAGTGCTTTAGATATAGAAGCGTCGCAGTTTGAAGCAACTTATAATACACATAAAAATAATCAAAAAATCTTCAATGAGCAATCTATTTTAGCTGATGAAAACAATGAACAATTATTAAATGATGAAGTCAAACAAACTTTAAAAAATGCCTATTTAATGCCTTTTGAATTAAGAGAAAAAATTCATAAAATGCTTGAATCTTTTACACCCCAATTTAAAGTGCATGGTCTATTTAATAAGGCACAAAAGAAAAAGCAAATTCAAGATGAACTATGTTTAAGTGTTTTATCACATTTGAACACTTTAGTTGATAAAGAGGTTAATTTTCAACTTAGTCAGTATTTTAAAAAATTCGAAAAGTATTTAAATAATGTTCCTGAAATTATTGACTATAAGGCTAATCAACAAGATTTGGTTGATGTAATGGTAGAGCAAACAACAATAACTAAAGATTATGTATTGGTGTATTCAGATAAATTAAAACAGCACATTGAACATCTAATTAGAAATTATATGAGAATATATATTCAAAAGTTCATAAAAATGATAAATATGTCGAAAATAAATAATCAATGTGACAATGGGGATGAAGATTTATTTACAGATTATCTTAATTTAAAACAATTACATCATTCAATTTCGACGCATAATTTTGAGCATTATTATATTCATGTGGATGAATCAATCGATAAATTAATTGGCCGAAAAGAAGTAACATTAACAATAGAAGAACCAACAAAAAAATCTTATGAAAAGAAAACTAAAGAGACGGAATCTCAAATGGATTATTCTTTAGCACACATTAAAGAAAGCATCACGTTATTTGACAAAATACCTTATTTTCAAAGTATGGTGCAATCGTTAAAAAATGATATTTCTAGAATAGAAAATAATATCACTAAAATTGTCGTGTTTGGAGCATTTAGTGCAGGGAAGTCTGCATTAATCAACGCATTGTTAAAAGAGCGTTTATTAACATCTTCACCAAATCCAACGACAGCCGCAATTACTGAAATCCATTTCGGAAATCAACACTATGTAACATTTAAGACTCAAGACGAGATATTATTCGATTTGAATCAAATGGCTAACGCTTCAGAAACATCGATTGAAACATGGCTTAATTTACATTTAAAAATGAAAGATAAGTTGGATTCAGCCCATAAAAATTATATTGAAGCCATTGAAAAACATTATAATAAATACAAACAACATTTAATATTAGGAGATCGTATTGAAATTACACAAGATGAGATTCATAAATATAGTGCTGATGATGCACATGCAGCATTTGTACATAAAATTGAAATTGGATCTCTCAATCCATTCATAAAAAACACAATCATTATTGATTCACCTGGCACGGGAAGTACCAATAGCCGCCATACTAAAGAAACGACGGAAATCATTGCTGACAGTGACTTATTAATTTATGTTTCATACTATAATCATGTATTCACTGAAAAAGATAAAGCATTCTTAAGTTATTTAAACCAAGTAGAAATCATCAATGAAAATAGTCAATCTTTTTATATTATTAATGCCGTCGATTTAAGAAAAGATGAGTCAGAGTTACAGTTGGTTGTAAATTATCTTGAAAGTGAACTATTAAAATTACAAATTAACGATGACATCTATCCTGTATCTAGTAAATTGGCTTTAGAACAAGAAGAACCTTATTTCGAAAGATTTAAAAATGCTGTCGATCACTTTGTTAATGAATTAAGTCAAAAACAAAAAATAGAACAGTTATATTTAAAAAATGGTCGAATGATACAACAAGCAAATGATATGGTTTCCCATTTCAGTGAATTTAAATTACAATTAGATGCTAGAAATCAACAGTATCAACAATGGCGAGAAAATGGTTTATTCCATTCATCGTTAAAAGTAAATGTATTAAATACGTTGTTAAAATATTTTAATGAACAACTTGTGTATCTACATGACAAGATGAAAATTCAATTGTTTGATGTGATTAAAGCTGAAGTTAATACTTCACAAAAAGTGGAAGAAATAAAACCACAATTTATTTCAGCTGTTAAAGAAAAACTTAGCGAAGATTTAATTTTAATGATACCTCGATTGAATAAGTATTTTGTGAATTTAGTAAATGAATCAAATGTAATATTAAATAAAGAATTAATACAAAACGAATTGTTTACAGATATAGAATTCAATCACCACATTATTAACAATTCATTAGTAAATTTAGATTCAATGTTAAAAGAATTAAATAATATGAAATTACCAAAAATTACTTCTAAAATGTTGTTAAGTGATAAGCATCATCAAATATTAATTGATCAAATTCATACGGAAGCATTAAGCTCAATAGATCAAAGTATAGAAGTGTTTAAAAACGAACTCACTGACATAATTAATAATGAAATTAATATCATAGATGTATTCATTAAAAATTGTGAACAAGACATATATAGTGAAATGCAACAAATGGAACAAAATAAAGTTGATGCGTCTGTGATTTCTCAGATTCAAACTATATTAAATCAATTGTAATGGAGTGTCCTTCATGAAAATATGGATAGGTGAAGAAGAAGCATTTGAAAGCATAAAAAATCAACAAGCCATTTTATTTGATGTACGTAGCGTAATGGATAATAAGGAAGCAACATTGAATGGTTTCAAAGAAATCATTCAAGATAGTGTGCCAATCCTAGATTATAAATATTTGTATGGAACCATTCATTCTAATCATACAAACCCAGTTGTTTCAGGTAGACACCCTTTACCTGATTTAAATCAATTGTATGCGAAACTAATACACCATACTATGAATAGTCACGGAGAAACAAAAGATATTATCATTATTGACCACCAAAATGGCTTCAATGCATCGCGATTAGTCTTTCTGTGTAAATTATTAAATTTGAACAGTCAAATAATTGATGGTGGCTATGAAAATATAACTTTATTTAATAAAGTACCTTATGAATTAGATGATAAAGAAACATTTAAAATTAAAGATTTAGACGATAAAAATAAAAATTTTAATCAAAAGTATATTGCATTTTTTGATGAAATCAAATCGATAATTGAAAATAAAAAAGATAACAAAATATTAATTGATGCTAGAGCATATCAGAGATATATTGGTGAAATTGAACCAATTGATTCAATTAAAGGGCACATTCCTACAGCGATAAATATCCCTTATAACACTTTATTTATTAATGGGTATATTAAAGATAAAACATCACTCCGAAACATTTTTAAAAATGTTTTAACGAAAGAATGTATTGTTTATTGTGGTTCAGGTATGAGCGCCACACCATTATTTTGTGCATTGCTATCACTTGATGAAAAAGTTAAAGTTTATGCTGGTAGCTATTCTGAATGGATTGAAAAAAATAATAATGTAGAAGTAGGAGATTTTAATGAATAATATATTAATTATCGATGGTATGGCTTTATTATTCCGTCATTTCTTTGCAACAAGTTTGCACAAAAATTATATGAAAAATAGTAAAGGCATTCCGACGAACGGCGTACAAGGATTTGTAAAACACGTCATTAGTGCAATTCATGACACGGACGCACATCATGTAATCGTTTGTTGGGATATGGGCAGTAAAACATTTAGAAACGAAATTGATGCAAATTACAAAGCACATAGACCTGCACCTCAAGAAGAGTTGATACCACAGTTTGAAATGGTACAGCAAGTTTCTAATGCATTAGGATTTTTAAATATTGGTGTGCATCAATACGAAGCGGATGACGTTATAGGAACTTTAGCAAAATCACTTGAAAACAAGTATCAAATTAAAGTCATTTCAGGCGATAGAGATTTATTACAAATTTTAGATGAACATATTGAAGTATGGTTAACGAAAAAAGGCTTTAATATTTACAATAAATATAATTTATCAAGATTTATTGATGAATATCAACTGCAACCAAAACAATTAATTGATGTTAAAGCATTTATGGGAGATACTGCTGATGGATATAGTGGCGTAAAAGGAATAGGTGAAAAAACTGCAATAAAGCTAATACAATCCTATGGTTCTGTTAATGCTGTTATTGATGCAATTAACACATTACCAAAAGGGCAACAAACAAAAATTAATGAAAATATTGATCAACTTCGTTTAGCATTGAGATTAGCTGAAATACACACTGAAGTCCCTTTAAATATTGATGAGATAAAACAAAATATGCCTTATACAGTAGATTTCAATCATATGAAGCAAATTGCAAATCAATTTGAATTAAAAGTCGTATCTAATTTTATTAATCAATTTAATTAAAAAAGAACGACTCAAGTTCAATCTTTTATTTAAAATTTACCTCACTCTCAGTCATATGTTATTATATGACTGAGAGTGAGGTGTTTTTTTATGGATTTATTAAACGAATATACTAGAATATATGAAATAAAAGGTATCATGAGTCAACAAAATATTAAACATCAAAAACAATTATTATCTCATGCATTGTTGCACTGGGTTAATGATATGTTGCCTTTAAAACGTTGGCAAATCGCGCCTACTAATTTTTTAAATCTATATGATCAAATTTTGCAACATCCAAATTTTTTCGAACCAAAACAAACGATATTACAAGAAACAAACATCAAATTAAACACTACAATAGTTTATGCTTTTATACACTTTAAAGAAGAGATTGAATTTTTAGATATAAATACAAAAGATTTTATACCTATTTTTGAACAAATCAATGTAATATGTAGTTCTGATTTGCCTCAAAATAAGTTAAAAGTAACAACTATCGAATATAATGCACTTGAGCAGCTC
This sequence comes from Macrococcus sp. DPC7161, assembly GCF_004117835.1. Classification (GTDB taxonomy): domain Bacteria; phylum Bacillota; class Bacilli; order Staphylococcales; family Staphylococcaceae; genus SDSC01. The sequence continues at coordinate 543,966 of NZ_SDSC01000001.1, read as the reverse complement.
CAATATGAAATTCAAATTGGCGAAAAAAACAAATTGTTCCTTATTATCAAAGCTTTTATTCAATTTATTAAAGATAATATACGCCATCCAGCAGTATCCATTTATAGTAGTATGATGCTTTATGCTTCACTTTTAAAACATGATTTTAATGTTTTACTATTTGAATCCATCATTTATCAATTACCTTCAAAAATAAAAATGCTGAGAAACGAACAGATAGACGAATACGTATTTGAACAATACATTATCCAAAATTTACTAGAAGCTTATGAAAAATTTTATAACTTTATACAACAAGAAAAGGAACTAACGCCTAATGAAAAAGTGTTAAATACATTAGCAGTTCATTACGAGCCACTTAGTAGAATTGATTTGCAAATGCAAATTCCTTCTATTAGTCAAAAGACGATAGAGCGCTCGTTAGTTAGTCTTCAAAAGATGCAATTAATAGAAAAAGTAGGCAAAGGTAAAGCGACAAAATACAAATTAATTTGATAAACTATGCAATAATTTAATTTAAAATACATTTTATTCAGTTAAAGCGATGAAAAATCAGAATATTTGTGCTACTATAATACTAATTTTTAATTAGGAAGTGAATGTATGCCAAACGTAAATCAAAGAATTCAAAATATCGAGGTACCAGGTACGAGACAATTTGCAAATAAGGTTGCACTTTACAATGATTGTATTGACTTAACTTTAGGTCAACCAGATTTTGATACACCACAACCAATAAAACAAGCTGCCATTCATGCCATTGAACAAAAAACAATGAAATATTCGCACAATATGGGATTAATTGAATTAAGACAGGCTATTAGTAATTATTATATCGATCGTTACAATGCAACTTTTAATCCAAACAGCGAAATAACTGTCACTATTGGTGGAAGTGAAGGGATAGATGCTATTTTAAGAGCCATATTAGATGAAGGTGATGAAGTAATTATCCCAGCACCAACTTATCTTGGCTATGAACCCATTGTCGAACTATTAGGTGGTAAAGTAAAATTTATTGATACAACAGGTACAGATTATATTTTAACGAAAGAAGCTTTATTAAACGCAGTATCAAATAAAACGAAAGCTATCATTTTAAATTATCCAACAAATCCTACAGGTGCAACTTATACTAAAGCACAATTGGATGATTTGGTAGATGGTTTGAAACAATTAGATATCTTTATAGTATCTGATGAAATTTATGCGGAAAATACACTAGAATGTGAACACTATTCATTGGTGATATATCCTGAAATAAGAGATAGAGTACTTGTAGTGAATGGATTGAGTAAATCTCATGGTATGACTGGTTGGCGTATTGGATATGTCGTTGGTGATTATCGCATTATTGAAGAAGTAACAACGGTGCACTTATATAATACAATTTGTGCCGCATTACCAAGTCAATATGCGGCGATTGAAGCACTTACAAATCAAATTGATTTACCTAAAATAATGAATAAATCGTATATTGAAAGTAGAAATTATGTTTATCAAAGATTGTTAAATATGGGATTAGATGTTGTCAAACCTAAAGGTGCATTTTATATTTTCCCATCAATAAAGAAATACTCAAATGATTCATTTCAATTTGCAAATGATTTAATTGAAAGTGTCCAACTAGCAGTTGTACCTGGCCTTGCTTTTGGAGAATTTGGTGAAGGACATATACGTTTGTCATTTGCTTGTAGCATGGAAACATTGGTGGAAGCTTGTAATCGATTAGAACAATTTATTAATAAATTAGAAGCGAAAAAATAAAAATAGAGGGGAAACCCTTTATTTTTTTTAAAATTTTTTTGATATAATTGATGTAAACGCTATCAAAATGGAGGTAAAAATTGTGGTTCAAATTATTAAAGGAATGGACGTTATTCAACCAATCAAACAAGTAATCATTCAATCCATTGAAAATGGCATTAAACCTTGTTTAGGGATAATAAGGATTGGGAATCGTTCAAGTGAAATTTCATATGAGAAATCAGTAATAAAACAATTACAACCTTTAGGAATTGTAGTTGAATCTATTGTATTGCCTGAAGATGTAACGCAGGAAATGTTCGATCAGACATTTGACGATGTTAATCAAAACAGCAGTATCAATGGTATTTTGTTATTAAAGCCTTTACCGCAACATTTATCAATTGACTATGTCGAAAAAAATATAGATCCATTAAAAGATGTAGATTGTATTGGCAATGTAAACATGTCTAAATTATATAAGGATGGTAAGAAAGGGTTCTTACCATGTACAGCTGAAGCAGTTCTTGAAATTCTTGAACATATAAACTTTGATTTAGTTGGTAAAAAAGTAGCATTAGTTGGATTTGGAATGGTGATTGGCCGTCCAGCTGCTCACTTATTGGTTGAACGTGGTGCTACTGTGACGATTTGTCATAAAGACACAAAGGATTTAGTTAAAGAATGTATCGATGCTGATTTAATTATTGTGGCTACAGGTGTTATTGGTCTTATTTCAAGTCAACATGTAAAACCTGGTGCTGTGATTGTTGATGTAGGTATTAATGTTGATGAAAATGGAAAATTATGTGGAGACGTTTGTTATGATGCTGTGCAATCAGTGGCAGGATACATTACACCCGTGCCAGGTGGTGTGGGGACGGTGACAACTTACACTTTAGCAAAACATACATTAAATGCATGTATAATGCAAAAATAAAAAGGCCAATGGCCTTTTTTTATTTTAAATATTTTCTTGCAATATGATCCGCATGCTTGTTTTCGTTTCTTGGAATCCAATTGACTAAACACAAATCAAAATAATCTATTTTGGATTGATAAGCTTCTAGATAAGGAAGAAACGCTTTATTTTTTACGTATAACTTATCAATAGAGTCTGCAACTATTTTAGAATCCGTAAATATTAATGCTTGTTTAAATTGATTGGCAATTAATAAATCCATTGCGATAATTAAACTTTGCCATTCAGCGATGTGATTATCAATTGCACCTAAATGTTGTCCATATTCTATGGGTTGATTTGATGTATCTGATTTAATGACAATACCACAAGCACTGTTTAATGGCGATTGTTTTGTAGAAGCATCTATGTAAACTTTAACCATTTTGTCTTTTGTAAATGTCCTTGATCATATATCCGAAAGGCACATTTAATAATGTAGATAAGAATTTAAAACAGTACGTTGTGATAAAAATTTGAAATAATACTTGATTTGGCATCAAACCATAAAATGCAATTAATGTGAATAAAGAAGTATCCACAATTGAACTGATCATCGTACTTCCATAAGAACGAATATAAAATGTACGATCAGTATGGAAATATTTTTTAATCAAATTAAACAAAAATACATCAACATATTGTCCAATGATGTATGCAATAATAGACCCAAAAACAATTCTCGGTACAATACCAAATAAAGTCGCTAAACTTTTTTGTGCAATGTCACTTTCCGCTGGTGTAAAATGCAACGAAATAGACACAAGTAACGTCATAATAATTGCAGAGCTAAATCCTAACCAAACGGCTTTTTTCGCTTCTTTACGGCCATAAATTTCATTGATTAAATCTGTTGCCAGATAAATACTTGCAAATAATACATTTCCTAAAGTAGCTGTAATGCCAAATAATACGACCGTTTTTGTAACTTGAATATTTGCAATTATCGTACCAATGGCAACCCAAACCAGTAAACCTTCTTTACCAAAACTTTTATACATGATGACTAATAAAATATATGTCACTAAAAATGCAACAACAGCCATTAATTCATTATTCATATTGACCTCCTTTTAAAATACTTATTTATTATAACTGGAAAGTGCAATATTGCAACCCTTATAAAACAACATGCTAACACTTGCAAATTGTATTTGTTATAATGCATTTTGAGGTGATTTTTTGAATATTGAACAAAAGCATGCACTCAAGCAAATTGATTTGATTTCAATGAAATATTGTGACCATTGTGCACTCAAAGCATATCATCTAAAATTAAAAAATAAACATTATGCACATCATTATTGTATTAAAAAGTGTTCAATTGGCATTGAGATAAAACAATTAGGTACTGCATTACAATAGGAGGTTATATATGAAGATTATTAATATTTCACCAACACCTAGTCCAAATACAATGAAATTTACATTGAGTGAATCCAAGGTTGATAATAAAAGTGTAACATTTAAAGAGATTAAAGATGATCAGCCAGATTTTATTAATGCATTGTTAGGCATAGATGAAGTCAGTTCAATCTTTTATGCTTTAAATTTTATATCTATTGATAAACAGCCAAAATCAGATTGGGAAAAGCTTATTCCTAAAATTAAAGCATGCTTTGAAAATGATGTCACTGAATCAAAATCGATGAAACAAAAGCCTTTAGATCATCACGTCGAAGTATTGTTTTTCAAAAATATTCCGTATCAAATTAAAGTAACTTATGGTGATGAGGAAACAAGGAAGCAATTAGATGTACGTTTTATTGATGCAATGATGCAAGCACAAAAAGATACAGACAATGTTATCTATTTACGAAAATGGCATGACTTTGGCGTAAGGTATGGTAGTGTTGATGATATTATTGCTACTATAAAAGAAGAATTAGATGCTTTATATCCAAATGATATATTACATGCAAAAGTACAAGAAGCACTAAGTTCTGATAACATTATTGAACAAAAACAATTAAAAAGGGTATCAATAGATACATTTAATAATGAACAAGATTGGAAAACAAGATATAGAATTTTAGATCACTATCCAAAACCAACAATTGAAGACTTACCATTTATTATAAATGCTTTAAATGATGAAAAGCCTCAAATCAGAAGATTAGCAGTTGTATTTTTAGGTATGTTAGAAGATAAGGTGGCTTTAGAAGGACTTCATCAGGCAATGCAAGATTCTAATATCCAAATTAGAAGAACAGCAGGAGACACACTTAGTGATTTAGGTTTCAAAGAAAGCCTAGAAGTGATGCATAACGCACTAGATGATAAAAGTGCAATAGTAAGGTGGCGTGCAGCAATGTTTATCTATGATGAAGGTAATGAGACAAGTTTACCTTATTTAGAAAAACATCTTAATGATGAGGCTTTCGATGTAAAATTACAAGTGCAACAAGCTTATGAACGTATTAAAAATGGTGAAGCGGCTGTTGGCTCAGTTTGGAAACAAATAGCGAATAGAAATCAATAATCTTTATATAATAAAAAATCAAATACGAAAATAACAATAATAAAAATTTTATCATAACTAAGGAGTAATTATAATGAATGCTTATGAAGAATATATGAAACAATTAGCAAACGGTATGAGAAGTGAATTGACTGAGCACGGATTTCAATCACTAGAAAATGCAGAGAGTGTCAAAACTTATTTTAATAATATTAATGAAAATGAAACAACATTTGTTGTCATTAATTCGGTATGTGGTTGTGCAGCAGGACTTGCAAGACCAGCTGCAGTAACTGTTGCAACGCAGAATCCTAAAAAACCAAATCATTTAGTAACAGTATTTGCTGGACAAGATAAAGAAGCAACTGAAACAATGCGTGAATTCATCGCACAAGCACCTTCTAGTCCATCAATGGCATTATTTAAAGGGCAAAGTCTAGTACATTTCATTCCGAGAGAACATATTGAAGGGAGACCTGTTGAAGAAATTTGTATGGACATCAAAGAAGCATTTGATGATCATTGTGAATAAATTGAGAATCACATCATCTGTAGTTATAGATGATGTGATTTTGCATCATATGAAATGGGTTGAAAATGACCTTTTAAATTATCCGAATTTAGACATCAAATGGATTAAAAGAAAGAAACAGACGATTAAACAATTATTCCAAAATGACAATACACCTTTAATTGTTATAGAACATACAGGTCCAAAGCTTTATTTTTCACCTATTGACAAAATTTTTTATCATGAGAATACTTCAAGAGTTAAGCTTAAAAACATTGCGAATCACCATCAATTACCACCATTGATTTCATGTATTAATAAAAACAAAGATGATGCCTTTGAATTTGTGGATTGTACAACCGGGTTAGGAAATGATTTAACATTAGTAGCTAAATATTATACGCAGTCATCAATAATAGCCTTTGAGAAAGATATATATACGCATTTGATAGTAAAGTGGGGTATTTATTTTTACGATAAAGTTTTATATGACAGAATTAAATTTATCTATGGTAGTATTCAAGATGTTGATAAAAACGTTTTTGAAGCTGATGTAATTTATTTAGATCCTTTTTATGAAGAAACTGTTGATGTATCCAATATTAATGTATTAGTTAATCATGTTAGAAACGAAGGTTATAAAGAGGACAACGATACTTTAATGTCATATTTAATCCAATTCATGCGTCATAAATTAATATTAAGAGGGCATTATCAATCGGATTTATTTATAAAGTATCCTTTTGAAAGATTGATTCAAAAAAGATCGAAAACACATTACGGTGTTATCAATAAAAAAAAGGATGCATAAGCATCCTTTATTCAGTAATACACATTGAAATCATGTAACAACATAATAAAAATAAACCAGAAACAACCATCATTTCAGTACCCATTCTATTCACCCCTATTTACAGATAACATTTACACTTATTCAATTGTTAGTGAGAGTTATTCTTTAAAAATTCAGTATATAACTGTATTATAAAGTAAAGTACATAAAAACGGAAGAGGTGTCGTGATGAATTCTTGTGATAAAGCATATTTCGATTTATGTCATCGCATATTAGAAACCGGAAAAAATAAAGACGATAGAACGAACACTGGTACTTTATCGGTATTTGGTCATCAAATGCGTTTTAATTTACAAGAAGGTTTTCCGCTATTAACAACAAAAAAAGTATCTTTCAAATTGGTTGCCACTGAATTAATTTGGTTTATTAGAGGAGATACTAATATTAGATATTTACTACAATATAACAATAACATTTGGAATGAATGGGCATTCAAGAAGTGGATTGAAAGTGATGAATATCAAGGTCCTGATATGACAGACTTTGGACACCGTTCATTAAAAGATGAAAAGTTCAATTTACTATATCAAGAAGAATTAGCACAATTTAAACATCGTATCTTAAATGATGATGCATTTATGAAAAAATATGGCGATTTAGGAAATGTTTATGGAAAACAATGGAGAAATTTTGAAACTAAAGATGGTGCGACAGATCAACTGTTTGAAGTGATTGAAAACATTAAAAAGAATCCTGAAAGTAGAAGACATATTGTTTCAGCATGGAACCCTGGTGAAATAGATACAATGGCTCTGCCACCATGTCATACAATGTTTCAATTTTATGTTCAAGATGGTAAATTGTCATGCCAATTGTATCAAAGGTCTGCTGATGTATTCTTAGGAGTTCCATTTAATATCGCAAGCTATAGTTTATTAACGCATCTTGTTGCAAAAGAATGTGGGTTAGAAGTTGGTGATTTTGTGCACACCATTGGCGATGCCCATATTTATTCAAACCATATTGATGCTGTGAATGAACAATTGCAAAGAAGCAGCTTTGATTTACCTCAAATTAAAATTAATTCAGATAAATCTTTATTTGATTTGAACTATGAAGATTTAGAAATCATTAATTATCAATCGCATCCTGCGATTAAAGCACCCATTGCAGTATAAAGGAGACCATTATGTTATCAATTATTACTTGTCATGATAAAAATTTAGTGATTGGTTATGAAAATAAGATGCCATGGCATTTACCAAATGATTTAAAGCGTGTAAAAGCTTTAACAACAGGTAATACAATTGTCATGGGTCGAAAAACATATGAATCACTTGGCAAAGCCTTACCAAACAGAAGAAATGTTGTGCTGACAAGAGATAAAAATTATCAATTGCCAGATGCTGATGTCATTCATTCATTAGATGAGATTAAGGAATTAGACGGCCATGTATTTATTTTTGGTGGCCAAAATTTATACGAACAAACAATGGATATGGTTGATGATATGTATGTGACAATCATCGATCAAGTACACCAAGGTGATGCCTTTTTTCCACATTATACTTTTGAACAATTTGAAGTACTCTCTATTGAAGAGGGACTATTAGACGAAAAAAATACAATACCGCATCAATTTTTACATTTAGCGAGGAAAAAAGATGTTTAGATTAGCGAGAACAGTGAGTTATATCGTTGGTTATGCTGCCTTTGTAACACCAAAAATCAAATCCGTTGAAAATCAGCTAAATCAAATAGAAAATGTTTATGACAGAGATACATTTGGGTTTAAAATGCCTAGAAAATGGGCAAAAGGAATATTAAGACGTGCTGGTGTTAAAGTGATCGTCGAAGGTTCTTTAAAAGACAATCACGATGGTGTATTAATCGTTTCTAATCATGAAGGCAACTTTGATATTCCTGTAATGATACACGCGCTTGAAAAGCCATTCGGATTCGTCTCAAAAAAAGAAGTTGAAAAAATTCCTTTTTTATCAAGATGGATGAATTTAATGAATTGTATCTATCTTGATAGAACCGATAGACGTTCATCAATTCAAATGATTAAAGATGGTGTAAGTGCATTAAAAGAAGGACACAGCATATTGATTTTCCCTGAAGGCACTCGAAGTAAGGGAAAAGGCATGAATGAATTTAAAGCGGGAAGTTTTAAACTTGCCAAAAGTGCCAATGTTCCAATTATACCTGTTTCTATTAAAGGAACGAGTGATATTATGGAAAAATATAATAGTAAAAAGATGGTACCTGGAACAGTATTCGTAACAATCCATCCTCCTATTAATCCAACGATTTTCCAAGATCATTCATTACAAGAAGTTGCAAACAAAGTACATGATATCATTGAAAATGACTTATAAAAAAAGAGGTTTTAAAAATGAACAAAATTAAACTTGTAGTCGATTCAACACATGATTTGAATCCAGCATTTATACAAGAACATGAAATTATTCAAGTTCCATTAAATATTATAATTGATGGAAAGACATATCTCGATCAAGAAGAAATTTCTTCTTCAGAGTATTTAGACCAATTAAAAGTATTAAATGACATTCCAAAAACATCTCAACCACCTACAGGTAAGTTTGTTGAAATATATGAAAAATATATTAACGAAGGTTATGATATTTTAAGTATTCATATGACACATCGCTTAAGTGGTACTGTCAATAGTGCAGAAACTGCTAGTAAAATGGTAGAAGGTAATGTTCAAGTCGTAGATAGTGGTTTTATTTCACAAGCATATGGCATGATAATTCAAGAAGTAGCAGAAGCCATTGATGCGGGTAAATCGATGGATGAATTATTAACGTTAATTGATCATTTGAAAAAAAGAACTAAATTATTTTTAGTAATTTCTCAATTAGATCACTTAACAAAAGGTGGACGTATTTCAAGAGGCAAAGGTTTCTTAGGTGGTCTAATGAACTTAAAGCCAGTTGCAGAAGTAATAGATGGCGAAATTCATGTTTTACAGAATGCGAGAACTTATAATGCTGTAGTAAAACTTCTGAAAAAAGAAGTTGCATCAATGCATTCACATTATAAACAATTAAAAATTGGTATTTCTGTTGCAGATGCTGATGAACTTAAAGAAAAATTACAAGCACAACTTGCTGAATTTACTCAACATGAAATTACAATCAATGTAACAACGCCAATAGTATCAACACATACCGGTCCTGGTGCAATTGGTCTATCAATATTAGGTTATGATGCGTAAAATCATTTATTCGCCAATTTGGCTAATTTTATTTCTGCTGTTGCTTTTAGTTAATGGGGTTACTTTATTTATGTTAACGCAGTTGATTTCAAGTGAACCCTCGATGAAAGAACATGAACAAACTACAGCGATAAATCATTCTTCATCTAACTATATATTGTTAGATGAAGAAACTGTATCTAAATACTTAATTTCAGATGATCCAAATACGAAATTGTCATTTGAAGACCATCATATAATCATTCAATCAAAAACAAAAGTTTATGGTTTAAATGTAAAGACACAAATTGATACAGTTCCTTCAGTATCACAAAATGGGAACTTAATATTAAAAGTTAAAGATATTTCAATTGGACAACTTCCCATATCTCAAAAGCAACAATTGAAACTCGTTAAAAAGGTTGGCAATTTACCAAAAGACGTTAGTGTTGATATTGACAATGAACAATTTATATATCAATTAGATGCTTTAAAGTTTGGGAAAAATCAGTTGAAGTTAAAAACGATTAATTCAAAAAATCAATGGGTATTTAAGCTCATGTTGAAGGAGTAAATCATGCAAATTACTTTAGCAGGTGGATGTTTTTGGTGTTTAGTTAAACCTTTCCATAAGATTCAGGGTGTTCTATCAGTAGTGAGTGGCTATAGTGGTGGTCATGTTGAAAACCCTACTTATGAACAAGTTTGTACAAATACAACGGGTCATAGAGAAGCAGTACAAATTGAGTATGATCCAAATATTGTTTCATTAGAAACGATTATTAAACATTATTTTAAAACATTCGATCCGACAGATCGTTATGGACAATTTTTTGACCGTGGAGAATCATACCAACCTGCAATTTTCTATAATGATGATAATGAACTTCAATTAATTGAAAGCATTATCAACGAAATTGATGCACAATACATTTTTGATAAACCAATAGATATTGATATTCTACCTTATCAAAACTTTTATCCAGCTGAAAGTCATCACCAAGATTATTATTTAAAAAATCCTACACACTATGAAGGATATTACCGTGGATCTGGAAGAAAATCCTTTATTGAAGCACACTGGGGGAAGTCGAATGATTAAAAAAAGAATAGAAGATTTAACGGATTTAGAATATTATGTTATTAAAGAACAAGGAACTGAACCTCCTTTTCAAAATGAATATGATAACCACTTTGAAAAAGGAATATATGTTGATAAATTAAGTGGTAAACCTTTATTCACTTCACAAGACAAATTTCAATCTCATTGTGGATGGCCAAGTTTTTCTAAAGCCATTAACAATGATGAAATTATTGAACTCGTAGATAAAAGTCATGGCATGTTGCGCACAGAAGTGAGGTCATCAGAGAGTGATGCACATCTTGGACATGTGTTTAATGATGGACCAAGCGAATTAGGCGGCTTACGATATTGTATAAATTCTGCAAGTATTGTATTCATTCCTTATGAAAAGTTAGAAGAATTAGGGTATAGTGAATTTATAAAGTTATTTTAAAATAATTGGAGGAATTGACATGTTTAAAAAATTATTTGGTAAATCAGAAGAAGCACCTAAAACAATTGAAGTAAAAGCACCTATTTCTGGTAAATATGTAGCAATAGAAAACATTCCTGATCCAGTTTTTGCTCAAAAAATGATGGGTGAAGGATTTGGAATTGAACCAATTGAAGGTACTGTAGTATCACCAATTAAAGGTGAAATCGTAAATGTATTCCCAACAAAACATGCTATTGGTATTAAAGCTGATAATGGATTAGAAGTGCTAATTCATGTCGGTTTAGAAACAGTTGCTATGAATGGTGAAGGATTCGAAACTAAAGTAGCAGTGGGAGATAAAGTTGAAGTTGGAGAAGCTTTATTAAACTTTGATATTGCTTTAATTCAAGAAAAAGCGTCATCAATTATTTCACCTGTAATTATCACAAACTCAGATGTTATTTCAAACTTTGAAATTAACAATGTAACAGATGTTGTTAAAGGTGAAACTACTGTTCTTAAAATTGAAGTAAAATAATAATGAAAACTTTATCTTTTTATCAATATACTCAAACGTTGCGAGGACAAAAAAATGAAGAAGGCGTCTTTGCTGAAGCAGTATATCAAGATTTAATGTTTCCAAAGAGTGCAACTTCATTTCATGAACTCAGTGATTATATAGAAAATTATGGTCCAAGTGAACTTTCATTATCGCTTTTTGATACGCTTTATGAACGTTATACTGAGTGGTTGAAGTTTTGATTGATGAGGTTAAATTAAAGCGTTAATAAGTAAAAGAGCATGAAACAATTTATTGTTTCATGCTCTTTTTTTGTCGAATTCTTATAAATACTACCGATATTCTTTTCATTCCTTATCATTATTGATAAAATGACATAAGATAATTTAGGATGTGAAACTATGGAAAATAATTCAAACATGAATGAAACAGCAACAAAAAATAATGATAAAAATAAAGGTAGTAGAACTATCGAACTCTCACCATTTAAGTTTATTATGACATTGCTCAGTTGTATTATTCTTACAGCAGCAGTAACAAGTTTAGCCATATTATTTGGCAATGAAAAAGTTATTGATCAGAACGGACCAAAACGATCAGAGTTTTTAAAGTTTTATACGGTTTATGATACATTAACAAAAGATTATTATAAAAAAGTAGATAAAGAAAAACTTGTTGATGCTGCCATTAAAGGAATGGTTTCTGGTTTAGATGACCCATATAGTGAGTATATGACAAAAGCTGAACAGGAAAGTTTTACAGGAGAAATGAGTGGTGAATTTTCAGGAATAGGTGCCGAAATGGGCGAAGAAGATGGCAAAATCATTATCTCAAGTCCCATAAAAGCATCTCCAGCTGAAAAAGCTGGCGTTAAATCAAAAGATGAACTGATTAAAATAGATGGTAAAGATATTAGTGGTATGTCTACATCTAAAGTTGTTTCTAAAATTCGTGGAAAAAAAGGGACAACCGTAACACTTACGCTTAAAAGAGGGGATAATGCACCATTTGATATTAAAATAGTGCGTGATACGATTCATATAGATAGTGTAGAATCAAAAATGGAAAAAAATCATGTTGCAGTGATCACAATTAATAAATTCCAAGAAGGAACTGCAAAAGAATTTCATAATGCCTTGACTAAAATGGATGAGAAAGGTATGAAAAAATTAGTACTTGATTTTAGAAATAACCCTGGCGGTTACTTAGATGAAGCAAGTAAGATGGCAAATGAATTTTTAGACCGTGGTGATGTCATTTTATACTCAGAGGAACGTGATGGTACTCAAAAAGCGTTAAAAGCAAAAAATCCTCAAAATCCAATTACTAAAGATTTAAAAACAGCAATCATACTTAATGAAGGATCTGCAAGTGCATCTGAAGTTTTTGCATTGGCTTTAAAAGATCATAATAAAGCAACAATTGTCGGTACAAAATCTTTTGGTAAAGGTATTGTACAAACTGCAACACCGTATAAAGATGATTCTATGTTGAAATACACTTTATCAAAATGGCTATCACCAAATAAAACATGGATACATAAGAAAGGTATTACCCCTGATAAAGAAATAAAACTACCATCTTATGCCAATATTCATATACTAGATGAAAACAAAGTATTTAGCTTAGGTGAAAAGTCTGAAGATATCAAAACTTTAGAAATAGGACTTAAAGCATTAGGTTACGATCCAGGAAAAGTTGATGATACATTTGATCAAGCAACATTAAATGCTGTCAATCAGTTCCAAGTTACTGAACAAGTGCCAAACACAGGTTTAATGGATAAACCATCAATCAAAAAATTCACTCAATTATTAAAAGAAAAATTACAAAAAAATGATACACAATTAAAAGGTGCTATAGAATACGTAAAATAGTTGGAGGTCATTATGAAAATCGCATTTACGGGTGGCGGAACAATAGGACATGTTGCAGTTAATTTAGCAATTATGCCAATCGCCATAAAAAGAGGTTATGAAGTGATATATATCGGCTCAAAAACGGGTATAGAAAAAGAAGTCGTTAATAAACAGTTTCCAAATATTAAATATATCCCTATTTCAAGTGGAAAATTACGACGTTATCTATCAGTTGAAAATGTTAAAGACATATTCAAAGTACAAAAAGGGGTATTGGATGCATTAATGGTATTAAAGAAGGAGCAACCTGATTTTATTTTCTCAAAAGGTGGGTTTGTTTCTGTACCTGTAGCCATTGCGGCAAAAATTTTAAACATCAAAATTATCATCCATGAATCTGATGTTACACCTGGACTTGCGAACAAAATTTCATTGAAATTTGCAACCAAATTGTATACCAACTTCGAAGAAACTTTAAAGTTCGTTGACAAGCAAAAAGCAGATTATGTAGGTAGTATTATCCGTGATGATTTATTTTTAGGAGATGTTAATAAAGGTTATGACCTAACAGGTTTCAATCAAGATAAAAAAGTTTTATTGATTATGGGTGGATCATTAGGTTCAAAAAAGATAAATGAAATCATTCGTCAAAATTTATCATCTTTATTAGCTTCCTATCAAATTGTGCATTTAACTGGAAAAGGATTGGTTGATCAGTCATATGATCAGCCTGGCTATATACAATATGAGTACGTTTCTGATGAATTGATGCATTTGTATGCAATTAGCGATACGATTATTTCTCGAGCTGGAGCAAATTCAATTTACGAATTTTTAGCATTAAAAAAGCCAATGTTATTGATTCCTCTTGGTCTTGACCAAAGTAGGGGCGATCAAATAGAAAATGCTAAAGTGTTTGAAAAAGCCGGTTATGCTAAAGTCATTCAAGAAGATTATCTCAATCATTCTACGTTACTTGAAAGTTTAAATGATATTGAATTTGAACGTGATGAAATGGTGCAAAAAATGTCAAAAAATGCATTCCACTATACCCCTGAGCGCTTATTAGACAAGATGTTACAGGATATTAAGTCAAAATAACGAAGGAGCTATTATGAATAGAGCAAAACGCATCACTTTATTATTAATATTTACAATTATTTTTGGTATTATTGCATTTTTCCATGAATCTAGGTTAGGTAAATGGATTGACAATGAAGTTTATGAATTTATTTATTCGTCTGAAAGCTTTATAACAACTTCTGTCATGTTAGGCTATACAAAGATAGGCGAAGTATGGTCAATGGTCGTTTTAAGCATGTTAGTCGTTTGCTATTTAATGCTGAAAAAAATGAAAATAGAAGCCTTATTTTTCGCTTTATCAATGATGATTTCAGGCAGTTTAAATCCACTATTAAAAAATATATTTGATAGAGAGCGTCCAACGCTTTTACGTTTGATTGATATTACTGGCTTCAGCTTTCCAAGTGGACATGCCATGGGATCGACCGCCTTTTTTGGTAGTTTAGCAGTTTTAATCAATCGATCTAACAACGCGTATAAGCCTTATTTAATTGGTTTATGTGTCTTTACAATATTAATGATTTCAATTTCTCGTGTATATTTAGGTGTACATTATCCTACAGATATTATTGCTGGTATCATAGGTGGCGTAATCAGTATCTTATTGACACAATTAATTTTAAATAAACTAATTGACAATCATTCTCATTAAGGTATAATAGTAATTGAAAATGATTCTCAATTATAAAGAGTTCCCCCTCTAATTCAAATTGAGCATTTTCAAGTAACCCCCTTTATGCCCATTAACCTGACTTTATGTCAGGTTTTTTTGTTTATGGAATCGTTTACAATTATGCAAAATGGATTTTTCCTGTTATCATTTTGATATGAAAGTTGGATAGTGAGGTGCAACATTGACGATTAACTTATTTGATTCTATTATTTTAGAAAATGATAGAATAAAACTAATCCCTATGCAGTACGAACATGTACAAGAATTACATAAAATAAATCATGAATCTATTTGGTCATATATGCTTTTCCAAGCAACAGATTATCGATTATTAGAACAATGGGTCATTAATGCGATCAGTTTAAGAGAAGAACTTTCTACACTTCCATTTATTGTAGTGATGAAAGAAACCAATGAAGTCGTTGGTTCAACGAGACTACAATACATTGATTATGAAAATGAATCATGTGAAATCGGTGCGAGTTGGTTTGGCGTTAAAGCACAACGAACTTATGTAAACACAGATTCTAAATATTTATTGCTTGAATATTGTTTTGAAACATTAAAAATGGCTCGAGTACAAATTAAAGCTGATGAACGTAATGAACGATCTAATAAAGCTATTGAACGCATTGGCTTTACAAAAGAAGGTGTGTTAAGAAAAGAACGTACGTTACATGGTGTCAAACGAAATTTAGTAATTTATTCAATCATTGATGATGAATGGCCAGACGTTAAATTAAAAATTGAACAATTACAAGAAAAATACAATACGAAATAGGATGATGGGTATGCATCACATATTAATTATTGAAGATGAACAAAACTTAGCTCGATTTATTCAATTAGAATTAATGCATGAAAAATATGAAGTCTCGATTAGTCATGATGGTGAAGAAGGATTAGAAATGGCATTAAATCAGCATTATGACTGTATTTTACTTGATTTAATGTTACCTAAATTAAATGGCTTAGAAGTTTGTAGAAGAATAAGAAAAGAAAAACAAACGCCTATCATTATGATTACCGCAAAAGGTGATACGATCGATAAAGTCATTGGTTTAGATTATGGTGCCGATGATTACATCGTTAAGCCTTTTGCTATAGAAGAACTATTGGCTAGGTTACGTGTAATTATTAGACGACAAGCGAAACAACCTGAATCCGAGAATACTTTGACTTATGATGCTTTAACTGTTGATTTAGATGCATTCATCGTAACAGTAAATCAAGAAAAAATTGATCTAACAAAAACAGAATTTGAATTACTAAAACTATTATTAGAAAATAAAAATCATGTGCTTTCAAGAGAACAAATTTTGATAAAAGTTTGGGGTTATGAAAGTGAAGTAGAAACAAATGTAGTAGATGTTTACATTCGTTATTTAAGAAATAAACTAAAGCCATTCCAGTTACATAAAATGATTGAAACTGTGCGTGGTGTAGGGTATGTGATTCGATGAAAAAATCACAATCATTAAGAACAAAATGGATGCTCTTAACAACTTCGCTTACTTTTTTTATCTTTTTATTATTTAGTTTATTTATTATTTACTTTATAAGTGTTTATTTAAAGCAACAGGAAGTCCAATCGGTGAAACGAAATATTTTTGAAATTGCTCGATTATTAGATGAAAAGTCTCCGGGTGCGTTAATGGATAATGATGTGCGTGCTTCGATTTCTGATGCACAACAAATGTATTTATTTAATAATCAAGGTGATTTACTATTCAAAAGTAAAAATATAGAGAATCAAGATTTGCATCCTCTTTTTGAAAAGTCAAATACGCTTGTCGTAAATGAACAAAAAGAAAAAGATATTCCATACATGTCATTAACTGCACCCGTTCATACAGTTAACTTTAGTGGATATATTATGATTGTCCAACCAATGACCAACTATTATAACGGTATACAATATATGATTATATTAGCGAGTATGTTTGGGTTAACCGCATTATTTTTAACTGCAGTCATTAGTTATTTATATTCTAATCAAATCACAAAACCAATACGAAAATTAAGCAATAAAATGAAACAAATTAAACGTGATGGCTTCCAAAATAAATTATCTATGTCTACCTCATATTATGAAACAGACGATATGATAGAAACATTTAATGATTTAATGGAGGAATTAGAAGCCGCATTTAACCAACAAAAACAATTCGTTGAGGATGCTTCACATGAATTAAGGACACCATTACAAATTATAGATGGTCATTTAAACTTAATTAATCGTTGGGGAAAAAATAACAAAGATATTTTAGATGAATCGTTACATATTAGTATTGAAGAAATGAATCGTATTAATAAACTTGTTGAAGAATTATTAATTCTTACTAAAGATAAGTCAACATTAGAACAAGCAACCATTGAAGAGATTGATATCAATGAAGAGATTAAATCTAGAATAAATGCAATCAAGGCTTTGCATGATGATTATCAATTTGATTTTAATACGAATAAAGAAGTGATTAAATTACATATCAATCGAATGCACTTTGAACAAATATTATTAATATTTTTAGACAATGCAATTAAATACGATACAATCAACAAAAAAATACAGATTAGAACGCACTATCGAAATAAACTTTCACAAATTGAAATCATTGACCATGGCGAAGGTATCCCAAAAGAGGATATTCCACATGTATTTGATCGATTTTATCGTGTGGATAAATCTAGAGCCCGTTCAAAAGGTGGCAATGGTTTAGGCTTATCCATTGCTCAAAAATTAATTTCTACTTATAATGGTCATGTTGAAGTAGAAAGTATTGTGAATCAATATACTAAAATTATTATACAATTTAGAGATTAACCTTAAAAAATACGTTTCTTTCCCTTTAAAATACCACTTTACAGTGATAAAATAGGGATTGGAAACGTTTTATTTTTTATTGGGGGGAAATCCATGGGTAAAAACAACAATTTTGAAGAAGCACCACCTAGATTCGGAACAAATTTAGGTCTTTTGCTTGAAATGTTTGAATCATACCAAGATGATCCAAATAGTGTCAATGACGAACTGAAAGTTTTATTTTCAACAATTTCAAATCAGGGGCCAAGTATCGGTGGTTCAAGTTTGGCTGCTGAAAAAGTTAAAAGTATCATGCGATTGATCGATAATGTGCGAACATATGGACATTTAACTGCGGATATTTATCCTTTATATAAACCAGAAAGAGAAAACCTACCTAAGTTATCTTTTGAAGAGTTTGGATTAACTGCTGATGATTTAAAAGCTTTACCAGCAAGTATTGTATCTGAACATTTTAGTGAGATGTTTAATAATGCATACGAAGCCATCGATCATATGAAATCAATATATCAAGGTAGCATTGCATATGAATATGCTCATATTAATAATAGTGATGAACGTGATTGGTTAAAACGTACAATCGAATCCACTGAAAAATCAAATTTTTCTAAGTCAGAGAAAATAGAATTATTAAAACGTTTAGCAGAAGTAGAAGGCTTTGAAAAATACATTCATAAAAATTTTGTTGGTGCAAAACGCTTTTCTATCGAAGGGGTTGATAGTTTAGTACCTATGCTTCAACAAATATTAAAAATTGCAGCTTCTAATGCAATTGAAAACATTCAAATTGGAATGGCACACCGTGGCCGTTTAAATGTATTAACGCACGTTTTAGAAAAACCATATGAAATGATGCTTTCTGAATTTATGCATATGGATCCTACACCATTTATTCCTGAAGATGGTTCATTAAGTGTCACTAAAGGATGGACAGGAGATGTTAAATACCATTTAGGTGGAACAAAAACAACAGAAAAACATGGTGTAAAACAATATATTACGCTTGCAAATAATCCAAGTCATTTAGAAATTGTAGCACCGGTTGTATTAGGTAAAACAAGAGCAGATCAAGAAGACACTTCTGGCCATCAACCAATACAAGATTTTAATAAAGCTTTAGCGATTTTAATTCATGGTGATGCTGCTTTCCCAGGTCAAGGTATCAACTTTGAAAGTATGAATTTAAGTAGTCTAGATGGGTATTCAGTAGGTGGATCAATTCATATTATTACGAATAACCGTATTGGATTTACAACTGAGCCATACGATTCAAGATCAACAACTTATGCTACAGATGTAGCTAAAGGCTATGATATCCCAATCATTCATGTCAATGCTGATGACATTGAAGCTTGTATTGATGCAGTTATTTTAGCAATGAAATACCGTCAAACATTCAATCGTGACTTTGTCATTGATTTAGTTGGTTATCGTCGTTATGGTCATAATGAAATGGATGAACCATTTGTGACAAATCCATTATTATATAATGAGGTTAAGCAGCATTTAAGTATTGAATTATTATATGGTAAAAAATTAGTAAGTGAACAAGTGCTTACTGAAGATGAAATGCATGCCATTTTTGATGAAGTAACAAATAATCTTAAAACGGCTCACGAAAAAATTGATAAAACGTTGAAAAAAATTGATAGTGAAATGAATCCACCTATTGCTGTAGTAAACGGTTATGATCAAGTTGAAACTGGCGTACCATATGAAAGACTCGAAAAAATGAACGCTGAATTATTAACATACCCTGAAGACTTTACACCGTTTAATAAACTTGCAAAAATTCTTGAACGTCGTCAAGATCCATTTACAAAAGATGGATTGGTTGATTGGGGCCATGCTGAAATTTTAGCGTTTGGTTCAATCATTCAAGATGGAAATGCTGTACGTTTAACAGGACAAGATTCAGAACGTGGTACTTTTGCTCAACGTCATGCTGTATTAAACGATACAAAAACAGGCAAAAAACATACACCGTTACAGCATATTTCTGATATTAAAGCTTCATTTGATATTCACAATTCACCGTTATCTGAAGCTGCTGTTGTAGGTTACGAGTATGGATACAATGTTCAAAATAAAAAGGCAATGACGATTTGGGAAGCACAATACGGGGATTTCTCAAATATGGCACAAATGATTTTTGATAACTTTATATCAGCTTCAAATTCTAAATGGGGCGAAACATCTGGGATGACAATGTTATTACCACATGCATACGAGGGCCAAGGTCCTGAACATTCATCTGCAAGATTAGAACGTTATTTACAACTTGCAGCTGAAAATAACTGGACTGTTGCGAATGTTTCATCGACTTCAAACTATTTCCACTTATTAAGACGCCAAGCGCACTATTTGGGTAGTGAAGCGATGAGACCATTAGTAGTAATGAGTCCAAAAAGTTTACTAAGAAATCAATTCGTTGCTGAACCAATTAAAAAATTCACTGAAGGTCATTTCCAACCAATTATAGTTGATGAATATAAAAAGACAAAAGTTAAAAAAGTATTAATTGCGAGCGGTAAAATGGCAATTGATTTATATTCAGCATTACAAAATAATCCAAATGATGAAATTCTTTTAATTCGATTAGAGCAACTATATCCTTTACCTGAAAATGAGATTAAAGCGATATTAGCATCAGTGAAAGCGACTGAAATTGGATTTGTTCAAGAAGAGCCTGAAAATCAAGGGGCATGGCATTATATTTACCCATTGTTAAACGAAATTAAAAACGATAAAATTAAATTATCATATTACGGACGTGAAAAGCGTTCTAGTACAGCTGAAGGTGACGGAGAAGCACACAAAGCAGTACAAGCTAAAATCATAGAAAATGCTTTATTAATTTAAGGGGGAAATTAAGTTGGCAGAAATCAGAGTTCCAGAATTAGCAGAATCAATTACAGAAGGTACTATTTCAACATGGTTTAAACAAGTGGGAGACACTGTTGAAAAAGGTGAAAACATTGTTGAGTTAGAAACAGATAAAGTTAACGTTGAAGTTATTTCAGAAGCAACTGGAACAGTTGTAGAATTAAAAGCGGCTGAAGGAGATACTGTTGAAGTTGGTGCAGTCATTGCTGTTGTAAGCGAAAATGGGGAAGCTCCAGTGAAATCTGAAGCACCAAAACAATCTCAAGAAGCACCTAAAAAAGAAGAGGTTAAAGTAGAAAGTAAAGAAGAACAAGAAAAAGCTTCTGATTTTCGCATCGTTGCAACTCCATCAGCACGTAAACTTGCACGTGAGAAAGGTATTGATTTAAAAACAATCAATCCACGTGATCCTAGAGGTTTAATCCGTAGCTTCGATGTAGACAATGCAGCAAATCAACCTGTTCAAAAACAAAATGCGCCACAACCAGTAATTGAAAAAGTCGTAAATGAAAATCCTTCTAAACCAGTGATTCGTGAAAAAATGAGTCGCAGAAGAAAAACGATCGCAAATAAATTGTTAGAAGTATCTCAAAATACAGCAATGTTAACTACATTTAATGAAGTTGATATGAGTAAAGTAATGGATTTACGTAAACGTAAAAAAGATAAATTCCAAGAAGATCACAATGGAACTCGCTTAGGATTTATGTCATTCTTTACAAAAGCTGTAGTAGCAGCGCTTAAAAAATATCCTGCAGTTAATGCTGAAATTGATGGAGACGACTTAATTTTAAAACAATTCTATGATATTGGTGTTGCTGTTTCTACAGAAGAAGGTTTAGTTGTACCTGTAGTAAGAGACTGTGACAAAAAGAACTTTGCTGAAATTGAAGCATCAATTTTTGATTTAGCAGTAAAAGCTCGTGATAAAAAATTAGGTTTAGACGACATGATGGGTGGATCATTTACAATTACAAATGGTGGCGTATTTGGTTCATTAATGTCTACACCAATTATCAATGGTACTCAAGCAGCAATATTAGGTATGCATTCAATTGTTACACGTCCAATCGCAATTGACAAAGAGCGTATGGAAAATCGTCCAATGATGTACATTGCATTAAGCTATGATCACCGCATTATTGACGGTAAAGAGGCTGTTGGATTCTTAAAAACAATTAAAGAATTAATTGAAAACCCTGAAGATTTATTGTTAGAAAGTTAATATTATATACTTTAAAACAAGTACTGATATCGCTATAATAGTGATATCGGTACTTTTTTATTGGGAGGATATTTATGGATTTACTTGGTTTACATCAAATTACAGCAATTACAAAAGACAAAACTGCTTGTATTCATTTTTATCGTGATATTTTAGGTATGAAATTTTTAACTGAAATAAAAGATGAACAAGGTATACCTCAAATAATTTTTGGTGATGACATAGGCCAATCAGGCTCGATCGTTTCATTTAAAGTTTATAATGTACCTAAAAAAACACCAGGTACCAATGAAATCTTTGCATATTGCTTAAGAGTACCAACAGATCGTTCATTATATGAATTTAAATTACGATTTGATGAATTTTCAGTACAATATGATAATGTAATAAAAATCAATGGACACCATGCTTTACCGTTCTATGACCATGAAAATCGATTAGTCTACTTGATTTCAGATGAAAATAACTCAGGAATTCCTTTAAAAATGCCTGTTTCTGATTCGCCAATTGAAGGCATTCATCAAATTCTCGGTATCGGTCCAGTTCTATTAAATATAGAGCATACATTGATTACAGGAAGTTTATTAACACAAGTATTAGGACTTAGTCACATACAAGAATATGAACATGCATCATCAAATGAACCAGTTATCGTATATTCTATTCAAAATGGTGGCAACGGTGCTGAAGTTCATGTATTACAACAAAATAAACAATCTGCAAAACCAGGTTCTGATTCAATACATCATATTACTTTTTCAATACTAAATTTAGCTGAATTAGAGAAAATTCAAAAACAATTATCAGAAGTTCAAATTCAACATAGTGGTATCGTTGATAGAGGATATGCGAGAACATTACACTTTAAAGATATTAGTGGTATTATTCTTGAATTTTCAACGATTGAACCAGGAATCTCAATTTAAGAAACAAACATGGAGGAGAATTATATGTTACATGAAGAATGGTTAAATAAAGAAGCAATTAAACAAGTAAAAGTGACAAATGTCGATGCAAAAAAATATAAAGTAAGCGATATGTTAACTGTAGGTAAAATGTATGATGTCGTTAATGAAACGGAAGAATACTATCAAATTAGAGATAACAGTGGAAAAATAGGTGGTTATTATAAAACTTATTTTGTAGAAGTTTAATATTTTATAACTCCGGACAATAATGTTCGGAGTTTCATCATTATTAGGAATGTAATTAAAGGAGCGTTTTTATGAAATTTTATCAAAATGAAGATACAACCATTCTTTCGGATGCAGTTGAGATGATTAAAATGAAAAAGAATGTACTACTAAAAGGGCCAACCGGATCTGGAAAAACAAAATTGGCTGAAACCATCAGCCATCAAGTTGGCCAAAAAATGAATAGTGTCAACTGTTCTGTAGACTTAGATGCAGAGAGTTTATTAGGATTTAAAACGATTGAAAATATAGATGGTAACAACGTTATTACTTTCGTTGATGGCCCTGTCGTTGAAGCGATGAAAAATGGTAATTTATTATATATTGATGAAATCAATATGGCGAAACCCGAAACATTACCGATATTAAATGGTGTTTTGGACTATCGTAGAACATTAACAAATCCTTTTACTGGAGAAGTGATTACTGCACATCCAGATTTCACAGTTATAGCTGCCATCAATGTTGGTTATGTAGGTACACTGCCAATGAATGAAGCATTAAAAAACCGTTTTGTTGTTTTAGATATGCATTATATTTCTGGTGAAACATTAAAAGAAGTAATAATGGAACAATCATTACTTCAAGATATAAATTTGATCAATCAAATCGTTAAATTCAATCAAGATTTAGTGACTATGGCAATGCAAGGTCAAATAGCAGAAGAAGCAAGCTCAATTCGTGCATTATTAGACTTATGTGACTTAACTACGATTATGCCTGTTGAACGTGCAATTCAACGTGCCATCATCGATAAACTAGATGATGAACGTGAGCAAAATGCGATTATAAATGCAATGGAATTGAATTTTTAATGAGCGATAAATTTATATTATTTAACGATGAAAAAATTGATCCTTCTTTATTAATGACGTTAACGGATTTGGCAGAATTATTATGCGAAGATGAACATGTAAAAGTAAATTTTAAAAAATTCTCTTACTATGATCCTGTTGAAAATATTGTGAATGTATCATTCAAATGGAAGCATCGAAGCAATGTTGATGTTAAAAAATTATTGAAGGCTGACTGTATTTTAGGTGCACTTGGTTTTCAATATTTAAATTTATCTACAATTGATGAATTGTATGAAAGTAAAGAAACATATCAACATCCAAAATTTTTCATTCAACTATTTCAATTAATTGAAGAGTTTAGAGTAAAGAATTTAATCTTAAAGGCAAGACCAATTACTAAAAAGTTCATTGATGTCCGTACATCAGTAAAAATCGCAGATAATGCATCTCAAATTAAGTTTTATTTAACGAAAACAGTACCAACAGATTTAACCTTTTTATATATTGAACAAGCGATATTAAATGATAATTTTCTAAGTTTACAAACACCTTTTGAGTCGCATTTAGAAAGTTTGTTACAACAACATTTACCAAAGATATATGACTTAACAAGCAGTGATGATAGTCTTAATTTAGCAATATTATTAATGGATATCATTGATCCATATTTAAAACAAGATATGTTAAATGAGTATTATTATATTCCTAAAATCATTTATGATGAATATAAAATTGTTAAGAAAAATAATGAAACAAAAAATCAATTAGATGTTGCTGTTATGGAACAATCTGAACAAGTTAAATCAAAGCAATCTCAAGCTAAAACAAATAGTCCATATTTAGAAACAGAAGTTCAAGATGGACAAAATTCAAATCAAGCGAGAGAAAATGACCGTCAAGGCGAGGCTAGTGATGATATTACTGAACTCACTTTAGGTAAAGGAAAATCACAAAAAAATCAATTAGATGCTTTAGGAAATGACATATCTGACTATGTTGGAGAAGAAAATCAATATACAGAAATCATTTGGAAAAAAACAAATGCTACGAATGACCAACAGCAAGCTTACCAAACTTTAAAAAATGAAGTGAATACTGAAATCAGACAATTGATTAATGTTATTAATAAAAGTGTTGAACATAAAGAAAACAGTAGACGCAATCAGTTAGCAAAAGGCAAATTAAGTCGACAATTAGTAAAATATTTTACAGATGATTCAAAACGCATCTTTTATAAAGATGATCAAAAATCATATCAATTAGATGCTACCTTTATGTTATTAGTTGATGCAAGTTATTCTATGGAAGATAAGATAGAAGAAACTAAAAAAGGAATGATATTATTTCATGAAACGTTAAAGCAACTTCACATTTACCATGAAATGATTGCTTTTTCTGAAGATGGTTTTGGTGCAGATGATTATCATCAACCTAATATATTTGAACATATCATCCCGTATGAAAACAGTTTAAATGCGAACATCAGTAATAATATTGCCGCATACCAAAATGGTGAAGACAACCGAGATGGTCTTGCCATAAGAGTAGCAGGGGAAATGTTGAAATTGAGACCTCAAAAACAGAAGTTTTTAATTATTTTTTCCGATGGGGAACCAAGTGCGCATAATTATGAACAAAATGGTATCATTGATACGCATGATGCAGTTCTATTATTAAGAAAAGCAAATATTTTTGTCATTAATATTTTTATTAGTCAAAATAAAATTGATGAATCAACAAAATTGACTATAAAGAATATCTATAATGATTATTGTATATTTGTTGAGGGTGCACAGCTTTTACCAAGTATTATTAAGCCATTATTACAAAAATTGTTATTACAAACGATGAAACAATACTAGCAAAAACATTTACTTATAACTTTTGTAAATTTTCTGAAAAATATCATTTACTTTAAAACTTTAAAGTGATATTATATGTCCTATATTAATTTTTTGTAGGAGGTTGTATATGAAAAAAAGTACATGGGTTATAGGGTTTATGTTGTTTGCCATCTTCTTTGGTGCTGGTAATTTAATTTTCCCTCCTAAATTAGGTTTTGTAAGTGGACATTATTTTTGGTTTGCAATCATTGGATTTATTATCACTGGTGTAGGACTACCGCTTTTAGGAATTATTGTTGGATCATTAGATGAAGGTGGATATAAAGCAGCATTAAATAAAATTCATCCGATATTTGGTATGGTCTTTTTAATTGCAATTTATTTAACGATTGGACCTTTATTTGCGATTCCTAGAACGGGTGCTACAAGCTATGAAATGGCTTTAGTACCATTCTTAAGTGAACCAAGTAAAACGTCATTGTTTATTTTCACATTAATTTATTTCTTAATTACTTTGTGGTTAGCAATTAACCCTTCAAAAATGGTGGATAGAGTCGGTGCGATTTTAACACCCGTTTTAATAATTTCAATTGTTGCGTTAGTGATTCGTGGTATTCAAATATTGTTAGGATCACCTATCAACCCAGAAGATGAAACGGTTTATCATTCAAACGTAAATGGTTTCTTTAATGGTTTTACTGAAGGTTATTTAACAATGGATGCCATTGCTGCAATTGCTTTCTCAGTTATTGTGATTAATGCTATTAAAGCTAAAGGTATTACAAAAGAAACAGGTTTATTTAAACAAACTGTACTTGCTGGTATTATAGCAGCGACAGCATTAGGATTTATTTATTTAACATTAGGCTGGATAGGTAATCATTATCAAGTAAACGGTGATGAGCTTGCTAATATTAAAAAACATAATCTTGATTTAGGTACATATATTTTAACACATGTTGCAAACGCTACATTTGGATCTTTCGGTAAGTTATTAATTGGGATTATTGTAAGTTTAGCATGTTTAACAACATCAACAGGATTAGTAGTTGCTGTAAGTGAATACTTTAATGAAATTTTCCCTAAAATTTCGTATAAAGTATATGCTATTGTATTTACAATCTTTAGTTTTATTCTTGCAAATCAAGGTTTAGCTTCAGTGATTAAAATGAGTATCCCAGTATTATTAATTTTATATCCAATTGCAATGACTTTAGTATTGGTCATGTTACTTGCAAAGTTTATTCCAACACCGCCACTTGCACAACAAGTATCTATTGGCATCGTTGTGATTGTTGCAATTTTATCAGTAATCAATAGTCAAGGACTCGTTAGCTTACCATTTATGAACCATTTACCTTTAAAAGAGCAATCGATGGAATGGTTAATGTTTGCGATAATTGGTTATATAATTGGCTTTATATTAGGAAATAAACAAGAAAAAATTAAATACATCTAAAAAAGGTTGAATGTTCAATTTGTGAACATTCAACCTTTATTTTTTATATTTAACAATTGCTGTTTTAAATCTTGTTCCATTACTGCTAATTCTTGTTCAGCTTGTCTACGTTTTACTTTACCATCCTCTTGAATTTTTAATGTAGTTTGAATCGTTTCTACAATATCACTTTGTGTCTTTTTCAGCGTTTCAATTTCAACAATACCACGTTCTGTTTCATGTGCCGTTTTAATTGTATTAGTTTTCAACATTTCAGCATTTTTTAATAATAATTGGTTGGTTGTATCTGTCACTGCAGTTTGTGCTTTTAAAGCTTTTTGTTGATGCAATAAGCTCATTGCAATCGCCATTTGATTTTTCCAAAGTGGAATAGATGTTAAGATTGAACTTTGAATCTTTTCTGCTAAAGATTGATTGACTTGCTGAATCATACGTATTTGTGGGGCAGATTGTAATGTAATTTGACGTGATAATTTCAAATCATAAATACGTTTATCTAAACGATTGATATAGTCTTTTAAGTCTGAAACATCTTGTATTTTCATTTGGTTATTGCTTTGATTTGCTTCGTTTTCTAATTGAGGTAGTAATGTTTTTTCAATTTCTTCACGTTTTTCTTCTGCGGCAATAATTAATAATTGTAATGCATCAAAATAATGTTTGTTTTCTTCATATAAATGATCTAATTGTTTTACATCATGCATTAATACATTTTTTGATTGTTCTAACTCTACCGAAATACGATCAACTTGGCTAGCAACAGATTGAAACCTCGAAAATAATTCATTCACTGATTTTGAAAATCGATTAAATATTTTTTTAATGCCATTTTTATTTTGATTTTCAAAGGCGTCAGGATCGATTTCGTTCAATTTTTTCATTAAATGATCGAGTTGTTTACCAATATCATTGATTTCTTGCTTTTGAACTTGATTTAAAACATTATGCGAAAATGTTGAAAGTTTCATTTGTGCATTTGCACCATAGTACAATAAATTTTCGTTATCTAATGTTTTTATTTGACTTTTAATATGTTCGACTTGTTGACGTTCTTCAATAGATAACGATTTGTTTTGTTTCATTAATTGTGTTGAATCCTCTATATTCACCATTTTTTCTTCTTGTAATGGATTTACACTAACATCATTCAATAAATCTGTTTTCATCTCATTCATCCTCTACAATTTTCTTTTCATTTAATAAATGATTTTGACTTTGCTTTTTATATACTTCAACTTCAACTTGCATATTTTGAAAATCTTGTCGATTTAATTGTCTTAAATCTGCCTGTAATGTTCTTTTCAATTCTTCTAACGTTAGTTTAGCCATGTTTAGCGCTTTAATATCTTCTTCAGATTTATGTGGCATGCGTGACAAAAATAAATATTGTTGCATTAAATTGATCGTATTATCTAAATGGGAAAAGAAAAAACTATCAACTTTAAAAAAGCGTCTTGGCTCCTTTTGTACAGTCTTATATATTGTACGGACCAATTTATTAATGTCATTAACAGTCTTGAATTCTTGAATTGAACGAATATTTTTATATTGTGTTAATAATTGTTTTACTTTAGGTTGTGCTTCTTTCATTGATTTTCTTACATATTTATATTCTTGAAAGTTGAGTCCAATTTCATTTAAATATTTTTGTTTTGCATTTTGCTGAATTGGAATAAACGTACCAATAAAACCAGTTGAAATTAATGCGAAATCAATCCAAGTATCCAGATTAAAAAAACTCATTGATACAAAACCGGTAATAAAAGCAATAGGTATTGCAACCATTGCACCAATAATATGTGTTACATGATATTTCATTTTATTCATTCCTTTATCATTAACATATGTTTATTTTATATGTTCATATGTAAAATGTTTTGATTTTTCTTGTGCTATTGTCATTATTATAGGCATTTCATTAGTAAAATCCTAATAAATTGCATTGCAAAGTATATTACTTGAAAATTTAGATATTAGTTAGCATAATAAAGGGAGTGGGGTGGAACTATGTACGAAGTCATAACAATGAGAGCGGATTATGAAGGTTGGTATTTATTTGATGATTACCGTTCAAAAATTAAAACGAGTGACACTTTTGACCAATTTATACTTGCTCAAGAGAAGTTTAATCAACTCATCAATGATTATGAACTACATTTTAAACATAAATTGATTGGTAAAGGGAATGTACATGTTTTTTATAATAATTGTGAGATAGAATTTTGTGAGTCATGTGATGATGACGTGCAAATATTTCATAGTGTTTTGATTTTAGAAGACGGAAAATTGATGATATAAAGTATGATAAATTAAGATACAAAATCATTAATTATTAATGTAATGTAAATTTTGTAAAAATTAAGAATAATTAATTATTGTATTGATATTTAGAAAGCGTTATCTTATAATTATTAATAGCAATAGTTATTGTTTGCATAAATATTTAAAGTATGTTGCAAGTTATAAGTATTGAATTTTTTTAGTCTTGGAGGTTTCAAAATGAAACAAGGTACAGTAAAATGGTTTAACGCAGAAAAAGGATTTGGATTTATCGAAATCGAAGGAGAAAACGACGTATTCGTACATTTCTCAGCAATCAACCAAGAAGGTTACAAATCTTTAGAAGAAGGTCAAGCTGTAGAATTCGAAGTAGTTGAAGGCGATCGTGGTCCTCAAGCTGCAAACGTTGTAAAATTATAATTTTAATGCAAGAAATTATATATGCACGTTAGTAAAACACCCTAGTAAATACTAGGGTGTTTTACTTTTTATATTCAGTTGTATACTTAAATCATACATCTTTAGTGGTTTCACTCTTATAATTCTTTCTTTATAAAACGTCATTAGCAATTAAGTGCGATAATGTTTGTCTTTTAATGACTAATCGGTCGGTATCTTGATTTACAAATACAACAGCCGGTTTTAACATTTGATTATAGTTCGAACTCATTGAATAATGATATGCACCCGTGGATTTTACTAATAATGTATCTCCTGATTTAATTGTACTAGGTAGCATAATATTTCTTTGTATGATGTCTCCAGATTCACACAATTTACCTGCTACAGTACATTTCATATCTTTTGCATCATCTCTTTCAACTAATTCAATTTCATATTTTGCTTGGTAAAGTGCTGTTCTTATATGATCACTCATACCACCATCAATTGATACATAATTATTCACATTTGGAATAGATTTAATAGTTCCGACATCGTATAATGTCATACCAGCTTCACCGACAATTGATCGACCTGGCTCTAATGCAATTTCTGGAATAGGGTAATGATGTTGTTGTGCCGCATCTTTAATCGCTTCTGTTATCTTTTGAATCCCATCCTCAATTGGATAAGCAACATCTTCATCCGTATATCGGATACTAAAGCCACCACCGATATTTAATACTTGTATTTGAATATTATTTTTTTGTAACCAATCAAACACGATGTAGATGGTTTCAATCGTTCCTGTAGAATCAAATATTTGTGAACCAATATGAAAATGTACGCCATACCAATTTAGGTGATTCGATTGTTGAATTTGATGCACCGCTTCAATTGCTTGTCCATTTTTTATACTCAGTCCAAACTTACTATCTTCTTGTCCTGTTTGAATGAATTCATGTGTATGTGCTTCTACACCTGGATTCACTCTTAAAACAGCATTAATGGTTTTATTTTTTTGCTGTGCAATGCGTTGTATATTTTCAATTTCATGAAGCGAATCGATAACAAAGTATTCAACACCAGATTCAATGGCATATTCGATTTCTTCGATCGTTTTATTATTACCATGAAAGTGAATATGATTTGGATCAAATCCTGATTGTATTGCGGTATATAATTCTCCAATACTGACCACATCTAATCCCATTTGTTCTTCTTGCATCAATTTAAATAACTGGATACTGGTAAATGCTTTAGAAGCATAAGAAATATTATATATTAATCCTGATTGTTTTAGACTTTGATGAAATCTTCTACATTGATTTCTGATCATGGCTTCATCATAAACAATTAAAGGTGTTTTGTATTTGTTTTTTAAAGTAACCATACTTTGACCGTGCAAAGTAAGTTCACCATTTTTTCTTATTAAATTCATTCTATGACCTCCCGGATCAAACTGTATTGATTCAATGCTGAAAGTTGTTCGGAATTTGCGCCAACACCTTTAAATGTAAATTCATCAATACGTATTTCATTACTATATAATGTTACGATATCGTTTGCTTTAACTGCATCATCTACCAACACAAACATATGACTCATCATGAGTGCTTTAATAGGGTATCTTTTCCCATTAATCATACAATCATATTGAGCACGTGTGCGCAATACACCATCACCGTACCCAATTGCAACGACTGCTAACCTTTCATGTGTAGAAGAAGTATACGCAAAGGAGTACCCTGCTGATTGATTCGGATTTAAAGTACGTATTTGTAGTACATGACTTGTTACTTCGATGGTTTGTTGTGTTAATGATTCTGGTAAACCCTCATATGGTCTTGCTCCATATAATATAATGCCTAATCTTAAATGAGTATGACCTTCAAGTAATCCTTCTTCTCTTACAAAACTTGCACTATTTTGGGCATGAATCATCTCAAATGTAAAATGAGTCTTCAAAAATGCTAAAATTTCTAACCACTCATGACGTTCTATCTCATATTCTGGAACACCAAATTCATCTGCATAGCCAAAGTGTGTCCATGCACCGACAACTTTCATTTTATTTGTCTTGTAGTCTTGCTCATATTTTGTAATGAATTGATGAAACTCGTCTTTATTTTTAAAGCCAGAGCGACTCAATAAATTTTCGTATTCTAAATGCACTTTAATATCATGAAGTTCATGTTGATACTTTTCGTAAAAAGCATAAGAGGGGAGTGTCATTTGAATTTGAAATGCTCTTAATAAATCGAACTCTGTTGAAGGATTCATTAAAAATATCACTGCATTTGTAGAAAGTTTACGAATCTCTATCGCTTCTTCAAGGCTAGTTGTTGCAAAATGGGTAATGTCTGCT
Organism: Macrococcus sp. DPC7161; assembly: GCF_004117835.1. Lineage (GTDB taxonomy): Bacteria > Bacillota > Bacilli > Staphylococcales > Staphylococcaceae > SDSC01. Next base: position 511,379 of record NZ_SDSC01000001.1, on the reverse strand, counting down.
TTTAGAAATGCATTGATGGCAAATGATAATCCTGTATTATATGCATTATTTTTTACTACAGCCATTACCGGATAATCTTTCTTAACATGATGTACATTTTCAATAAATTTGTCTTTATGGATGGTTAATTTAGCACTCATTATCATAACTCCTTACAATTTCAATAAATAAATTCAAACTATTAAATAGCACTGCTTCATCAAAATTGAAAGTATTTGTATGAAGACCTGACGTATGACCAAGTGCTTCATTACGGCAACCCACAAATACAAAATAGCTTGGTGCAATATCACGATAAAATGCAAAGTCCTCACCAAACAAATAAGGTTGATATAAAATAACGGGTGTTAAATTGACATTTTTACATGCTTGATCAATTTTTTCTTTTAAAGAGGCATTATTATATGTTGCAGGATAGCCTTCAGCAAATTCAACACGAACATTACATTGTGTCGTCAATTCTACTGATTTTGCAATATTCATCATTTGGTTTTTTATAATGTTTAAATCTTGCGGTGAATACGTACGTATTGTACCTTCTAAGTAGCCATTACTCGGAACTGTATTAATCGCTTCTCCAGCATTGAATTGTCCAATGTGTACGATATTTTTATTTAATCCAGGTAAATGAAATTGTTGTATAGTAGCTACTTGTTGTAACGTAAGTAAAAGTGCTTCACTTGCAGCATGTCCTGTATGTTTATTTGCAACGTGTGCACTTTTGCCGTTAATAAAAAATCGATACTCTGTAGCACTTGCTGTGATTTCATCATTTTTGTAAAGGACTTCACCAGTCGGTGCATCCGGCATTAAATGCATTCCGAAGATTGCTTTAATGTGAAACGAATTAAAATCAAAAGCATCCATCAACAATTTTGCACCCGCATTAGCTTCTTCAGAGGGTTGAAAGATAAACATGATATTGTGTTTTAGACCATATTTTTCTTTATATGCGACTAATGCATACATTAAGGCAATTAAATTAGTTGTATGCCCATCATGGCCACATGCATGCATCACATTTTTAACAGTTGAACGATAATCAATTGAATTCATTTCTTCAATGGGCAATGCATCTATATCTGCTCTAAAGGCAATTGTTTGATCACTTGAACCTTCTAGTAAAGCAATGACTCCTGTTTCAAGCGGTGTGAAATAAGTTAAAGATAATTTCTTAATATGTTCTATAATAAAAGCTGTCGTTTTATGTTCATTTAAACCGAGCTCTGGGTATTGATGTATTTGTCTTCTTGTATTTTGTAAAAATGATAATGAAACCATAAAACGACCTCCAATATTACTGATTTAAATTTCTTAAAGCTTGCACAATTTCAATTTTCGAACCTTCAACTTCAGAAGCTTGTTTAATCACACGTGCAGGGGTACCAGCAACAACAGTACCAGGTGCCACATCTTCTGTAACAATAGCTCCTGCAGCAACAACAGCTCCTCGTCCAACTCGAACGCCTTCTAATATCACTGCATTCGCACCAATTAATACATCGTCTTCAATCACGACAGGATCTGCACTTGGTGGCTCAATCACACCAGCAAGGACAGCACCAGCTCCAACATGAACATTTTTACCAGTCGTCGCACGTCCGCCTAATGTTGCATTCATATCAATCATAGTACCTTCACCAACGACAGCACCAATGTTGATTGTTGCGCCCATCATAATGACTGCATTATCTTTAATAACCGCATGTTCACGAATAAAGGCACCAGGTTCGATACGAGCATTTATTTTCGTTTGATCAATTAATGGAATGGCTGAATTTCTTCGATCATATTCCACTTCAACATCCGTAATGATTGCTTTGTTTTGTTCATAAAATGCATCCCAATCCGATAAATCTCCAAATATCGTTTTAGAGTTGTCACTACCAAATACTTTTAAAGTCGTTGGGAACATTACATTTTGAAAATCACCATTTACATATACTTTCACTGGTGTTTGCTTTTTTGATTCACTTATAAACTGTATAATCTCTTGCGCAGATAAATTTTCCATTTTGAACTCCTTGTATCATTTGATTTTATTTAAATATGTTTTGATTTTAATTTTTAAAGTTATAAATTATGAAATGTATAATAACCAGGCTTTTTTGTAATGAGTTGTTCGGCAACATCTATCGCTCCATTTGCAAAGATGTCTTTACTTTGTGCTTTATGAATGATTTGAATCGTTTCATCATGACCTGCAAATAGCATCTCGTGTTCTCCAACAATAGAACCTCCACGAACGACGCTAATGCCAACATCATCATTCATTCTTTTTTTACTTTCTAGTGTACGATCCGTAATCGGTGTTAAGGCTCTTTCTTGTTGGATTGCATCAAGTAATTGGATTAACGTGCCACTAGGGCCATCGACTTTGTTACGATGATGACGTTCAATCAATTCTATATCATATTTTGGTAATAATTTTGTCGCATATTGAACAAGTTCTGTAAGCACATGAACACCATAGCTCATATTTGCACTAAAGAATACAGGCTGAGATTCACTCAAACATTGTAAAGATGATACGATTGCTTCCTTATTTCCAGTTGTGGCAATCACCAATGGCATATTGGGATTTGACTTTAACAAAGGTAAAATCAAATCCGGATGTGAAAAATCAATCATGACATCACATTCTGGCAACGTACTATTTAAATCATATACAGGATAGGGGATACTTTTAGGATTATTCAGTACGACACCGACAATTTCATGACCACGATCTATTGCTAAACTCGCAACACGTTGGTTCATCGCACCAAATCCTGATAATAATATTCTCATATTACACTCACTCGATTCTTATTCATTTCATATGTTTCGATTAATGTATTTACTTGATCATTAAGTAACGGCACGAGTGGTAAACGCACTGTACCATGCGCATAACCTAAATGTGTCATCAAAGCTTTAATGGGAATTGGATTAATGTCCACATCTAAACTTTGAATAATTGGTACTACTTGATCAAATGCATGTTTTGACTGTTCAGGATTTTCTTGATAAAGCTCATAAATATTTTGGATTTCACTAGGAATAGCATTTGCGACGACACTAATTACGCCTGAACCATATTCAAAAAATGAAATCATTGAATCGTCATTACCGCTATATAATTTAAAATCTTCATTGACTAAAGCTTTTACTTTTTTAGTATATTCAATATCATTCGTAGCATCTTTTAATGCATAAATATATGGATTTTTTGATAATATTAATACGGTTTCTGGTTCAATCGTCATATTCGTTCTAGCTGGCACGTTGTATAACACTACTGGTAATTGTACTGCATTTGCAATCGTTTCAAAATGTTGAATTAAACCGCGCTGATTCGTTTTATTGTAGTAAGGTGTAATCAACATAATACCATCAGCACCTAAAGCTTTTACTTTTAAAGAATGTTCAATTGAGGCTTGTGTATTATTTGTGCCAGTACCTACAATGATAGGAATACGTTTGTTCGCTGTTTTAACTGCAATTTCAACCAGTTTTAGTTTCTCATCTTCTGATAAAGTTGAGGCTTCGCCTGTTGTACCATTCACAAATAGGGCTTGTATATCGTTTTCAATGAGCCATTCGATATGTCTCTCATACATTTCATAATCTATTACATCGTCTTGAAACGGGGTAGTGATTGCTACTGCAGCACCTTCAAAATAAACATTGGTCATAAGAACACTTCCTTTATTGTCTTTTTAATCCTTTATCGAGCAGTTGTTTTAATATTTGTACTGCATTTAATGCAGCACCTTTCAATAAATTATCGGCAGTACACCAAATATAAAATGTATTATCTAAACTATCATCTTGACGGATACGTCCAACAAATACTTCGTCTTTTCCAGTACTATTGATTGCTAATGGATATTCATTATTTGATGGATTATCAATCAATACGACGTGTTCAGCTGATTCAAATACACGTTTGATTTCTTCAACTGTAGTCGGTTTATCTAAAGTCACATTAATTAATACCGAATGTGAATCTAATACGGGAACTCTGACACATGTTGCACTGACTTTTAAATCGGGTAAGTTTAATATTTTTCTTGTTTCATCGATCATTTTTTGTTCTTCTTTTGTATAGCCATTTTCTAAAAAGTCATCAATGTGCGGTAATACATTGTTGTAAATTGGATGAGGGTAGTTTTGAGGTGGTAAACCTTTTTCACCGTTCAATAAATCTTGTTTTCCTTTAACACCACTGCCTGATACAGCTTGATAAGTTGTATAATTTACGCGTGTAATACCAAATTGATCATTTAAGTATTTTAAAGGCACGACCGATTGAATCGTTGAGCAATTAGGGTTAGCAATAATACCACGCTTTAACTTCGGTTCATTCACTTCTGGAACAATTAAATCAATGTCTTCAAACATTCTAAATGCACTTGAATTATCAATTACAATTGCACCCGCTGATTCAAATATTGGGCTATATTTTAAACTAGTTTGTCCTCCAGCACTCATTAGCACATAATCAAAATGTGCTCTTGCTTTTTCTTCTGTTAATGCTTCGACAATATATGTCTTTCCTTGAAATGTAATCTCTTTACCTGCAGATTTTTCAGATGAAAATAATACCAATGATTCAAATGGTATGTTTTGTTTTTCTAACATCTTTAACATATTTTCTCCAACTAATCCTGTTGCACCAACTACTGCAATTTTACTCATAATATAGTCACGTCCTTAATCATTTTTAAATTTGAAATGCTTCACATAATGTTTGTACTGCATGTTTTCCATTTTGCTTATCAATAACATATGAAATACTAATTTCACTTGTTGTCACTTGATAAAATGGAATGTCTTCATCAATTAAAGTAATGAACACCTTCGAAGCGACACCACTCATATCTTTCATTCCTGAACCAATCACAGATATTTTTACATAATTAGATTGCATTTTATAAATGAGAGAAGGGTAGGTGGTTTTAATCTCTTCGAAAATATTGGTAATCTGTGTTGTATCTGTATCTTTCATCGTAAATGATATTTGAAGTCCTTCTTCATTGACAATTTGACTGATCATATCAATATTAATAAAGCCTTCTTCAAGCGCATTAAATATCATTTTAATCAACCTTGCATCATTCATTGGGTAATGTATTGTTACATATTGCATATTTTGATCTAATGCAACACCGGTGACGGCTTTTCTTTCGATAATTTCATTTTGTGACATAATCCATGTTCCTTTCTGTTTTGAAAGTGTTTTCGCTAAATAAATAGGAATTTGATAATTCATCGCGATTTCAATCGATCTTGTTTCTAATACACCAGCGCCAAGACTCGACATTTCCATCATCTCTTCATAACTCAGTTGATGCAGTTGTTTGACATTTGGATAAAGTCTTGGATCAGTGCCAAAAACACCGGCAACGTCTGTATAAATTTCACATGGGACATTTAAACTTGCTGCTAGGGCAACTGCACTCGTGTCACTTCCGCCACGACCTAAAGTGGTCATTTCATTAAATTCATTAATGCCTTGAAACCCTGCAACGATTAAACAATCATTATTCTCTAGTTTTTGTTTGATCAGACTCGCATCAATAGTGATGATTTTACTTTTTAAATGATGTCCTTTTGTTTTTATGCCAGCTTGTGCACCGGTTAGAGCAGTTGCTGCAATATTTAAATCATTTAAGACAATAGACAAGTAAGAAATGGTTTGTTGTTCACCTGTTGTGAGTAACATGGCCAGGGCACTTTCTTTTGGAGTACTCGATAATTGTTGTACACTTTCAAGTAAATGATCTGTCGTTTTACCCATGGCAGAAACAACTACAACCAATTTTTCTCCTAAATTAATTCTTTCTTTTAAATAATTTGCAATGGCTCTAATTTTGTCAAAATCGCCAACTGATGTGCCACCAAATTTTAGTACTGTGATTTGATTTTCCAAGTGATATCCTCCTAAGAGGCATCATGTATAAAAAAAACAAGCTTAGGCATCCTAAACTTGTTGTATATACAAGCGATGCACTCCATTATTTTTCAATAATGACAGATCCATAGCTCTTAACCTTGGGATCCAACATATATATGACTGCAATCATATATACATTTCGGCATCGCACCCTTTCAATAATTCATTTGCAGCTTTCTCATTATCTACTGATGATTGATGCGCCTCATCTCTAATTGATTCAATTGTTGTTTTCAACTATACACAAACTATTTTGAATTGTAAAGTGTTTTTATAATAATTAGACAATTTATATTTCGATTAAATTCTGTATGAATATACAAAAACCCTCAACCATCAAATGATGGAAGAGGGTAGGGTAGTTTGATTATTTTTTTAATACACCCGTTTCTTGTAAATATTCTTCATAAGAAATTTCTTTCGACAATGCACCAGGTACATTTAAATCAATCACACGATTTGCGATTGTATTAATAAATTCAAAGTCATGTGATGTAAAGATTAAAGAACCTTTAAAAGCTTTTAATCCATCATTGACTGATGTGATACTTTCTAAGTCTAAGTGGTTAGTTGGTTCATCAAGTAATAATACGTTTGCTGAAGATAACATCATTTTACTTAACATACAACGTACTTTTTCTCCCCCTGATAAAACAGTCGCTTTTTTACGTACTTCTTCTCCAGAGAATAACATACGACCTAAGAAACCTCGTAAAAATGTTTCTGTTTGTTCCTCAGGTGGTGCATATTGACGTAACCATTCGACTAAATCAATATTTTTACCTTCAAAGAATTCAGAGTTGTCTTTTGGTAAGTAACTTTGAGATGTTGTGACACCCCATTTATACGTACCTTCATCCGGTTCCATTTCACCAGCTAAAATTTTAAGTAATGTTGTTTTAGCAATTTCAGATTCACCAACTAAAACTGCTTTATCATTTGGATTCATCGTAAATGAAATATTATCTAAAACTTTAACACCATCTACAGTTTTAGATAATCCTTGAACTTGTAATAATTCATTACCAATTTCACGTTCAGGTTTAAAGTTTACAAATGGATATTTACGGCTAGAAGGTTGAATATCATCTAATTGAATTTTATCTAACATTTTTTTACGACTTGTTGCTTGTTTAGACTTAGATGCATTCGCAGAGAAGCGGGCAATAAAGTCTTGTAATTCTTTAATTTTTTCTTCTTTTTTCTTATTTGAATCTTGTAACATTTGTTGTGCCAATTGACTTGATTGGTACCAGAAGTCATAGTTACCCACATAGATTTTAATCTTACCATAGTCTAAATCAGCAATATGTGTACAAACGTTATTTAAGAAGTGACGGTCATGGGATACAACGATAACCGTATTTTCGAAGTTGATTAAAAATTCTTCTAACCAACTGATGGCAGGGATATCTAAACCGTTGGTAGGCTCATCTAGTAATAATACATCAGGTTCACCAAATAAAGCTTGCGCTAATAATACTTTAATTTTTTGGTTATTTTCTAATTCTGACATGTTTTTATCGTGTAAGTCTTCTTTAATACCAAGACCTGATAATAACACTTGCGCATCACTTTCAGCAGTCCATCCGCCCATTTCACCAAACTCACCTTCAAGTTCAGCAGCACGCATACCATCTTCATCTGAGAAATCCGGTTTCATATAAATTTCATTTTTCTCATTCATAACGTTCCATAGACGCTCGTTACCACGTAATACAACGTCTAATACACGATCATTTTCATAAGCAAAGTGGTCCTGTTTTAATACAGATAAACGCTCATCTTTTCCAAGAGAAACATGACCTGTTTGAGAATCTAATTCTCCTGATAATATTTTTAAAAATGTCGATTTACCAGCACCATTGGCACCAATTAAACCGTAACAGTTACCTGGTGTAAATTTAATATTTACATCTTCAAATAACTTTCTATCGCCAAAGCGTAAACTTACATTAGAAACTTGTAACATGTATTTTCTCCTCACATTTGTTATTAACTCATAGTCCGTTAAATTATATCATATAACTGAATAAATGATATAGATTTTAATCATGGATTACAACAGCGGAAAAGTTCAATTTATGTTATAATATTATGGATTATGTAACACGAGGAGAAAACATGGAAAAAAAACAATTATCAGGTAGTATCGACTTTTTACGCGTAGATCGTTTAGAAGGTTCTACATATTACTTATTAGGACCAAACAATGAAGAAGTAAAGTTAAATTTATCTGAAGTATTAGAAGATGACGAATTAGAAATTGGTGAAGATTATACATTTTTCGTATACCCTGGCCGTAACGGGGATTTATTTGCAACACAAAATATGCCTGCCATTTCAACGGATAAGTATGATTGGGTAAAAGTGATTAAGACTGATCGTGATGGTGCGACAGTCGATGTGGGTATACCAAGAGAAATTAAAATTCCTTGGGAAGATTTGCCGAAAGTAAAAGATGTATGGCCAACAACTGGTGATGAAGTATTTGCAACATTACGTGTTGATAAAAACGATCAATTATATGGGCGCTTAGCATCTGAAACAATCGTAGATAGCATGTATTCACAAGCAAGTATTGATTTATTACATACAACAATTACAGCACACCCATATCGATTATTACGTGTAGGTACCTTCTTATTATCAAAAGAAGGGTACAAAATATTTGTACATGAATCAGAGCGTAAAACAGAACCTCGTTTAGGAGAAGCTGTTGAGGTACGTATCATTGGTCATAAAGAAGATGGCACTTTAAATGGATCGTTCTTACCATTAGCACATGAAAGAATGGATGACGATTCTGAAGCAATCCTTGCTTTATTAAATGAATATGAAGGAGAATTGCCATTCTCAGATAAATCAGATCCAGAAGCGATTAAAGATGTCTTTAACATGAGTAAAGGTAGCTTTAAACGTGCTATTGGTAGATTGTACAAACAAAAACGCATCATTATTGAACCAGATAAGATTAAGTTAATCAATTAAACATATAGAATTAAACCTATTTACAATAAAAACTGAGAAGAGGCATATGCCCCTTCTCAGTTTTTATATTCCCAACCTTGATCATGATGATAAATCATTTGTTTACTCATACCGCCATCTATGGTGAAAGATTGTCCTGTAATAAAACTTGCTTTATCTGAACATAAGTAAAGTACCATACTGGCAATATCACTTGGATGGCCTACACGTTTTACAAGATGTTGTAATGCATTTTCATCTTGATAATCTGTATTGGTTGTATCTATCCAACCAGGGGCAATGGCATTTACTCGAGCTTTACCTTGTAAACTCATTGCTAAGCTATGTGTCAAAGCTTCTAAAGCACCTTTTGAAGCCGAATAGCTTTCTGTTTCTTTCTGACTCATAAAAGCACGTGTAGAAGTAATATTAATAATAGACGCACCTTCATTGAAGTAGGGAGTAAGGCATTTTGTTAAATAAAATGGGGCAGTTACACCTACATTTAACGCATATACAAAGTCATCATATGAACATTCAGAAATACCTTTCATCAATGGCATCGCATTATTAATTAAATAATCAATATGCCCATACTTTTCAATCGCTTGTTCGCAAAATCTTTCGATCACTTTTTGATTTCCTATATCTCCTTGAAAAAATCCACCTGGCTCTATGTCGATATCACAAACAATTGCACCATTTTGTTCAAATTGACGTTTGATTTCTAAACCAATACCTTGATTAGCACCTGTAATCACTACAATTTTTTCTTTCATTATAAACCTCCAAAAAAGCAGGCAAATGCCTGCTGATTCTTATTGTTGTTCAATTTCATCTGTTAATTTTTCTAATTCATCAATTAACTCACCAATATAAGCAATGGTTTCTTTTAATGGTGCATCAGTCGTTAAATCGATGCCAACCATTGCAGCGAGTTCTACAGGTTTTTTACTGCCACCAGCCTTCATAACTTCTAACCATTCATTGACTGCTGTTTGGCCTTCATTTAAAATACGTTTTGACATTAATGTTGCAATCGTTAATCCAGCTGAATAAGTATAAGGGTATAAGCCCATATAATAATGAGGTTGTCTCATCCAAGTTAACTCAGCACCTTCAGTAATCACAATATCTTCACCCCAGAAGTCTTCAATCACTTTTCGTTTTATTTCATTTAAAGTTTCGGCCGTCATCGATTCACCTTGGTCAACTAATCGATAAACCTCACGTTGAAATGCTGCTTCTAATAAGTGTGTCACCATATTGTGATAATACGTTCTAGAGATGATACTTGCAATTACCCATCGTTTAAATTTCGGATCATTAGATGATTTTAATAAGTAATTTGCCATTAACATTTCATTCATCGTACTTGGAGCTTCAACAAAATACATTGAACAATCCGCATCATAAATAGACTGATGTTGATTTGCTAGATTAAAGTGACCTGCATGACCTAATTCATGTGCTAATACAAATACTTCTGTCATTTTAGCAGTCCATGAAATTAATATATATGGATTTGTGGCATATGGACTTGCACAAAATGCACCCGTTGATTTACCTTCATTTTGTACAAAATCAATATAGCGCTTATCATATGCATCATTAACCAATTGCATATAATCATCGCCTAATACACTAAGCGCATGCTTAATATATTCTCGTGATCCTTCAATTGAGATATCCGGTTCATAAGTTTCATCAATAGAAATCTTTAAATCTTCAAAGCGCATTTCTTCTAAGCCATTTGTTCTTTGAAGTAATTTTGCATAACGACGCATATGCGGTGCTAATTCCTTTGTAATTAAATCAATTTGTCGATGATATAAATCTTGAGAAACTTCTTGTTCATGGAGTAAGAAATCAATAACAGAATCATATCCTCGTAAATCCGATTCAATTTTTTCTTGTTGAATGATTAAATCATAAGTTTTTGCTGTTGTGTTTTCATACTGTTTTAATGTATCTGAAAACTTTCTAAATGCATTTCTTCTGACTTCAGTATCACCATCAACTTCTAATTCACCTTCAAAAGAAACATAACTCATCGGTATCTGTTTACCATGTGCTTCAAATGTACCAAAATCGATATCTAACATTTTAGTTGTATCATACAGTTGATATGGACCACCAAATACAGGGGAGAAAGCAGCTAATGTTTTTTCAACTTCAGGATGTAATTGATATGGCTTTTGTTCAAGTAGCTTAGCAAAGTATCGTTGATATTGGCTTGTTGTTGACAATTCCTTTAGTATTGCTTCATCTAATTGACTGATTTCAGAATTCACAAATGATAATTGGCTAGACATTTGTCCATAACTTGATGAGAATTTGCTATATAACTTACCAGCCTCAGCATTTGTTTGATCTGTTGAGAAATTTAAACTTGCATAGTTTGATAATGTATTTAATTGAATGTATAGCTGTTCTAAATCCTTTAGTGCCTGTTCAATGACATTAGTTTGATTTAATCTTCCTACATATTGCTGATTAAAGGCTTTAACTTCATCAATCACTTTATCTAATGTTGCATAAAAAGCCGCATCAGATTCAAATAAAGGGGATAAGTCCCATGTTTCTTCAATATTAACTTCATTACGTTTTAACATTTTAACACTCCTAACTTCTTATCTTGTCTATATTATACGTTATTTTCGAAAATTTTGAATATTATAAAATACTATTTTTTAAGTTTATGTATATACAATTTTTATTATGTGGTAAACTTATTTTAAATATTAGGTATAAAATGAATGACATTTGGGTATATTTAATATAACATTTTTATATTTATGAGGTGAATGTATGTTTTTATTAGGAGATATTCAGTTTTTTGAAATTCCAAACTTCTTATTAATATCTATCGTAGGGATGTTAATTGTATCATTATTATTAGGCTTAGTGATGGGTAGATTTTTAATCACACCTGTAATCACATTTATCGTTTTAGCCATTTCAGCGTTTGTATTACCAAACTTCTTTGATATTAAGTACAACGCTTTGTTAGGCTATGCAATTTTCTTAGCCATCATTGCATTAATTTTAGACATCGTTTATTTCTTTGTAACTAAAGAACGTCGTCAAAAGAAAAAAATGCAAAGAAAAGCGGTTAAAGATCAAGAACGTTTTGATAATGAAATCAATCGTGGCGAAGCACGTGCTACAAAAATTGATGAATAATGATGAATTTAATATAAATTTATAATAAGACACTTCGGTGTCTTATTTTTTATGCGTTTGTAACAAAAATATTGTATTAAATTTACAAAATTTATTTATAATTTACAAAAAAACGCTATGCTATTTTTAAATCAATCATTTGGAGGCAAATCATGAATTCATTTAAAAAAGTCATAACTGGTATTTCTGTGTTATCAATAAGCGCCTTATTATCTATGAATAGTGTTGAAGCGGTTTCAGTGAAAGCTTATGGTCCAATTAGTCATTTAAAAATCAGTCAAAAAGCGCGTTATGATGCACAAGCAGAATATGGAGAAAGTGCAACTGAAATTGTAAGTGTAGATTATAAATTGCAACGTGCATATTCTATCAATGGTGCTTTAAATGCGATTGATATTTTAGATTTAAAAGGTTTAAAACATGATAAATTACCGTTAATTAAACGTGTTTTATTAAAAGATTTAGGCATTAAAGGTTCTGATATAACAAGTGTCGCAGTAAATACGAAACATCATTATATTGCTGTAAGTATTCCAGCTGAAAACAAAACAGATAAAGGAACCATTGCATTTTTAACGCCTGATGGCAAATTACTATCTAAAGTAAAAGTAGGCAGTTTACCAGATATGGTGACGTTTACTTCTGATTACAAAACACTACTTTCAGCTAATGAAGGTGAACCTAATGATGCATATACCGTTAATCCTGAAGGTTCTGTATCTATTATTAAAGTAAACCCTTACGGAAAAGTAAAGCAATCTCACGTTAAAACGGTTCGATTTGATAAAAAATTAATCCATAAAGATGTGCGTAATTTAGGTAGAAATGCACTTGAAAGCTTTAACAATTTAGAGCCTGAGTATATTACGATTGATGCTAAAAATCGCTATGCATATGTTTCTATTCAAGAACGCAATGCAATTGCAAAATTAGATATTGCCAAGGGTAAATTCGTTAAAGTAAAAGGGCTTGGCTATAAATCTTATCAAACTTCAAAAATAGATGTTTCTGATAAAGATGGTAAAGCAAATATGCAAAACTACCCATTGTTTGGTATGTATCAACCAGATGGTGTTGCAAAAGTTGAATTTAAAGGCAAAACATATATTTTAACTGCAAATGAAGGGGATTCACAAGATTATAAAGGATTTAGTGAAGAAACACGTGTACAAGATATTAAAGATCACTTTAATCCATCGAGTCGCTATTTAAAAGGATTTGACCTTGGTTTATTTGATGATAAGAAGTCAATGGGTCGCTTAAAAACAAGTACTTTTAGCCCATTTACAACAAATGGTAAATATGATGTGCCAGTTACTTTTGGTGGTAGAAGTTTTTCAGTGTTAGATGGTGATTCATTAAAGCGTGTATATGATTCAAAAGATGATTTCGAGTCTATTGTATTAACTGCAGATAAAGATGCGTTTAATTCAGACCAAGAAACTCGCGGTAAAATTGAATTTGATTCAAGAAGTGATGATAAAGGTGTTGAGCCTGAATCAGTTACCGTTGGTAAAGTCAATAAACATACATATGCATTTATCGGTTTAGAACGTGCAAATGGTATTATGGTTTATAATATTGATAATCCAACAAAACCAAAATTTGAAACTTATTTTAAATCAAATGACAATGGTGATATTTCACCAGAAGGTATTACTTTTATAAGTAAAAAAGATTCACCAACAAAACAAGCAATGTTATTAGTTAGTCATGAAATGTCTGGTACAATTGCAGCTTATGAATTAAAGTAATTGAAATAGAGATCTACAATAAAGTAGGTCTCTATCTTTCCTAACCACAACTTCCGATAATATATATTATGTAAACTAAAATATTAAAAATAAGCACATATCTAAATCTATAGATATGTGCTTATTAATTATTTCTTTTAATATGATTAGTTTAATTTTTATCTTTTAATCGTTTGCTTTGCTTTTTGTAATGCTTTATAAGCTAAATACTTTGGTTTATTAATTGGTTTAATAAAGTCTCCAATCAATTCTTCAATTTGTGCATTAAATCCACGTTTAAATCGATAAACACCATAATCTTCACCAGATTCACTAAAATCTCCAGATACACCGTAAAAATTATAGCGATCATAACCATGTTCAAAACAATAATTAATCATATACCAATGCATTGCATATGGGCCCATAAATTGATTGTATTTTGAACTTGAACCGCCAGCATAATAATTGATCTCAAAATGGTTCTCAAAGAACATGCCGGCTGCTAAATTTAGAATTGGACCATCTGTTTTGCGTAATTCACTCATATCTAATAATTCTTTTTGTTTACGGTGAATATCAGCGTCTAAGGTTTCGATTTTCTTTAATTGCTTATCTGATTTCTCTGGTTTTGACATCATTTGATCACGTTGTTTTTCATCGTTTGCAATTTCATCAGCCAACTTGCTGATATATTCATCTAAATCGATATATGCTAACGGTAATATGACTTTGTCATCATAAAAGTCATTAAAGCCTTCAAAATAAGCATCTTCACGGATAATAAAACTTTCACCTGAACGGTTTCCTGTTTCTTTATATAAATCCATAAATAGGTTTAATTCCGATTTATCTAACAATCTGACTTTTACTCCATATTTTTGTGCCTTTTTAATATTGCGCTTACGTTGTGAGTCAAATTGTTTCATAATGCTTGCTGGTGTTTCATTTTCTAAGTATAAAACGCTCATCCATCTGACTTGTGACACACTACTAAAACCAACTGAAAAGCCTTGATGTTCATAACCTAATGCTTCAAGTTGCTCAATAATCGCATCATTTGTGCCATATGCTTCATTGTATTGAACATCCTTGTCATATTTTTTGTAAATCACATATGGATCAATCTTTGTATACAATGCTTGATGCGTCTTTAAGTATTGATCTAATGACTTAAAGTAAAAATCAACCAATGCTTTATTCGAATAATCCATTACTGGACCACGATTTGAATAATAAAAATAACTGCCAAAAGTCGGTACTTTAGAAAATAGACTGGCTGCAATGACTTTACCTTCTTCTTTTACACCTAATAGAACAACATAATATCCATCGTTTTCTCTATTTTTAATATTCTCTTGTAATTGAAAGTAATGACTCATTTCTTGTGTTTGCCAAACAAAGTCCGTAAACTCATGTTTTGTCAACTCAGTAAATTGCATGTAACCCCTACTTTTCTATTTTTTTATTTTCTTAGCTGCTTCATATAATTTATATATCGGCTTATTTATTGGCAATACAAAGTCACCAATGTATTCAATCACATCTGCATTGAAACCTTTTTTAAACTTAATCACACCTGCATCTTCTGCTGTTTCTGAAAAATCTCCACTAATACCATAGAAGTTGTAGCGATCGATACCGTGTTCTAAAGCATAGTTGATCATTTTCCATTGAATTGCGTAACTACCAGCAAAGTGTCTAAATTCATTTGAAGAACCACCTGCTAAATAAACCACTTCGTACGGATTAATTAAGAAGAATGATGCTGCTATTGGCAAAGTATCACCATGTGCTTGATGTAATTGTTTCGCTTCCTCAAGCTTTTCTTCAATAGATACCAATTGTTTTTTAGCATCTTGTAATTTATTTTGCCACTTTTTATTGTCTGGTTTTTTCTCAATTTCTTGTTTGGCTTTTTCAATGTCATTAGACACTGATTGATGTTCAGACTCTAATTCTGGAATATATGTTGTGAAATCTATATACGCTAATGGTACAAGTACACGGTCTTTAAAGTATTTTAAGCGGTCAGAATAAAATTTATCATCGCGATCTAAAAATTCTTTTTTGCCACTTGTATCTCTCATAAATTGTCGGAATAAATGAAGTTCATCTTCTTTTAAGAAGCGGACTTTCACACCATTTTTCAAGACTTTCTTAATATTTCGTTTACGTAATGAATCCATATCTTTAAGGACTTGTTTGTCATCTTTATCCTTTAAATTCAATACAGAATGCCATCGAATTTGATGCACTGGATCAAATCCTTTAGTAAATCCTTGATGTGTAAATCCAAGTGATTTGAATGTCTCAAATAATGTTTTTGTTGCGTATGTTTCTTCTAACTCACCATCATGATTCCATCTTTGATATGGTACATATGGGTCAATTCGTAAAAATAAAGCTTGATTGCCTTTTAAATAGGTCTTTAATTGCTCAAAGAAAAATTGTATTAATGCTGTGTTTTCATAATCCATAATCGGTCCACGATTAGAATAGAAATACTTGAATTTCTTTAATACAGGCACTGCAGTAAATAAACCTGCTGCAATCACTTCACCTTGTGCATCTTTAACACCTACTAAGTGTGTTTCAGTGCCTTCAGATACCTTTAAATCATAATTTACGGCCATTTGTGTAAAGTGACTGTATTCACTCTTATCTGCAAATGCTCCAAATTCTTCTTGAGTTAAATTCGTAAATTTCATTTTTATCTCCTTAATTCTTCATACTTTGTATGACTTATGCTTATCAATTATTGCATATTCATACTATTTTGTCTTGCGTTTTGAATAGTTGTACATTTAGCTTCAAATAGCAATGTACATGACTTTCTCTCTAATTTATGTTAAAATTCGATTAAATCGTCGAATTTTTAAATATTCGACGAATCAATCGAATATTTTTAAATTCGTTTAATTTATCGAATTTTCTATTTACACATTCATATATCAACTTAGGAGGTCCAATATGTTAGCAATTATGGTCATGGATGTTTCCAATAGCACTAAATACGAGAATGGTAAAGACATTCGTCTTTTCTTAGAACAACTCACAACCTATACAGAAAAATCAACACAGCACTTATCATTCAGCTATACAGATTTTAGAATGGGTGATGAATTGTTTTTTGTATGTAACGATGTGAATGCGACCTTACTTCTTTCTTATTATATCAAATTATTGTGGCCGTTCAAAAATCAACCCGTCAAATTCGGTATAGCAATCGGTGATATCGATTGGCCAACAGGTAATATCGAGCATTGGAATGATCCACTTATTAAACATGCGAGAAATGCACTAACTGCAGTAAAACATTCGGATATCAGCCATTTTCATATGCATTTCGAAAGTGATGTGACACCTTTGTTTAATGACATCGTATTTCCTTATATTACTGAAATTACTGAAGCACATACAGAGGTTCAACAATCATTACTATTATATGACCTTGTTTATCCAAATCAAAAAGTCGTTGCTGAAAAAATTAACAAAACGACTTCTACAGTTTCAGCCCAATTAAAACGTGCTCATAAAAGACAGCTGAAATTAATAGAACAGCAATTAAAGCTATTTTTAAAACACGATGAAGCGTCTGATGACCTCGAAGTTTTCGATAAACAGTTTAAGGCAGCAATAAAGGAGTGGTTGTTATGATTTGGGTATTCGTACTCACATTTTTCTTATATTTAGCTTCTGGCCCACTTATCAAATGGATATTGACTTTAATGAGCGAAACAAAATTTAAATCAACAGACCATATCGGGATGTTAATCGGTTATATCGAGAGGCTACTTATTTTAATATTCTTTGTACTAAAAGAATACACCGCAATTGGCCTTGTCATTGCGAGTAAATCTATATTAAGATTCAATGACTTAAAAGATGATACACCGAATTTAAATCCGGATAAAGTAGATAAAAAGAGTGAGTATATCTTGCTCGGGACGATGCTCAGTCTATTATTTGGTGTATTATTAGGATTATTGCTACATTTAGGATTACCTGCTGATACAAAAAAATAGATATCCGGATAAATCCGGATATCTATTTTTTAATGATTATAGTACTTTAACAAATGCTTCAGCAACTGCTGTACTTGATTGTGGATTTTGACCTGTAACAAATTTACCGTCAGTAACAACATGTTCAGTAAATGCTTTACCAACTACGAAACCAGCACCTTGACGTTCTAGTTCCGTTTGTAACATAAATGGCACTTGGTCATCCAATTTCATTTGAATTTCTTCTTCATTCGTAAAGGCTGTTAATTTCACGCCATTAACGACATAACTACCATCGTTTAATTTCGCTTCAACAAAAGCACTTGGACCGTGACAAACAGCACCAATCACACGATTATCTTGTTTATAGAATGCTAAAATATTTTGCAAATCTTTATCTCCTGGTAAGTCAAATACTGTACCATGACCACCTGGAATAAAGATACCATCATAATTTTCAAATACAACGTCTTTTAATTTTGTTGTTTGTTCTAACTTTTTAACAACATCATGAAATGTTTTTGTTTCATTATTTGCAACAGAATTCGGATCAAGTGGCGTTGCACCACCTTTAGGTGAAGCAAAATCAACCTCAATACCATTTCTTTCAAATACTTTGTAAGGTTCTGCTGCCTCTGCTAACCAAAGTCCAGTTGGTGTTCCATCTTTGAAGCTTGCTGTACTTGTGACAACGATTAATACTTTTTTGCTCATAAATTCACACGTCCTTTCATTTGTATTGATATTCATCATAACAAAGAAAAACACATCCGTAAAAATATTTGCATTATTCAATCAATTTAATTAATCGATGACTGGACTTAATACATATGCGTAAATTAACTTCTCAGTATTTTCTAATGAAGACTCGTGCGTACGCTCCATTGCATGACTAGATTCAATACCCGCACCAAATAAACCATGCTTAACATCATATCCTGCGTGCATTGCAGCACTCGCATCACTACCGTAATAAGGATAAATATCAACCTTATAATCAATACCTTCTTCTTTACATAACTGTACTAAATGCTGCCTCAACGCGTAATGATATGGTCCACTAGAGTCTTTCGCACAAATAGATACAGTGTATTCATCACTTGATTGACCATCACCCAATGCACCCATATCTACAGCAATATATTCAACAACTTGTTCTGGAATATTAGAATTACCACCATAACCAATCTCCTCGTTATTAGAGAAATAGAAATGTGTGGTATGTGGTAATTCAATAGATTCTGCTTTAATATGACGTAACAATTGAATTAACATTGCAGCACTTGCTTTATCATCTAAATGACGTGATTTAATAAATCCAGACGGAGTGATCTCACATCTCGGTGCAAAACTTACAAAATCTCCAACAGAAATACCTAATTTTTGAACATCTTCTTCTGTCTTTACGACCTCATCAATTCGAACTTCTATATGCTTATCGTCACGCTTAATCTCCCCTGCACCGCGATAAACATGGACACTCGTTTCATGCATACAAATCGTACCAGTGAATACTTTATTGTCAGAATGAATCTCACAATACTCCCCTTCAACACTGTTCCAATTGAAACCACCAACCATTGATAAACGCAATCTACCATAAGGTAAAATCTCTTTCACCATTGCACCTAATGTATCAACGTGTGCTGTTAAATACTTATGACGCGTATCATCTTGACCTTTAACCGTTACAAGTAAACCACCTTTATTCGTAATGACACAGTCATACCCTTCCTCAGCCAATGTTTGCTTCACATACTCAATCGCTTGAAAAGCAAAACCAGATGGCCCTGGAATTTCTACTAAACGCTTAATCTCTTCCATCGTTGCTTTAACATTTGGATACATATTTATTCCCCTTTTCTTATTTACTGATAATTCAATATTATCGAATAATGATATGGAGTACAATGCTTGATATATATATTTATCTTTATTTTAAACTTTTGATAATTACCTCGACTTATTTTGATATTCGTGATCACTTCATTCTTTCTAATCGTCTAAAGACAAAAACACCCACATAATGAAATGTGAATGTTTGACTTAAACTGTATAAATTTAAATTTGTGATTTTAATAAATATTTCACTTATAAGTTTTCCCTTTTTTCTTTGTAGACTAGTTTCGATGCTTTCTAAATCTAATTTAGCTTGCTTAATAGTGTAATGCATACTCTTTTTCTTTCATACGTTTTAATTGTTCTTTTTTCCCATCAATACGTTTAGCATCATAGTTTCTTCGCCCAATAACAAAATTTTCATCCACTTCTGTCATGGCTAACATAACTTTTTCTCTTTTATCTAGTGCATTGTTAGAAAGTGTACTATATTTAACTATTTTCATATACATCACCCTTTCTGTATACTATGTATAAACATTGTACATTCAATATAGTAAAATGTAAACTTAACATAATTAATACAGCACTTCTCAGAATAAAACATTTTATTATCGAACTACGCACTTAAACAGTGATTATTTACAATACATTTCGTTGTGTCTTAATTCACCTATTTCAACTAAGCTTTATGCCCTGCTATTAAACCATTTCTTTTCATTGCAGTGCCTTGATCTGTGTAGGAAACAGCACGCAATACACTATTTTTACCGAAGCGGCGCTTAAGTTGATCAATTGTCTTCTCTAAAGCTTCTTCTTTAGAACGTTGAAATTCATCTACAAACAACGTCAATTGTCGATCTTCTTCTGAAATTAAATTAGTCAATGAAATATTGACAGTTCTATACATGCGATCTTTCTCACATAATTGCTGCATAAATCCCCAAACCACTTGAAAAATATCACGTGTTAAATTCGTTCCTTCTGAAAGTGTATAGCTTTTGTTAACTTTACCGTTATCACTATAACCAATTGAAAATGAAATCGTACGTGCTAATGCATTACTTGCACGCAATCGAAAAGTCACCTCTTCAACATGTTCTAAAACAACGGTCTTTAATTCCTCAAAATAATAATCTCTCATCAAAATTTGACTCTTATTAATAGAAGACTTATAAGGACGATGCTTTTCTCTAATTAAGCTAGAGTCAATACCATTCGCATGTAAATGCAAATCTACACCGATTACACCAAAATCACGTTTCAAATAATGATGTGGATAATTTGCAAGCTGACCAATCGTAAAAATCCCCTTTTGATTTAACTTCTTCTCAGTGCGCTTATTAATCCCCCAAAACTGACTTAAAGGTTCAATGTGCCACATCTTTTCTGGCACATCTTCATAACGCCACTCCGCAATCCCATCTGGCATCTTCTTTGCTTCAATATCCAATGCAACCTTACTAATCAGTACGTTTGGTCCAATACCTACTGCACAATGAACATGTGTTTTCTCATAAATTTCATCTTTAATCTTCTTTGCAAAATCATAAACCGTTGGACTAAACAAATGATAACTGTCCGTTACATCCATAAAAAATTCATCAATACTATATTGATGATAGTCTTCTGGTGCAATATATTGAAGCGCAACATCTGAAATTTGACCTGCAACTTCTAAGTATTTACGCATTGACGGATTAATAATATAAATATCCGAACGATGAGGAATTTCAAACAACCTAGAACCCGTTTTAATTCCCATTGCTTTCAGTGGTGGTGTTGCAGCAAGCACAACAGAACCTTGACGCTTCGTATCTGCTACAACTGCAAGTTTCGTCGTCAAAGGATCTAATCCCTTTTGAATACAAGAAACACTCGCAAAAAAACTCTTTTGGTCTATACATAAAATATGACGATTAGCACACAAACTATAATCATACATATGAATCACCATCCTTTAATCATCATGCTGTCTTTTTATATATTTATTATAACAGAACACTTGTTCGCATACAATAAAAATAAGAACGTATGTTCTGCTTTGTAAAAAAATAAAAAGCAGTCCATTGACTGCTTATACTAAAACTGATTCTATGATCATTTAAAACATTTGTACTGAATATTTCTTGGTTTTACGGCTAATTTGGAATGCAACTCCATATTGGCCGAAACATATGCGGAAAACTTATAATTTAAATAATGACTTTTTAAACAAGCAATTCAGATTATAAAAAATGCTCCTCTAAATCAATCATCCATATCGCATGATGATTTCCAATATCCCAGTGATCTTTATAAAAATACGTTGGTTCTCCAAATTTGCGCGTCCATGTTTGAATCGATTTGTTATAGCCACAATCAAAGCAATACTGACGAATACCTTGCTCTTTTAAATGCTGTATCATCTTCTTAATTAATGTACTACCAATCCCTTGATTTTGATAATCGGGATGAACATACAGCGAGCCCATTTCTTTAATACCGTCAACACTATCTCCTAAAAGTGATTTAATAATAGCATTCGGTTGGTAAAACCCAATAATCCCAACCAATGCATCACCATCTTTAGCGACCATAAAGTAATCTTCATGATATTCAAAATAAACTTTCACGTAGGACATCTTCTTATTAATCTCAACCTGCAAATCTTCATCATCTGTAATCCCATTATTACTAAAAGTATGCGTCAACGTCATTGTAAAAAAATCATGTAATTTACTTTCATCATTTATAGATAACATTTCATAATTAATCATTTAAACCTCCAAGAAGTCGTAATAGTCATTTGTTTTAAATAAGTTTACAATAACAACTACTATATTTTTTGTTCATTACTCACACAAATTGCTTTCGACAAATTATTAAATCCTAGATTCATATTAACAGCATGTTCCTTCACATCACTGAAAAAGTAAAGATATTCAGAATTAATATTAGAACAATCAGACAAAACTGCATTGATCAGTGATTCAGTAACTATATTATTTAAATCATTATTAGTTTCTAATATAAAGATTTCAGATAAACTGCTACCAAGCTTATAACCTATAAATCCCAATAAACGATTGTTACTATAAAAACCAAAAAAAGACCAATCATTTAAACGTTGCTTCAATTCATTAATAGATAAATAAGAAGATATATTTGTCTCATTATAATATTCAGCAATTAAATCAAAATTATGATAATCAATTTTAATAATTTCATCTGAAAAACGAATATTTTGATAGAGTTTCAAATCAAAAATATCAACAAATTGCTCATCAATACAACTAAACCCATGACTCAAACAAAAGTTTAATAATTTCTGATTTTGATGAGGTATATAAAAATTAAATAAGTGATTAGGAGATGAATCAAAAAGAAACTGAAACAAATCATTAAGAACTGTGAAATCCGTGTTATCAAAGAATAAGGTACACAAACCGATTTGATTATCATTAATGAAATAGTGAAACCATCCAATCAAATCCGAGTTATCATTAAGCAAAACAATAATTGATTCATTATCCCTATCGAATGATTCTAACACCCACCTGTTAAAATCCCTTTTTGTTTTAATCCCATCACAAAACAAAGGAAACGCAGAAAAACTTATATTTTGAGATAATTCATATGCTTTTTCAATATAAAGATTATAATTACCTGAATTAATTTGAAGTAACATAAATGTCTCCTAAAAAGTTATATAGAAAATTATACCATATAAAAAAACTGAATTATTTTAAAATTTCTAATATACTAGAATAAAAAGAGAAAGGAAAATGTCCATGAAGAAAGCACTAGTTATCTTATATCCTGGGTTCTCCCTATATGAAATTACATGTTTAACATCATATTTGACCATTAGTTTAAATAATGAAGATGCTTGGGAAATTGATACGGTTTCAAACAATCTAGAACCCGTCATTAGCGAAGATTATTTTTCAGTCAATCCAAATAAAGTATTTGATGAAATTAATATAAATAATTACCAACTTATCATACTTCCAGGCATTATTGATTATACAAAGGTAATAGATGATGCAAATCTAATAAACTTTATAAAAAGATTAAATACAACACCAAGACCTCTTATAGCATCAATTTCTTCATCACCTATCTTACTCGCTAAAAGTGGCATTTTAAATGGTGTGAAATTTACAGCTGGATTATATGAAGAAACGTTGGAGGAATATTCCTCTTTATCAAAAGATCAATTAACAAGAACCCCAGTATATTACGATAAATCACATCAAATCATAACAGCCATTGGCTTTGCATATAGGGAATTTGCAATAGAAGTACTAAAGGCATTAAATTATGATGTCCAAGATACACTATTTACAGGTACATTAATCAAAAAATATACAAAAGAAGATTTAACTTATAGAATGAATTAATTATTAATAATTGTGAGGTGATAAAATGGCAATCATTATTATAGGCGGTTCTGGTATGCTTTATCATTTCTCCGAGTGGATGACAGAAGCAAGTAATGAAACAGTATTATTATGTAGTCGAAATAATGATAAGTATAATCCGTTATTACAACAAAAAAATGCAAAGTTTACCAATTTTGATTACACTGCAGCTTGTGAATATGAAAAGTTAATGGAAGTCATTAAAGACGAACCTGTAACGATGATTGTTGCATGGATTCATAGTCCTTATTATGATAGTTTCAATTCATTCATCAAAAAACCAGAATTTAAAAATACAAAAGTATATCTCGTCCAAGGAACAACCAGTAGAACATATCAATTTGATACAGATATAACGTTAATCAAACTCGGTAGACATGAAAGTGAAAATAGATGGCTTACGCATCAAGAGATAAGTGAAGTGGTGATTAAAGCTGTAAAAAATAAATAAAAACACGGTTCATTTTGAAAATTACTCAATATGAACCGTGTTACTATTTAAATTAATCATTTTCGTCATTAGATACCTATAAAAATCGCCTAAAAACACGCACTTCTTTCTCATCTCTATTACCATAAATTGTACTAAAACGTTCAATTGTCCATGGTTCCCAAAATGTCTGACCTTGTTTATTAAAAATATATGTATCATCAAGTGCATAACTTGCATGTGTTAAAGAATCCTCATGATAAAAACAAATCACATCTCCAGATTGAAACGAATCTTCAACTTGTTGGTAACCAAGGCGATCTAAATAAAATAAAAATGTTGCTTGATGCATCCAATGATTTAAAATATATCGTTGCTTTGTTATCGCATATATTGTCGCTGATAAACAATTTGAACCATGTTCATTAGGCAACTTATTATGCAACTTCACTAAATGTGGAAATTGTTGAAATGCATCCACTTTCGTATCACTGAGATCGTCGTCAAATTGATGAATAAATGCTTGTTGTACCTCATTGCTAAGCCTTCTCCAATAATTTGAAGTTACTAAATGATTGTCATGTATCATTTCATAGCCACTTTGAATCATCTCTACCTTTATTGCATTTCTCAATTCATCATTTAAAGATTCATACCAGCCAGGTTCTGCAACAATCACATAATCATAACTAAGCGCCCAAGTTTGATGTTGTGAATTATGAATTACATTTGATAAACTACTATTTTTCTTAAAATCTTCTTTAGGTACGACAATAGTATTTAATAACTTATCACGATGTTTATCGAAGAATGCAATTGATATAAAGAAAAGGTCAAACTTAAACGTTAAATTCCTCATGACAACAACCGCCCCACTCTAAAAAGTAATATAGTATAATATTTTATTATACAGAAAATTCTTACAAAAGGTGACAAGATGTTAAAACAAATATATGAAATATCAGAAACAATTAAATCCTTACTACTGTTAGCTGATCCATCGAATGAAATGATTAATCGATATATAAAACATAGTTTAATATTTGTATTAGAAATTGATAAGGAAGCTGCTGGCGTTATTGTGCTCAATGAGCTAAATAATACTACCATTGAAATTATGAATATTGCAGTAAAGGAGAACCATCAAGGCAATGGATATGGTAAATTAATGCTTAAAGAAGCTGAGATAATTGCAAAATCATTAGGATATCATCGATTAAAAATAGCTACAGCAAATTCTAGTTTGAATCAACTTGCACTATATCAAAAATGTGGATTTAGGATGGAAGAAATAGAAAAAGACTTCTTTATCAATGAGTATAAAGAAGTCATTATGGAAAATGGCATAAGAGCTATGGATAAAGTGATACTAATAAAAATAATATAATGTACAAAGTAAAATCGTATATAAGACACACATTAAAAAATTGACTATGTCGACCTTCTAATAATCAACTTAGAAGGCAACTCTTCCGATTTTGCTGTGTCAGTGAGAATTAAATCCACACTACGCTCCCCCATTTCAGCGAGTGGTAGATCAATGCTCGTAATATCATTGATTAGTGATAATTCTCCATTTTCATAAGATATAAGCGCAATGTCTTCTGGTACTTTTATCCCTCTATTTTGAAATTCAGCATAAATACCGGCACAATGTGCATCGTTCGTCACAATGATTGCATCAGGTAATGTTGATTGATTCAAAATATTTTGTGCAAGTGACTTCCCTTCCATCAAAGATAGTCCACTAACATAAACAAACGCTTTGTATTGCATATTTTTGGGTAAAGTAGCATATGCTTTAGCACGTGCATTTGCACTAAAACCATTTTTTCTATGCACAGAGTATCCAATTTTTTTATATCCTTCTTGCACAAGATAATCTAATGCCTTTTTCATTGCTTTATATTGATCAATAAACACATAAGGCAAATAATCATTTTTCTCCATCAATACAATAGGACCATATTGTTCATAACTGCATATCGTCTCAATAGATAATTCTTTCGTAATAAAAATAATCCCATCAATCGAACGATGCTTTAACATATCCAATACTTTAAGTTCTTCAGGTTCTTCGTAATGTGTTTCAATTACAATAATATGATAAGCATACTTTGAAGCTTGCTTTATTGCACCTTCTAATATTCTTAAATAATATGGATTCGTAATCCAAGGAAAAACAACAGCAATTACACGACTTTTACCAAGTGATAGATTCACAGCAAGATGATTTGGAATATAATTTAACGCTTCCATTGCAGATAACACCTTTAACTTCTTCTCATTAGAAACATAAGGATAATCATTCAACACCCTAGAAACTGTAGAGACAGAAACCCCTGCATGCTTTGCAATATCACGAATATTTGCCATTTCTAACATTTCCCCCTTGCATTGAAACTCGTTTCATAAATTACAATCAAATCAAGGAAGAGGTGATTGTAATGAATGGAGTATTAGCTTTAATATCATTATGTGTAATTGAACTCCTTGTTGTTAGTATTGTACCAAAAGTTGAAGACAAATATTAATATTGCCCTACTTTTAAAGTAAAGTGTTTCAAGTATTAGAGTAAGACAAACTCAGTTATTAAATTGAGTTTGTTTTTTGTTAAGAGGACAATTCCCCCTTCTGCTTCACCCACTGTCCCTATTGATTTGGTTTTTAAAATCATTAATTAACTCAAAGGTTTACATAATAATGTTATAAAATTTTATATTGAAAGAGTTCACAAAAAAAGCGCAACATCTAAAAATGACGTTGCACAAACTATCTAAAACAAAATTTTTAATGCATCCGATAAAATGATTTGAGGAAATTTTCGCGTTTCGATTATAGTCGAAATGAGTTATTCAATCAACATGTTTCGTAAACATCAATAATTGTTACACAAATGGTTATAGATAATTTAAACTTACAATACCTATTACAATGTTTTAAAATGCAATACTACCGGTAAGTTTACATAATAATGTTATTCATCGTTCAATAATAAAAAATCACTATTTATAATCTATTTCAAAATTTTCCCTCAAAATAAATTCAATATGTTCTGAAAGCATGTCATATCTTTCAAATCGATGAACTCTAAAATACAAACATTTCAAAAATCCCTCTATATTCTTCTTTGTTCTATAATATATGAGTCCTTCTGGCTTTAAATCTAATAAATCATCATTCATATCATTCAACCATATAATCAATTCATTAATGCCTAAACCTTTATTTAATAATGCATCTACAATAAATACTAAACGCTCTTCTTCATCATCTATATACGGCATATCACCATTAAGCTTAAATAAGTTTCTTTTAAGTCCAAACAAGAAAAACTGTGCATAATCATATTCATAAAACCTTGACTCAATTAATACAGTCGCTAAATCAGCGGCATGAGCAATACTATGTGCCCAACCTTTTTCATTAACATAACCTCGGATATCAATTTCTTTAATAAAGTAATCAAAGAATGATTTAAACAAATAATTACTAAGAGATTCTGTAAGAAAATTTAATGCTTCATCCCTTTTAATAATACCAACCAAAACTAAGAGACTAAAACTCCTTAAAAATATAGTATCATCATCTTTATTACCAATGCCTACAAATAAATTTTGAATCAATCTCTCAGTGATTTCTATCAAATACTCATCTTCTAATTGATGTTTTAAAATAAGATTCATCAATTTAGGATAAGCATTTTCATCTCTAATAAAACTATCCGTATTTCCAAGATCCAATAGTAATTGATTTATATATAACATTAACTGGCTTTCATTATTTAACTGAGCTTCAAAATTTTCATACATTTATAATTACTTCCTTACTCCAATAATTTGTTCTAACTTATGCTGAATAAGATGAATGAACATTAGCATATAAAGAATAGCAAAAAGCGGTGAATAAAATGTCCACCAAGCACTGCCAATATTCATAAAGTGATAACCTACTAAAGAGCTCAATTCGTTCATTATTGGTTTCTCTATATATAGACATGCTGGACCATAACAAACATCAGTGCCACCAAAATATAATTTGAAGAAAGCCAAATGTGTTATAACAATTATCGTTTGAAACATCATTCGACAAGCGACAATCGTATACTGCTGCCACATATTAGGCAGAATATGCTTTAAAAAAATATAAAAATTTGATGGCGTCATCGTTTTAGCACTATCAATATATAATTTTTGTAATTCAAGTTTAGTAACATCGATAATAAGTGTTATTGTAATTGGTATTGTTAGTAAAACAAGAACAAGTACAAAGTAAAACATCCTAAATTCTATAGTTGTTTTAAAATGATCAATAGGCTCATAAATCATTGGATATAACAAAATATACGCAATAATAGACTGTGGAATAAATATAAAAGGATTAGAAATAGATTTAATGATACTCAAATTTTGAAACTTCATCGCAACAAATGTACCAAAAACAATTGAAAAAAGCATAACGATGAAAGTAACCAAAAAAATAATTAAAAATGTAGTTTTATATCCTTCTAATACCACAAATAACATCTGATTGCCATTTCTATCAACACCAAATATCGTATCCAAAGAAGGCGGAAAAGGTGCACTATCAATCATTTCACCATTTTTATAATGAAATTTAATAGTTTGAGGTGTTATCTTCAATATATCAAAATATATTAAACTAATTACAAAAGGGATTACTAAAAGAAAAAAATAAACAATAACTTTTTTCATTATATTTTCACCCCCGTCATTTGCTCAACAAATCGATTGATTAACCAAAAGACAATAGAAATTGGCAAAAATAACAAAATAAACGAAACAATTAATACTTCAGGAGAATGATATTCGAAAATAAAAACAGAAACACCAAAAATATTCATTATTCTCTCAAGGAATAATGTACTGGATAAAGTCATCCAAATGATCTGTTTAAAGTTAATACAATAACCTATAATGATATTTCTAAAGATGTGCTGAAAATATACTTCAGTATGATTAAGCCCTTTCGAAAAAGCAAAATCTATATATGTTGAATTTGATTCTTTTTCAGTTAATTGTTCAAATAAATTTATCGTATTGAGTAATGGAATAATAGATAATAGTAACATTGGAAATAAAACTGTACTCTTTTCAGAAGTACTCGCAACATCGAAAAGGAGAATATTTGTTTCTTTATAAATAATAATCACAATAGTAATCATAATAGGAATATAAAAAATATCAGGAATTATTCCAAGTAGTTGAAACACCTTAGCAAAAATTATTTTCAACTTTGAAAAACGATATAAAAATAATGAAAAACAAATAGAAAAAAATAAAGCAATTAAAATAGATCCAAATAAAATGGACATTGTATTTAGCCATGGTTCAAAAATAAATGGAAAAATCGCATATTCAACACCTGACTTTTGATTAATAAAAACAATGCTAGATACATTCAATAATTTAATAAAAGTCGTTTGCAATACATTTAATAAGTTCATAAAATCAAAATGTTGATTAACAATAAGCGATGGTAAACAAGCAATCATATAAAAAACAATAAAATATATCAACAATTTCATCATTTTGTTCATAACATCTCTCCAATTACAACTTATTGATACATCAAAAACTACGCTTCAACCACTCTAACTTTTCTTCACTTAAAAGTGGTTTAGCCGCTTCAAAATCAATCCAATCTTTTTCTTCTACTTTTGATTTATTCATTTTAAACAATAAAATAATTAACGGATTTAAAATGGAAACACCTTTTTTAGTAATAAAAACCTCAGTAAGAGGGAATTTAATCCCTAAATTACGACGGTATAACCAATGATTATCTTGTGTTCTTCCTATTAAAATTTCAAAAAGAAAAGGTGTGTCCTCACCTTTTGACACCCAAATAGAAAAATCGTCTGTAACTTTATCGCTCATATAAAGTGGTGTCAGCACACCTTTATAAGCTTTATATAAACGATAACCATGTTCCATCAAAAAACTCATTAACATTGGAATATCTTTATCAAGCACACAAACATCTATATCCTTGTGATCGCGAACATACTTATCACAGAACAATTCAATACCATATCCTCCAGCAATACCGTATTGAACTTTAGCATCATCCATAACCTTTATTAGTTGGGATAACTCCATCGCTTCCCAATGATATATGTCTGTTCTAATCATCTCAATGCTTCCCATTCTTCTCTAAGCATGCCCATTTTAATAGAATCATAATATTCACCTTTTACTATTCTTGCTCGTCTTATTCTTGCTTCTTCTATCATGCCAACCTTAGCAGCTGATTTAATCATTCTATAATTTCCAGACCACGTAGTAAGTCCAATTCGATGTAATGTAGAATGTTCAAATATATAATCCACCCATAACTGAAGAGCGATTGTCCCAAGTCCTTTGCCCCAGTAATGTTTATTAAATATACAAATACCAATCTCCATCCAATTCGTCACTTCAGATTCCCAATAGGCATGAAGTGTACCTAAAAACTCACCATCGATTGTAATAACCATTTGTTTTGGTATCGATTCTAATAAATATGTAGGTTCAGTTTGCTTCTTAATAAATTCATCTTCAGTAATATCAGACTTCTTTCTAGGAAAGTATGGACCATTCCAATTATCAGATGCTTTTTCCTCATCAACATGTAGCCAGAAATACAAATCAGACAATAATTTTTCATTAGGTAATTCAATATTAATATTTGGCATTTAGTCCTCCTCAAATAAATATTCATTTGCTAAATGTTCCTTATGATAAATCGCCATCCCAGTTTTTAAACTTTTAAAGCCCATTTTTTTGTAAAAAGCTTCATTGCCAGTTGTTGAGATTAAATGAATACAAGATAAATGATTAAACTCATTTAATAATCGCTCTAAAATAGATTTCGCAATACCATTCCCTTGATATGCTTTATGCACTACAACATCATAAATAGCAGCATTAAACACGCCACTGACAATGCACGAGCAAATCCAATAACTTTATGATCATCATATGCAAAAACATAATGCGTACTTGCTGTGAATAATTTTTGTACAATATCCTTGTGATGACCTAGCCATCCAACGGAGTGATAAACCTCAACGATGGCATCAATATCAAGTTCATTAAATTCTGTTTTAAATTGAATAGTCATGTTATCTACTCCCCAATATATTGCTTAATCATAAAAGTGTCTTCAGGATATAACCAGTCTAATTCATTAAATTCTCTATTTGAAACCCATCTTATTTCATCAATCTCTTCATCCGGATCATTTATTATTAATTCACCTGAAATTACAGAGCAAAGGTAATAATCGACCTTCACTTGATAATTTTTTACTGACTTATCTTTAGATTCGATATATTTAAGTATTTTTACATCGTATCCTGTTTCTTCTAAAACTTCTCTTATACATGCTTGTTCACTAGTTTCATCTGTTTCTAAACCACCAGTAGGAATTGTCCACTTCTGTTCTGTTTTAGATTTTACAATTAATAATTTGGAGTTATCAATCACAATAGCGGATGCTCCGTGCCAATGAATCATATGTTCCTCCTTAAAATGCAATAATATTTATTTAGAACTACTACTTACAAATATTATAAATTAAATTCAGAATATTTAAAACACTCGGTTTTTATTGGTATAATATTAATAAATGATTGAAAGGATTTAATTATGATACGAAAACTAAAAGAAGATGATATCTTAAAACTAACAAAATTATTTAAAACTTTAGGCTATCCTATTGAATTGACAACAGATAAACACAGATTTATTAATTTATTAAATCACCCAGATTACCATATGTTAGTGATAGAAAAAGAGGATAGAATAATTGGTTTTTGTGGGATGTGCAAAATGCTTTTCTTTGAAAAGAATGGTTGTTACATGAGAATACTTGCATTTGTGATTGACGAAGATTATCAAAATCAAGGTTATGGAAAATTGCTTTTAGAAGAGTCTGAAAAACTAGCAAAAGATTTAACTTGTGATATTATCACATTGAATAGTGGTAATCGGAAAGAAAGAAATAATGCTCACAAATTTTATATAAATAATGGATATAGAATTAAAGCTTCAGGATTTGTAAAATCGTTATAACTTGGTAGTTAAATAAGTTATAACGATTTAAAAATTACTTAGATTAATATAACTTCACAACAATTATTAACTATAATAAATGCCCTAATACTGCAAAATATGAATTTGAATATGGAATAAAGTCGTCTCTTGTTATATTATGAATTTCATTTTTAGTAATACCGCTTCCTTGTAAAATAAAGTCTGGTTTCAAACAAAATTGAATAAAATCTTTTATATTCACACGAATCAAATCATCAACTTCATTATCATTAAATTTTATAGACGAAAGTATTTTTTGATTAACTTCACATATAAAGATATTAATAAACTCATTATCCAAATATTCATCATCTGCTAATGATTCAGGAATCATGCATAAAAGTTTTAATTGATTTGCTGAAATTAAAACACCTAATTCTTCTTCGATTTCTCTACAGCCATCTATAATTGTTTCATTTTCTAAAAGATGACCTCCAATAGTAATATCATATTTACCGACATAACTAGATACCGATTTACTTCTTTTTTGTAAGTAAATATTATCTTTATCAATGAATAAACATTGGAAAGTATGATGCCATTCTCCTAATTGATGTACTTTTTCTCGAGGTAAAGTCCCTTTCAACTCGCCATTCTCGTGATATATTTTAATCAGTTCAGCCATTTTGATACTCCGATCTTAAAATACTATAAATGTAACTATCTCTATATGAGTCATTGATTCTTTTATTTTGACGAAGTAACCCTTCACGTGTCATACCGATTTTTTCCATCACTTTATATGATGCTATATTTTCCACATCTGTTGAAGCAAAGATACGATTTAATTGATACGTATTAAACCCTAAATCCAATAAATAATTAGCCATATAAGTAGCTAAGCCTTTGCCACAATGTTCATGTGAAACGATGTAACCAATTTCTCCTTCATGATGCTTCAAGTTCAGTTGTAATAGACAAGCACCTATAATTTCATTATTTATCTCTAATACAAGGTACTTTAATCCTTCTCTCATTTGGTCCATCGTATCTAAAAACTTTTCCGCTTCTTCAAAAGTTGTAATCTTCCATGACTGATATTGATAACTACTTGGATGTGACAATAATTTAAATAACCCTTCATAATCGGATCTATTAAACGGGCGAATTTGATAAGACATAAAGTACCTCCGTATTAAAATTTATTAAATCGATTCATTTTCATTAATTACTTCATCAACAGTAAGAACCTTCACAACATTAGACCAATTCAATACTGACCCAACAAAATCAATAATATCTAGGCCTGGCATCTCATATGTTTCTGCATTATTAACAGTGCTACATGCATCTTCAACAACGGTGACTTTAAAGCCATGTTCATATGCTGCAATCGCATTAAACAATATACAATATTCCATGTTCAAACCAGCAATAAAGACTTCTTCTATTTCTTTTAATTTTAAGTAATTTATCAGATCAGAATTTTTGAATACACTTGGTTGGAGTTTCGCATAAAATATATCCCCTTGTGATTCAACGTAAGTGTCTAGCGGATTATGCTCTGGGTTTTCAAAGTCATTTAAATGTTCAACAACAATCACTTCATGACTTTTAGCTTTAAAATAATCAATTAAATCATAAACTTTTTTCTTTAGTTCATTGAAATCGCGTTGCTTTAGAAACTTATCTTGGAAATCAATCACTAATAATGCCTTCATTATGCTCCTCCAGATTTATATGATATTGAAAATATTTTTCTCCATTGTCATCTAATTTTTCACTTGTTTTGATAAAGCCCATGCTTTCAAAGAGTTTCTGTGATGCAATATTGTATTCAAACACTTTATTAACATTTAAATGTTTAAATTGATAAAACTCAGCTAAATGAATCAATAATAGAATAACTCGTTTCCCAATACCTTTATGATGAAACTGATCATCTCCGATAACTATAGGGTTCATCGTTTTACTTAGCGTCACATCTCCAATCGGATGCCAATGGTTATTCACATATACTTCTATAATATATACATGGCCTATAGTATTTAAATGTGTATACATTCGTTTAATTGTAGTTAAGTCATAACCAGAAACATGCTTGCCTTCCGATCCTATTAATACACGAGGATTATTGTACCATTGGTAAGCAAATATGAGATCTTTATCTATTTGGATACGTCTTAATCTAATTTTCATCTTTATTCAAATACAAATTCATCAATACAGCATGTTTGTATTCCCCATTGATTTTTGCGTAATTTTTAAAGTAACCAATTTCTTCAAAGCCATATTTTTCATACAGTTTTCTCGCTCGAATGTTGTCTTCAAATACTTCTAAACTAATGATTTCAACATGTTTTTCTTTCGCAAATGAAATCAACCCATTCATCAAACTTTGACTGACACCTTTTCCCCAATACCTTTTGTCCACTGAAATGGCTAATCGTACATGATGACTGATTCTTTTACGTCGATTCTCTAATATATTCCCAATACCTACCACTTTATCTTCGTCAATAGCTATAAGCATACAACTCTTTAATGATTGTTGTATTGCTGCGATAATCGTTTCTTCTTCAGAAACAGTGATTTCTAAGCCTTCAGCACCAAATAATAAGTTGTCAGTTTGTCCACCAACAATATTTAAATAATTTAAAATCATTACTGCATCATTTATCTCTGCCTGCCTAATTTCCATAAACATCCCCTCCGTATAATGAAATTTCCATCACAACTCAATCCAAAAACGTCTACTTTTAACCCCTTCAAAACCAGGTTCTTTTTGTATATATGGCGTATCTTCAACACCACCATTATTCATTATCACTTTACTAGAACCAATATTATCTTCATCACACGTTACTAATACTTTATCTAATCCAAGCGTTTTACAATAATCTAATGCAGTAGCAAGAATTTTGGTAGCGTAACCTTGTTTACGATAAGACTTCCCAACACCATAACCAATATGACCACCAGTTTTAATCATCTGCTCATTCAGATGATGTCTTATATTAGCAGCACCTACAATTACACCATCAACAAAATAGAATAAAGTTGTATTAGGAATCCACTCTGCATCAAACTTTCTAACATCTAATTTTTGGACCATATCTTCAAAACTAAGATAACGACTAAAATTAGTTGCCGAAGGTACAATAGCATCAAGATCATCCCATTCATTTAAATATGCTTTGAAAGCAACTTCATCCTCTAAAGTCAATTCTCTAAATTCATTCAATGCAATTACCTCCTTATATATCGAAAACCAATTTAAAAATTTGATTTTCAACAGTCAATTCAAGTAATTTGACTGTTGAAAAATTAAATTAGGTGAATATTACAATTAAAAAATAATATTTCTAAATCAATTGTGTCACGGGAAACACTAAGTTTTCAGTGAGATTTTCTTATATCTTTGATAAGCATTATCTTGATATTTATAAACCCATAAATGATCAACTTTAAATTTAGTTTCGAAAGATTTGAGATCCACCATTTCTTCCATTTGATGAAGTTCATTTAAACTCAATTTTTCATTAGATGATTTTGATAAATAACTTGTTTTACCAACCGTAATATGAGGTACGAAATAATCACTTTCAAAGTATTTTTTCTTGTCATTTAAACTAGGTTGGATCACATCATAAATATTATTATGTAATGAAATTAAGTTTTCTGAATAAACATTAATATAAAGTACCTCATTACCAAAATATGCAGTTCCACGAACACTCACTTCAAAACTATCGATAGTTTGAAGCACATGCCTTAAATCATCTATCCAAAGTTCATCAAGTGTTAAACCACTTTGAGCCTTCAATGTAATATGAGGCTCAACTCCTTTATTAGCCAAGAAACAATCTTGAATAGCACTTACAGCATTATAAATATCAACAGGAGGTACAATACCTATAAAATATTTACTCATATTAAATACCACCTTTTATCAAATCATCGTTCCCAAAAAATGCCATATACTCATCTGCATAGCTATTCAAGGGTATTTTATATAACGAACTATAAACCTCAAGAAACAAGTTTGTGATTTCTATCAATTTTTTCTCAATTTCTTTTTTATTATTTGCTATTTCATAAGTTGACAAGTATTTCATTTGAAATCCTTCATCTAAATCCTGGTAACGTTTAAATTGATGTAGCTTTTTATTCTCTTTTAAAATCTGAATTTCTAGAATGAATTCTTTCATAAGATGAGTATGAGATAATGCTCCGATTAAATTATTTCGTTTCAACTCAATTAATGATTTTCTTAGCAAATAAAAATATTGAAATTTTATATTTGGAGTTATTCTATATGGCTGTTTATTTTCCCTAAATATTTTATCAAGCTCATATAATTTACCTTCAACTTTTTTTTGAGGATCATAAATCACTTTCCATAGCGGAGATTTCACCGATAATAAATCAACAGGCATTATTGATATGTCCATTTCTAAACCATTTTCAAAGAAAGGTATTAACAAGAATATTTCATCACCGAATTTTCCTTCATGGATAAAATTAGCTCCCATTTGTTTTAATACTTCGTATATATCATTTACGTATTTATCAATCGGTTTAGGTACAGCTACCATCAAGTCTATATCCGAATATTCATCATAATATCCTGTCACACCTGATCCTATTTGAACTATTCCTACTACACTTAAATCTTTAAACAAATTTATAACTTTATTAAAGTAATCTTGTCTTTCCTTTGAAGTATACATAATATCATCCCCTGATATTTCAATTTACTGTATAATATATACTATATAGAATATTCAGACAATATATTTTAAGATTTTAACTAATTATATTTTTTGGAGGTAATATGAACTCGAAAATACTAGTCAAAACATACAAATACGATAATTCATTGCATTATGCATGGGTGTCTGAACGAATAATTGAAAACGAAGAATATATACTATTAAAATCAGCGCCACCTCGCAGATTATTCCATTTTTCTC
The DNA here is from genome assembly GCF_004117835.1 of Macrococcus sp. DPC7161. GTDB lineage: Bacteria > Bacillota > Bacilli > Staphylococcales > Staphylococcaceae > SDSC01. Next base: position 473,852 of record NZ_SDSC01000001.1, on the reverse strand, counting down.
GAAATGAAATATACGAATTTGATGATTATTCATTAGAATTTATTTCAAAAACAAAAGGGTATACAATTAACGTCGATATTAAAAGTACATCAAAAGAATTTTATTGCAACATCTGTGATAAACCTAAAATTGAAAATAATACTGTTACGTTAATAGATTTGGACATTGATTTAATAATTGATCAGAATTATAATGCATATTATGTTGACGAAGACGAATTTGAAATTAACAAAGTAAAATATAAATATCCGCCTGAAATAATTAATTCAGTTAATGAAATGAAAAGATATTTAATGGATATCTATACGAATAAGCAGTTTCCTTTTGATGGATTTTTTAACGAATTTATAAATAATATACAAAAATAAAACTACGATTCAATGAATCGTAGTTTTATGGTATTTTTCGATTTTATGTAACTCTGATATTACTAACTTTGTTGTAATTTCGTGATTAAACCAACTGTCTTTAAATACTTTTCGATCATCAATTACTGGTACAACTGATATTGGATGATTTTTAAAAATGTTTTCGTATGTAAGTTTTGCTCTTTTGGCATGATAGTTTTTACAAACGAGCACAATATTTTCATAAGCTATGTTCTTTTTACATAGAAGTTCAAAACTTTTTTCTGCATTTTCAAGTGTATTTGATGCCGTTTCTTCTAATAATATCTTTTCACTTGGAACACCTAATTGAACTAATATTTCTGATAAAAATCTAGCTTCAGTTTGTTGAATTTTTTCATTAAAATGGCCACTTACTACAATATACTTCACATTATATTTTTTAAATATTTCTGCAGCTTTTATTGCTAAAGCTTCTTGAGAACTTCCTGGTATTAATATCATATCTGGTTTTTTAATTTCATCTTCAATAAAAATAAATTCACTAATTCTTTTTTCGTTATACCATTCATTTTTATAAAATATCATGCTTTCCTCGCTCTAATTACGATAAACGGCGGTCTATTATTAACTTTTTGGATTTTCTGCTCATCCCATTGCTCAATAGATAATCGCGTGTTCCCAGTGTCTTGTACGCGTTCGATTACGAATTGATTATCAATTAAAGTATTTATTAATGTGCCTATTGTACGATGATATTTGACGACATTAGTATTTAACCATTCTATTGTTCTTTCACTTTCATCAAAGTAATGATCTAATTTGTAGTGATTATATTCATTTGGCTCATGATGCCATATTTCTTCTTGTTTAGTAGCCGTAGTAGCTGGATGTTCTGTTGAGAATAATAATACGCCATTGTCATTTAATAATTGATACATATGCTTTATTAACGTATCGTACTGCTCGATGTAATGGAACGCAAGGCTCGATACGATAACATCATATTTTTGATTTGTAGCATATGATAATGCATCTGTAACATGGAACGTTACTTTATCTGATTGAATTTGTGACTTTGCGTACTGAATCATATTATTCGATATATCTATACCTGTGATTGATTTAGGATTAAAATCTAGCATATAACCAATAAATTTACCCATGCCACAACCAACATCCAATACATCTTTGTCTTTAATATCTGGTAATAAATCTTGCATCACTGGGAATTCAATCAATTCGTTATAGCAAAATGGGTGATTCCTAATTTTTTCATAACCTTCGTAGAATTCTGGATTATCATATACATTTTGAGCCATGTTCGTTCTCCTTATTTGGGTTTGTTATGATTGGTAGTTAATGTAATCAATAAATAATGTTTTAATATCATATCATTAACACAGAAAAAGTGCACATTTGTTCTGTGCACTTTTAATCGTATTATAAACCTTTAACTAAAATTGAAACTGACATCAAAATCAAAATTGATGTTAGTATGATCTTACTTCTATTTGTGAAATGTTCTGAAATCATTATTAATACAGACCATAATACCATTATGATAGGAAGTACAATATTTAAAGGTGTATTTAAAAATAGTTTACATAATATTGTTATTATGAAAAATGCAGTACAGAAAAGATATATCATATTATTTTTTATTTTCAGTTACCTCGTGATTGTTAAATTTGATTGTAGGTTCTAATTTGTAAATAACAGCATAATGATTACTGGAATTAACGGAAATACAACCAGCATAAACATAATGAACCACGAAACTGGTCTTGCCATATTCAGTGTCATTCCAAAATCAGATTGTTTTGGGACCCATACGTTATTATCCTCTTTATTGTAGTAGAACAAGCCCCATACATAGTTATCATCGTTATAATAAGGTGCTTTATCTGTTTCATGAACAGCCATTCTAAACTTTTTATCTTCGTTAACTTGCATGATGATTCCTATAATACCCACTAATATCATAATAACCAAAAGTGCATTAATGATAGTGTTCGGCAAATAATCTTTGCCGTAAATTATAGGTCTTATAAGTATTAAGATGAATAATATTGTCATTGCAAATGATATAACATGGACCACCAATTGATTTAAAAACTTCGTTTGTTTACTATGTTCAACGGATGCTTTTTTGTTTGCTGGATTGATTGTTGAGTTGAAAAAGCTAACGCCTTTTGAACTTCCCCATAATATTCCTAACATCACGATACCGATAATACCAATTTCAAATACCGTCCATATATTTTTTTCACTATATCCATCAGCTTTTCCATTTATTCCCCAGTGTGTTGCAATGGTATTTGGGATTTTATCATAATTGATTGCTACAAATATCATTGCAATAATATATGCAATAAGTTGAATAAGAAATAAATAATCAGGCAACTTATTATCTTCTGTGATTAATGATGTATCTGTCGCTTTAACGACTTTAATGTCCTTCATCCAATTGAGTTGATGTTTTTTTGTTTTTAGTAAATCATGTGCATTTTTAAATGCGATAATGCCTCCAATAATGATGAGATGTAGGATAATGATAAACGCTAGTAGCATGATATTTTTACTAGCAAATAGCGAGATGACTATAAATATAAGTGTACTTATGACTGCTAATAGAATGATTGAACGTTGATATTTTGCTTTTATTGTTTTTATGATGTCATGTTCAACAAAGGCATCTGGTACAAATACACTAAACAATACATTTCTTCTTGTAAATCTTGAACTAATGAGAAACATGAGTGCTGTAAAGAACAACGACACTGATAAAAATACGATTTCCATTTTATTTCACCTCGTATAGTTTTTGTATTAATTGATTGATATCGAATTGTTTACAAGCCGCTTCATCAATAATCGGTTTTAATCGATCTAATAAAGCATTCATATCATCTTCAGTTCCCTTCTTCAATGCATCTGGATGTATGATAGCCCCTGATTTCGGCTGTACTTGAATGAGTTGCTTCTCTTCAAGATAGTGATATGCTTTATTAACAGTGTGCATATTGATTTGTAAGCTACGTGCTAATGCCCGACCTGATGGTAAAGTGTCGTAAGGCTTAATTTCTCCAATAGCAATATAATGAATGACTTGATTTGCAAGTTGTAGATAGACAGGTACTTCACTTTGTTCATCAATTTCTAAATACATCATTCCACCTCCTCTGTTATATTAATAGTAGAACAGAATTTTTTACAAAAAAATTTGAATGCATCGCCTTTTTATAAATATTTAGCGTATTAACAAAATAACAACAATCTGTTATATATTCATTATAACAGATTGTTGTTATTTTACAACTTTATTAAAATTATCATTGCACATGATATTAAGAAACCATGATATTAAGAAACATTGTTTTTATGGTTATTATTTAGGTTCTGATTTAATGTTTGACTTCCCATATAAGCTGGACATATAACATACACTGCCAATAAATACGATTATAGCCATCACAATACTCATTGCGTATGGATTGAAGTATGCACCTAATATGATTGCAAATTTACTCAATAAGTCTGAACTATTAAATCCTAATGATGAAAATGCCCCATATGCACCTCTTTGATCTGCAGGTATTAAATCGAGCTCTTCAGCATTTTTAATCGGTGCATAAAACAATTCTCCTAATGTAGCGATGACCATTGCTACTAGTATTAATAAAATGTGATTTGCAGAAGTTAATACTGTGTATCCTATCCCATATACTATTAAACCCAATAACATCGCATGTCTTACTTTCATCTTGTTCGCTAATTTTCCAATAGCAAATGTACATGTTACGACCATTAAAGTATTGATGATATTAATGGTTGAGAACATCCTAACACCGGTCATTTCAAATCCAAAAATATGGATTGTTTTAAATGTTTCGCTTAATCTTACTGCAATATAACTACTTGTACAAAGTTCAGCATACATAATACAAATTGATCCAAGTACAAAGATGACATACTGTTTATTCTTTAGTACAAGTTGATAACTATGTAGTAAATCTTTAATTACATTTTTATGTACTTTCTCACGTAAAACGGTTAAATGGTCTTCTAAAAAGATTGTATAAACGATTGCTATTATCAATGTTGTTAATCCTAATAAAATAAATAATGCAAGTTGGTGATCATGATAAAATAATCCACCAATAGCTGCCCCTAAAGCTAAGGACAAATTGATTAGCCAATAGTCTAATTGGTACACTAATTTTTTATTTTCACTCGTAGCAGCATCTTGTACAATTGCCCTTAAAGCCGGTCTTCTAAATTGTCCTACCGTCAGAATTGCAATAAAACAACATAGAAACAAAACTATCCATGATTGATAAATACTCAAAGCCATAAAAAAGATAAATAACGCTTCTGAATAAGTCGCTATTAGTATGAGCTTTTTTCTTGGTACCATATCACACACATATCCTGCAATGATATTAAGTACGAATGACAATAAAACAGTTAACGATAAAAATGTGCCTGCGAAAGTTTTATTCATCATTTCTGTTAAATAGAGTGCCATAAATGGCCATACAGCACTTGAAGCGATTCTATTTACAAATGATCCCCAGAGTCTTATATGAATATTTACAGGTAAATCTTTAATTTTCATTGCAATCCCTCCTTTATTAACTTAAGTTTAATATAGACATCTATATTAAAAAATGGACAAAATAAATAATTTGTCCACTTTTAGGGAGGGATAATTTTTTGGATAAGTTTTTACTACACCTCTATCAGTTAAGGCACAAATCACTGTCTCAAAAAGAAATCAGTGAAAGATTACAAATCAGTCAAAAACAGTTGGCTAGGAAATTAAAAATTTGGCAATCAAATGGTGTCATCACATATCAAAGTGGTAAAGGACGAGGAAATAAAACAGAAATAACATTTAAAGAAGATATTGAAAAAGATTACTTTAAACAATTCATCAAACAATTTAATCATGATAAAACTGAAACTTTAATCCCATATTTAACTTGGCAATGGTCGCCAATCATCAAACAAAAAGTGGTTTCAAAACTGAACGAGAAATTAGGTATTCAAAGTAATAAACAACAAACAAAACTTACAATTACAAAACGACATCGCCTGTACACCATCAAACCACTTGAAGCCCTTGATGCAAAATCTGCTAGTGTCGCTGGTAGTATTTATAATAGACTGATTAAAATAGATGAACATGGTACTATTCACTATGAATTGGCACATCATATTGAACAATTTGAAGGTTATATCATAGTTTACTTAAGACCCAATGTATACTTTCACGATGGTTCTATTTTAACAAGTGATGATGTCGTTCATAGTTTTAATCAAGCAAAAGCGCATTACAATACTAGAGATTTATTTGAACAAATCACTGATTTATACGCTATCACTCCGCTTCAAGTAAAAATTTGTTATCAAAATTGTCCACACATCATTTATTTATTGAGTTACGTTACATTGAGTATTTTTAAAGAAACAGAAAATAAAATGATCGGAACAGGTCCATACTTTATTAGGCAAGATAATGCAAACGCAACGATATTGAAACGCTTCGATCAATATTTTGGTTATAGTCCATTTATTGATGAAATTGAAATGATTCACATGCCAGATGATTATCAAATGATTATCGGTAATCCCGAAAGCCCTTTATCAAAAATAAAAAGAACACTTGGTTTTTATTACTTATGTAAACATCCTGATTCTAAATTAAGTTTAGAACAAATTCATTATCTTCAAGCGATTTTCTTAAAACATCTAGATGCATTTGGTGAAAGTCATCATCGTGCTAGCATTTTGTATAATTCAAATTATCCAAATCGTAATTTAGATAATTTGACTGTTCCAAAATTCAATCTTCCCATTCGTATAGATGCTGCTGGTAAATTTAATACATCACTAGAAACCATTGAAACATTGTTGAATTGTTATAATATTCAAGTAGAATTTAATAGCATCCCTTTTGAACATGTGATGCAACGTAATGCACATTTATCGGGTGATTTTTATTATTTTGGTGAATTTTTAGACATCCCTGAAACGCTCAGTTATTATTTATTTATATTTTCTCAAATCTCATCAATCCATCCATTAATTTCAAGATACAAAAAATTAATGGCGTACAAAACACAATATTTAAATACAGCTTTTGAAAATTGGCCAACATTGAACCAACAAATAGATCATATGTTGTACGATCAAGGTATATTGTTTCCTTTATTTAATAAAGAAGTTGAATTAACCTATGATGCACATCTACAAAATGTAATCATTAATCCAATGGGTTTTATCAATTTCCATGAATTATGGTTAAAAAAGTGATAGAGACAATAAAAAAAGCATTTTCTTAAAAAATTAAGAAAATGCTTCTTTTATTGTTCATATCCATGATTATCATATTTTTTCTCGTGATATGTACCATTTATTAAATCTTGAAACATATCTCTAACATTCATTTTAAGTTGTTTTTCTGCTAAAAACATTGCAAAATCAATTTCACGATTGTTTTGTCGAATTGCATTTATATTATTGGTCATTTTCCATAATGCATAGAACTTATGAAAGATAAGTTCCGGTAAAATCGATACATCGTTACATTGATAAGACAAATTGATAGATTCAACAGACTGTTCATATAATTTTGCGTATTCTTTTTTACTAATTAATACAGTCGCATAATTGAATTGCACTTTAATCAATAAACACTTATCTACCATTTTGTTTTGTTGGTAACTGATCGCTTCGTTAAATTGATCACAAGCATTTTGATAATCGCCTCGTTGTCTGTAAATAATACCTAAAGTATTATATATATTAATACGCATTTCAACAGACAAGTAACCTTTGTTTTGTTCCATCAAATGATTAATGTCATCGATGATATCCGCCTCATATAAATTATATTTTACAATAAGATGTAACCATTGAATGTAAATTTTATCTGCTGGTTTTAATAAATTTAAATCAATTGCACTTATTAAATTTTCAATTTTTTTGTATTCTTTAGTTACTAGCAATTGTTTATATATATCATATTCAATCGTTTCAAATGATGGTGATTGGTAATCATTCATCACCAATTGGTCTAAAGACAAATTTAATTTCTTAGCAATATCTATTAATAGTGAAGCGAGTGGTATCGTTTCGTTTTTTTCAATTTTACTAATCTGACTTTGCGTTGAAATACCCTTTGCCAGTTCTTTTTGCGTCATGCCTATTTCTTTACGTCTTTTTTTAATACTGTCCCCTAAAAGTTGCATTATATCGCCCCACTTTGTTTATCTATCGTTATTTTATCTTTTTAGTTAAATTGAATGCAAGTTGAAATATTCAATAAATTATTTATTATAATCATATTTATATATTTTATGAGTCATAAAAACAATATTTATGCTCGACTTCGCATTTTTATAATTATATACCGAATTACAATTGTAGTTTTTTCTGAAAAGTTTTATAATTAGAATACATAATTCAGAAAATAACTTTATTTGGTGGTCGCATGTTTTTAGAAATCATACAAAAATTAATTCATATTCTTGGCAACCAATTTGATCGCGTCATTTATTTTTTTCAAAATAGTTTTTCAAAACCAGAATACATTATTTATATTATTATAGGTTCGATTTTTATTTTAATGATTTTCATCTATAGTATTTTGTATTGGTTAGATCAACGAAAAATTGAACCCATTGATAAAGAACATAAAAAAAGCAGTACTGATGATTAAAATCAGTACTGCTTTTCATTTTATTGATGCATTGGCATACGCCCTTTAGGATCTTCTCCATATTTATTTGGACCTTTAGTACCATCTAATACTGTAAACACAAAGAATAAAATACCAATAACTAAAACAATTAATAATAATACTAAACCGATACCCAAATATTTCTCAATATCAATCGCAAGCATTACCCCAGCAACGATACCAATAATTGTTGTTAAAAATGAAGGTATCACTGAAAGTATACCAGGCAAATTAATATCTTGAAGACGTCTGGCCATTAATGTGAATTGTGGAATCAAGCATATTAATCCATATAGGTTCGTTAAACTGTCTCCTGGTTTAAATACTTGTTCCGTTGGGACATTAACTGATGAATTAATGATTGAACCAATAATGCTTAGAACAATACTAATGATGATATTAAATAATACTGCACCCCAATATTCCTTTCTTCTTGCTCTTCCACGAAATACAAATGCTTTTTTCCAAAATAATTTAAAAGCCTCAAATAAAGTAATATCTTGTTCCATGAAAACACCTCCAACTACAATGTTAACACGAAATAAATGTAATTAACCTTAATATAACCTTAAAATTACTATTTTGTTAAATAAATATAATTTCATCTTCATCATAATAATCAACAGCATTATCAACAAATACGTGTGTTTTTATGAAGTATTGTCGATCATCTTTTAAATTCACATTTTTAGTATCCATTTCAAATGAAATCGTTTCACCATTTTTAGGTTGCAAAGTCACTTGAGCAATCGGTTCATCAATAGTTGAAAATTCACTCGTTTCATCGTCGTTTTTAAAACTTTCAAATAGTGTAAGTTCTATATGATCAATATGTAGCCCTTCTAAATTTTCAAATGTGATGATGCCTTGAATTTGCTCACCAATATGATATTCTTTTTTATTTAATTTTGTATCTATTTTGGCATCACCAATACCGATTGATGCGATAATTTGTTTAAACATAAGCCCTCCTAAAATTGTATGTCTTTTTATTATGTTTATTTTCGCATATAATAGGATACATAACAAACGATGCACAATGTGCAGAATCTAAATCGATAGGAGCTTATTATGAAAGGATTATTTACCTTACTAAAAAAAGGTAGTAAATCATCATTAATCGCAGCATTAGTTAACTTTGTACTAGGTGCATTAAAGTTAGGTGCATATGTACTAACAGGTAACGTTGCAATGTTTGCTGAAATGATGCACTCGTTTGGTGATGCTGCCAACCAATTATTTGTCTTTGTAGGATCTGCTGTATCTAAAAAAGCACCCAATGAAAAATTTCCATTTGGTTATGGTCGTCTTGTAAATATTGTATGTTTATTTGCAGTTATTATTGTAGCTATTTTATCTTATGAAACAATATTAGAAGGTATTCATGGTATTATGAATCCACATCAACAAGATCCAAATACTATGCATTTCTTAATCAATATTGGTGTTTTATTAATTGGTGTTATTTTAGAAACTTCAGTATTATACAAAGCAGGACAAGAAGTTCTACATGAGTCGGGATTACCAACTGGAGGCATTCACCCTCTTACAACAAGTTTTGCGAACTTAAGCAAAGCAAAACCAGCTACTAAATTGGTTTTCATGGAAGATACAGTAGCAAGTAGTGGTGGTTTAATTGCATTAATCGCCGTTATTATTGCTCGATTTACTGGATTTGTTCAAATTGAAGGTATCGTTTCTGTTATCATTGGTTTAATGATGTTTTATGTAGTATTTAAAGTGTTTATGGAAAATGCAGCCGGAGCAATTGGACGTGCTGATGAAGAAATGGAAGTGAATGTATCTAAAATTATTTTAGAACACCCTGAAATCTCTGACATCAAACGTCTTGTTGTAATGAAAGAAGGAGAAGATAAACACATCGAAGTATTAGTTGAAATTATTAACCATGAATATAACCTTCGTGAACTTGCTGTAATTAAAAAAGATTTAACAACACGCTTACTACAGGAGTCACATGTAACAGACGTTAACATTGAAATTATGGAAGATGACGGCTTAGCTGATTGGGTTGGCGGAAATCAATCTTCTGTAAATAAAAATCACCTATAGGAGGAAATATAAATGCCATTTATCACAGTAGAATTAATTGAAGGACGTTCAGAAGAACAATTAAAAAAAATTGTAGAAGAAGTGACTGAAGTCGTTTCTAAAAACGCAAATGCACCAAAAGAAAACATTCATGTATTCATAAAAGAATTAAAAAAAGAACGTTATGCAGTTGCTGGTAAATTAAAATCAGAAAGCTAGACATTTAAGAACGCCACTTTCTCATTGAAAGAAAGTGGCGTTTTATTTTTTGTGGTTTTCATAGCTGTTTTATTGCTGTTTTTACTACCCAGTAGCTAGTATTTAACCAATTTTAGCTACTGAGCTAAACAAAATTACTGATATCAACTCAAATTTTATGCGTTAAACTTTTCATTTAATCGTTCTGTTGCTGTTTTTCTTGTTGGTGGTTGAGACGTTTCTACTACTGTCTTTAAATCTTTTAAGATAGTCTCATATTCTGATTTAAAGAAATCTGTATCTTCTTCGTATGATACAAATGCATCTAAACCTTTGTGAATAATAATATATATTGTTTCATTCACACTTTTATTTGTACATTGAATCATAAATTGAGTCATTGCTTCAGAATAATCTACAGGGTATCCAATATGTTCTGAAATTAAACGAATCAATACAGCTACTAAGTCTTCACCAGTAATATCATATTTTTTAGCATAACCATTATACACACCAAATGTATAAGCGACGAGTGCTTGATCATCTAAATCACTTTGATCATCATATATTTTTGAAGATTGTAATGCATCCACTACATTTTTGCCGTATTCGAACATTGATTCTAGTTGGTTCATAACTTACCTCCATCATTCTATCTTTTTATTATCAAAGTATATCAAAGCACTGAACAAAATTAAATGAATGTTATTTGAAATCTAAATTCATATAGAGGTAATGGTTGTTTTTAATGTCTTTTTTTGAAATAGTTTTCGTTTCAGATTTAATCGTCTTTCCGTTGTTTTTAGCTTCAATATAAACTTCTAATGGTTTTGATACATCAAAAAATCCAACGCGCTTCTCTTTCGAATCAAGCTTACCTGTATGTTTTCCAACATGGTATATCATATCATCTTGTTTCACTTGGCTCATAGAAGGATAAATATACAATTCCACAACATCAAACTTTTCTTTTATTTGATAATATTTTTCATAACGCACTTCTAATTTACCGTCAAATGTTTGACTGCCTTCAGTTTTTTGCATTGGTAATGTATACTGCCCTACTGGTAAGAATAAATAGTAATAACCGAATCGTTCTGGTTGATACTTTATCGACTTGCCAAACATATCTATTGTAGTTGGTGCTTGTAAGTCACTTGAGAAACTAAACTCATGCATCGGAATTTCAAACTGATAGCCCTTTTTTAGCTTCGTAACATATAATACATCCATTGATTTCGCAAAAACCGTTTGTCTAGATTCATAGCTCGAATTAGATAATGTGTTTAAATTTTCGTTTAAGTGATGGATAAAGGATTTTTTTGTAGACTTTTCTTTCATCAAATTAAGCCAGTTTTTAATTTGTTGTTCTGTCGCTTTTTGTTGATCGACGATCAAAGTATCTTTTAATAATGTTGCATCATTATTTTGTACTGCATTTACAATTTGATCATAAGTTTTTGTCAATGACGCATTTGGTATATAAACTTTATAGCTTCCAAATGATTTAGGTTTATTTAAGTATTTCGAGTCTTTACCATAATATGGTGCCGTTGGTTTATAAGGTTCACCACTTTCAATATTCACTTGATGTTTGATAGGTACGAGTGGCTTTAATTCGTCTTTAAATGTAGTTTTAGTTGAAATATTATCTTTTTTACGAGATTCATTTTTAAATAAGTCATCAAATTCATTTTTAACAGTCTGTTCGAATTGATTTAAAGATTGTTGAAATTTACTTGTTACATTATTGCTATTGTCATGCTGTTGTTGATGTAATACTTGATAAATTAAATATCCAGATCCTCCAATAACTAAAAGGATTAATGAAAAAATCACCGCGACAAAACAACCTATCAGTTTATCGCCAGAGGTATTTTCTTCAACTAATATGTGATTGCAATGCGGACAAATTCGAACATCTTCTGTAATTGTTTTACCACAGTTTGGACATGTACTCATCATTACCTCCAAATAATTTATTATTGACTACCAATCGATAAATAAATTTTGTAAAATCAATTAATTTATACCTATAATTTTACAATAAAGTACAGATTTTTGCTTATAAAAAAAGGAGATGATCACTCATCTCCAATTCATATTTTTATTCATTTAAAAACTTTTGTATCGCTGCTTTATTTTTTTCTTTATCGATTTCTAATACAGCTCCCGCTTCTGGATAACTATTTTGGAAATACGAATCTTTAATCGGTACAACAAGCGTTTTTACATCTTTGTCTCCTCTTAAAATAAAGCTTGCACCTGTTTTAAATATTGCTGGATCGTCTAAATTTGTATCCACATACCCTCTCGCAATACCAGCAAGTTTTGGTGTTTTCGTTACCGCTGAGAAACTTGTCATTTCTTTTTTCAATGCTTTAATAACTTGTTGTTGACGTCTTACACGACCGAAATCGCCTTCATCATCATGGCGGAATCGTGCATAACCTAAAACTTCTTTCCCTTTTAAATTGTGTAGTCCTTTTTTAAGTGACACACCAATTGCATCTGACATGTCTTTTTCAACATCTATTGGTAAACCATTTGGTGCAATTTCATCTACCATTGATTCAAAACCTTTAAAGTCGATGATTGCATAATATTCTATATCAATACCTAAGTTTTTCTTTAATGTTTTACGTAATAATTCAGGTCCCCCTAATGAATAAGCCGTATTAATTTTATAATTACGATAGCCTGGTATTTCAGCATAAATATCACGCATTACTGAAATAACTTTCATACGTTTGTTTAAATAATCATATTGAGCAACCATAATTGAATCCGTTCTAGCATTACCATCTACCATTCTATCTTGACCTAAAATTAATACGTTAATTTTTGCATCATTTTTAATGGTGCCGTTAAATTCAAATTTTCTTGGTTTCTTGCCATGATCAATTGCAAGTTGTATGCCATCCTGATAACTATTTTTAGCATATCGATACGTTAAGAATGAAGCTAGTATCAATATGAGAATGATGCCTAAAATAATGAATGGCATTTTTTTAAGTTTTCGCCTTCTAACTGTTTTCACTTGTTTGTTTTCAGGAAATTCCTGCATTCTGCAACCAACTTTCATTTAATTTACAATACTTTAAACTTATATAAATTCTACTTAAAAATCAAGTATTTTAAGCATGTAATTTTCCACAACTTTATAGTACAATAAGCAAATATAATAAAGGATTGAGGTGTTTAGAAATGGAAAAAATATATTTTGCAGGTGGTTGTTTTTGGTGTATGGTAAAGCCATTCGATTCATATGAAGGTATTACAAGTGTTAAAAGTGGTTATATGGGTGGCCATGTTGTAAATCCAACTTATGAACAAGTAAAAAGTGGACATTCTGGACATCTAGAAGTTGTAGAAATTGTATACGATGAAGCATTGTTCCCATTAAAAAAATTGTTAGAAATATTCTTTTCTATCATTGACCCTACAGATGATGAAGGTCAATTTCAAGATAGAGGTAGTCAATATAGAACAGCAGTTTTCTGTACAACTGAAGCTCAAAAAAAGCAAACAAACCAATATATTAAGTCTATAGAAAGTCAATACGATCAACCAATTGTTACAAATATTTATGATGAAACTCCTTTCTATCTAGCTGAAGACTATCATCAAGATTTTTACAAAAAAAATCCTGAACGCTATCAACAAGAACAAATTGATCGATCAAATTATAAAAGCAAACTTTAAATAAGTATAAAATAAGCACCCAAACTGACGCATTTTTTACATCTTTTTGGGTGCTTCTATTTATTATTTTTTATTTTTATTAATAATCATACTTGCTTTTAATATTGATGAAATCAATGAGCTGTGTCTTTTATAAACCAAATATCTAGATTCAAAGTTTGGATTAAATTTCTCTTTATAATTTCTCAATCCTTTGAAGCTATATAAATGAGAAATCGAATCAAATATTTTTCCTGCAAATTTTTCTCTATAAAATGCATGCTGATGTCTACCTACATTAGATAAAGGCGCCATACCCATATTGAAATAAGCATAACGTTCTTTTAAATGTAACATCGTCATTAAATACAATCCATCCATCATCTGTAAACCAGTTTCTTTCCAACGGATTAAATCTACAGAGATTGTATCATCCATATACGTCGGCATCATCGTTACAAATCCAATGATTTCTTCATCATTTCGAATAACCCCAATATCCGCTTTATTTAAGTAATCCACATCAAACTTCCCTACAGAGAAGTTCATTTCATTTCTGCCATCTAACCATTCATCTGAAATTAATTTAAGTTCAGTTAAAAATGCTTCGCTAAATGGTGGAGAAACAACTTCATATCGGTATCCTTCATTTTCAAATTTATTGACTGTAGCTCTAAATGCTCGTTTTTTCTTTCCTGCAATTGTAAAGTCGCTTAAAGGAATAACTGCTTCTTCACCTAATTTGAAGAAAATATTACCGTAATCATGATATTTCGGTAAATAAGTTGGTTGCACTTGATAGAAAATAACATCATACCCGAAATATTCTGTTTGATCGTAGAAATTTTGTAATAAAGCATCTATTGATTTGGGATTCCCTAATGGATCTCCTAATACTACAATTGAATCCGAATGATATTGAAACATCATAAATGCATCTTTAGCTTCATTTGTAAAAAATAATTTATCATTTGTAAATGCCAAATGACTCACATAGTTACCACCATATGTATTTAAAATATTTAATCTTTCTTCTTCAGTTAGTGGCATGTGCAATGTATTTTTAAATTTCTTTCTAAATATTATTGTAATCAAAACACTTAACAACGCAAAACTCAATAACATCACAAAAAATAAATGTCTTAACATTTGACTGTCGAAATCAATATTATCTTGTGTAATAATCGTGTCCATTTCAAATTTATTGACACTTGCATTAATAAATATCGCTATCAATCCAATACCTAAAGTAAATAATGCACGTTTTGGTGTAATGGCTCTTTTAATATGTTTAACATTACGATTTCCTAAATAGAGCAATATTAACAAAATAACAAGCCATGCATAAAAGAAGATGGAACCAAATGTTAAATACGTTGTTATCAATAAAATAACAGTACTGATTATACTCATAATATGTGCACGCATCGTATCGTACATCACACCGATTGAACAAACAATCAATATTAGTGAAGCTGCTGAATGAAGTGCCGTTAATACTAAATAAGTTGTATGATCTACATCATAAATGGCATCATAAATGATATTAATATTCCCCATTAAAAAGAAAATACCAGTAATAAACACTAATATACCTAATGCAATTTGCGGTATTCTTACTAAGATATCTTTGAGTACGCTTAAAAATAATGAATGCGTTTCAAGTGCAGGTGCAACATATTTATTATCTTCTAGTTGTGCTTTGTAATCATTGAATACAAAAGTACTTAAAACTAGAGATAATAAAAATGGGATAAAGTAATAGACAATTCTGTATAATACAAGCGCCAATAATACTTTTTCTTCTGCAATACCATGTGTTTTAAGCCCTAATAAAAACATTAAATCAAATGCCCCAAAACCACCTGGTACTAATGAGATTAACCCAGCTAATGCAGAAATAACAAAAATGCTGATGAGTAATCCATATTCAATATGAATGCCCATTGTTTTAAAAATAAGATAAAATAATCCACTTGCTACTAGCCATTCTAATGATGAAATTAATGTAAATTTAATTCCAAGTAATTTATCATTCCCTACGGGTTTAACAATTGAAAAGATAATAAAGAATGGTAAGAATAAACATATAATTATTAATGCCCATTTATACCAATTAAATTGGTCAAATGCATGTGTATTAGGAAAGATACCTATTACCATACCAATGGCTAACAAGCTCATTCCAGAAATCATCGATAATAATAATAATGAGATACCTTTTATTAATGTTTTCTCATGATTATAATGTTCACGATAAACAACATGTCTTAAACCAGCACCAATTAAACCACCAAATCCAATTACAGCATTCAAAGCATTGATGATATAACTGATTTTTAATACCTTAATTACTGGCATATTGATTTTAAGTTGTTTGATTAATATGACATCATATAATGTCAAAATAAAAACAGCATATATCCCAAGAATCATTAACATTGTTAAATCCAAAGTTGGGATCGTTTTAAATAATATTCTTGTCTTATTCAAGTCAATTTGCGTCAATTCATTTTTTAATTGAAAAATCACAAAAATAAACAAACCACATGCAAAAATAAATTTCAAAATTCCTTTATATTTCTTAATAAATGTCATCATGTATCACCTTCATTCATAAGTACCTTTATCTTCAGCATAATATCGATTGTATCTTGCTTTAAACTTCGTAAAGAAGTATTGGACGAAAACTTTTAAAATAGCATAACTTGGTATGGCCACAATGACACCTAAAATACCAAAGAGATTACCGGCACAAAGTAATACAAAAATAATTGTCAAAGGATGTATTTGCATCGTTTTTCCCATAATGTTTGGTGAAATAAAATGGCCTTCTAAAAACTGAACACTGATCCATACTATAGCAAGTTTCAATAGCATAAATGGTGATTCAACCAATGCAAGTATCACTGCTGGACTGATTGCAATCATAGGTCCTAAATAAGGCACCACGCTTGTAACAGCCGCAATACACGCTAAAATTAATGCGTATTGTAAACCAATAATTAAATAACCGATATAAAGTAAAATCCCGATACATATCGAAACAATTAATTGTCCTTGAATATAAGAACCTACTTGTAAGTTCATTTTATCTAAAATTTCATGAAAATCATCACGATACTTTGGAGGCGTTAATTTAATGATGTAACGTTTGAATTTTGCACCATCCTTTAATAAGAAAAACAATACAAACGGGAATGTGATAATTACAACAGCAATGCTTGCTAACGCATCAAATATAGATTTAAATTTCGTTGGTACATCACCAATATAATTAGAAACTTTATTTGGGAAATCACTTAAATTCTTATTCACCCAATCTTGAATATGACTAATATAGGGTTGAAACAACTTATTGTTTGCAAGCTCATTAAAACGATGTAATAAATACTTCAAATATTCAGGTAAGTTTCTCGTAAAACTAGTTAACTGTTCTTGAATGATTGGCACTAATAACGTCACTAATATACTCAAGATAGATACAATAACTAAAAATAAAATAACGATACCCCATAATCGCTTAATACGATATTTTTCCATAATATTGACTAAAGGATTGAGTAAATAGTACAAAATAAATGCGACTACAACAGGTCCAATAATCGTATGTATGATTATTAGAATTGGATCAAAAATAAATGATACTTTACTAAATATCCAAATTACTAATCCTAATAACAATAAACTAATCAGTGAGAAAATTATATTCTTCCCACCCCAAAATGATATAAATCGATTTTCCTTCATAAAGCCTCCTATTCAGTTGTAACAACGTGCCTTTTGATAACTACTATCATACACGAGTGGCAAATAATAATAAAGCAAGACAAAAAAATGACGAGACTTTAGTCTCGTCATTTAACAGATTTTAAATTATTGAACCGTTAATAAAGTTTCAGCTTGTTTGATTTGTCCATAATGAACATTAGCAATAGATTGACCATTTAAATTTGTAAAGATAATCGGCGTAATATCGCTCTTAGCATTTTTACGGATATAATCTAAATCAACATCCATTAAAACGTCACCTTTTTTAATAGTATCACCTGGTTTAACGTGTAAAGTAAATCCTTCACCATTTAACGCCACTGTTTCTAAACCAAAGTGAATTAAGATTTCTAAACCTTGTTCATTTTCTAAACCAAGTGCATGTTTTGTAGGGAAGTCCATTTTAACGACACCATCAAATGGTGCGACAACTTGACCGATACTTGGAATAATCGCAACACCGTCACCCATTAATTTTTCACTAAATACTTGATCAGGAACTTTTGTTAAATCAACTACTTCACCAGTGATTGGTGCATAAATTGTTGATGCATTTAATACTTGATCTTTTGAGTCTATTGATGCAACACCTGCAGTGTCGCCTTTTTCAGTTACTGTTGTTTCAGACGGTTTCGTAATTTCACCAGAAATAATACGTGCCATATCATGTTTGATTTGGTCAGATTTTGGACCAAAGATAGCTTGCATATTGTTACCAACTTCAAGGACACCTGCTGCGCCTAAAGCTTTTAATTCCGGAACATTTACTTTAGATTTGTCACGTACTTCAACACGAAGACGCGTAATACAAGCATCTAAATGTTTAATGTTTTCTTTACCACCCATAGCATCTAATACGTGGAATGGTAATTCAGCTACTTCTGAATTTCTTGATTCAGCTTCTTCATCTTCACGACCTGGTGTTTTTAAGTTGAATTTCTTAATTGCAAATGTGAATAAGAAATAATAAACAACTGCATAAACTAAACCTACTGGAATTACTAATAATGCGTTTGTACGATCCCAGTTTAATAAACCGAATAATGTATAATCGATAAATCCACCAGAGAATGTCATACCGATTTTAACATGTAATAAATGCATTACTAAGAATGAAGTACCTGCTAATAATACGTGAATACCATAAAGAATTGGTGCTACGAATAAGAATGAGAATTCTAATGGTTCTGTAATACCTGTTAAGAATGATGTTAATGCTGCAGAAAGCATTAAACCACCAACAACTTTTTTACGTTCTGGTTTTGCTTGACGATAAATCGCAAATGCTGCTGCTGGTAAACCAAACATCATGAATGGGTATTTACCAGTTGTAAACATACCTGCTGTAAATGGAACGCCATCTTTCATTTGAGCCATCCAAATTTTTTGGTCACCACGAATTAAGTTACCTGCATGGTCAGTATATTGACCAAACTCGAACCAGAATGGTGCATAGAATATATGGTGTAATCCAAATGGAATTAAAGAACGTTCAATAATACCGAAAATAAATGTCGTTAATACAACGTTTTTATCTAATAAGAATGAAGATAAACCATTTAAACCACCTTGAATTGATGGCCATACTAATGCCATGATTGCACCGACTATAATCGCCATTACTGAAGTAATGATTGGTACAAATCGTTTACCAGCGAAGAACCCTAAGAATGCTGGCATTTGGATGTTATAAAACTTATTGTAACACCATGCTGCAACTGCACCCATGATGATACCACCAAACACCCCTGTTTGAAGTGTAGGAATACCTAAAACTAACGCATGACCAGGATCTTTTGCAGATTGACCTAACGTTTTTGCACCTTCAGCATAACTGAAAATATCATCAATAGTAATGCCTAAGAATTTGCCCATAGTTGCATTCATAATTAAGAATCCAACCAATGCTGCAAGTCCGGCAACACCATCTCCTCCAGCTAAACCTAAAGCAGTACCAATGGCGAATAACAATGGTAAGTTATCAAAAATAACCTGTCCTGCTTGCTCCATAATACCAGATAACATTACAAAGAAATCTGCTTTTAACCAAGGTGCAAATTGCACTAATTGATCATTGTGCATCGCATTACCAAATGCAAGTAAAATCCCTGCAGCTGGTAAAAGTGCAACCGGTAACATTAATGCTTTACCAATACGTTGCAATTGACCGAATAAAGACTTGAACATAAAACTTCCTCCTTGATAGTTACAACACAAAAAGACATGAGTATAGACTTATCCCTTATGGATATAATCAATACTCATGCCTGCGTTATCAGTAACACGTATTGTGTTGTTATTAAATTTATATTGTGATTATATCAACAAACTAAGACGAACGCAACACATTTTTCCGAAATAAATTCATTTTAAATGTACTTGTATTACTTATCATTGGTTTGTGTGTTAAAATGCTGAATATGCATCGTTAAATAGACCAATTCAGATTCGTACACTGGTTTTTTCAAATGTGTTTGCATCATTTTTACAATTTTCACTGCACTTGAATAACATAATGGATATTGAATCTTTAACAATTTATCTAAATTCGTTTGATCTGGCACACGATCATCATTCATCACACGCTGTACTGCAAAGCTAATATGTCGAACAAATCGGGTATACATTAAAGACTCTTTATCAATTTGTACCTTTAAATCATGTTCAATGATATGTACAGCACGTGTAACCACTTCTGTCATTAAACTCATGTCATGTAGCGTATGATTATTAATTGACGAATGAATATGTAATGCAATAAAACCAACTTCTTGATAAGGGAATGTAACACCTAATTTTTCATTTAATAGTGCTACTACAAATTCAGCAATCTCGAATTCTCTCGGATATAAAGCCTTCGTTTCCTGAAGAAAAGGATTCGCAATTTGAATGCCATCTTTTAATCGTTTCATTGCAAATATGATATGGTCCGTTAACGATAATAAAATGTCATCATTAATGGCACCGCGTGTACTTTTATCAATTTCATTAACGACTTCTAATATTACTTTCAATGTATTATCATCTGCAATATGAACGAGCGTTTTGTAGCGTTCTTGTTCATGATAACCCTTTAATTCATAAATTTTTTCGACTTTGTTTTGATCGGCTTCTGTGATCAGTGAACCTGATTTCTTATTGAAACCAATCCCTTTTCCAATAAGAATCACTTCTTCAATGTCATCTTTCGCCACAACAACATTATTATTTAAAGTTTTGACGACTTCATAAGTACTCATATAAACCTCCTCCCAAAGACCTATGTGATTTCCTAATATTCATGTTACTATAATAACAGACTGATATAGATATACAATCTAATTGTCTAAATTTAATCACGGAGATGATCAAATGAAAAAAATCTTAAAACTTTTTACTTTGTTCGCTATTTTTACAATTACTTTATCAGCTTTTTCAAAACCTACATATGCTGTAACTGAAGAAGCATGGAGTGAAGCTGTTACGGTATACGGCGCTGCATTAGAAAGTAATCAAAATATGCAAAGTACTACAAAACAATTATTAGGAACACAAGACAGCGATAAAGTAACTTACGTTCATGCACAAGATTTAACAAAATACTTAAACTTACAATCAAGTGACGACGTATTAAAATCAAGTATTCGAATTAAAAAATTGTCAAAAGGCGCTGGTTTAACATTAAATATTGATCAATCAAAAGGTAAAATTACTAAAATTACAGAAGATACATACAAAAACGCATTATTAACAGCTGGTGTAACAGATGCAGAAGTTAAAATTGCAGCAGCAGAAGACGTAACAGGAGAAAGTGCTTTAGCAGGTGTTTATAAAGCATTTGAAGCTCAAGGCGAACCAATCAACCAAGGTCAAACACAAGCTGCACAAGAAGAATTAAGTTCAATCTCAAATATCACACAAGAAAACCAAAATAAAGAAGGTTTCAGCTCAGAACAATTAAATAAAGCAGTTGCTGAAGCAAAAGCTGAAGTTGCGAAACAAGGTGGTAACTTAACAGTTAATCAAATTACAAACATCGTCAATCAAAAAATTGAAGAAAATGGATTAAAGGATGTTTTAAACAACAATCAAATCAATTTAATTGTTAACTTTATTAATAACGCACAACAACAAGGCATTTTTAAAGGTGAAAACGCAAAACAATTTATTGATTCAGCTAAAAATTATGTAAACGATATTAAAAATTCTGATGGTTTTAAACAAGCAAGTGAAAAAGCAAAAGAAATTGGTAAAAACATTAAAGATTCATTACAAGATCAAGGATTATGGGATAAAATCATGAGTTTCTTCCAATCAATTTTTGATGCAATTGTGAACTTCTTTAATAGTATATTTAAATAAAAAAGTGCTTTGGGACAATATCGTCCCAAAGCACTTTTTCATATAATAATCATTTTAATAATCATTTTAATAATTATTATTTATGATATGGTGTATCTGGTTGATTTGGTAAGTGATATGGATTTTCACCCCAAGTTTCAACACTCGATAAATCCGCTTTAACTTGATTAGTTTTAAATACTGGATTTAAACCTTTTTTACGTTGCGCAATATAGTCATTTGCAACTTCAAACACAACATGTGCTAATCCAATAATCGCCGTAATATTTAAAATCGCCATTAATCCCATGAATAGATCCGCAGTTGCCCAAACTGTTTCTACTTTTACAACCGCGCCTAAAAATACCATTAATACAACAATTACTCGGAAAAAGATCATCACAAATTTATTTTTAGTTAAGTATTCCACATTTGATTGACCATAATAATAGTTACCAATTACAGAAGAATAAGCAAACATAAATACCGCAAAAGTTAAGAATAAGCCACCAAACGAACCAACATGTGCTGTTAAGGCAGATTGTGTTACAGCTACACCTTGAGGCGCTTTTTCACCAAATTCTAGACCTGAATATAATAAAATCATAATCGCAGTCGCTGTACAAACGATCATCGTATCGAAAAATACACCTAAAGCTTGAATTAAGCCTTGTTTAACAGGGTGCGAAACAGATGCTGTTGCTGCTGCATTTGGCGCTGAACCCATCCCTGCTTCGTTTGAGAATAAACCACGTTTAATCCCTTGCATTACAGTAAATCCTAAACCACCTGCAACTGCTTGTCCAAAACCAAATGCACCTTTAAAGATAGCAATGATCATTGGAATAATACTTGCTGCATGTGTAACTAATACAAAAATAACAATTAAAATATAGAAAATCGCCATTACTGGAACAATCGCACTAGATACTGTTGCGATACTTCTTACACCACCAAAAATAACAAGTGCAGTAATGACTGCTAAAAATACACCTGTCCAAATTGGGTCAATATTAAATTGCGTATTAAAACTTTCAGCAATTGTATTTGATTGTACTGTGTTAAATACAAATGCAAATGTAATCGTAATTAAAATCGCAAACGTTGCACCCAACCACTTTTGACCTAAACCAAGTTCCATATAATAAGCTGGTCCTCCACGGAAACCACCTTCATCATCTTTCACTTTATATACTTGTGCTAAAGTTGCTTCAAAGAATGCACTTGCTGCACCAAAGAATGCAATCACCCACATCCAAAATACTGCACCAGGACCTCCTAAAACAATCGCAGTTGCAACCCCTGCAATATTACCTGTTCCAACACGAGATGCAGCTGAAATCATAAAAGCTTGCATTGATGAAATCCCTTTTTTGCCATCTTCAAGCGTTTCAGGCTTTTCACCAATCACTCTAAACATTTCTTTTAACATTCTAAATTGGATAAATTTTGAACTTAAACTAAAGAAAACACCTGCTAATAATAATAAACCAATTAAGAATTGCGTCCATATTAAATCATTTCCAGTTGCAACAATACTTTTAAACCAATCTGGAATCATTGCATCAAAATTTACGTTTTGCAATATAAAAAACCTCCTAATATAAAAAATAACAACTTCATTATTTTATCATATTAAGAGGTTACAAAATGCATATATTTTTAAAAAATATACATTTATGCGTATTTTTTATTCACTTGTATTATCTTGTAATAAACAATAGTGTCATTTATTGAATATTTAGTAAAACAAATTGATTAATTTTACCAAATGATTTTTCATCGACAACAAAGCTACCATTTGTATAACGATCTGAAATACGAATATCGCCTGTGTTACCTTCGAATTTATCATCATTACTTGCAATAATGTATTTCATAGGTTGGTTAATTACTCTTGCACCAACGATTTCATGAGGATTCGCTTTTAATTCTTTAAGGACAGTTACACCTCTATTACTACGTTTTCCTAATTCAAATAAATCGATGCTCATCTTTTTCATCGCACCACGTTGAGTAACAATCATTAAATGGCTGTCTGGATATACTAAATCCGTACTAACAACTGTTTCACCTGGTTTTAAAGCGATTGATTTCACACCTGCTGCCTTCACACCTGTTTCAGAAATCTCTTCTAAACTATAGTGAAGTGCCATTCCCTTATTGCTTACAACTAGAATTTGTTCATCTCCTGTTACAAGCATTGCTTGAATCAGCTCATCATCACCTTTTAATTTCATACCGACTATCGGTTTTGAATAACGTGTCACATTAAAATCAGTTAATTTAGACTTTTTAATCATACCTAATTTCGTAGCTGTTAAGATATTGATTGGTTGATTAAAGTCTTTTACATTGATGATATTTACTACACATTCATCTTGTTCAAGTGGTACAATTTGAGATAAATGTTTACCTAAATCTTTCCATTTGATATCCGGTAATTGATGTACAGGAATATACAAATAGTGACCTTTAGAAGTAAAGACTAAGACCACATCTTGTAAATTACTATTGATATGACTTAATAAGTAATCGCCATCTTTAACACCGACTTCTTCTAAACCACTTGCAGCAAAACTTCTCGTAGAAGTTCGTTTAATATAGCCATCACGTGTTATTGAAACAATTGTTTCTTCTGAAGGAATTAAGATTTCTTTAGAAATTTTAATTTCCTCTATTTCATCTTGAATCACACTTAATCTTGGTTCTTTATATGTTTTTAAAACTGATTTAAGCTCCGATTTAATCACTTTTAGTAAAGATGCTTCATTGTTTAAAATATCATTTAACTTGATTAATGTTTGTTCTAGCTCATCATGTTCGTTTTGTAATTGCACAATATCTGTATTCGTTAATCGATACAATTGTAACATCACAATGGCTTCTGCTTGTGTTTCAGTAAAATCAAAGCGGTTCACTAAGTTATTTTTTGCATCGCTTTTATTTTCAGATGCTCTAATGGTTTCTATTACTTCATCTAAAATAGATAATGCTTTAATTAAACCTTCCACAATATGCATACGCTTTTTAGCTTGGTCTAGCTCAAATTTACTACGACGTTCAATCACTTCTTTTTGGTGTTCAATGTAGGCAAGTAACATCGGTTTAATGCCTAATAATTTAGGACGTCTTTCTGAAATCGCTACCATATTAAAGTTATAAGTGACTTGTAAGTCCGTATTTTTATAAAGGTAATTTAAAATACCTTCACTATTGGCATCCTTTTTCAATTCAATTGCAATACGTAATCCATCTCTGTCCGTTTCATCACGCACTTCTAAAATGCCTTCTACTTTTTTATCTGCACGCAATTCATCGATGCGTTTTACTAAATTCCCTTTATTGACTTCATAAGGTATTTCAGTAATGATGATTTCTTCACGACCGCTTCGCTTTTGTTCAACGTTAACTTTACCTCGAACAATCGCTTTACCTTTTCCTGTTTCATAAGCATCTTTAATGCCCTTTTTACCCATGATGATACCACCTGTAGGGAAATCAGGTCCAGGCATTAATTCCATTAATGATTCAACTGTTGTATTAGGATGGTCAATTAATTTTAATGTTGCTAAAATCACTTCTTCTAAATTATGTGGTGGTATATCAGTAGCATAACCTGCTGAAATACCAGTTGAACCGTTGACTAATAGGTTCGGATATTTTGCAGGTAATACCATTGGTTCCATCGCAGTGTCATCAAAGTTTTGAACAAAATCTACAGTATCTTTATTAATGTCTTGTAATAACAAACCTGCAAGCTGAGATAATTTAGCCTCTGTATAACGCATTGCAGCTGGTGGGTCATTATCAATACTACCGTTATTACCATGCATTTCGACTAATACATGACGTAATTTCCAGTTTTGACTCATACGAACCATGGCGTCATAAACGCTCGTGTCACCATGCGGATGGTAATTACCAATAACATTACCGACTGTTTTTGCAGATTTCCTAAAGTTCTTATCGAAAGTATTACCGTCTTGATACATTGCAAACAAAATACGACGTTGAACAGGCTTTAACCCATCTCTTACATCTGGTAAAGCACGATCTTGAATAATGTATTTACTATATCGACCAAAACGGTCTCCAATCACATCTTCTAAAGGCATAATTTGAATTGATTCAGCCATTATTTGCCTCCTTCTAAATCGAAGTCAAAAGCAGCTTGTACAAGTTCTGTTTCTACTTCAGATTCATCTAACACTTCTATATCTTCATTTTCTAAAATACTTACATCTTCATGCATACCAAATGATACATGTCTTTCAATCCAATCACGTCTTGGTTCAACTTTATCACCCATTAACGTTGAAACGCGCTTTGCACTTCTTAATTCATCATCAATTTTGACTTGAATTAAAGTTCTCGTCTCAGGATTCATTGTTGTATCCCACAACTGGTCTGCATTCATTTCCCCTAAACCTTTATAACGTTGTAACGTAAAGCCTTTACCAACTTTTTGTTGTACTGATTTTAATTCTTCATCTGTCCATGCATATTCTACGATTTCTTTTTTACCTTTACCTTTTGAAACTTTATATAAAGGCGGTAATGCAATATAAACGCGTCCCGCTTCCATAAGTGGACGCATATACTTAAAGAAGAATGTTAGCAATAATACTTGAATATGCGCACCATCTGTATCCGCATCGGTCATGATAATGACTCTATTATAATTTGCATCTTTCAAATTAAAGTCATTACCAACACCAGCACCAATCGTATGGATGATTGTATTTATTTCTTCATTTTTAAAAATGTCTTCTAGCTTTGCTTTTTCAGTATTGATGACTTTACCACGTAACGGTAAGATTGCTTGGAATTTTCGGTCACGACCAAGTTTTGCAGAACCACCAGCTGAATCACCTTCGACGAGATAAAGCTCATTTTTTTCAGTATTCTTACTTTGTGCGGGCGTTAACTTCCCAGAAAGTATCGTTTCTTTTCGTTTATTTTTTTTACCATTTCTCGCTTCTTCACGCGCTTTACGTGCTGCTTCACGCGCTTGCGATGCTTTAACGGCTTTTTTTACAAGTGATTGACTGATTACACCATTCTCTTCAAAGAAAAATGGTAATTGCTCGCTCATTACTGTATCTACAGCACTTCTCGCTTCACTTGTTCCTAATTTAGACTTTGTTTGGCCTTCAAATTGCAATAAGTGTTCAGGAATTTTCACAGAAATAACAGCTGTCATACCTTCTCTAATATCTGAACCGTCTAGATTTTTATCTTTTGCTTTTAATTCACCAGTTTTTCGTGCATATTCATTGAATACACGTGTAAAAGCTGTTTTTAAACCGACTTCATGAGTACCACCGTCTTTCGTTCGCACATTATTTACAAACGATAAAATGGTTTCTGAATATTGATCATTAAATTGAAATGCAACATCCACTTCAATGTCATGATGACTTCCTGCAAAAGTCGCCACATCATGTAATGTATCTTTAGCTTCGTTAATAAATGTTACAAAATCTTTAAGCCCTTCTTCAAAATGAAAAACATCATTTAAATTTGGCTCCACCCTTAAATCAGTCATATTGATTTTTAGTGATTTTAATAAAAATGCAGATTCTCTTAAACGTTCACTTAAAGTATCATAATTAAAATGTGTTGTTTGCTTAAAGATCGATGCATCTGGTTTAAAAGTGACTTGAGTTCCTGTTTTTTTACTAGTTCCAATTTCTTCTAACGTCGTTACTGGAACACCACCATTTTCAAATCGTTGTTTAAAGATTTTTCCATTATTATGAATGACTACTTCTAACCATTCACTTAATGCATTAACAACAGAAGCACCAACACCATGCAAACCACCTGATGTTTTGTAACCACCTTGGCCAAATTTGCCACCAGCATGTAAAACAGTAAATATTACTTCTGGTGTTGGCTTTCCAGTTTTATGTAAACCTGTTGGCATACCACGTCCATTATCTTTAATCGTCACACTACCATCTTTATTTAACGTCACATCAATTTCTGAACCGTGACCATTTAATACTTCATCAATTGAATTATCTAAAATTTCATAAACTAAATGATGTAAGCCTCTTACATCCGTCGAACCGATATACATACCTGGACGTTTTCTTACGGCTTCCAATCCTTCTAAAACTTGGATTGAATCATCATTATATTGATTTTGATTCGGCAAAACATAACCCCCCACAAACATACGTTCTATTTTTTCACATTCACTCATTATTTTTATATAATTCTTTAAAAATTGCAAGTATTTTCGGAAATCGAATCAAATAATCACATGCATAACTTTTCAAAATCGATATAAAAATATATACTAACGTTGTAGATTTATAGTAAACTATTAGTACCAGCTATTAAAGGAGAAGACAATGACATCTATCATTATCATGCTAACGCTAGCATATTTAATCGGCAGTATACCTACCGGGTTAATCATAGGAAAATTATTTTATAATAAGGATATTAGACAATTTGGAAGTGGTAATTTAGGAGCAACGAATACCTTTCGTGTTCTTGGCAAAAATGCAGGAATCATAGTAACCATTTTTGATGTTTTTAAAGGGTTTATCGTCGTGTTGTTCCCTATTTGGTTCCATAGTGATATTAACGGTATCTTTATTGGAATCGCATCTATTATTGGTCATGTGTTTCCAATTTATTTGAAATTTAAAGGTGGCAAAGCCGTCGCGACAAGTGCGGGCGTTGTATTAGGCGCAAATCCAATATTATTTGGTATTTTGGCAATTGTATTTTTTAGTTTATTATTTTTAACAAGAATGGTTTCTTTAACAAGTATGATTTCAAGTATTGTCAATTTTATTGGATCATTATTTTTTGATGATAAGGTGTTCATGGTGATGGCTTTCGTTATAATGACATTAATCATCGTGAGACATCGATCGAATATTCAACGCATCATTAATGGCACTGAGCCGAAAATTCAATTCTCAAAATCGAAAAAATAAAGAGCGACGATTCGCTCTTTTTTAATCTTCTTTTTTTGATAAAGTTAAATACTTTTCATGCCATTCCGGATATATGCGATCCAATCTCACTGGTCGATCACTACCTTGTTGAATAACAATATGTGTTGTTTTACCTGTTGCACTGATTTCACCTAATTCTGTTACAACTTCATATGCATAAATCGTTTTTAGTTTCGTATACGTATCGATCCATGTTCTAATGGTCACTTTTTCAGGGTATGTAACGGACTTTTTATATTGTACAGAAACATCCATAACAGGTGAAATTAATCCTTTTTGCTCCATGTCATCATAGTTAAACCCTGCTTTTTCAATAAAGTCTGTTCTTGCTACTTCAAACCAAATCAAATAATTAGCATGATAAACAACACCCATTTTATCTGTTTCCGCATAACGAATTTCTATTTCTTTTTCAGTTATATACATAAAGCACCTCTGATGATTGATAATTCTATTGTACCAAAAATAATGAGAGTGAGACATCAAAGTCTCACTCTCTAATAAGATTAGGCTATTATTATGTGATAATATCTAACATTTATTGCGCTAATTTATTACGTAATACCATTTGTAAAATACCACCGTGTCGATAGTAATCTAATTCAACTTCAGAGTCAAATCGTGCAATCGCTTCAAATTCAACCACTGAACCATCTGTTTTAGTCGCAGTCACTTTTACTAAATCACGTGGTTTAACAAGTTCAGTTACTTCTACTGAGAATGTTTCAGAACCATCAAGGCCTAATTTGTCAGCTGATTCACCTTTTTGGAATTGTAATGGTAATACACCCATCATCACTAAGTTTGAACGGTGAATACGTTCATAACTTTGTGCAATCACTGTTTTCACACCTAATAGATTTGTTCCTTTAGCTGCCCAGTCACGACTTGATCCCATACCGTAGTCATTTCCAGCTAATACAACTAAACCTTTGCCATCTGCTTGGTATTTCATACATGCATCATAAATTGGCATAATTTCACCAGTTGGCCAGTAAGTAGTGAATCCACCTTCAGTACCAGGCGCAATTTGGTTTTTGATACGAATATTTGCAAATGTACCTCGCATCATGACTTCATGGTTACCACGACGTGAACCATAAGAGTTAAAGTCTCTAATTGCAACACCATGTTCTTGTAAATATTTACCTGCAGGCGTATCTTTACCAATTGCACCCGCTGGAGAAATATGGTCTGTTGTTACAGAGTCTCCGAATTTACCCATTACTGCTAAATCTTTTAACGGCTCTATAATGCCTGGTTCAGCAGATAAACCTTGGAAGAATGTTGGGTTTTGAATGTATGTAGATTTTGGATCAAAGTCATATAATGGTTGATCCGTTGATTCAATTTTATTCCATAATGCATTTGATTCAAATACTGCATCATATTCTTTACGGAATAATTCAGGTGTTACTACAGATTGTACTACATCTTTTACTTCATCAATTGTTGGCCAAATGTCTTTTAAATACACATCTGTGCCATCCGTACTGCGGCCAATTGGATCGTTTTGTAAATCAATATTTACTGTACCTGCTAATGCATAAGCAACAACCAATTGTGGTGATGCTAAATAGTTCGCTTTCACAAGTGGGTGAATACGACCTTCAAAGTTACGGTTACCAGATAATACTGAAGTCACTAATAAATCTTCTTTTATAATGGCTTCTTCGATTTCAGGTAATAATGGACCAGAGTTACCGATACATGTTGTACATCCATAACCTACAGTATCAAATCCTAATTGATCTAAATATTTTTGTAAACCTGATGCTTCTAAGTAACCTGTAACTACTTTTGAACCAGGAGCCAATGATGTTTTAACAAATGCTGGTACAACAAGTCCTTTTTCTACTGCTTTTTTAGCCACTAAACCTGCACCTAACATTACATAAGGGTTAGACGTATTTGTACATGATGTAATCGCAGCAATTGCGATATCACCTGTTTTCATTTCAACTTGTTTACCATCTTTAAAGTTAACGATTGATTTTTTGTCAAATTCGTCTTTCTTAAATCCATGGCCTTGGTTACCCGCTGGTGCTGTTACAGATTTAACAAATTCAGATTGCATATCACTTAATTTAATTAAATCTTGAGGACGTTTCGGACCAGATAATGATGCTTCAACTGTAGATAAATCTAATTCAACAACATCCGTGTAGACAGGCTCTTCTTTATCAGCAGTAAAGAACATATCGTTGTTTTCTAAATAAGCTTTTACAACTTGTACGTGTTCTTGGTCGCGACCAGTTAAAGTTAAATAATTTAAAGATTCTTCATCTACTGGGAAGAAACCACAAGTCGCACCATATTCAGGCGCCATATTCGCAATTGTAGCACGGTCAGCTAAAGGTAACTTCTCTACACCTGGACCGAAGAATTCTACAAACTTACCTACAACACCTTTTTGACGTAAAACTTGTGTCACACGTAGAGCTAAGTCTGTCGCTGTAGTTCCTTCTGGCAATTCATTTGTTAATTTCACACCGATTACTTCAGGTACAGGGAAATATGAAGGTTGTCCAAGCATGCCAGCTTCAGCTTCTATACCACCAACACCCCATCCTAATACACCAATACCATTAATCATTGTTGTATGTGAGTCTGTACCTACTAAAGTATCTGGGAATGCAACTTGTTCTCCATCAATGTCACGAACATGTACAACATTTGCTAAATATTCTAAGTTAACTTGGTGAACAATACCAGTCGCTGGTGGTACTGCACGATAATTATCAAATGCTTTCGTTGCCCAGTTTAAAAATTGATAACGTTCTTGGTTACGTTCAAATTCTAATTCCATATTTTTTTGTAAGGCAGATGTTTGCCCATAAACATCAACTTGTACTGAGTGGTCAATAACTAAGTCTACTGGTACTTCTGGATTGATTTTTGTCACATCTCCACCAACGTCATCCATTGCTTTACGTAAAGATGCTAAATCTACTACAGCAGGTACACCAGTAAAATCTTGTAAAATAACGCGAGATGGTTTAAATGGCACTTCTGCGTTCGGATCGTTTTGTTTACCCCATTTTACTAAATGTTTAATGTGCTCTTCATTAATCACACGTCCATCGTATTGACGTAAAACAGATTCTAATAACACACGAATAGAATATGGTAATTTACTAATTTCCCCTAAACCTAATTCTTCTAATGACTTTAAGCTATAAAATGTATAAGATTTACCATTTAGCTCAAATTGCTTTTTTGATACGTCTTTTAAATTTGAATTCATTTTGTTCCCCCCATGAATTTTCTTTACAAAACCATTTTACATGAAAACGCTTTGAACTTGTAGCCTTAGCACATTCATAATAATCAATCGTTATCTATAAGTTTTACTTATAACAAAAAAGATCACATCTCTGTGATCTTTAACCGACTAAAATATCTTCTTTAGGGTGATAATACAACTGTTTTCTAGGTCTAGAGAATGTTAAGACAATTGTTAAGACACCAATTTTCCCGATCATCATCATAAGTATAACTAATAACTTACCGATGACGGATAACTTTGTAGTAATGCCAAGTGTTAAACCAACAGTACCAAAAGCTGAAACTACCTCAAAAAAGAGCGCAATAAATTGTTTATCCGGTTCAACCAGTACTAAGAAAAATGTAATTATAAAAATCATAATAAAACTAAGTACGACAATTGCAAAACTTCTTATTAAATATTTGATATCAATTGCGCGCTTAAATATTACTATTTCATCTTGTTGACGTATAAAGCTTAATGTACCAAATAAAATGATTACCATCGTTGTCAATTTAATACCACCAGCAGTAGAGGTTGATCCGCCGCCAATAAACATCAATAACATCATCACTAATATAGAGTCATTATTTAAACTGCCAATATCTATCGTATTAAAACCAGCTGTTCTCGTTGTAATGGCTTGAAAATAACTCATTTGCCACTGGTCAAATGTACTAAATTGTCCAATTGTTTTTAAATTATTATGTTCTAATAAAAATAATATAACTGTTGCCAATACGTTCACTATAAATGTCGTAATAACCATGACTTTCGTCTGAACCTTCCAAGATTTAAAAGATTTCTTCTTAGTCACATCAATCATTACTGTAAATCCTAAACCACCTAAAATAATCAAACTTGTTATCACAAAATTAACAATTGGGTTCGTTTGATAAGGAATAAGGTTATCTGAATGTAAAGCAAATCCTGCATTATTGAATGCACTCACTGCTGTAAATATACTATTATATAAACCTTTCTTAACACCTAGATCAGGTACCCATTCACATGCAAGAATGATTGCACCTAATAATTCGATTGAAATACTGATAAAAAATAAATATTTAACTAATTTAATAATGCCACCAAAACTTCCTTGATTCAGAGCCTCAGCAACTAAAAAACGATTTTTAAATCCTACTTTTTTACCAAGCATCATAAATACAACAATCGCAAGTGTCACAATTCCTAATCCACCCATTTGAATTAAAAACATAATTACAGTAAGCCCGACATAATTAAAATTTTGTGTGATATCTATTGAAGCTAGCCCTGTTACGGTAAAAGCACTCGTAGCAATAAATAAACAATCTATAAAATCTGTTGGTTTTTTTTGAGAAATAGGCAAATATAACAAAATACTACCAATAATTAAGAACAAAAGAAAACTTAGTAAAATGATACTGTATGGATTTCTATATTGTATTTTTTTAATGATTTTCACCTCTTAAGTATCATAATTCTATGCTAGCAATTTTACAATATATTAAACAAAAAAATGTGCACTTTTTCAGTGCACATCTACTTTAACTATTTAACAGGATTTGAATTTGTAATTGTGTTTGAATTTTCTTTAACAGGTTCTTTATAGCCTTTTCTAAATCGCTTATCTGGTTTTAATGTTAAACCTATACGCATACGTTCAGCATTACCATCTTTATACAATGAAAATAGCATCATCAATAAGATGAACGAAAATGGGAATGCAACGATAATTGCCGCACTTTGCAATGCTTGTAAACCACCTGCAAATAATAATACAATCGCAATTAAACTTTGTGCTAGTCCCCAAATTACTTTTATTTTATTCGATGGTTCTAATGAGCCATCTGTTGATTGCATTCCTAATACAAACGTTGCAGAGTCTGCTGACGTGATGAAGAATGTACAAATCAATACAAGTGCGATCAATGAAAGTCCAAGACCCATTGGCATATGTTTAAATACTGCAAACAATTGTGTCTCAACGACCATTTTTCCAATTGATGGGTAATCTTTTAATGCTTCAATACCTGTAACACCAAATACACTGAACCATAAGAATGAAATTAATGCTGGTACTAATAGCACACCTAATAAGAACTCGCGGATAGTTCTTCCTTTAGAAACACGTGCAATAAATATACCTACAAACGGGCTCCAACTCATCCACCAACCCCAATAATAAATTGTCCAACTATTCATCCAAGTACGCTTTTCTTGATTTAATGGGGCCGCATCAAAACTCATACTTAAAAAGTTTTGGAACAAATCTCCCATTGAAGTTGAGAACATATTTAAAATTAAAATAGTTGGTCCAATAAATAATACAGCGAATAAAAGTAATGTCGCAATAGCGATATTTGCATTACTTAAAATTTGAATCCCTTTACTTAATCCACTCCAAGCACTTGCTAAGAATAAAATTGTAACAATAATAATAATGATTACTTTAATACTAAATGAATTCGGAACATTAAATAAATAATGTAAACCACCATTGATCTGCTGAGCACCCATCCCTAATGAAACTGCAACACCGACTACTGTTGCAAATACTGCAAGTACATCAATAATGATTCCTAAAGTACCATCAACTTTATCACCAAACAATGGTCTTAAAGTTTTTGATAATAAACCTTTTTCTCCTCTTCTAAATTGGAAGTAAGCTAAGCTTAATGCGACAATGCCATATATGGCCCAAGCATGAAATCCCCAGTGAAAGAAAGTATATCTCATAGCTTCTTTCATTGATTCATTAGTATGTGGATCCGTAGATGGTGGTGTCATAAAGTGACTCATCGGTTCACTTGCACCCCAAAAGACAAGACCAATTCCCATACCAGCTGAAAATAACATCGCAAACCATGAAATTGTATTAAATTCAGGCTTATCACTAGGTCTTCCTAACTTTAACTTTCCTATAGGACTTAAAATCAAAAATAGACATGCAAAAACAAAAATTGAAGTAATGATGACATAATACCAACCGAATGTTGTTGTGATCCAAGTGTTAATTGCACCAGTTATCTCACTAAATTTTGTAGGATTGATAACGCCTAGAACAACTGTAATCAACACTAACAATAATGCATAATAAAACACATTTGTGACTTTCTTACTTGATTGCATATAATTCTCCTTTCATATTACATATAAAATGAACTAAAAGTATCCATTCATTTAAAATATTTACTTTAACATAATTCATAGATACTTTAAAGCCAATACTATTTATACCCGTAATCTTTTCGATTAAACATCGTTTTGAAAATTTTTTGTAAATTTCTTTAATTATTCATTAAATCGCAACTTATATAATTAAATATTGTTATATTTTTTATTTAATTTTAATAAATATTTCAAAAAACATATTGCATTTTCTCTTTATAGCCCGTACAATTTAACTATTAACACAGGAGGTGACTATACATGTCTTTATTAAAAGAATTTAAAGAGTTTGCTATGAAGGGGAATGTCTTAGATTTAGCAGTAGCTGTTGTTATTGGTGCAGCTTTCGGTAAAATCGTATCATCATTAGTAGCAGATGTTATTATGCCATTAATTGCTTTAATCTTTGGTAACACTGATTTCACAAGCGAATGGGCATATAAGGGTATCAAATATGGTGTCTTCATTCAATCAATTATCGACTTCTTAATCGTTGCAGTTGCAATTTTCGCTATGGTGAAAATCATCAACACATTATCACGTAAGAAACCAGCAGTAGAAGAAATCGAAGAATCAGTTGATGAAAATACACAATTATTATCTGAAATTCGTGACTTATTAAAAAATAAATAATTTTATTATTTAAAAACCCGGTTAATCTTTTGATTAACCGGGTTTAATTTATGTATGTTTTGAATATTTCGTTACTTCTTATATGGACCTTCTTTAATTAAAGTTTTTACATCTTCAACAATTTCTTCTTTAGGGAACTTCTTATCTCCTGTGTCTTTTCCTGCGTAATCTTTAATAACGACCCCATTTTGATCGATTAAATAAAATGAAGTACCATGTGTAGCTTGGTCATTTTCTTTAGTTGGCGGTACGACAATCGTTTTAAAGTTATCTTCAGCAAATTGCCTAATAAACTTTTCATCATATTGAGAGACCAATTCCCAATTTTTTGTTTTATTATTGTA
Source organism: Macrococcus sp. DPC7161 (assembly GCF_004117835.1). Classification (GTDB taxonomy): domain Bacteria; phylum Bacillota; class Bacilli; order Staphylococcales; family Staphylococcaceae; genus SDSC01. The sequence goes on along the minus strand of NZ_SDSC01000001.1, from coordinate 437,349 downwards.
TTTATTTTTAAAGGCTTGCAATGCTTTCGGAGTATCACGTTTTGGGTCAACACTAAAACTTATCACACCAAAATCTTTTACACCTTCTTTTTCTAATTGGTCAATCACGCGACTCATATTAAATGACATCGGAGGACAAACTGTTTCACAATTTGTGAAAATAAAGTTCGCAATCCAAACTTTACCTTTCATATCTTTATTGGTAAATGATTTCCCAGATTGATTCGTTGCTTCAAAAGTACTGACTTTATTACCAAACATCGGTTTTGGTTCTAATCTTGAGTTGCTACAAGCAATTAATAAGATACTAATACAAAATAATGACAAAATTAATCTTAATTTCATAATTCCCCTCCTACAAAGTCAAATATAACAAATATATCTGATGCAATGAATAGGAATTATCATATATTTATGACGAGTTTGTGAAAACTATTTAACGACAAAATGCGTTTGACTTGTAGCGCCATTGGACTGAACATTTAATATTGCTGGAATTTGTTCTTTTAAACGTTCAACATGAGATATGATTCCTACGATTTTCCCACTCATTTGTAAATCATACAGTGCTTCTATCGCAGTATCTAACGTTTCACTATCTAACGTACCAAATCCTTCATCAATAAATACAGCATCAAATTGAATGCCTCCTGCTGTTTGACTGACATAATCACTCAATCCTAGTGCCAAGGATAAACTTGCTAAAAAAGTTTCTCCACCAGATAAACTGCTTATATCTCTATTGGAATTGCTATGTACATCATAAACAACAATTTCTAAACCATTTTTTTGATTACGTTTAAAATCATAAGTTTTACGTTCAAGTTGGTATCGATGGTTAGACATTTTTAATAGTCGCTTATTTGCTTCCTTTAACACTTGATCTAAATAGTACTGTAATACATAATCTTCTAAACTAATACGATGTGCATTAACTCCTTGAAAACTGTCGGCAAGGATGAACAAATCTTGCTTCTCGTTTACTTTTTTATAAAATACTTCATAAGCTGAATTAAATTCTTGTAAATGAGATTTAAAAACCGCAAATGTAGAAATAAATTGGTCCTTTTTATCGATTTCAATGTTCAACATCTCATTATACTCGGTTATCTTTGACTCAATTGGTTTTGTTTCTACTATAGACATATGTTCATATGCTTTCAAAATATCAAATTGTGCATTTAATGCATATTTGTCTTTTTCATATTGATCTACCCATTCTGTAACACGCTGAAGTTCCTTTTGAATTTCATTTAAATCAAGTGCTAACCATTTACTGTCTTCAATATTAAAAGCATCAAGTTTTAAAGAAAGTTTTTCAATCCATTTTTTAATAGCGTCACTTTCACTCTCTTGTTGTACCATTTTACTTTGTATTTTTATTTGTTCTGATTGTGAAGTTTTTATTTCATTATCTAACTTTAATTTTTGCTTATGATACTGATCTATCTTTGTTTCATTTTCATGCATTTTTTTTGAAAACTGTTTATATGAAGTATATCCTGATTGATCTTGGAACTGTTGAAATTGATGTTCTAGTTGTTGCAATGTTGATTTTTCGATATTCAACTGATCATTTAGTTGATTAAAATATTCTTTTTTAGACTCTAATTTCTGAATTGTTGCTTTCAAATTTACGATTTCCAAATCTATCTTTGAAATTGAAGCAATAACCGTAGATAAATCTTGTTGTGTCTTTTGACTATTATATTCAAATTTTATTTTTTGATCAGTGATTACTTCAATAGATAATGTTAAAGCTTCATTTGTCATACTTTCTTTCTTAAGTTCAACTTTCGTGTCCAATTTTGACAACGTATCTTTTATCATTTGGTACTCATGCATCAATTGATGATGCAGTTGAATATCCTTTGATGCATCATTGTTTTCAATAGTGACAATTTGAGCACATACAGGACAGCGTTGTCCTAATTGCAATCCGTTCCTCATTTGCTGAATCAATTCTTCATTTAAATCATTATGACCAAGATTCAACTTTTCTATTTTAGATTCAACAGCTGCTAATAAGGTATGATTTTGTTTTACCTCATTTTCTAATTGATTTAATGCATCTATATCTTTTTCTAAAGATTCATAATGTGCTAATTTTTGATTGATTTCATTGTTAATTGATTTTAGTTGATCTTGTTTATCTAAAAGCTCAAATTTATCAGTTGTTAATTTATTTAAAAGTTGTTGGTTTTGAGAGATGGTTTCAGGCTGAAAAGTACTTTCAATAATTTTTCTATTGAGTTCTTCTATCTTTGATTTCGTTTTACGAATATTATCTTCTATGCAATCATATGGCTTTCTTAAAAAAAGTTTGTTTTGAATCACATAATGATTCAACTTTTCTATTTCTTTTTCTTGTTCAACCATTATCGCAAACTGTTTATTTAACGTATCTATCGTTAATTGAATAGCGTTCAAATCATTTTCAGTATTTTTTCTATTAATATTGAGTTGTTCTAATTGTGTAATAAAGCTACTTTGTTCTTCTAATAGTGATTTATATTGTACTACATCATTCAAATGTATTTTCTGTTTACAATTTTCTTCAAATAATCCAGCATCTGCTTCTATCTTTCTTTGTTTCATTTTCACTTCGTTTAAAGAATGAATTTGTTGATTAAGTTGTTCAGCATCTAACAACTGCTTTTGATGTATTTTAATTTCTTCTTCGAGTTGCTTGATCTTTTGCTGGATGACTTCATATTTAAGGTTATTCTCATTTAATTTTGTATCTAATAATGTTTTTGCTTCATGATAATCTTGGATATCATTCGAAAGTGTCAGCTTCATTATTTTTTGCATTTGTAATTCCAATTGCTTACTTTGTTCTCGTAATTCTGATACTTGTCTTTTTATAGCATCTGTTATTCTTTTAAATCGCTCAGTATTGAATAATTGACTTAATATTTGAGATTTATCATTACTTGATGAAACAAGCATTCTTTTGAATTCACCTTGAGGTAAAATAAAAATTTGCTTAAATTGATTTAAATCTAGTTGTATAATCTCATTGATTTTATGTTTGACTTCTGTTTTTTTCTTAAAATCGGCTAATGGTATTTTTTCATCCGCCTTTATTTCATAAATGCCTGCTTTGGGTACACTTAAATTTGGCAAATCTCTTTCTACACGATAATGCTTACCCTTTAATAGAAATTCAAACGCCACGTAAAATGATTTTTCTGCTTCATCAGCAAATTGACTTGGCAAAGACTTTTCATCTCTTGCATCCGTTGATGCTTTTCCATATAAACTAAAAATCATAGCATCAAAAATCGTCGTTTTACCTGAGCCAGTTTTACCACTGATTAAAAACAATTGATGCTCATTCAGTTCATCAAAATTAATGGTTTCATTAATAAACGGTCCAAAATTTCTCATTTCTAGTTTAATCGGTTTCATGTTGCACCTCCTTTAGAATGCGTTGAATGGTTTCAACTTGATGCGTTGATAAAGGATTTTGGTGAAATGATTCATAAAATGATGCAATAATCTCAAAATCCGTTTTATTCATCACGTCAACCACTGCTTTAACTTCATCAATCGCTTCAACGATTGGTTTTAATTCCAACGTATTAGGATACATTTCTTTTAATCTTCGCATTGGGTCTGTTGTCAAATGTAAGCCTGATAATTCAAATTTAATATAACTGTTTGGATTTTTTGGTGTAACTTTTTTGGTGATGATTGCGTCAAAATCACTTACAATATGCTCCATATCCGTTTTAGGTGCAATTGGTACAAATTGTACTTTCCATTCATTATTAATATATTCAATATAACGATACCCTTTTGGTTGATTGACTTCAGAAAACGAGAACTTCAACATACTGCCACTATAAAACACCCGATCATGTGTCAATGCAAAAGGATGATGTAAATGCCCAAGTAATACAAGATCAAATGGTTTAAACATATTTACATCTACATTATCAATAGTACCTATTGATAATTCTTTTTCAGAATCAGTCGTTTCACTGCCCGTAATGAACAAATGGCTGACTAATACATTTTGCTTTGTATCATCTAATACATCACTTATTGCTTCAATAATACGTTGATAAACTTGTCCATGCGTCTTTAAAGTTTCATCTTTGAAATAATATTTAGCAACATCTGTATCAATATAAGGTACTAAATAGAAATGCACATCATCTAGTGCAACAGGTTGGAATGCTTGTTGAATCGATGCATTTAAATAAAAAGCGTGATCTTTAAAAAACTGATGACCAAACATCATTCTAGATGCACCATCATGATTCCCCGTAACTACGAATAATGGTATATTTCTTTCAACATTGACTGCTTTTACGAAATACTCAAATAATTGGATTGCTTCAATTGATGGAATGGAACGATCATAAACATCTCCAGCGATTATTACGACATCAAATTGTTTCTCGTCGATAATTTTTATATATTGATCAATCATAAACTTTTGATCATCCAATAATAAATGACCATTAATTTTTTTACCTATATGTAAGTCCCCTAAGTGCATAATTTTCATATTTTCACCTCATATGTATTATACAAAAAAACACACCTGAAAACTCAGGTGTGCTGATATGAGTATGCAATTTTTTTATAATTCAAATAATGTTGTTTCTACTTTATCAACAATTTTTGCGCTTTTCACTTGAATCGGTGTACCTTGATTCGTTGCAAGTAACTTATTTAAGACAATACTTTCCATAACTTCTAATACTTCTTCTTTAGTAATCGTTTCTTTAGGTGCATTAATTTGAAATGTATAAGATTTACCAAAATCCGTTGTAAATAGCATTTGTAATGTTTTCATAATAGACTCCTTTCATTAAATCATTTTCGTTTCGATTTTATCGACAGCTATATAGTTTTCATTTGTTAATTTAGCAATTAAATCTTTAAATACATTAATTTCAACATCTGTAATATCCAATCTTACTTGATTAAAACGACGTGATTTCATCACTTCTTTTCCATCTTTAATTTCACTGACATATGTTAATTGTACGACTAACTCCTTTAACATGTGCTCACCTCCTTTCACAATATATATCGAATTCCATTTGTACCGTGGACACATGAAATGATGTTTATTATAATTAATTTGAGAATTGAGGTGTTAGTGTGTCTGATTGGTTTATCATATTAATCTTTATTTGGACGATCATCTTTATGGGATTGCTTACAATTGGTGGCTATTTTATGTTTCGTAAATTTTTAAAACGAATGCCAAAAGAAGATGGTAAAAGTGAATTAGATTGGCAAGCATATTATATAGAAAAAGCATTACCATTATGGAAAGATGAACAAAGAAAATTATTAAACGAATTTGTATCTCCAGTACCAGAACTATTTAGAGATGTTGCAAAAGAAAGAATTGCAGGACGTATTTCTAAAATTGCATTAGATGATAATGCTGAGGAAATTACATTAGACCATATGCTTAAAGGATACATCGTTGCTACACCAAAGCGTGATCATCCATTTATGAAAAAGAAACTTGCACAACTTGGTATTGATTATGCACCTTACGAGCATTTATTTAAGTATGCTGATGATGAAAAACAAAAGTTTTCAATATTTGATCATTCAAAAATGGCACAAAAATAAGGGTGAGACATTGTCTCACCCTTATTTTGCATCTTCAATATGTAATTGATTTAAAGTTTTTTCTAATTTTAAAAATTTAATTAACATAGCAATTCTCCAAGGTACAATCATTGAAAACGCTAATAAGAAGAACATACCACCAAGTTCACCCGCATGGATAGTAGAACTTAAATAGAATTTCATTACAGAACGAATAACCAATAATGTAATTAAAATAACCGGAAACAGTTTTGAGCGTTTCATATAAATATGATTATCTTTAACAACAAAGTTTGAAGTTAATATTAAAAATATTGAAAAAAACATGCCGACACAGACAGCTTCTAATATTTCAAGTCCTGTTAATCTAAAGTATGGAATCACATACATCAATGCACCACTCGACATAAAAAATGGTGGTAAAATAATTTTTTTAATGTTCGTTGGATAATTTTGTGCTTTCATACGAATCATAATGACGCCTAGCCCCATTAAAATTGCAAAGACCATTGATAAAATAAAAAGCATATGAGTCACCCTTAATTAAATAATTGTGTGATCATTGTTAAAAAGTTAAAGAATAACAATAGACCCATAACAACCATTATACCTCCACCAATCTTAGTTAACAACTGACTATATCGTTTCAAAATATTTATTTTAGTCATAAAGAAAGTTAATAAGAAAAACGGTATACAAAAACCTAATACATAACAAGTCATGTATAATAAAGCAAGCGATTGATTCACTGCAGCTAATGAAAAGATTACACCGACAATAGGTCCCATACATGGTGTCCAACCAGCAGCAAAAGCAATACCGATAATAAATGTCCCTATGTAACCTGATGGTCTATTTTTTATTTCAATTTTATGATTTTGCATTAAAAATTTAGGTGTAAATATACCTAACAACATCAATCCAAAAATGATACACAATAATCCCCCAACCATGCGAATCGTATCATCATATTGAATTAAAAAGTCAGATATAAATCCAATACCTACACCTAAAGAAATATATACAATTGAAAATCCTAACAAAAAGATTAACGTATGTAAAATGGCACGTTGATCCATCTTAGAATCTTGTAAATCACGATAACTGACGCCTGTTATATAAGATAAAAACGCAGGATATATTGGCAATACACAAGGTGATACAAAACTCAGTAATCCTGCACCAAACGCGACTGCTACTGTTACATCTCCCATTAAAAAACCTCCATTCTGATATATTCTAACAAAAATGATGTCAAATTTTCATCTTCTTATTGAAAAGTATGTGACAAAATAAAAATTATTCACTATAAATAAACAATAAAAAAAACGCCAAATGGCGTTTTTTTATTTTAAGTTTTGATTCATATTACGATTCATCATTTGCATCATTTGGTTAATTTTCTTTTGAGAAGGTTTTTGACCCATTTGCATCATCATCATACGTAACATTTCTTCGTTAATTGGTGGATTCTTTTTTAAGTAATCCATCATATATTTTCTTGCCATATAGAAACCACCAGCAGCGCCTGCTACTAATGCTAAAATAACGATTAAAATCCAAATCCATGTAGCCATTCATTTCACCCACTTTCTCATCTCTATGAGTGTACTAAAATAATATATATTTTTCAACCACATTTTACATGAAAAAGGCTGGGAAGTGAATTCCACAGCCTTATTATTGTTCAAAATTTATTTTAAAAATGTGATTTTACTTTTGATAACACTTGTTCTTTAGTAAAACCGTATTTCTCCATAACTAAATCTCCAGGTGCACTTGCACCAAATGTATCAATACCGATTACTAATCCGTCTAAACCTACATATTTATACCATGCATCAGTAGCACCCATTTCAATTGCAACACGTTTTGTAATTGATCGTGGTAAAACTTTTTCTTTATAATTTGCATCTTGCTCATCGAATGTTTTCATATTAGGCATTGAAACAACTTGCACACCAGTTCCTTCTGCTTCTAATAATTTTGCCACTTCGATTGCAAGTGAAACTTCTGAACCTGTTGCAACAAACAACACTTCAGGTTGTTCAGATTGGTATGCAATGTATGCACCACGACGAACACCTTCTTCTAGTACATCCGCTTGAACATCAAGTACAGGTAAGTTTTGTCGTGTTAAGACTAATAAACTTGGACGGTCTTTAGATTCTAATGCAACTTGCCATGCAACACGTGTTTCATTACCATCAGCTGGACGTAACACATTTAAATTTGGAATGGCACGTAAACCAGTCAATTGTTCAATCGGTTCATGTGTTGGTCCATCCTCACCTACTGCGATTGAATCATGTGTTAAAACATATGTTACTGGTAATTTCATTAAACTCGATAAACGCACAGCTGGTTTTAAGTAATCACTAAATACAAAGAATGTTGCACCGTATACTTTTAATCCACCATGAGCCGCCATACCGTTTAAAGCAGCTGCCATTGCAAATTCGCGAACACCAAACCAAATATTTTTACCTTCTGGCGTTCCATCAGTAAAATCTTTCGCGTCTTTTACATTTGATTTATTTGATGAAGCTAAATCTGCAGATCCACCAAATAAAGAAGGTACTGAAGCTGATAAACTTTGAATCAATTGACCTGAGTAACTTCTTGTCGCATCATTTGTACCAACCTCAAATTGTGGTAATGACTGACTATAGTCTGCTGGTAATTCACCTTTGATTACCATTTCAAATTGAGCCGCTAATTCTGCGTCAGTTTGTTTTAATTTTTCAACTTCAGATTGCCATGCTGCTTCTTTTTCTGTAGCTCTTTCAATCATTGTAGATTGGAAAATATCATATACTTCTGTAGGTACTTCGAATTTTTTCTCTGGATCAATACCATATACTTCAAAAGCTAATTTTCTTTCATCTGCACCTAACGGTGAACCGTGAACACCGTTTGTTCCTTGTTTATTTGGTGCACCAAAACCAATAATTGTTTTCACTTCAATGATTGTTGGTCGATCACTTGTTTTAGCTGTCTCAATAGCTGCATTAATTTCATTTAAATCATTACCATCTTTAACTAAAATATGTTGCCATCCATAAGCTTCAAAACGACCTTTAATATCTTCTGAAAATGCTTGGTTTAATTTACCATCTAAAGAGATATCATTACTATCATAAAGTGCAATTAATTTGTTTAATTTCAAGTGACCTGCTAAACTCGCAGCTTCATGCGAAATACCTTCCATTAAATCACCATCAGATGCTAAAACATAAGTATAATGGTCCACTACATTCGCACCTTTATTATAAGTTGCAGCTAAATGTTTTTCTGCCATTGCAAAACCAACACTCATTGCAAACCCTTGCCCAAGTGGTCCAGTCGTTATTTCTACACCATCTGTATGTAAATATTCTGGGTGACCAGGCGTTTTTGACCCCCATTGGCGGAATTGCTTTAATTCTTCAATTTCAAGACCGCCAGATACATGTAATAAGCTATATAATAATGCTGATCCATGTCCTGCTGATAAAATGAAACGATCTCTATCAAAGAAATCTTTACCTTGTGGGTTGAAATTTAAATGTTTTGTCCATAATGTATATGCCATTGGTGCAGCACCCATTGGTAATCCAGGATGTCCTGAATTGGCACTCTCAATTTGGTCAATACTTAATGCACGAATCGTATCTACTGCTAATTGGTCTTTTTCGTTAAACATAAATAGTCTCCATTCTATTTTTTATTAATAATTTATCTTAAATGATTTTCCTTTTGTATTGCTTTAATCTTTTCTGGAGTAACGTCTGTACCCTCTGGATCAATAATTTTAGTATTTTCAATCGTCTTTTTAAAGCTATTTCTAAAAGATTGTAAATATTCTTTCCTCAAAAGAGTCTGTTCTTTTCCTTCAGCCTCAGTTAATCCTTCTGATTTTTTCTTTTTTGCTAAAGCATTTAATCTTGCTAACTTTTCTTCTGATAACACGCAATCATTCCTTTCCTTATAAAGATAACAAAAAAATCGCATGAAACCAACTATGGCACACACGATTTAGAAAAAAATTCATATTTATTTTACGATACCGATAACCTCATTACCATTTACAACTTGATTTGTATTTTGTTCGCTATGATTACGAACATATTGTTTCGAATGATTTGATACATTACTTTGTGAGGATTGAACCATTTGCTGTTGTTGCGAAATATGTTCAGCTTGCGCCATATATAATACTCCAAAAAATACGATAACGAAAAATAGTAAGAAATATAATAGAAAATCTCTAGAAATTGTAATTGTCATTTGAAATCTCCTCCAGAACATTTGTTTGTATTCATATAATAACAGAACACTTGTTCTTAGTCAACAAAAATACGAACAAACGTTTGTTGCATACGAACATATATGCTATAATAGGTTTAACACATCAACAAGGAGTGTTCCTAATGAGAGAATTAACGAAAAGACAAGAAGAAATTTTAGAATATTTAAAACAAGTCGTATCACAAAAAGGTTATCCACCAAGTGTTCGTGAAATTGGAGAAGCTGTTGGATTGGCCTCATCATCAACCGTACATGGCCATTTATCTCGTTTAGAAGAAAAAGGATACATTAAACGTGACCCAACGAAACCTCGTGCCATTGAAATTGTTTCTTTAGATCAAACCAATCATTTATTTGAAGAAACGATTCACGTACCTATTATAGGTAAAGTAACTGCAGGTGTTCCAATTACTGCTGTTGAAAACATCGATGAATATTTCCCATTACCTTCTCACTTCACATCTAGTCATAATAGTGACATCTTTATTCTTGAAGTCGTTGGTGAAAGTATGATTGAAGCCGGTATTTTTGATAAAGATAAAGTCATAGTAAGAAGACAATCCATTGCTGAAAATGGTGATATTATTGTTGCAATGACTGATGAGGATGAAGCAACTGTAAAAAGATTTTATAAAGAACAAGGAAGATATCGACTTCAACCTGAAAACAGTACAATGGAACCAATTTATTTAGACAATGTTACTGTATTAGGTAAAGTCGTTGGGTTGTTTAGAGAATTTTAATAAAAAATAAAGTGCGAGGCGTTATGCCTCGCACTTTATTTTTTGCCAATAATTTCTTTCACTTGTTCGAGAATGTCTTTCTCCGTCTTTACATTTTGATTCATAAAATGAATCCCCCTCATTAAATAGTATCGTTGATACATTTTTATAACTTCTTTATGTTTCTTATTCATTTATTTATTAGTGTATTTATTTTATTTATAAAATTATCAACTGTCACTCTTATTAATAACCTAAATGTATTAATGATAAACGCAAATTCACACTTAAATTAAAAAATTATTTTATTTAAATGTTCTTTTATATGTAAATAGTTTACAATAAAATTACAATATTTTCAATTTTAATTCATCAAAAAAGACTTCCCGATCGGAAGTCTTATTGTTATTGCTTTTTATTACGAAAAAATGAGTAAATAAGTAACAATCCAATTACGAGTATCATAATTGTTTGTAAATCATTAATTTGTTCATACCCATATCTTAATACCATCAAAACAATTGTAAATACAAACATCAAAAATAACTTTAAGTTTTGTTGATTCATATTGCCTCCTATTTACCAATCCCAAAATTAAAGATATGCATTACGACTCCAATGACAATCGGAATTAAATTTAAAGTGACTAAGGTCATTCGTGTTTTGTAGTGTCGAATTAAAATGGCAATATATAATCCCAATATCGCAAAGGTATAGAAGAGCATCTGCATATACATATTAATTTGTCCTCTGCCGTGAATGCTTGGAATAAAGAATAACAATATCATTGCACAAATAAATAATATAAAACTTGTATTTCTAAAAATCATAAAATTCATCCTTTATTGGTTCTTAAATTGATTAATGGCACACTAGATTTAATCACTTGATTTGAAATAATCAATTGTTTTAAATCGTCATGAATATCTAATTGTTCCAAATGTTCAAATGAAAGCCAAACATAAGGTTTAGTCACACGAAAGGCCTCTTTATTTTTAGTATGAAACACAAATGCAGTTTCGTTTACCAATTGGTTACTAAAGAATTTTTTATGTAAATTTTGATCTTCAACAACAAATAAAATGCCTCCAACTTTTAAATCTTTGTTAAGTTTTTTAGCGAAAACATTAGCGGTTTCAATAATACCAGCTTGTGTAGGTTTTATCATTGAAGGCAATTTCATTTGTTTTTGTCCGTTATCAGCAACTAAAATTTTATCCTCTGTTGTAATTAATAATGATGTTACAACTTTTTCTTTCATTAAAATTCTCCTAATTTCTATAATTTTCTACAAAATAAGGTTGGTTTTCTGTACCAAAATCGATACCTATACCGACTTTATTAAAATATTGATTTAAAATATTTTTTCGATGGCCCTTTGAATTCATTAATCCATGATGTGCTTCAATTGCAGAAACTTGCCCCATTGCTAAATTCTCTCCAGCATATTGATAATTGATTTTCTTAGCAGCCATTCGATCAAAAGGTGACTGTTGCTTTTTATTCAAATGATTAAAATATTGATTTTCTGCCATGTCTTGCGCATGCAATTGTGCAACAGGCTCCATTTCTTCATCGTATTTCATAGAGGACATATGAAAGTATGTTCTAGTCCCATTGATTAAATAGTAGCTCATTTTTCGAAAACCTGTTTTTAAATTATCATTTGGCGATTGATAGAGCATCGGTTTATACTGTTCTACCTGTTCAGCAATTATTTTTATGCCAGCAACTTTATTACTTTGATATTGATCATAAAATAAAGTTATATATGCATCTTTTTCTTTATGTATTGTACTGAATTTATCATTCAACTTCAATTGATATGTCATCCCGTTTAACGATTGAAGTGGCTCAGTATAATGCTTATGAATAGCATTTTTAGGACTGCCTATGGTTACATTATGGACACTAAAATTTGGTTGATTCGTATATATACCAACAACTCTACCTTTTTCATACATGATAAATATCAATTCTTGAAATTGGTGATGATAAATTTTCCATACATTTTGATACTCATTATAGGCTTCATCTTTTGGTTGTCCTAATAGACGTTCTATTTTTTCTTTTGAATCACCCAAAGCAATCGTATATATTTGTTGGTCTTTATTAATATTAAAATTTAATGAACTTTTATTTGAATGACCTGTTTCGTTTTGCCAAACAAAGTTTTTTTGAAAATTGTGATTTAAATGACGCAAATGAACTTTTGTATTTAAAACCCATTCATCAGGTAATTGAAAAAAAGAAATCGGTATGAGCATCATCACAATTAACATGAATATAAAAATCAAAATTCTCATAAATCACCATTCTTTATAATGATATATTTTCTTCAAAACAAAAAATAAGCTGAACCATAGGCTCAGCTTATTAATTATACCATAAATCAAAATTTATCTGTCCATATCACCATTAAAAATAGAATTTTTAACAACAACATAATCAACTTTAGTAATAGATGCTAAATCTTTACCTCCAGCATAAGATATTGATGACTGTAAGTCTTGTTGCATCTCAATTAATGTATCTTTTAAAGATCCTTTATGTGCAACAAACATTTTTTTGCCTTCAACATTCTTTCTTTCACCTTTTTGATATTCAGATGCACTTCCGAAGTACTCTTTATATAATTTACCATCCATTTCGACTGTTTCACCAGGTGATTCTTCATGCGCTGCAAATAATGATCCAATCATAATCATTGATGCACCAAATCGAATGCTTTTAGCAATATCTCCATGTGTCCTAATACCACCATCTGCAATTAAAGGTTTTCTAGCTGCTTTTGAACATTGCTTTAATGCAGCAAGTTGCCAACCACCTGTTCCAAATCCAGTTTTAATTTTCGTAATACATACTCGACCTGGTCCGATACCGACTTTTGTCGCATCTGCCCCAGCATTTTCTAATTCTCTCACTGCTTCAGGTGTGCCAACATTCCCTGCAATTAAAAATGATTCAGGAAGATGTTTTTTAATATGTTTAATCATTTCAATCACTTGATCTGAATGACCATGTGCAATGTCAATAGTGATATATTCAGGAATAAGATTTTCTTGTTTTAATGTTTCTATAAATATATATTCATTATCTTTTACACCTACTGAGATTGAAGCAAATAGACCTTTTTCTTGCATACGTTTAATAAAAGGAATTCTTGCCGCTTCATCAAAACGATGCATAATATAAAAATAATCATTTTGTGCAAACCATTCAGCCAATGATTCATTCATAACAGTTTGCATATTTGCAGGAACTACAGGTAATTTAAATGTTCTTGGTCCGAATTGAATACTTGTGTCACATTCCGTTCTGCTCTTTACGATACATTTGTTTGGTATCAATTGGATATCTTCATAATCAAATACTTCCACCATGGTTACAACTCCTAAACATTTGTCAGTTATTTTTTACGAACGATATTTAATAATGTCACCTCAAAAATTCGTCCATTGAGTAATTTACACATATTTATATCTTTTGTAAAGAAAAACATAAAAAACAATCGAAAATACTAAGTATTTTCGATTGCTTCAAATTCAGTTGCCAAACTGGCTTTATCCAACTGTTCTCCAATAACAACAATATAGCGTGGCAACTTAAGTAATATTTCTCGATACTCTGGCACACCATATGCGTATTGAAATAAAAATACCGTTTCCGGTTGTTCTTTAAAAGATAAAAATCCTTTAACTCTAAAAATATTTTTTGGTAATGTTTTTAACCATTCGACAAACAAGTGTGAATCAACTGGATTTTTAAATTCATAAGTATATGACTGTATACCCGAATGTTGTCTTACACCACCAGTATCGTATTGATCATTAATAGATACACTATTTTTAAATACGTCTTGAATATCATTGATTTCACAATATTGAGTTAATAACATTTCTGCATCAGGATTAATTTCTTTTACAAATTTTTGGACGTGTTCTTTTTCAACATCGCTTAATAAATCACATTTATTGATTAACAAATATGAGCAATATTTAATTTGTTCAATAAATAATCGACTGATTTGCGGTGAAAAATGTGCTTTATCACGAATTTTTGTAGCATCAACTATTCCTATCAATGATTGAACATTAGAGAATGGTGTTAATACCGGTGATAAACAAGCATCTAATATTTCAACAGGATGTGCTACACCACTGCATTCAATAATCATACATTCTGGTTGATGTTCTAGATAAAGTTGATGTATTTGAATTTCAACATCTACTTTTAAATCACAACAAATACAACCATTTAATAATTCTTTTAATGGGACGGCTTGATCAATAATGTTTGTATCCACAGATTGCTTACCATACTCATTCATTAGCACACATGTTTTTATATTTTGTTCTTGATTATACTTCAGCAATCGTTCTAGTAACGTAGTTTTTCCTGAACCTAAAAATCCACCCAAAATGATGATATTCATTTTACCAACTTGATTTTTTAACACCCGGAATTTGCCCTTTGTGTGCTAATTCGCGAAATGCAATACGCGAAAGTTTAAATTTACGATAAACACCTCTCGGTCTTCCTGTTACTTCACATCGACGTGTAAGTCTAATCGGTGAAGCATCTCTTGGTAATTTTCGAAGCGCTTCGTAATTCCCTTCTTTTTTATATTGTAATCTTAATTCACGATATTTTTCTACCATTGCCTCACGTTGTTTTTCTTTTGCAATTTTTGATTTTTTAGCCATATAATTTCTCCTTTAATTTAATTATGGTTTTCTAATTTGCCACTGAAATGGACTTTCAAATTGTTTCCAATCTTCTTCCATTTCTTGATAGTTCACTAAACATGCATCAAGTGATTTTGTAATCAT
Source organism: Macrococcus sp. DPC7161 (assembly GCF_004117835.1). GTDB lineage: Bacteria > Bacillota > Bacilli > Staphylococcales > Staphylococcaceae > SDSC01. The sequence continues at coordinate 421,916 of NZ_SDSC01000001.1, read as the reverse complement.
TTCTTGATCTAAATCAACACCGATTACTACAAATTTTGTATGTCGGTCACCATATTCCAAATCCCATTCTTCTAATACATCTGGTCGGTCAGATAGAATTCTATTTTTCTCATATTCAGGCATGGCATCTACCCAAAATGTAATAGGATTAATTTCAACAGATGGTCCTGCTTGAGAAAACAAACAAGCTACTGTATCATAATTTGCTAACCAAACAATACCTTTTGCTCGTACAATAGATTTATCCATATTGTTCATCCAATCATGAAACCTTTGTGGATGAAACGGTAATCTTCGATGATAAACAAAAGAACTGATACCATATTCTTCGGTTTCTGGTGTATGCGTATGATGGCCACCTTCAGTAAGTTCTTTAATCCAACCTGCTGAATCACTTGCCTTATCAAAATCAAATAATCCAGTATTTAATACTGCCTCAGGTGGTACTTTCGCGTGAGATGTTTTAATGATTGTCGCTTCAGGTTGCAACGTTCTTAATACACCTTCTAATTGATACACTTCCTCTTTTGTTACCATATCAATTTTATTTAAAATTAATACATTACAAAATTCAATTTGATCAATTAATAAATCAGCAATTTCCCTTTCATCAGCTTCACCTACTGCTTGTTTTCTATCTAAAAGTGAATCACCAGATTGAAAATCCTTTAAAAATCGATTCGCATCCACAACTGTTACCATCGTGTCTAAAGTACAAATCTTTGTTAAATCAATATCAAGGGCTTCATCGATGTAAGAAAATGTTTGTGCAACAGGTACAGGTTCAGAAATTCCCGTTGACTCAATCACAATGTAATCGATACCGCCTCGTTTCACGAGTTTCTCTACCTCAATGAGTAAATCCTCACGCAAAGTACAACAAATGCAGCCATTTGATAACTCAACCAATTGTTCATCTGTCTTTTCTAATTGACCACTATTTGCGACCAAATCTGCATCTATATTAACTTCACCCATATCATTAACAATGACCGCTATTTTTAAGTCTTGTTTATTGTTTAACAAATGATTTAATAACGTTGTTTTTCCTGAACCTAAATAACCACTTAGCACAGTTACTGGTACTTTTTTCATAATTCCAACTCCAAATCGTAATTTTTACGATTTATAATATACCATACCCTATTTTTTAAAGAAATAGATATGCTCAAATAAATTTTTTTATATTTATAAAAAATAAAAAGAAAAGTAGTATACGACTACTTTCCTTAAAAACGATATATTATTGATTTAATGCCTTGTCTAAAGACTTAATATTTTCTTCCATAATGCTTTGGTATGTCGCATCTTTTTGGTCTTTATCAGTTAATACTGACATATTATGAAACTTAGCTGTTTTTGCATTTGTTTTCTTTTTTACAATATCTGTAATTTTCGAAGGGATATTTTGTTCATATAAAATGTATTGTGCTTTAGATTTATTGATGCTATTTACCATGTTAATAATATCAGACTGTGATGGTTCTTCGTTGTTCATACCTGACACACCACTTTGTTTAAAATCATAGCGATGCGCTAAATAACCTAAAGAATCATGTGAAATGTAAACTGTATCATGTTTTTTATTTTTAGTGATGTCTTTTAACTTTTTATCAATTGATTCAATATCTTTAATCACTTTGTTGTAGTTCTTTTCATACGCATCTTTATTCTTTTTATCTTTTTTAATCAGTTCATCCTTAACAGCTTTAGCAAACACTTTGTTCATTTCAGGGTCTAACCATACATGTGGATCATGTGCACCATGGTCATGGCCATCATGTCCTTCATGTTCGTGTTCATGTTCTTCACCAGCTAATAAATCATGTTCATCAACATTTTTTAAAGCTTGTAACTTTTTTCCATCTTCTTTAATTACTTTTGCAATTTTAGCTGATACTGGATCTAAGTCATCAGATGCATAAACGAATAAATCGCCTTTAGCAATTTTCATTGTATCTTTTTGTGTCGGTTCAAATGAATGAATATCAATACCATTTGGATAAATACTTTCAACTTGAACGTGATCTCCACCAATTTGTTGAATTAAACTTTTAAATGGAAATACCGTCGTATAGACTTTCAACTTACCATCTTGATTACTTTCCTTACTCGTTTGACCACATGCCGCAAGTAAGACAACTGCGAAAATAGCCATGATTGAAATTATTTTTTTCATATCCTTCATCCTTTCGTAATGTTTACGATGTATAATTGTATACCTATTCTCTTGACATTGCAATATAAAAACACTAGTTGTCCCAAATTAAGTTGTTCAAAATATACCGACTCTCCAGAAATCAAAATCATTTCGTTTTACACTTTACTTTTTACAAATTACGTTGTAAGATTATGTGTCGAAACAATTACGAATTGGGGGAACCAAGATATGAAGAAAGTACCTATTACGGTATTAAGCGGTTTTTTAGGCGCAGGTAAAACAACATTACTTAATCACATACTAACGAATAATGAAAATAAAAAAATTGGTGTCATTGTAAATGATATGTCTGAAGTTAATGTAGATGCTGATTTAGTTCAAATGTCACGTACTGATGAAAAGATGATTCAACTTCAAAATGGATGTATTTGCTGTACATTACGTGAAGATTTAATGATCGAAATCGATCGTCTTGTTAAGCAATCAGATTTAGATTATATTGTGATTGAATCTACAGGTATTTCTGAGCCTGTACCTGTTGCTCAAACTTTAACTTTAGAAGATGAAGTTTTAGATATTAACTTATCAAAATTAACAAAACTAGATACAATGGTGACTGTTGTAGATGCAAATCGTTTCTGGGATGATTATGCATCTGGAGAGTCATTATTAGATCGTAAAATGGGTAATGATGAACATGATGAAAGAGAAATTATTGATTTATTAATTGATCAAATTGAATTTGCGAATGTCATTTTATTAAATAAAGCAGACTTAGTTCATCCTGAAGATTTAAAAGAATTAAAGGCTTTATTACATCAATTAAATCCAGAAGCACTATTTTATGAAACAACAAATTCAAATATCGAATTGGACAAAATTTTAAATACGAACTTGTTCGATTTTGATAAAGCTAGTCAAGCTGCTGGTTGGATAAAAGAATTAAATGAAGAACATACTCCTGAAACCGAAGAATATGGAATTGCTTCATTTGTTTATCGTAGACAAAGACCATTTCATCCTGAAAGATTTATGCATTTCTTAGAAAATTTCTCTATGGACATTATTCGTTCAAAAGGATTCTTTTGGTTAGCTTCTAGAAATGATATGTGTGGTTTATTATCACAAGCAGGTAACTCAATGCAAATTCAAGGTGCTGGTGAATGGATAGCGACATATTCAGAAGAAGATATCGCAATGGAAATGAAAGAAGATCCAAGTTTGAAAAAACGTTGGCATGAAGTTTATGGTGACCGTCAAACTGAATTGGTCTTCATCGGTATTGAAATGAATAAAGAACAAATCATTAATGATTTAGATGCGTGTTTATTAACTGATGAGGAAATGTTATCGGATTGGTCAAAATTAAATGACCCCCTTCCTGAATTTACAGTTGCAGAAACACCACAACCTGATGTATTATTATAAGTAATTGAGTTTTTTATTTACAGAAAGGAGTTTTTACCATGAGAGTAAACGTTACTTTAGCTTGTACTGAATGTGGTGATCGTAACTACATCACTAAAAAGAACAAACGTAACAATCCTGAGCGTATTGAAATGATGAAATACTGCCCAAGATTAAAAAAATACACGTTACACCGTGAAACAAAATAATTCACTGTGTGCGCATAACCTTTTATACGACACAAAAAAACAGCATTTTAAATGCTGTTTTTTTGTGTTTATTAAACTAAATCCACATCATTGATATTAATACCTAAAGCAAGTGCTACACCTTGTCCATATAAAGGATCCGCTTTATAACAATGTTTAATATGACGATGTTTAACCTCAGAACTTACATCTTTCATTTCTTTAGCAGTATTTTCAAACAGACGCTTTTGTTCTTCAGGTGATAATAAATTAAATAATTTACCTGGCTGTTCAAAATAATTATCATCATCTTCTCTAAAGTTCCATTCATATACGGCACTATCGACGTCTAAAGGTGGCTTTTTATACTTTTGATTATCTTGATGATCATGATATTGATTTGGATAGTAATTCGTATGGCTACCTAAATTGCCGTCTACACGCATGGCACCATCTCTAGAAAATGGGCAACCACCTGTAACTGCTTTTGGTTGATTTACAGGAATTTGATGATGGTTAACGCCTAATCGGTAACGTTGTGTATCTCCATACGAGAATAATCTGCCTTGCAACATTTTATCTGGCGAGAAATCAATACCTGGAATAATATTTGTCGGTGCAAATGCAGCTTGTTCTACTTCTGCAAAATAGTTTTCAGGATTACGATTTAATTCAAATTCACCAACAGGAATTAATGGGTATTCATCTTTATACCAAACTTTTGTTAAATCAAATGGATTATCTTTATGCGCTTTAGCTTGTGCTTCGGTCATAACTTGAATGTACATTTTCCATTTCGGAAAATCCCCTTGTTCAATGGCATTGAATAAATCACGTTGACTTGATTCTCTATCCTTAGCGATAATTTGTTCTGCTTCTTCACCTGTTAAATTTTCAATCCCTTGTTGTGTTCTAAAATGAAATTTAACCCACACACGTTCGCCATTATCATTGTACATACTATACGTATGTGAACCAAAACCATGCATATGTCTAAACCCTTTTGGAATCCCTCTATCACTCATTAAAATTGTCACTTGATGCAATGCTTCAGGAAGCGATGTCCAAAAATCCCAATTACTTTCTGGATTGTGCATATTTGTTTTAGGATCACGTTTAACGACATGATTCAAACTGGCAAATAACTTTGGATCACGGAAAAAGAATACTGGCGTATTATTACCTACCAAGTCCCAATTCCCTTCTTCAGTATAAAATTTTAAAGCAAAACCTCGAATATCTCTTTCAGCATCAGCTGCACCTCTTTCTCCAGCTACTGTTGAAAAACGAGCAAACATTTCTGTTTTTTTACCAATCTCTGAGAAAATTTTTGCATTTGTATATTGTGTAATATCGTGTGTTACAGTAAATGTGCCGTAGGCACCACTACCTTTAGCATGCATGCGGCGTTCTGGAATAACTTCACGATCAAAGTGAGCTAATTGTTCAAGTAAAAAAATATCTTGCATTACTAAAGGCCCTCTAGGTCCTGCTGTCATTGAGTTCTCTCTATCTCCCACTGGTGCGCCAAATAAACCTCTTAAATCTTTGTTATCCATTGTACCCCTACTTTCCATTTATTGATGAACATTTTTAATGTCTCACTATTAATATACACCCAAACAAACAATTTTAAACTTCTTAAAATTCAATAAATTTCATTACTTTAACACTTTAAAGGTTTTATGCTTTAAAACTTTTAGTTGCTAAATTTTCAAAAAACTTTTACAATGATAAATATATTTATTGGAAAGTAAGGTGGAGAAATGACAAAACAATTAGATAGAGACTTAAAAACAAGACATATTTCAATGATTGCAATTGGCGGATCAATTGGAACAGGTTTATTTATGGCCAGTGGTGCTGTGATTTCTCAAGCAGGTCCAGGTGGTGCATTACTTGCATATGCCATTATTGGTGTGATGATTTACTTTTTGATGACAGCACTCGGAGAACTTGCAACTTTCTATCCCGTTTCAGGATCGTTTAGCGCGTATGCCAATCGTTTTATTGACCCTGCAGCTGGTTTCACAGTAGGATGGTTATATTGGTTAATTTGGAGCCTTGTAACGGGTATTGATATCATTACTGCATCTAAAGTATTAACATACTGGGATATGTTTAACGGTATTCCCTCACTAGTATGGTGCATCATATTTCTTGCATTATTGTTTATTTTAAATGCATTTTCAGTGAAATCATTTGGTGAAGCTGAATATTGGTTTGCTTTTGTCAAAGTAGCTACCATTATATTATTTTTAATTATAGGTGTGTTAATGATTTTTGGTATTCTCAACCATGAACCTGTAGGATTAAAAAATTTCACTTATAAAGAAGCACCATTTAACAACGGTATTTTAGGCATGTTAGGTGTATTAGTGGTAGCGGGATTCTCATTTGGTGGTACCGAAGTCGTTGCTGTTACAGCTGGCGAATCAGAAAATCCTAAAGAAGCAATGCCTAAAGCCATTAAACAAGTATTTTTCAGAATACTATTCTTCTATATAGGTTCTATTTTTATCATTGCATGTTTAATTCCTTACACTGATCCTAGATTATTAAATGAAGGTTCAAATGTTGCAATGAGCCCATTTACAATTATTTTTGAACGAGTTGGGGTATTATTTGCAGCAAGCGTTATGAATGCTGTCATTTTAACATCAGTATTATCAGCAGGTAATTCTGGTTTATATGCAACAAGTCGTTTATTATATTCAATCAGTTCACATGGACAAGGCATTCGAGCAGTTGGTAAGTTAAATAAAAGAAACATGCCATATAATGCTTTAATATTAACGACTATTTTAATTACACTATCAATTATATATGCCAATTTTAATATGGGTGGCTATGCTAAGTTATTAAATATGGTTGGAACATTAGTCCTTATTGTATGGGGAATTAGTATAATAAGCCAAGTAAGATTAAGAATGGCGATCAAAAAACAAAATAAAAATATGAATCAATTACTTACATATAAATCACCTTTATATCCGTTAGGACCTATCATTGTTATTTGTGCAATACTATTTTTATTTATCGGCCAATCGATTGCTGATATTCAAGCACTTAACTGGCCAAAGTTATTAGAATCATTAATGCCAATCATTCTTACGATTGCATGTTACTTCGGTTATAAAGCGATTCATAAAACGAAAATTGTAAAATTAACAGAGATGGATTTATCAGAACACCATATCGAATCAAAATAAGGATTGAGGCAAAATGCCTCAATCCTTATTTTTTAATATTTATTCCCATTATTTAGATGTATGTGTCCAGTGATGAGCCCCTTTATGTCTTTTCGTATGTGCAAAGATATGATCAGCAGCATAATCTTCATTTGTATAAACGGTAATATCATAAAAGACCATATGTTCATCGAATGGCTCGTTTAAATACGTATCTTTTAAATGTTCAAATAATCGATGCATTGCAATTGAATCCAAACTCGGATATTCTCTTAAGATTTTCTTAATGATTTGTCCATCTTTTTCATAAACTCCTTGTACTACAATCACAAATGTTTCATCTGTTTTCAAAACATCATCAAATAAGTTTGTTTGTCCATTAACCATATGCTCATCTCCTTTGTTACTTCAATTATACCTTAATTTATATCATTATTTAATAATGATATTATCGATTAATCTTGCTTTAGAAAACTTAACAGCGATTGATATAAACACTTGTTCTTCTATCGTTGCCGCTTTTTTTAATGATGGATACGTATAAATTTCAACTTCATCAATTTTACCACTTGTATGTTCTGTAAGATATTTTTCAATAGTATCGATTAAAATTGCGCTACGACGTTCACCTTGATCAAATAATGACTTCGCTAGTTGTAATGATTGATATAGCGCAGGTGCTTCTAATCGCTCTGATTCCGTTAAATAAACATTTCTAGAACTTTCAGCTAATCCATCTGCTTGTCTCACAATGTCTACACCACAAATTTCAATATCGTGATTAAAGTTTTCGACCATTGTTTCGATAATGGCTAATTGTTGCGCATCTTTTTTGCCGAAATAAGCTTTATTTGGCTTTACAATGTTGAATAATTTATTAACAACCATCACCACACCATCAAAATGTCCTGGTCTTTTCACACCTTCTAATACTTCTGCTTGTTCGTGCACTTTTAATGTGATTGGTAAACGGTCTAAATCCGGATACATGTCTTCTACACTTGGATGAAATACATAGTCAACATCAACAGCTGAAGCAGTCATCACATCTTTATCAATTTGACGTGGATAACTTTCAAAATCTTCTCCTGGCAAAAATTGCGTTGGATTAACAAAGACACTTATCGCTACAATATCATTTTCTGCTTTTGCTTTTTTCATTAAAGTTTGATGACCAAAATGAAGTGCACCCATTGTAGGTACAAACCCAATTGTTTTACCATCCAATTTATATTGATTCATTAATGCTTGCATTTCTTTTATATCAGTAATTAATTTAGTCATTGATCTCACCCATTACTTTTACTTTGTACATGTATTCCTCTGTAGGAAATTGTTTTGATTTCACTTCTTGATGATATTGTTTTAATGCATCAACGCCCGTAGAAAAGTCACCAAATACTTTTACAAACTTAGGTTTTCTATCGACAGCGTATTTTAGCACATCATGGTACACCAATACTTGTCCATCTGTATCTATACCTGCCCCTATACCAATTACAGGAATCGATAATTTCTCCGTAATCACTTTTGCTAAATCACTTGGTACCGCTTCTAACACTAATGCAATTGCGCCTGCTTTCATAACTGCAATACTATCTTCAATTAATTTTTCAGCGGCATCTTTCGTTTTACCTTGAACGGCATACCCCATTATTCCTACACTTTGAGGCGTTAGTCCTAAATGTGCTACTACTGGAATACCAATATTTTTACAAGCGGCAATAAAATCTGTTAAATGCCCACCTTCAGCCTTAACTGCATTACAATTGGTTGCTTGGTATAGTTTTAAAGCATTTTTTACATCGTGTTCAATTGAAACACCCACTGTGCCAATTGGTAAATCACTCACGATAAATGTATTTGGGGCGCCACGTCTTGCGGCTTTAGAGTGATGAATCATATCGTCTAATGTTACTTGTACAGTACTTTCATATCCTAGTACCGTCATCCCTAAACTGTCACCCACTAATATCATATCTATCCCAGCCGCTTCAACTTGCTTCGCACTTGGATAATCGTACGCAGTCATCATTGTTATTTTTTCTTGATTTTGTTTCATCGTATAAAAATCTTTTGTTGTCTTCATATTGTCACATCCTCCATATAGTCATTTGTTATTATATTGTTTAAAATTAAACTTGTACATATTAACCATTAATATTTTTATAAAATAGATCATTTAAATTTTGAAAGGATAAATTATGAAAATTTCTATTATCGGTGCAGGTGCGGTAGGTAGTATCATTGCCTCATTCATCTCTCCACAATTTGATGTAATTATATATGGCCGAACATCAAGACAACTTAAAATAAAAAAAGACGGCATTTTCAATGAACTCCCTATTTCAGTAATTCCGTTGAATGAAAAAACTGTCCAAAAAAGCGACATTATATTCGTTACGACTAAAGCAATTCACATTGATCAAATCATGCCCTACATTGAACAAATGATTCATGATGATACCATTATCATCATTTGCCAAAATGGTTATTCTCAGACAGAACGATTTAAACATCTTAAAACATACCAGGCTGTCGTTTATATTAGTGGTCAAAAAACCAATGATGCCGTCATTCATTTTCAAGACAATACTCTGATACTCCCTGTGAACAAAGATACAAAACAATTGAAATTAGTATTTCAATCAACTGCTTTGAATATCGAACTTAGTGAAGATTATCAATCAAAATTATGGATGAAATTACTCGTTAATTTGGGGATTAATTCAGTAACTGCCTTAACTTTAAATACTGCTCAAGTATTAAACGACCCAGAAATATTGGCATTTACTAAGGCGCTTCTAAAAGAAGGCTTTGATGTTGCACAGTCTGATGGTATTCAATTGACAACATCCATAGATGAAATTATCAATATCTATTTAAACTATGATGCAAACATGGGTACATCGATGTACTATGACCGTATCAACTTACAACCTACTGAATACGAATTCATACAAGGCTATATACAATACATCGCCAAAAAAAATAATGTAACAACACCGTACATCGATACTGTTACATTATTATTAAAAGGCTATCAAAATAGATTTAATGATTGAAATATTTTTCAATCATTTTTTTGATGCCATCATTGTTATTGTCATCTGTAATATCATCTGCAACTTGTTTAATTGCTTCATTTGCATTTCCCATAGCAATACCTAAACCAGCAAATTCTAGCATATCTTTATCATTGTTACTATCACCGACACAAATGACAGCTTCGGCAGGGATATTTATCATATCACATAATTGTTTCAATACTTGACCTTTAGAAACATTTTGATGCATAAATTCTAAAAAGAATGGCTTTGAAGTCGTCGCATGTATGTCTTCACCAAAATGGCCATCTAATTGTTGATTCAATTGACTGATGTGTGCTTCGTAATCTACAGATAAAACCTTAGGCACATCTGATTGAATAAATGATTTTAAATTGTCTACTTTTTTCATCGGTAACCCTGTTAAATCATGTTCAATGTTCATATATTCATGTTCACCATCATATATGATTTCATCATCCACATAAGTCAGAACAAATAATCCATTAGATTGGCAATAATCGTAGATTGCATCAAATTGTGATTTTGTTACTGGTTGACTCGTTAATAATGATTGATCTTTCATTGAAATCACATGTGCACCATTATAACTTAATATATAAGACTCGTTTCTATCAAGCTCAAGCTCTAAAGCTGTTGGAACCATACCACCTGTTGGTCTTCCTGAAGCAAGTACAACTTTAACCCCTTGTTTTTGAATATCTAATAACGCTTGTTTTGTACCTTCTGACATTTTATTATCTGAAGTCATTAAAGTATCATCCATATCTAAAACGATCATTTTATATTCCATAATGTCACCTCATCAATTTGATAAGTACATTTTAACATATTAAAGTTATACAGTTACTGTTGTTCCAATATTGTCACTTTCTATTTTGCTTAAAGTGCCATCTAGTTGTAAATTATCAATATACTTTAATGCTTCTTGGACTTTATCGGGCTTTAGCATAATAAAGATGGTTGGCCCAGCACCACTTAAAAAACAATACCCTAGTCCCTTAATTGCAAATTTAATACTTTCATAGTGAGGTAATAATGCATGACGATAAGGTTCATGTAATTTATCACTCATCATTTTTCTACCTAATGTTTCATAATCTTTAGCAAACAAACTTGCTACTAAGACATTACTAATTGCACTGGCATCAACTGCTTCTTGATAAGGCAATTGACTCGGCAATACATTACGCGCAACACTTGTTTTTAACTCGAAATTGGGTACAAAAGTATACATTGGCCACTCTATACCTGGTGCAACAACTGTATCAACTTTCTTCCCATCATAATGAGAAATGGTAATACCACCAAACAAACTCGGTGCAACATTATCTGGATGCCCTTCGATTTGAGTTAAAAATAACAATTTATCTTGCGTTGTTAACTTTAAGTCATAAAAATAATTGATGATTTCTAAACTTGCAATTAAACAACTCGCAGAAGAGCCTAAACCTCTTGCTAAAGGAATCTCTGAAGACATGTGAATTTTAAAATTTAATTGATAATTGATAATACCTCTATCTTTAAAATAGTTATAAAAATAATTCAAATACTTTCTTAAATAATGCGAATCATTATCTATCACATCTTTCAACATGTCACCTTCATGAGTAATACTTGTTGTTTCACTCAGCTGAACATCTAAATAGAGATAGCGGTTAACCGCCATCCCTATCGAATCAAAACCTGGTCCTAAATTAGAAGTAGAACCTGGAATTTTAATTTTTACCATTAAACTAACCTCGATTCAATAAACGAAATAATATCAGATTTTTCATTTTCTAAAACTGTTGTTTCAAATGCATTAGCACTTATCGCAGTATCAGGGTCTTTCAATCCATTCCCTGTAAGTATCGCAACAATCGTTTGTCCTTTTTGTAATTTCCCAGATTCATGTACTTTTAATAAACCTGCAATACTTGCATTACTTGCTGGTTCAAAAAATAGTCCTTCATGGTGTGTCATTAAACGATAAGCATATAAAATTTCTTCATCTGTAACACTTTCAATTAATCCATTAGATTGATGAATTGCTTCATTAGCAAACTGCCAACTTGCAGGATTACCAATTCTAATTGCTGTTGCAATCGTTTCTGGATTTTCAATCACTTTATTTTGCACAATTGGACTAGCGCCTTCTGCTTGAAAACCAAACATTTTAGGTAGTTTACCCGATTTCACCTTTTGATATTCATTAAAACCTTTCCAATATGCTGTAATATTCCCGGCATTACCCACAGGTATTGCCAATATATCTGGGTAGTTTTCTAATTGTTCAATAATTTCAAATGCACCTGTCTTTTGACCCTCAATACGATATGGATTGACAGAATTCACTAATGCAATTTTGTCATGAGAAGCGGCAATCTCCTTTACGATATTTAAAGCATCATCGAAATTTCCTTTAATTTGAACAATTTCTGCACCATAAGCAATTGCTTGCGCCATTTTACCTGCAGCAATTTTACCTTCTGGAATAACTACAATTGTCTTTAAACCACTTCTTGCAGCATATGCCGCAGCTGAAGCTGATGTATTACCTGTAGATGCACAAATAACAACTTCGCTACCTTTTTCTTTTGCTTTCGCTACAGCCATTACCATACCGCGGTCTTTAAACGACCCTGTTGGATTTAATCCTTCTAATTTCGCATAAACATCGCATTCAATAACATTTGAAATATGAGATAAATAAACAAGTGGTGTGCTACCTTCATTTAATGTTAGCATAGGTGTATTTTCATCTACTGGTAAAAATGATTTGTATTCTTCTAATAATCCTTTCCATCTTTTCATCTTATTCGCCCTCAATTCGATATTTCTTAAATTTAATGTCTTCTATTTTTGATAAAGCCAGTACATCTGCTTCATTTAATTTCGCATAATAACAATCCGATTGTTGTTTAAAATCAAATTGCTTCATTACTTCTTCTAGCATTTGGTTATTATTAGATACATTAATTATTACTAAAAATTGGTCTTCTTCTATTACAAGTGATGATTTATGTTGTGCGTTATCAACTTCAAGGTGAAGTGGCAATGTGTGATTTGAATCAAAGCGTTCAATGATATAAAGTAAATCACTTACAACTGCACTACCTGTTGCGAGACTGCCTGCACCCTTTCCATAGTACATAGTATCCCCAACAGCATTCCCCTCAATATAAATTGCATTGTATTCATTTTCTACATGTGCCAATTGATGTGCCATTGGTATACATGTCGAGTGAACAGAAGCCACAACCTTATGACCATCATATGCACCTGATCCAATAAGTTTAATACGATAACCTAATGATTTTGCGATTTCAATATGCTCTAAAGTAACATCAGAAATGCCGCTAACAGATACTTCATCCAAATGAACAAATTGATTAAATGCCAAATAACAACTAATCGCTACTTTACGTGCTGCATCAATACCTTCTACATCATTTGTAGGATCTAGTTCAGCATAACCTAACTTTGTAGCCAATGCTAACGCTTCTTCATATTGCATTTGGTCATTCGCCATTTTACTCAAAATAAAGTTTGATGTGCCATTAAATATACCCATAAATTGATGAATAACATTTGCAGAAAGTCCTGCATTGATTGCATTCACTATTGGAATACCACCCGCTATACTTGCCTCATATTTAAGTGCTACTTTATTTTTTGTCGCAATGCTTTCTAATTGCTCTAAATGCGCAGCAAGCATATCTTTATTTGCAGTAATAACATGGATTTTTCGATTTAAACATTGTTCAATCAGTTTAAACGTTTGATCAATACCACCCATGACTTCTATCACAATATCTACATCTAAATTTAAAATATCTTCTATCTGATTGGTTAATAATGAACGATCAACTTGTACATCTCTTTTTTTCGTCACATCATTCACTAATATTTTAACAATTTCAAGTTCAACATCATAATATTTTGAAATTTGATTTTTATTCATTTCTAAAATATTCATAACACCTGAACCTACTGTTCCCAAACCTAATAATGCAATTTTTACTTTTTTCAAACCAATCAGTCCTCTCTAAAAATACAAATGTATACTTGAAAAATACTTACTAACAGTGTATAACTGTTAATATCACTTGTAAAGACATTAGGAGGAATTTTATGAAAGTTAGTAAATTTGGCGGCTCTAGTGTTGCCTCAAAGTCACAAATCGATAAAGTGTTTAATATCGTAAGTGGCGATGAAAGTAGAAAAATCATTGTAGTAAGTGCACCAGGAACAAGATTTACAGGTGATACGAAATTAACCGATTATATCGTCGACATTATAGAAAACATTGAAAAGAACCTTGATATACAAGAAAAAATTGAAAAAATTATTGAAAGATATCGTGAAATTGAATCAGAAATGGCTTTACCAAATGAATTAAAAATTTCACATCTTATCTCTGAACATATACATCAAATAATTAAAAAATATCAACATCAACCTCATCGATTATCTGATGCATTAAAAAGTCGTGGTGAATATTTTAATGCGATACTCATTACAAATTACTTTAATCAATTAGGCAAAAAAACATATTGTTTATTACCTGAAGAAAGTAAGTTTTATGTAACCGATGAACCTTCAAATGCATGTGTGCTTGATGATACATACTCAAATTTAAATCTCATCATTCAACAACAATTAAAATCATATGATTTAATCATTTGTCCTGGATTTTACGGTATTTCAAAATCAGGCAATATCGTCACTTTTTCAAGAGGTGGCAGTGACATAACAGGTAGCATATTGGCTAGAAGTATTCATGCAAACATTTATGAAAACTTTACAGATGTATCAGGTATTTATTCAGTCAATCCAAACATACAAGAAAATCCAAAAATCATTGATAAAATGACTTATCGCGAATTAAGAGAATTAACTTATGCTGGATTTAATGTATTTCACGATGAAGCATTATTACCATTAATTCATCAAAATACCCAAATTCAAATTAAAAATACAAATGCCCCAGATCATAATGGAACAACGATTATGATGCAAAAAGAAAAACAAGGTGTTGTAGGTATTGCCAGTCACGCTGGTTTTTCAAGTATCAATATTAAAAAATTTTTAATGAATCGAGAAATTGGATTTACTAGAAAATTACTATCTATTTTAGAAACATTTGAAATATCATATGAACATATTCCATCAGGCATCGATAATTTAAGTGTAATTGTAAATACAAAAGACTTACAGCGACGAAAAAGTGAATTAATAAAAGCAATCCATAATACATTGAATATTGATGAAATCAATATAGAAGAAAATATTGCAATCATTATGATTGTTGGTGAAGGTATGAAAACAACAATTGGTACAGCAAATAAAGCGACATCTGCATTAAAAAATCACCACATCAATATCAAAATGATTAACCAAGGATCAAGTGAGATATCAATCATGATTGGTGTTTCTCAACAAGATGAACATAAAGCTGTAAAAGCACTATATCAAGCCTATTTTGAGTAATAACATTAAGAATTAAAAAAGATGTTGAGACTAAAAAGTCTCAACATCTTTATAATACTACCGGTTTATCTTTCATCCACTCTATTGTCATTTCATTTAAATTAAAGTTCGCATATTTCTTACGCACCAACTGCCCATTTTCAAATGTATCACAAATTATATCAGTACCAAATATTTGATGATGAATATGATAAATTTCACGTTGATTGGCATAATTTTGAATGATATCCATTAAGGCTATTTTCTTATCATCTGACCAAGATTTCGTTGTATGAATATGATAAATAATTGTAGGTTTATCATTATCTAATTGAGACAACACCATCTCTAATAATTCCAATTCATTTCCTTCTAAAATATTTACAGGGTGCTTCAAGAAAATCTCACGCGCTTTAATAAAATGCTTACGTCTTTTAATCTCTTCTGGATAAAACAAACTAATTAACCAAAAGTAATCTTCATCCTCTAATAAATCATACTTTTTATTTGTAATCCCTACTTTAAAAGTAGGATGCATCATCTCTTTTATTTCATCATGATAATCATTTAACTTCACTTTAATATTTAAATCTTTCACTTGTCCTAATTCAACCGATTTATTAAAAGTATAACCATACCAATCATAATTTAATAAAAGACCTGCGAGTGCACCTAATTCAATAAAGTTAAAATCATCCTCAACATGACTTTGAATGACTTCATTAAATATTGGAATAAATACTGAAGCACGTTCAACAATGTTTTTCTTTAAAAATTGACTTTGAACATCCATAATAATTTCATCAAAATAAGTGTTTTGAAAATCAATAAAGACATCAAATTTTTCTTCTGTTAATTTCTTTGGCTTATCATTAAAATTTAAATAATACTCACGTAATTTATGATCATGTATATATAGCGCCTTTAATACACTAGCAAAATATAAAGAAAAGAAATGTGTTGTCTGCCAATATGGTTTGAGTTGTAATAATAATTCATCATTGTTTGCAATTAAATGTGCAAGCTGCTTATAAAAAGGACTATCCTTTTCAACAACATCCCCATATTTAATAAATTGAGTTCTAATTTTATCAGGCATAATTAATCCACCTATCATGTAAATTCGCTTGATTATAACATGTAAAAATTACAACTGCAATCAATAAAGTTTATACAAATGTAATATGGTACGATTTGATATTATTTTATGGGATTTATACGGTCAATATACACATTTAATTATAAAACTGAATTATAGTACTTATAAAATAAATAATTATATATAAATATAAATTTATATAAATGTTATCACAATTTATTCTTTTGGGATATGCATAGTACACATGTGCCATTATGGGAAATGCTACAACTTGATAATTATAAAAAACGCTTAGTTTTCGAGTCCAAAATAAAAAACCCCAAAGCCATGTGGCTCTAGGGTTTAAATGGATTAATACAATTTCATGTATTGTTCACGTTCCCATTCAGATACTTGTGTACGATATAAATTAGCAATGTTTTTAACAGTTTTTTATAGTTTAAATTGCTGTTTTTACAAGTTCTATGATGTACTAGTGTCTATGGTTTTCTAAAGGTTTGCACCCAAATAAGCACCCATTTTAATTTGAAAATAAAATGGGTGCTTTATTTATTCGTTTATTTAATCGAATTTTAAATAATTAGACTGATTTATCGAATTAAAAAAGCACTCTCACATTACTAGTGAGAGGGCTAAAATTATATTAAAGGTCTGATAAAGTGAGTTGCACCAGTATAGTAATCAGTACGTAATATGCATGGCATATTAGCTTCGCCGTTCCAATTTTGTTCAACTACAACCATACTTTGTAATGTTGGATTTGCATAAACTAAAGCTACGTGACCGTATTTGTTGTCAGCGAAGTCTTTAGTATAAACAGCTATATCGCCAACTTTAGGTAAAAATTCTGGAGTATTTTCATATAGTTTAAATAAATTACTATAATTGTTTTTGATTAAATCTTTAGCGTTACCCCATGCTTTTATTTTTCCATTCGATAAATAATAAATGTAATCTACAGCCAAATCCATGCATTGATATTGATACACATTATCGAAATCTATGAATTTACCAACGTACCAGTTTAAACGATCTAGCATTTCTTTTTTACTTCTTAGTTGTGATTTCACAGGCGCTTTCTGTTTCTGCGCCACATCTACTTTTTTAATTTAAGTACCTGTCCTTCATAAATCAAATTGTCTTTTAAACCGTTTAATTTTTTTAATTGGTCAACAGTTAACTTATTATTAGTAGCGATTAACCAAAGTGAATCACCTTTTTTAACTCGATGCGTATATTTAATAGAAGAAACTTTTTTTGATGGTTTCTTTGCAACTGGTTTTTTAACTTCTTTTTTAGGTGCTTTTTTTACTTTTTTCTTAATAACTATTTCCTTACCATTAATCGCATCAGCGATGTCTTTACAGAATGCATCTCCATGTTTAAGAATATAGTCAATATCACCTTTATTAGTAATAAAACCTAATTCAACAAGTCGATAGTTTAAACCAATTTCTTTTGCAATTCGTGGATGAAATAAGTCATCACGTTTACTAATTCCATGTAAATCATCAACGTGCTTTTCAATAGCCTTTTGTATACCTATATCTATGTTGTCTGGCTCTAGTCCAGCCCCTATAATAACATGACCTCCGTCAACTTCTTTATTGTTCGATGCGTCAAGGTGAAACTCAACACATACGTCATAACCTTGATTTTTTACCCAAAAAATTCCGTAGTTATATTGGTCTACTCTACCATATCCATAATCACTATCTTGATACATGTCTTGACCTTTTCCATAAGTCGCAACTTTATGACCTGCTAACTTTAAGTATTTCGCTACTGTATCAACAACGTGTTCACGAATAAAATCACGTTCATTATATTTTCCACTAACAGCACCAGGATCATTATATCCATGCCCACAAACCAACATTATTTTCATAGTATATCAGCCTTTCCCTTATGTTTTTCTGATTCTTTATCTGGTTTAAGTCCTAAACTCTTTAATGCGTTTTCTTGTTTTTTGGCTTTAGTAGTAATGATGTAAGTATTTTTATGTATGCCATAAGCGATTAATACGAATGGCACTATAGAATTTAAAAACACTAGTAAAGCATCAGTTTTTTGAGGATTTATCCACTCTGACGAGATACCGAAAGTATTTAATAATGTGTATAATGCACCTAAGAAACCACCAAAATACGCTATGTACTGCTTAACTTTGTCACTTGTCATTTAAATCCCTCCATAATAAAAAGCGCTAGGAATTAACCTAACGCTTCAAACTTTCACAATCGTCTAAACCATTGCGTTTTAATATTTTGTTTTTCTTTTCTTCTTCCTGTAAATCGATTAACTTCAATAAGTCCATAAACAACCATATAGACACTAATGACATCACACCAAATGCAATGTTTGGATAATTGATTAAAAACGATGCGCTAATAAATAGATAGTAAATTAAACCGATAATATGAACGAATATAATCACACCATAATTTTTAAACATCAAACACGCTAAATACATGATTGATATTCCTAAACTTATCCATGCTAAATTTTGTTGCGAATGCACCATGCTGATATAAGTAGCATAAATTTGGCCACTTTTTGCATTGCTCACATTAAATAATTCGGGTTCTACAGTTAATGTGAACCATACATATAAACTAAATAACATAATAAAAATTTCATTGAATTTTGGACTTCTCATTGTTTCACCCCACGATGCCCAGCTTAGCAGCAAGATAACCAATGATAATCGTTACAATGCCACCGAGGGCAGTTTTTTTTATAGTCTTACTTAACTCAGTATTAGATTCAATAACAGCTTTGACATCTCCTAAACCGTCTGTTAATTCGTCTAATCTTTCATTAATGTCTTTGATGTTCTGTTCATTCTTTTTTGCTTTACCGTTTAGATCATCAATACTTGTATCTATATAATTGAGGATAGCTATCCAAGCTTCAGTACCGAGATTTTCCACTCGGTCAATAAATCGCTTTATCACAAAAACATCACTTCCATTTCATAAAAACTTTACAAATAAAATAAGCACACTCAATTAAGAGCGTGCTATTGATTACATTGATGTACTAGTTGATGTACTAGTTGATGTACTTTCTGACTGACTAGTTGACTCACTTGTTGATGTGCTTGTTGGCTCGACTGGTTTAGGATTTAAAAATTCTCTTACCACTTCTGCATATTCAGCAGGAATATTACTAATCGTATGAGTGCTGTTGTCTGCGATGTTTACTAAGTAGCAGTAGTATTCTAGACCACTTAATTTGTAGATGTTGTTTAAGTTAGCAATGATTTGATTAGCTACAGTTACATCTGTAAAACTCATGTTGTCTTTTAATTCTGATTCGTTAAATAAGCCCGAGTACTGCGACGGTTTAATAAATCTAACTGATTTGTCCTTTTTACCTACCTTTGCGATGTAATAAATTCTTGTTACTGTTGTAATGTTATCCATGTTTAAATTCCACCTTTTCTTATTTTTTTTATAAAAAAGAAGCTACAGATTACTCTGTAACTTCTTGATTATCAGTATTTTTTAATTGATTTAATTCAGCGAGTGCGTCATCTAACATTGCTGATATCATCACCTTATCAGCTGTTAACTGATTGACTTGTTGCAATAGTAACGTGTTTTCTTTTTCGTAATTACGTGTAATTTGATTACCCATTGTTAGTTTCCACCTTTTCAATTAAATATTTTATTTGGTCTTTCATTGTTGCTATTTCAGATTTAAGAGTATCGTTTTCTTTAATTAATGCCTGTATACCTTTCAAAGTATACGATTGCATTTCGTATGAATCGACACCATCACCATTTTTCCAATCATCTAATGTTTCACGTTCTAAAATAACACCGTGACGCAAACGATTTGTATCATCACTCTTAATTTTATAAGTATATAACTGCACTTTTTTTAACTTATCGAGTATATCAACATCTTCCCACACTTCAATATCACGTTTGTACTTTTCTGATGATGTCCATGTATACCCTAAAGCTCTAATATTGATGTACTGATCAGTAGTGCCACGTTTAGTTAAACGCACTTCATTTGTCGCCCTTAAGTATAAATTTGAAGATGATGTATAAGCGTTTATTTCAATAAAATCTGAATATAAACCTCCAGCAACTAAATTTTTATATACTACATTGCCATCGTTATACATACCTCGAGATGTTACTCTAACTTCGTTTCCTGTGCCTAAATAAAAATTAGCACCATCAAGTTTATTAGCGATGCCCTCGAAATATGCAACGTTACCTCTTACATTTCTATAAATTATGTCAGCATCAGTAGAAGCTGCACCACGAGAAGTAAATCTAACTTCTCCGTCAGCACCAAGATAAAGATTAGTACCAAAATTGGTCATTAATTTATCACCAATAAACTCTTTTGCACGAATAGGTAAATAAGTGTAACTTTCTGCTAGTCCGTCGCTGGGAATGCTAGAAACGTCTACTACCCTAGCTTCATATCCAGGCGAAGCAGCAAGATAGACATTACTGTTAGTCGTACCTAGCGCAGCACTAGATACTAGTAATTTATCCATTCTAAATTTTATGGTACTGTTTGCATCTTTAGCATAAAAGCCGTTAATGCCTAAATCTAATGTATAACCATCGTTTTTAAGTACTGTTAAAGTACCTTTTTCAATGTTCATAGTAGCTATATTATCTACTGCTCTCATTCTAACAGCTTCTATATCAATAGCTTTTATATTCTGAATAAAAGCGTTCTTAGATGTTAATGCTGTGATTGTTGCTTCGTCTACGAATAGTCTGTTTATCCAAGCTGTACCACCGTTTCGCATGTCTAACATGTTAGGTTGTATCACGTCAGCAACTAATAAATTCGTTCTAATGCTCGCAATGTTTGCGTTAACTGCTTCAAGTGACTTAGTTTTAACGCTATCACTGTATATCGTACTAGCAACGATTTTATTAACGAGTAAGTTATTAACGTTTAATTTGTCAATTAAAGCTTGGTCAACTTTTAACGCTGTAGCTGTCACGCTATCAGCAGTTAAGACGTTAGTACGTAAGTTAGCAATATCAGCGTATACAGCGCTAAGCGATAACGTTTTAATATCGCCAGCGACTTGCATATCGCCTGTAACACGCATGACACGTGTAATGATGTCTACGTTTGACGGTGTTACAGATATAGCACTCGCCATTTCTGTACCACTCACTTTTTTACTACCAATCATGACACCGTCTGGTTGAACAGTAACAGCCGATTGTTTAACGTAGTCTTTACCGATTGCATCAGCTTGAATTTTAGCGCTATCAGCCGTTTGTTTGATTTCGCTCATTGTATTTTCAGCGTCTTCGGGTGCTGGTAAGTACGCACTAAATGTATTGCTTTCAGTGAGCATGATGTTTCTAAACTCCATATTTGCGTATTGCGTAGCGTTAGTTGTAGAGTCTTTGTGATAGCCCGTATAAATTAAGATATTACTATCGCTTGCAAACGCTGGAGGTGTTGTGAACGTATTTTTTACCGTGATTACATCACCGACTTGCATTGCGTTATACTGCTCTAGTGTTAGTTGCCCAAACACAACATCGTTATTCGTGCTAGCACTATATAGATACATCATTCCAAACATAGATGCCCCTGTTGGAATTGTCGGTTTAGATAACAATTTAACATCGTAACTTATCGAATATTTCGTATTAGGTTTTAACTTTTCCGTTATCCACGACGGTTTTACCATTGGCACTGACCAACCTGTATGCGTTAAAACTTTCGTATTACCTTGTAACGTTGACGATAACGCTAATGCATTGTTATAAAACAAGTTAGCAGTACTGTATTTTAATGCGTTAATATCATTCGTCCATACTTTAGTGCTGACTGCGTTAATCGTCTGATCAATTAAGCTACCTTTCGCAGTTTTCCACGATTCTAAACTGTCAACCTTACCACTTACCGTAGTGATTAACGATGTATTGCTATTAGCTGTTTGTTTGACTGTATTAATCTGCGTTTGTAATGTACCTGTTGCGTTATTAATATCCGTTTGCCAAACTTTCGTATTAATAGCGTTTTGTGTTTGTGAGATTATCGAGCCTTTTTCTTGTTGCCACGAATTAATACTATTTATTTGACTTGTATGTTGTAATATCGTCGCTGTATTACTGTCAACGGTGCTAGATACAGTATTTAATCTGTCATTGATTGCACCTGTTTTACTATCAATATCGCTATTCCAAATTTTTTGGTTAATAGCGTCAGCAGTTTGTTGAATTGTTGAACCTTTTTCGATTTGCCACTGCTCAATATTATCTATGTCACCATTGATTACTGCGATAGTTTGCTTGTTTTCGTTAGCTGTTGACGTTGCTGTATTAATTTGCGTTT
This sequence comes from Macrococcus sp. DPC7161, assembly GCF_004117835.1. Taxonomy (GTDB): domain Bacteria; phylum Bacillota; class Bacilli; order Staphylococcales; family Staphylococcaceae; genus SDSC01. The sequence goes on along the minus strand of NZ_SDSC01000001.1, from coordinate 399,006 downwards.
GCATCTGTCCAGTGAGAGCAATGTAATCAGTTTGTAGTACACGTTTAGAAATCTCGTTAGCGTTGACTGTTATGTCAGCTGTGTTCTTTGTTACTTTAGCCTCAAGGTCTTCGGGTGCTTGCGAGTATGGGGTAGCCCTCGCACCTAATTCAACTTTTACATTTCGTATATATGGAATATTTCCAGTGCCGTAAGTGCCATATAAAGAGATTTTTGTTGTTGATCTAGTAGCATCATTTAGAGTAGGTCTGAAAGTAAAATTAAACCTCTGATAAGTGGTTGTTACTGTAAAATACTTCACCGGAAATAAATACTCATTTGGATTAGGTGCGCCAGGATAAGGATAAACTTGTATAACATTTTTATTTGTAGTATCTGCTGACCTTAAATCGAATGATATAGTGTAATCTTGTGCTAACCCGTACTTGTCAATAATCGGCGATAAATCAATTTCAGTGTATACGAATTCTCTGTTTGACGTGCCTGTACTAGTGCGTTCTCTTGCGCTGTCCAATAATAAATTTCGATTTTCAAAGTTCAACGCACCAACTGCATCACTTACGTCAGTCTTACTAGCTTTTAAAACGATTTGATTATTTAAGTTAGTAATATCTGCAGTATGCGACGACACTGTTGTTTTAACGCTAGAAATATCACCAGCGTTTTTTAATATGTCGTTTTTAATCGGTGCTAACTGATTATTGATGTCGCTAAACTGCGAGTTAGTAGATTGCTTATACTGACTTAAATCGCCTAGCAAATCACTCACTTGATTATTAGTAGCGTCTATACGACTATTAGCGTCACCTAGTTGCGTTGTTAACGTACCAAGCTTACTATCAGCATCTTGTTTATTCGCTGAAATAATCGTAGTCATATCAGACTTAGCAGCGTCTACTTTAGCTTGTGCTTCTGCTACTGCGTTGTTATAACTTGTTGATATATCGTTACTTAATGACTCACGTTGTGCGTTTATCTCATTCGTCATACGAGTTTCAGCAGCTTGTATTTGTGCATTTGCTTCAATTAAACCTTGATTTAACTTGTTTTCGAAATCTTGTTTAATCAACTCGAAATCTTCATCAAACGCTTTTTTTAATTGAGTAATATATGCATCACTTGTTTTGTTTTTGATCTCTTTAATTTCTTGTTTCATTGCTTCTTTTGCTTTATCTACTTTGAAATAAGAGTAGTCACCTAAACCTAATTCGCTTTTATTCCAATTCAATAAATTAACCCGTACCTTTTCGACACGGGCAGTTTTTGCAATATCAACTTTTTTATAAATTACAGCAATTTCATCACCTAGATAGTAATTACCTATCTTAGCAACAGTAGTTTCATAACTTACTTTTGGTACACAGTTCTGTAGTAACCAATCATAAGTTTTATTTGCTAATACGTATCTATCTGGTTCGTCTGAAAAATCAACTACTGCTATACGTGGTTTCATAGTATTTGTAGAATTGTCATAATAACCGTACTGATCAGTAGCAGTTTTAATTTCAATGTAATCTTGTCCAACTGGTTTAGTTATACCGTCTTTTGACCACTCTAGGTTTTCAAAAGTAACATTGGTATCTAAACCACTACCAGCACCACGACCAATTGCAGCAGTATAAACTTCTGATTCATCTTGTTCTTGTACGATGTTTAATACATTTGTACCGTATGCGTATCTGTCACCAGTCCATTTACCTAATTTCTTATGTATGTGGATATTTTTCTTTGTTATTTTTCGACCGTCGAAATCAAAGTCATAATCAAATTCTATATTCCACAATTCAATAATCTGCTTACGTGCATCTAGAGGTGTTATATAGTTAAATTCATTAGTTTTAATATCTGTAGTGTCAAAATTCTTCACGTACCAACCAATGCTATTAAAAATAGTATCAACAGTTTGCTTTGCATCAGCATCAGTTAATTGTAGTTTTCTAACTACATTCATAGCCTTTGCTTCATCAAAGAATAAATGTACACCACCGATGACTAAATTTTTGTTGTCAATTTTTCTTGTATAGATTTTATACATTTGAAACTTGTTTCTTTTGTCGAAGTGACCAAAAAACAAAGCATTATCAAATGATTTTTTATGATTGAACAACGTACCATTATCACTTTTATAAAATAGAGGTAGTTCTATTTCACTAGTATATAACCCGTTCAATTCTAATTCTTGCACTGCACTGATTAAATTTTTACGAGGTATGATTTTAGTGAGTTCTTTTTTATTGTTAAATAAGTAAATCATAAGAACACCCCTCTATATTTTAAAGTGATTGATGCTGGTGCAGGTGTAACAACTATTTGATCACCAGTTTTAATAGAAAATTCTTCCCAATCAGACGTAATAACTAAGTTTGGCATACCGTCCAAGTTAATAGAAGATTTTAATATTGAGTTATTTTCTAAATCAATCTTATATAACTGTTCAACACTTGGATTTAAACCACTTAATTTAATTCCTTTTTGCGTTGTTGTATTAATTATATCTAACGTTGTTGATGCGCCATTATAACTAATCTCTAAATATGGTTTAGCTTCAAAATCGCTTTCTAAACTTAATACAGCTGAATTTGAATAATTTATAGTTCTTTCTGGTGTGTACTTAAACGGTTTAGGACAAAATATATCAATAGTAAATACCTGTTCGTTAGAGTCTTCTTTGGGGTTATCACTCGATGTATATACCCCAAAATATACTCTATTCATTTCATCACTGAATTGGATTGGTACTACTGAATTTTGCCTGAACAATTTATTTATCAATTCGTACTTACGTCTTAATGTAGTGTTATCTTTAGCACTAATTAATATTTCAACTTGTAGCGATCTAGCTTTAAGATTCATGTCTTGAAACAATTCACCATCTAAAAAGTCTGGGCTAACTGTATTAACATTGTAATCAACTGTACCTCTACCAGTGACATTAAGAGTCATAACCGTACAACTCGCATCCGTAAAAGTTGTATCGATATTAACCCCGTTATAAATAAGCTGATTGACGCTTGTTTGTGTTACAGTCGCTGCAACTTGATTCATATCTACAAAGTTATAACTCATAATGAACACCTCCAATAATAAATTTATACATCATATACTTCACGTAATCTTACAGTAGCGTTTTGATTATCCGTAATATCACCAACAAATGCATTGTAATCTCTATTACCTAAAGATAAATTAGCATTTAAAGTAACACCAACAGGCTCATTACGTACTGTATTAACAACGTCAGCGTTAACTTTGGATGCAATATTTGACGTTGCTTTATTTAAATTGCTTGTTAAATTTGGTACTGCATTTGTAAATTGAGGAGAAAAAGCATTACTTACTTTAGTAGCTAGATTAGACATCGTTCTAAGTGCAGCGTTTTTGTTTCTTAAAATACCTTCAATATATCCACCAACTGTATGACCACCTAAGCCCATAAATACTCGTGATGGTGAGTGTATTCCAAGTTTCTTTTTAACTGTATTAGTTATTGTATTCGCAATTCTTGTTGCAGCTGCTACTAATGCTTTATCTTGCTTTTTAAGTCCATCAACTAAGCCTTGTGCTGCGTTAATACCAACACCATAAAATTCTTTTGCCTGTTTTGTTGCTAAACCACTAGCTACACCACTAATTTGTTTTTGTAAGTAGTTAACTTGTTGTATAGTGTCACTATTTGCATTTGCTAATATACTCGCTTGTTTAGATCCACCAGATATACCAGCTTCTAATAAGTCACGAATAATGTCAGCATGAACACCTTTTTTCTTCAATTTATTAATATTATTTGCATACTCTTTTACTGCTTTGTATCGCTCATTTAAATCTGCAATTAAACCTTGAGAAGTTGAAGCGTCCGAGCTTGAAACAGCACCGTAATTAGTTAAATTGTCTTTTATTGATTCCTTAAACTTATCACGTTCACCTTTAATTGCTTTTAACTTATCTTGTGCCTTTTTTAATTTATCTGCTACACTTTCACGTTTTTTAGCAATGTTTGCTAACTGTTGTGTAGATTTCTTAGTAGATTTTTTTAGGCTTTCAATAGCTTTCTTTTGATAACTAAACGCTTTATTCTCTTTCATTAAAGCAACTAACTGTTTATTAAGGTTCGCTCTTGTTTTATTCCACAACTTCCCTTTTAGTTTTTGTTGAATTGCTGCAATCTTTTTATTGTTAGATGCTAACTTAGTAGATGCATTTTTAGATTGCTTAGTAAGTACATCATAGAATGCTTTACTTGCTGTTTTAGCTTTGTCATACGAACCTGTTTTCATCTTAGTAATAGCTTGAGTTGCTTTTGAAGCCATTTCTTTTGATGCGCTAATAACTTGAGGTACTTTTTTCATGATACCAATAGCAAAACCTTCAGAAGTCCAAGCACCGATTTTTTTCATCAATTTAGATGGTGATGCAATGTGTAAAAATTTCTTAGCTGCTGCTACTGCGCTTTGTGCCATTCTTGCTGCTGCATCTGCTGCATTTTTTATTTGTCCTTCAATCCCTCTAACAAAACCACGAACGAAGTCAACACCAGCACTAGCCATATCACCTGCGCCATTGCGAACAGCACTAATCATTTGAGATACACCATTTTTTATAGCACTTAACGCTTGGCTTGCACCATCACGTACTGCGCTTGTAAATCTACTCATTGCACTAGTAATGTTACTTACTAATTGACTTGCAAAGTTTACAACTGCGCTAATCATTTGAGAGAAGCCATTTCTTACAAAGTTAACAGCTTGATTAATACCATTATTAATAGCATTCACAATATTGTTCCATGCATTAACTACTGCGTTCCAAATACTTTGCATAATTGAAGTTACAGTACTTAACATTTGGTTAAATCCGTTTGAAACAAAATTGATCGCTGAATTAATTGCATTACTGATTGTATTAACTATGCTATTCCATGCATTTACAATAGCATCCCAAATGCTTTGCATAATACTTGTGATAGTAGTCCACATAGTATTAAAGCCATTAACTACACCATCAACAATACTTTGAAGTAACGTTGTGATTGTTGTCCAAATCGTAGTCCAAATAGTTGTGATAACAGTCCATATCGCAGTCATTACTGTAGTAATAATAGTTTTGATGTTTTCCCATGAAGCTACTAAAAATTCAGTAATGATTGTTAAAGCGTTCATGATCGTTTGCTTGATAGTTTCCCAAACAATAAATACTGTTTGTTTCACCGTTTCCCATGCTGCTGCAAAATCACCATTCAATAACTGGAAGAATGCAACAAGGACACCTTTGATAACTTCAATAGCAATTGTAATTATGCCTTTAATGAATTCCCAAGCCACTTGAGTAATTACTTTGATTGTTTCCCATGCACCTTGAATTATTGGTGTTAATACAGCTAACGCAACACTTACTACAGTACTTAGGTTATTCCACACATTTTGAAAAGTAGTTAAGAATAAATCTTGGTTTTGTTGCCACCAAGTTAATAACCCTTCAAAAGTTTGCATAACGAAATCTTTAACTGCTTGTATTGCTGTCATTACAGATGTTTTAATTGCTTCCCAAGCTGCATTGATTGCATCTCTAAAGCCTTGATGATAATTGTATAAACCAACTAAAGCACCGATTAATAACGCAATTGCAGCAATAACACCTAAAACAGGTAAAGAAATAGCAGCAATAGCATCACCAATTACAGCACCTACACCAATCATCATGTCTTTCACTACTTCAAAACCACCGAATGCTTCAATAGTCTGACCTATGATTGATATAACTGGTAAGAATGGTTTAACTAATAAAGCAACTACACCACCAATTGCAGCTATAGCACCTATGAATGCTGTTATATGTGGATGTGCTTCAGAAAATTTATTTGCAAAGTCTGTAATACCTTTCAATGCATTTAAAACTGTAGATCCTAATGGCGCTAATGCGACACCTAGATTAACAAATACACCTGCTAGGTTGCCGATGATGTCAACGACTTTACCACCGTTATCCATAGCGTATTTAACAAAGTCTTTGAAGCCTTGAGATTTACCAACGCTATCAGACCATTCTTTAAACTTAGCTGTTAAATTATCTAACGCACCAAATAAAACTTGAGAGTTACTTCCAAAGGCTTTGAATAGATTGAATAAGCCTAAAAACGTATTACCAAAGATTCTACCGATTACAGGTAAATTCTTTTTAGTATAGTTAATGAAGTCTTGAATGCCTTTAGCAGTACTTACTTTATTACTCCAATTTTGAAAATCAGATGCAATATTTTTAAGCCCATTAGACATAAATTTAAATAATGGTGCAAATTGAGTAAAGATATTAACTACACCATCACCAAATTTACCAGCAGCTACAGCGATGTCATCAAATACACTTACACCAGTAGTATTAAGCATGTTGAAAAACTTTTCAGCTACTGGGCTGTTTTTAGTCCATTTAGCAAAGCTTTTAGATGCTTTTTCCATTCCACTAGCAACACCACTTATAAATGGTGTTAACTGCTGCAATATCGTTCTAGTAGCCTTTAATGAATTGGTTAAAGTATTAAATATCTTACTTTGGTTAGATTTAATGACATTTTCCCAAGATTTCTTTAAACCACTCAATGCAGTTTGATAGTTTTTAACTTCTTTTGTTTGCTCTAACAAACCATCTTTTAGCATCTTTAATGCGCTTGTTGTCATCAAACCAAATGCCATAACTCCAGCACCAGCAATGCCAAAAGCACCAGCTAAACCAATAGCCCCACCACCTACAACAGCAATAGCATTACCAATTGCCATAATGGCTGGAACAATTGAAGATACAATTGGAATAATTGCAGGACTTAAAGCAGCGAACAATGCAGGTAAAACCCTTATTTTATCATCGATTGAATCAATACGTTTTTTAAAGACTTCTACTTCTGCTTGCGCTTTTTTAGTATCGACATCTGCACGTACTTTAATTTTATTTGGAATACTTTTAATGATTTGTTTGAACGTTTCAGCACGTGAAGTTGCTGCTGAAATATCCATATCAACATCAATCTTAGGTTTTTCAGTAGATAACTGTTTAGCTGTTAAACGTACTTGCTTCATTTTCGCAATAGCTTCAGTATTTTTAGCGATGATTTCAATTTGTGCTTTTTTACCGTCTAGCAACTTAGTTGATGCTTCTGCCATCTTTACTTTTCGATTTAGTTCGCTATTGTCAGCGTCAAAATCAACTTCAGCATCTAAACCATCAATCTGTTCAGATAAACGTTTAGCTGTTTCTACTTTCTTTTGTAATGGCTTTACATCACCGTCAATTTTAATATCATCAGCATCACGTTTTTCTAAACGCTCTAACATCACTACAGCTTGATCTATTACTTTTCGTAATCTACTGTTATCACCTGTTAACAATGCTTCCAGCGTGTAACTGTCTTTAATATCAGACATTCATTTCACTCCTTTCTAATCTTTTTTATTTCGTTTAGCAAGCATTTCAGTGACATTTTTACGAGTCACTTTATTTTCAGTTATTTCTTCTTCAAATTCTTTTAAATCTCTTTCAGCTTTTTCATAATCAAAGAAGTCTTTAAACGATTTATAAACATACTCATAACGTTTATTTTTCCCTGCACCTTTTTCTTTCTGTGCTTCGACTTCTCTTTGTAAATAAGCCATTTTATGCATTTTATACTCATCGTATAAATCACTTTCGTTTTTTGCGTGACATAAACAATAAAATTCGGTAAGTGTCATTTGATTTACTTCATCAATTGACTTCTTACCGAATCTCGCCATTGACTTAATTACAACATCCCAATAAGTCAGTTTATTTAAATTGTCGTCTGAGGTTGTTCCACTGGTTGTACTACTTGTACTGGTTGAGGTTGTTCCGTCGGTGTCACTTCCGTCACTGTTTCTACGTCTGCTACTAGGTCTTGGGTCAAAAAATGATTCTTCATTTCTTCAAGTACAGCATCACAGAAGTTATTGAATGTACCATATTGTTCTTTGACTGATTTCAATACTTCTAAAGTTTCTTCATCAGTTTTTGGACGTGCTTTTTGACCTAATGTTAATGCTGGAATAATTTTAGCAATAGCTAATACGTTAGCTGTTTTTAATTTAGGTACTAACATTTCAAAACCTTCACCTAAATTAATCTTTTCAACTTCTAAACCTAATGCTTTATCTACAGCATTTAACTCACCTAAACCAAATTTTAATTCTAATTGACCTTTATTTGTATTAATAGTTAACATTGAAATTCCACCTTTTTAAATTATTTTAAATATAAAAATAGAGGGGTTTCCCCCTCGTTAATTATGCTACTGGCGACGATGGTTGTGCTGCTAAATCAGCTAAACCATCATCAGGTACGTCAGATGCAATCATGTCATGGAATACGTAACCTAAGATACCATTTTTATTTAAGTCTGCTTCTGGGACAGTAGCAAAACCTTCTTGACGTTTACCAAATGTTACGTATGTACCTTCTACAGTTGGGTCATCTTCAGCTGGTGAAGTTGATTCCCATTCCGTCATCCAACCTTGACGATATTCGGCTTGGAATTGATTTGTACTATCTGGTTTCTTTTTAGACAAGTCAACTTCCCAACATTCTAATGCATAACCGTCAACAATTGAGTTATCAATCATTTTATATGCATCATCAGAAGTTGATTGTAATGCACTGATAGAAATTTCATCTTCTAATTGCGCTGCTCTAAATACTCGACCGGCTTTTGTAACTACAGCTTCACGATCACGTTTATATGATTTAGAATGCTCTGTTTGTAAAACTAATGTTGCAGCTGTTGTTTCTCCCAATTTTCTAAAGTAAAGTACCTTAGAAACACCTTCAGCGATTTGATTCATATAATTACACTCCTTTTAATTTACTGTATACGAAACTTTTATAGTTCCATGTAGCAATTCATCATTTGTAGTTCTATCAACTAATTCAGACGTTCGTATTTCACGTAATTTAACCGAATATCCATCTAATAAAAAGAAATCAAAAAAGCTATGCTCTATACGAGTCATAGCTTCATCGTGAGCGCCCCTTTCATCTGATAGATACCAAGTATCAACCACTAAAGAAATGCCCATCTCTCTATTAAATTTGTGCCTATTTTGATAATCTGATTCACCCTGTTTTATCACTATAAAAGGATATGGTACTTGTTCTGCTGGCAACTTATCATAGACTGTAAAACCCAATTCAATTAACCGTGAAAATACTAAGTCATAAATTTGTTGTCTTGGTGACTTCATTTAATCACCTCAATTTTCTTTCTAAAATATCTAATATTGTTGCAGCTTGTGATTCAATCGTATTGAAAAAGAATGGCTGTGCATCCATAAATCTTGTACCTTTTTCAACATAGCCAGAATAATGAGCCGATGAAACTACAGACGCTTTTGCTTGTCCTAATTTTGAATAATTGATTAATCTTCTTAAATTACCTGTACTGTATACACCAGTTCTACCACCTGTAAAAACTGCATTTGTCGTGATTTCTTCGTTCAGCATAATACCAATGTCTTGAATGGCATCATCTGTTTTCTTATCTAATCTTCTGCTATGTCTTTTTAAATCACTTTTAAACTTGTTTAAGCCTTTCCAATTTACCAAGATGCTACTTCCTTTGCGTAAACGACTGTATCATTACTGTATACAGAAGTTTTTGAAATAACGAAGTGCTTATTGTTAGTTATTAAATGAGTTGCATTCTTAATGTCTTTGTTTAACAACCTAACAACAATATCAGCACTTGTTAAATTGCCAAACGTTTCAAGTTGACGCTTATTTGATAAATTTGTAACTAAACAAGTATAATCAGCGATTTCATTAAAGACAGTTACAGTTTTGCTAAGTTTAGGATCGTATGAATTCTTTGAATTAAATAACTTTACTCTATCTTTGTCCATTAAAAAAACGTTACCTGTCCAGCAGTGAAATCATCACTACCTACTTGATAACGTTCGAACACATCAGCATATTTATTAAATTCATCATCATACGATACACTAAACCCCTCAACAGTTTTAGATTTCATTCCCTCACTACCACGTCTATAATAACGTGCAATTGCAACTTCTTCAGTGATATATGATAGTTCAGTAGGTACAGAAGTTACTGTCGTTAATTTTAAAAGCATTGCTTTTTCAACGTTAGCAATAATCAAATTCAATAAATCATCTTGCTTATCATCTGTTATACCCAATTGTAATTTGACATTATTCAACGTCGCCATATAATTCACCTTCAATCAAGCCTTCTAAATCATCACGTTTAATTTTAGAAGGCACTTCAATATTGTGCTTCTCAGCAAGTGATTTTAATTCTGCTAATGTTAAAGCTTTTACTAAAACTTCACCTGTAGCATTCTTATCAGAAGCTAATTCATCGAAGCGTTCTTTGTCAGTTGTATGATATAAATCATCAGCAACATAACTAAGCGCTTCGTTTAATCTATCAGTGAAATTACCTAATACTTTACCTAACATCGTATCACCACCTTGTTTTTAGATTATTAATTACTATGCTACTGGTGAACCTGTTGGCGCTAACTTAGCGAATGCTTCATCTTTAGCAATATGGAATGCCACATCCATAGTCACACGTAACGCAATTAACTCTTGTTCGAACAAGTTTACAGGTGAACCATCTTCATTTGTGATAGTAGATAATTGACCTTCAGTTGAAATCTCGTAATTCATTGGGTATGGAACACCATAGAACATTTTGTCAAAGTCACCTGCGTAAATTTCACCTTTTTTGATTTCATTAGATTTTAAATCTACTACTGGTAAACCATCTAAAGTATTTGTTGAACGATCATAATAACGTTCTTTAGTAACGTCATCAATTACGCCACGTAAAGCAGTTTTGTTTTGGTTTTTAGAAATAAACGCATTAGGTTCAACATCATGTGCTAATAACGCATCTTCTAATTTTAAAATATTATCTAAGTTAATATCACCAGTGATAACATTACCCTCTGTTTTTGCAGCTGCTTGTGCTACTGATTGAGTAAATGGGTTATCAATGTTTAATAAACCTGCTTCATCAATTTTTAAGTACATAGCTTCAGCAATTTGTGGACGCATAGCAGTAAAGAATTGTGAATAAGTGTAGTTTAAGTACTCACGAGAAGCAACTAAGATTACACCTAATTTATGCGCACGCATTGAAGCGTTGATTGTAGAAGGTTTAGAAGTCTTGATTTTTTGACCTTCACCCACCCAGTACGCACCTGGTTTGTCAGCCCAGTAAGTAAATTTCTTTTCAGATTGTCCTTCCATTTCTACTGCTTTACCTAATTGCATTACTTTAGAATTTTGAACTACGTCTAATAAAATTGGTTCGTTAAAGTCATTTAATAACGTACCGTCTTTCATTTCATGCATCATAACATGATCTGGATTAAAAGTTTGTGGTGTTAAAGTTGGCATATTCTATTCCTCCATTATTTTAAAAGTCTATTTTCATTTGCCATTTCAACAAATGATTTTTTGCCTGTTGATTTGCTACCAAACATAGTACTGCCTGCATTCGGTACATCTTGACGAGTAAATTCTTTAATAGCTTCTTTCTTAATTCCATCAATCAATTTATTCATTGTATTGATTTGTTCTAAAGCTTTTTCGTTATCGTCTAATGTAATAAATTCAGCTAATTCAGTTGGTAACTTACGAGTAGACAACTCGTTAATAACTTCTGATTTAACTTGTGTGCGTGCAATTTCTGCTTCACGACGTTCTAAATCTTTTTCTTTTTGAGATAATTCTTCAGCTTTACGCTCTGCTTCAGACAACTTAGATAATCGCTTATCATTCTCTAAAGTTTCTTTCACACGTTGTTCGATTATCTTTTCAAACTTTGCATTAGCACGTTCTAAAACTTTTGCGCCGTGCTTATCACGCTCTGATTCCAATAATTTAGCTAGTTCACTTTTTGACAATGTAACCTGCTCGTCACCGTTATTTTTTTCAGTACTCTTATCATTCGTGTTTTCGTCACTAAAAAATTGTAAGTCTAAAGGTAACTGTGTAACTTTGTATTTTTCCATTGATATTCTCCTTATCCGTGTACATATTTCTTAAAAATAGGCATAATAAAAAGCCTTTAAACCCTTTGACATGTTAAACATCCCAAAACGTATAAACGCTTGTTAAAATAACTCTATTTAATTAATATCCACACACATAAATTTATTTAAACAGTTTATAGCGTCATGTTTAGGACGAATTAAAAAATTGCATAAAAATAGCCATTTATCATTTTTAATTAATGACAAATGGCTTATTTTTTCTTTTCTTGGTCTTTCACTGCTTGTTCTAAGGATTCAATAAGTTCTTTTGGAGAAATAGGTTTTCCATCTAAAACTTTATCCATATAATCACCTTACCTTAAAAATTATCATACCCAAAGTATATAACCTTTTGAGTACTATTTCAATAACACTTCTATTTATATCTTCAACGGGTACATCCTTAAGTAATTCAGATATAATTTTAAGTGTTTCATTTAAATCAAACTTTTCAGTTTTTGTAATGTATTTTACACTTCCTTGATTGGTAACTATCGTCAATGTTTTTATAGATTTGGTAGTAAATAATGTCTTTAAATCAGTTAGTGAAAAACTTGACCCACCTGGATGATTATGCAACATAATAACACTATTTTTATTTGCATTATCTAATAATATCGAGTCATTGCCTGTTATTTTAACTTCTGTTTGATTTCCGTAGGCTGTGCGTAAATTTCCATCAACTAAAAAATATACAACTTCATTACTTTCATTATTTTCTTTACTATCTTTAAGTAATTGTTTATGAAGCATTTGAATTGTAGTGTTTTCTTCTTTAGTATGTGTTGGTATATCTACTTGTTTCACTTTTTCAATTGCTTGATCAGTAATATTAACTTTTTTACCCAACTTTTTAGCTTGTTCTAATTTATTTTCTATCTTTTTAATCTGATTGTTATCCATCTTATCAAGACGACTCAGAATATCGTTTATATCACTTAATACAGCTTCATTTTCTGCATCTGCTTCAGCTTCAATTTGTTCATCATCAATGAATAAATCACCGTCTTCATCTTCCCAGTCGTTACTTTCTTTACGTTTAACAGGTATTGTTGTACTTCTACAAAATTGGTGCATAGGTGGTGCATTCACACCGACTTTCATTTCAGACACCTTAAACACCTTACCATGTAATGATTTGCAAGTATGCGTTGTTCTATCATCAATTATGGCTAAGTATTTGTATTCTAGTATGTCATTATCATCATAACTTAACTTTTTTGCTTCTGTTTGTACTCGTGACACTTCACTAATGAGTAATCTTCTAGCTTCATAGTCACTTCTACCAGTTAACTCTTTTAATTTACCAACTGATTCAACAGGATGACGACCTCGCAACACAGTATTCAAAACAGTTTCATCAACTATCTTACGTACTTCATCCATGTTACTCCATAACCTTTCAGACCAAGTGGCATCATAATACGAAGCGTTCACAATAGCTTTTATATCTGTTGATTTAACATGTACATTTCCTAATAGCCCTGCTTGTCGTTTTAACTCACGTATTGCACCATCTTCTAAATAATCATTCATTACATGATGTATATCATTAGTTGCTGCAATCATGTGCGTATTCAATGCATTCAATAACAACTGTTCACGATTAATACGCATTGAAGCGTTATATAATCTTAAACGTTCATTAGCTTCATCAGTAAAGTCTTTATCTTTAACATACTGTTTAGCCATGTTTTGATGTGCTATTACATCGTATTGATCTACACGCTTTTTAGCTTCTTTAACTGTAATACCTTCTTTGTCTGCGAAACGTGTATAAAATGATTCGATTTCTTTAATGCATGTGTTCATCACATTTTCTAATATGCGTTTCATTTCTCTTGAAACTTCTGCATCTTTCATTAACTCAACAGTTAGATTGTTCTTCTCACGTTCTTCCCAATAATTAATTTTGTTGTTCTTCTTTGGCATGTGCTGTACCTAATCGAACGTTATAAATATCTGGATTGTTGTTCTCTAACTGTTTTTGTTTATCTTGTGACTCTTTTTGAATACGTTCTAATTCTAACGGAACATCTGGAATAAATGAGAACAATGTCATTAATGACTCTAGGCTTATCTCACCACCAGCATTCATATAAGCCTGTAATTCTTCCAATAATGATTTCGGTAAATTACGTTTAAACTTGAATGACATTTCTTTCAAATCTGCAGTATTTTCTAACTCACTTGTTACTTTAGATATTGCTTCTAACAAGCTGTATCTACGTCTTAAACCTTTTTCAAATAAGCCTTCTTTGATTACTGCACGTTGTTCAAGACCAAACAGCTTATACTTCATTGACTCACCAGATTGAATACCACTAAAATTTACGTCATTCATATTTGGTGTGTTCGTGTATTTATGAATATATGAGTCAATTCTGTTTTTATAAGCTTCTGCACCGTTAACGTCATATTGCTTATAAATATATTGACCAGTTACATTACCTTCTGTTTGTCGTCCTTCAGTATCTTCGTAAACTGGAGGTTTTAAGTGCATCAAGTTAGCTTCTTTTTGTAACTTAGCTGCTTCAACAGGCAATTCAAAGTTACCTGTTATCATTAACATCGCATCGTTTAGATCAGTCATATAGTTAGCTGTATCAGATTGTGCGTTGTCTAATAAATCAATCTGTGAAATGACTTTCTCATAATCACCAATTCTTAACTCGTTTGCTCTAAATTCTGTAATAGGTACTTTACCAAATAAATGATAACCTGTTACATCACGTTGCTGAGGTTTGAACGATTCATTTACAGACGTTTTAAATCTATAAATAGCATTATCGGTAATTAAATCAAAGTGATAGAAAGTATTATCTTCATCTTCAACTAAATTAGAAGCTAACCAATACCTAACTGCTGCTAGACTGTTACGTTCAATAGTATTGTCGTATATGATAAACGTCTTTTCAGCATCACACTTATACAATCTAGTATCATCTTCTTGATTTCTAATAATGTATTCAAATGCTCTACCATATATCGCTAAATCTAAACCTAAAGACCTATTATGTGAATTTACATCGTTCAAGTCATGAAACGATTCAATGAATTCATTAACTGTTTTATCTTCTACTACATAGCCGATTGGGTTACCTAAAAAGTAGCCATTACCAAAGTCAGCAATGTAAGCTGCAAAGTCATGTGCAACTCGATTGTCTGCAAGTCCTTTTTCTCTACGTCTGATTGACCTACGTTTGATATTGAACGTTAGACCTTTGTAGTAGTCCATAAGTACTTTTAAACGTGGCTCTTGATAATTAACATGATGCTCAATAAATTTAGCTAACATATCATAATCGTTTACTAAATCATCTACAGTACCATCATATTTGTATTCTATATTTGCATAATCATTTGTTAATATGCCTGTGTGATTCTTATAATCTAAATCACGTTCAAAGTTATTAACATGCATTGTATCACTCATTGTTCCACTCCTTTATAAGCCCAAAGCTTTTAATTTATTAACACTTGTTTTGTAATCATCTCTATTGTTTTTACGCTTAATATGGTACTTCTCTAGGCTGTATCGTAATGCGTCCATTAAGTGGTTATTTGCATCAATTGGTTTATTGAGCCATTTACCTTCCTTGTCTTGTTCAAATGTGTAAGTATTTAATTCTTCTATCGTATGTGTACATGATGGATGCACATAGATTTTAAAGCCTTGCACAAATTGGACACCTTGCATTATCGAGCCTTTACCTTTTGTAGCACCTTTAATTTTGGTAATACCTTTGTTTTTAAGTTCTGCTATCAAACGATTTTCAGCACTATCAGCAACTATTTCTACATTCTGATAACCTTTTTTAACAAGCATCTTGTATATGTCATCAGTAAGCATTGCTTTTTCGTAATGTTCTTCATAGATCCATAATTCTTTGTTATCTAAATCAACTATTGTGCTTTCTAATGTAGTAGGGTCATGAGTAAAACCAAAGTCCATTCCATGCGTTTTTTCTTGTACCTCTTTAAACTTCTTATACCAATTGAAATCAATAACCTTAAAGTTTTCGTATACAAGACCTTCAGCAACTCCCCATTCACCATCACAAACGATTCTCGCACGTCGTGGATTCTTTACATACATTTCTTCATAACGTGCAATATCGACTTCATCAAGCCACTCATTACATCTAAATGTAGTTGTTGTTGAAAAGGTATTACTAAATCTTGTTTCTTCATCAAAGAATGTTTCTTTCAACCAATGTCTTTCACTCCACGGGTTAAACGTAACTGTGATTTGTTTAAAAAAATCTGGAACGTCCAAGCTACCACGTATCGATTCAGTGACAGTACTAAATTTATCGAATGTTTCAATCTGAAATGCTTCTTCAAACCAAGCCCAACAAAGAATGCCAACATCAACAGTAATAGATGTAATCTTTAAAGGGTCATCAAGACCTCTAAATAGTATCTTCTGTCCTGTTGGCTTGTAAGTTATTTCTGGCAAACTTTCGTTGAATTTAAAAAGGTGTGCAACCCCTAATCGATTGCACGCCCACTTTAAGTCAGTATATGTACTTTGTTTATTCGTATTACTAAATCTTCTTATCACTAACAGATTCGCATAACTGTGTTCCATTATTCTGTAGATAAAGTTAATAGCTGCTGTTTTAGATTTTTTACTACCCCTCGAGCCTTTTACAACTCTATAAAAGTCCTTGCTATGCCAAAACCTGTTATAACCTTTACCAATAGCACCGTAGATGTCCAATACATTTTGCATAGCCTAATCATCCAATGGCACGTTGTTTACAAATGTAGGTGTAGTAAATTCAATCTCTTGTTTATCAACAGGTACATAACCAGTGCGATCTAAAATATCTTTTGCTGCTTGGAAACGTACAAGTTCAGACTTAGCACGTAATAAATCACGCATCGTTCTTAATGCTTCTGGCACAGCATTTGATAAATAATGTGCGTTGTAACCAGCTTTACCACTTTTAAATTTCTCATCTTTTTCCCATGTAGAAATAGTTTGTGCTGATACTTTAATTTTTTTTGCAATGTCTTTTTTGTACAATCCTTCACCAACAAGTAATCTTATACACTCTTGTTGTTTCGGGTTCAAGTTCAAATAATCGTTAAAATTCGCATTGTTTAAAGTATTCATATCCATTTATCACCACTTTCACGTTAATAACTTATAAAATTTTGTATTAAAAAAACACCTCGAAAGGTGTCATTAGTTATTGTTTGCTAAAATCAATATCAAATCCCATGTAATCAAGTTCTTTTAGGACTCTATGTTTCCAATCCTCAATTACTGGTATGTATAATAAGCCAGAAATATCTGAGTGTAAATGTATATCATTTGAACCATTTATCATAACCACTCTATCTTTTCCTAATTCGCTAATAGCATATCCATGTTCAAAAATAACATTAGGTCTTGCTTGTGAACCGTCATTTACTTTGTCATCTGCTGAGTAAATGATAATTGCAGCTTTACATTTTCTAATTTCTTCTTGAAATTTTTCTAATATCATTTTTCCACCATTAACAGTATCAGATAAGACTACTGGTTTAATACCTTGATTCAATAAAATTTTTTCAACATTTAGTCTTAGTGGTTCATCGTGACCATGTACTATAAACACACTATTCTCTTTTTCAGTTTTAGTTGCATATTCTGGTTCATTAAAAAATTCAATTTCATCATCTATTTTTACGATTACACTTTCTATAAAATCATATACTTCTTTTAAAGATGTAGCTCTATAAAACGACAATGAATTAATGCTTCTTAATTTCTTAATTAGATATTCATCCTCTAACATTGAAACAACAATATAGTCCATTTTTTCAAGGGTATCAGTGATATTACTATTGTTTACTTCTTTTAGTAAAATTTCTGCCTTTTCACGTGCTTTTTCCCATTTCTTAATATTCATTTTCTTTTCTCCTTTTATTTTATGAACACTTTAATAATACAAAAACCACCTAGAATAATCTAGATGGCTTTTCGTTCATATATACATAGGAGAATGGATTGTACTAACGAAGTACATACCCAGTATATCAAAAAATTTTTTAATAAATAAATCATATATACATTTCGTTATATTTTACATATCGTTCAATATATATCATTCTGCTACACTTGATACTCTCGTACATACATATCAATACATTTATCTAACATACTGTTGTAGCTATTTTCTAATTTTCTACGTTTAACACCTAACTTTGCACCACAATTATTTAATGATCTACCATGCAGCATTAAATTAAGTATTTCATGTTCTAGCCCTGTCAAATGTTCTAAACAGTAATTCATGAACATGATTTCGTTAGCATACGTTTGATAACGTTCTTCACGTGCTATACGTCTTATTACTTCACTACCTGTTTTATCACCTGTTACACCTTGTGCTTTAGGTAATGTAGCTTCTATTCCATACATCGCTGTAATTTTAATTTGTAAGTCATTTCTGTCAGACT
This sequence comes from Macrococcus sp. DPC7161, assembly GCF_004117835.1. Taxonomy (GTDB): domain Bacteria; phylum Bacillota; class Bacilli; order Staphylococcales; family Staphylococcaceae; genus SDSC01. The sequence continues at coordinate 380,492 of NZ_SDSC01000001.1, read as the reverse complement.
TAATAAGATTACTTTTCCACGCATAGTTTTCGATGAAATCTAATATTATTTCTCTATGACTCATATAGACCTCCTATTTCTTAGATAATTCACGCAATACTAAATATATGAATGTGCCTGCTAATGTCATTACTACTGCTGATATACTAATTACTAGTATCCATAAAAAGAAATTCAACATAATTTATCACCTCTATAAAATATTCATCTTAACTATTTCAATAGTTCCTATTGTTTCTACATCTGAAATTGGTGATGTGAAATAACGTATGTCATCACCTTTTCTAGAGATTACTATCAAGTCTTCAACTTTACCTCCATCAATTTCTTTTTGTATCTGATCAATAATGTATTGTGGCGAATAAGGTTTGTTACTGTCTAGTTTAGTGACTTTATTCATTAGTAACCTCCTTAAAATAATTCAAGTTGATATGATTCATTGTAAAACTTCTTTAATTCTCTAATGCTGTCGAATTCTTCTATATATACTTCATCAGCACAATTATCAAGCGTTAAATATTTATCTCCTTTAAGCGTATAAAATATTTTATCTTTATAACGTTTAGATGTGAGTTGTTGCCAATCTCTTTTTTTAAACTTCTTATAAAGCTTTTGATATGCTTCGTTAGATATGTATTGCAACATCTTACACACCTAAAATATCAGCATTTTCATACACATTACCTACAATTTCAAATTCTAAATGGCTATGTCGCATAACAAAATCATAATTATTCATGTTCATTCTGTAGATGTATCCGTTCTTATCTTTTACAATGTCGTCAATGTATATTTCATTACCGTTTTTATCATGTAGTCCAGTTGATTGCATTAAAATATAATTTCTTACATTACTCCAACATACACCATGACATGAAATTTCCCACACTTCATCTCCATCAAAATGTATTCCATCAACAGTATTCATAATTTTCTTTTTCTTATCCCACGCTCTGAATTTAGGTATCATTCTACATTCTCCTTTTCGAGTTTCTCGATTTTATCTAAAATAACTAAAACTTGATTAATATTTAAATTAGGAATAAATTCATCAGTAATATTAGTTATATTTCTTCTGCTGTCATTTTTTAAAATTGTTAATTCTAAACCTCTAGCACCGTTAGTACTATGATTATTTATTACGCTAACTCCATATCCGTTGTTGAATCTAAAAAGATAGCCAGTATACTCTTTCATTTTTTTATCGTCTACAAAAGCTTTATGATTAATAAATTCTTTAATAAGTTCCACAATCCTCGTTCCTTTCGATCAGTTAATTTTTTTCATTTCGTAACCGTTATTTCTTAAATACGTTATTAAATCACCTTCGACATAAACAGATTCCGTTTTTACTTCTCCACCATACAATTGAACTAAATCATCAGTAGCCTTATGTGCATCTAATCTGTTCAGAAATAACACCTCTACATTTCTGTATGTTACTTTTATAATTTTGAATTTATCTTCTTTAATATAATCATCAAAATACATTTTCGTTTTCTCCTTTTTTATTAGAGCGTAAAAACGAATTTTCTAAAAAAGATATAGCTTCATCCACTAATTCTTTTTTATATGATAATTCATTCATAACTTCGTATATTTCTTGTCCTGTAAAATGTACATGCCACGACAACTGTTCAATAGAGATATTTTTCTCTGCCATTAATTCAACCATTTTTCCTGCGTGTCTCATCTCTGTTAATTCTTCTTCTGTAAAAAATGAACTCATTCTCATTTCCTCCTAATGATTTCGACCACAATCGAAACAGATACCATATTTGATAAACGTTTCGACTGTAATCGAAATTGTTTTCTAGTAGTTTTCTAGTAACTATTCGGTATTATCGAATACTTCGTCTAATTTGGAGTTGTATTCCAAATCAGACGTATATTATTGCAATTACAGTGATGAAAAAAACTAATAATGCCCCAAATAAGCAAACTTCAAATTTTCTATGCTCATCCTCGTACTTTTCACTGATTCTTTCAAATCTGTATTTTTCAACAATAACTTTTAAATATTTATTTCGTTCATCTTCTGAAATACGACCATCTTCTAATAACTTTTCGTTATTGCTTAAAGCTTCTAATAATTCTGTGTAATAGTATTTGTATGGTTTAAAAATCACTCGTCATCCTCCTTATTTCTATGTTTATATTTAATCTCTAAATTCTTCATTTTTCTTCTTACATTTTCAAAACCACTGTGAAACGAATTTAAATGTTGTATTTGAATCCTTTCATCAATGTCATCTTTACTATAATGTTCTTTAGCATGAAGTAATTCACGTTCAATAAATATCATTGCATCTTCAATTTTTTTAGTTAAATCATTCCAACGATCTTGTAACAAATCAGCACGTTGTTTTTCTTCACTAACTAACTTTCCGTAATAATCTTTTTGATTAAACAAAGCTAGTACTGCATCATTTTTTTCTTTCTCCAGTTCATCAGCACGTTCTTTCTGCATCAATAAATCTTCAACAAACTTAAAATGCTCTTTGATTTCTGTTTCATCTGCTACTATTCCTAAATTCGTCCATTTGCCGTTTATATTTACACGTAAATAAGTTACTACTTCAGTCATTCTTGGTCTCTCCAATCATCAATTATAGTGTTTTCAAGCACCAACAATACTTGACTCATGACAGCCATCTCGTCACCATTACCATGACCTACAATGTAACTATTGAGATTTAGTATTTCTTTTTTTAGTTTGTTGATTTGTTGTTTTTGTTGTTCATAAAGTTGTTTGTAGTCAGTAACATCTAATAATTCATCCACAGATTGATTACTTAATTCTGCTATAGCTTTTAAACGTTCAGGAGTAGGTATTACACCATGTTTCTCCCATCGACTAACCAAACTATCTGATGCATTGAAACGTTCTCCAAACTCTCTCATATTCTCGCCAAACGACAATCTAATTGATTTGATTCGTTGTCCTAAATCATTCATGCAACCTACACTCCTTTGACCATATCAATTCACCGATGCTACCGTCATCATTTTGGATATTGATAAAAAGTATATCTTCACAGAATCGTTTAACACTATTAATTGAAGCATCCATAGCTACATGATAGTCATAGTATTTACCTAAACCTTTTCTTGTAACGATTAACCCATTGAATTTAGTGTCTTCTGTAATTTCTACTTCTTCATTAATGTAATAACTACCATCTTCAGTCTTACCTAGTCGTTCATCATACCTAAAATCACACACAAAAAACTCATCTCCATAAGCATTTATTTCAAATTCAATTCCCAAAAGAGTTTCACTATTGTCAATCAACCAATATAATGCTTCTTTTTCACTCACATACTTACGTTGTTTAATCTTCATACTTTTTCACCTCATCCATAAATAGAAGCATATCCAGTCCATCTACCTGTAAATAAACTGGATAGCCCATTTCATAATAAATTTCTGTTACTGTATACTTCTCATCTTCGTAAATTACTACATCGCCTTTTTTATACATTCTCAGCAACATCCAATTTATTTATGTAAGCAATACAATGTTCAATATTGTTTTTGATATATAATAAATCTTCTTTGCTGTACTCGTTATTTTCTAACAATGTATGAATAACATTGTTTTTAAATGCACCTTGTACTTCTAAAGGTGAGCCATGTACCTTAATAATTTTGAATGGATCATCACTACTTAATTGAGTGTTGTTTTCTAATTTGCTATTCAATTCTTTGATTTGATTTTCATAGCCACTTACTAAATTCACTTCACGTTCTTCTAATTCAACTATTGCTTCTTTTGCTGCATTCAATGTTTCTTTCAATTTCGCATTTGTTTCTGCTGAAATTTTTATTGTTTCTTGATGCAATTCAAGTTGCTTATTTAAATCTTTAATTTCTCTATCAAATTTTAATCTCAAACTTTTTTCAGTCGTTTTAATACGTCGTTCGTACTCTTTCACTAAATCATTATTTTCTTTTGATAATGATTTTTTATCACGATTTAATGACTTGATTTCTAAATTAGCTGCTTGTAAATCTTCTTCTAAGCCATTTATTTTAGTTTGTAGATTTTGTTTATAGTCACGTTCTTCTAGTAATTCATTAACTGTATTTTCATAAGCTGTCTTTAATGTTTCAAACTCTTTTTCAAGTTCTCCATCTTTAACCACTTTTGTTTTCGTTTTAATAACAGGCTCATCGTCAATGATTAAACCTAGTTCTTTTTCGTTAATATATTTCTTTTGTTCATCATTTAATTGTTTAGAATACTTTCCTCTAAACTTTAAATACTCTGTTTCTAATACGTTTAATTTACGTACTATTTTGTGATTGCTCTTTAAATCAACTTCAATTCGTGCTACTTCTTTAATACTGTATCCATTTAATTTTGCCGGTCTTGCCATATTACTTCACTCCTGTATATGTATATAATTCGTAAATGTCGTTTGTTCTTGTAGACTGTACTTCTTCGATAAATTTAAATTTTTGATCTAACAATATGCTTTTCATTTTTTCATTAGTAGGTAGAATTGTTACAGATAACTTCCCAAAATAATCTTTTAAAATCATTAACGTCTTTTTCATGTACTCTTTTCCGTGATTATCACCAATGATTGAAAATCGTTTGAAATGTATTGAATAGTTCACTTGTTCTAAAGTAAAGCATGCAACAATTTCACTATTATCAATCAATATGAATTGAGTACCTTTTTTATAATCTTCAATGATGTCTGCTTTACTAAAATAAAATTTCTCATTGAAGTTATTAAGTAAGTGAAGCACAATGCGTGCTTCACTTGTTTTCATGATTCTTAAATTATTCATCTTCAAATACTGTGTTATTTGCTAATTCTTCTACCTTTTCATCGTTTGTTTCAGCTTCTAATGCGTTTGTACCTTCAGCAGTTACTTGCTCTGTATCATCGTTATTTACGTCATCTAAAGTGAGTTGGTTATCATCTTCTGGATTGTCATATAATTCACGTCTGATGTATTCAGCTTTTTCACATAAATCTTTAAATGTTTCTGAATCAATTTCCCCGTCAAATTTATGAATAATCTTCTTTTCTCTAATATCAAAAGTAACTTTGAATTTTGCATACTTTAGAATGATTTGTACTTTTGCATCCTCAACCATAAATCTCATTAAAGACACTTCAATTTTGTTAATTCCAAACGTTTTAATTACTAATTCCTTTGCTAAGTCAATATCTCTCATTGTAGTCATGTTAAATTTCCTCCAATTTAATTTTAATTTTTGGTATTTCTGCGTAACGCTTCGCACTGTGAATCTCTACTATTTGATTGTCATCTAACCACATGTGCCCATTTGCAGCATCGAGAACCGTCTTTAAAAGATTGTCGATATCTGGTTTGTTCGTATGATGACTTTTATTTTTTTCTTTACGCTTTTTATTACTCCAGCTTTTAGGCATCGGCATTTCAAAAAGTACTGTTAATTTAATTGATCCATTAATCAGAAGTTGTGGCATTTGCTTTTGTATAAACTCTTTATGCTTTGTGTAACTAGAAGGCATGTAAGTTTTAACAAAGTTACCTACTTTACTGAATCGTGGTCTAGGTGATGCCATTGGTGCATTAAACCCCTTTGCATCACTGAAACGAATTTCTATATTATTCATCTTCTAATTCATCAGCAATTACTAATGCACGTAATACTTGAATGTATTGCCACAAATCAATTGCTTCTTCTTCAATGTGCTTAATTAACTCTAATTGACTCAATTCAGCGTCTTTTAATACTGTTCCGTACTTTTTAACACCTTTAATATTTTGTTCTGTTAACACGTCTTTAAATCGTCCTACAACATCATTAGAATCTAAATGTGGTTGCGCTTCTGTCTTTTCACCTTTATCAATAACATAAGGTGTTAATTTGTATTGAAGTCCAGCATCATCAACTTTATTTAAACTTCCTTCAAACGTTTTTTTGTAAATTGGTACTCCAATAACTTCATCATGTTTATATGGTTTGCCATCAACAAAAACATATTCATCTGTAACATACGTAACTCGACCTTCTAAAATATTGTCCATAGAGATTACTACACGTACTTGATCATCAACTTTAAACATTCTTTTTATCTCCTTTAGCTTCTTCAATTTGACTTACTAACATCATGATTCTTACTAATAATTGTGATAACAATAAAAATACTGTGATTTTTCTAGGACGCTTGTAATCTCTTAAAACTGTGAAGTCTTTTAAATCTTTTTTAGTAATTAGTACATGACCTTTTTTATCATGAGTTGCTACATATTTAATGTTGTTGTTTGATTTAAATTTCTTGTCAATTTTTTCAATAGTTACTACATCGCCATTCTGCAAAGTACCATGTGATGCATAAAGCACTCTTTTTTTTTGATTAACAATGAATTTCATTTTATAAGTCCTCCTCTTTAACAAAAACACCGTTTATCATTTTGCCTTTTCTGTCTTTGATTTCTTCATAAGCCATTTCAGTACATGCTGTTAAGTCAAAATCATAAGATTTAGCAACTTCAAATAATGCACCTAAAAACCACTCAATGTGCATCAAATGAATGTTAACTGTTGTGCTTTTCTCTAATACTGTTGCTAATCTTCCAGTGGCTGACAATAAATCTATAGCAGCATCTGCTGGATCTAATTTGTCATTTTGAACATTTTTATAAAATGAATCTTGCGCTTTTAATACAACAGGCTTGAATGTGAATTCTTTTTGTAAACACAAAATCGTAAGTACTACATACGCATCTCCAATTGAATCAATAATCAAATCTTGATTATTTTTTGCAACTCCTGCATAAAGTTCACCAGTTTCTTCACCTAATTTTATTAACTGCTTTTTGTAGTCAGCTGTATGTAAATCTCTATCAATAGCCCACGCTTCTATTAACTCTGTTAATTCTAATAATTTACTCATTTTGTAATCTCCTTTATTACCAATTTTTGAACATCATTTCATCTAATTTTTTGGATATCTACCAAATTTAAATTCTTTCAATTCAACACGTTTAACTTTACGTTCTTCTTTTATGTATTTAGGAATTTCATTTAAATCATCTAAATTTACAGGCTTTTCGATGTAGTGTGGCATCACATTACGATGCCATTTCATACTTCTCATATAATCACCTCATGCGTTTATATAATTCGTCTTCAAAACGTTCTCCAGCTTCGTCATATAGCTTAAATTGACCTTCATCAATCATAGCTTTAACCGTCAAACCTAACTTTAACCACTGAATTCTTACAGGTTCGATTTTTTCATTAACATACTCACGTCTAATCATTTCTAGATAATCTTCAACCGTAAATATTTTCATTAGAAAAACCTTTGGACAGGCTTGTAAAATTGGGTTTCAACAATACCTGTTTCACCGTCTTTGTTCTTGGCAACGATACATTCAACAATAGATTTTCCAAATTCACTTTCTTCTTGCTCTTTGTTGTAGTAATCATCTCTGTATAACATCATGACAACATCAGCATCTTGCTCTAGCCCTCCAGCACTCTTTAAGTCTGACATCATAGGACGTTTGTCTTGTCGTTGCTCTACACTTCTGTTTAACTGTGCTAGTACGATAATGATTGATTTAGTTGATTTAGCTAATATTTTTAACTGTCTTGATATGTCTTCTAGTCGTTCACGTTCTGTATTGAATTCTCTATCTGATTGCATCAACTGAATGTAGTCAATGATCAGTACATTAGTTTTTGATTTGTCTTTACTTAAAATGTTTCTTGCAGCATTTGGAGTAAACTTATCAACGTCATAAGTCGTTAAGTCTAAATCCATAAATACATCTACTGCATCACTTGCTTTGTCCATTTCTTCTGTTGTCATTCTGTTTGCACTTTTAAACTTTTCTAATGGAACACCACTTAAGTTGCTCAACACACGTTTAGCAACTTTCTTTTCACTTGTTTCTATCGATACAAAATGTACTTTGTTGCCTTGCTTCGCCATGTTAATTCCTAATGCTAAAGCAAATGCAGTTTTCCCCATTGACGGACGAGCACCAACGATATTTAATTGCGTTGGCTCGAATCCATCAATCTTTTTATCTAAATTAGATAAGCCTGTTTTAACAACATTTCGTTTATCAATAGTTAATTCTTCTAATATCTCTAACAACACACCTTGTTTTGTATTTTTAGGCTGTATTTGAAGCGAATTTACTTCTTGTATTACTTGTTCCAAATATTCTTTGTTCGCTCTATTTGGTGCATTAGAATACAAATTAGTGGCATGTGCTAACTTATTAGTTTTGTAATTCTCTAGCACTTCGATTTGATTGTTAGTAAAGTGCGTTTTAAATATTAATTTGTCGTTGCTGTACTCAACAATTTGTTGAGGTGTAATGTACTTGTTTGCTTCAATTTTCGAACGTCTATACAGTTCTTCAATGTCTGCTTTACCTAACTCATTAAATAACTCTAACGTGTTACGCACATCGTCCATTTGAAACATGTGAGTCTGTAACTCTAATTTTTCATATAAATCTGGAAATCTTATGATTGATGCAATTAATACATGTTCGCAGTTATTCAATTGCATCACCTTCAATCTTTTCTTTCATCCGTGTCATCTTCTCAATGAGTCTTCTTTTTGCTGCATCACGTTTCTCTTTTAAAACTGGATCGTTTTCTTCACGTCTGATAACTTCGTAATCAGCACTTTGAATTTCTTCTAGTTTTTCAAAGTTGTTATTTTTCTTAATAACTAAGAAATCATTAATGACTGGTGCGTATTTGCTATTAATGATGTGATACTCTAATTTCTGTTTGCTTAACTCGTAATCACCTTTAACAAGTATCTCTATCCATATTCTTGATTTTTCTTTAGTAAATGCTATTTGATGATATGAATTACTTATCATTTCTATTAAGTTAATAGCTTCATTTGTATTCATTTCTTAACTCGTCAAATATATTTCCTGTTAATGGTTCAGCATTTACGTATGAATCTGAATAATCTTCTAAATAACTTTCATTGTGTAAAAAAGTTTTAGGATATTTTTGATACTGTTTATTAGTAATTGTTTTTAAGTACTCTTTAGTACCTTTCATAATGACTTCAAATGTATGTTTCTTTCTTGCTGTTTTAAATTTAGTAAATGCTGCTTTTCTATCTTTCTTTTTGTTATAAAGTTCATACCATTCATTAAATTCATTAATGAGTTGTGAATCTTGCGCATTTTTAGATGCGCTTATATTATTCTCTGTAGTAATCTCTGTAGTAATCTCTGTTAAAGATTCTTGAGTTTCTTCAGTTTCCATTCTTAAGTTTGTTAAGTTTCCATTCTTAAGTTTCTTAAGAATCCATTCTGACACTTGCGTGGTATCAACTTTGTAATGTAAAGTAGGTGCGCCATTTGCTTTTTTTAATGCAGTTTCAACAAATCCTAAGGAATTTAGTTTTTTTGTGGCTCTGCGTACTTGATATTCAGTTAAATGCAATTCTTCAAACCATTCATTATAAGTTTTATAAAAATAACCATCTTTTCTACTAGTCTTGTCTGACCAATAGATCATCTGATTGAGTAATGCAGCGCTTGGATAATCTTCAGTAATTTCTAAATAAATTACTGGTATCGGTATAATGTTATTTCGTCCACTGAATTGAGTAATGATTGATGAAATATAATCTCTGTTATTCATCTGCATCACCTTTTACAAAAAATTCATGAACTTCGACTTTAAAATATTCACTCAATTTTTCTAAAGTTGATAATTGTATGCCTTTCATCTCTCCTTTTTTAAAGGAATATAATGTTGTTTTTGCAATACCAGTACTTTTATGGATTTCTGCAATATCGACATTCTTAACTGCTGCAAATATTCTAAAATTCACACCTATTGTTTTTTCAATCACTTTTTTCACCTCTCAACATTTTGTTTAATCGTTCATCAACATCTATCCAACTTTCATGTAAATGGTATTTATCGTTAAATGAATCAATACCAATAGCGTGCTGTTCGCTATGATGTTCACGACACAACGCAAGTACTTGATTGCCATAATGATTGATTTCGTTTCTGTTTCTACCTCGACCAACTGCAAAACGATGTGCTAAATCTGAATGAGGTTTACCACAGATAACACACGTTCTATTCAATGTACTCACGTATAAAAATTCTTTATCATTTTTCATTAAGTCACTTGTTTTCACATTCAACGGAATATCGTGCAAGAACACCCAATTCAAAATGATTTCTACCAACTGTTTAGCTTGCGATTTACTGCAATTACTCATGCTTATTTGTTCATATCCATAGATACTACTTAAATAGTCTTTAAACATTTGACGCATGTATTCACGTGGTTGTCCTGTATGACTTTCAATGTCATTACACAATGCGAATATTTTTTTGCGTTGTTGGTCAGTTATTTTGTTTGGATCAATAACTTTAATTTCAACATCAACTGGTAAATCATTTTCAAGTAGTAGTAACGCATCTTTATTAAGTGATACGTTACGTACTACAACATCATATTTACCGTTGTTTTTTTGATGATACCTATTAATTAATGGCATCTAATCACATCCTAAAATGGCAAATCTTCATCGTTGTTATATTGTGGTGGTGCAGCATTATTAAACGGATTTTGTTGTGGTGGTGCTTGTTGCTGATATTGTTGTTGAACAGGCTGTTGATAATGTGGTTGTTGATTTGCGTACGGATTTTGTTGTGGTGGTGCTTGATTTTGTTGTTGCTGACCACTATTTTTTGACTCTAAAAATTGAACGCTGTCAGCAACTACTTCTGTTACATAAACTTTTCGACCCTCTTGATTGTCGTAGCTTCTTGTTTGAATGCGTCCATCAACTGCTGCTAAGTTACCTTTACTTAAATACGTATTTACGTTTTCTGCTTGTTTTCTAAAACAAACGATGTTTATAAAGTCTGCTTGTCTTTCACCTTGTGCGTTTGTAAATGTACGGTTAATTGCTAAAGTGAATTTAGCTACTGCGATACCACTTGGAGTAACTGAAAATTCAACATCTTTTGTTAATCGTCCTACCAATACTGCTCTATTAGTCATTTTTCAATCCCCAATCAATTAATGTTTTTTGTGCAAATTTGACTTGTTCACTAGTCATTTTTGAATAATCTTTAATGTTTAACGCTTCTTGTACTTTAGTAGCTTCGCCATTATTTTGTTGTGCAAATTTGATTACATTTGCTTTTAGTTGTCCGACTTCTTCAGCAGTTGCAAGCTTTTTGTTACCACTCGCAGCATTACCGTCATCGTCTTGATCTGATGTAATTCCAAACACAGCACTTAATGAATATCGTTTTAAGTAAGTAATTAATGCGCCTGCGCCTTGAGCTGTTTCTTTGTCTGCTTTCATAAATACAGGGTCAAATTCGATGTATTCGCCACTTTCATGCATAAGCATTGTAGCAACACCAACACGTCCATTTACGTCATTTAAAGCCCATTGCGTGAACGATAAACCTAAACCTGGTGCAATGTCTGTAATTGCTTCTACAACGTTCTCTAGTGGTACGTATTTAGATTTAAAGAATGGGTTGTTTGCATCTTTTAAAGGTTGCTTCACTTCATCTTGGAATTTAGCTAACGCTTTTGATAACTCAACAATAGATTCAGATTTATTCATTATCTAAGCCCTCTACTTTCTCACGTTTGTATGTGGTTGTTTCTGTTAATTTATGAATGTTATGTGTTTCTAAAGGTGGTTGTAACTCACCTTTCTCAAAACCTTTGTATTGCTTAGCTTTAAGTTCATCAGTTGTATATAAAGCGCCATTTGGAGTGTACTGACTGACAAACAAAGGCAATGTACTGTTTTTTAAAGAAAAGTAATAACTAACTTTCTCAGCCATTAAACAAACCTCCTTGCAAAACATTTTCAACTTGCTGTAAAAATTCGATTAAATCAGCGTCATCATGAAATTCATATAAACTTTTATATTTTGCTGGTACTGGGTGTTCTTCTGTTGAATAGCCTTCGTGATAATGCCACAACATAATTCCAGCATCACCAGTTCCATAATCTGAATTTATTTCAAATTTTACATCTGCCTTTGACATTAAAATTTGTGGTACTAACTCGTTTGCAACTGATATTAATTGCTCTTTTGTAATCATTTATTTAATCTCCCTTTTAACATCTAGAGATACATGCTATTATGTAAGTGTCGAGTTTACTAATGCGTGTATCTTAAGATATGCGTATTTTTTATTGCACTTTTTCAAGTCTGATTGTTCCATTGGCAACCCAAAATCTAAGTCCAAATTTATCAATTTCTTTTTCAGTAAATTGAGTTTGGAATGCTGCACTTTCATTTTTATTGTTGTAAGTGAAATCACCGTTTTTTCTATGACGATTTAGATATAATTCGTCTTCTACTATTTCACCAAGTCCAAAAGTTTCTAATTCTAGATAGTACTTTTCACACATTACTTCACCTTCTTCAAATATTCCTTACTATTAATTCGAAATAATGCTGTTACACCAGCAATGACTAATGCTGTACCGTAAGATTCTTCTACTGTAAAACATAGTTGAAATAAAAAGCTTAAAGCCACAAACAATATTGTTGCTGTTTTCATAGCGATAACCTCCTATAAATCTTTTTGATTGCATCTAAGCATTCTGGATAAAGGTAAAGAACCCTTGAGCCTATTCGAACAGTCACATCATCAAATTCTTGCTGACATGTAATGTCTTCTAATAACTTAGATCTAGACAGTCCAGATATTTCAGATAGCTTTTTAATGTCTACAGCTGCATATTGCAACTTGTAGTTCATTAAATGTTTTTGCACTTCGTTAGTAACTAGTTCATGAATAACATCATCACTGATTGTTAAATTCATGTTCACACCTCCAATTACGGTTTAACCGTTATCATTGACCAAAAAAATAATGTCGTTGTATGTGACATTAAATTCTTCCTCAATTTTTTTGAGTTGTGGAATGTTAGGAAATGTTTTTGCCTTTTCCCAGTTATGCCAAACATCACCCGATACACCCACGCGTTTTCCTGCTTCTGCTTGTGTTAAATCAAATTTAGCACGTAGCATCTTTAAGGTATAAGGCTCTGTTCTTACTGCGTTGCCTTGCATGTTTTCACCTCATTTCTGTAATTGAGTTAACTATAGTTTATAACGGTTAAACCGTATTGTCAACGGTAAAACCGTTTTTTACACAAAACTATTGTATTTTTTACGGAATAAACGTATAATATAGACATCAAATAAAAACGGCATTATATGAAAGGAATTGAATTTATATGTTGGGTAACAAAGAAGTTATGTCAAAGAATATTAAAAGGTTTATGAAAGAAAAAAACGTTGATAGAAAACAATTATCAAAAGATTTAAATGTAAAATATACAACTCTTTCTGACTGGATAAATGCTAAAACATACCCACGTATTGATAAAATTGAATTAATGGCTAACTACTTTGATGTTAGTAAATCAGATTTAGTTGAAAGTAAAGAAGATTTAAATGCATTAGAAGTTATTCCTGTAATTTCAATACCTGTTCTTGCTAAAGTTTCAGCAGGACAACCAATGTATGCCGAAGAAAATATTATAGATCACACTTTTGTTTCAAAAACATTAATTAAAAATGGTAAAGAATACTTCAGTTTAGTTGTATCTGGTGACTCTATGGATAAAGAATTCAAAGACGGTGATGTTGTTATTGTCGAAAAAGATTCTTATATAGAAAACGGTCAAATTGCAGTCGTTCAAGTAAATGGATACAACGCAACTGTTAAACGTGTACGATTTCAAAATGATGTCATTATGTTGTTACCAGAATCAACAAACAGTGAACATCAACCACAAATATACACTAAAGACGATGAAATAACTTTTGTTGGCAGAGTTGTCGGCATGAATAGAAAGTATTAGGATATTCGGCATTAGCCTTTATCATAAAAATTAAATACAAGGGAGAAATGAACATGAATTACAAAATCTTAGGTGGTACTTTATTAGCTTCAACATTATTATTAGGTGCATGTGGTGGAAATACTGACACTACAAAAAAAGATGAGGCTAAAACAGAACAAAAAGAAGTAAAAAAAGATAGTGGCGCTTTAAAATTAGGTGAAACAAAGAAAATTGATAAAACAACTTTTACAGTCAAAGAAGTTAAAGTAACAGATGAAAGAAATGAATTTAATGACGTTAAAGCTGAAAAAGTAATTACTGTATTTTCTACAGTTAAATCTGAAAATGATGAAGATTATGTTGCTGGTCAAGAAGCAGCTGTTTATGTAAATGGTAAAAAAGCTGATGAATATGCACTTGGATCAGATAAATCTGAAACATTATCTAAAGGTCGTACAGCTGATGTATCACAATCTTTTGCAGTACCAAAAGATGCAAAAGAAATTGAAATAGAAATCAAACCATTATTTTCTGTAGGTAACGAAAAAGCATTATATAAAGCAACTATAAAATAACAACTGAATATAAGGGTATTCGGCATACCCTTATTTTTTATACTCTTTTTTAAGAAAGGAATGGTTAAAATGGCTCAATTTGAGAAACGTGGTGCTAAATGGAGGGTTCGAATTAGCTATACTGATGAAACTGGTAAACGTAGAATTCACAGCAAATCTGGTTTCAGAACAAAGCCAGAAGCAAAAGAATATGCTAAACAAGCCGAAGCTAATTTAAAAAACGTATTACTACAAAATCAAAAAATTAAACTAGTAGATTACTTAGAAGAATATATAAATACTCAAAGAGTTAATAAAGTTTCGAAATCATCTGTAGATGCAGATAAATATGCACTCAAAAAAATTAAAAATGAATTCGAACATGAATCGCTTAAAAGTTTTACATATTCAAAATTTCAAAACTTTATTAATGATTTAATAGAGAATAATTGGAGTAAATCAACAGTAGATAAATGTTTTAGCTTATTAGCACGTGCGTTGTTTGTTGCTTATAGAGATGGTTTAATTGAAAGAAATCCAGCAGAATTCGTACAAAAGAAATACACAAAGAGCAATTTGCCTTCTGAGAAAAAATATATACCAGAAGATAAAATTAGCCCATTTTTAGAAGCAGTAAGAAAGAGAAATACAATTCAATATTATTTAATTAGATTAATATTAGAAACTGGAATGCGTATCGGTGAAGCATGTGCATTAAGATTTGAAGATATTGATAGAGCGAATAATACTATTTCAATCACAAAATCTTATGATCAGAAACGTGATGTATTAGGTGAAACAAAAACAGGTGAACACAGAATTATATTCATTTCACAACAACTTAGTATAGAGTTATTCAAACTACTACAAATTCATAACGCATATAAAATTGTTAATCAAAAAGTTTATAATAACAAATACAATTTCATATTCGTTAATGAAATTGGTACTCCTATTCCAAGAACAACAATCTATAACACATTACAACATGTATCTAAAAAAGTGCTAGGCGAAGATTTTATTATTTCAGCACATGAATTAAGACATACACACGCAAGTTTATTATTTAATTCTGGTGTACCTTTAAAAGCTATATCAATGCGATTAGGTCATAAAGATATTTCTACAACTGAAAAAATATATACTCACGTTAGTAATGAATATCAAAAACAAGCACTTAATGATTACGAAAAATATATTAAAAAAGTGTTCTAGTTCGCACCCACTTTGCACCCAAACATTATAACTTTAATATACATCTAGCTGATTGGGTTCTTAAAATAAACAAAATAAAAAACCCCAAAGCCATGTAGCTCTAGGGTTTAAATGGATTAATACAATTTCATGTATTGTTCTCTTTCCCATTCAGATACTTGAGTACGATACATATCCCACTCGATTGTTTTTGAAGCGATGAATTGACGGTAGATGTGATCTCCTAATGCTTCTTTCATGATTGGGTTTTCACGCATTGCTTTTAATGCTGTGTATAAAGTTGATGGTAAATCTTGTACACCAACTGCTTCACGTTCTTCACGGTTCATTTCATAGATGTTTTGGTTAACTGGTGCAGGTACTTCTAATTTATTTTTAATGCCATCTAATCCAGCTTGTAAGATTGTTGCTAATGCCATATATGGGTTTGCAGCTGGGTCTACTGAACGGATTTCAACACGTGTTGATAATCCACGAGATGCTGGGATACGTACTAATGGTGAACGGTTTTGTCCACTCCAAGCTACGTAACATGGTGCTTCGTAACCAGGTACTAAACGTTTGTATGAGTTTACTAATGGGTTACATACTGCTGTAAATCCACGTGCGTTTTTGATAAT
Organism: Macrococcus sp. DPC7161; assembly: GCF_004117835.1. Lineage (GTDB taxonomy): Bacteria > Bacillota > Bacilli > Staphylococcales > Staphylococcaceae > SDSC01. Next base: position 364,239 of record NZ_SDSC01000001.1, on the reverse strand, counting down.
ACCAGCGATAAAGTGACGTGCATCATCTGATAATTCCATATCACCTTTTGGATCGTAGAATGCATTTTCTTTTGGTCCTTTGAATAATGATACGTTAAAGTGCATACCAGATCCGTTCACACCGAATAATGGTTTTGGCATAAATGTTGCATGTAAGTTATGTTTACGTGCGATTGTTTTTACTACTAATTTAAATGTTTGGATGTTATCACAAGCTGTAACTGCATCTGCATATTTGAAGTCAATTTCATGTTGACCAGGTGCTACTTCATGGTGAGATGCTTCGATATCAAATCCCATGTCTTCTAATTCTAATACGATGTCACGACGGCAATTTTCACCTAAATCAGTTGGTGCTAAGTCGAAGTAACCACCGTTATCATTTAATTCTAATGTTGGTTCGCCTTTTTCATCTAATTTGAATAAGAAGAATTCTGGCTCAGGCCCTAAGTTGAAATCTGTGAATCCTAATTCTTCCATTTCTTTTAATAAGCGTTTTAAGTTTGCACGTGGGTCTCCTGAGAATGGTTCACCGTTTGGCATATAAATGTCACAAATTAAACGTGCAACTTTACCTTTATCTGAAGTCCATGGGAATACTACCCAAGTATCTAAATCTGGATATAATTTCATATCTGACTCTTCAATACGTACGAATCCTTCGATTGATGAACCGTCAAACATCATTTCATTGTTTAATACTTTTTCTAATTGAGAAATCGGTACTTCTACGTTTTTAATTGTTCCTAAAATATCAGTGAACTGTAAACGTAAATAACGAACGTTCTCCTCTTGTGCTTTTTTCATAATGTCTTTCTTAGTTAGTTTAGCCATAATGACCTCCAAAAATTTAGTTTATCGATAAAACCTGGATAAATCTCCACGGTTAAGTGGCACTTCTAAACGTTCTTCAATGATAGATTCGATATAACGATGTCCATCTTGATCTTTTTGTTTGGAAATATTTTTTTCTTCAAAGAATTGTTGAATACGTTTAATATTAAAACCTTTTTCTAATAAGACTTTTATTTCTAATAGTGTATCCAAATCATTCATCGAAAATAATCGTTTATTTCCCTCTGTTCTTGCTGGCTTTATTAATGATTGTGTTTCATAATAACGAATTTGCCTTGCGGTAAGTTCCGTAAGTTTCATTACACTACTGATTGGGAATACCGGCATTTCTCTTCGCAATTTATCTTTACTCATTGATGCACCACCTGTTGAACATACTTGTAATTTATCATAAAAAAATTTAAAAAACAAATTCATGTTAGAAAACCTAACATGAATTTGTAAAATAGTAGTTATGTTGCTTAAAATTCAATAATTTTTTCATCGATTAACGTTGATACAGCGCGAATGATTGCGATTTTAACATGCTCATATGTTAAGCCACCTTGCACATAAGCTTCATAAGGTGGTCTAATTGGACCGTCTGCTGTTAATTCTATAGATGCACCTTGTATAAACGTACCAGCTGCCATAATGACGTCATCTTCATAACCTGGCATATAAGCTGGCATTGGCGCAAAATGTGCGTTAATTGGAGAATTAGCTTGAATACTTTGTACAAATGAAATCATTTTTTCAGGGTCATCAAATATAACAGACTGAATTAAATCCGTTCTCTTAACATCATAACGTGGCGATGTGTTCATTCCGATTAATTCTAATAATCTTGAAGTAAAGACAGCACCTTTTAAACTTTGGCTCACTACGTGAGGACTTAAGAAAAAGCCTTGATACATTTCGTGTAATGCATAAAGCGATGCGCCCGCTTCTTTACCAATACCAGGTGCGGTTAATCGATAACCGACTCTCTCGATTAAATCTTTTCTACCTGCAATATAGCCACCTATTTTACAAATACCACCACCAGGATTTTTAATTAATGAGCCAGCTATCATATCTGCCCCAACCTCAATAGGTTCATTTTCCTCAACAAATTCTCCGTAACAATTGTCTACAAAAACAATGATGTCCGGATAATGTGATTTGATTTGTTGAATCACATCACCAATTTCATTCACTGTGAATGAAGGTCTTGTTGCATATCCTTTTGATCTTTGGATGGCTATGATCTTCGTATTATCTTTGATAGATGCTATAACAGCACTAGTATCTATTTTATCACTTTTAAGTGGGATGGATCTGTATTGAACACCATTATCCATTAAAGAACCGACCCCATTACCATTTACACCGATTACTTCAAGTAATGTGTCATAAGGTTCACCTGTAATATATAATAACTCATCTCCAGCTTTTAAATTCGCTGAAAGTGCCAACGTAATGGCATGGGTTCCCGATATTACTTGAGGACGAACGATAGCATCTTCAGCCTTAAATACTTCTGCATAAACCGCTTCTAAATGGTCTCTCCCATCATCATCATAACCATAGCCAAAAGTACCAATTAAATCTGCTTCAGTGATTTTAAGTTTTGCAAAAGCATCTAATACTTTTTGTTGATTAAATAAAGCATTCATTTCTATAGTTTGATGAATCGGTAATATGTCCTGATCGACTTTTTCAATCAATTGATTCAATTTATCATTATTCGTAAATTTCATTTTAACCTCTGTATTGTTTTAAATTTTTTACTTTTTATTTTATATTTATTTCTAGTTAAATTGTAAACTTTTTAATATATTGTTTATTAATTAATTGTTCGATAACACCATTATCTTTTCTTTCATATCCATGGACTTCATAAATTTCTGAATCTTCATTGAAAAGAATATCTTTAACAAGCGTTGCATTTTTCAAATGACTAATCACTTCTCCACTGTTTTTGATAATGCTGATATGATAAGGTAACATATCTGACTGAATCAAGTGAATTAACTTTTGTATAATGACCTGAATATCATCAATATCTCTCGCTGAAACTGCTTCATCATAATGTGCATCTGTTTCATGCATCAAGTCTTTTTTATTATATACCATCATACAAGGTATATGATTCATTTCTAAAGTAGTTAACAGTTCATTTACTGTCTTAATGTGAATATCTACATTGTGATGACTACCATCAACAACATGTATTAGAACATCAGCATACTTTGCTTCTTCTAATGTTGATGAAAATGCATCAATCAAATGTGTTGGTAATTTTTGAATAAATCCTACCGTATCACTTAATAAAATATCAAATCCATCATTAATGGACATCATCTTACTTTTCGGATCTAATGTCGCAAACAATAAATTTTCTTCAAATGTCGTACTTTTTGTCAGTTGATTAAACCAACTCGACTTACCTGCATTTGTATAACCCACTAATGCCACTTGTAAAAATTGTTGCTTTTTTCTATTTTCTCGATAACGCGTACGATGTGCTTTTATCGTACTGATTTCTCTTTTAATATCTGTGATACGACTTCTAATATGCCTTCTATTTGTTTCAAGTTTCGTTTCACCTGGACCACGCGTACCGATTCCGCCTCCTAAACGGGACAAACTTTGTCCATGACCAGATAATCGAGGTAATAAATATTCAAGTTGTGCTAATTCTACTTGCAGTTTACCTTCTCGGCTTTTAGCTCTTGAGGCAAAAATATCTAAAATTAATTGTGTTCGGTCAATAATCTTGCATTGAAGTGCTTCGTTTAAATGTTTTGATTGTGCAGTGGATAACTCATCTCCTACAATCACACAATCATATGTTAAATCTTCTTTGTCTGTGAGTTCAATAATTTCATCTAACTTGCCCTTTCCGATATAAAATGTACTATCGAAACGGTCTTTATTTTGTGTAATGATATCAACAACTTCTAAATCCGCTGTTTCACACAAACTCACAATTTCATTGAGACTTTCTTTAAATTCAAATTCATCGTCACGCTTTTTATAAACTGCTATAATAAGAACACGTTCTTTATTCTTTTTCGTTTCGTTCAAAATATCACTTCCTTAAGTTTTATTTTGATTGAAATAAGAACGAAACACAAGTAGGAGATGATTTTTTGATTTACAACTATGATGTAACACTTGCAAACAAAGAAAAATATTCACTAAAAAAGTATGAAAATAACGTGATGCTTATCGTAAATACAGCAAGCGAATGTGGATTTACAAAACAGTTTGATGGTTTAGAACAGTTATACAAGAAATATAAAGACTATGGATTCGTTGTTCTTGGCTTTCCATGTAATCAGTTTGGTAATCAAGAACCAGGTGATGGTGCAGAAGCATTGCAAAATTGCCGATTAAACTATGGTGTAACTTTCCCAATGCATGAAAAAATTGATGTCAATGGTGATCATGCACATCCTTTATTTGTTCATTTAAAAGAACAAACAAAAGGGGTTTTAACAAATGCGATTAAGTGGAATTTCACAAAATTTTTAATTGATCAAAACGGTAAAGTTATTAAAAGATATGGTTCAACAACGACACCTGAAAAAATTGAAAAAGACATTGAAACATTACTAAATAATAAAAGGGATTGAGCAAAAAAATTCGCGCTCAATCCCTTTTTATAATATCGATTATTTTATTTTGCAGATTTATTCCACAAAAGTGCTGATGGCATGTTTATAGATTAAGTTTTCTTTATCCGCCACTTTAATTAAAATGACATACTTATCGTAATCTAAAACAACACCTTTCATTTGAAAACCATTGAGTAAAAATACAGTTAATTCAGTGCCACTTGTTTTGTACTTTTCTAAGAATGTGTCTTGTAAGTTAGCGTGAGTCATCATTTTATTCCCCTTTTATCTGTATTTGTATATGATTAACCATGTCAGCCACGGATAATTCTGTTGGATCTAACCAATCAATGTTCATTTGGTTATTAAACCAAGTTAATTGACGCTTTGCGAAATGCCTAGTATTTTGTTGCAATGTCTCAACCATCGTATCATATGTAATTTCACCCTTAATAAAAGGAATCACTTCTTTATAACCGATAGCAGTCATACTTTGCGCACTTTCATAGCCACATTGTAATAATTGTTTAACTTCATCAATTAATCCTTGTTCAAACATAAGTTGCACACGTTCATTGATGCGCTCATATAAAATCGGTCGTGGCATATTTAAGCCTATTAAAATTGTATCATATTTGTCAGATATTGTCTTTGATTTACTTTGTAAAGTAATGGATTGTTGATGCATTTTATAATAAGTTAACGCTCTTAAAACACGTTGTTTGTTATTTGGGTGAATGGATGCAGCAGCAATTGGGTCCACAGATTTTAATTGTTCATGTAAAGTTTCTCTATCTAAATGTTCAAATTGAGAGAGCCAATATCGTTTTACCTTTGGATCTTCTTCAACATAATCATATTCGTAGAGGAGACTTTGTATATATAGTCCAGTACCGCCAACGACCATAGGTATTTTTCCACGACTATAAATGGATTCAATACATTTTTCAGCTTCATTTTTAAATTGTGCCGATGAATAACTTTCATTAGGTTCTAATATATCAATTAAATGATGAGGAATCCCTTCAGCTTCTTCATGCGTAATTTTAGCACTGCCAATATCCATGCCTTTATAAACTTGAATGGCATCACCACTAATGATTTCACCATTAATTGCTTTTGCAAGCTCAATACTCAGTTTAGTTTTACCAACAGCGGTAGGTCCTAAGATTACAATTAAAGGTATTTTCATATTTGTTTTCCTAGCCATCTATTTATATTTTGTAAAACATCTTTTTGATTAGCTTCAAACATTACTTCATGACGTGCATTTTCATATAATTGAATAGTTACAGAATCCATATTACCAAACTTTAATTTCATCGCATATTTATTAAGGCCTTTACCGTTATTTGAAAATGGATCATTTGCACCTGACACCAATAGCATTGGTACATGACTCGGATACTGTTTAATATATTTTGTCTTTTGTGTTTGTTTCATTGCAGTACTAATTTCGTAAAGTGCGCCTAAAGACATATCAAAACCACATAATGGATCATTCACAAATGCATCCACAGTTGCTTCGTTTAATGCTAACCAATCACTTTCCGTTCTTTTCGGTTTGAATTGTCGATTATATGCATCAACCATGAGTTGATTGACTTGCTTTATTTTTTTTGTTGGTTTATTTATTAAAAGCAATGATTTTAGTGCATTTCTACCCATGTTCATTTGTTGATCATAATAACCTGTTCCAGAAAGAATTACCGCTTGAAATGCATTCGGATATTCTTTCATATAAACACGTGCGATGATACTTCCCATTGAATGTCCTAATAATACATTCGGTACATTTGTATCTTCAAACGTTGTAAAAATTTCATAACTCTCATCGACTAATGATTGAATACTATCAAAATGACCTCTATCTTCTAGTGCTATATTTCCATGCCCCTCATGATTGTGTAACAAGACATGATAGCCTTGTTGATTAAAGTATTCAGCAACTTGAACATATCTTCCCATATGTTCAGCCATACCATGTAATATTTGCATATTCCCTATAGGATGTGATGCTTTGAAATACATGATTTCTCTTTTGGCACCTGATTTTAATGTGATGACTTTTTGTTCCAATTGATTCACCTCATCATTATTATATAAAACTTTTTATCGATTATATACAAATTGATACAAAAAAAGATTGGGAATAAATTCCCAATCTTAAAAATGATTATTTTTCTTCAGAAACTTGAATACTCGGATGAGTAGCTTCATATAATTTCTCATCTAAAGCTTTTGAATATGCTAATTTTGTTGCTTCATCATAATTTAAAATATCTGCCATTACGTTGATGATTGCATCTTTATAGTCATAGACATGTTGTACATTAAAGTATAAATCACCTGTACGACGAATTAAGAAATCTGTAGGTTTTTGAACCATTTCGTGATGAATTGCATACAATAACTCTGTATAAATTGATAATGGTAAACCTGCTACTTCGCTACCATGTTGCATTGCTGCGATTGTAAATAACTCATTCACATTTGAACCATAACGTTTAATGAGTCTTAATTGTTCTGTTTCAGATAATTTATGGAATAATTCTGGTCTTACACTTGATTTAATAAATGCTTCAAAGCCTTTTGAACCACCAACATCTCCACCAGATAATGTGTGACGTTTTGTTTCACATGATTTAAAAGTAAGTTTATATTCTTTTTTCAATCTTTCACTAACTAAATCCACAATGTCTTGAGCCATATGACGATAACCCGTTAATTTACCACCAGCAATCGTAATTAAGCCAGACTTACCTTCCCAAATTTCATCTTTACGTGAAATTTCAGATGGATTTTTGCCTTTTTCTAAAATCAATGGACGAATACCAGCCCAAGTTGATTCAATATCTGCATCCGCCACTTTAACACTTGGGAACATATAATTTATCGCATCGATAATATAATCACGATCTTCTTGCGTTACTTTTGGTGTTGCTTTTTCTTGATTGTAGAAAGTGTCTGTTGTTCCAACGTAAGTTTTGCCGTCTCGAGGTATCGCAAAAATCATACGTTTGTCACTTTCAGTATCAAAATAAACGGCTTGTTGTAATGGGAAGACACTTTGATCAAATACTAAGTGTACACCTTTTGTTAAACGTAATTGCTTATTATTTGTTGAATAATCTGCACCACGTACTTCATCAACCCATGGTCCAGTTGCATTTACAACTTTTTTTGCTTTAATTTCAAATTGTTCATTTGCAATTAAATCAGTCACTAAAATACCGTTTACTTTTTTCTTTTTGTTGTAAGTAAATCCATTTGATTTAGCGTAGTTTAAAATATCAGCACCAAATTCATGTGCACGCTTCATTACTTCAATTGTCATACGTGCATCATCTGTACGGTACTCAACATAATAACCGCCACCTTTTAAACCATCTGATTTAACAAGCGGTTCTTTTTGTAATGTCTCATCTTTAGAAAGCATTGTACGACGCTCAGATTTTTTTACTTCAGCTAAGAAATCATAAACTTTTAAAGCAAGTGAAGTCGTCGTAGGTCCAAATGTACCGCCTTTATGCATTGGTAACAACATCCATTCTGGTGTTGTCACGTGTGGCCCATTTTCATAAACAATTGCACGTTCTTTCCCAGTTTCGCTCACAACATCTATTTGTAATTGCTTTAAATATCTTAAACCACCATGAACCAATTTTGTTGAACGACTTGAGGTTCCAGAAGCAAAATCTTGCATTTCAACTAATGCTACTTTCATGCCACGTAATGAAGCATCAAATGCAATCCCAGCACCAGTGATACCTCCACCAATAATCACCAAATCATATTCTTGATTTTTCATTGATTGTTTAACTTGTTCACGATTTAAACTAGAAAATGTCATTATAATTCCTCCTGTTTTAAAAAAATAGAGACCTATCCCATATACAAAATATATTGATAGATCTCTATGCTCTAAAATATTAACTTATTTTTATTGTATCATAATGATAGCTATTTACAACTATTTACGCTTGAAAGCTTGTGTCGCTTTCACTGCGACTTGCCATCCTTCATATAAATCTTCACGTGTTGATTCATCCATAGATGGATCGAATTGTTTTTCTAATTGCCAACGATTTTTAATTTCGTCTTTAGAATCCCAATATCCAACTGCAAGACCTGCTAAATATGCAGCACCAAGTGCAGTTGTTTCATTAATTTCTGGGCGTTCAACAGGTACGTTTAGAATATCTGATTGGAATTGCATTAAGAAGTTATTCTTAACTGCACCACCATCTACACGTAACGTTTTTAATTCGATGCCTGAATCTTTTTCCATCGCATCTAACACATCACGTGTTTGATAAGCTAATGATTCTAAAGTTGCACGAATAAAATGTTCTTTTTCTGTACCACGTGTAATTCCAAATACAGCCCCACGTGCTTCAGAATCCCAATAAGGTGTACCTAAACCAACAAATGCTGGTACAACGTACACACCATCAGTTGATTCAACGCGTGTTGCATAAGATTCTGATTGCGGTGCATCTTTCACCATACGCATACCATCACGTAACCATTGAATAGCACTACCTGCAACGAAAATTGAACCTTCTAATGCATAATTTACTTTGCCATCTAAACCATAAGCTAAAGTTGTTAATAACCCTGATTCAGATTTTACTGCTTTTTCGCCAGTATTCATTAACATGAAGCAACCAGTACCATATGTATTTTTCGCTTCACCTTCGTTAAAGCAAGCTTGTCCAAATAATGCAGCTTGTTGGTCACCCGCAATACCTGCAATTGGTACTTCTTGGCCAAAGAAGTGATGTGATACAGTATGTGCATAAACTTCACTTGATGGTTTAACTTCAGGTAACATTGAACTTGGTACTGTTAAGTATTCTAATAATTTTTCATCCCATTTTAAATCGTAAATGTTATACATTAATGTACGGCTTGCATTTGAGTAATCTGTAACGTGTGCTTTACCACCAGAAAGTTTCCAAACAAGCCATGAATCAATTGTTCCAAATAATAAGTCCCCGTTTTCTGCTTTTTCACGAGCACCGTCAACATTATCTAGAATCCATTTTACTTTTGTTCCTGAGAAATAAGGATCTAATAATAATCCTGTTTTATCTCTAAATTCTTGTTCAAGTCCTTTTTCTTTTAAGTCATTGCAAATGCCTTGTGTTTGGCGTGATTGCCATACTATCGCATGATAAATTGGTTTTTCAGTATTTTTATCCCAAACAACTGCTGTTTCACGTTGGTTTGTAATCCCAATCCCTGCAATTTGTTCTGCTTTAATATCCGCTTCAGTTAATACTGTCGCTAAACATGATAATACAGTAGACCAAATTTCATTCGCGTCATGTTCAACCCAACCAGATTGCGGAAAATGTTGTGTGAATTCTCTTTGTGCCACACCCTTAATTTCTCCGTCTTTGTTAAATAACATTGCACGTGTACTTGTCGTTCCTTGGTCAATACTTAAAATATACTTTTCCATGAAATACACCCCTTAAAATTAAATTAATTTCGTTTGATTCCCTTTTAAAACTGCTTTATTTAAAACTGCACCTAATACAAGTAATGCAGCTACTAATACGATAGATACGATGAACATACCAATTTGGTCACCTTTAAATAATACGTGGAATAAAGTTGTACCGAAAATTGCACCTACGATCGGTCCTAACATTGGGACAATTGCATACTTCCAATTAGAACCACCTTTACCCGGAATCGGTAAGATTGTATGCGCAATACGAGGACCCCAGTCACGTGCAGGGTTAATCGCATAACCTGTTGTACCACCTAAACTTAAACCAATTGCTACGATTAAACCACCTACAACTAATGGATTTAATCCATCAGAGAATTTATTACCACCAATGAATAATAAGCCCATTAATAATATTGCCGTTCCAATCACTTCTGAAACAAAGTTTGATACATAGTTTGGATAAGCTGGTCCAGTTGCAAATAAACCTAATTTAGTACCAGGATCTGATTCTTCTTTAAAGTGTGGCATAAATTGGAACCATACTAATATCGCACCAATAATACCACCAATCATTTGACCCGCAATATATGGCACTACTTCTTTCCATGGTAAACTACCATCTACAGCCATACCAATTGTAACCGCTGGATTTAAATGTGCTCCTGTAATACTACCAACTGCATATACACCCATAACTACAGCAAGTCCCCATCCTAAAGCAACAACAATCCAGTCACTTCCTTTAGCATAAGATCCTTTTAAATTTACGTTAGCATTAACCCCACAACCAAATAAAATTAAAATGGCTGTACCAACTAACTCCCCTAAAAAATGACTCATAAATACACTCCTTCATAATGAAAATTAAGCACAAAAAGACAAAAAGAGACCCTAAACTTTACTTAGTAAGGGTCTCTAATTCACTCTTTTTATCAACTTGTTATAAATATATAATAATCTGAAAACGCTGTCAATTAATTTTTCACTTCAAACGATTGCCATAGTGAAGTATTACTTGTAGTAACAAATTTTGCACCCGCTTTAATAGCATCATTGACTTCTTGTTCAGTTTCAATGAGCCCACCTGCAATAATGTTATGATGTTCTTCATTTAGCCTCTCGACCACTTTATATGCAATACCCGGCAACATTTCAACAAAATCCGGTTCTGATTGGGCAATAAATATTTTGCTTTTTTCATATGCATTGGAATCTAAAATAAATGTTCTTAAGACGGTTTTAACATTAAGTCTTTTTGCTTTTTTAATCAGTTTAGGTTTGGTTGTAACGATACCTTCTGGTTTATATTTCTGAATCAAATATTCACATGCCGCTTCATCAGTTGATAATCCTTTTATTAAATCAACATGAATATAAGCGCGCTTTTGATGTAATTTCACCAAATCCAAGAAATGTGTTAAATGACCTATATGTATATCTAAAATAAAGCAAACATCATATTTTGTTTTAACGAATTTCTCTAAATCTTTCATATTTCGAATCGCAGGAATAATCATAATGTCTCATTACATCACACGTTTAAATAATTTCTCTAACTCGTAATTGGTAAACTGAATGGTAATCGGTCTGCCATGTGGGCAAGTATAAGGTTCATTCGTCTCACTCAGTTCTTTAATTAAACGTGTCATATCCTCCTTCGTTAAATAATGATTTGCTTTAATAGATTTTTTACAACTCATCATGATGGCAGTTTCTTCTCTAAATTGATTTAAATCCACTTTTCGATGCGTCTTAATATATTCTATTAAATCTTCTAAAGTCGACTTAGCATCTTCTGGAAACCATACAGGTACTTCATTGACTATATAATCATTACCACCAAAATGTTCTAATTCAATTCCAATTGATTGTAAATGATTTGTGATTGTTGGTAAAACAAATGCTTCATCACTTGTAAATTGCAACGTAATCGGAAATAGCAATGATTGTAATTCATGTGTAACTTCCCCGATACGGTGTTTAAAGAATTCATATTTAATACGTTCTTGAGCCGCATGTTGATCAATCATAAACATACCTGTATCATTTTGACAAATAATATATGTACCATGGACTTGGCCAACAACTTCAAGAAAAGGCAAGTGACGTTTTGGATGTTCATTTTCTACAATAGGTGAATACTCGTCATTTTTAACATCCACTTGCTCATGTTCATCATTTAACTGTTGTTTATCTTCTACGATACGCTCTTCAATTTCAATGACTGGCGGTGATGTAAATTCATCATTAAGTTTTTGTTGAACATCATATTGTACATTTGATTCTATCACTTTATCATTTTGATTATTAAATGAGTAAGTTTGATTATTGTTTAATATACTTTGTTCTTTATCATTATTTGACTCTTCTTTTAATATCGATTGAGCCGATTGAGTAGTCATTTGTTCAAAATAATCAAATTGTGGCTGTTCTACTTTAAGTTTTTCTTTAGGTTTTGTTTCAACAACAGGAATTAAATTTTCTTGCCATAATGCATCATGGATAAGCTTTTCAATAAGCTGCATTAATTCAGGCTCTTTTGATAATCTCACTTCTTGCTTTGTTGGATGTACATTCACATCTACTAAATTGGGATCCATTTGAATACGTAAATTTACAATGGGATATCTACCAACATTCATCAATGTGTGATAGCCAGCCATAATCGCCTTGTTTAACATAAAGTTCTTAATATATCTACCATTAATAAAAATAGAGATATAATGTCGATTTGCTCTTGAATGAACAGGTTTTATCACGATGCCATCGACGGTGTAGTCACCTGTTTCGCCATGTATTTCAACAGCATCTTTAACAATATTCATGCCGTAAACTTGTTTCATTGCAGCCAAATGATTATTGTTACCATGTGATGCGACAATTTCTTTATCATCACTGATTAGAGTGAATTTGATTTCTGGGAAACTTAAAATATAACGATTGATGATATCAGTGATTTTACCGAGTTCAGTCTGTAAACTTTTCACGTATTTTAATCTTGCTGGTGTGTTATAAAATAATGAATCAACAATGATTTCAGTACCTTTTCTCGCTTTAGCAGGTTTTTGTTCAATAATTTTTGAATTTTCAACACGAATCATATGCCCACTAATTTTATCCGTACATGTAATTGCAGTTACTTTACTTACAGATGCTATTGAGGCCAATGCTTCTCCACGGAAACCAAGCGTTCTAATATGAAATAAATCACGTGTATCATTAATTTTACTTGTCGCATGACGTTCAAACATCAATGCTAAATCATCTTCTTCAATACCAGAACCATTATCAATCACTTTGATTTGTTGTAATCCTGCTTCTTTAACTTCAATAGTAATGCTAGTACTACCTGCATCAATTGCATTTTCAACCAGTTCTTTTACAACAGATTGTGGTCTTTCAATCACTTCTCCTGCTGCAATTTTATTACTGAGTGCGGCACTTAATGTTTTAATTTTACCCAAATACTCACCTACTTTAATTTCGCTTTTAAATTATATAATACATTTAATGCTTCTCTAGCAGTTAAGCCATCAACATCAATCTCTTTTAAAGTTTGTTCTATTATTGATGGTTCATTAAATAAATCAAATGCGGGTTGTATCACTTGTTGCTGTTTGTTGTTATCAGTATAATTTATATTTTTATTAACATGATTGGTTTCTGAATCGATTTGATTCATTGTTTCTTGATGATGATTTTCAAACTGCTTTAATAATACTTTTGCACGGTCAATAATACCACTTGGCAATGCTGCTAAATTTGCTACATGAATACCGTAACTGTGTTCCACCGCACCTGGTAACACTTTATGTAAGAAAATTAATTGTCCATCATGTTCTTTTGCAGCAACATGTACATTCGATAAGCCCATCAATTGGTTCTCTAAATCAACCAATTCATGATAATGTGTTGAGAATAACGTTTTAGCATTAATTTCATTATGTACATATTCAATCATCGCTTGTGCCAAACTTAATCCATCATATGTACTTGTTCCACGTCCAATTTCATCAAATATAATTAAACTATTTTCAGTTGCATTCGTTAGTGCATTTTTGGCTTCTAACATTTCAACCATAAATGTACTTTGACCCGATACTAAATCATCTGCTGCACCAATACGTGTAAAGATTTGATCAAAGATTGGCAATTCAGCTTCACTACAAGGTACAAATGACCCCATTTGCATCATAATACTGATTAACGCCACTTGACGCATGTAAGTACTCTTCCCACTCATATTCGGTCCGGTAATTAAATATATAAAATTCATATCATCAAGTAAACAATCGTTTTCTACATATTGATCTTTATCCATGACGGTTTCCACAACCGGATGGCGTGCATCTTTTAAATGTAACGTTCTTGATTTTGAAATTTTCGGCATCACGTATTGGTGATTCGTTGCAACTTCACTAAAGTTTTGTAAACAGTCCAATTCAGCAATTTGTTTTGCTTGATGTTTAAGGTTTGGAATGTATTTGCTAACTTCATCTCGTAATTTTAAGAACAGTTGATATTCAAGTTCTAAAGCTTTTTCTTCTGCACCTAAAATTATACTTTCTTTTTCTTTTAATTCATCTGTGATAAAACGCTCTGCATTACTTAATGTTTGTTTACGTTCATATCCAAATTTCGTAACATCAATAGACGCTAGATTGACTTTCGATACTTCTATATAATAACCAAACACTTTATTGTAACTGATTTTTAAAGATTTAACGCCCGTTCTTTCACGTTCTTTTGTTTGTAAGGCAGCCAGCCAATGCTTACCATTTCTTGATGCATCTCGATATTCATCTAACGTAGCATTAAAGCCATCCTTAAATAAATTTCCTTCACGAATAGACATCGATTGCGTTTCATTTAAACTCGATTCTAATAAATCCGTTAATGGTTGTAATTTTTCAATGTTTTGTAAGTTTGGAATGATATTTTCATAAGGTTCAAGTAAAGATTTTAATATTGGCAACTGTTGTAGTGAATATTTTAGTTGAATTAAATCTTTACCATTTACGTTGCCAAATTGTACACGTCCAACTAATCGTTCAATATCATATACTGATTCTAACGCTTCACGAAGTGCATGGCGCATCATAAAAGCTTCATTTAATGTGTTAACGATTTGTAATCGTGCATTAATCTGTGTCTCATTAATAAGTGGACGCTCAATCCATTCCTTTAATTTGCGATGTCCCATTGGTGTTTTACATTCTTTGAAAATAGACAACAATGTTCCTTTTTTGTTTTTTAAACGAATAGATTCCGTTAATTCTAAATTTCTTTTCGCATACATATCAAGCTGCATGTATTGCTTTGTTTCATATTGAATGGCTTCATCAATATGACTTAAATCACGCTTTTGAACTTGTTGCACATAACTTAATAATAAATTGACTGCATGGTATTGTTGACCGCTTAATTGGCTTGCTTGATGATATACATCACTTGATTCATGGATAGAAATCACTTCTGTGATATATTTCATACTTTGATGAATCAAATCACTAACTGGTTGATTTAATATGATTTCGCGAGGTTTAATATTTGAAAGCTCATTCAATACATATTCTAAATTACAAGTCGTTACCTTTAACTCACCAGTAGAGACATCACTATATGCAATGCTATAATCATTTAAATCATGATAAATAGAAACAATATAGTTAGCATCCGTTTCGCAAATCATATCGTCCATTACCGTTCCCGGTGTGATAATTTGAACGACTTCTCTTTTAACCATACCTTTAGTCATTTTAGGATCTTCCATTTGTTCCGCAATCGCAACTTTATATCCTTTTTCAATGAGCCTTTCAATATAACCTTTAGCTGAATGGTGCGGTACACCACACATAGGAATATTATTCTTTTTATCTCTTCTCGTTAACGTAATTTCTAGTTCTCTTGCTGCTAAAATTGCATCATCATGAAACATTTCATAAAAATCACCTAAACGAAAAAATAAAATACAGTCTTTGTATTCCTCTTTCATTTGTAAATATTGTTGCATCATGGGTGTTTGTTTCGTCAAATTACTCACCTTTTCCCAAACATTCTCTTTTTAATTTAATATTAAAAAAGTCGATTCAATTTAGAACCGACTTTTCACTTTTTATTAATTTCCACAACCTGGTGCTGCATTTCTTACTTCTGCACCAGTTTCTCCTGTTAAAACATTGCCACCAGTAGAAATGATAATTTCATCTGTAACTGTTTGGCTGATTGCGTGAGAAACAATTTGAAGTAATGTATTTACTTCGCCTTGTGCTTCTTTAAATTGATCTACGATAGGCATTTCACTTAATTCCGCTTCAACAGCATTTATTTTTTCTTCAACCATCGCTAAAGCTTTTTCTTTGCCATAGTTTTCAAAGTTTACAGCTTGTTTTTGTAATGATTTTAAAGATGCCATTTTTTCACGTACAACTTGATTTTCATGAATTTGCGCTTCAGCACGTTTAAAGAACTCAACTGATTCAGTTTGAGCCATCATTTTACCTAGTTCTCTTGCTTTTTCGATAATTTCATCATTAGTATACATTAATTTTCCACCCCAACTGGTTTAAGTATTTCTACAAATTCACCATTCATAGAATATTGTTTAGTTTCTGTAATTTTCACTTTTACTAGCTGACCGATTGCTTCTTTTGGTGCTTTGAAGTTAACAAGTTTATTTTTTTCAGTGTATCCCGCTAAAATTTCTTCATTTTTCTTCGATGGACCTTCACATAACACAATGACTTCTTCACCTAAAAATTTACTTAAAGCTTTTTCAGTGTAGTGTCCTACGATTGTATTTAAACGTTGTAAACGATCTTTTTTCTCACGCATCGGTACATTGTCTTTCATTTTAGCAGCAGGTGTACCCTCACGAGGTGAATATAAATAAGTATAAGCATGATCGAAACCAACCGTTTCATACAAATCAATTGTTTCTAAAAATTGTTCTTCAGTTTCATTTGGATAACCAACAATGATGTCAGTCGTTAAAGCAACATCTGGAATTGCTTTTTTAATTTTAGCAACAAGCTCTAAATAGCTTTCACGTGTGTATTTACGACCCATAATTTTTAATACTTCATTGTTACCACTTTGAACTGGTAAATGAATATGCGGCACAATGTTACCACCTTGTGCAATGACTTCAATTAAACGATCATCAAAGTCCCAAGGGTGGCTCGTTGTAAAACGAACACGAGGGATATCAATTTTCTGAATATCAGCTAATAAATCTCCTAATCCATAATTTAAACCTTCAATATCTTTACCATAAGCATTAACGTTTTGACCTAATAAACAAATTTCTTTATAGCCACGTCTAGCAAGGTCTCTTACTTCTGCGATGATTTCTTCTGGCATACGACTACGTTCTTTACCACGTGTAAACGGAACGATACAGTAAGTACAGAATTTATCGCAACCATACATAATATTAACCCAAGCTTTCGTATCACCAAGTCTTGATTTAGGAAGGTTCTCAATAACGTCCCCTTCTTTACTCCATACTTCAACGACCATTGCTTTAGACATATAAGCTTCTTCTAAAATTGCTGGTAAACGGTGAATATTATGCGTACCAAAAATCATATCAACATTTTGGTATGATTTTAAGATTTTATTTACAACAGATTCTTCTTGTGACATACAACCACATACACCGATTAAAATGTCAGGTTTTTCTAATTTTAAGTGTTTTAAATTACCAATCTCACCGAACACTTTATTTTCAGCATTTTCACGAATCGCACACGTATTTAATAAAATAACATCCGCTTCATTAACATCATTTGTCGACTCATATTCTAGTGCTTCTAAAATACCCGCCATTACTTCAGTATCGTGCTCATTCATTTGGCAACCGTAAGTACGGATGTAGAACTTACGACCACGACCTAAACCACGATATTTTTCTTCTATTTTAAAATCATTGTGGTATTTAACATCTTCTTTACCACGTTTTTTGGCTTCTTTTAAATTTGGCCCTTGATACACATGTTCAAAGTATTTACTATAATCTTTCTCAGGCGTAGGTGAAACCTTCGCACCAGACCCTTGAATACGACCTTCTTCATTCATTACATACTAACCCCATTCTATACAATATCATCTTTATAGTATAAAGGTTTAAAGATAGATTTTCAAAGCATTTTTACTTGAGATAATTTTAGACAAAATATAGCCATACCTTAAAAGTTTGAATAAAAGGTATGGCTAGAATGATGAATAGTTAAATTGCTAATTTTTATATAAGTGAAATCCTATTTTTTTGTAGTAAAAATATGTGATTACTATCATGATAAAACCTAAAACTATGACTACTAATGGTAATTGATAGAGTAAAAAATGATATTCAGATAAATCAACCTTACCGAAATGATCATTAACAATCCCAATAAAATGAAATGTAATGATGATGAAACCTAAAATACCACCAATAACACCTAGCCATGTTCTCTTTGATTTTTGATAACAATTCAAATAGAAACTACAAACGTTGATAATTAATTGTGTACCAATAATCATAATCATTGAAAATAATTTATACCATTCATCATAGAAGCTACAGTACAATACTGAAATCAAAATGACAATCAAATGAGTTAATGTAACAAAACTTATATCATACAATAGTTTCTCTTTTTTCATGTATGGTAATGATTTAATAAACGGATCAATTTTTAATTGGTCTTTTTGAGCATAGATAGAAATGTAAAAATTTGTTGTAAAGATAATAAAAATTATCATAAAGGTATCTGCAAACGAAAATGATAATGTATTAATAGTAATATATGAATAATTATCACCACCACTCGCCCATTTCATTAAAAACGCCATAATTATAGAAATGAGTAAAACAACCATCATCCATTTCATAAGTCGTAAATCTAACTTTAAAAATTTCATCAAATCACCCCTTTTCATTACGCTCTTTTGACTAACTTTGTAGAAGTAAAATGAATCATGATATAGCAAATCAACATCACTACAAAAAAGATAATTACCGGTAAAATCGAAACGTAAAATGACTTAAAAGAAACTTTATGTAATAAAATCATATTTTCTATAGGTTTATAAATGAATAATGCAATAATATATAAACCTAAGCCATGGCAAATTTGAAATACTCTTATGAATTTTGTCGTTTTCATGTAAATAAGTGTTATAAATATCGTATTCATAAAGATGGAATACGATATGATATATAAAACACTAATACTTACTTGGGGTATATGTTGCGCAAGAAGTTCATAACATTTGAATACTAAAAAAAAGATATGTAAAAGCAACATATAATACCATTCAGTTTTGAACATTTGGTGAGTACGTTCTGGAAAAATATGATAGGTTAAGGATGTTTTATTCTTATCTAATGAACTTCTAAATAACATAATATTTAGTAATAGTAATAAATAGAGCATCAAATTAAAAGGGCTTCCAAAACTTGCTTTTTCTGAAATGGTGATCATAAAAATACTATTAGTAATAATGAATATGATAATTAGCGGCAGTATATATTTGTTCCATGGATTCAATTGCCATATTAATTTAAAGTGATTTTTCATGATGCAATCGCTCCCTCTTTTTGAAATACATGATTTCATCAATATTGGCATGACGAATACTCACTTGATTGCCAAATAACTCATGAAAAGTTTTTGCATCTACTGTTAATCCTGTAAATAATCCGTGTTCAGATTCGATACCGATTAATAATGACTTGACCTCATCATCTAACAAATGTGTTTCTCCTTTTACAACACGATATGAATCTAAAATGACATCTTTCTCTTCCATAAATAATAAAGACCCTTTTTGAATGTATGCTATATAGTCAGCAATCGCTTCTAAATCTGAAGTAATGTGTGTACTAAATAATATTGTCTTATTTTCGTCTAACATCAGCTCTTGAAAAATTTTTAATAACGCCACTCTAAACGTTGGATCTAAGTTTGAAGTAGGCTCGTCTAATATCAGTAATTTAGCATCATGACTCAGTGCAACAGCTAAGCTAAGTTTTACTTTCATCCCTTGAGACATGTTTTTTATTTTAATATGGGTAGGTACTTCAAATTGACTTAAATATTGAATAAATGTTGCTTCATTGAAATTGGCATAATACAACTGCATCAACTTTGATAACTTCTTCGCGTTCATCCATTCAGGATAATGGTTTTCACTATAAACAACACCGATATCACTTAAGATACCTTTTCGATCTTCTTGGTAAGTTTTATCAAATACTTTAATCGACCCCGAATGAGGTGAAGTTATATTTAACAATTGATAAATCAACGTCGTTTTTCCCGCACCGTTTTCGCCAATCAATCCAGTAATGTATCCTTTTGGTATATTAAGTTCATCAATTAACAATTGAAAATCCCCTTGTGCATATTTCAAATCATTAATTTTAATCACGTTTTCCATTAAGATTCCTCCCATAATAATTGCAACATTTCAATCAATTCATTTTGATTAATATTTTGCTGTTTAGAAAGTTTAATCGTATTACTTAACATCGTTTCAAGTTCTTTTAATGATTGTTCTTCAATCATTGCGATATTACCTTCTGAAACAAATGTCCCTTTGCCTGGAATCGTATATAAATAACCTAAATCCTCTAAATCTTTATAAGCTCTCTTAGTTGTAATCACACTAATATTCAATTCTTTTGCTAATGCCCTCATGGATAACAAAGAAGCGCCCTCTTTCAATTGTTTAGACATAATTAATCGAATAATTTCAGACTTTAATTGTTCATAAATAGGTTGATCACTTTTTGGATCTAAATGAATATTCAATCTATCACCTCACTAATAGTTGTTATACTGTATATATACAATATACACAGTATGTACAGATTTGTAAAGTAAAAAAAGAAACATGCGTTTAAACATGTTTCTTTAATGTAACCTTTCCATTTTCAATATGTACTTGATCACCTTTATTGATTTGTGAATAAAGTGACTCACTCACTGCATACATTCTACGAACACCATTATGCTTTACATAAATAACATATACAGTTTGACTAGATAATTGCTTTAAAATTTGTAACTGTTCATTCGTACTGTAATGATGATAACTATGTCCATAATAGAGAAAATGATTGTAATACTGTGTTTGTGCAGTTTTTAATTGTTTCGTATTACCAACTTGTTTCGCAGTTGGCTTTAATAAACTATTCACAGTAGCACGTTGGGCATTTGCTTGCACTTTAGAAGATTGATTCATTCTAGAAGTTGTATTCAATCGACTCATAGAATTAATCCTAGAAGCAACTTGAGCACTAGAAGATGAAGTCGATTTAGCGCTTGATGTACTTGAACTATGACTAGAACTATGGCTTCCACTCGAATGACCCGAACTACCTACCGCTAAAGTTTCACCTTGAATTATAGGAAACATGATTACAGTCGCTGCTAACCCAATAGTAAAATTTTTAGAAAATCTATTCATAACAGCACCTACTTCACTACAGCTTTATCTTCAACTGTAGTATCATAACCATCTTCTTGATCATAAACAACGTATGGATGTCTAAAAATATGAACTTCTTCACCATCAATCATTACATAAGGTTTCTCTTTTTGATCCTTTAAGATATGTTCCACTACATTTTCAGTATCAAATCGTTTCGACTTAACAGTTTTATTGTTTTTAAAGCCCACTTCCATAGACATCGTTTCATCATCACCATTATTTAATACCTCAGCATAAACTAAATCATACTTCTTAACACCATCATCAGACGATTTAGGTGCAGCCTTTTCAGAAGTATTATCATCACAAGCTGTAAACAAAAGTGCACTCGTCATTATAATTGCACTCATACTTAAATTTGATTTCCAATTTGAATTCATAAAATCATCTCCTTGAAAACCATATTAACATACCGTAATCATTCTGATTTGATTGAAATTGCGGGGAAACTTCATTAAATCTTGCAAAATAAAAAAGCGATATTTGCTTTTTATCGCTATACTTTGGCCTATATATTGATTATGAACGGAATTCTGTGGCGATATTTTTCTTTTATCGCTATAGTTCAATCTATATATTGCGTAAGAGCAGTAATCTGTGGCGATATTTACTTTTTATCACCGTTGTTGTCTGCAAATTTCGCTGAACATAATAATCTACGGTGATATTTTCTTTTTATCACCGTAGTTGGCCTCATATTTCGCTGAACATGATAATCTACGGTGATATTTTCTTTTTATCACCGTAGTTGGACAGATATTTCTCTGAACATGATAATCTACGGTGATATTTGCTTTTTATCACCGTAGTTGGACAGATATTTCTCTGAACATGATAATCTACGGTGATATTTGCTTTTTATCACCGTAGTTAGTTCATCTATCATTCTTCTAATTTTTTAAAGAAGTTCCAAATGATAAATGTACCTGTTGCACTGAATAAAATTATTAGTAAAGCGCCAAAACTTGCAATTAACATATCATCCACCCTTTTTTATCATAGATTACCAATTGAAATACATTTTTTCTGTGACATATCGCACAAAAGAAGACAGGTTTTCACCTGTCTTCTAATCATGACCTACTCCAAAAGTTCCTCATTTCCTGAATGTAACATTTCATAATAAATGCCTTTTTGAACGATGAGTTCTGTTTGATAGCCGTATTCTATCATTTTACCTTTTTCTAATACGACGATTTTATCTGCTTTCTTAACTGTATTTAGGCGATGTGCAATGATGATGGATGTTCTGTTTTTCATTAATTTTTCAATTGCTTCTTGTAATTTCATTTCTGTTACTGTATCAATATTACTTGTTGCTTCGTCTAATAATAATATTTTAGGGTTTAATATTAATGCCCTCGCAATATTTATCAATTGTTTTTCACCTTGTGATAAGTGCGTAGATTCAAAACTGATTTCTGTATCAAATCCTTCTGGTAATTTCATGATAAAATCATATGCATTCGCATCTTTTGCTGCTTGTATCATTACTTCGTCGGAAACATGAGTATTTCTATATTTGATATTGTCACGAATTGTTCCATCAAATATCAATGGATCTTGCAATACGTAGGCCATTTGATTTCGTAATGTTGATTTGTTGATTTGATCTATTGATAAACCGTCTATTTTAATTGCTCCGCCTTGTATTTCATAAAAACGTGCTAATAATTGTACGATGGTTGTTTTTCCTGCACCGGTTGCACCGACTAATGCAAGTGATTCCCCTTGTAATACTTCAAATGTGACTTTATCGATTGTTGGTTTGACCTGATCTTCTGAGTATTTAAATATCACATCATTAAATTGGACATGACCTTTAATCTCCATTTGATCATTTTCATTGTGAATATCCACTTCGTCATCTTCATCAATGATAGCAAACACACGGTCTGCACCACTTAATGCCGACAACACGGTATTAAATTGGTTTGCTAAGTCTGATAATGGTCTCGTAAATTGTCTTGCATATTCTGCAAAGATAACAATGGTTCCAACTGTCACACCATATCCTTTTAGCGCAAGCATTGCACCAATCGCTGCAACAACTGTAAATGATAAGTTGTTTAATAAATTCATTACTTTAGGAATAAATCCTGAATAGGTAATGGCCCAATAACTCTTATCTAAAACGTTTTTATTTTTTTCATCAAATCCTGCAATCACTTTTTGTTCTTGTGAAAATACTTTAACGACAGCCTGTCCAGATACAATTTCTTCTATATAACCATTCATCTCACCCATCGCTTGTTGTCTTAATTTAAACAATGCACCTGTTCGTGTTGTAATCCAATTCATACCTATCATCATTAATGGAATAACCATCATTGTCAGCACTGTCAGTAATGGACTCAACATGAACATGACAATCACGGTGCCAATTAAAGTAATCGCACTAGAAGTGAATTGTATAAATGATGTATTTAATACTTGTGAAATGGTATCAATATCATTGGTCATGCGGCTCATCAATTCACCATGTTGACGTTTATCAAAAAATGGAATTGGTAGTCTTTGAAACTTAGTAAACAGTAATTTTCTAAGACGATATATTGTATCTTGCGATATTTTAGCCATCATAATCCCTGAAATGTATGTAAAAAGAGATGTGAAAATATAGACAAATAGCAGAATAACCAAATCCGTAAGAAGTCCATCAAATTTTTTAGGCATGATTTTGTTATCGATGATACGACCAATCATAAATGGCCCTAATAAACCTAGTAGCGCATAAAGAAATACTAAAAACATTACAAAATAAATTTTAACATGATGGTCTTCCATTAGTCGCCATATCCTTTTAACTGGCACTTTCCAATCTTTTACACGTTCTTTATTTCGTTTGTTTTCCTTTTTCTTCTCTTTTATTTCTTTTACATTGATTGGCAATGGATGTTGAAATACTTGTTTAAGCAATGTTTTCACCTTCTTCCTGTGAGTCACATATTGCTTTATATAAAGGTGACGTTTTTATCAAAGTCTCATGTGTACCTATCGCACTTACTCGTCCTTCATCTAGTAGTAATATTTTATCAGCAGTTTTTGCTGTATGAATTTTTTGTGTGACGATTATGCGCGTCATACTTAATTCTGACAATGCATCGAACAACTTTGATTCCGTTTTAATATCCAATGCTGAGGTAGAATCATCTAGAATAAGAATACTTGGTCGTTTAATAATGGCTCTTGCGATTGCAATACGTTGCTTTTGACCACCAGACAAATTCACACCTTCTTGTCCTACACGTGTATCAAATTGATGATCAAAGTCCATGATATTATCATAAACTTGTGCAATTTCAGTTGCCTTTTCAACCTCTTTAATCGATGCATGCGCATTACCAAATTGTATATTTTCTAGTACGGAACCAGTAAATAAAGTATTTTTCTGAGGTACATAACCTACCATTTGTCTTAATTTTTCTATAGGATAAGATTCAATTGGTTGATTATTTATCAATATTTGCCCACTAGATGCTTGATACATTCTAGGTACTAAACTCAATAGCGCAGATTTTCCTGATCCTGTTTGCCCCATAATCACAAACTTCTCGCCTGCAGCTACATCAAAAGATACGTGGTGTAGCACATTATGTTCCGAAAGTGGATAATGAAAGCTCACATCTTTAAATGAAATGCTACTTCCGCCTATTTCTTCTTGCTTAATTTCGGATTGGACAATTTCATCTGGAACCGTATCTAATATTTCACCCATACGATCACTACTTGCTTTTGCCCTTGAAAAAGCCATGATGATAAATGAAAACATTGAAAATCCACCTTGCATTCTTAACGCATAATTAATCACCGCTGCAAGCGCACCTACATCAAGTAAACCTTTTAATACATCTAATGCGCCCATATAAATCATAATCAGTAATGCAATGTTCATCACAATTAATAATGTTGGTAAAATGCGTTCCATCAATTGCATTGCTTTCGTAGTATCTTCTTTAAGCTTACTAGCTGTATGATCAAACTTCTCAGTTTCAAAATCACCACTTAAATTAGCTTTTATCATACGGACTGAAGATAAATTTTGTTGAACATTTTTATTCAGTCCGTCCAATTCCAACTGCACATCTTTAAAAATTGACATCCCTTTTTTCGCAGTAAAATATAAAAAGATACTTAAAAATGGCGTTGCAATAATTAAATATACTGCAAGCTTTGGTGCAATGACAAAACTCATGATGACACTGCCGACTACAAGAAGCGGAGCACGTAACATGATTCTTAAACTCATAAACAACACCATCTCACAAGCAATGACATCACTTGTTAACCTTGTAATAATACTACTCGTCTTAAATTGCTCCAGTTGAGATAAACTAAATTTTTGAATATGACCAAATAATGACTTTCTTAAGTCATAGCTAAATGAATGACATACATGACTTGCAACATAAGAATTGAGAATACCATAAATAAAGGTTAAAGCACTTAATACTACTAATATCACCAAATATCTTATTGCTACATCAAATTGTTGTGGAATAATCCCTTCATTTATGATTTTAAGTAAAAAATATGGCAAACTTAGTTCAACGGCAAGCTCAAATAGCATTAACATTAATGCGAACAAAATAAGTCCGGTATATGGCTTTGTGTAATTTAATATCAGTTTCATAAAACACCTCTATTATTTGAAAATTCGTACTAATTTATTCCTTTTAATCTATTATGCCATATTTCTATTATTGATGGTTTATTATTTGCATCCAATATATTCTCACCTTATAATAATAAAGATTATTAAAAAATTTGAATTGGAGTAAATCATGTCAATTATTTCACAACTTATGGACTTTATTTTACATATTGACCAACACTTGGTTAATATTGTAAAGGATTATGGTACATTAACATATGCCATTCTTTTTACAATTGTATTTATTGAAACAGGACTTGTTATCATGCCATTTTTACCTGGCGATTCAATGCTATTCGCTGCTGCAGCGTTAGCACCACAAGGCGCACTTAATATATGGGTCCTATTTATAACATTAACAATCGCAGCAATTTTAGGCGATACTGTAAACTATCACATTGGGAAAGCCGTTGGATTAGGTGTAAGTAATCACCCTAAATTCGGTAAATATATTAAGAAAGAGCACTTAGATAAAGCGGAACACTTCTTTAACAAATACGGTGGTAAAACAATCGTTATCGCTCGATTTATGCCTTTCATTAGAACATTTATCCCATTCGTTGCCGGTGCATCAAAAATGAGATATTCATATTTCGTTACTTACAATGTTGTAGGTGCAATTCTATGGGTAGGTATCTGTTTAGCAGGTGGATTCTTCTTTGGAAATATTCCATTTGTTAAGAAAAATTTCGAAATCGTTTTAATATTAATCATTTTAATCTCTGCACTACCTGCAATCATCGGTGTCATTAAACCGATGATTACAAAGAAAAAATAAATCATAAAAAAAGAAACCATTCACCCATTATAATAATGTGCGAATGGTTTCTTTCATTTCTATTAATTCTGTATTGACCCCATTAATGTGAGACGTATGAAATTGTTGTACTAAATGAGCTGGCTTATCATTCAATAAATAAACTTCATCACTTAGTAAAATTGCCTCTTCAATATTATGCGTAATCATAATAACCGTTTTATGCGTCGCTTGCAAAATGGTCTTTAACCATTGTTGCATATCAAATTTAGTAAGCTCATCTAAAGCGGAAAATGGCTCATCTAATAACAATATTTCATTTTGACTGTTTAATGCTCTTAAAAATGAAACGCGTTGTTTCATACCACCAGACAATGCTGAAGGCAATTTATCTTTAATATCTGTAAATCCTGCACGTTCAATTAATGCATCAATATCATTTTGTTGATGCGTAATTTCACTAGCTAATTTAATATTGTCATAAACCGTTCGCCAAGGCATTAGCGAATGCGTTTGTGGCATATAACTGACAAATCCTGTTTGCCCACTTACATCCTTTCCACGATATAACACTTGGCCTTCCGTAGGTTTCAATAAGCCACCAATAATATTAAGTAACGTTGTTTTCCCGCTTCCTGAAGGTCCAATAATAGATATAAATGAGCCATCCTGTACATTTAAATGAATATCCTTTATCACATATGTTTGATCATAACGATGCCCTATTTGATTTAATTGTAAAACGGATTGATTAATCATTTGACCACCTCATCACTAATTTTTGTAGCGCCAATATGATTAAAAAAATCAGTAAAGCAAAAATAACAATCCAAATGATTGCTACAAATACACGGTCTACCATAAAGGCACGTTGTGAAATAATCATATATTTACCAAGCCCTGCGTCACTACCAATCCATTCTGAAATAATGGCGCCCATAACAGAATATGTGCCTGCAATTTTTAATCCATTAAAGAAATATGGCATAGCATTTGGCCACTCTAACTTCGTAAAAATTTGAAGTTTAGAAGCCCCCATCATACGCATGTATTTTAATAAATCTCTATCTGTTCTTTCAAATCCCTCTAATAAACTAACCGTTATCGGAAAGAAACATACGAGTGTGATGACAATCAATTTTGGTAAAAGACCAAAGCCAAACCAAATCACCAATAATGGTGCAATGACAATGACAGGGATATTCTGACTAATAATTAAAAAAGGATAAATAAAATCATGTAAAAAAGAAAATATACGTAAGACTAGAGCAAAGACAACACCACAAATGATTGAACAAAATAATCCTAAAATAACCAATTGAATCGTCGGTATTAAATGAACTTTATATTCATTAAAATCATTAAAAAAAGTTGCAAAAATCACACTCGGTGCAGGTAATGTGTACGCATCCACCTGTAAAATACGTACACACCCTTCCCATATGATAAGCACAATAATTAATGTTACTAAAAACTTTAAAAATTTAGCCATTATGCTTCTCAGTCAAATTATCCATTGTAAATTGTTCACTGTATAAAAACTTCACTTGTGTGATGACATAATCCGAACCTTTTTCAATCATTAATTCATTCATCGATTTAATCAATTTTAAACAACTGTCCATATCACCTTCAACCGTAGTATCTAAAGGATTCACGTGATATTTCAAACCTGAATCTTCTATCAATTGAATGGCAGCATCAACAAAAGGAATCGCATCCGTCTTTGTTTTAGGAATGATTTGAATACTCATAATCGTGTTCATTATTTTTCCTCCACAAACTCATTTGTAAATGCATCTTTAGCATTGAAATCTTTTTTAATGACTTTATTATCTTTCATAAACTGTGCATAATTTGCCCATACTTTTTCTTGTTGAAGCCCCCAAGACTTTGCATCATCTTTATATTTTGGAGATAAATACTTTTGAGAATCCATTACCAATTGCTTTTGTTTCTTTAACTCTGGTGCTTGATCCATTAAAATCTTCGCACTATCTGCATCATGTTTAATACTATATTCATAACCTTCTTTTACAGCTGCCATAAATGCTTTTACAGTATCTTTATCTGATTTAATGTATTTTTCATTCGCAATAATAACAGGTGTGTAATAATCTAACTTTTTATCATAATCAATTAAATATTGCATATTCACATCAATATTACGTGTTTTCGCTTCGATACCAGTCCAACCATAGTATACCCACGCAAAATCAATATTCTTTTTCGAAGCTGTGAAGAAATCACTACTACCCATATTTACAATTTTTGTTTTCTCAACATCAGCATTTTCTTTATCCATTAAAGCTTTAATAATTGGCTTTTCAACTGGCGCACCCCATCCACCATAAGTTTTACCTTCATAGTCTTTAGGAGATTTAATATTTTTATCCTTTAAACTCATAAATCCTGAAGTGTTATGTTGAATAATCGCACCAATCGATTTAATTGGCACACCTTCAGTACGAGATTGCGTCACTTGTTCTTGAGCAGAAATACCAAATTGCACTTTATTAGCAGCAACCAATTGATCCGCAGTCACATCACCAGGCGTCTTAATCTCAACATCTAAACCATGATTTTTAAAATAACCTTTCGCCTTCGCAACATAAATACCTGTATGATTCGTGTTAGGTGTCCAATCTAACATTAACGTTACTTTTTTTAAGCCTTTTTCATTCTTTTCTGCTTTCTTATCCGTGCCATTTGCACCACAACCTGCAAGTAAAATCGCACAACTTGCACCAACTAATAACTTTTTCATTTTTTCTCCTCCAATAAAAAAACACAACCTAATAAGGTCGTGTCCAAAAAGGCACACTTCCCTACGCTAGCATTACCTAGACAGGTTATAAGGGTTTAGGACAATGTCCAATCTCAGTAAAACTCCCCTAGTGTTTTTAATTATTATTTTTATTAAGTATATCAAAGTATATAAGGTATTGCATTATGAAGTTTATCCATTCATTTCATTATGCATTCACAACATAATCCGGTTTCTCTCCATTTAACTTCTTATATACATTTTGTGTTACGATATCAGCCATCATATCTCTTGCTTCAAATGTTGCATTTCCGATATGTGGTGTGATGACAACATTGTCTAATTTTTTTAATCGATCATTGATTTCAGGTTCGAATTCAAAAACATCGAGTGCTGCTCCTTCGATGACTTTATTTTCTAGTGCATCTGCTAATGCCGCTTCATGCACTACTGGTCCTCGTGAAGCATTGATTAAATATGCTGTTGGTTTCATCATTTCTAATTGCTCTTTATCAATCATATGCGCCATAGATGGTTTATAGGCTGCATTGATTGTAATGAAATCTGATTCTTTTAATAATGTCTCAAGAGATACATATTTCGCACCTGTCGCTTCTTCACGATCAACATGTCGATTTGGTCCTGTATAAAGGATTTCCATATCAAATCCTTTTGCTCTTCTCGCCACAGCTTGACCAATTTCTCCTAAACCAATAATACCAATCGTTTTCCCTGATACTTCACGACCTCTAAAGAATAAAGGCGCCCAGCCATCAAAACCTGTAGTACGGCATAATTTATCACCTTCTACCACACGTCGTGCACTTGCAAGCAAAATCGCCATTGTTAAATCAGCTGTTGCGTTTGTAGACGCTTTCGGTGTATTTGTTACGTCAATATCTTTTTGTCTTGCATAGTCACAATCAATATTATTAAATCCCGCACCATAATTGGCAATGATTTTTAAATTTGGTGCAGCATCTATGATTTCTTTATCTACACTTGTAGATAATAGACTCACCAATGCATCTTTGTCTTTAATTCGCGTGATTAATTCTTCTTTTGTAATTAATTTTGTGCCTTCAAATACATCTACATCAAAATGTTGATTTAAATAATCTAATCCTTTTTGTGGAATTTCACCTGCTACTAATACTTTCATCTTAGTGCTCCTCTCTTTTGATTATTTGTATTAAGTTTATCAAAGATTTAATCAACTTTTCTACATAAGTGAACCAAGTTCACAATGAATACAAAAAAGAGACTCAGACAAATGTGTGTCTGAATCTCTTAATATGTATTATTTAAACTCCGCCATTAATGCTTCAAATTTAGATTGATCCATCTCAATAGATTCTTTTGCTAATGATGGTGAATAACCTTCTAATTGTTCAGCATAGCTTTTTGTTTCAGTATCTTGATAAATGATACCAGTTACTAATCCATTGTGTTCTACGACTGTATTCAGTGCTAGTTTTTTATCTTTATTATCATAGCCTTCAATATCACTTAATTTTGTTAAGTTTTCTTTAAACCATTCATATGTGTTCACTTTGTTATAAGTTACGCAAGGCGAGAATACATTAACAAATGCAAATCCTTTATGATTGATTGCCGCTTCAATAATAGCTGTTAATTCTTTAATATCACTTGAGAAACTTTGTGCTACAAATGTTGCACCTGATGTTAATGCTAATTCTAATGGTGATACATGTTTTTCAATTGATCCTTTTGGTGTTGTTTTAGTTACAAATCCATGTGCTGAACTTGGTGATGTTTGACCTTTAGTTAATCCATAGATTTGGTTATCCATTACAACGTAAGTTAAATCGATGTTACGTCTAATGGAATGGATTGTATGACCCATACCTATCGCATAGCCGTCTCCATCTCCACCTGATGCAATAACAGTTAACTCTTGGTTCGCCATTTTTACACCTTGTGCCATCGGTAAAGCACGTCCGTGAATTGAGTGCACACCATATGAGTTGATGTATCCTGATAAACGACCAGAACAACCAATACCTGTGATTACAGCTAATTGTTCTGGTTCTAATCCTACGTTAGCACATGCTTTTTGTATCGCTGCTTGTACAGAGAAGTCCCCACATCCTGGACACCAGTTCGGTTTAACATTATTTCTAAAATCTTTAAAAGTAGCCATTTAGATTAACTCCTTTACTGCCATGACATCATTAATTTTTGCTTCGATTTCTTTTGGTAAGAATGGTGTACCATCATATTTTGTGAAGTTGGTAATCTTACCTTGATGCATTGTGTTCATTTTAATGATGCTTGATAATTGTCCACCGTAGTTATGTTCAGCAACAATAATTTTTTTAGCTTGATTCATTGCATTTTGAACTTGTTCAGTTGGGAATGGATGCAATTGTTTAATGTGTAAGTGATTCACTTTGCCATCTATACGTTCAATTGCTTCATCAATTGCTCCGAATGTTGATAAGTAGCCAATCACTAATACATCTGCATCTTGATGATTTTCTTTATAAACAACAGGTTCTGAAATTTTTAATGCTTCAATTTTACGCATACGTTTTTCCATTTGTTTTGCACGGTTAATTGGGCTTTCAGATGGTTTACCCTCTTCTGTATGTTCTACACCTGTTACATGGTGGATTCCATTTTTAACACCAGGAATGACACGTGGTGAAACGCCACTTTCCGTAATTTCATAACGTTTGAAATATGCTTTGTCTTCCGTTGGTTCAACTTCAGTAATTAAGTTACCTCGATCGATTTTAATGCGTTCAAAATCAAGTGTAGGTACTGTATGTTTACCCATTGATAATTGTAAGTCACTTAAAACAATGACTGGACATTGATATTGTTCTGCTAAGTTAAATGCTTCTGCAGTTAAGTAAAATGCATCTTCAGCTGTTGTTGGTGCAAGCACGATTTTCGGAATATCACCGTGAGTACCATAAATCATTTGCATTAAATCTGATTGTTCTTGTTTTGTTGGTAATCCAGTTGACGGACCGCCACGCATTGTATTGATAACAACAAATGGCTGTTCTGTCATTCCACTTAAACCGATTGCTTCCATCATTAATGAAAGACCAGGTCCTGCTGAAGCTGTAAATGCTCTTACACCACCATAGTTCACACCAATCGCCATTACTGCAGCTGCAATTTCATCTTCCGTCTGAATCACAGTACCACCAAACTGAGGTAATTTATCAATCATGTATTCCATAATTTCACTCGCTGGTGTAATCGGATATGCTGCCATAAAGCGTGCACCACCCGTTAATGCGCCTAGTGAAATCGCATCATTACCAATCATATATAAATGACCTTCTTCAGTCGATGGTTCTAACGTAAATGTATGGAAATCTTCTTGTTCCATTAAATTAAATCCAGCATGAAGTGCCTCTTTATTCAATGAACAAATTTTTTCACCTTTTTTACCGAAAATATCATCAACTAATACTTCGAAGTGATGTAAGTCAATACCTAAAAGACTTGCACTTGCACCCACTGCAACCATGTTTTTCATTAATGCAGTTCCTAAATCTTTCGCAATTTCAGTAAATGCAATCGGCATAAACTTACCTTCATAATCCTCAGGTGCAACTGGATCAAATTTGCTATCAGCTAAAATAATACCTGTTGCGTTCATTTCATGATAGTTTACATCGATGGTTTCTTGGTCAAATGCAACTAAAATATCTAAATCATCACTAATTGAATGAACACGTGTTGTTGATACACGAATTTTATTGTTAGTATGTCCACCTTTAATACGGCTTGAAAAATGTCTATATCCATATAAATAATAGCCTAAACGGTTTAAAGCAGTTGAAAACATTTCACCTGTACTTTCAATACCTTCACCTTGCTGACCGCCGACTTTCCATGAAATTTGAGATTTCATAAGTACCCTCCTACGTTAATCACTTCATTTAATATAACAAAAAACCACCTATCTTCACATAGACAAGTGGTGAACATTTGAAAAATCATACTAATGGCCGATAACTACCTTAAAGGATGATCATCATTAATCAAAATATTTTCAATTTTCTTAGTTGTGCCGTCGGTGTTTAATTCTACAAATATACCGCTTAAAACACCACGTCCTTTTTCAGGAACAACGTGTTTCACTGGCATGGACGTTAAGAAACGATGAATCACTTCATCTTTATTAATTCCTAAAATACCGTCATAATAACCTGTCATACCTACATCAGTAATAAAGCCCGTTCCTTTGTTTAAAATGCGGTTATCACTCGTTTGAATGTGTGTATGCGTGCCTACAACCACACTTGCACGGCCATCCGCATAATAGCCAAATGCCCCTTTTTCACTTGTTGTTTCTGCATGAAAATCTACAAAGATATAGTCTGTTTCTTTTTTAGCCATTTCGTATAAAGCATCAAATTTTTTAAATGGACAATCAATTTGTTGCATAAATGCTCGACCTTGTAGATTCATAACCGCAATTTTTTTATCGTTAAATTTAATAATCTTCATACCGACACCAGGTGCTTCTTCTGGATAATTTGCAGGTCGAATCATTTTGACATCACTATCCAATAATTCATAGCTGTCACGTTGTCCATATGTATGATTACCTAAAGTCACACAATCCACTCCAAGCGTCATCATTTCTTTATATATTTTTTCTGTAATGCCGCGTCCATGAGCAGCATTTTCACCATTTACAATCGTAATATTCGGTCCATATTTCTTTTTG
This sequence comes from Macrococcus sp. DPC7161, assembly GCF_004117835.1. Lineage (GTDB taxonomy): Bacteria > Bacillota > Bacilli > Staphylococcales > Staphylococcaceae > SDSC01. The sequence continues at coordinate 329,951 of NZ_SDSC01000001.1, read as the reverse complement.
AGTTGTGGTAAATATTCATTAAGCATAGATCTACCAATTGAGCCTACAACATCACCTATAAATAATATTCTCATTTGTATCTCCTTAATTTATTCTCTTGTTAAACTATAACATGTAAAATTGAAAAATAAAAAGGCTGAATCACTTCAGCCATTTGAACTTCTTATGTTGAATTAAATAACGTATACGTATTATACAAATATATAATAAAAATAAACCAAATATCATTGTAAGTAATGGATAAAATATAAATAAAATAAAAACATAATGTGACATTTTTTGTGTTTTTAGAAGTTTAAAATCTGCTTCAATAAGACGATTTAACCAAACACCATTGTGTTTGATTGCTTCTTTGTTCTGTTTAAAATATTGACTTGCCTGATGATTCGCTAATAAATACGTTTCATAAGAAGCATTTTTTTCATGTATTAATAACAAACCCGCATTCCCAGAAATACGCCCTTTTTCAAACAGCATTTTAGTATTTTCAAGTAGTTGGTTGATATTTTCATTCACTTTAATTTTTGGATGTGTTTCTTTCTTATCAATCGTTATTTTGTTTACAACACGTTTTTTTAAATCCACTTCTATTTCGATTTTTTGGTTATCGTATTCAATTGTTCTCGTGTATAGCTTATTATTCTTAAAAGCGTGTTGGTAATCCTTTAAGTCATGCACTAGAACTGACTTGTTATCCATAGAAATAAATTCATGTGTAAAACTTACACCGCTAACATCGACACCTTTTGCAATCGCTTCATCAATATTTTTAGGATTAACGGTTATATTTGAAACAATATATTGTTTGTTCGCATCACTTTTATTTTTATATATATCAAAAGCTTCATATAAAGGTAAAAATGACAATAATATAAGCATTAAACTTGATGATAAAAATAACTGTAATTTTTTCTCCATATGACACTCCTTACCTTTTTACAATTAATGTAACACAATTTTTTTCTCGTCACAATCTAAAAAATCCTCTAGAACACGAAGTTCTAGAGGATCTGTTTATTTTGCATATTCTGTGGCACGCAGTTCTCGGACTACTGTAACTTTTATATGACCAGGGTATTGTAATTCTTCTTCAATTTGATTTTTAATATCTCTTGCCATTCGATGTGCTTTAAGATCATCTACAGCATCAGGTGATACGATAATTCGAATTTCTCTACCTGCTTGAATTGCAAATGATTTTTCTACACCTTCATAACTTTCAGAAATTTCTTCAAGTCTTTCTAAACGTTTCACGTAATTTTCTAATGTTTCACGTCTAGCACCAGGTCTAGCAGCACTTAATGCATCCGCAGCAGCTACTAATACTGAAATAACACTTGTTGGCTCCACATCGCCATGATGTGAATGAATTGCATTAATCACCGTACTGTGTTCTTTGTATTTTTTCGCTAAGTCCACACCGATTTCAACGTGTGAACCTTCTACTTCATGGTCAATTGCTTTTCCAATGTCATGTAATAATCCCGCACGCTTTGCCAGTGCAACGTCTTCACCTAATTCTGCTGCTAACATACCAGATAAATGTGCTACCTCTACAGAATGGTGTAAAACGTTTTGACCATAACTTGTTCTAAATTTCATACGTCCTAAAATTTTAACTAAATCAGGATGTAAGTTATGAATACCAAGTTCGAAAGTTGCTGCTTCCCCTGCTTCACGAATAATTTCATCCACAGATTTTCTTGCTTTTTCAACCATTTCTTCAATACGACCAGGATGGATTCTTCCATCAGAAACTAATGCTTCTAATGCCGTTTTAGCGATTTCTCTTCTAATAGGATCAAATCCCGATAAGATGACTGCTTCTGGTGTATCATCAATAATTAAATCAATCCCTGTTAACGTCTCAAGCGTTCGGATATTTCGACCTTCACGACCAATAATTCGGCCTTTCATTTCATCGTTTGGAAGATTAATGACAGACACTGTTGATTCAGAAGTATAATCAGCTGCTAATCTTTGAACAGTTGTAGCTAGCAATGTTTTTGCTTTTTTATCAACTGTATTCTTAGCTTCTAATTCTTTTTCCTTAACCAATACCGCAATGTCATGTGATAATTCTTCTTCAACTTGATCAATAATCTCTTGTTTCGCTTCTTCTTGCGTCAGTCCGGAGATGCGTGTTAGTTCTTGTTCATGTTTCACTAAAATTTCTTGAACATTTTGCTCTAACGCATCTACATGTTGTTGTTTCTCTTCAATTTTCGATTCTTTTTGTTCTAAAAGTTCATCTTTTTTATCTAAGATATCACTTTTTCGATCTAAGTTTTCTTCTTTTTGAAGTAATCTCGCTTCTTGTCTTGAAAGTTCAGCGCGTCGTTCTTTGTAATCTTCTTCTAAACGATCGCTTCTTAAAGTATACTCTTCTTTAGCTTCAAGTAACTTTTCCTTCTTTAGACTTTCAGCTTCTTTGTGTGCTTCACTAATAATATGCTCAGCTGATGTTCTCGCTTGCATTTGTTTGTTAGTTAAGCTCGATTTTGCGATTAAATAACCAACCACAACACCTAGAATTATTCCAAGCAAAATGAATAAGATGCTTAATAGGTTCACATAAACACCTCCTCTTGCTTATTAATATCTAGAAATATTTAATATACAATTTTCATCATATATAAATTAATTGTACGTTTTATTAAAGTTTATTGTCAAGAACTCAAAGTAATAAAATGTCACTATATACTGTTTATTTTCATTATTCTGATTAAATTCAAAGAATTATAATATAATCTTACATGACTTAAAAATATCCAATAAAAAAAGAGGATTGCTCCTCTTTTTTAAATTAATTCGTCATCAAATAAATCATCTACAACAGGTGTAGCAGGTGCTTCTTCTTTTTTCTCATCAGAACCAATACCAACCGCTTCACGAATTTTCGCATCAATTTCAGCATTGATTTCTGGATTTTCTTTTAAATAAGATTTAACGTTCTCTTTACCTTGACCCATACGTTCCCCATTGTATGAATACCATGCACCAGATTTTTGAATAATTTCATATTCTACTCCTAAGTCAATGGTTTCACCTTCTTTAGAAATCCCTTGACCATACATGATATCTACTTCAGCAACACGGAATGGTGGTGCAACTTTGTTTTTAACTACTTTAATCTTTGTACGGTTACCAACAATATCTTGACCTTGCTTTAATTGTTCAGCACGACGTACTTCTAAACGAATAGATGAATAGAATTTTAATGCACGACCACCAGGTGTTGTTTCTGGGTTACCAAACATTACACCAACTTTTTCACGAATTTGGTTAATAAAGATGGCAATCGTGTTTGATTTAGAAATGGCACCAGATAATTTACGTAACGCTTGACTCATTAAACGTGCTTGTAAACCGACGTGCGTATCTCCCATTTCACCTTCAATTTCAGCCTTAGGTGTTAATGCAGCAACTGAATCGACAACAATGATATCAATCGCACCACTTCTAACAAATGCTTCAGCAATTTCTAAACCTTGTTCACCATGGTCAGGTTGAGATAAATATAAATTATCAATATCTACACCTAAATTTTTTGCATAAACAGGATCTAATGCGTGCTCTGCATCAATAAATGCCGCTACCCCACCTTGACGTTGTACTTCTGCAATTGCATGTAATGCAACAGTCGTTTTACCTGAACTTTCAGGACCATAAACTTCAATGATACGTCCTTTAGGATAACCACCTATACCTAATGCACTATCTAATGTAATAGAACCAGATGAAATCGTTGATACATTACGTGATGTATTTTCACCTAATTTCATAACGGCACCTTTACCGAATGATTTTTCCATATTTTTAATTACTGTGTCTAAAGCCTTTTGACGTTCGTTCATAATAGCCTCCTAGCAAATAGCTAACTTTATTTTTTAATAAATCAATTCTGACATGTTACTTAAAAATCATCATATAACAACCATTTCCACATGTCATTTAATATGAATGATACCCATTCATTTCTTTACAAGTAATACTATACTTTGAATCATAAAAATAAGCAAGCAAAAAGCGAACGTTTGTTTGTGTATTTTGTTCCAAAAATTCAATTTTCAAAAGTATTTTTTTAAAAACAGGCTACATATGTTCTATTTTCATTAAAATTTTTATCAAAAAATTGAATTTTAGCTTTTCTTAATTTTAAAGTTTAATTATATGACCAAATAAAAAAGAAGTGAAAATTAATTTCCACTTCATTTGATCATTATGAGATTTATTATTTAGAATTTGTGAATACATTTCTACCATGATAGAAATATTCAATTCCTGATAAAATCGTAAAGAATACAGCAACATACATCAATGGATAACCTAAACCGAATCCAATCGCTGATTTAAATGGTTCATTTAGTAATAATAATGTCATTGCAACCATCGTTACTGCTGTTTTAATTTTACCTAATTGACCTGCTGCTGAAACAAATCCTTGTTCAATTTGTAATAAACGTAAACCCGTTACCGCAAATTCTCTTGCAATAATCACAATAGCCATCCATGATGGAATTGCTCCTAATTCTACTAATACAATAAGACCACTAGAAACAAGTAATTTATCCGCTAATGGATCTAAGAATTTACCCATGTTAGAAACAAGGTTCCATTTTCTTGCTAAGTAGCCATCTACCCAGTCAGTAAGTGATGCAAAGATAAAAATACTTGCACCAATCACTTGTTCAATACGAATTGTGTCTCCACCTAAAATATGTGTTTGTCCCATATTAAAATCGGCCAATAAAAATACGATGATTACTGGTATTAATAAAATACGAGCAATCGTAATTTGATTTGGGATATTCATGATTTTCCTACTTTCTCGTCTTTTTAAATATTTGATAGTTATTTCTATTTCAAAAATAACGCTTATAAACAAATTATATGAATAAATCTTAACTCATCAATCTACTTTTTTATAATCGTAAAGTAATACGTTCTTGTGATTAAATTTTGTGCTGCATTTGGTACTGAAATTTTCTGACCATCAATAAAAACATTCAGCGCTGTTGAGTTACCTGAAATTAATATTACATTTTTTGCATCTTTATCAATTTCGTATTCACTTGAATTGATTTGCTTATATGCATAAGTCTTTTTTTGATCATCATACATTTGCACCCATGTTGGGGTTTTAGAATCTATCTTAATCTTAATCGCTTCTTTAGCATTTACTTCATAAGCCAGTACAGATCCATCAAATGACTTATAAGTAATATTTGCTTTAGTGTCTTTTGGCTCTACTTGTTTATCCTTTGACTCTGATTTTTTTTCGTTATCATTTTTAGCAGTTTTAGAAGTCTCTTCTTTTGGAGTTTCTATAGAAACGTTTCTACTTTCGTTGATGTTTTTTGCTTGAAATGAATTGTCTTTGTTAGTAAATATCAATTCTGAGCAAATAAACCAAACCGCAAAGAGTACCAATAGAATTCCTAAAAGCATTAATAACAACTTTTGAGCTGAAATATCTGGCTTTTTCACTTTATCTGATTTTTTTATTTGGATGATTGCATCTTTAGCACTAATCGTTTTATTTGGTAATTCATCATGATGTTTTTCTAATAGCGCTTGAGCGTTTAAATTAACACTTGTCGCATATTTTTCAATGAATCCTTTTGTATAATCTGGATTAGGCAACTTATCGAATTCATTTTTTTCAATCAGTTCAATGAATTTTTTTTGAATACTGATTTTCTTTTCTAAATCAACAAGCGTCATTCCTAACGATTCACGTTTAGAGCGTAAAACTTGTCCTATCTTCACACGTTAACCTCCTTATTAGAAAAACGCAAATTCATCATGATCGAACAAATTATTCTTTGATATTTGTTCATATGTGATTTCTTGTTCATCATGTTCTCTTAATTCTATAATATAATCGAAATCATCTAAAGTATATTCTGTATTTTCAACAAATAAATCTGGATGTTCAATCACTTTTACAGTCGGTAAATTCATGACTTCGCGTATTAATTGCTTATGTTTTTCATCTTTTTGCTTTACACTTAATGCCCCATCAATAATATATACATATTTTTGATCATACTCACCTTTAAGTAATGAGCTTCTTACAGTTTGTTTAATCATCGTTGATGAAATAAATAGCCATTTTTTATGTGCACAAACACTAGCAGCCACAATTGACTCCGTTTTACCAACGCGAGGCATTCCTCTAATCCCAATTAAACAATGGCCATCTTCTTTAAATAACTCCGCCATAAAATCAACTAAAATACCTAATTCTTTACGAATAAAACGGAAAGTTTTTTTATCATCGACATCTCTTTTAATGTATCGACCATGTCTCACAGCCAGACGGTCTCTTAATTGCGGTGTTCTCAACTTTGTAATTTCAATATCATCTAATTGCTCAATAATATTTTCAAATCGCTCAATACGTTCTAAGTCCACTGTTTTGATCAATAAACCTCTTCGTCCTTGATCAACACCGTTAATTGTTATGATATTAATGCCTAATGAACCCAATAAACTTGATACGTCCCCTAACAAACCAGCTCGATTTACTTTAATTTCATATTCTAAATACCATTCTTTAAATGTCGTCATACGAATTCCCCCTATATTAACCAACCTGCATTTACGCGTTGAATTGTACCTGTGACATTACTCGCATTTGGATGTAATAAGTATTGAACAGTATGTGCAATTTTTTCTGGTTGGATAAGTTGTCCTTGCGGAATTTCTTCTAATAAAGCTTTCACATCTTCCTCATTAAGTGCATTGGTCATATGCCCGTCCACCAAACCTGGCGTTATAGCATTTACAGTAATATTCGAAAGGGCCAATTCCTTTGCTAAAGATTTTACCAATCCTATTTGTGCGCTCTTCATACTACTGTATAGCGATTCTAAACTCGCGCCTGTTTCGCCCCAAATAGAGCTTATTACAATAATTCTGCCATTTTCGGATTGTAATAATCCGCTCATTGAAAATTGAATGATTTTAACAAGATTAAAATAATGAATATGGAATTGTTCATACATTAAAGTACTTGTGATGTCTTGAACCATTTGGAAACTTGAGGTACCAGCGACATATATAACGCCATCAATATCATCCAACGCATGATTAAAAGGATTATCCTCCATGCCTTTAGATAAATCTATTTTAATATATTGAATGGATTGTTGGCCATTCATAGATTTAAACTGACTTTGAAGTTGTTCAATTGGTGTTTGATTATGATGAATGATTAAATCATGACCTTTTTGAATGAGTGATTTAGTAATTGCTGAACCAATATCACCACTTGCTCCAATAATTAAATATTTGCTCATAATACTCTACTATCCACAATTTGATCAAAATCAAAGGCATCTTTAAATACTTCAATCATTTCTTCCATGTTTAATTGCTGTAAGATTGGAATTAAATCAAAATAATCTGCACCGCTTATTTTATATTTTATAAATTGATTACATATCACTTCAGGTGCATTCATACTAGAAACGTGCTCTCCTAAAGTATGTCTTTTAAGGCGATTGAAGTGTGCTACATCATTCAAACAATCTGTATCTTGTAATCTATTAATAATTTTTTCTTTTAATAAATCCGGATTTGTCGTTGATCCCGCTATAAAGAAGTGAGAAAAAGTTGGTTCAATTGTAAAGTTAAATCCAAAAGTATCGTCAATCAATTCTTCATCTAATAATAATTGATAAAATGTAGTTTGTTCACCAAAAAGCATATCCATTGCAAAAAACATTAATAACTCATATTTAATCATATCTTGAGATTTTTTATGTAAATTAGATTTAATACCAATCATTAGTTTCGGCATTTGAACACCTAAATGAGACTCAATAAACGGTTTCACAACTTCATTGGGTTCTTCAATAGTCTCAGTTTTAGGAATTTCTATAGCATCTTGTACTGTTACATGATCATTAATAAATGCAATCATTTCATCACTGTTAAAGTCCCCAGCAACGACCATCATCATATTACTTGGATGATAAAAAGCATGATAACAATCATAAAGTTTTTCAGCAGTAATTTGATTAATACTTTCTATAGAACCCGCAATATCATATTTGACTGGATGATAATGGTACATTGCATTAATCGTTTGATGATATAATCTATAATTTGGCTGGTCTTGATACATTTTTATTTCTTCTTCAATAATACCCATTTCTTTTTGTACGGTATCTTCCGTAAAATATGGATTTTCAATCATTTGAATTAATGTCAACAAATTTTCTTTTAATGATTCCACTGTTGTAAACAAATAACTTGTTCGATCATATGAAGTGAATGCATTCGCTGAAGCGCCATTTAATGAAAATGCATTAAACATATCTCCATCTTCTTTTTCAAACATTTTATGCTCAAGAAAATGTGCGATTCCCTTAGGATTACGAATCAGTTCACCAGTAGATGTTACAAAATCATTATGCAATGATCCGTAATTAGCAGTAATTGCAGCATATGACTTAGTAAAACCAGGTTTTTCAATAATATATAAAGGCATGCCATTTTTTAATGTCGTTTCAACGACCGTTTCGTTGACATCTTCATAAAATTGTTTCATGATGACACCTCACTTGTTAAACAATAAATTGTATGAAATTTACCTGTTAATGCAATTCGAACAACTTCATCAACATCCACATTAGTTATACCTTCTAGCCATGCTTCTTTTGTATGGGGCATCACATAGGTGTTAGAAAATGCAGATTCAATATATCCTTTTGGACGATCAAATGATTCTAATTTATGGTTTTTCAGCATTCTTTTAGCAGTCTCCAAAAGTGATACATCAAATTCACCTTTTTGTAATTTATCAAATTGCACTTTAATGGTGTCTATCGCTTGAATGTATTGATCATTTTTAACACCGCTTAATACGAATAAAAAGCCACTTCTTGCATCGACTTGACTATGTATTTGATACGCTAAACTAAGTTTTTCACGTACATTAGTAAATAATAAACTCATTGTATCACCACCAAAAAGCTGGTTCATCACTAAAAATGCAAAATAATCTTTCGTTTCATTAATTTCAAATGTCAATCCAATATTTAATCTTGCTTGTTGCGTTTGTCCAACATCAACAATTAATGGATTTTCACTATCTTCTAAACGAATCAGTGGCATATTCACAGGATAACTTTTTAGTGGTAAGTATTGTTCAATATATTTTTGAATGTCTGTTGGCTCCACATCACCACACACATAAATATGTTTTTCGTCATTTGCTAACATTGATTGATAAGCCTGAAATATATCTTCATTGTTCAATGATAGTAAGTGTGATTTAGATCCAAAACTTGGATATTGATATGCTTCATCTTTAAACATATTTGATAACAATTGATAAAAACTGTATTGGCCTTTATTATCTTTTATTGCTTCATATTTGTTTAACATTAAGCGCTTCTCTTGATTAAAAGCTCTATTATCGAACTGATTCTCATCAAAACAAGGATGAAAGACCACTTCGTTAAGTAATTTAAATGCTTCCTCAACAAGATACATTGGTTGGTCTAAATAGCGATTTTGAATAAAATCAATACCAATTGTAATCACGTGAGTATTGTTTTGTTTCAATACATTTGAATAGAGATGTGCACCATATAAATCACTCAAATGATTAATTAATGATTGATCTGTAGGATATTTCTTAGTAATTCGCGTTAATAGTTTCGCTAAGATCGCTCTTTGGCTCATCGTATTTTCATTTAATGGTGCTTTAAACTTTATAACAATCGAATTCGTTTTAAATTGTGTTGATTGAATAATATGTGGCTTTATGGTCATTTGGACTCCTTCTTTATTTTTCGTTTAATTCTAAATTTTACATAGGATGATTTAAAATAATTTAATGAATATAAAATAGGTTCATCTTGAGCATTGTAATGAATTTGCTTAAATAACAGTAAACTTTCATTTGGCTCACATTGCAATACACTTGAAATATATGGCTCGTATCCGATAGATTCAATTTCACTGATTGCATATTCCAATTGATGTCCGTTTTGGTTAAGTATTTCCAATAATGAACTTTGATTTGCTGAATGTAAATCAAGTGGCTTATTAGATTTCAGTTTATCTAAACAATAAACCACATGGTCCTCATCTGCTGTTCGAATACGTTCTACAACATGAATTTCTTCTGCTTCTTCCATATGTAATAATCTCATATCATCGAATGTTGGCCATTCATTATCTTGGCTAATGATGATTGTTCCTGGCGTCTTACCTTTTGAAACAATCATTTCTGTAATGCTAATTAACTCATTCATTGGCAAATCAAATAAGTGTTCTTCTTTAACAAAATAGCCTTGTTGAAATCGTTCACACAACAATTGTTCTGTAACCAACTCATGAAATGCTTTTTCAACATCATCTGTAGAAATATCCAATGTTCTAGAGACTTCATAAAATGATGGTAACGGCTCATTATGACTGAAATAACCTGTTTCAATATTTTTTAAAATCCAATTTTTACAATTCACGACATCCATGCTGACTGACATGATATTCTCCTTTATGATTCATAATCGATAAGTACTTGTCTTGGTTTACTACCCGTCGCTGGTCCAATTACACCATTTGCTTCCAATTCATCAATTAACCTAGCAGCCCTGTTATAACCAATTCTAAATTGTCGTTGTAATAAGCTTGCACTGGCTTTTTGTTTCTCAATAACGAAAAGTTTGGCATCTTCATATAGATCATCTTCAGAAGTTTGTGATTGGCTATCAGGAATTTCTGAAGGTTCCATCGCTTGAATATAATTGGCTGATTGTTGCTTCGTTACAAAATTAACAATAGCTTCAACTTCAGCATCTGATAAAAATGCTCCTTGTACACGTACAGGTTTAGACTGACCATATGGTAAATAAAGCATATCTCCTTTACCTAATAGTTTCTCAGCACCTTGGCCATCCAATATGGTTCTTGAATCTACAGCTGAACTCACACTAAATGCGATTCTTGAAGGAATATTTGCTTTAATTAATCCAGTGATAACATCTACTGAAGGACGTTGCGTAGCGATAATTAAGTGAATACCTGCTGCACGTGCCATTTGTGCAATTCTCATTATTGCTGCCTCTACGTCTTTACTTGCGACCATCATTAAATCAGCAAGCTCGTCAACAATAACAACAATATATGGTAGCATCGCATTTTTCTCACCAGCTTCTTCATTTTGGCGTTTTAAGTATTGATTATAGCCCTCTATGTTTCTCGTTCCAGTATGACTAAATAAATCATATCTTCTTTCCATTTCACCAACAATTTTTTGTAATGCTTGTGCTGCTTTTTGTGGATTGGTTACTACAGGTGTTAACAAATGAGGAATGCCATTATATACATTCAACTCAACCATTTTTGGGTCTATCATCATCAATTTAACTTCATGAGGTTTGGCATTCATTAAAATACTAGTAATAATGCCATTTATACAAACAGACTTACCACTACCCGTTGCCCCAGCAACTAGTAAATGTGGCATTTTATTTAATTCAGCACTTATTGGCTCACCTGAAATATCACGACCTAATGCAACTTTAAGTTTGTTTTCTTCAACAGGAGAAGCTTCTAACACTTCTCTTAAACTCACCATTGCAATTGACCCATTTGGCACTTCGATACCAACTGCTGATTTACCTGGAATCGGTGCTTCAATTCTTATGTCCTTTGCAGCTAACGCTAATGCAATGTCATTATGCAAATTAACAATTCTACTTACTTTTACACCCATTGCAGGTTGAACCTCATATTGAGTTACAGCAGGACCAATTCTGATTTGAGAAACTTTCGCATTAACGCCAAAGTTCTTTAATGTCGATTCAAGTAATTGTCCTTTTTTCTTAACTTCTCTTGTGTTTACGTTTGCATTACTACTCACTTCATTTAATAAAGTGATTGGAGGCAATTCATATTTTAAATTTTCATATTCACTTGTATCAGCTTGCTGTACATTCGTTGCTTCATCATCACTATGATTTGAATGTTGATTGGTTTGTTTATTATTTGAGATATTTTCGTCTTGATCAAATAGTGTTGGTTGTCTTTCAGCACGTTCTGAATGCATTGTGTCATTCACAACTTCTTCAGATTCAGATACATTTTCATAAAAATCTTGTTTTTCACCGTCTTTTATTTGATTATGACTATGGAAAATAGGGATATCTGAATCGTCTTGAATTTCCTCTAAGTCAGATACATCTTTTAAAGATTTAGTTTTATTCTTTCTTTCTTCATTTTTTCCACTTTGATTATTACCATTTTGAACATCATTTATTTTTTGTCCAACTTTATTAATAATATATTTACTCGACATGATGAGTGTATGGATGCACCATTCACTTGTTTTTCTAATGGATTTTCCAAGAATTAACAAAACAGATAATATCATCATAATAATCGACATCATAAATGCACCGATTGGACTAATTAAATTTCCAATGACAACAGAATAAATATAACCAATCATACCGCCACCATGAAAAAAGAATCCTTTCTTTGACTCAATTTCAAAGATATTTGTAAATGTTTGATACTTTTCATGACCGCTCATTCTTAAAATCATTTGTAAAAAAAACGGTAATACAACGCTTAATGAAAGCCAACCATTAAGTTTTCTGTTTAATGGAATAAATTTTTTATTCACTGTTACATAAATGATAATTAATGAGATTAATATATATGCAAAATATTTTGCGCTTCCAAATATATATGTTAAAAGGCTGTCAATCCCAACTCCAATAACACCAAATTGTAAAAAACCAATTGCTAAAAGTATTAAACTGATAACTGCAAATAAATAGATAGTCTCATTATTTTGTTGTGTTTTTCTCTTTTTCTTTCTAGTTGATTTTCTAGGTGTCTTTTTTGTTACTGCCATTTTTTCACATCCTTATAAACAAATAAACAAGCTACAATAGCTTGTTTATTTTCACAATTAAATCTCAGAAATGACTGGAATAATCATTGGTCGACGTTTTGTATTTTCATATAAAAACTTACCTAATTTATCACGCATTTCTTGCTTAATTTCTGACCATTCAATACGTTTTTGCATTAATCCTTCTTCAACGATTGCTCTTGTCATTTCCTCAGCTTCTTTTAACAATGCTTCGCTTTCTCTTACATAAACGAAACCTCTTGATTGAATTTGTGGTCCAGCAACAATAGTTTTAGATTTTGGATCTAAAGTGACAACTGCAATAAAGATACCATCTTCACTTAATAAACGACGATCTCTTAATACGATATTACCAACGTCACCAACACCGATACCATCAATTAATACGTTACCAGCAGTGACTTTTTCATTCGCACGCATATTTTCACCATCATAATTTAAAACGTCTCCTTTTTCTAATAAGAAGATGTGTTCTGGTAAAACACCTGCTTCTGCAGCAAGTTTTGCATGTGCGATTTGCATTTTAAATTCACCTTGGACTGGTACAAAATACTTTGGTTGAATTAAATTTAACATCATTTTCAATTCTTCCATACAACCATGACCAGATGCATGGATTTTTTTATTTGTAGAAACGACTTTTACATCTGCTTTAACTAAATCATTGATTACAGAGCCCAGTTTAACTTCCATGTTTGAGCTTGGTGTTGTTGTAATAAATACAGTGTCGCCTTCTTTTACATTTAGTATGCTATTTTTTTGTTTTGCCATTTGCCCTAATGCTTCAATAGGTTCACCGTGAGACCCTGTAGCAATAATAACAATCTCATTGTCAGGATATTTTTCAACATCTTTAACTGGTACTAGTAATTGATCTTGAATTTCGAAATAACCTAATTTTCTTGCAATATTAAATGAAGATTCTAATGATTTACCTAAGAAAGATACTTTTCTATTTTCTTTAGCAGCTGCTAATAATACTTGTTGAATTCTAATAAAGTTAGAGGCATAGCAACTTACGATAATTCTACCTTTAGCTTTCGCAAATTCATCTGCGATATGACTTTCAATTACATTTTCAGGCATATTGTATCCTGGCTTTTCAGCTTCAGTTGAATCACTAATCAACATTAATACGCCGCTTTCACCTATTTGTGCCATCTTATGAATGTCAGGACGATAACTTCCTTGTAAACTTTGGTCAAATTTAAATTCACCAGTGTAAACAATTGCACCTTCTGAAGTATGAATTACAATACCTAATGCATCAGGAATACTATGAGAAGTGTTAAAAAATGAAACATTAACACTTTTGAAGCGCATAATAGAAGCATTATTCACTGTATAAAATTTGATTTTCTTTGTGATACCCGCTTCTTTCATATGGTTCTTTACTAAAGCGATTGTTAATCTTGAACCATATATAGGTGCATCTAAATCATTAATAATGTATTGTAAAGCACCAATTGCATCTTCATGCCCATGAGACAAGAAAATACCTTTTAAACGTTCTTTATTTTCAATAACATATGAAATATCAGGAATGACCGCATCAATTCCTAACATTTCATCTTCGGGAAACATTAATCCCGCATCTAACATGAACATTTCATCGTCAACTTCAACGATATACATGTTCTTTGCAATTTCACCAACACCACCAAGTGGTATCATTTTTATATGATTGTTTTCTTTTTTTACTAAATTCAAAACAGTTCCTCCTATTAATTTCACGTCCATAATCTCTATTTAATTATATTCTATTTAATTGTATATTCACAATAAAAAGAGGCCCAAGCCCCTTTAAGCCATTATTTTCATTTGACTATATTGACAGTCAATATAATTTAAAGCCATTTGTATGTCTTTTAAAGACACTTGATCAATTAAATTTTCTATTTCCTCTAATGTATATATTTTATCATAAATTAACATGCTTTTACCGTAGTGATTTACAAATTGACCATCATTATCAAAATTCATATATAAATTTGTAATCATATTTTGCTTTGTTTTGTTGATCAATGCTTCATCAATTGATGTATGCAATTGTTTAATGATTTCGTCTATACATTCAATACATGCATTAATATTCTCTTTATCCGTAGCAAAATATGTATATAAAACGCCACCTTGATCATATGTTTCAATACTTGAATACGTATGATAACAATAACCATTTTGTTCCCTTAATACTTTAAATAACAAAGCATTCATACTGCCACCATAGATTTGATTAATCACTTGAAATGCTTCATACAAATGATGGTGATGACTTACAATTGGATGTGCTAAAACGACATGTGCTTGCTCAAGATGTGGTTTATGAATCACTTTATCGATTTTTTGAAAGTGGAATCCATTTTGATGTACAGGAGTTTCCTTTAGCGGTAATGCTTCAATCATAGATGCAATCATTTCAGGTTTCGTTCCTGAGTATGAAAATATGCAATTATTAGAAACATAATATTGATTATGAAATTGCAACAAATTTAGTTGGTTCATTTCTTGTAATGATGATTTTGAACCTAATATTGGCTGCATTAAAGATGTATTATTAAATATTTTTGCTTCAAATTGCTCAAATAATGTTTCTTCTGGATCATCTTCAACCATTTTAATTTCTTCTAAAATGACCTTTTGTTCTTTTTCAATTTCTTCTTTCGGAAATGTTGAATAAAAAATCATTTCTAATAATAATTGAATGGCTTCTTCTTCAAATCGTTTTAAAGTTTTGATACCATATACAGTATAAGTTTTTGTAGTATAAGCATTGAATTCTCCACCATACTCATCAATCTTTCGTAAAATATCATGAGCTTGATGGTTATTCGTCCCTTTAAAAATCATATGTTCAGTAAAATGGGCAATGCCTGCGGGAAAATGTTGTTCATCTTTTGTACCTACTTTAATAAATACAGCTAAATGAACAATATCTGTATCTGTTTGATGATGAATGAACTGTCCACCATTTTTTAATTTTTTCTTTTTCATTAATAATCCTCATAAGTTCACATAATTATTTAATTATACCATAATTAATAGTAAAAATATGCACAAAAAAGGTGTGCAACAACGTCACACACCTTAAAAAAATCGTTATATCATTAATTTTTTTCTTCAGTTTTTTCTTCTAATAATACTTTTCGAGAAGCATTCACGCGACCTTGTTTATCAATTTCAGTAACTTTAACTAAGAATTGATCGCCCATTTTTACAACATCTTCAACTTTATTAACACGTTCTTTCGCTAATTGTGAAATATGTACTAATGCGTCTTTACCTGGGAAGATTTCAACAAAAGCACCAAATTTCTCAATACGCTTCACTGTAGACATATAAATTTGTCCTACTTCAGCTTCACGTACGATATTTTCAATTAAGCGTTTTGCCTCTTTAATCATCTCTTCATCACTAGAACCGATAAATACAGTACCATCTTGTTCGATGTCTAATTTTACACCCGTAGCATCTATGATTTCGTTAATCTTTTTACCACCAGGTCCAATAACATCACGAATTTTATCAGGATTGATATGAATAATTTCGATTTTAGGTGCATAAGGACTTAATGATTGACGTGGCTCAGAAATTGTAGACATCATGTGTTCCATAATGTGTAAGCGCCCAACTCTTGCTTGTTCTAACGCTTCACGTAAAATATCTTCAGATAAACCATCAATTTTAATGTCCATTTGAATTGCAGTAATACCTTCTTTAGTACCTGCAACTTTAAAGTCCATATCTCCTAATGCATCTTCCATACCTTGAATATCAGATAAAATTGTATAGTGTTCATCTTTCGTCACTAATCCCATTGCGATACCAGCAACAGGTGCTTTGATCGGTACACCTGCATCCATTAATGCTAGAGTAGATCCACAAATAGAAGCTTGTGAACTTGAACCATTTGATTCTAATACTTCTGATACTACACGAATTGTGTACGGGAATTCTTTTTCATCAGGAATCACTTGTAATAATGCACGTTCACCTAAAGCACCATGACCAATTTCACGTCGACCTGGGGCACGGATTGGACCTGTTTCACCTACTGAGAAGTTCGGGAAATTGTAATGATGCATATAACGTTTTTGTTCTTCAACACCTAAACCATCAATGATTTGATGCTCTCCTAATGCACCTAAAGTTGCAATAGAAAATGCTTGTGTTTGACCACGTGTAAATAAACCAGAACCGTGTGCACGTGGTAAAAGACCAACTTCAGAAGATAATGGACGAATTTCTTCAGGACGACGACCATCTGGACGTACTTTTTCTTCTGTAATTAAACGACGCACTTCTTCTTTAATTAAAGCATCAAACTTTTTATTAACAATTGCAATGATTTCTTCATCTTCGCCTTCAAAAGCTTCAATTACTTTTACTTTTACTGCCGTGATATTTTCTTCACGTGCTACTTTTTCTTGTGTTTGAATGGCTTTTGATAATTCTAATTCAGTAGCTAATGCTTCAACTTTAGATTCTACTTCTTCATTCGGTTGTACTGGTACAAACTCAGATTTAACAGGTTGTAATGTATCAATAATTTCTTGTTGGAAAGCAACTAATTTCTTAATTTCAGCATGACCAAACATAATTGCTTCTAACATTTTATCTTCAGGTACTTCTTTAGCACCCGCTTCAACCATGTTTACAGCATCTTTATGTCCAGCAACTTGTAAATCAAGTAATGATTTTTCACGTTGCTCAATGTTTGGGTTAATGATTAACTCACCATCAACTAAACCTACATTAACACCAGCAATTGGACCTTCAAATGGGATATCAGAAACCGATAATGCCATCGATGAACCAATCATTGCTGCCATTTCAGGTGAGTTGTTTGGATCTACACTCATTACAATAGAAATGACTTGAACATCATGACGATATCCTTTAGGGAATAAAGGACGAATTGGACGGTCAATTAAACGTGACGTTAACGTTGCATCTTCGCCTGGACGTCCTTCACGTTTATTAAAGCCACCTGGAATTTTACCAGCAGCATATAATTTTTCTTCGTAATTCACCATTAATGGGAAAAAGTCAACATCGCGTGGCTCTTTAGAAGCTGTAGCTGTTGATAATACTACTGTATCACCATATCTTACAAGTACTGCTCCATTTGCTTGTTTTGCTAATTGGCCAGTTTCAATAATTAATTCACGACCAGCCCATTCTGTTTTAAATACTTTTTTTTCCTGAGACATTAAAATATCCCCTCTCTTAAATAAACATATAGTTTAACTATACCACACAGCTTGTTGTTTGCATAAAAAAATCGAAAGGAATATTCCTTTCGATTAAATAGAATTAACGACGTAATCCTAAAGATTTAATTAATTCACGGTAACGTTGAACATCGTTTTCACGTAAGTAAGTTAATAAGTTTTTACGACGACCTACCATTTTTAATAAACCACGACGAGAATGGTGATCTTTTTTGTGAGTACGTAAGTGCTCGTTTAATGCATTGATTTCTGCAGTTAAAACAGCGATTTGTACTTCAGGAGATCCTGTATCTGTTTCGTGTACGCGGTATTGTGCGATGATTTCGTTTTTACGTTCTTGAGTAATTGCCATAATTAAATAGCCTCCTATAATTTAATTTACACCATAACCTGAGTATGAGTCGGAGTGTCTCGATACCAAGGAAAGGTACTCAAATAGTATACCATGTTTCAAAATTTAATCAATGATTTCTAATGAATATTTTGTAATATTTCAATTGCAGATGCTTTATCCGCTTTTATTTGTGAAATCAATGCATCGATACCATTAAATTTCTGTTCAGGTCTTAAAAATGCATGCCAATACACTTCAACCGTTTCACCGTATATCGATTCATTGAAATCAAAAATATTTACTTCAATAGATACTTGACTCTTTGAAGGATCATGAAATGTAGGTTTCACTCCAATATTACAAACGCCTTTATAAATGTGTCCATTTTCACGCTTTAATGTTACTGCGTAAACACCCAATTTAGGAAATACATAGAGTTCATTTGGTGCAACATTGGCTGTAGGAAAACCAATCGTTCGTCCTCTTTTCTCACCTTGTACAACTAAACCAACAATTTTATATGGTCTTCCTAATTGCTTATTAGCCTTTTCAATCTCACCTTGCGTCAATTGTTCACGAATCAAAGTAGTAGAAATCTTTTCATTATCTAAAGCACATTTATCAACAGTAGTCACATTAAATCCATCTTTGTCCGCTTCTAACTTTAACATATTACCTTTACCAAACTTGCCATATGTAAAATCAAACCCTGCAATTACTTCTTTAACATGGTTTTTAGTAAAGTAATCTTGAATAAAAGCTTTTTCTTCCATTTGAGCAAATGTTGATGTAAAAGGCACTACAAATAAATAATCAATGCCCATGTTTTCTAAGATAAATTTCTTTTCTTGCATCGGTGTTAAATAATCTGTTCTTTTCATTTCCGGATTTAAAACAACTGATGGATGAGGATCAAAAGTCATTACTGCTTTTTTAAGTCCTTTTTTTTCTGCAACTTCTATCATTTTTTGAATGACTTTTTGATGACCTAAATGCAAACCGTCAAAGAAACCGACAGCTAATGCAATCGGTTCATGATCGTAACACATTTCTAGCGGCTGTTTCATAATTATCGTTTTCATTGTTAACCTCACTTATGAGTTTTAATTAAATACTTTTCGGGCCTTGATTAATCCTGGATGCTTTTCATCCGGCATATAGATGGCCAATACTTTATCATTGTAAAACATTGCAGTTTCTTCTTCAATTTTAGGGCTCATTTGCTTTAATTTTTGGCCCCACAATATTTTTTGAGCGATATTTTCATCCACTTCAACACGAGGTAAGTGCTGTAATCCATGTTCAATCGGTAACAACAATTCAGCTAACGCTTCATATTCTGTATTTTGTAATGTCTCTAACGTGTAGCTTTCTTCAACTTTAAAACCACCAGAAGCAATACGCGTTAGATCAGACATATGACCAATTGTCCCTAAGGCATCAGCAATTTGAGTCGCTAGAGTTCTAATATAAGTCCCTTTACCACATGAAACTTCGATTTTAAATTTACATACCTCATCAACGAAAGTGACATCACTTAATCGACGAATCTCATAAATTTCTACTTTTCTACTCGGGCGCTCAATCGTTTCACCATTTCTCGCATACTCATATAACTTTCTACCATTCACTTTAACAGCAGAATACATAGGCGGTGTTTGATCAATAACACCCGTTAATTGCAATAATACCTCATCAATAATTGCTTCATTAAACGCATCTTTTAATACTGGCACTTTTTGAACGACTTCACCATGAGCATCTTCAGTCGTTGTTTGCACACCTAAAGTCACTTCAGCGATATAGGTTTTACCACTATTCATCACATAATCCGCAACACGGGTCGCTTTACCAACACAAATCGGTAACACACCATCCACCTCTGGATCAAGTGTACCAGTATGCCCAATTTTTTTAGTTTTAAAAATTTTTCTTAATTTAAAAACCACATCATGACTCGTCATGCCACGTGGTTTATTTACTGGAATAATACCTTCCATAATAACCTCCAATAAAACTGCATATCATTATATATATTATTTCAAATAGAACAATTTAATAATAAATTAGATTTTTAATTGATTAAAAACAAAAAACACTGAATACAAGATTCAGTGTTTATTATACCATTATTTATCTTTATTTAACTCAGCAATCATACGTTCAATTTTATTACCGTAATCTACAGATTCATCATAAACAAATTTTAATTCTGGTACGATACGTAAATCCATACGTTTAGCAATTTCTGACTTCATAAAGCCTTTTGACTTTTCTAATGCTTCAAGTGATTTTTTACGATCTCGTTCTTCACCTAAAACCGTAATATATACACTCGCAATAGATAAATCTCCAGTTACCTCTACTTCAGTCACTGTTACAAAACCGATGTTAGGATTTTTTAATTTTTGATTGATGATTTCAGACAACTCTTTCTTAAGTTGTTCACCAACACGTTCACTTCTTAAACTCATAAATATCACCTCGATGTTAATATACCCTAATTGCTGTTTTATTATACGTACTAGGTGAAAATTAGTCAATCAAACCTAAATTAAAATAAAGTAATTTCAGAAATATAACCTGAAACAACAGTCACAAACATTGCACCGTTATTTTTAGTTTCATATTTATAAACTTTTGTTGATTTATTCAAAGTATCGATACCATTTAATTTAAGACCTGTATGTTTTTTCTTAAACGTTGAAAATTTAATTGTTTTCTTTTCAACTGGTAATTTAATTACTCGAATTGTTGATTTAGAAACAGTTTCTAAACCAAGTTCAATATCTTTCACTTTAACAACTTTATCCGCACGTGAGCCATCTAACATACGATTTTTACTTAATTCAAAGCCATTGAAAGAAACATTGTCATTTAAAACAGCTTTAATAAAATCTTTGTCTAATAACAATTTACTATTAGGTTTGAAATAGCCATTGTAATAGTAGTAAGCTGAATTTTGATCAATATTTTTTACTGTACTCTTTGTAACCTTTTTAGAATATGTTGATTGCGCATTCGCATCAACCGAACCTAACCCTGCAAATAAAATTGCTGAAGTTGCAACAACTGCTAAACTTTTTTTCATCTTAATCACTCCAAATTATTATTATCATTTCATAACACCTAAATTATAACACCGCTCATGTCATTGTTATCTTAATCCTACCTTAATAAAGATGTTAATTTACACTATTTATAATAGTGATATAATTCACAAATTATTTCATTTAACAACCTCGATGTAAAAACATACAATACGCAGATAAAAAGTATTTAAACTTCATATTAATTAACTATAGTTAATTCGCAGTTCCATATCAATTTTCCAAAAATTGCAGCAATAGATTAACACCATTAAATTAATATAAATACGCAATTTAGAATATTTATACCTTAACCTTAATAGAACCTTAATTTTACCTTAAAATAATCTGAATTCTTTCATATATTCTTCACTTTAACGGACTTATGTATTAAACTACATTATGTACAGCATATTATAACTAAAATATAAGTTTTATTAAATATTAAAAAATCCCACAAAATCAATATTTTTATCAAATTAAAATAATAAAATGAATATAAAAAATAAAAAAGAAAGGAGTTAACGAAAATGACAGTACTACAATTAGAAAATGATTTTACAGCTTCAATAAAAGATCATTTTGAAAAAAAAGATTGGCATTACTTCGAATTCAATGAAGTAAAAAAGCATCTACATACAGTGTTTTATGCAAGTGTACGATTTGTAAGAGAACTAATATATAATGTAAACAAAGCCAACCATACGAGTATAGAAAATACATTAACATTAGAAAAATTATTAGCATACAAAGATGAAAATAATTTTACTTATCATTCAATTCTTGAATTGGACATCAAAAATTATATCAGAATATTAATCATAAACGAAAATGATAAATACCCTTGCTCATCTGAAGAAACACAAGAATACTTCAACGAAGAACAAAGCCTTATGAATTTAATAACAAATGCAACCATTCAATACTTTATCGACTTAGATACTGAAATGTTTGACTAATTTAAAGAGGATCAGATGATCCTCTTTTTGTAACTAAAAAATCAAATCACAAGATGATATAAAAGAAAGCAGTGATAATGATGAATAAAAAATATGTATTAATCTGTAAATTATTGATTACAGTATATTGTCTCATCACATTTGGTTACTTATTAATGCAAGAAAACCTTCCACTTAATTATTCATTTTTTAATTTATTCATTGTATTTGCCCTCATTAATATATGTAATTTAATCGGAACAAAATGGTTTATGGAGAATAACAATAAAGAAAGTAAAGCAAAGTAAATATGGGGAAAATAATATGAATGTACAAAATTTATTACTGAATCAATTGCCAGATGAAATTAAAGAAAAAGTTATTAAAGAAGATATTGAACTATTTGGGTATTTTATGTTTAATGATATCAAAAAAGTGGATTATGCTTTTATCATTTCCACATATGCAAATCATAAA
Organism: Macrococcus sp. DPC7161; assembly: GCF_004117835.1. GTDB lineage: Bacteria > Bacillota > Bacilli > Staphylococcales > Staphylococcaceae > SDSC01. Next base: position 306,969 of record NZ_SDSC01000001.1, on the reverse strand, counting down.
AATACAGTAAATTTACATGAAATGGCTGCCTGTATTTTTCACTTTCATTTTAACTATTATGAGTATGCTTATGAATATGCATTTTATCATTATTGGAAAGCATTAGAATTAACTGAGTTTAAGAACAAAGAATTTCTTGAAGATTTACTATTGATCTCTGAAGAACCAGATTTCGATATCATTCCAAATGAATATTTAGAATTTGTAAAAGAAAAATTGAAAAGCTTATAATATAAATCTCGATACACAAAAACCCATAGTATTGATAATGTTATATCAATACTATGGGTTTTATTTTATATATTAATCAAATAATCACTAATCTTTCACTTTGATTGATTGTTTAATTATCGTTTAATCTCAACCATTACAAATGCTTCAAAGATGTCGCCTTCTTTTACATCATTGAAGTTTTCGATTGTGATACCACATTCGTAACCTGCTGATACTTCTTTAACATCGTCTTTGAAACGTTTTAATGCATCTACTGCACCTTCATAAACAACGATTCCATCACGAATGATACGTACTTGTGAGTCACGCGTAATTTTACCATCAGTTACATATGAACCTGCTACTGTACCAACTTTAGAGATATTGATTGTTTGACGAACTTCAGCTTGACCGATAACTTGTTCTTCAAACTCAGGATCTAGCATCCCTTTCATCGCACTTTCAATTTCTTCGATAACTTTATAGATAATACGGTGTAAACGCATGTCTACTTTTTCTGCTTCTGCTGCACGTTTCGCATTTGCATCTGGTCGTACGTTAAATCCGATAATGATACCATTTGATGCTGATGCTAATGTAACGTCTGATTCATTGATTGCACCTACTGCTGTATGAATGATTCTTACATTTACGCCTTCTACATCGATTTTCATTAATGATGCTGCTAATGCTTCAACTGAACCTTGTACATCACCTTTAATGATAACGTTTAAATCTTTCATTTCACCTTGTTTCATTTGTTCAAATAAATTGTCTAATGAAACTTTTTGTGATTCTGAACGCTGTGCTAAGATATTTTGTTGTTGACGTGCTTCACCAATACGGCGTGCTTGTTTCTCATCTTTAAATACAACAAATCTGTCACCTGCTAAAGGTACATCTTGTAATCCTGTAATTTCAACTGGTGTTGATGGTCCAGCTGTTTTAATACGTTTACCTAAATCGTTCACCATTGCACGCACACGTCCGAATGTGTTACCTACAACTAATGAATCACCGATTTCTAACGTACCGTCTTGAATTAATAATGAAGCCGCTGGTCCACGAGATTTATCTAATTCCGCTTCAATTACAGTACCAATGGCTGTACGTTTTGGATTTGCTTTTAATTCTTCTACTTCTGTTACAAGTAAAATCATTTCTAGTAAATCTTCAATACCTTCGCCTTTAATCGCTGATAATTGAACGAAGATTGTATCTCCGCCCCAATCTTCAGGGTATAATCCATGCTCACCTAATTCTTGCATTACACGATCAGGATTCGCTGTTGGTTTATCAATTTTATTAACAGCAACAATAATTGGCACTTCTGCTGCTTTCGCATGGTTAATCGCTTCAATCGTTTGTGGCATTACACCATCATCCGCAGCAACAACCAAGATTGTAATATCCGTTACTTGTGCACCACGTGCACGCATTGTTGTAAACGCAGCATGTCCAGGTGTATCTAGGAATGAAATTTTCTTTCCATTGTATTCTACTTGGTATGCACCAATATGTTGTGTGATACCACCAGCTTCTCCAGCAGTCACACGTGTATTACGGATAGAGTCTAATAATGTTGTTTTACCATGGTCAACGTGACCCATAATAGTTACAACTGGTGGGCGCTCAATGATATCATTTTCATCAGCATCTACATCTTCAAAATATGTTTCAAGATCAGTTACATCTACAACTACTTCTAATTCAGCTTCAACACCATATTCTGAACAAATTAATTCAATTGCATCTTCATTTAATGCTTGGTTAATGTTTGCCATAATACCAACCATGAATAAGTTTTTCACGATTTCTGATGCATCTTTGTTTAATTTTTCAGCTAATTCACCAACAGTAATGCCTTCTTCATAAGTAATTTTTGAAGGTGTTTCTTTAACAACTGGTGCTGGTGGTGGCGTTGGTTTTTGTTTACCTTTTTGTTTCTTTTTAGGGCCACCAGTTCCAGGTTTATTGTTATTCCCTGGACGGAAGTTGTTATTACGTTGATTATTTTTTGGTTTGTTTTGATTGTTTTGATTATTTGAATTACCTTGATTGTTCGATTTTGATTGGTTGTTTGAATTACCTTGGTTGTTTGAATTGCCTTGGTTGTTTTGTTTGTTTTGGTTATTATTATTTTTATTCGATTGTTGATTGTTTTGTTTATTTTGATTGTTATTTTGATTTTGTGGTTTGTTTTGAGCATTCGCAGGCTTTTGCTCTTTTTTAGGTGCTTCTTTTTTAAACTTTTGATCTAATGTTTTAATTTCATTGTCTTCTAAAGCTTGCATATGATTTGATACTTCAATATTCATTGCTTTTAACGTATCAATAATTTCTTTACTTTTAACATTTACCTCTTTGGCATATTCATATATTCTTTTCTTACTCATAGACTCATCCTTTCAATTCATGAATCAATGTTTGCATTTTTTTTGCAAAGCCTCCGTCTAATATGGCTATCGATACACGCTCAGCTTTACCTATCGCATACCCTAACATGTATCTTGATTCAAACTCGACACACGGTACACCGTAGCTATTACATTTATTCATGATTGTTTTTTTTGTATTTTCTGATGCATCATTAGATATAATCACTAATTTCGCATGTTTTCTTCTAATTTCACTAATGACCAACTCTTCACCAGTTGCAATTTTTCTAGCTCTCATTGCCAACCCTAATAAATTAAGTACTTGATCTGTTTGGTTCATCGTTTTGGTATCATTTCTCTATAAATCAATCGAATGATTTCATCATAAATTGGATTCATAGTTTCTGTATTAGATTCAAAGAATTGCTCTAATTTTTTCTTTTTTCTTGCCGCTTCAACAATTTCTAATTGCATCACAACGTAAGCACCACGACCATTTTGTTTACCAGTTGGGTCAACAAAAATTTCGCCCTCTTTCGTTTTAACAACACGTAAGAGTTCTTTTTTGGGATACATTTCATTAGTTAAAATGCATTTTCGCATAGGTATTTTCTTTGTTTTCATAAAACACCTCTATTCTACTGGGTAAATACCAGCTTCTTTAGCATCAGTTTCTGATTTGATATCAATTTTCCAGCCTGTTAATTTTGCAGCAAGACGTGCATTTTGACCTTTTTTACCAATCGCTAATGATAATTGATAATCCGGAACAATCACTGTTGTCGCTTGATTTTCTTCATCAACTAATACATCGATTACTTGTGATGGACTTAATGCATTCTTTACAAATGTTTTTGTATCTGCACTCCATTCAACGATATCAATCTTTTCGCCACCCAATTCTTCAACGACAGCTTCAACACGTGAACCTTTAGTACCAACACATGCACCTACTGCATCAATATCAGGATTTTCTGCATAAACACTGATTTTTGAACGGTCACCCGCTTCACGTGCAACAGATTTCACAACAACAGTCCCATCAAAAATTTCAGGTACTTCTTGTTCAAATAAACGCTTTAAAAGACCTGGATGACTACGTGAAACAAAAATTTGTGGTCCTTTTGTTGTTTGTTCAACTTTATTGACATACACTTTAATGCGTTCAGTTGGACGATAAACTTCGTTAGGACTTCTTTCTGCTTCAGATAATACCGCTTCAGTTTTGCCTAAAGTCACATAAACGTAACGATGGTCTACACGGTCAATAATACCAGTCATAATATCGTCTTCTTTATCAATGAATTCATTGTATAAGATACCACGTTCTGCATCACGTAAGCGCTGCATTACCGCTTGTTTTGCTGCTTGTGCTGAAACACGGCCAAAGTCTTTTGGCGTAACATCTTCTTCATAAATATCGCCAATTTCATATGCAGGGTTAGATAATAAAGCTGTTTCTAAACTTACTTCTTCACGTGGATTCATTACTTCTTCTACAACATCTTTACGAGAGAATACACGATAAGTTCCATTGTCCATATTTAATTCAACACGTACATTTGTCGCTGAATTGTAGTTCTTTTTATACGCAGTAATTAATGCTGCTTCGATTGTTTCAATTAATACTTCTCTTGGAATTGACTTTTCTTTTTCAATATAATCAATTGCATTTAATAATTCATTATTCTTTTTCATAATGACCTCCAATTATAATACAACGGCACGTCTAATTTTAGCGATTTTCGTGCGTGGTATATCAAATGTTTTTGTTCTTGTTTTAATTTTTGCTTCAATGGTAATGTTTTGTTCATCATATGCCTTTAAAATGCCAATCCATTCTTTATCCCCTTCTAAAGGTTCATACAATTTAACATAAATATTTTCATTAATAGCTTGTTCGTAATCCTTTTCTTTCTTAAGTGGGCGTTCAGCACCTGGTGAAGATACATCTAAGAAATAGGCATCCGTAATTGGATCGTTTTTATCCATTACTTCTGAAATTTTTTCGCTCGCTAATGCACAATCTGCAATATCAATACCATCTGGTTTATCAATCGCAATGCGCAAATAATAATCAGGGCCTTCTTTAACGTACTCAACATCTACGAGTTCAAATCCTAAGCTTTCAACAATTGGACTAACAATGCCTTCAACTTGTTCTGTTATTTTACTCATATAATCCTCCCAAGCTTACAATAAGAAAAGAGCGGGAAATCCCACTCTTTTCGTCTGTAGAGTATTTTTTTAAGCACATTCATTATAGCACAAATTAATAATTGCGACAAATGATTCTCTTTATAAATCGAAAATGGATAACTGTGCTTTGTCTGGCATGCCATTTAAACTGCCCATCTCATCTAAATAATCAATAATCTTTTGAGAAACTCCAGCTTTTTTATTCAACTCTTCTTTAGATAAAAATGGTCCTTCTTCTCGAGCCGCTACAATTCGTTTCGCAACGTTTTCACCAAGTCCAGGCACTGCGATAAATGGAGGAATTAATGTATCCCCTTCAATTAAGAACTCAAAAGCCGTACTTTTTTCTAAAGAAATCGGCTGCATTTTAAATCCACGCTGTGCCATTTCGTTTGCAATTTCTAAAACTGTTAAGACATCTTTTTCTTTTTTCGCAAGGTCGTGATATCTTGCATAATAATCTTTAACAGTAGCTTTAATGGAATGTTTATCTTTAATCATTGTTAATAAATCAAAATCTGAGGCACGCACTGTAAAGTAACTTGCATAATAGTATAGTGGATGGTGCACTTTAAAGTATGCTATACGAACTGCCATTAACACGTAAGCTGCGGCGTGGGCTTTCGGGAACATGTATTTGATTTTTTTACATGAATCCAAATACCATTCTGGTACTTTATTTGCGCGCATCGCATCTTCAAATTCTTCAGATAATCCTTTACCTTTACGAACAGATTCCATAATTTTAAATGCAAGTGATGGTTCAAGTCCTGCATACATCAAATACACCATAATATCATCACGACAACCAATAACACTTGATAAATCACACGTTCCTGCTTTAATGAGTTCTTGTGCATTCCCTAGCCATACATCAGTACCGTGTGATAACCCAGAAATTTGTACCAATTCACTAAAACTAGATGGTTTAGTATCTTCAAGCATTTGTCTTACAAATCCTGTACCAAACTCAGGTACACCTAACGTTCCTGTTTTACATAATATATCTTCTTCAGTAACGCCTAAAGATTCTGGTCCAGAGAAAATTTTCATCGTTTCTTTATCATCGACTGGAATTGTTTTAGGATCCATGCCTGATAAATCTTGTAACATACGAATCATCGTTGGATCATCGTGCCCTAATATATCGAGTTTCAATACATTGTCATGAATAGAATGGAAATCAAAATGTGTTGTTCGCCATGCCGAATCTTGTTGGTCAGCAGGATATTGAATCGGTGTAAAATCATAAATGTCCATATAATCGGGCACAACAATAATACCACCCGGGTGTTGCCCTGTTGTACGTTTAACCCCAGTACATGATTTTACTAATCGATCCACTTCTGCACTTCGTTTATGAATGCCATTATCATTCATATAGCCTTTTACGTAACCGAATGCCGTTTTTTCGGCTACTGTACCAATAGTTCCAGCACGATATACATAATCTTCACCGAACAATTCCTTCGTGTAATTATGTGCATGTGGCTGGTATTCGCCACTAAAGTTCAAGTCAATATCGGGTACTTTATCCCCTTTAAACCCTAAGAACGTTTCAAATGGAATATCTTGTCCTTCTTTAATATAAGGTACATCACATGTTGGACAATTTTTGTCCGGTAAGTCAAATCCACTGGCCACACTTCCATCTTCAAAGAAATGGCTAGATTTACATTTTGGACAAATATAATGTGGAGGCAGTGGATTTACTTCTGTAATTTCAGTCATTGTCGCTACAAAGCTTGATCCAACTGAACCACGACTACCAACTAAGTAACCATCATCAAGTGATTTTTTAACCAATTTATGCGAAATCAAATAAATAACAGCAAATCCGTTTCCGATAATACTGGCAAGTTCCTTTTCTAATCGATCAATAACGATTTGTGGTAAATCTTCACCGTATAACTTTTTGGCATTATTATAACTCATCTCTCGAATTTCTTCATTAGCACCTTCAATTTTAGGCGTATACAATTCATCTCGAATCGGCTTCACTTCTTCAATCATATCTGCCAATTTATTCGTATTCGTTACTACAATCTCTTTTGCTTTTTCTTCACCTAAGAAATGAAAAGCATCTAACATTTCATTTGTCGTTCTAAAATGAGCTTTCGGTAATGTTTGTCGATTTAATGGATTCCCTGGATTTGATGCAATTAATATATCACGTGCAATATGTTCGTGTTCATGTAAGTAATGTACATTACCAGTTGCAACAACCAACTTACCAAGTTTATCTCCAACTTGAATTAAGCGATCATATATTTCTTCTAATGTTGCTTGATCACGAATTAAATCACGATCTAATAAATGTTGATACAATGCTTTAGGTTGGACTTCAATAAAATCATAATATTGTGCAATTTTCTCAACTTCTTCTTGGTCTTTTTGCATTACTGCTGTAAATACTTCACCATTATCACATGCACTACCTACTAATATACCTTCACGATGCTTATCTAATAAACTTCTTGGAATACGAGCAGTTCGATAAAAATAATGTACTAAAGACTCTGAAATGATCTTAAATAAGTTTTTTAATCCTGTTTGATTTTGCACAATCAGTGTCACATGCATTGGTCTAGCACGTTTATATGCATCTTGATTAGATAATTTTACATCGATTTCATCATGTTGATGTACATTTAAATCTTCAAGTTGTTTCAACATTTTAATAAAAATATGTGCAGTTGTCTCAGCATCATAAATCGCTCTATGGTGTTGTGTCAATTCAATGCCATATTTTTTCGCTAAAAAGTTTAAACCGTGTTTTCCGAGATCAGTATTGATGGTTCTTGATAGTTCTAACGTATCGATAACAGCATTTTTTGTAGCACCATATCCTAAACGTTCGAATCCTGTATCAATGAAGCCCATATCAAAACTTGCGTTATGTGCAACATAAATCGCATCACCTACAAAATCTCTAAAATCATTTAATACTTCTTCAATGGGTGGTGCGTCTACTAGCATATCATCCGTAATTTTAGTTAAATTTTTGATGGTTTCATTCAATCGTTCTCCAGGATTTGAGAAACGCTCAAACTTATCAATGATTTCTCCATCTTTAACTTTAACTGCTGCTAATTCAATGATTTTATCGTATTGTGAACTTAAACCGGTCGTTTCAACGTCAAATACTACATAAGTTGCTGACTTTAAATCGATTGATTGAGGTTTGTATGCAATAGGTACGCCATCATCTACAAGCATGCCTTCCATACCATAAATCATTTTGATGCCTGCTTTTTTGGCAGCACTATAAGCATCTGGAAAACCTTGTGCCCCATTATGGTCTGTAATTGCAATGGCTTTATGACCCCATTTAGCAGCTTGGTCAACATATTTTGAAATATGGGAGACACCATCCATTTGACTCATTGCAGTATGTAAATGAAATTCAACACGCTTTTCTTCAGCAGTATCTTGTTTTTCCTGTTTTTTCACTTCGTGAATGTCATTAGCCATCATGACTAAATCTCTAATAAAGGTATCTTGTTCAATTTTACCTTGGCAACGAATCCATTTACCTGGCTTTAATGCTTTAAAATGCTCTAAAAAGTCTTTACCTGGTCTTGTAAACATTTTAATGATTAATGAATCTGTATAATCCGTTATTTTAACTTGAAGGATATGACGTTTACTTTTTAATTCCTTAATCTCAACATCAAAAATAACACCTTCAACAGCCACTTTATACTCTTCTTCAATGATAGACTCTATTGGTCTTAATGATTCAACTTGAATTTCTTTACCGATTTGACAACTTGATACTTCATTCACAATTTCTTCTGAACGAGATTTTTCAATTTCTACCATTTTTTCTGCAAGTTGCGTTCTATTTGTTTGATCTTCTTGTTCAATATGTTGAGCAAGCGATGCAAGTTCTCGATCATGATCTTCATTTGAAATATCAAAGATTGTATTTGATATATTAAAGCCGCACTGCTTAAATACTTCGATTAGCGTACCATTACAATTTTTGGAAAAATGTCTTTGCTCAACCTCTGTAAGCACATGAAATTTCATAACATCATTTGAAAATGTCACTTTTTTATCTTTTAATTGGCGTTTTAAGTTTGGACTCATTTTCGTTTGATCTATCGCATAAGGGATATATTCTCGAATGACTTCTGTAAAATCACCATCATCTTTATGTGTAACCTTGATTTCAAATGAAACTCGAGCGATTTGATCAAAATGTTCATGAAACTTCGTTTGAAGCAATTGAAACATAGGATAAGGCAAATAGTTTTTAAAAGAAAAATAAAAATGCCATTTACGTTCTTCTCTAGACACATCAATTTTTGTTAATGCCGCAGCGTCGATATCATCTATTTCAAATAAATTGGTGATTTCCAATTGTTTGAGTAGTATTTTAAATTTTTCATTTGCTGAAATGGTCATATTTTTCCACCTTTAAACATGAAAAAGTAATACGCAAATGCGTATTACTTATTCTTAATCTTAGCATTATTATAACAAATTATTTTTAAAGCGTTGCATAAATCGATTTGATTTTTTCTTCGATGGCATCAACCGATACTTCAAATGATTCACCAGTTTTGCGATTTTTAACTTCCACAATACCTTCTGCTGCTTGTTTACCTACAACGACACGTACTGGGATACCAATTAAGTCAGCATCATTAAATTTAACACCTGCACGTTCATTACGATCATCATATAAAACATCATAGTTTGCTTTCAATTCAGTATATAATTGATCCGCTAATGCTTGTTGTGCTTCTTGTTTAGGATTTACTGATATTACATGTACATCATATGGTGTAATCGAAGTTGGCCAAATGATACCTTTATCATCATGATGTTGTTCAATAACAGCTGACAATGTACGGCTCACACCGATACCATAACAACCCATAATCATCGGCTCTGCACGGCCTTGATCATTTAAGAATGTTGCATTCATCGATTCAGAATACTTAGTACCTAATTTGAAAACTTGTCCGACTTCAATACCTTCAGCAAATTTAACTGGATGACCATCCGCTGCTAATTCACCTTCTAAAATAAATCTAAAATCACCAAATGCTTTAACATTAAAGTCACGAGCAATATTTGCATTGATATAATGGTATTCATCTTCATTTGCCCCAACAGCTAGATTGTTTAAATCTTGTACACTGTTATCGGCATAAATTTCAATCTTATCAACACCCACTGGACCTAATGAACCTGGGTTAGCACCAAGAATTGCAACAATCTCATCTTGAGTTGCCATTTCCACAAATTCAGTACCAAAGTAAGCTTTTACTTTTACATCGTTTAATTCATGATGACCACGAATTAAAAACATAACATATTGATCATCAACTTTAACAATCATAGATTTTACAATTTCATCTAAACGTTTCCCTAAGAAATCCGCTAATGCTTGCGCAGTTTTTACGCCAGGCGTATGTACTTTTTCTAACGCTTTTTCCTCAGTATGCTCAGGCTTCGCATGGTATACTACTTCTGCTTTTTCAATATTAGCAGCATAGTCTGATCCGTCTGTATAACAAATTGTATCTTCACCAATCTCAGCAAGTGCCATAAATTCATGTGTATGACTACCACCAATAGCACCACTATCTGCGATAACAGGTCTGAATAATAACCCTACACGGTTAAAGATATTTGTATAAGCTTGATACATATCTTGATATGTTTTATCTAAACTTTCTTCTGTTGCATGGAAACTATAAGCATCTTTCATAATGAATTCACGACCACGTAACAAACCAAAACGAGGACGCTTTTCATCACGGAATTTATTTTGAATTTGGAATAATGTAATTGGTAATTTCTTATAAGACTTTAATTCATCTCTCACTAAAGAAGTAATGATTTCTTCATGAGTTGGTCCTAATGCGAATTCACGTCCATGACGATCCGTCATACGCATCAACTCTGCACCATAACTTTGCCAACGACCTGATTCCATCCATAATTCAGAAGGCTGTAATACTGGCATTAAAATTTCAATACCATCAATCGCTTCCATTTCTTCACGAACAATTGCCTCAATTTTATTTAAAACACGTTTTGCAATGGGTAAATAACTGTACATCCCACTTGCTACTTGTTTGATCATACCTGCTTTTAATAATAATTGATGACTTTTACTTTCAGCATCATTTGGAACTTCACGTAAAGTTGGAATAAACATTTTACTTTGTTTCATAGCTGCCTCCTAAAAAATATTGATTATTATCATCATAATATAAATTCGTACTGAATAAAACTATTAAATGCATTAAAAATGCCATAAGCACTGATTTGGCTCATGGCATTTTTAAAATTTTAAAAGAAATATCTCATAATATCGTTCCAAGTGACCATAATCATAATGAAAAATACGAAAATCGCACCTGCAGCAATAATCACAACTTCTGCTTTTTTATTCACCGGTCTTCTGAAAATTGCTTCATAAATGACGAATAAAATTCTACCACCATCCAGTGCAGGAATCGGTAATAAGTTCATAATCCCTAAATTGACAGATAACATCGCAGTGTAGCCTATCAAAGTTTCAAACCCCATCGCTGCAACTTTTTCAGTATTTTTATAAATACCAACCGGACCATTTAACATATCAAACGAGAAGCTTCCGTTAAAAATTGAAGCAAACATAATACCAAGTAATGAGAAAATGACTTTTGCACCATTAATTGTATAAAGTACACCATTTTCAAGTGCTGATATTACAGAAGATTCCTTCTTCGCTTGAAAACCAATAATATAAGTATCTACTTTTTGCTTGTTTACTACTTGCTGTTTATATTCTGGTTTAATATTAAACGTTTTTTCTTTACCATCACGTTCTACAGTGACATCGATTGCTTTATCTTTATTTTTAGTAATAATCGGTGAAATTTGTTTATATTCTGTAATCTTTGTATCACCAATTTTTACAATCTTATCCCCTGATTGAATTCCCGCTTTATATGCAGGTAATCCTTTTTGTACTTGATCAACAGTATTCGTTGGGACACCTGTCATAAATGCATAAATAATAAACAACACTAACGCCAATATAAAGTTAAATAATGGTCCTGCAAATAATGCTAAAAATTTCGGTAGAGGTTTTTTATTTTTGAATTGACGGTCATGGGGTGCGATTTGGATTAAATCGCCATCACGAACAAAATACGCTTCACGCGCAACAGGTAAACGTACCAATTCTTGTGTATACTGATTTACCCCTTCAATATACAATTCGTCTTCAAAGTCACTAGACTTCACTTCAATTTGTTCGATTTGTCTAAACTGATGTTGCTCATCTAAAATGACATGTGTCACTTCATTATTTTCATTCGTTTTAATTTGTACCGTCATACCTTCAGTTAGTGGATTTTGTTCCATACCACTACCGGCCATCATGACATAACCCCCTACAGGGAGTAAACGAATTGTATATACGGTTTCATTCTTTTTATATGAAAATATTTTTGGTCCCATACCAATCGCGAATTCTGGACACATGATACCCGCTCTTTTTGCAAATAACAAATGTCCAAATTCATGTACCGTTACGAGTAAACCAAAAACAAATATAAATGCGATAAATCCTAACATACTACACCTCGTATTTCATTTCTTTATATTGTTTATCTACTGCGAGTATTGTATCCAAATCTGGATTCATAATCACTTCATGTGCCTTCATTTCTCTTTCAATCAATGTCTCAATATCTAAAAATGAGATTTCACCGTTTAAGAACATGCTTACAGCAATTTCATTTACAGCATTCATCACAACAGGCATTGTACCACCAATTTTAATGGCGTCATATGCAAATTTTAAACATTTGAATCGTTCATAATCCATTGGTTTGAAATTCAACTGACCAATTTGACCTAAATTTAATCTTTCAGCTTGTCTTGGTAGTCGATCAGGATAAGTAAATGCATATTGAATTGGCATACGCATATCTGGTGTTCCAAGTTGTGCAATCACACTCGTATCATTAAATTCAACCATGGAATGAATGATACTTTCTTGATGTAAAACTGTTTCAATCTTTTCAATTGGTAAATCAAATAACCACTTTGCTTCAATCACTTCTAACCCTTTATTCATCATTGTCGCTGAATCTATTGTGATTTTTTTGCCCATCGACCAGTTTGGATGGTTTAATGCATCTTCTAAAGTCACATGTTCAAGCTCACTTCTTGTTTTATTTCTAAATGAACCGCCACTTGCAGTAATGATTAATTTTTCGATATTTTTATGGTTTTCTCCATTTAAACATTGGAAAATCGCTGAATGCTCAGAGTCCACTGGTAAAATATTGACACCATGTTCTTTTGCTTTTTTCATAACGATTTCACCCGCAACAACCAATGTTTCTTTATTTGCAAGTGCAATATCAATCCCTTGCTCAATTGCATGAATGGTTGGTTTCAAACCTATACTGCCTAAAATTGAATTAAGTAACATATCATTTTTATGGTATCCAGCTATTTTAATTAAACCTTCATCACCGTAAACAATTTCTATCGGTTCTGTTACAATTGCTGATAATTGGTCTTTTAAACTTTCTGACCCTACTGAAACGATTTCTGGTTGAAACTCTTCAATAATATCTTTAGCTACTTGAATATTATTGCCGACTGAAAAACTCACTAAACGATATTGATCCTTATGTTCACGAATCACATCTAAACCTTGCATTCCTACAGAGCCACTTGCTCCTAAAATTCCTATATTTTTCATAAGTCACCTACGCCCAAAAATTTCATATAAAAAAATCATTCAAATATATCATTTGAATGATTTGATGTTTAATTCTATTTTATAGTAATACGTAATTAGTGACAAATATAAGTTATTGGAAACTGATTAATAAAATGTTCATTAAAGGTAATACGAAGATAAATGAATCAAAACGATCTAATATTCCACCATGACCTGGTAAGAGATTTCCAGAATCCTTCACATCAAAATGACGTTTTAAAGCTGATTCTACTAAATCACCTAATTGACCGAACATACTAAATACCCATGTTACTAAAATTAAAGGTAACATACCAATTGGCATTGTATAATTGATTGAGAAAATGATGGCAATCACTGTACTTGATAATATACCACCTACAAATCCTTCAATTGTTTTGTTAGGTGAAATTTCAGGCCATAATTTATTTTTACCAAACATTCTACCAAAGATATATGCTCCAGTATCCGTTACCCAAACGACTAAAAGTGCGAATAAAATAAACACCAATCCATTTTCAGCACTTCTTGTTTCATAAAAATACATAAATCCAATACCTACATAAGCTACTGCTAACATACAAAATGCATTGTCGACAAAGTTAAATCGATTTTTAGTGACAACGGTGTGACTAAGCATAATCAAACTCATCATGATTAAGCATGGCACTTGAAATTCAATAGGTATCAATTGATTTTTTTCAGGTAACATTATTAAACATAATGCGATGGTACTAAATATACCTGGTAATGAATATAATTTTATATTTTTCATATTTAAAACTTCTTTTAACGCAACAATGGCCAACAAATAACTCATAATGAGTAATGGAATGCCACCAAATATGACAATCGGTAAAAATATTGCCATTGCTATAATTGCAGTGATTGTTCTTGTTTTCATACAAACTCCTTATAATCCACCAAATCGACGATGTCGCTCTTGGTATGTTTTTATCGCTTGTTCCAAATTATTTTCATTGAAATCTGGCCATAATGTGTCATCAAACACAAATTCACTATAAGATGATTGCCAAATTAAGAAATTACTTAAACGCTGCTCCCCAGATGTTCGAATCAACAATTCTGGATCTGGAATATTTTTTGTAAACAAATAATCATTAAATGTTGTTTCGTTAATATCATCTAATGTAACCTTGTTTTCTTTATATAAGTCAGCAATCATTTGTACAGCAGCAACAATTTCCTTTTTACCACCATAATTTAATGCAAATACTAACGTTAAGCCTGTATTATTTTTTGTTTTTTCAATTGCTTCAAGCACAGCTTTTCGTGTATGTTCTGGTAAAGCATCAATAAATCCGATTGTTTCAACACGCACATTCTTTTCCATCAATTCTGGTAAAAATGTTGATAAAAAGTCACCAGGTAATTTCATCAAATAATTGACTTCTTCAGTAGGACGTGTCCAATTTTCTGTTGAAAATGCATATAACGTTAAATACTTAACACCTAAATCACTAGCATGGCGCGTAATTTTCTTAACCGTTTGCATACCTTCATAATGACCTTTAATTCTTGGCATTTTTCTTTGCTTCGCCCATCTTCCATTGCCATCCATAATAATCGCGATATGTTCAGGTATATTTTGTTTATCTATATTCAAATCATTTGAAGTAATGTTTGAATGATTTCTAGTTTTATTTTTAAATCTAAATAAATGTCGCATAAATCCTCCAATGAGCACATTATTTAATTATTCTATCATAATTGTATATAAGACTCTAGACACATCTGTATAAAAGCGAAAAAAAGCAAAATAAAAAAGGCATGGAACACTAATGTTCCAGCCTCTAAACTTGATATTAAACTTCCATAATATCTTTTTCTTTTTCAGTCGTTAAATCATCAATTTTTTTGATGTATTTATTTGTTTCGTCTTGTACATCTTCTGTGAATGATTTTAAATCATCTTCAGTTAATTCGCCATTTTTCTCAGCTTTTTTCAATGCATCATTTGCATCACGACGGATGTTTCGAATAGCAACTTTTGAATTTTCAGCTTCTTTTTTCGCTTCTTTAACTAACTCTTTACGGCGTTCTTCTGTTAATGCTGGCACAGTTATACGGATTACTGTACCATCTGAAGTTGGGTTTACACCTAAGTTTGCCATGTTAATTGCTTTTAAAATATCATCGATTGATGATTTATCATAAGGTGTTACTACTAACATTCTTGGTTCTGGTACAGAAATACCTGCTAATTGTTGAACTGGTGTGTCTGCACCGTAGTAGTTTACAGAAACGCGATCTAATAATGAACTATTTGCATGACCTGCACGGATTGCTGCAAATTCACGTTGTAAGCTTTCAATTGATTTGTCCATTTTTGATTTTAATTCATTTAAAATTTCAGTTGTCATAATATACTCCTTAAATACTTATTATTATTTTGAAAATTAATTATTTAGTAATTGTAGTACCGATTTCTTCGCCCATAATTGCGCGTTTAATATTGCCGTCTTCCATAATTGAGAATACCACGAGTGGAATATCATTGTCCATACAGAATGAACTTGCTGTAGAATCCATTACTTGCAATCCTTCTTGTAACATTTGGATGTATGTTAAAGTTTCGTATTTTTTTGCTGTAGGATCTAATTTCGGATCCGCTGAATAAACACCATCTACATTATTTTTACCCATTAAAATAACATCTGCCTCAATTTCAGCTGCACGTAATGCTGCAGTAGTATCTGTAGAGAAGTATGGATTACCAATACCCGCTGCAAAGATAACAACACGACCTTTTTCTAAATGACGGATTGCACGACGACGAATGTATGGTTCTGCTACTTGCTTCATATCAATAGATGTTAATACACGTGTTTCTATTTCTAATTGTTCAAGTGAATCTTGTAGCGCTAATGAGTTCATTACTGTCGCTAACATACCCATGTAATCAGCAGTGCCTCGGTCCATACCTAAATCTGCACCTGTTTTTCCACGCCAAATGTTACCGCCACCAACGATTACTGCAACTTCACAATCCATTGTTGCAACTTCAGCTACTTGTTTCGCAATATTTTTAATGATACTTGGATTAATACCAAAGCCTGTTTCACCTGCTAAAGCTTCTCCACTTAATTTTAATACGACACGTTTGTATTTAGACATATCATTCATTTATATCGTCCTCTCAATCTGTTTTCAGTTCAAAACTACTAATATTATACCAATAATCATTATTGACTTAAAGATTTAAATGACTAAAATCTCTTTTTTTCATTTTTATGCTAAAGGATATAAAAAAAGAGGCAAGACATTCATTGATGTCTTGCCTCAAAAAATAATTAGTTACCTTTGATTTGACCCATTACTTCGTCAGCAAAGTTATCTTGACGTTTTTCGATACCTTCTCCAACTTCATAACGAACGAATGATACTAAAGTACCACCTTTTGATTTTAAGAATTCTGCGATTGTTTGATCAGGGTTTTTAACGAACGCTTGATCAACAGCACAAATTTCTTCTAAATATTTACGTAAACGACCTTCAACCATTTTTTCAACGATGTTTTCTGGTTTACCTTCATTTAATGCTTGTTGTTTTAAGATTTCTTTTTCGTGAGCTAATTCTTCAGCAGAAACTTGTTCACGAGAAACGAATTTAGGATTTAAAGCTGCGATGTGCATAGCAACGTCTTTAGCTGCTTCAGCATCAGTTGTACCTTCAACAACAGCTAATACACCGATACGTCCGCCCATGTGTAAGTACTCACCAAAAGCATCGTTATCAGTTTTAGTAATTACAACAAAACGACGTAAAGTTAATTTTTCACCAATTGTTGAGATTGCTTCGTTCATTTTATTTTCAACAGTTTTGCCGTCAGCCATTGTTGAAGCCATTAACGCATCAATGTCAGCTGGTTTCACTGATAAAATATGATCTGCCATTTCTTTAACTAAAGCTTGGAAGCCTTCATTACGTGCAACGAAGTCAGTTTCTGAGTTTAATTCTAATAATACTGCGTCATTACCGTTTGAAGCAACATAAGTTGTACCTTCTGCTGCGATACGGTCAGCTTTTTTAGCTGCTTTAGCAATACCTTTTTCACGTAAGTAATCTACTGCTGCATCGATGTCTCCGTTAGTTTCAGTTAATGCTTTTTTGCAGTCCATCATACCTGCGCCTGTTCTTTCACGTAATTGTTTAACTAATTGTGCTGTAATAGCCATTAAAATTACCTCCAAAGTTTTGTATTTACTTTTTTATTTTACTAAAAATTGCATTAAAACGCTAAAATTTTATTTTAAATTCAGTAAACTTTTTGTTTTAAAAAAGGTGATAAGTAGACTTATCACCTAAAATTATTAAGCTTCTGTGTTTTCAGTTGATTCAACTTTTTCTTCAGTTAAATCAATGTTTTGTTCAGCTGCAACTTCTTCGTTAGAAACACCTTGTTGTGCTTCTAAAATTGCGTCTGCCATTTTAGCTGTTAATAATTTAACGGCACGGATAGCATCGTCGTTCGCTGGGATTACGTAGTCGATTTCATCTGGATCACAGTTTGTATCAACGATACCAACGATTGGAATGTGTAATTTTTTCGCTTCAGCAATTGCGTTACGCTCTTTACGAGGGTCAACTACGAATAATGCTGATGGCATAGATTTCATTTCACGAATTCCGCCTAAGAATTTGATTAAACGATCATATTCTTTTTTGATTTCAACAACTTCTTTTTTAGGTAATACTGAGAATGTACCGTCTTCTTCCATTTTTTCAATTTCAGAAATACGTTTTA
Source organism: Macrococcus sp. DPC7161 (assembly GCF_004117835.1). GTDB lineage: Bacteria > Bacillota > Bacilli > Staphylococcales > Staphylococcaceae > SDSC01. The sequence continues at coordinate 288,680 of NZ_SDSC01000001.1, read as the reverse complement.
CACGTTTGTTGATAGTTTTGTAGTTTGTTAAAGTACCACCTAACCAACGGTGATTGATGTAGAATTGACCAGCACGTTCTGCTTCGTCTTTAATAGCATCTTGTGCTTGTTTTTTAGTACCTACGAATAATACAGTACCGCCTTCTTCAGCGATTTGTTTCATGAAGTTATATGCTTCATCCACTTTTTTAACTGTTTTTTGTAAATCAATGATGTAGATACCATTTCTTTCTGTGAAGATGTACTTCTTCATTTTTGGGTTCCAACGACGTGTTTGATGACCGAAGTGAACACCAGCTTCTAATAATTGTTTCATAGAGATTACTGCCATTTTAATTTCCTCCTAATTGGTTATATTCCTCCATTACAGGCAATTTTGTAACAACAAATGTTGCACCCACAAAATCCATTTCTGTAATGTGTGAATTAGCTTTTAACAGCCGTTTTTAAATATATCACATATCAACATATTTGACAATATAAATTTTTATATTTATGTTTGCTTTAATACGAGAAATAAAATGCTTGAGACACAATGTCTCAAGCATTTAAACGTACATAAATAATTTATAAATGTGTATTTGCAAGTTCTTCTAAGAAATGTTCTTTTTTAATTTTGATGAATGTACCTTTCATACCTAATGAACGCGATTCAATTACACCTGCTGATTCTAATTTACGTAATGCATTAACAATAACACTACGTGTAATTCCAACACGATCCGCAACTTTTGATGCAACTAATAAACCTTCATTTGAACCTAATTCTTCAAAGATATGTTCGATTGCTTCTTTTTCTGAATACGATAATGAATTGATTGCCATTGCAATCGCAGCTTTATCACGCGCAGCTTTTTCAATTTCAGTATGTTTTTCACGAAGAATTTCCATACCTACTACAGTTGCTGCATATTCACCTAGTACTAAATCATTTTCATCAAATGATTTATCTGCACGACCAAGTACTAAAGTCCCTAAGCGACTACCGCCACCTTTAATCGGGATAATCACAGTTTGGCTGTTTTTAAATAAGTCTTCATTTTCTGCTGGAAAGACAGATAATTTATCAGATAATGGAATATCACTACGTGTTTGATCAACATCTAATAAATTTTGTGTATATTCTTCTGGTAATTGACGCTCTTCTAACATTTTAATGATGCGATTATTTTTTTGTAACTCATTCACACCAAAACCTAAAATTTTTCCACGGCGAGAAACAATAAATACATTTGCATAAGTTGTTTCACCTAAACGGTCTGCCATTTGTTTAAAATCTACTGCTAAGCCTTTATGTTCTTGTAACAATTGATTAATTTTACGCGTTCTAGATAATAAATTCATAATTATCTCCTTTTTCTTTGTTTTATTTTTTATAGAATAAATTCACTTAAATCTCTATTTTTTGCAATATCACTTAACTTAGATTGAACATATTGTGGTGTTATATCCACGTGCGCATTTGGCATGCTTGAAGCTTCAAATAATAAGTCTTCTAACATTTTTTCTAAGATGGTATGTAATCGTCTTGCACCAATGTTATCTGTTTCTTGATTGACTTCATAAGCAATCTTTGCAAGTTCTGTGATGGCCTCATCAGTAAATTTGATTGTCACATCTTCTGTTTGTAATAATGCTTCGTATTGTTTCAATAATGAAGATTTCGGTTCTTTCAAAATACGCTCAAAATCTTCAACCGAAAGCTTCTCTAATTCAACACGAATTGGAAATCTTCCTTGTAATTCTGGAATTAAATCACTTGGCTTTGAAATATGAAATGCTCCAGCACCAATAAATAAAATATGATCCGTATGTATCGTACCATACTTTGTTTGTACAACACTACCTTCAACGATTGGTAAAATGTCTCTTTGTACACCTTGTCTTGAAACATCTGCCCCTTGATTGCCACCAGCGATTTTGTCGATTTCATCAATAAAAATTATGCCTAACGATTCAGCTAAAGTAATGGCTTCATCATTCACATTTTCAGAATCAATCCATTCATTTGAGATTTCGTCAATCAATATTTCTCTCGCACGTTTAACCGGTAATTTTCTTTCGACTTTTTGCTTTGGCATCATTTGACTTAACATATCAGACATTTGATTTTGCATATCCATACCGAACATATTCATACCTTTGTGTTCTTGTGTCACTTTAACTGTTACAATTTCTTCTTCAAGTTGTCCGTTTAACAATTGTTTTTCAACGTCGCTTCGCTTCGTTTTTATTTCATCTGTCACTTCTTCAACTTCATTATCCATTTGATTTTGAAATAATGCTTCAAATGGATTATTTATTGTTTGTTTTTTCTTTTTTAAAGCGGGAACAAGCAATTTTACAAGTGCTTTATTGGCTTCATGTGTCGCTTTGTCTCGAATGGTCTTTTTCTTTTCATCTTTAATCATTCTAACTGCATTCTCAACCAAATCACGAATCATACTTTCAACATCTCGACCAACATAACCCACTTCAGTATATTTAGTCGCCTCTACTTTTACGAAAGGAGCACCAACAATTTTAGCCATACGTCTAGCGATCTCTGTTTTACCAACACCAGTTGGACCAATCATTAATATATTTTTAGGCATTACTTCTTGTTGTAATTGTTCATCTAGAAGTATTCTTCTATATCGGTTTCTTAAACTGATTGCAACTTTACGCTTTGCATCTGTCTGACCAACGATATGTTCATCTAATTTTTGAACAATTTCTTTCGGTGTCAATTTACTAGAATTCATCAATTCGATTCCTCCAAATCCATAAAACGTTAAATTTCTTCAATAATGATATTGTGATTTGTGAAAACACAAATGTCTGCAGCTGTTTCTAAACTTGCTTTTGCAATTTCTTTAGCTGTTAAATGTGGTGCGTGTTTTTTTAATGCTCGCCCAGCACTTAGTGCATAGTTACCACCTGAGCCGATAGCAATAATATCATCGTCAGGTTGGATCACTTCACCAGTACCACTGACTACTAATAAATCATCTTTGTTCATCACAATTAACATTGCCTCTAATTGACGTAACATTTTATCGCCACGCCATTCTTTAGCTAATTCTACTGCTGCGCGCTGTAAGTTGCCGTTATATTCGTGAAGTTTGGCTTCAAATTTCTCAAACAATGTAAAAGCATCGGCAACACTTCCTGCAAAACCTGCAACTACTTCATTATTAAATAATCGTCTTACTTTTTTAGCGGTATTTTTCATGATGACTTGTTGACCTAATGTTACTTGTCCATCACCACTCATCGCACATTGACCGTTATGACGGATCGCAAAAATTGTCGTTGCATGTATCTGACCCACAAAACCACTCCTAATCACTTCTTGGATGCGTATCTAAATAAGTTTTCCTTAAATGTTCTTTCGTTACATGTGTGTAATGACTTGTTGTAGATAAATTAACATGTCCAAGTAAATCTTGAACTGTCCTTAAATCAGCACCTTGATTTAATAAATGTGTTGCAAAAGTATGTCTTAATTTATGTGGATGAATCTTTTGATTGATTGCACTTTTATCAATCAATTGTTTTAAAATATACCTTACGCCTCGTTCAGTCAGATGTCCTTTTTGTTGGTTAACAAAAAAATAATCATGATTGGTTAAAATACCCTCACGAACATCAATATAATTCATGATTGCATCGTAAGCATATTCCCCAAAAGGAATGAGCCGTATTTTATTACCTTTTCCCACAACTTTAACAAATCGATTTTGTAAATCAAAATCAGAAAGTTTCAGTGCTGTTAATTCACTTACACGCATACCTGTTGCATACAATAATTCAACTATGGCACGATTTCTTATCCCCATTGGTTTTGTTGTATCGATTGAATCAATCAAAACTTGCATTTCTTTTTCATAAAAGAATTCAGGTAAATGCTTTTTTTGTTTTGGTTGTACAAGTTGTTTAAAAGGATTTTGTAAATCGTTATCCATATTGAAAAAGTCATAAAAAGAACGAATTGCTGAAATATGTCTCGATACAGATGTTTTGGATAAACCTAAATCATATAAATAAACCAAATAACCTCTTGCATCTTGATATTGGAAATCAGTAATTCGTAAACCCATTTGATTTAAGTACTTTTGAAAAAGTAATAAATCTTTTTGATAGGCTGTAATGGTATGTTTAGAATAATTTTTTTCATTTTTTAAATAGTAAAAATATGAATCAAAATTCGTTGTTGACATACCATCACTCCTATTTATCTGAATTGTATCACAATTTAAAATTAAATATCAATCAATATTAAATTGTTACCTTAAAATGTTCTAAACTTTGTAATGCTCTATGTGCTAAAGCTTCATAACGCTCTTTTTTATCTTTAATACGAACATCTAATGATGGTAATAAACCGAAGTTCGCATTCATAGGTTGGAAGTTTTTACTATTCGTATGTGTAATGTAATATGCCATAGCACCAATCATCGTGTTTTCTGGGAAAAGAATTGGTGTTTGACCATTGACTACTTTACTCATATTAATGCCGGCTATCAATCCACTCGCTGCAGATTCAACATATCCTTCAACACCAGTCATTTGACCTGCAAGCATTAAATCATCTTTACCTTTAAATTGGTAAGTTTGACGTAAATTTGTAGGTGAATTGATAAATGTATTTCTGTGCATTACACCGTAACGTACCACTTCCACATTTTCTAAACCTGGAATTAATTTTAATATCTCTTTTTGCGCACCCCATTTTAAATGCGTTTGGAATCCAACGATATTATAAAGAGTACCTGCTGCATCATCTTGTCGTAATTGTACAACTGCATAAGGGCGTTTTCCTGTTTTAGGATCCTCTAAACCTACGGGTTTCATAGGTCCAAATAAAAGCGTTTTACGACCACGACGTGCCATTTCTTCAAATGGCATACAGCCTTCAAAGTAAATTTCTTTTTCAAATTCTTTTAATGGAACGACTTCTGCTTCTAATAAAGCATCATAAAAACGGTTAAATTCTTCTTCAGTCATTGGACAGTTTAAATACGCCGCTTCACCTTTATCATATCTTGATTTTAGATAAACTTTATCCATATCGATTGAATCTTTTTCGATAATCGGTGCTGCTGCATCATAAAAATACAAATGATCTTGGCCAGTTAATTTTTGAATATCTTTACTTAAGTTTTCTGTGGTTAAAGGCCCTGTCGCAATAATTGTCGGTCCTTCAGGAACAGAAGTAATTTCTTCATTAATAACTGTAATATTTTCATGATTTTTTAATGTATCAGTAATGTAACCACTAAATTCATGGCGATCGACTGCTAATGCACCACCAGCTGGAACACTTGCATTATCTGCTGCTTTCATAACTAATGAATCTAAGCGTCTCATTTCTTCCTTTAAAACACCAACACCATTTGTTAAAGCATTACCTCGTAATGAATTCGAACAAACCAACTCAGCAAATTTATCTGTATGATGTGCGGGTGTTTGTTTTACAGGTCTCATTTCATATAATTTTACTTTAATGCCGCGTTTAGCCAGTTGATAAGCTGCTTCTGAACCAGCCAAACCTGCCCCAATAACGTTTACTTGCATCTTTTTTCCTCCTCGTATGACGCAAAAAAAGAATGGGCCATTCCCCATTCTATTTTATTGCGCTTTTTCAGTATAATCACAATTTGGACAAACAACTTGTATTTGTTTACCCTTTTTACGTTCAACAAGTTTTGTATCACATTTTGGACATGGTCTGTTTAATGGTTTATCCCATGAAGTATAGTCACACTCAGGGAAGTTTGAACATCCATAGAAAATTCTATTTTTCTTAGATTTTCTTTCAACCACTTCACCATTATCACATTTTGGACATGGAACACCTATTGTTTTAACGATTGCTTTTGTGTTCCTACAATCAGGGAAATTAGAACATGCCATGAATTTACCGAACTTACCCATTTTAAATACCATAGGTGAACCACATTTTTCACAATCTTCACCAGCTGGTTCATCTTTGATTTCGATTTTATCCATTTCTTTTTCAGCACGTTCAACATGTGTTTTGAAGTCATTATAAAACGTTTCAATGACTTTCTTCCAACCAATTTCACCATTTGCGATTCTATCTAATAATGTTTCCATATTTACAGTGAAATCAACATCGATAATTTCTGGAAAATATTCTTTTACGGATTCATTAACAATTATCCCTAATTCCGTTGGATAGAATTTTTTCGCATCGACTTTTACATAATTTCGTTTTTGGATGGTATCAATAGTAGGTGCGTATGTTGACGGTCTACCAATACCTTTTTCTTCCATCGTTTTTACAAGTCTTGCTTCTGTATAACGTGGTGGTGGTTGTGTAAAGTGCTGATTTTCATCAATATTGACAGCTTTGACTTGATCTCCGACTTCTAAAGGTGGTAATTTATTTTCTCCATCCTCTGTCTCTTCATCTGTCCCTTCAATGTATACACTCATAAATCCTTTAAATTTAATTGTTTGACCATTTGCACGAAACTTAATTTGATCTTGCGTTAAATCAACACTTACTGTATCAATCACAGCTGGTGCCATTTGACTTGCCATAAAGCGTTCCCAAATCAATTTATAAAGACGTAATTGGTCTCTTGAAAGAAATGCTTTCATTTCATTAGGTGTACGCATTGCACTTGTCGGTCGAATCGCTTCGTGAGCATCTTGTGCGTTACCTTTATTTTTGCCCTTTTGTACCCCAATATATTCTTTTCCAAAATGCGTCGTAATATATTCTGTAGCTTCACTTTTAGCGACATCAGAGATACGTGTTGAATCCGTACGCATATAAGTAATCAAACCTACAGTCCCTTGACGTTTTAAATCAATACCTTCATATAATTGTTGTGCAAGCATCATTGTTTTACGTGCTTTAAAATTTAATTTGCGCGCTGCTTCTTGTTGCAATGAGCTTGTAGTAAATGGTTGTGCTGGATAACGTAGTTTTTCTTTTTTTACTACGTCAGTAACATCAAATAAATCTGATTTTAGTTGTTTAACGACTGCTTTAACATCTTGATCAGAACTTAATTTTTTCGATTTATTGTTTTCATGTAAAAACTTTGCTTTAAATTTTGATTTTTTATATTCAAATAATCCATCAATTGTCCAATATTCTTCTGGTTTAAACGAATTAATCTCTTCTTCTCGATCGATAATCATTTTTAAAGCTACGGATTGAACACGACCCGCAGAAAGGCCTTTTTTAACTTTTTTCCATAGTACCGGAGAAATGTTATACCCTACCAAACGATCTAGAACACGTCTTGCTTGTTGTGCATCAACCAATTCTGATTGAATTGTTCTTGGATTTTTAAAACTTTCTTTTACAGCATCTTTTGTTATTTCGTTAAAAACAACACGAGATTTTTCATTTTCATCTATATCTAATATATGAGCTAAATGCCAAGCAATTGCTTCACCTTCGCGGTCCGGGTCACTTGCAAGATAAACATGCTTTGCTTTTTTTGCATGTTTTTTCAATTCAGATACTACTGGTCCTTTTCCTCGAATTGTAATATATTTTGGTTCAAAATTATTCTCTGCATCGACACCCATCGTACTTCTAGGTAAATCACGAACATGGCCCATAGATGCAATGACTTTGAATTTTTTGCCTAAATACTTTTCAATGGTTTTTGCTTTTGCAGGCGATTCAACGATGACAAGATTTTCTGCCATTTGCATATCCCCCTTTTGAATACTCCATTCAAATGTAAATAATATAGGTATTAATTTAGGTTTGTCAATGAATTTATAATGTTTTTAAATTAAATTATTAAAATCTTCTAAAATATCTTGAACCTCTAATACCATTTTTGCACCTTCATTAATGCGTAAATTACACCCCATTGAATGCGGGTTAAGGATATCACCTGGTAAACAATAAACGTTTTTATTTTGGTCTATGGCTTGATCAACTGTTATTAAACTACCTGACCTCGCTTTTGCTTCGGTCACAAATACTCCATAAGACAAACCACTGATAATACGATTTCTTTCTGGAAAACGAAACTTTTGTACACCGGCATTTGGGGGATATTCACTGATTACGAGTTGCGTTTGTTCCATTAATTGACGTAACATATGTGTTTCTTTTGGATAATGCGTACCATGACCAAACCCTAGTACGCCAATCGTTTTACCATGATGATGAATTGCACATAAATGCGCATCACTATCAGTTCCCTTTGCAAGGCCAGATACAATCACGATATCGTTCTTTATGAATTTAGGCATAAATGATTCTAAAACATTAACCGTATAACTTGTTCTTTCCCGACTGCCTACGATTGCAAGCGTCTTTTTATGCACATAACTGATATCACCTTTATAAAATAACACAAATGGATAATCATAAATCTCCAGTAATTGTTGGGGATATTCAGGCATATCAAAAAAGCATATTTTCACATGGTAATTGATTAAATTATCATGTATTTCTTCTATTGTAATACGATTAAATCTCTCCAACTTTTCCTTCGTATTTACACTTGGAAAGAGGTTATTTAATACAAATTGAAATTGATTTGTATTAAAATGATATGTTCGATATTGTCTAAAAAATCGATGTAATTGTTGTGAAGAAAAACCCGAATAAATTAATTTCAATATGATTTCATGATGCTTTTCCATATAATCACCTCAAGAGAAGCATACAAATGAATTATTAATTGTGTATCAAAATCAATTTAATCATTGTAAATTTTTGTTCTAAAAATACTCAAAGTTTTAAAATATGTAGGTATTTATTTAAACTTTGATCTTTTTTAAACATTTAATTTATCTCTAAAAAAAGAGATTGAGACAAATTGCCTCAATCTCTATTAATACATATTAATATGTAGGTTTTAAATAATGACGATTATTTAACCGTTAAACATTTTTCGTATAAGCCATCTTCTTCTTTAATACGGTCGATTAATGTTTGACCGATTTCAGAAGGTGTCGCTGCTGTTTTAATACCAGCTGCATTTAATGCTTTAATCTTTTCTGCTGCTGTACCTTTACCACCAGAAATAATCGCACCAGCATGTCCCATACGTTTACCTGGAGGTGCTGTTTGACCACCAATGAATCCTACTACAGGTTTTGTCATATTTGCTTTAACCCATTCAGCAGCTTCTTCTTCTGCAGTTCCACCAATTTCACCAATCATTACAACTGCATAAGTTTCAGGGTCGTTATTGAATGCTTCTAAAGCATCGATGAAGTTTGTTCCATTTACTGGGTCTCCACCAATACCTACTGCTGTCGTTTGACCTATTCCAGCTTGTGTTAATTGATGTACTGCTTCATAAGTTAATGTTCCAGAACGGCTTACCACACCAACGTGGCCTTTTTTGTGGATATATCCTGGCATAATACCAATTTTACATTCATCAGCAGTAATTACACCTGGACAGTTAGGTCCAACTAAACGTGTTTTCTTACCTTCCATGTATCGCTTAACTTTAACCATATCTAAAACTGGAATATGTTCAGTAATACAAATCGCCATATCTAATTCAGCATCTACACATTCAACAATGGCATCAGCAGCAAATGGAGCAGGTACATATATTACAGAAACTGTAGCGCCTGTTGCTTTAACTGCTTCTTCAACAGTATTGAATACAGGAACACCTTCAACTTCTAATCCACCTTTACCAGGTGTAACCCCAGCAACGATTTTTGTACCGTAATCTAACATTTGTTTAGTGTGGAATAATGCTGTAGATCCAGTAATTCCTTGAACTAAAACTTTAGTATCTTTATTAATAAATACACTCACAGAAAATCCCCCTTATTCTTTCCCTACTAATGCTACGATTTTTTGTGCACCGTCAGCCATAGTATCAGCTGGCGTAATTGCAAGGCCACTTGACGCAAGAATCGCTTTACCTTGCTCAACGTTTGTACCTTCTAAGCGTACTACAAGAGGAATTGTTAATTCTAATTGTTTAGCAGCTTCTACGACACCTTCAGCAATAACATCACACTTCATGATACCGCCGAAAATATTAACGAAGATACCTTTAACTTTTTCATCACCTAAAATGATTTTAAATGCTTCAGTTACTTTTTCAGTTGTAGCGCCGCCCCCTACATCTAAGAAGTTCGCAGGATTTCCGCCGAAATGGTTGATTGTATCCATTGTTGCCATCGCAAGACCAGCACCATTAACCATACAACCGATGTTTCCATCTAAAGCAATATATGATAAATCATATTTTGAAGCTTCGATTTCTTTTGGATCTTCTTCTTCTAAATCACGTAATGCTACAACATCTTTTTGACGGTATAAAGCATTTGAATCAAAGTTGATTTTCGCATCTAACGCCAATACATCACCGCTACCTGTAGTTACAAGTGGATTGATTTCAACGATAGAACAATCTTTTTGTACGAATACTTCATATAAGCTTAACATTAATTTAACAGCTTTATTTACTGATTCTTTTGGAATATTAATATTGAACGCTAAACGACGCGCTTGATATGGCATTAAACCTGTAACTGGGTCGATAACTTCTTTGAAGATTTTTTCTGGTGTTCTTTCAGCAACTTCTTCAATTTCAGTACCACCTTCTTCAGAACCCATTAAAACAACGCGATCTGTTGCACGGTCTAATACAAATCCTAAGTAGTATTCTTTTTGAATGTCACAACCTTCTTCAATAAGAAGACGTTTTACTTCTTTACCTTCAGGACCAGTTTGATGTGTTACTAAAATTTTACCAAGTAGTTCTTCAGCGTATGCTTTTACTTCATCTAAAGATTTTGCAATCTTAACGCCACCCGCTTTACCGCGGCCCCCTGCGTGAATTTGAGCTTTAACAACATACACACTACTATTTAAAGTTTTTGCAACTTCCACTGCTTCTTCAGGTGTAAATGCAACTGATCCATTAGGAACTGCTACACCCATCGAGCGAAAAATTTCTTTTCCTTGATACTCATGGATATTCATTTTCCATCCTCCTATAATGCACAAAATTCTCTTACGTAACAATTATAGAAAATGTAAGCGCTATTGTAAACCGTAATTGCTTAAATATTCAAACTCATGTAACGATTTAAAGGATTAATAGATTAATAATTAAAAAAATAAGCACTTATCAAAAGATAAGCACTTATAAACGAGTTTTTTTAATTATTTTGATTGTTTAACATAGATTTGATAGGTTCAAAAGACTTTCGATGAATAGGCGTGATTCCCAAACGAGTGATACCTTCTAAATGATGTTTTGTTCCGTATCCTGCATTATGTTCAAAGTCATAACCAGGATAAAGTTCACTATATTCCTTCATCATTTGATCACGGTATTCCTTCGCAATCACACTCGCCGCTGCTATTGAAATGCTATTCTGATCACCTTTAATAATTGAAACTTCTTCTAAATCTGTGTCTAATTTCATCGCATCAATGAGTAATACTTCAGGGGTTTGTTTTAAATTACTGATTGCTCTTTTCATTGCCATTTTAGTCGCTTCATAAATATTATATTTATCGATTTCTTCAACAGTAGCAATACCGATACCAAAATCAACTTGTTGAAGTAATGCTTCATTTAAAGCTGCTCGTTTTTGTTTGGATAACTTTTTAGAATCGTTGAGCCCTAAAAAATAATGGCCATCATTTAAAATCACTGCACAAGCAACGACTTCCCCTGCTAAAGGACCGCGTCCTACTTCATCGACACCACAAATGATTTTATTAGGATATTTCGATTCATGAGTCAATTTTTCATGATATTCTATTTTTAATTGTTCAATTTTCATTAATGCATTTATTCTTGATTGTATGGCTTTTTTAGCACCAATACGTGATTCATGTTGAAAGTATTGTTCAATAGTTGGTATATCATCCATTTCATTTAATAATGCTTTTATTTCATTAATTTTCATCTTATTCATTGTCTTCATTCATTTCGCTTTTAATATCAAATGTGTATCTATTGATTTTATTATTTCTTATTTCTCTAATTATAACCTCTACTACCGCTTCATAATCAATTTCATTACCACGGGCTTTTAATCCTCTACTTCTGCCTATCGCGTCAAAAACCTCAATATAAGGCGTATCACTTTCCACTTGAATGTTATAATGTTGATTCAATTTTTGTAAATCATGTTGTTGCATAAATTGAACGCCATAAATAGCCACTTCATCTAAATGAACAATACTATCTTTTATTGCACCCGTTAAGCTCAACTTTTTACCTACCAATTGATCTTCAAATTTCGGCCATAAAATCCCCGGCGTATCTAATAATTCTAAAGATTTACCAACTTTAATCCATTGTTGTTTTTTTGTTACACCAGGCATATTACCTGTTTTAGCAATTGTTTTTTTCGCTAATCGATTAATTAATGTAGATTTACCAACGTTTGGAATCCCAACTATCATTGCTCTTATCGCTCTTGGTCGTAATCCTTTTTGCTTCATTCGCTCGAATTTTTCTTTTGTTACTTCTTCAGCTGCACGAATGACTTTATCTAAATTTTTACCTTGTTTACTGTCAATCAATACTGGAACATAACCTTTTTCTCTAAAAAAGTTTTCCCATTTTGCTGTCTCTTGTAAATTTGCCATATCCATTTTATTTAATAAAACGACACGTGGTTTATCTTTAATCACTTCATCAATCATCGGATTTCTTGAAGAATAAGGAATTCTTGCATCTACGAGTTCAAATACACAATCCACAAGTTTTAATTGTTCTGTTACTTCTCTTCTTGCTTTGGCCATATGCCCAGGAAACCATTGTATTGCCATTTTATTCACCTCTACGTTATCTTTTGTATATTCTTATGGAATTCACTAAAATAGTTATAGTTGTTAATATATCTTCTATGATATATCACTAATTAATATTAATCATGAATTAAAGGAGTGCTTATGTTTTTATCTATCATCGTTCCTTGTTATAAAGAAGCCGACAATATAGAATTACTTTACAATACTATCACAAATACGCTGAAAAATGAGCCATTTACATATGAAATTATTTTTATTAATGACGGTTCACCAGATAATACTTTAGAAAAAATTAAAACTTTATCACATCAAAACGATGTAAAATTCATATCTTTTTCAAGAAACTTTGGAAAAGAAGCCGCGATGTTAGCAGGATTAAAATCAGCGCATGGTGAAGTAGCTGTAATAATGGACGCTGACTTACAACACCCGCCACATTACATCCCAACTTTAATCAAATACTATCATCAAGGATATGATCAAGTTGTTCTTAAAAGAAATAGAAATGGTGAGCACTTGTTTAGAAAACTTCCCACACAACTTTATTATAAATTAATTAACAATTCCGTTGATATTAATTTAACTGATGGTGAAGGTGACTTTAGATTAATATCAAGAAAAGTAATCAATGCAATTCTATCACTTAATGAATATAATCGTTTTTCAAAAGGCATTTTTGAATGGGTAGGTTTTAATAAAATCACCATACCCTTCGAAAATGTGGAGCGTGCTCATGGTAAATCTTCATTTAATCTATTCAAATTAATAGATTACGCTGTTGACGGTATTTTAAGTTTCAATGATAAACCACTTCGCTTATGTTTTTATTTTGGTGGTGTGACTTTATTCATTAGTTTGTTGTATATCATGATTACATTTATACAAATATTACGTCACGGTATAGATACGCCTGGTTACTTCACATTGATTTCCAGTATTTTATTTTTAGGTGGTGTCCAGCTATTCTCTCTAGGGATTATTGGAGAATATATTGGTAAGATTTATTATGAGACCAAACAAAGACCTCATTTTATTATAGAAGAAACTAATATCGTTAAAAATAATCAGCAAAGTGGTAATGATGATGAACATTAAACGCATTTCCAAATTTATCATTGTTGGACTTATCAATACACTTAATTACTATATCTGCTATTTAATGCTATTGCATCTGTTTCATATACCATATATTTATAGTCATTTAATTGCTTTTTTATTAAGTTTTTTAGGTTCTTATTTTTTAAATTGCTATTTTGTTTTTCATGTCCAACCATCGTTTAAAAGTTTTATACAATTTCCATTGACACAAATCGTGAATATGGGAACACAAACTTTACTTTTATATTTCACCGTTGATTTATTGCATTTTAATCAATCATTTGCACCACTTATTGCATTAATATTTACCATTCCGATCACTTATCTGATATCTACATATATTTTTACAAAGGAGTCAAAATGAAATCAAAAAAAATAAACTTTAAAAATTATAAAAATGGTTTACTTATCTTTATTATTTCTATTTTACTCGCCATTTTAGGGCATAGCTTTTATCTATATCGCTTTTTTAAAGAAGGCACTATTTTTACAGGACCTAATGATGGTTTAGAGCAAATGTTGCCAATGCAACTTTATTTGTACCAAAAAATTTGGAGTGGTGAATGGTTCTATAGTCTTGATTTCGGACTTGGTGGAGATCATTACACAGACTTAGCATATTATTATTCAACCAGTATTGTTTTCTTTATCGATGCTTTACTCATCAAATTTGTATCGTTCTTTATCGATTTAAAAACGGATACAATTACATTTTGGGCAAAAAATGCATTTTTTATTTCTATTCTTAAATCGAGTATTGCAATGACTATTACATATTATTACTTTAAAGTCATTCATAAAAAAAATTATTTAGGCTTTTTATTTGGTTTTCTGTTTTTAACCTCAGCGATTTATTTTAGATTTACATTGTACTGGTCATTTTTTAGTGATGTATTTATTTTCTTACCATTATTGTTACTCGCTATTGAATTGTACATCAGAAAAAATCATAAAGCTTTATTTATAGCGACAGTAGCTATGATATTTATCAACAATTTCTATTTTGCTTATCATCTTGTAATTATTGGTTTCGTTTATTTCTTATATCGAAATCTACTGCCAACAACATTTGATACTGTACCTAAACTTAAACAATGGATCCACTTTATTACGATGGCAGTACTTGGTTTAATGATTAGTAGCTTTGCATTTTTCTATGCTGCTTATGGCTTTTTAGGCAATGATAGAAGTCCATATAAAGAACCGTTAAAATTGTTTAGTCCATTTGATCAATATGCCAATATTTTTTATGATAATTATTTAGTCATTGTATTAATTATTACCGTACAAGCTTTATTAACTTTCACACTTTATAAACATTACTATTACCGCATGTTTGCAATTTTTACATTCGTACTATTAATACTGAGTTGTATGCCATTTATGGATTCATTATTTAATGGTTTTTCAGCACCACAAAAAAGATGGCACTATCTAATCACATTTGCATCAAGTGGTTTAATAAGTTTTTATATTTATTACTTTAAGTCAATTCCATTAAAGCACTATTTAGTAACTATTATTCCTGGTATTTTTATATTATTCTTAAGTGCTACACAAATTCAAAAACCTGAAACTATTACTTGGATTTATATCGCAATGGTAATTCATATTATTGGTGCTTTAGTACTTTATATTGAAGATAAGAAATATCAACGTTATTTATATTTATTAATGATTGCTTTACTAATGATTATGAATTTAGACGTCGTCCGTTTACATAATAAAATTGATAACTACAATGCTGGAATTAATCCTAGAGCCAACTTAAAATACATCGAATCTAGTGTTTATGACTCACAATTACAAAGACAAATTGTAAATACATATAAACAAAAACTCAAACCTGGTGAACGTATTGATTTTAGAGTTTTAGAACAAGATAATACACCGATGTATCAAGGATTCAAAGGTGTGAGTTTGTATTCGAGTATTTTTGATGGTAGATTAATTGATTTTTATTACAGAGATTTAATGATTAATTTGAAGGAAGAGTCGATCTCAAGGTACTCTACTTTTAATTCACGAAGTAATCTGGAGTCATTATTTAATGTTAAATATTTAATTAGAAAACAATACCAAACAGATATCCCTGAAAACTTTAAATTAATTAAAGACTATGGGAAGTATAAAGTATACGAAAATCAATATATGCTGCCTTTTGGGAAAATAACGAATAATATATATAGAGAAAAAGATTTAAAAACGCCAATTGATCGTGAACATGCAATGATAACTGGTGTCATTACGAAACAAAAAAATGCGAGTCAAAATCCAGTCATTCAAAATAAAAATTTAATTGATGTAGCCAAAGTTAAAACAAGTAATGCGCATTGGTCATATAATAAAAAACAACTCATTGTAAACCCAGGAAGTGGCGGTCTTGTCGTCACTGTTCCTGACAAATATTTAAAAGATCAAAAAGATTTCTACATTGAAATGCATGTATCATTAATTTCACCTGTAAAGAACTTTCAAATTAATGTGAATGGCTATGCTAATAATCGCTTATTCCAATCAAGTAAATACCGAACACATCAAGATGATTTAACATATCGTATTAAAATTCCTAAACATAAAAAAATATTGATTGGTTTATCAGAAGGGACTTACAACTTTAAATTAAAAGGTATTTATACAGAAGATTATCAAACACTCAAACAAGAAAGTAAAAATGAGCCGATTGACCTCACTTTCAATGAAAAAGATATGAAGTTTAATATTAAAAATAGTTCAAAAGGTTATTTCGTTACTCCAATCGTTTATCGTGATGGATTAACAGCTTATGTTAATGGTAAAAAAACAAATATTGAAAATGTGAATTATTTAATGAGTGCAGTAAAAGTAGATGAAAATACAAAATCAATTCAATTTAAATATTTACCACCCTACTTTAAATTAGTTTGCTTTATCTCAATCCTTGGCTTGTTATTAAGTTTCATCTATTTGTATATACCAAAATTTTCAAAAAGAAAAGAAGTATTAAGTAAAGACATTAAATGAAACTAAAAAAACCGAAGCGCAATTATGCGCTTCGGTTTTATCGTTATTAACGAATTTCTTTGATACGTGCAGCTTTACCACGTAAGCTACGTAAGTAGTATAATTTCGCACGACGTACTTTACCACGACGTAATACTTCAATTTTCTCGATTTTAGGAGTGTGTACAGGGAATGTACGTTCAACACCTACACCGTATGAAATTTTACGAACTGTGAAAGTTTCTGAGATACCGCCACCACGACGTTTGATAACAACACCTTCGAATACTTGGATACGTTCACGAGTTCCCTCTACGATACGTACGTGTACTTTTAAAGTGTCACCAGGACGAAATGCTGGGATGTCTGTGCGCAATTGATCTTTAGTAATTGCATCGATTAATACATTGTTTGACATAATATTCTTCTCCTTCTGCCTATGTTCTTGAATCATTTGTTCAGCGGATCATAGTGATATATGTGTGAATCACACTTTTGTAATATTACCATATGTTATGTTGTAAAGCAATCCTTATTGACAATTATTTTAATGAATTTAAATATTTTCGATCTTCATCTGTTAAAGGATAATGCTCTAATAAATCTGGACGACGATAAAATGTTCGTTTTAAACTTTCTTCGTGTCTCCATTTTTCAATTAGTTTGTGATTACCACTCATTAAAACATCTGGTACTTTTAATCCTTCGTAATCATAAGGACGTGTATATTGTGGATATTCTAATAAACCTGTAGAAAATGAATCATCTTCATGACTTTTTTGCGTAATGGCATCAGGAATAAGACGTACAATAGCATCAGTCATTGTAATTGCTGCATACTCACCACCAGTTAAAACGTAATCACCTAATGAAATTTCATCCGTTACAAGTTCAGTTCTAATACGCTCATCATAGCCTTCATAATGGCCACAAATAAAAACTAAATGTTCTTCTTTTGCTAGTGATTCCGCCATTTTCTGATTAAATGGTTTCCCTTGTGGGCACATTAATATCACACGCGTTGATGATGTCGTTTCAAGTTGAGCCATCGCATTAAATATAGGTTCTGGCTTCAACACCATCCCTTGTCCACCACCATATGGATAATCATCCACTTGATTGTGTTTATTATTAGCGAAGTCCCTAAAATTGATGGTATTAAACTGGACAACACCCTTTTCCTTTGAGCGCTTCATAATAGAATGATTAAGTATATCAAACATTTCAGGGAACAATGTTAAATAATCAATTCTCACGATAAAAGTCCATCCATTGCTTCAATTTCTATGCGTTTTTGATCAATATCAACCACTTTAACAACTTGTTCGATATAAGGAATCAAGTGCTCTTTATCACCTTTAACAACCCAAACATCATTAGCACCCGTTTCAAAAATTTCTGTTACTTTTCCAATAAGATCTGTTCCATTATAAACGTCACAACCAATGATGTCTGAATAATAATATTCATTTACTTCTAATTGCAAATCTATATCTTCAACATCCTGAAACAAATCATGGCCTTTAAACTTTTCAACTTCATTGATATTTTGAACACCTTCAAATTGAAGCATGTGAAAATTTTTATGCACTCGATATGATTTGATTGTAAAGATATTTTCTTTACCTTGAAATTTTATCTTTACTTGTTTTCCTTTTTTAAAGCGCTCACTTGCAAAATCTGAAGCAGATAATACTTTTACTTCTCCACGAATACCGTGCATATTAACAATTTTACCAATATTAACTTCCATCGCTACCTCCAAATTTCTTCATAAAAAAAGAGTACCAAAAATGGCACTCTTAATCAATTTCTACAAACACTTTCTTATCGCTTTTATTTGCACCAGTTACAATTGTACGGATTGCTTTTGCAATGCGTCCTTGTTTACCAATTACTTTACCCATATCATCTGGATGAACAGAAATATGATAAGTGATGCTTTTATCATGGTCTTCTTTAGTGATACGGATATCATCTTTAAAGTCCACTAGCGGTTCAATAATCGTTTGTAATAAATTTTCCATTACGATTACTTCGCAATTCTTTGGTTATGGAATTTTTCCATGATACCTTGTGTAGATAAAATGTTACGTACTGTATCAGTTGGTTTAGCACCTTCAGCTAACCATTTTAAAGCTAATTCTTCATTAACTTTGATTTCTGCTTCAGGTTTTGCAACTGGATTGTAAGTACCGATTGCTTCGATGATACGACCATCACGTGGTGCACGAGCATCAGCAACTACGATACGGTAGAAAGGGTTTCTTTTTGAACCCATACGTGTTAAACGAATTTTAACTGCCATTTTTATTTCTCCTAACTATTGTTTAATTACTTTTAATATCATAACAGGTCATTATATCTTTGTAAAGTACTTTTTCTTTACCAATTTAAAAATTAAAATGGTAAATTCATACCTTGGAATGGATTGCGACCTTTTTTACCTTTTTTCATACCACTAAATTGCTTCATCATCTTTTTCATTTCTTCAAATTGTTTAATTAATCGATTGACTTCAGACATGCTTCTTCCTGATCCTTTTGCAATACGTTTCTTTCTTGAAACATTAATGATTGCAGGATTTTCTCTTTCTGCTTTAGTCATCGATTGTATAATGGCTTGAATATGATCAATTTGCTTAGCATTCATATTGACATTGTTTAAGCCCTTCATCTTATTTGCACCAGGAATCATTTTTAAAAGTTCATCTAATGGTCCTAAAGCTTTAACTTGTTCTAACTGTTCTAAGAAATCATCAAATGTAAATGTTGATGTTTTCATTTTTTGTTCTAATTCTTTCGCTTTAGACTCGTCAACTTGTGATTGTGCTTTTTCAATTAAGCTTAAGACATCACCCATACCTAAAATACGGCTAGCCATGCGCTCAGGATGGAATAATTCTAAACCATCCATTTTTTCACTCATACCAACAAATTTAATTGGTTTTTGTGTCACACTACGAATAGAAAGTGCAGCACCACCACGAGTGTCACCATCAAGTTTTGTTAAAGTAACGCCGGTAATATCTAATTGTTTATCAAAACTTTCAGCAACATTGACAGCATCTTGACCAGTCATTGAGTCAACAACTAACATAATTTCATCAGGTTTAGAAATTTCTTTTACTTCAACAAGCTCATTCATAAGTGCTTCATCAATATGTAAGCGACCTGCTGTATCAATAATTACAAAATCTAAATGCTCTTCTTTAGCATGAGCTAAAGCTTTTTCTGTAATTTCAGCTGGTTTCACTTGATCACCTAAAGTAAATACAGGGATATCAATTTGTTTACCTACAGTTTGTAATTGATTAATCGCAGCTGGACGATAAATATCACATGCAACGAGTAATGGTTTTTTATTGTATTTTTTGCGCATTAAAAGTGCAAGTTTTCCAGCCGTCGTTGTTTTACCTGCCCCTTGTAAACCAACCATCATCACAACTGTTGGTGGCTTTTTATTCATATTAATACTTGTGTTTTCTGAACCCATTAATGTTGTTAATTCTTCTTGAACAATCTTAATGACTTGTTGCCCAGGTGTTAATGATTCCATCACATCACTACCTAAAGCACGTTCAGATACCGTTTGTACAAATGATTTAACTACTTTAAAGTTGACGTCGGCTTCTAATAAAGCAAGACGCACTTCTCGCATCATCATTTTTATATCTTGTTCAGTGACTTTACCCTTACCACGAATCTTTTGCATCGTGGCTTGTAGTCTGTCTGATAATCCTTCAAATGCCATAATATCCTCCTATTCGATACTTTCCAGAGATTCAATTAATTGATTAAAATTGTCAATAATACTCGGGTGTATCGTTGTTTCCAAAGCATTCACTTGCTGCTTTAGTTGATTCATAATTTGTTGACGTTGTTCAAAATTTTGAAACAACTTTAACTTACTTTCATAGTCCTCTAACAATTCATCAGTTCGTTTAATATTATCATACACAGCTTGTCTTGACACATCTTTTGATTCTGCAATTTCAGATAAACTTTCATCTAAAAGGTAATAACGTTCTAAATAATTTTTTTGTTTATCTGTTAAAAGACATTGATAAAAGTCAAATAAGTAATTCATTCTCATTGTTTTATCAAGTTCATGACCATTACGCATCTTTTTGTTCACTCTCATCCACTTCAGGAGTTTCTACTTGTTCTGAAGACTCAATCATGTCAGCAAATAATCCGTATACGTAACTTTCTGCATCGAACGGTTGTAAATCGTCTAATTTTTCACCAAGACCAACAAACTTTACAGGTATATGTAATTCGTTTCTAATTGCTAATACGATACCACCTTTTGCAGTACCATCTAATTTTGTTAATACAATACCAGTTACATCTGTCACTTCTTTAAATGCTTTTGCTTGGACTAATGCATTTTGACCTGTTGTTGCATCTAAAGCAAGTAATACTTCATGTGGTGCATTCGGAATCGCTTTAGATAAAACTTTTTTAACTTTTTCTAATTCGTTCATTAAGTTTGCTTTATTTTGTAAACGTCCAGCTGTATCACAAATTAAAATATCAACACCTTTATTTTTAGCAGCATTGACTGCATCGTACATTACAGCTGCTGGATCAGATCCTTCTTTTTGTTTGATCACTTCTACACCAACACGGTCTCCCCAAACTTGTAATTGATCAATCGCACCAGCACGGAAAGTATCACCCGCGGCAAGCATTACAGTTTTACCTTGCGCTTTGTAACGGTGCGCAAGTTTACCTATCGTTGTAGTTTTACCTACACCGTTGACACCTACCATTAAGATAACCGTTAATTCACCTTCTTGAATATTCATTTCTTGAAGTTTATCATCTTCTTGTTCATATATTTCAACAATTTTTTCAACGATTACTTCTCTTAAATCACTCGTTTCAGTAATGTTTTGACGTTTTGCTTCCATACGTAATGATTCCACTAAATCCATCACTGTATTAAATCCAACGTCAGCTTGAATTAACATTTCTTCTAAAGCTTCAAAGAAATCTTCATCAACTTTTCTGTATGTTGCTAACAAATCATTTAATCGATTTTGGAAATTCTCGCGTGATTTTTCTAATCCATCACGGAATTTAGCACCAATTTGCTGTGCTTCTAATGCCTCAAATTCTTCGATAGACATTAAATCATCATCATCAAAATCAAAAGACCAATCATTTTGTTTTTTTGCAGGTTGTGCTGCTGGCTTTACTTCAGGTTTAACGACTTCCGATTGATCTGGCTCACTTTTTAATTCGTTTAAATCCTCATTTAAAGGTTCAAAGTTTTCTTCTTTTTGACTAAAACGATTTCTTAATTTCTTAAAAAAGCTCATTCTGTCAGCTCCTTTACTTTTTCATCATTCAATTCTTTTAAATTCACGCTTAATAGTTTTGAAATACCACTATTTTGCATTGTTACACCATACAAACGATCACTTTGCTCCATCGTTCCTTTACGATGCGTAATAACAATAAATTGTGTGTCTTGCTTTAATGTATTTAAATACTTCGCAAATCGTAATACATTTGCTTCATCCAGTGCTGCTTCCACCTCATCTAAAATAACAAACGGTGCACTTCTTGCTTTTAATATTGAGAATAATAATACGATTGCCGTTAATGCACGTTCACCACCTGATAGTAATGAGAGATTTTGTCTTTTCTTACCTGGAGGTTCTACAAATATATCAATACCAGCATTTAAATAATCATTTGAATTCAAAACAATTTCACCATGTCCGCCACCAAATAGCGATTTGAAGATCGTTTTAAACGTCTCAGAAACTTGGTTAAATGTGTTCATAAATTTTTCAGTAACGGTTTCATCCATTTCTTTAATAATCGCTTCTAAGTTTGCCTTCGCCGATAATAAGTCCGTTTCTTGACTAGATAAAAATTCAAAACGTTCTTGCACTTCTTTAAATTGATCAATGGCATTTAAATTGACATTACCTAATTCATCAATCGCAAGTCTTGTTAACTTAACACGTTGTTTTAAGTGTTTAAAATCAATATTAGATAAATCTATTACTTTTAACTCATTTTGAATATATTGTAATGCTGATTCAAACGTATGTTGATATGTTTCACTCAAATGAGTCATTTTATTTTCCAGT
Source organism: Macrococcus sp. DPC7161 (assembly GCF_004117835.1). Taxonomy (GTDB): domain Bacteria; phylum Bacillota; class Bacilli; order Staphylococcales; family Staphylococcaceae; genus SDSC01. The sequence continues at coordinate 265,746 of NZ_SDSC01000001.1, read as the reverse complement.
TGTACATCTAATTTACTGTATTCTGACTTTAACTCACCAATACCCGTTTCAATATTCGTCATTTGTCTCATCAGTTCATTATATTGTTTTTCTTTTTCTTCAATATCATTTTGCAGTTGAGCTAGTGTCGATTTATTAGATAGAATAGTCTCTTCTAACACAGCCTTTTCTTCAGTTAATGTTACAACTTCTTTAGACTCAGAAGCTATTGTTTCTTTTAAATTATCTACTAATTGTACTTTATCTTCAGATTGAATCATTTGAATTTCATCTTTAATTTCTTGTAAACGATTTTGTTGGGATGATTTTTGTTGGTTTAAATGTTGTAAACGCTCATTAAGAATATTGATTTCATTATTCAATTGATATTTTTGATTGTTTAAATCTTTTTCAGCTACTTGACTCATTTTTTGTTGTTCTGTCAGTGCTACAATGCGTTCATCACATTCACTCAATTGATTATCAAATGTACTGACTTTTGAATTCAATTTATTTAATGTTTGTTGATTTTCAAAATGCAATGCCTTCTCTTGCTCAAACTGGGCAAATGATGCATTTTGTTGCTTCATTTGATTTAATTCTAGTTCTACTTTGCTTAGTTGTTGATTCAAATCATAAATTTGATCTCTATATGATTCACCTTCACGTTGTGATTGACTTAATTGGAATTCTGTTTCGGTTAAATCTTGTTTTAATGTTTGAAGCTCTGATTCAATTGATTGCGTTTGTTTTTCAAAAGTTGAAAGTTTCTTCACTACATCTTGAAGTTCTTCACGTTGTTTTAGAAGATTAGAACCTTTAACTTTACTACCACCACTCATTGAACCACCAGGATTAACAATATTACCATCTAACGTCACGATACGATATTTATATTGAATTAATCTGGCAATTTCATTAGCATCTTTAAGTGTATTACAAATAATCGTCGTACCTGCTAAATTTTCAACGATCGAACGGTAAGTGTCACTAGATTGAATTAATTGTGCTAAAACATCAATATAACCCGGATGATTTTTTATTTTTTCTAAAACTTCTATTGGTAACTTTCTTGGCTTGATAACGGTTAAAGGTAAAAATGTTGCACGTCCTAATTTCTTTTCATTTAAAAAACGAATCGCATTTCTACCACTGACTTCATCATCTACAACGATATGCTGTAAACTGCCACCTAAAGCTACTTCTAAACTTTCGGCATACTTCGTATCAATATGAATTAATTCTAAAACAGCATTATGAATGCCTTTTAATTGGTGTTTTTCTTTTAATAGATTACGTACACCTGTGTAATAACCTTGAAATTCATTTTGAACCTGTTCAAGTCGATTTTGCTTCAACTTTAATTGTTCTATAAACTTCAAAGCTTGATAATACTTTTCTTCAGTTGTTTTATATTGTTGCTTTAATTGATCTGCATTTTGAAGTAAATATTTATATTCCGCTCGTTTAGTGTCTTGTTTTTTTGTGATTGATTCAATTTCATGATTCAATTGATCAAATTCAATTTGTTTTTCTTTAAAATTTTGACTAATATCTGCTTGATGTTCACGCTTATTGGCCGCTTCTTTTTCGAATTGTTCAATCTGCCATTCCAAAGTTTTAATTTCATTTAATAAAGCTGTCTTTTGGCCATAAATATCAAAATATTCATTTCTTGTTTGCTCTATTGCTTCTACAATTGATGCTTCGGAATGCTCAGATGGCTGGTTTAACATTTTTAATTGCTGTTTTAGAGACTTTAAATTGCTATTGAGTGCCTCATATTGTGACAATAATGTTTGATGTGTTTCATTCAATGCATTATATTGACGATTTAATTTATCAATTTGAGACTTTGACGCTTCATTAGAAGTTAACATGTGATTCAATCTTTCCTTTTTTACATTGATTTCACCTGTTTTTCTCTCCATTTGTTCTGTTAAATTCAAAAATTGTTGTTGAGCTTCTTCTAAAGCTAAAGATGTTTCGTTTCGAGATGTCTTTAATTGACTCACTTTTGAATCCACAACCGTTGCTTTATCTTTTTTTATATGAGCAAGTTCCGTAAATGATTGAATTTCAGACTGAATGGTTTCAAATCGCTTTGAACCTACTTCAATCTCATGTGCAGTTACTTGTATATCGGCATCTTTCATTTCTTCTACCAATGATAAGTACTCTTTTGCAATACTTGCTTCAATTTCTAATGGTTCCAGACGACCTTTTAAATCGTATATTATATCGTGCACACGATTTAAATTACTCATCGTTTCGTCTAATCGTTCAACTGTTTCTTTTTTTCTTTTTTTATACTTTAAAACTCCTGCTGCTTCTTCTATCAAATGTCGTCTATCTTCAGGCTTTGCATTTAATATCTCATCAACTTTACCTTGAGAGATAATACTAAATGCATCCTTACCTAATCCAGAATCTAAAAATAGTTCTGTAATGTCTTTTAGCCTAACTTTTTGTTGATTAATATAAAACTCACTATCACCTGAACGATAAAGTTTACGTTTAATTTCAATCGTTTCATGGTCTAATTGCAATTTTTTAGCGGAATTATCTAATACCAGTGCAACTTCACAAAAATTCATCGACTCTTTATTTTTTGCACCAGAGAAAATAACATCTTCCATTTTCGATCCACGCAAACTTTTAGCTGATTGTTCTCCTAATACCCATTTAATTGCATCAGTAATATTACTTTTACCAGAGCCATTAGGTCCAACAATCGCTGTAACACCAGTATCAAATTTTACGATTGTTTTATCTGCAAAAGATTTAAATCCTTTCGCTTCTACTAATTTTAAATAAACCATATTACTCCCCTAATAAAAGTTTTAATGCATTTTTGGCCGCACTTTGCTCTGACTCTTTTTTAGTACGACCAGTCCCTTCACCACAAATTTCATCTCCGATTTTTACTTGTGATGTAAATGATTTAAAATGAGCTGGACCAGATTCGTCGATCAAAATGTAATCGACTTGTACTTTACTTTCTTTATGAATCAATTCTTGTAAATGTGTTTTATAGTCCAAAATACCTTCTAACACTTCATTCGTGATATTTGGAAAAATAAATTGATTAAAAAAAGCATGAATGGCATCCATACCTTGATCTAAATAAAGCGCACCAACAAATGCTTCAAAAACGTCAGCGATTAAAGACGGTCTTTTTCGACCCCCTGTTTTCTCTTCCCCACGACCAAGTAAAATCATTTGATCGAAATTTAACAATTGAGCAAATGTCACAAGTGAAGGCTCACATACAATTGATGCACGTAATTTCGTTAATTTCCCTTCAGGCAAATCAGGATAATTACGATATAAATATTGTGATACCACCAATTCTAACACCGCATCTCCAAGAAACTCTAAACGTTCATTATCAGTGCCTTTTTCAAGTTTAAAATCATTGATAAAACTTGAATGAGAAAACGCTTGAATATATATTGCTGTTTGATTTGGTTGAATGTTTAACGCTGCCAATTTTTCATTTAATTTTATTTGATATTTATTAATAATTTGTTCATGTCTCGTCATTATTTCACCTCCATATATCCATCTCTTTATTTTACGTTAATTCCATAGTAAACAAAAGTAAAATCTATATCGAACATATAAAAAAAGAAGCAGGTTAAACCTACTTCTAAAAATGATAAGACAATTATTTGTTTAATGATTCGATATACTTAACTGCGTCACCAACAGTGTTGATTTTTTCAGCATCTTCATCAGAAATTTCCATATCAAATTCGTCTTCTAATTCCATTACTAATTCAGCGATATCTAAAGAGTCAGCACCTAAATCATCTTTAAAAGAAGCTTCAGCTGTCACTTTATCAGCGTCAACACCTAAACGGTCAACGATAATATCTTTTACTTTGTCGAAGTTTTCCATTATATTCACCTCCTTAAAATACTTATATTTATTGTACAATTTAATGCATATACATACCACCATTTACATGGATTGTTTGTCCTGTTATATAGTTTGCTTGTTCACTCGCTAAAAATGAAACGACATTTGCGATATCTTCAGGTGCACCGAAATGATTTAATGGGATTTGACTTAACATACCAGACTTTATATCTTCAGATAATTTATCTGTCATATCTGATACGATAAATCCAGGTGCTACAGCATTCACTGTAATTCCTCTACTTGCAAGTTCTCTTGCAAACGTCTTCGTTAATCCTTCTACACCCGCTTTACTTGCAACATAATTAGCTTGTCCTGCATTACCAATACTTCCGACGATACTACTTAAATTAATGATTTTCCCAGATTTTTGTTTTAATAACTGTCTCGTTGACGCCTGTACAACGTTAAATACTCCTAATAAATTCGTATCAATAACAGATTTAAAGTCTTCTGGTTTCATTCGCATCATCAATGTATCTTTAGTAATCCCTGCATTATTAACAATAATATCAATTGCACCAAAATGTTCAATCACTTGTTTAATCATTGATTTAACTGCTTCATGGTCACTGACATCACATTGCAAAGCGATAGCTTGTTGTCCCATCTTTATTATTTCTTCTACTACTTCATTCGCTTTTTCAACATTACCTGAGTAGTTGACTACGACATGATGACCATCTTGTGCAAGTTTTAAAGCAATCGCTTTTCCAATACCTCTTGATGCTCCAGTTACTAAAGCAATTTTAGTCATTTAAAACACTCCTTATTTCCTCTAGCGAAGAAACACTTTGTATTTCTACCGATTTCCCATTTTCTTTCGCTATTTTTTTCACTAAACCATTTAAAACTTTACCAGGTCCGATTTCAATAAACGTAGTCGCTCCTTGATTAAGTAAATATTCAATAGAAGCCTCAAATTCAACAGTACCGTAAAGCTGTTTAACTAATAAATCTTTAATTTTTTCTACAGAATTACTTGGCAAAGCTGATACATTTTGAATAACCGGCATATTAGGCTCATTGAATGAAAATTGATCTAAAAAGGTTCTAAAATCATCAGCGATAATTTTCATTAATGAAGAGTGAAATGGGCCACTCACATTTAAAGGAATAATCTTTTTAATATTTAATGCACTTTTTTGTTCAATTAACTGGTCTAATGCTGCTTTATGGCCACTAACAACAATTTGACCTGGTGCATTAATATTAGCAATTTCAAGCTGAATTTGATCATTAGAAACTTGCTTTAATGCTTTTTCAATAGTTTCACGCGATGTCCCCATAATAGCGGCCATTGCGCCGATACCAACAGGATATGCATTTTGCATCAATTCACCACGTCTTCTAGTAATTTTGACAGCATCTTCTGATGAAATCACACCACTTGCAACTAATGCAATATATTCACCTAAACTATGACCTAAAACAAAATCAGCATCAATAGAATGATTTTCTAAAATACTACATGCATGCATTACAATGGCTGGTTGTGTATTTTTTGTTTCTGACAATGTTTCTAATGGTCCTTCAAACATTAAAGATAATAATTCTTGGTTTAATTGTGATTGGAGGTTATTTAACTGGGCTTGATAAGATTCTTCTTCATATAAGTCCTTGGCCATGCCGACAAACTGGGCACCTTGACCAGGAAACATTAAAACTTTACTCAATATGAGACACCTCTTTTGTTAATGTTTCAACAACGCTTTCTTCTGCTATTTTTTTAGCTTGCTTTAATGCATTATAAAATGCGCGACTGTCTGATGAACCATGTGCCTTAATCACAACACCATTCACACCAAATAACATTGCCCCACCATATTCAGATGCATCCATTTTATCTTTTAATCCTGATAAATCTTTCTTTAATATGCCAGCAGCAATTTTATTTTTAGTATTGGCAGTTAAAGTCGTTTTTAACATTTTGAAAATACTTTTTGCAGTACCTTCTAAAGTTTTTAAGACAATATTACCTGTAAAGCCATCACAAATCACAACATCACTTGACTCTGTTAATAATGTTTTAGGTTCAATATTACCAACAAAGTTTAATGTTGTGTCAGATGATAGCAATTGATAGGTCTCTTTCGTTAATGCATTACCTTTTTTCTCTTCTGTCCCAATATTAATAAGACCAATTGAAGGATTACTAATGTTACGAATCGCCTTAGAATATATATTGCCCATTAAAGCATATTGATGTAAATGCTCAGGCTTACTATCAGCGTTAGCACCCATATCTAATAATAAAAAACCTTTATCATCTATTGTAGGCATTACAATACCTAGTGCTGGTCTTTCGATACCTTTAATGCGTCCTACAATAAATAATCCTGCACTCATTAATGCACCAGTATTGCCAGCAGAAACACATGCATCCGCATCACCATTTTTTACAGCTTCAGCCATTTTAACCATAGATGCATCTTTTTTCCTTCTAATTGAACGTACAGGTTCATCTTCCATCGTTATTTGCTCAGTACAATGTTGAAAATGAACATTCGGTTGATCAAACTGATTATATTTTTCATCACCAAAAACCAAAATTTCAACATCTTTAAATTCATTTGTAAATTGTTTAATACCTTCTATCACGATTTGTGGGGCATCGTCGCCACCCATTAAATCTACAGCTATTTTAACCATTTTTTTCATCCTCACTTTGATAAAACATTTCAAAAGTTCCTTTAAATACGATTTTTTGTTTAACAGTACTCATAACATTAATCAATGCACGGTGATTACCTTTTGATATTAATTCTGCTTTTGTAATGACTCTATCACCAAGTTTAACTGGTTTAACAAATGTCACTTCACTTTTGGCAGTCAGTGCAAAATCATCATTCATGATTGCAACGCAAAGTGAATTGGCTTGTGCAAATAAAAAATGTCCTCTGGCGATGTGATTACGATCAAATACATGATCTTCAGTAATATCCAAAATTGAAATTGCCACTTTATCTAATTGTAAGTCGATAATTTCACCAATAATTTCATCCATTGGTAGTGCCTTTACTTCATCTAATTTCATGACAGCAGCATCTTTTATACGCTCTCTTAATTCAGGAATATTTTTTTCAAGTCGATCCAATCGAATCGTTTGAATGCTGACTTTAAAATATGCACTTAACGCCTCGTCCGTTAAAAATGGATCTTCTTTAAGTTTATCTAATAAAGCTTGTTGTCTTTCATTTTTAGTTAATTTTTTCATCATAATCCTACCCTTTTAGTAGTTGGTGCTAATACTAGTATATAGTATCATATTCCTAGTATTACAAGCAACAAAAAAGAGATTGAGACAGATATGTCCCAATCTCTTCAAGATTAGTAATACTATTTTATGATGCTTTTTTTATTATCTTTGCTTTTACAATCATACGTTTTTCAAACAATAAAGTTTCAGGATTGTAACTATCACAAGTAATTAAAGTTAATTCTTGTGGTTTTCCTTTGTGTTCATCCAAAACACCAACTTCAGTAGGTTTTACTTGGAATATTTTATATATTTTATAAGATTTAGTACCATCGTTTGTAACAATTTGTACTTTATCACCAATTTTTGCTCGATCTAAATAATTAAAGCGAATTCCCGCACCTTCAACTCGGTGTCCGGCAATCGAGATATTTTGTTCTTTTAAAGTTTCCCCTTGCTCAACTAAAGAAACACCATTTTTCAAATTGATTTGTGTTGCAGGTCCTTTTAATAATGGTTCATTTATTTTAGCTGCCGGAATTTTTAAATATCCAAGCATGTTTTTCTTTAATTTTAATTTTTCTGGTTCAGTTTTAGTAATCCACTTTTCAATTTCGTTGACTTTTGGATCTTCTTTCTTTTCGTAAGCAGCAATGATCTTATCGTTAACAATATCCGTAAAATACTCACGAATATTTTGCCAAAAGAACATCACTAATGCCGCGGCGATAAGCAATACACCTACCGTTCTTAAAATAATTGTCTTCATCTTTCACCTCTTAGTTTGTTTGATAAGCTACAATATCGTTTAATATATGCTGTTTTAAAATCTTATTTTCTTCTAAATCTATTGCACCATTTAATATTAAACTACTTGCCTCATCTCTGGCAACTTCTAACATTCGGTAATCTTCGACAATATTGGCAACTTTAAAATCTGGAAGTCCACTTTGTTTAACACCAAAGAAATCACCAGGACCACGCATTTCTAAATCCTTTTCACTTAATACAAAGCCATCGGTTGTGCTGGTCATAATGTTCATACGTTCAATACCTGTTTCACTTTCCGGATTACTGATCAATACACAATAACTTTGATGTTCACTTCGTCCCACACGACCTCTAAGTTGATGTAATGTAGATAATCCAAAACGATCCGCATCATATATGGCCATTAATGTGGCATTAGGAACATTCACACCGACTTCAACAACTGTAGTAGAAACTAAAATATCCAATTCATGATTGGCAAATTGCATCATTATAGCATCTTTTTCAATGGGTTTCATTTTACCATGTAATAATCCTACGCGTTCATTTCCAAAGCGTTGTTGATAATATTCATAAATCTCAACTGCATTTTGAACATCTAATTTTTCAGAAGCTTCTATTAAGGGACAAATCACATACATTTGTCTTCCTTTACTGATTTCAACCTTTGCCATTTGAATAATAGATTCAATTTCTTGATGTTTTGCCCATGTCGTAATGATTGGTTTTCTCCCTTTTGGCATATGTTTAATCATAGAAACGTCCATTTCGCCAAACACAGAAATGGCTAGCGTCCTTGGGATAGGTGTTGCTGTCATAAACAAAACATTACTATCTGGACCTTTTTCACGTAGTAACTTTCTTTGATTAACACCAAATCGATGTTGCTCATCCGTAATCACCAATCTTAAATCTTTAAAAACAATTGGATCACTGATTAAAGCATGTGTACCAACCAATATATCAATTTCACCTTGGACTAGTTGCTCAAGTATTAAAGCTCTTTTTTTACCTTTAACAGAACTCGTTAATAAGGCAATATTGGCACGATCACCAAATAATTCTGATAAACTCGTTGCATGTTGTTCTGCTAATATTTCAGTTGGCACCATTAAAGCACTTTGTAATCCACAAGTCTTTAGTGCATACATACAAATCGCAGCTACAACAGTTTTACCAGAACCGACATCCCCTTGTAGTAAACGATTCATTCTCATATCACTATGCATGTCACGAAATATTTCATTCACAACTTGCTTTTGAGCATCCGTCAACTCAAACGGCAACGTTTTAATAAATTGTTTTACTTCATCGATATTATAATTAATTTTACTTCTTATTTGAACACCATGTTCTTTTTTATGTAATAAACGCATCTTAAGTTGAAACAAAAATAATTCAATGAACGCAAATGATCGTCTTGCTTGTTTTAAATCTACATTATTGGTTGGCTGATGTAAAATAGCTAAACATTGATCCAAGTCCCAAAGTTTATATTTTTCTTTTAATTCAACTGGCAATAACGGATGTACGATTGCCTTATTTAATGCATCATGTACCATTTTTTTATAAGTTGCATTTTTAATCAGACCTTTTAGACTATATTTAGGCTGAAAAATCGGTTGATTTACATCTAGATCAACCGATACTTTTTGAAATTTAGTTCCTGATAATATTTGTTTTTTTAAATTAAACTTACCTGTAATTTTTACTAGGGCACCGATTTCAATATGTTGCTTAATATATAATTGATTAAAAAATTCGACTCTAACAGCCACTTCATTTACCATCATATGAAATGATATTTTGGATTTTTTTCTTCCAAAGTGTGCAATGCTTGGTGGTGTATATACTTCTCCAATTAAAGTAACTTTTTCGCCATCTGAAACAGAATGAATATCCATCGCAGTTTCATCATCATAAGCGTAAGGTAACTTTAATAATATATCTTCAATTGAATAAATACCTAATTCATTTAAATAACCTATTGATTTAGGACCAACACCTTTTAAATCAGATAACGGATGTTCAGAATGAATTAAAGTCAGTTTATTTTGTTCCAAAAATTCTTGCCTTCATTTCTTGGCCAGTCTTAGTACCAGCTAAGCCACCTCGGCCAGTTTCACGTAATGCACTAGGCATTGTTTGACCAATTTTATACATTGCTTCAATTACTTCATCTGTAGGTATACGACTTTCAACACCAGCAAGCGCCATATCTGCTGAAATAATCGCATTTGATGCCCCTGCAGCATTACGTTTAACACAAGGTACTTCAACTAAACCAGCAACCGGATCACAAACTAAACCTAACATATTTTTCAAGCAAATACTAAAAGCATTTGCACTCATTCTAGGGCTTCCACCAGCCATTTCAACGACAGCAGCTGCAGCCATTGCCGCTGCACTACCAACTTCAGCTTGACATCCACCTGCTGCACCAGAAATCGATGCATTATTCGCAACTACAAAACCAAATGCGCCTGTTGTAAATAAAAAGCGTACCATATCTTCACGTGAAGGATTTAATTTATCTTTAATACCAAATAATACGCCTGGCACAACTCCTGCACTACCGGCAGTAGGTGTTGCACAAATTAATCCCATTGCCGCATTGACTTCATTCGTAGCTACAGCCTTTGATACAGCATTTAAAACCAAGTCTCCACTTAAACTTTTACCACTTTCTATATATTTTCTAATTTTTACAGCATCCATTCCTGTTAAACCAGTTGGACTACTTACACCATTCAATCCTTTTTCAACAGCACGTTCCATTACTACTAAATTTTGTTCCATTTTCGCCATGACTGCTTCACGCGATAAACCTGAAACTTCCATCTCTTGTTCTATCATGATATCTGCAATCGCTTTTTGATCGCGTTCACATATTAATATTAACTCTTCTACACTTTTAAACATATTGCGCCCCCTAAGCTTCTGACATTAACGTAACTGTAACAACACCATCACATGCTTGAATTTGTTGAATGACTTCCTCATTTATAGAATCATCCAATTCACATGTCATTAATGCAAGTTCTCCACGTTCTTTACGTGCAACTTGCATTTGTCCAACGTTAATTTCATGTTCTCCAATAATTTGTGTCACTTTTGCGATTGTACCAAAAGTATCTTGATGGAATACAAGTAATGCGGGGTAATTCCCAGAAATTGCAATTGAGAAACCATTGAGTGCAACTATTTCAATTTTCCCACCACCAATTGAAATACCCTCAATCGTTAATTCTTTTTCACCATCAACCATATGAATGATAGCTGTATTTGGATGACTTCTTTCTTCATCCATTTCAATAAAATTAATCGTCATTCCACTATCTTTCGCAATTGTTAATGCATCTGGAATACGCGGATCATCTGTATCAAATCCCATCAATCCTCCTACTAAGGCTACATCTGTTCCATGACCTTTATATGTTTCCATAAATGAGCCATATAAGTAGATATCAGCTTGTTTCGGTGTTGAACCAAATAAATCTCTTGCTACCAATCCGATACGAACTGCGCCAGCTGTATGTGAAGATGATGGACCAACCATGATTGGTCCAATAATATCAAACACACTTCTATATTTCATGATAATTCCCCTTTTCTAAATCCATTGTTATATTTCTAATGCATATTTCTAAGACTCATCCATAATATACAACATTTTTGCATTAAAAAAAACTACAACAATGTGTAGTTTTCCTTATTATAACTTAATTTTTATTCAACAGAAAACATAAAGCTGTAAATCGGTTGTTTTCCATCTTGAATTTCAACTTCAACATCTTCATGATGTGTTTCAATATATGAAGTTAAAGCGTCAACGATTTCAGAAGTGGCATCTTCACCTTTAATAATTGTAACGATTTCAGAGTCTTCATCAATCATTTCTGAGATTAAAGTTTGGCACACTTTAAGTTGGTCTTTATCACTAACTGTTATTTTACCTTCATTTAATCCCATGAATGCGCCTTTTTCAATATTTACACCATCAATAGAAGTATCGCGAACAGCATATGTAATTGATCCTGATTTTACTGTTGATAATGCATTCGACATACTTTCAAAATTCTCTTCAACAGATTGTTCAGTGCTGTACGATAACATTGCCGCTAAGCCTTGAGGAATTGTTTTTGATGCGACAACTTTTACCGGAATTTCTAATACATCTGCTGCTTGTTCAGCTGCCATGATAATATTTTTGTTGTTCGGTAAGATAATTGCTTCTTTACATCCACTTGCTTCAATGACCTTTACGATATCCTCAGTTGATGGATTCATTGTTTGTCCACCACTGATAACATGTGTCGCACCGATAGATTTAAACAATTCAGTAATACCTTCACCCATTGAAATAGTAATCACTGCTTTGTCTACTTTTTTAATTTCATTTTTCTTCGCATCACGTTTACGTAATACTTCTCTATGTTGTTCACGCATATTTTCAATTTTTATTTTAATGATTTCACCGTATTGACTACCATAAGTTAATACTTCACCTGGCGTTTCAGAATGCACGTGTGTTTTAACAATTTCATCATCTGAAATCACTAATAATGAATCACCAAATTGACTCATATCTTCACGGAAATGATCTTCGTTAAATGGTTTTTTACCTGGTAAGAATCGTACCATCATTTCAGTACAGAAACCTGGAACGATATCTTCTGTTTTTACAACATCACCGAAGTCATGTTCATCATTAATAAAGTCATCATCTACTTTTTCTGATACAGGTTTAGCAATCGTTTCACCTTTTAAGATTGCAAGAAAACCTTCATATACAAACATAAGACCTTGTCCACCACTATCTACTACGCCGACTTCTTTAAGAACGGGTAATAAATCTGGTGTACGTTTTAATGAAGCATTACCATGCTTTACGATTGCTTCCATGATTTCAATCACATCATCTGTACTTTCAGCAATCTCCATCGCACCTTCACTTGCTTCACGCGCAACAGTTAAGATCGTACCTTCTACAGGTTTCATAACAGCTTTATAAGCTGTTTTGACACCTGCTTTAAAAGCTTTAGCAAATTTTAAAGCATCAATTTCAGATTCATTTTCAATATATTTAGAAAAACCTCTAAATAATTGCGATAAAATAACACCAGAGTTTCCGCGTGCACCCATTAATAAACCTTTAGAAAAAGCTTTACCAACATTACCAATATGTACTTCAATATTCTTTTCTGTTTCTTGTGCACCTGATGTAATTGATAAATTCATATTCGTCCCTGTGTCACCATCTGGCACTGGGAATACGTTTAATGAATCCACATAATTTGCATTTTGAGATAAGTTATTTGCTCCTGCAATAATCATTTCAGCAAATAGCTTGCCATCAATCGTTTTCATTTATGTATCCTCCCTATTCCTCATCATCCAAATTTATGACACGAACACCTTGAATATAGATGTTCACGGAATTTACAGTTAAGTTTAATGTTTTTTCTAACGTATATTTAACAGTTGATTGTACGTTGTTTGCTATTTCAGAAATTTTTGTACCATAAGCCACGATAATATACATATCTACATCGAGTGTGCCATTATTGTTTGTTACAATAACACCTTTAGAATAGTTATCGCGACCTAATATATCAGCAATTTGGTCACGCACTTGATGTTTACTTGCCATACCAATGATACCGTAGCATTCTACAGCAGCACCACCAGCAATTGTTGCAATCACATCACTTGAAATATCAATTGAACCAAATTCATTTTTAATTTCTAAAGTCATGATGAAACCTCCTTTTAATACATTCGTCATATTATTATACGCAATAATGATTACGAAATACAAGAAATGTCTTGTAAATATGAAAATTTTAATGAAAATCCAATGAGGTCGTCGCCTATTTTTCATATATAATGTAATATGTAATCATCAATAAGTAAATTAAAAATCGATATTTTTTATAAACCAATCTCATAAATCCATCGAATTAACTTGCATAACCTCAAAATTTATGATAAATTACTATGGTATGTAAAGTTAAGTGTATCTCTATATTCTATTAAAGGAGGATTTCAGCATGGCTAAAGTATGTTATGTTACTGGACGTAAAGCAGTTACAGGTAACAACCGTTCACACGCAATGAACGCTAACAAGCGTCGTTGGAATGCTAACTTACAAAAAGTTAGAATCTTAGTTGACGGTAAACCAAAACGTGTATGGGTTTCAACTCGTGCATTAAAATCAGGTAAAGTGACTCGCGTTTAATTGAATATATAGATACAAAAAAGACCTTTGTGTGAAAGGTCTTTTTTTTATGCTCTACTTTGAATCATGTAAACCATACCATTTTCAATTGTTATAGTTCCTCTTTCTGAGACAAATTCATTAGACACCGTTCTAGTGAGTCCAAAACGAATCTCATACTGTTCGACATTATACTTTAAATCTTCAATCGTGATTTTCACACCATCATTAATCGGCATAAACGAAACATATTGCTTATCTGATTCTTTTTCAATGATATGTGTCCCCGTTGTTAATACTGAGATTGTATTATCTTCATTTACAATATAATACTCTGTTTCTGATAACAAAACATCTTGATGTAGCAATGTTTGTAAATTCCCTAAAAAATGATCCAATCGTTTGCCTGTTGCGCCATGAATAAAAACTTTGCGATAACCAAGTTGTGTCGTAAATTGAAGCGCCACTTCTAAATCTGTTTCATTTTTTTCTGGTGGCAATTGTTCTATTTCAATTTTACTTTTTATATAATCTAATTCGTCTACAGAACAAGAATCAAAATCACCAAAGGCAGCAATTGGTCGAATGTCATTTTGTAATAAAATGAGTGTCCCTTTATCAACACCAATCCAATCTTCTTCACGATATTGATCAAATAGATCGAGTTTTAATTCATGATTTGTACATAATACATGTAAATTCATTTATTCACCTCTCAACTGCTTTACTGGTGTATGATAATCTTCATGTTTAAAGAAATATGATCCTGCAACCAATACATCAGCGCCTGCATCTACACATAATTTACTCGTTACTTCGTTTACACCACCATCAACTTCAATTTCAAAGTCAAGGTTGTGAGTCGTTCTATATTCTTTTAAGAATTTAATTTTATCTAAACATTCATTTATAAATAATTGGCCACCAAAACCAGGATTTACAGTCATTACTAAAACCAAATCAACCATATGTAAAACTGGGATAATTTGTTCAATCGGTGTTCCTGGATTTAATGTAATACCACTCTTAATTTCTAAATCCTTGATTTGTTGTATTGCACGATGAATATGTTTTGTAGCTTCTACATGCACTGTTATGATATCACTACCCGCATCTGCAAATTTTTGAATATAACGTTCAGGATTGGATACCATTAAATGTGTATCAATTGTTAAGTTTGTTACTTTTCTAATTTGATCGATAATTGGAAATGCAAATGAAATATTTGGTACAAAATCACCATCCATAACATCAAAGTGAATATAATCAATATTCGCTTCTTCTAATCGTTTAATTTCATTACCAAGATTTAAAAAATCACAACTTAATAAACTAGGTGCTACTTTTACCATTAATATCTCTCCTTCGTATTTTCAATCGTCGTAAACATTTGTTGATAATGTTCATACCTCGACTTTAATATTTCACCGGATTCAACTAAACGCTTAATTTCACATTTAGGTTCATTAATATGTAGACATTCTCTAAATTTACAATGCGTCTCATTTTGTCTAAACTCTGGAAAGCAATTTTTTAAAGAATATTTATCAACTTCAGTTAATTCCAATGAACTGAAACCCGGTGTATCTGCTATATAATGTTCATTCACGGGAATTAACTCAACATGTCTTGTTGTGTGTTTCCCACGATTTAATGCATTACTGATGACACCCGTATTTAAATCCGTACCTGGTATCATCGCATTAATAAACGATGATTTACCTACACCTGATTGGCCAGCCAAAACTGTAATCCCTTTAACCAAACTTTGTAAATGTTGTCTTTCTTCATTTGAAACAAAGTGAACTTCATATCCAATTTTTTTATAATATGCTAAATCAGATTCAATCTTATTAATTAATGCTTCATCTGCCAAATCTTTTTTTGTAATTAATAAAACGGGTTCAATGTGATAAGATTCGACGTTAACTAAAAATTTATCAATTAAATTTAAACTATAATTCGGCTCTACAGCACTCATTACGACGATTACACGATCAACGTTAGCCACTGCTGGCCTGACAATTGCATTTTTTCTCTCTTCAATATTAAGAATATATCCATCTGTTTGATTTTCAATTTGGAATTGAACAAAATCACCTACTAAAGGAGAAATACCTTTTTTTCTAAAGTTTCCTCTAGCTCTCGTTTGATAAATTTCATTTTCGTATTTTACATAGTAAAATCCACTTAAAGCTTTTATAATTTGGCCAATTTTCATAAATTACTCCTCTATATAATTTGCTTTGTCTTCCTCTATATGAGTGTGATCATTCAAATATGCATAAAATAATCCGATAATCAATCCACCACCCACGTAATTACCCCAAAAACTGAAAAATAAATTTTTAAGGACTAGTAATAGATTGACACTTTCAGGATGATAAAAGAAAGCACCAATAAAAATTGCAGCATTTGCAATAACGTGTTCATAACCCATAAATGCAAAGATCATTACACCAAACATCATCACAAACATTCTCGCTAATATATCATCAAGTTGCATTGCGATTACAACCGAAATATTTATAAAGAAGTTTGCAAAAATCGCTTTGATAAATATATCTAAAGCCCCACTATTTGATTTTACACTTGTCATTTTTAATAGTAAATCAGCCATTTCTGGATTTACGATACTGGATTGCCTTACTAACATAAATAAAACAATTGCACCTAGTACATTACCTGTAAAGCATAATAAAAATATTCTTGATGCATACATCGGTTTAATTTTTTTATAGTACAAACCGACTGTAAAATACATAAAGTTACTCGTTAATAGTTCTGAATTGGTAAATAAAATCAATACCAATGCAAAACTAAAACAAAAAGATGCAAGTAAATTTACCGTACCGGGTGGAAAGGCATCTGCAAAATCAGTTCGAATCCTCGTCGAAAACATAACGATATTAGCAATAATAAATCCTGCCATCATTGCTCTGAATAAATAACGCTTTAAATAAACACCACTTAAAATATTTTTCGTTTCAATGGTTGTTATAATTTGATCCATTAATTTTCGACCATAAAATATCTTATCCCATTGTACATTTGGATTAAATTTCATATTCATAACCTCGTTTTAGATGATTTATTCTGGTAATCTTCTGATTTTACTTGTTTTAACAGTAGGTAAAGTTAAAGGCAATACTTCATAAATGACTTCATTGGATGGTAATTCAAACCACTTCACAGGAGAAGCAGTATATTTTTTTATAAAGATTTTAGAATCTAAAATAATACGTTCATACCATTTTAACTTTGCATCTAAAGGCAATTCTTCATTTAAAATAACAAATCTAAAGTCACTTAATATTTTCAAATTATTCGTACCATATGCACGATGTTGTTCTTTCATTTCTTTACGTTTGATTAATTCTCTTGCAATATCTTTAATATATTGATTAACATTCTGGTGAACCCTAAACCCTAATATTAACTGAACTTTGAAAATAGAATCTGTTCCAAAGTTTTCTATTTTATAATTAACTTGATATGGATCATCACTTACGGCTACATTAACAAACCAATAGACATCAGCGCGTTTTGGTCTTCCATCAAGAATTGATTTAATAACTTGCTTTTCTATCATCTGCATTTCACTATTCGTAGTTAAATAAACTAAATTTGTAGCGAATTTTGGAATTGTTCTATCACGTTTTAAGTTTGAAATTTGTCCAATGTATTTCTTAATTTCTACATCGAACATTTGCTCACTTTTGATGATATATCCAAAATACCAAATAACCATTACTGCCATAATCATAACTGAAATTAAAACTGCAATATAACCACCATGCATAAACTTAGCTAAACTTGAAATGAAGAATGAGAACTCAAGTAACATAAAAAATCCAATCATTACAGTTGTAATTAAAATATTGACTTTCTTGCTTAATAAATAGTGCAATAATAAAACCGTAGTCATCATCATTGTCACTGTAATACTTAGACCGTATGCCGCTTCCATACGAACTGAAGTTTTAAAGTATAAAACAACCAATACACATAAGAACCAAATAACAAATGTGACGGTTGGAATGTACATTTGACCTTTTTCTTGAGAAGGATATTTAATATCTAACTTAGGCATAAACTTTAAGTGAATGGCTTCTGAAACTAAAGTATATGCACCTGTTATCAATGCTTGTGAAGCAATAATTGCAGCTATTGTCGCTATGATAACGCCAAATATGATAAACGATTCTGGCATAATGTTAAAGAATGGGTTGATTTCATTTTCGCTTTTAACTTTTCCGATATTAGCAATGACCCATGCACCTTGCCCAAAGTAACTTAATAGCAACATCAATTTTACAAATGGCCAAGTATAATAAATCGATTTTTTGCCGACATGTCCCATATCACTATAAAGCGCTTCAGCACCAGTAGTCGATAAGAAAACAGTACCTAAAATCAGTAAGCCCATTTTATTATCTTTACTAAATAATATTTCCACAGCATAATATGGGTTTAATGCTCTTAATACACTTAAGTCTTGCAATAAATGCATTGTCCCAAACACACCCATTAATCCAAACCAAATCAACATTAATGGGCCAAAAATACGACCAATCTTCGCAGTACCAAATCGTTGAGAGAAGAAAATCATTGTGATAATTAAAATGACGATGATCATCACATTTCTTTGATTTGAAGCAAACGAATCGTAGAACGCAGGGATTTCTTGCAACCCTTCAACTGCAGCAGAAATCGTTACTGCAGGCGTTAAAATACCATCCGCTAATAATGCAGCACCACCAACCATCGCAGGTATTAAAAGCCAATTTTTCCTTTTGCGTACTAAAGTATATAAACTGAAAATACCACCCTCACCATGGTTGTCAGCACGCATACATATCATGACATATTTAATCGTTGTCAATAACGTAATCGTCCACACGACAAGAGATAAACATCCTAATATGTAATTTTCATTAATTTCATTCATACCACCATTCGTTGAAACGATGGCTTTCATTACATATAAAGGACTTGTACCGATATCTCCGTAAACAATGCCGAGTGCGATTAAACACATGGAAATATTCAATCGATTTATTTTAGGAAATTTCATATTTTAAGTCATCCTTTTAAATTAAAATTTATTTCTATAGAACTTTATAATACTATCACAATTCTATTGAAAGTGATATGACAAACCTGTGTACATATATGAATATTAACCCAGTTTATATCATTACCCAACATATCATTGAATATGATATGATAATTAAAAATCAATTGGAGGCTTATATGAATACAATAACAATTCAGCAATTAAAAGACAAAATTAAACAAGAAGAACCGATAAAAATTATTGATGTCCGTGAACAAGATGAATACAATATGGGACACATTGAAGATGCTAAGTTATATGCACTTTCAACTTTAGATCAAACGTATCAAGGCTTAAATCAAGATGAAGAGTATTATGTTATTTGTAAAGCTGGCGGGCGTTCTATGAAAGCTTGTCAGTTTTTAGAAGCATCAGGCTACAAAGTTGTCAATGTTGATGGTGGCATGGATGCTTGGGATGGCGAAATTGTATTTTAAATAAAAAGGGCTCGATATCAATATTGATATCGAGTCCATTTTATTTAATTATTTAATGCTTGAACTTGACGAATATTCATTCCGCTTGCTACTTTTCCAGGTAATTTTGTTAAATCTACAGTAAAATCTTGTGGCGGTACTTCAAATGAAATCGTACGAGTAAAGAATTTCATTGTTTCTTCCATAATAATAATCGTCATCCATTCACCTGCACAGCGATGGTTTGTATGGTAATCACCACCACCTTGAGGAATTAAATCGAATGGACTACCATCCCAATTTTCAAATCTTGTAGGATCAAATCTATTTGGATATTCCCATAATTTTTCATTATGCAATGTACCATATACATCTAATAAAATCATCTGATCTTTTTTAATCTTCTGATTATCAAATGTTAATTTTTTCTTAGCTTTACCAGGTAAATAAGGTACAAATGGATAGAAACGTCTTACTTCTTGTACAAATTGATAAACATAGTCATCTGTACCAAATTTTAATTTATCTTTCTCTCCATTAAATTCATGAATTGCTAAAACCCCGTAAGTCACAAATCTATTGATTGCAACTAAAGGACGTATAACATTCATTAAATCTACAGCACATAATGCTAAATCCATTGGTTTATTATTCATATCTTTCCAATGACTAAATGCATATAATGCACTATTTTCTCTAGGCTTTAACTTTCCTTTTCTTACTTTTTTAATTTGATTTTGTAAATATGCTTCAACATTTGCCCTTGCTTTTTGAGCTGCTCGATAACCTTTATAAGCCCCTCCAAGTTGACCAAATGAATCTATCATTAAATCCATTTCTTTTGCAATCTTGTCGATATTTTTAGGCGTATCTTCAATACCCGCCCATTTTAAGCCTACTTTAGTTAATACTTCAGAAGACTTTTTATAAACATTAACCTCATTCACTTTGATTAATGAATCAACTTCATTTTCCCAGGCATCTTTAGTAATTTGACGTAGCAAACTTAAGTTTTCATCAGTCATTAATGACATAAACAATGCTTTTCTATCAATATGCACTTTCCCTGTAGTGGTATGAATTGCACCTTTCCCAAATAGCGTTTTAACGATACGTTTTGGCATTGTGCCTTTACGTTCGATTAAATCATTATTATAGAAAAGTTCCGCTGCTTCTTTACCTGAAATAATTGCACATGGTTTTCCACCTAATACACGATTGAAAAATATAGGTGATTGGTACTTTTCAGTACGATTAGGAATGTAAGTATAACCCTCTTTTAACATAGTTAATGTATGATCAAAACCAGACTCTTTCAATTTAGACATTAGAAATTCCCCCTGTTATATATTATTATTTATATTCCCATTTAAATCGTTTTTAAACGATTGATGATTTCTAACATACAATTGTCTTTATTCGTATATAATGCATTTAATTCAATGTCTGGGACAATAGGTTCCCCTTCATTTAATGGTAATTCCAGATGAAAATGATCCACTGTTAGATGCACAAACTCTGTGCCCATTCCAAAAGACGGTTGACCAAGGGTTACGACTTGATCAGATTTATTTAGTACTTCTATTAATTTTTCTGCAGTCCCACAAGTAAATTGGCTTTGAATTATAAATATCGTATGCTGCTTAATGATTTCATGTACTTTACTTAACAACTGTGTAGAAATTGCTTTCGTACCAAATGCATGTCTTAAATCTAATATCAATGGTTGTAATGACATATCCGCGACTTGATCAAAATCTAATTCATCAAGATTATATATAGTAAAAACTTGATAATTTAATGTCTCTCGTTCGACTTTTCTTAATTGAGATTGAGGATACAAATATTGTCCTAATTCGAATGAATAACATGTGTCTCCTCTTTTCACTTTAACTTCTTTTTGTTTTTGTAAAATAAATGACCAATCTTGATACTCATTGTGCTTTTCATAGAAATGTTTCTTATAACGCTCACTGAGTTCAAGTATCGAATCATGACTCATTAAAGTTATTTCATCACCTATTACAAATTGCAAATCATCGATTACATCAGTAACTACTAATACATCATTCGATCTTTGAACAAAAAATCCTGGATAATATTTTTGTTTTTGGTAAAAATATATTCCTGGTATATTAAAATCTGAAATATATTCCATCATAATATGAGTAAATGTAAAATCATTTTGAGGGGGTAAATGCTTAAATATTTGTAAATAATCATTATATAATTGTTGATCAAATAATTGTGCTTTCTCTTTTAAAGTAGCAACAACTTGTTGAAAAATTTGATAATACTGCATATTGTCCTCCTAGTCTTTTTCATTATTATAAACGAGTTTCTAATTGCATACAAAAAGAAAATCCGAATCATTGATTCGGATTTTCTTTTATTTGATTTCATCATAATCTATTTGTTCTTGCTCATATATTTTGCCATCTATTTTTATGATATACGCGCCTGTTTTACCAGATTCAATGGTTAAAATAATATTTTTCTTCACTGTCTCTGTAGTCTCAAAAGATTCATATATCGTGCCAATATCATTGGTCTTATCTTTTATATAAATCTCAACAAGTTGTGATGGTTTTTCATTTGGTTCACTTGGCGTTTCTGATGAATCACTTTTTTCTTTTCGATATGGAATCGTTACCGTCTGTGCATATTTTTTATCTTCTTTAACTTTTTCATCTTCTTTTTTGCTATCTTTCTTTTCTTTACCTTTTGAAATATCAAAGTTAATCGTTGAACCATATGCAAATTTAATATTACGGATGTTTTGTGCAATCACATGACCTTTTTTCACATGATCATCATATTGTTCAGAAACAACATTAACAACAAACCCTAATGCTTCTAATTCAGACTTTGCCTTAGAGAAAGATTGTCCAGTATAATCAGGGACATAAATTTCTTCTACACCTTTAGAAACTGTTAAAGTAATCGCAGTATCCTTTGGATTCACTTCTTGCCCCTCTTTAATACTTTGTTTAATTATAGAACCTTTCTTCTCAAAGCTGTACTCTTCTTTAATTTTTACATTTTCAAAACCTATTTCTTCTAAAACAGGTTTTACTTTATCGATATCTTTACCAACATAATCTCGTACTTTAAATAATTTCACACCTTTAGAAACTAATAAATCTACAGGTGTCATTTCTTTAACTTTAGTGCCCATTGTAGGAGTTGCCTTAATTATGATGCCAGAATCAATTTTTTCTGAATATTGATAAGTTACTTTACCTTTTCTCAAGTTTTCTTGTTCAAGTAAACTTACCGCTTCTGATACGGTTACTCCTTCTATTTTAGGAATATGCGCATATTTAGGTGCGAAAGTCAGCCAATAAGTAAAGCCTGCTAAACATGCAATTAATAACAATAAAGATGTCATCATTAATAAAAATCGCTTTTTACTTTTTTTACTATGCTTATTTTCTTTGATTTCCTCAGGCGATTCATTTTCTATTTTTTGATATTTATTTTCTAAATGCTTTTCTTGAATAGGTGCCACTGGTATCGTATCAGCTTGAATGACAGGTATTACCCTCGTTTTATCTTCTTCGTGTACTAATTTTGATTCATCAATTCTATCTTGATCCAAACAAGTGTTGATATCATCATACATTTCATCAGTCGTTCTATAACGTTTATACTTCTCTTTCATCGTTGCTTTTATGATGACATTTTCCAAACTTTGCGGCACGAGCGGATTTTCATCACGAACTGATGGTAACGGATCTTGTATATGTTTAATCGCTACACCTACAGCAGTTTCCGCTTCAAATGGAGGGTGCCCTGATAACATTTCAAATAATACAATGCCAATAGAATAAATATCTGAAGCTTCATCTGTTGGTTTACCTTTAGCTTGCTCAGGTGAAAGATAATGGACACTCCCCATAATATGATTCGTTTGGGTCATCGCAGTTTCACTCAAAGCGCGAGCAATACCAAAGTCTGTAATTTTTAATTCTTTATCATTGGTCATTAAAATATTTTGCGGTTTTATGTCTCGATGAATGATGCGATGTTGATGTGCATGCTCAATACCACGTATTAATTGCTTAGTAAATAAGACTGCTTCTTCAACATCCAGCTTTCCTTTTTCACGAATGTATTCGTGTAAAGTTGGCCCTTCAATATACTCCATTATCAAATAATAATGGTGTTCATCTTCATCGACATCTAATACTTTGACGATATTTTGATGTGATAAACTTGTTGTATTTTGAACTTCTCTTTCGAATCGTTGCCCTGCACGATCCACATCAACTGGTGGAATGGTGATAATTTTAACAGCAACTTTTCGATTTAAAATAATATCATCTGCCAAATAGACATGACTCATTCCACCGCCACCAAGAAAACGTATTAATTTATAACGTTCACTAATTACAGTGCCGAGCATGTTAATTGCCTCCTTTTATAGGGACAATAATCAATGAAATATTATCTCGAGCATTTGCATCGATTGCCAAATTCAATAAAGCTTGACCAATCGATTCAGTATTATCATGCTTATAAAATTCTTGATGAACAATCTCTTCATCAACATAATCTGTTAAGCCATCACTTGATAATACAATGTAATCATATCGTCCATATTCATATTTAAAGATATCTGGAAATATTCTTCTATCACTACCTACAACTTTTGTAATCATATTACGTTGTGGATGTACTTTTGCTTCTTCCTTAGTGAGTTCACCAGCCATAACAAGATGATTTACAAACGTATGATCATTTGTTAACTGGCGCATATCACGTTCTTCAATAAAATATGCTCTTGAATCTCCAATATTTGCGATTACGACTTCATGTTCATACATAATTGCACAAACAATTGTCGTTCCCATACCATGATTTTCATCACCTAAATGCGCAATATCATACAATTGTCTATTGATATCAGAAATATTCGTTCTTAACCATGCTTCTGCTTGGTCTAGTTCTATATAGTTTTCATCCATAAATCTACTACTTAATTTGTCTGTAACAAATTTACTTGCAACATCTCCAGAATTATGACCACCCATACCATCACAAATAATTAATAATTTTTGCTCAGTATGGTTATAGAAAATACCACCATCATCTTCATTGCGTTGTCTGATTGGACCAATATCTGTAAAAAAACGTGCCTTCATAAAGACTACCTCGTTTCTTCTTGTCTTTCCTTGGCTCTTAATTGACCACAAGCTGCATCAATATCAGATCCATGTTCTCTTCTAATTGTAGCATTGATACCTAATCTTTTTAATTCTTTTTCGAATTTAAAGATATCTTCCTTTGAGGTACGAACATAATCACGTTCAGGTACATGGTTCACTGGAATTAAGTTAACGTGACAGTTGATATCTTTAATTAAATTAGCAAGTTCTCTTGCATGAGGTATTTGATCGTTTACACCACCAAATAATCCATATTCAAATGAAATACGTCGACCTGTTTTATCAACATAATAACGGATCGCTTCCATCAACTTATCTAAATTATAAGCACGGTTAATCGGCATTAAACGTGAACGTAATTCATCGTTAGATGCATGTAAACTTAACGCAAAGTTAATTTGAAGTTCTTCATCAGCAAAGTCATAAATTCTAGGAATAACACCACTTGTTGAAACGGTAATATGTCTCGCACCAATGTTTAATCCATCATTATGGTTAATGATTTTTAAGAAATCCATCATTTCTTCATAGTTTTCAAATGGTTCACCGATACCCATGATAACAACGTGACTCACACGTTCTTCCGTTAAATCTAATGCTTTTTGTACATTTAATACTTGAGCAACGATTTCTCCAGCTTCTAAATTACGTTTTAATCCACCTAAAGTAGATGCACAGAATGTACACCCAATACGACAACCTACTTGCGTCGTTACACAAACAGAATTACCATAATCATGACGCATTAATACGGTTTCAATCGTGTATCCGTCTTGTAATTCAAATAAAAATTTAATGGTACCATCTTTACTTTCTTGTTTAACAACAGTCTTTAAAGTAGTCATCACGAAAGATTGTGCTAACTTTTCACGTAAAGATTTAGATAAATTAGTCATTTCCTCAAAATCATTTACGCGTTTAACATATAACCAATTAAAAATTTGTTTTGCTCTAAATGCAGGTTCGCTGTTATCTGCTAACCAGTCTTTTAATTCGTGTAATTGTAATGAATATATTGAGGGTTTTTCAAAATTAGGCAAAAACTTTTTACCTTTTTTTTCGATTAAAGACATTATTATTCACCCTTCCTTCTTAATTTTGCAATATAAAAGCCATCAGAATTTAAATCTTGCGGCATAATTTGTAATGTTTTTCTTTGTCCAAAGACTGGTAAATCAATCAGTTCAATTTCAAACTCTGGATTTGCTTTGACAAATGAGTAAACCACATTGTCGTTTTCCATCTGTTCAATCGTACATGTTGAATAGACTAAAAGTCCACCAGGTTTCACGACTTTTGAAGCATTCGTTAAAATCTTCAATTGAAGTGGCCATAATGTATCAATATCTTTAGGTGTTTTTTCATATTTAATTTCTGGTTTTCTTTTTGCAACACCAAACCCGGAACATGGTGCATCTACAAGTACTCTATCGTATAACCCTTCAAATGGTTCAGTTGCATCATGTACAGATGGCTTAATGTTTCTTAAACTTAATCGATTGATATTGTATTGGATTAAGTCAATTTTATGAGGATGCACATCATGACTGATCACTTCACCAGATGGACCAAGTTTTTCAGCGATATGACACGCTTTTCCACCCGGTGCACTACATGTATCCAAAATCGTTTCACCTGGTTGAGGATTTAATACTTGAGCGACCATCATACTTGATGCATCTTGCACACTTACAAACCCTTGTTTAAATAAAGCACTTTGTACAATTGGTTGACCGACAATCGTTAAACATTCTGGTACGATTTCAGATTGTTTCACTTTATATCCTTCATCCTTTAAACGTTCAATACAATCTACTATCGAAATTTTTCTCACATTAACGCGTACTGTCGTATCTGGATATTCTAAAAAGGATTGACAAATTGCTTTTGTCGTATCAAATTTATAATGCGTATTCCAATGCTTTACTAACCATAAAGGTGTACTCGTCTGGATACTTAATCGCTTTAAGTCATCTTTAATTTCATTTATATCTCTTAATGGGTTACGTTGAAAATTACGAAGGATCGCATTCATTGTATTTGCACCACTAATAGAACCACGTCTTTTAGTAATCTCAACCGCTTCATTAATAATGGCATGGTCAGGCACTTTACTTAAATAAACTGCTTGATAAACACTCATTAGTAATAATCTTCTCATCCAACCTTTTATATTAGTCTTAATATAAGGCTCAATATAGAATTCTAAAGTCAATTTATGCTGCAGTGTTCCATAAACAAGTTCAGTTAACAAACCACGATCGACTTCATCAATACGATTTTCTTTAATCGCTTCATTGATTAATAAATTGCTATAGCCACCATCTGTTAACACTTTATCCAATATCTCTAAGGCAACATATCTCACATTATTCTGCATTAAATTTCATCCCTTTTAGATCATATTGAAGTCCTGCAACATAATCGCGTACTTTCATGCGTTTCTTTCCAGCAGGTTGGATCTCTAACAATTTAATAGATGCATCTTTTGTTGCAACAACGATTGCATCTTTTGTAACTTCAATGATTTCACCAGGTGTACCAGTAGCTGTCCCTTTTTCACTTAACCAAAACTTCATATTTTTACCATCTAATGTGGCATAAGCAACTGGCCATGGCGATAAACCTCTAATTTGGTTATGTACATCTTCAGTACTTCTATTAAAATCAACAAACTCTTCATCACGACTAATATTAGATGCAAATGTTGCTTCATCATGATTCTGTTCAATACTATCATTTGTACCATTAAATATAGAAGGTAATGTATCAATTAATAATTTCACGCCACAATCACTTAGTTTATCATGCAATAAACCAACCGTATCATTTTCAAGAATCTCTACTTTTTCTTGTGCAATCATGTTACCCGCATCAAGTTGCTCTGCCATGTACATAATTGTGACACCACTTTCAGATTCGCCATTAATAATTGCTTTATGAATCGGTGCACCACCACGATATTTCGGTAAAATACTCGCATGAACATTAATACAACCAAGTCTTGGGATATCTAAAACACGTTTAGGTAAGATTTGTCCATATGCAGCTGTGATGATTAAATCCGGTTGAACATTTTGAATAAATTCAAAAGCCTCATCACTTCTCATCGATTCAGGTTGATACACTTCAATACCTAATTCTACTGCTTGTTTTTTGACTGGAGGCGGCGTTAATACTCGCTTACGACCAACAGGTTTGTCAGGTTGCGTGATTACTAAAGCAACACCATATGTTTCATGTACAGCTTTTAAAATAGGTGCAGAAAAATCAGGCGTTCCCATAAAAATAATTTTATTCTTCACCGAACATCTCCTCCAATTCTGCTTCAGTTAATTGTTTTGTCATTTTTTCAGTAAACAAATGACCATATAAATGATCCACTTCATGTTGAATAATACGTGCAATATCATCATGTGCAGTCATTTCAATATCATTACCCTTTAAATCATTTGCCTTTATAACAATCGTCGTACTTCTATCCACTAATCCAAAAACATTTGGAATAGATAAACATCCTTCAACATCACTTTCTGTTTCATCAGAATAAGAAATGATCTTTGGATTAATTAATTGCAAAATGCCATCTTGCTCCATATCCACTAAAGCAACTTTTAAATCCACACCAATTTGCGGTGCAGCAATCCCAACACCATCATGATGGAATAAAGTATCTTCTAAATCTTGAATTAATACTTTTAAATCATCGTTAAAAACCGTTACATCCTTCACTTCTCTATGTAAAACTGGATGATTTTCTTCAACTAAAGGTTTAATCATCATGCCACCTCAAATGCTTTTTATTTTCATAAGTTACATATTTAAATACAAATAAATACTATACCATAATTCACTTGTTTATTATACAAGAAAATACCCATTACATATAGTAACAGGTATTGGTTGGGTGAATATGATGGTTATGGTGTTTCAATATCTACGGTGATATTTTTTATTTATCGCCGTAGTTAACAGCTTCATATGGATTTATTGTATTCTACCGTTATAATTTATTTTCTAACACAAAATACTTTATAGACTCTTTTATAATTTTAATTCCTTTTTCTCTAAATTCGGCATTAAGTACTTTATTACTAGGAATTTTTTGAGAGTCTACCCATTGAACTACCCCTAAACCTTGAATCATTAGATATAACCACATTTTTCTTTCATCTAATACAATATTTAATTGATTTGACCACTCTTTAATAAATAAATTTGCTAAATATTGATCTTCCATAAAGTCTAAATCGTTAAATATTATCTTTGTTATATCAAATAAAATATCTCCAATCATAGCATGTTCAAAATCAATAACACCTGTGATTTCATTATCATTATTTACTAATATATTTCTGAATCCATAATCACGGTGAATAAATCCAATGTGTTCCGAAAGTGAATCCGCTTTCTTTAGTTTATTTTCAATTTCTTCATATAATTTATATAAATCTATATCAATGTTATCTTTATCAATATTCGATATCCAAATTTGTATTTGTTTTAAGTAATATTTTTTCCAATCATATTCTTTGTATTCATTTATATTCATATCATAAAATTTCCATAAATTTGTCTCTTTGAGTTCATTTTCATTTAAACAAGTATTTAACATCCCTAATACTTGAGCGGATTTTTTTACAACATCTTCTTTTTCATTTTGGTTTAATTTTTGAAAATTATCCAATAAATTTTTACCATCTATTTTTTCTTCAATGAAATACATGCTTTCTTGAGAATTATTATTTTCCATTAATCGAGGTACAAAGTGAAATTTACTTTGTAGTGACTTCAAACTATTAACTTCTCTATAATAATTATTGTGCTTTTTAAATGTCTTTAAAATTATTTCTTTATTGTTTAACCTTCCTTGAAAAACTTCTGTATAATCCTTTTTTTGAAGCAGTTTTAAATCTTTTACTTCAATATTGCCAGGTAATTTGTACATTGCTTTTCTACTCCTTTAATATTTTATTTTTTCAAAACTATTATTCATAGTTTTGAAAGTTCTCTTTTATTTGAGCATTATCTATTATATACAGCTTATACTTTTCTATTACCTCGGTTAGCTAAAATAAATAAGACTTGTCCAATCAAAATTAAGAAAATACCGATTAATTGAGATAAAGTAGCAAATTCATTTAATATAAAATAACTTAATATACATGTTCCGATTACTTCACCTAATATAGTCATTGAAATGACTGTTGCACTAAAATATTTAAGTAAATAGTTAAAAAGTGTTTGCCCAATGATAGAAGCACAAAATGCTAAACCAAAAAAGATCATCCAAGTATGTATATCATAATGAATCAAATTATTCTGTTTCATTATATTGATAAACAATAAAAATAAAGCACTGGCACCATAGCTCACGGTCGCATATACAACAAGACTAGTATTCATCCTTACATGTTGCCCTATAAAAAAATAAATCGTAATAATTAATGCAGCAATAAGTGCTAATATATCTCCATAAAATGCTAAACCACTTATTTTAAAGTCATGATAACTAATAATAATACTACCAATTATTGCAACAAAAACCCCTAAAATAGCCCCCATTTGAAAACGTTCCTTAAAAAATAGAAAGCCACCTATCATAGCAAAAATAGGTTGCAAAGTGACAATTACAGTTGAACTCGCTACAGATGTATATTTTAAAGATTCAAACCACAATAAATAATGAATTGCGAGCAATATACCACTAAAAATCATTAGTATTTTTGACTTTTTAGTCAACATTTTGCACTCATTAATTAATTTATTTGAAAATAAAATCACCATGACGAACACAACAAAAGAAATGAATAATCGATAAAATGCCAATACCTCCACTGGTACATTAATCAATTTTACAAAGATTGCTGAAGTTGAAACCATAAATACCGCAAGAAAGAGTAAAAGAATATTAATAACTTTCATAAATACACCCCTTTGTTTACTATTTATAACAAATATATTTTATAATAAACAAGAAAGTTAATATATCAAAAATCAGTCAATTTACTATGCTATAACAAATGATTATTAACAAACATTATAATAAACAGGAGAATAATATGAGAAAACTTGGATTAACAATTTCAAATTATAGAAAAAAGAATCAATTAACCATCCGCGAATTCTCTAAACAATCAGGTATCAGTACATCATTGATCAGTCAACTAGAAAGAGGTATTGGCAATCCTTCTTTACAAGTTTTAGAAATAATCGCTAAAACATTAGGTGTACCGTTATTCACGTTATTTATTGATGATATTGACTATTCATCTTTAATTTCAAAAAAAGAAAATCGTGAAAAAATATATCGACAAGACAATGAACACATTGTTTATGACTTATTAACACCTGATTTTATGAAGACAAATGTGGAAGTTTTACAAATGGAAATAAAACCACAATCCAAAACAACTGAATCACATTATCAACATGATAATAAAGAAGAAATAGCTGTTGTTGTTAAAGGTAAGATTAATGTGCAATTAGAAGATGAGATTTTTTTATTAGAAGAAGGAGATGTTGTAAGAATCCCTAAAAATATGCGCCATCGTTTCATTAATGAAAGTAAATCCTCTGCAGAAGTATTATTTATATTAACTTTGAGCTTTTATTAAAATATGAAGTATTAAAACTAAGGCACTTTCTTTTATAACTACATAAATTTAAAATTATGCATATTAAAACCACATTGCGAATATTGCAATGTGGTTATTTATACTTATCATAATACTTTTTTTCTTCACTATCATAATAATGTAAAAAAATTATTGGCATTATTGCACATATTATTACTGGTATCATTGCAAGCTCACTTTTACTTATTGCAAGAATGACACCAAGAACACCAAACAATGTACCGATTATTGCTAATGAAATTAGTAGTTTTGAAATAAAAAATACTTTATTCACAATAACTCCTCCATTGAAACCATTATTACATCAATAATATCATATTTGTAAATGTTAGGAAATTAAAATAATGAATATGCAAAGTCAATATAACTACATCATCATATAAGTATCACGTATGGCAAAAAAATAACATCCGATAAAATACAAAACACAGTGTTATCAAGGGTTTAGACTACCTGTCTTTAGTTTTATATTTCATTGGATGTTATCTATTGTAGTTTTGTTGTCGTTTTTTTGTAGTTTTTATTATACTTCTAAAATTTTGATTTAATAAGTTAAATCTTCTAACACATATACAGTTTTCTGTTCTGAAGAAATACCATGAGTTATTAGTTTTTTAATCAAATTTATTTTTTTTACATTTCCAATTCTAAAATCTATCCACTCATTCTTATATTTATCAATTAATTTATCAGAAATCTGCCCTTTAAAATACATATTCTCATGTTCTATTCCAAATGATTTATTCTTAACATCTATTTTAGTCACAAATCCATCATTTAAAAGTAATCTTTCCTCAACTATTATTTCGTTTTCTATTAAAAATTCAAAAGATTCAAGGGTATTAGTATTAATATATCCAGCTGAAACACGATTATCTTTATCTATATATAATGACTTGAAGTCTAAATTATTACTTATAAGTATAGTTAAAAAATCTTGCAACGGTTTAGTAACTTTATTACCAAACGTTTTGGCAATTAACTGAGGGTTTTCTTTATATTTAGAATCATTGATGATAGTAAATAAACTATTTATTTCATTCATATCATTAAAAATAGTATCTTCATTAATGCAAATTTCTTCGTTTATTTCAAACGAAATTCCATAACTGCCCTCAAAAGAATGTCTAGCAAATAATTCGAAACTATTTTTACTAATATCATTTTTTATTCTAGTAATAGCGTTTAATAAATCACCAAGAACATCTGCAGTTAAATTTTTATAGTTATTACCAAACGAAACAAACCAATAATCTTTATTTTTAATTGGATTTTCTAAAAATTTTTTAATACCAGAGGTTTCAATAACTTTTAGTGGCTTAAGGTCTTCCACTTCATTTAGCAACTCATTTTTATCGATGAAATAATACTCACCGTTATGAAAATTTAAAAAAACATTACTGTCTGGATAATATTCTTCTATTTTGTTATTTTGTACTGGTAATAATTTGAAGTCATTAAAGAAACCATAAATTAAAAATAAATCGGGAGAGTTTACAAAACAACTTCTAATCTCTATATCTCCACTAATTAATTTATCATATTCTTTCTTGAAAATTGATGTAGTTAAATAGATGTCTGTATCTGTATCTAGATCATAGTCTGCAAATATACTTATATAAATAACATTCTTCTTACTACCCCTATTATTTAATTTGAAACTAAAGAAAATAGGGGTTTCAATCTCATCAAATATTTCAAGAATTTCAATATCTTTATAAATAATTTCTTTCATGATTTATCCCCCTTATATTCTTTGTTCATAACAAAAAATAATATCGTTATTTCCATAATGCCAATATGTATGGTGATTTTTAGTGTTTTTTGATGGTGTGTCTAATATCTTACTTTTCGAATTAGGATTAAAACTATAAATATGTTTCCATTTCTTTAATACACCCTTACTAACTTTACTACTCTTCTCTATAGATTTTAGTATATCTTCTTTATCTAAAAAGACAGAATGACCACAAGCTTGACATAATTTATTGTTACTAATATTATTCCTTTGTTCTATAGCTGTTTTTCTTAAGTATATATCATGTTCATCAGCTGAAGTACTAACTTTATACAAAAGCCCATTATAGTTATAAGCATCAACAGGTGGGCAAGAATAATTATTAGGGAATTTATCTTCGTTATACCACATCATATTACCTCTCATCTATGTAAACTAATCTAAATATAACTTATAAATAAAAGAAACTATCATTTTAAAATTTATCATCACATAGCAATTAACATAAGAAAAACTTATATATAAGATTTTTAAGTTAGACCAGAACGTAACTCACATGGATCTTATGAATAAAAGAATCTTTGAAATTTTTTTTCAAAAAAAAGATAACCAACTTAATGGCTATCCTCTATTACTTAATATTTTTTTGCTCCTCATTACGTGTTTTTTCATTTCTTGTATTATTTTTTTCTATCTCTTTTTGAGCTTTCTCTAAAGCTTCAATAAATTCTTTTGGAGAAATAGGTTTCCCGTCTAAAACTTTATCCATACTATCACCTAACCTTTTTACAATTAGTTAAAAAAATATTTTCACAAAAAACAGTAGTTTAAAAAGATCTTTGAAAGGTGAATATAATAAATTTTTGAAATTTCATCATTAAATTATACATAGTTTAAAGCTAATAAACTTTTTTTAATACTAACCTATAAAAGCCATTTAAAAGTCTGTAAAATTAAAGTTTTTTAAAGTAATAACTAATAGCTTTATCATGAAAAAAGTGATTGCTGACTTAATTTAAAATCGATCATTCTCTTTTTCTAATCGCTCTACTTCTCTATCAACAAACTTAAAAAAACTATCACTTGTAGCGTTATCATCAAGCTTATATTTGTTATGACGTTTAACATTTTCTCTTTTTAATGCTGATTTATACATTCCCTCTAATTCTTCTCTAGTATAAGGTTTACCATCTAATCTAGTCGGTTGCATTCAATCACCTTAAACACTTTAATAACTTTGCCAATCATAGCAATAATTTTATAATTAAAAACTACCATCAAATAAGACAGTAGTTTAAAAAGATCATAAAAAATGGATATAAGTAATTTTACCATTTCAACACTAAAATATATAGTTTAATAAATGCTGAATAATAAAGTTTTTATGGTTGTTACAGACCATTCAATGAAAATTATTGTATTTATGAATCAGCTGAAAGGTAAGGTTTTGATAGGTTTTTCTACCATTCATCTCACCTAAGATAAATCGCTATATTATATTACAATACCTATCAATCACACTAATGGACAAAATTATTTACAACATTATATCTTTACCGTACTTTTCTCTCATTATTGTAGTATATGTTTTGTTCTCTCTAATACAATTATCAATTATTTTTTCTAAGTCTTCATTTGACACTCTAATAAACTTTCTATTAGGAAAACTTGTTCCGAAATGCTTTTTGTACTTATCCAAAATTTCTAGTCTTTTTTCATCCATCTTATTCATCACCTTTCATTTCAACTTTATTAAACTCTTCACATGCTTCCTCTAATTCTTTTAAAAAACTTTCCATAGATTCAATTTTACCATCTAGTTTTATCACTTTACCTCTTTTTACAGCTGGTTTATTTATTTCATCATTATTAATATTAGACTTATCATCAGAACTATTAGGTCGCATATAGTTAACCACTTTCATTTATAGATATCATACTTATTTTACCTTAAAACAATAAATATTTATCTTCCAAAGGGTCATTATTAATTAATTGTGTATTATTTTTTTCATTTATTTCTTCTACATTTTATTATTAAAAGTAAATTTGGAACGTGTAGGACTTACATGAGAAAAAACTACCATTCAACTCTATACACATGTAACTGATCAGATGGCTAAGGATTTAATAAATAAACTAAATGAACACGAAAAAAGGTGATATGACATTAAATCATACCACCTATTTTTATGCAATTTTATTAAATGTCCTATAAGTTGTCGTTTTTCTGTAGTTTTTTATAGTATACGAAACACCAAACACTATATAAAAGCTTATATAAAGCTACTTTACACCTATAACTACATCATCATATAAGGATTTATATCTATATTCAAAGTAAATTTCTCTTTTTGATAGAGCTCAAAGTAATAGTCATCCAAATAGTTTAAAGCTTTGAGTAATGCGGGTTCTGATTTGAATTTGATGAGTATTTGGAATCGGTATTGATTATTAATTCTTGCGATTGGTGATGGTGATGGTCCTAATACATAGCTTCTTGGCGTGAGGCTTTGTAATAATATTTTATGGATGTGTTTACTTTCTTTTAGGACGAAATTCAAACTTTCATGTTGAAATCCGATATGTATCATATAAAAATACGGTGGGTATTTTGCAAGTTTTCTAAAGGTCATTTCTGTTTCATAAAATGTTTGATAGTCATTATTTTTTGCACATTGTAATGCATAATGATCTGGATTGTATGTTTGAATAATGACTTCACCTTTTTTATCACTTCGTCCTGCTCTTCCGGATACTTGGGTGATGAGTTGGTATGTTTTTTCACTGGATCTGAAGTCTGGTAAATTCAATAATGTATCGGCATTTAATACACCAACAAGAGTGATATTTGGGAAGTCCAATCCTTTTGCGATCATTTGTGTGCCAAGTAATATGTTGGCTTCTCCATTTTTGAATTGGTTCAGCAATTTTTCATGTGCACCTTTTCGACTTGTTGTGTCAACATCCATTCGAATGACTTTTGCGTTTTCGAATTTTTGATACAAGAGTTCTTCTACTTTTTGTGTGCCAACACCCATTTCTCTAATGTGTTCTGAGCCACAGCTTGGGCATATATTAATTGCTGGTTCTTGGTAACCACAGTAATGACATTTGAGTTGGTCGTTGAATTTATGATATGTCAAACTGATATCACAGTTCGGGCACATCGGAACATGACCACAATCTCGACATAACATAAAGTTCGAATGTCCTCTTCTATTTAAGAATAGTACGATTTGTTCACCTTTATTGATTTTTTCCTGGATTTTTTCTGTCAATTCATTTGAGAACATTGAACGATTGCCATTTGCAAGTTCGTCACGCATATTGATAATGGTTGTTTCAGGCATATCGTTTAAATTGGCCCTTGTTGTCATTTTGAGTAATTGATAAACGCCACGCTCTGCTCTTGCATAGCTTTCTAAAGATGGCGTCGCACTTCCTAGGACAACTGGACATTGATGGTACTCTGCTCTCTTATCTGCTATTTCTCTTGCATGATACCTTGGATAATCCTCTTGTTTATATGTCTGCTCATGCTCTTCATCAATAATGATAATGCCTAAATGTTTAAATGGTGCAAAGATGCTAGATCTGGCTCCTACTGAAACACGTGCTTCCTTATTTTTGATTCTTCGCCATTCATCGTATTTCTCTCCTTGGCTTAATCCTGAATGTAACACTGCAACTTCATCACCAAATCGCGATTTGAATCGTTCAACCATTTGCGGCGTAAGTGCAATTTCAGGAACTAATAATATCGCTTCTTTGCCTTTATTTAATACTTGTTCAATCAGTTGTAAGTAAACTTCTGTTTTCCCTGAACCTGTAACTCCGTGTATGAGAAATGTGTCTTTTTGATTATTTTGAATGCAATGATTTATTTTGTCAAAAGCGTTTTGTTGCTCTTTATGCAATGTTTTTTTCTGATCTTCATAAAATACCTTATTTGCATATGGGTCTCTTAATTGTTCTTGTTCAAATTTAATTAAAAAGCCTTTTTTAACGAGTGCATTGACCATTGCTCTTGAATAACCCATATCAACTAATGTTGTGATTTCAAAACCATTTTGTGCATCATTCAAAATTGCAAGTATTTCTTTATGATTGTCAGATTTACACATATCTATTGCATGGTCAATATCATAATCTTGATTAAAGCGAACGCATTGAAGTTTTTTAATTTTATTTTGTTGGGTAACTTCGCTATCTTCAATAATGTGACCTTCAGCTATATACGGCAGCATTAACGGTAAAATATTTAATTCTTGCGCCCTTTGAAGTGTGATGCTGTCATTTTTAAAATATGATTTGAGTTGAACATCTACAACATCATGATTGACCAATTTTAATACTTTCTTATATTTGCCTTTAACAGCACTCGGTAACATTACATCCAATACAGAAATGCGTTTTGAAATGTGTGTGTGCGCCATCCACTCACTTAATGCAATCAGTTCTTCTGTCAATTCTGGCTTAATATCTTGAATTGCAATAATGTCTTTAAGTTTGCTTGTATCATAATTCGTTTCCTGACTGAGATTAATGATAAATCCTTGAATTTTTCTTGGACCAAAAGGAACTGCGACACGTTGTCCCACTTGAATCGATGATTGTAAATTTTCAGGCACATGATAATCAAATACTTTATCTACCCGTTTGCTATTCACATCTACAATGACATTTGCAATCATTTAAATCCCTTCTTATTGACATTTGATAATATTTGATTTGCAATGGCTTCTTTAGGTTGCTTTTTAATTTCGATTTTATCACCATCTTTAAAATGCATCGTCACTGCATTTTCATTGGACTTAAATCCAATAGATGTATCACCTACATTGTTTGAGACGATAACATCTGCATTTTTTCTTTTTAATTTGCCAATTGCGTTTTCTTCAACGTTTTCAGTTTCAGCCGCAAAACCAATGACATATTGATTTGTTTTATGTGTACCAATATAACTTAATATGTCTACAGTGCGTTTAAAAGTGATGGTTAAATCACCTTCTTTTTTCTTTAACTTTTGGTCATAAACTGTTTCTGGCGTGTAGTCTGCTACTGCAGCAGCTTTAATGATAATGTCCATGTCATTCATATGAGATTGAACAGCTTCAAACATATCTTGTGCACTTTCAATAGAAACCCAATTAATTGCAGGATGTCTTTCTAAAGGTAATGGATTAGAAATTAATGTAACATCTGCACCACGGCTAGCTGCTGCATTTGCTAGTGCATAACCCATCTTTCCAGAAGAACGATTCGTTAAATATCTCACTGGATCGATATTTTCAATGGTTGGTCCTGCAGTAATCATTACTTTTTTTCCTTTTAAATCTTGTTTTTGTTGATGAGATTGTATTTGCTCACCCTTTTTGTATGCTTCAATATATTCTATAATTTCTAGTGGCTCGCTCATTCTTCCTTTAGCAATATAACCACATGCTAAAAATCCAGCACCAGGCTCAATGATATGAATACCACGATTACGTAAAATATTAATGTTATTTTCCACTGCAGGATTAGCAAGCATATTAGAGTTCATAGCAGGTGCAATAAAAATCGGTTTTGTAGAAGCAAGTAATGTTGCACTTAACATGTTATCTGCAATGCCATATGTCATTTTAGCAACAGTATTTGCTGTTATCGGTGCTACTAATATTAAGTCTGCCCAATCCGCTAGATCAATATGCTTAATAACAGATGGGTCAGTTTCATCAAAAATATCAGTATGGACTTCATTTCGACTTAGCGCTTGGAAAGGTAATGTTGTAACAAATTTTTCTGCACTTTTTGTCATGATAACTTTTACTTCATGACCTTTTTGAACCAATTTACTTGTTAAATCAATCGCTTTATAACTTGCAATGCCCCCAGTTACACCTAATAGTATTTTCATAACGTCCTCCTAGCATATAAAAAGCTGACAAAAATTTTGTCAGCTTCAATTAATATTATTTTATTTGTTTTTTTAGTTTGTTTCAACAATGTGAATCTTACCTGCTGCAATCTCTTCAAGTGATTGTCCAACTGGTTTATATGATTTATATTTTTCTAATAAATTTGAATCTGGTAAGTCTTGTAACTCACGCGCACGTTTTGCAGCAAGTGTCACAACTAAGTATTTTGAATTTACATTTTCTTTTAATTTATCTAATGGTGGATATAACATTATTTTTTGGCCTCCAATATCATTTTTCTGAATCTACTTTCAATACGTTCACGTTTGCAATGTTCCGCTTCAACAATCGTTTGTACCTTATTCTTAGCATGAATGACTTCATCATTGATGACCACATAATCATATAAATTCATCATTTCAACTTCTTTTCTAGCTTCTGAAATGCGATGTTTAATTACTTCATCACTTTCTGTACCTCGACCAATTAAACGTGCTTCTAAGTGTTCCATCGTAGGTGGCGCTAAAAAGATGAACAATGCTTCAGGAAACTTTTTACGGACTTGTTTTGCACCTTCTACTTCAATTTCCAAAAAGACATCTTTACCTGATTCCATCGTATTTCTTACATAGTCTACAGGTGTTCCATAATAATTACCAACATATTCTGCATATTCAATGAAAGCATCTTGCTCTATTAATGCTTCAAATTCTTCTTTTGATTTAAAGAAGTAATCCACACCATCGACTTCTCCATCGCGCATTTTGCGAGTCGTCATCGAAATTGAATATTCAAAATTAGTAGTTGGATCATCGAATATTGCTTTTCGTACTGTACCTTTACCTACACCAGAAGGTCCAGATAGTACAATTAATAAACCTTTTTCTGTATCCATGGGGACGACCTTTCTTAATTAAAATAGTTATTAATAAATGTATCATAAATTCACTTAAAAATACAGGTTACTTTCAATTTAATCTTTAGAAATGTTTGTTCTATCATAATTTTATAATTAAAATTACATTTCGTGTTACAATAGACAATTGAAAGTGGTGATATTATGGCATTTGATGGATTATTTACACATCAAATTATGAAAGAACTTCAATTTTTAACAACAGGTCGTATCAATAAAATAACACAACCTGATCAATACACTGTCGTTATGACAATTCGTGCTGAAAGAAAAAATCAAAAATTACTTTTATCTGCGCATCCAAATTTCGCACGCATCGGTATTACAGAAACAACTTTAGAAAATCCATTTCATCCACCGATGTTTCTGCGTGTGTTACGAAAACACATTGAAGGTGGCATACTGACACATCTTGAACAAATTGGTAATGACCGTATCGTGAAATTTACAATACGAAATACTACTGAGATTGGTGATCCCATCACGCGTCATATTTATATCGAAATGATGGGTAAACATTCAAATATGGTTGTAACAGATGCTGATAATAAAATATTGGAATGTTTAAAACATTTAACACCAAATACCAATTCGGCAAGAACAATGATGCCTGGTTTTACTTATGAATTACCGCCTACAGAAAAGAAATTTAACCCTTATACATTGGATACTATAAGTGAACATATTAATCCCGAACTTAAATTAGAAAAAGCTATATTAAATGCATTAGAAGGTTTTAGCCCTTTAGCGATTAAACATATGCTTTCTTTAGATACGGATTTAGATAAAGCGTTCGTATCATTTATGGAACAAACAAATACTGTTCAAGCTCAAAGTTTTCAAATCATTGATCAAAATAAAGAAGATTTTTATTTCATGTCTTTAAAAGGCACTGAAAATGAGAAATATTTTGATTCATTAAGTCAGTTACTTGATGCTTTTTATAAAGACCGTGCACATATAGAAAAAATTAAAAATCAGACAAATGATTTATCTAGACATTTAAATGCTTTGAATCAAAAAAATCAAAAAAAATTAATTAAACTAATCCAAGAACTTGAAGAAACCAAGCAAAAAGATCAGTTCAATTTATATGGTGAGTTATTAACTAGTCATATGTATATGATGCATCAAGGAATGTCTGACATCGAAGTTACTAATTATTATAATAATGAACAAGTAGTGATTCCTTTAGACAAAAGAAAAACCCCTTCAGAGAATGCACAATATTATTATAAACAATACAACAAATTAAAAACGAGAAAGGTTCATGCCGAACAACAAATCAATGAAACAAAAGCAGAAATTGAATATATTGAAGGGATATTAAATCAACTTCAATATATTAAAACAGATGACATTGATGCCATTCGAAATGAATTAGCTGAACAAAAACTCATTAAACCGAAATACAAAACTCAAAATAAAAAGCCATCTAAAGACTTAAACATTGATTATTATTTATCTAGAGATAATGAAACCATCGCTGTGGGAAGAAATAACTTACAAAACGAATATGTTACACATAAATTAGCAAGAAAAGATTACATTTGGTTTCATGCAAAAGATATGCCTGGTAGTCATGTGGTTATCATGCATGATGATCCTACTCAAGGCACTATTGAAGATGCAGCAATCATTGCGAGTTATTTTTCAAAAGCACAAGAAGGTGCAAAAACTGAGGTCGACTTTACTGAAATTAAAAATGTCCATAAGCCAAGTGGTTCAAAACCAGGATTCGTTAATTATTTTGAGCAACAAACAGTCAATGTTATTCCTGACGCAGCATATGTACAATCATTAAGAGAGAAATATTTAAATCAATAATTTAAGATTACACAACTAAATAAAACATCAGTTTCTTCATATTTAAATAAATTATTTTTTTTATAACCGTTTGATTGGGCAGTCAATTTATGAAATTATATAATTGATTATTGTAAGATAATTTCCGTAAATCAAAATCACTTCAAATAGTACTTGTAATATGTTTGTAATCTTTGTAATATAATATATATATTTAAATTTGAATTTAGGTGGCGTTTTATGAAAAAGAATTACTTTCCTGGGTTAGACGGACTCAGAGCAGTTGCAGTTATTGCAATCATTATATATCATCTAAATCCGCAATGGCTTCCAGGAGGATTTTTAGGAGTAGATACATTTTTTATCATTTCGGGTTATTTAATAACCTCTATCCTACTCAATGAAAAGAATACAACAGGTAAAATTGATCTTGTTAAATTCTATATCAAACGATTAAGACGATTATTACCAGCTGTAATCTTTATGATATGTTGTGTATTCCAGTATTGTTTAATGTTTGAACAATCGATTTTATACCAACTAAAAAAAGATATGCTTGCTGCTTTACTGTATGTTTCTAACTGGTATTATATTTTTGATGGATTAGATTATTTCCAAAGTTTTGAGATGCGTCCATTAAAGCATTTATGGTCACTCGCAATTGAAGAACAATTTTATTTATTCTTCCCATTGTCATTAATATTGTTAGGTAAGTTCTTTAAGAAAAAAGGTATTATCATTACATACCTTGTTATTTCTATCCTTTCTTTATTATTAATGATGTTTTTATTTGATCCAGCAGAAAATATTGCAAGAATCTATTTCGGAACAGATACAAGACTGCAATCGATGTTACTTGGTGTTATTCTAGCGTTCATTTGGGTGCCATTTAAATTGAAAAGTGACATTCCTTGGACGTATCGATTTGCAATTGATTTAGTAGGAATTCCAAGTTTTATTATTTTATTATTAGGTTTCTTTTATGTTTCAGAAACTACGCCAATGTTATTTGAAGGCGGTCTTTACTATTTAGGGTTTATCACATTATTTATTATCGCAAGCTCAATTGTTAATAAAGGTATTCTTGCAACATTCTTATCAAATCGTTTGTTTGTACAAATCGGTAAATATTCGTATAGCCTTTACTTATGGCACTACCCTATCATTGCGATTGTAAGTCATCATTTTGTTCAAGGACAAATGCCAGTATATGCATATATGTTATGTATTATCTTAACAATTTTAATGGCTATCATCAGTTTCCATGTTATTGAAGAACCATTCAGAAAGTACTCATTTAAGAAATTAACAAACGTTAAGCAACGTAAAAATATTTTCACGTTAGCTTTAGCATTATATTTAGTAGTTTCAACACCTTTCTTCTATGCTAACGCAGATGCTAAAGCACCAGAAACTGCACATAAGAAAACAACAACTGCTAATCCAAAACAAGCTAAGAAAACAGTTGCTGATCCTAAAAAAGCTAAAGATAAAGCTGAAAAGGAAAAACTTGCAAAAGAGCAATCTAAAGCAAAAGAAGATGCTAAAAATAAAGATGCAAAAGATAAAACAGATAAAGAAAAATCATCTAAAGAAAAAACTCAAAGTGAAAAATATGCAGATATTATCAATAAATACCAAGTCTTGATGATTGGAGATTCTGTATTAGTTGATATTGAAAGTTGGGTAAGAGAAAAATATCCAAACGCATATATTGATGGTGAAATAGGTAGAAGTATTTATAAGGCCATTCCAGTAGCATCTGGTTACCAAAGGTTTAATAATAAAAATAGCGTGGTTGTTTTAGAAGTTGGAACAAATGGTGATTTCCAAGATTATCATTTAAAAGAACTTGTTAAAATGTTCGATAAAGCCAATGTTTACCTCGTTACAACACGTGTTCCAAGATCTTATGAAGGCCACGTAAATCAGTTAATGAAAGAAGCAGCAAAAAAATACAAAAATGTTCATTTAATTGATTGGTATGCCGCTTCAGCGGGTCATGTAGAATATTTCGCACCAGATGGTATTCACTTAGAAGCACCAGGTTCTGAAGCGATGACAGAATTAATCAATACAGAGATTGGAAAATCTTTAAGTAAATAACAATAAAAACGTAAACAATTTAATTTGTTTACGTTTTTATTTTATAAATATTGATTCTGCTTCAATAATGTTATAATGTAACTAATTCTTAAGATAGGTGGAAAATATGGATATAAGACAACTCAAATATTTTATAGCAGTCGTAGAAACAAAAAATATTTCAAAAGCAGCTAGAAATTTATTTATTACTCAACCTACCTTGTCTCAAAGTTTAAGAAAGCTTGAAACAGAACTAAACGCTAATTTATTTAATCATCATAATAAAACGTTTCAGCTTACACATACTGGGAAACTATTATATGAAAAAGGTAAATCCATTGTTGAATCTTTTGATGAATTAGTTGAAGAACTTCAAAATATTCAAGAACAAAAAACAGAAAAATTAAAAATCGGATTAACCTCATTATTTGCACTCCAGTTTATGAGGCAAATCAGTAAATTCATTTCAACACATCCGAATGTTGAAGTTTATTTAACACAAGAAGGTTCAAGAAAACTGCAAGAAAAATTAGTCGAAAATCAAATTGATATTGCGCTTGTTTCATTTCCTATCGAACAAGAAGGAATACATATTGAGCCACTTAATACAACGACTAAAGGATATGAGGTCAGTGTGGTA
This sequence comes from Macrococcus sp. DPC7161, assembly GCF_004117835.1. Classification (GTDB taxonomy): domain Bacteria; phylum Bacillota; class Bacilli; order Staphylococcales; family Staphylococcaceae; genus SDSC01. Next base: position 221,219 of record NZ_SDSC01000001.1, on the reverse strand, counting down.
TTACCGACGTCTAATCCACTTTCAGATCGAAAATCATTAGGATTTAAAGATTTAAAAAATGAAAATTTCTGTTCATTAACTGAAAATTTTATGCTAGGTAAATTATTAATAGAACGTGGAAAAGAATTAAATTTTACACCAAAAATTGCATACACACATAGTGATTGGGAAATATTAGTCCATAGTTTACATGATTTAAATGCTGTAACGCTACTCCCATCGGATTATGAAGATTATAATCATGTAGAAAATTTAAAATGGATTCCCTTAGCAGATAAAAATAATTTTTACCCAATCGGTATCGGATTACGAGAAGATTTTCCAGTAACCGAACTGATTCATGAATTTATAGACATGATTAAACAAAACTAAGCTCAGGCAAATGCCTAAGCTTAGTTTTCGTTTATCAATATTTATTCATTTTAAAAGCATCTGTGTTTTCACTACAAATTTAAATCAATTTCCAAATATCAGTTGCATACTCATGAATCGTTCTATCACTTGAAAACTTACCTGATTTCAAGATGTTCATCAAACTCATTTGGTTCCATTTCTTTTCGTCACTATATGTAGCCATTGCTGTTAAATGAATGTCCACATAACTATTGAAGTCTTTTAATAAGAAATAAGGATCATTATTCTTTAAAATATTAAAATATAAGTCTTGGAATGCAAAGTCACGTCCAAATTGACCGTCTTTTAATGCATCTAATGATGTTTGTACTCTAGAATCCGTATGATAAATATCTGATGCGTTATAACCACCATTTGTTTGATAGTGAATCACTTCATCTGAACTTAATCCGAAAATAAAGATATTTTCTTTTCCAACAAGTTCAGCAATCTCCACATTCGCACCGTCCATTGTGCCTAATGTAATCGCACCATTCATCATCATTTTCATATTTCCTGTACCTGATGCTTCCATTGAGGCTGTAGAAATTTGTTCAGATATTTCAGCTGCTGGCATGATATATTCAGCCAAAGTGACATTGTAGTTCTCTAAGAACACTACTTTAATTCTGCCATCCACATCTTTATCGTAATTTACAACTTCTGCAACTGCGTGAATTAATTTAATAATTTCTTTTGCAATATGATAGCCTGGTGCAGCTTTTGCACCAAATATAAATGTTCTTGGTTGTACTTTAATAGATGGCTTACGCTTGATTTCATTAAATAAATAAATGATATGTAATACATTTAATAATTGACGTTTATACTCATGAAGTCGTTTGACTTGTACATCAAATACTGAATGTTCATCAACTTCAATACCTGTTTTATCATAAATCACATCTTTAAGTACTTTTTTATTATGCAATTTGACTTCTTGTAATTGTTTTAAGAATGCATCATCGTTGTAATAACGCATTAATTGAGATAATTCTTGAGGTGATTTAATCCATTGATCACCTATTGCATCCGTAATTAAATTCGATAATTTAGGGTTAGATGCCATTAACCAACGACGATGTGTAATACCGTTTGTTTTATTATTGAATTTCTCAGGTGTTAATTTATAGAAGTCATTAAACGTATAGTCTTTAATGATTTCAGAGTGTAAAGCTGCAACACCATTAACAGAAAATGAGCCGACAATTGCAAGTTTACTCATATGTACTAAATCATGGCTAATTACTGCTAAATCAGCAATACGATCACGGTATTGTGGATGATTTTCGTATACATCACGGCAGAAACGTTCATTGATTTCATTGATAATCATAAATATTCTAGGATTCACGCGTTGCACTTGAGAAACTGGCCATTTTTCTAATGCTTCTTGCATGATGGTATGATTCGTATATGCATAAGTTTTCGTTGTAATTGCCCATGCTTCATCCCATGATAACCCTTCATCATCCATTAAAATACGCATTAATTCCGGAATACCAAATGTCGGGTGCGTATCATTGATTTGAATACAATTGTACTCATGAAATTTCGTAACGGGTTCGTTATATTTTTCTTTTAATTGCTTTATCAACGTTTGAATCGTTGAAGACACTAAGAAATATTGTTGTTTTAAACGTAAGAAACGCCCCTCTTCTGTTGAGTCATCTGGATATAAAAATCCTGAAATGCGTTCTACATTTTGCATGTATTCTAATTGATTTGGATGCATCGTTAATTCTGTGTCAGGAACTTCAGCACTCCATAGTCTTAATGTATTGACTACACCGTTATCATAACCAGCTACACCAACATCATAAGGTACTGCTAAGACTGTTTCTTGATTTTGATAATGGAATTTTAAACGTCCATCTGGCATCGTTTCAGAATAAACTTCTCCACCAAAATGTACTGTGATCGTTTCATCGGCTTTTCGTACTTCCCATGGGTATACTTCTTTTAACCAATTGTCAGGTAATTCAATTTGTGTCCCATCAATAATACGTTGCTCAAACAATCCATAACGGTATCGAATTCCAAACCCATTACCTAAATAGCCTAAAGATGCAATAGAATCTAAGAAACATGCAGCTAATCTTCCTAAACCTCCATTACCTAGACCCGCATCATTTTCTTCTGAATAAATTTTCTTAGGATTTCTACCTAAATCAATTAATACTTCGTTACATACATCCATTAATCCTAAATTGAGTAAATTTGATTCAATTAATCGACCAATTAAAAATTCCATTGATAAATAGTTAATTTGACGTTTTTTAGATTGAATATTGCCTTTTTTTGTCGTTACATTTGCTTGATTCATCTCATCTTTTACAATTGAAGCAATTGCATAAAATAAATCCGTATCTGATGTATCCTCTAAAGTTGAAGTACGTTTATTTATTAACTTTTTTTCAAGTAATGCTCTAAACGATGCTTTCGTATATTTATTCATGACTTTCTCCTCTGTAAATATTGATATACTGATTTGCCGATTGAATCCAACTATTATTAACTTTAGCAACATTTTGAATCAAATGTTTGTAATGTGAAGGATTATGATAAATAAACAATGCATAATGTAAGCGATCAAGTAGTTCATGTGCATTATAGTTCGCAAATGTTAAACCTGTTCCTTCATTTGTGTGTTCATTATATGGTTGTACAGTATCTTTTAAACCACCTGTTTCTCTAACAATTGGAATAGATTTATACTGTAATGCAATAAGTTGTGACAAACCACATGGTTCAAATAAAGAAGGCATAATAAAGAAATCACTACCTGCATAAATTTCTCTTGAAAAACTTTCATTAAATCCTAATGTCACATGTACTTTTTCAGGATATTTACTTTGTAACATTAAGAAATAATTTTCAAATTCTTTCTCTCCATTACCTAATACGACCAATTGTACATCTTGTTGAATAAATTCTTCCATAATGCGCATCACTAAATGTAGACCTTTTTGCTCTACCATTCTTGTGATAATTGCAAAGACAGGTATGTCTTCTTTAACAGGTAAATTCAATTTTTCTTGTAAATATAATTTATTTTCCTTTTTCTTAGGTATTGAACTTTTGAAATTCACATGAATATTTTTATCTTTCATTGAGTTATAATCATTGGCATCAATACCATTGATAATACCTAATAAATCTCTACTTCTCATTTGTAAAATCGTTTCTAAGCCTTCACCATAAAATGGTGTTTTAATTTCTTCAGCATATGTTGGCGATACTGTTGTAATTTTATCTGCATGGAAAAGACCAGCTTTCATTAAATTCAACATACCATTCCATTCAAACCCCGCAAAATGTTCTCTTTCAATTGTCAATAACTCATCGAAAGCATCATACATTAAATAGCCTTGATATTTTATGTTATGGATAGTAAATACGGTTTGAATGCCTGGCACAGGTTTTTTTATATTGCAAATCGCCACAGCAGCACCTGCTTGCCAGTCATGGCCATGCAATACATCAGGTTTAAAATCTCCACGATAAATAAATTCTATTACAGCATTTGAGAAGAATACAAAACGCTCTCCATCATCACCGTAGCCATACATGCCACCACGACCAAAATATTGTAAATTATCAACAAAATAATACGTAACCCCTTGATGAATCAACGAAAGTATTCTCGTATATTGAAAACGCCATCCCACTTGCGTTTGAAAAATCATTTCTTCTTTTAATGCATTTCGAAATGGTTCTTTTAATCCTTCTACACCATCATATAAAGGCAAAATTACACGTACATCACACTTTTTCGTTGCGTTCAAATATTGAGGAAGGCTGCCGATTACGTCAGCCAGTCCTCCAGATTTATAAAAAGGTGTGCATTCTGATGCAACAAACAATATTTTTTTCATGATTATACCTCTTTCTAAATGGTTTGACGTTTTGCTACGACAAATGGTTTTTCTTCAGAACCAATTAATTTTTTTCCTTCTGATACAACAACATCTTTATCTAATATTACATTTTCAATTTGTGCATTCTCATGAATGTCGCAGCCTGTCATAATAATAGAATTTTTAATAACGGCACCTTTTTTCACACATACACCACGATAAAGAATACTATTTTCAACTGTACCTTCAATTAAACAACCATTCGCAATTGCTGAATTTTTAACTTCACAGCCATCAACAAATTTTGTCGGTGGTTGATTAGATGTTTTCGTTTTAATTCTTGTATCTTTCATAAATAAATTTTTATATAAGTCTGGACGTAAAATACGTAAATTATTTTTATAGAATGACTTTAAGTCATTAATATACATCGTTGTTACATCAATATTGTAATACGTAACAAACATTTCAAGTAATCGTTCTTGAATACCATTCAAGAAAAATTGCTCTTTATAGTTTTGAATACAATAATCAACGATTTCTAATAATTTATCTTTTTTAATAATATAAGTACCTGTAAAAACATGTGGATTATTCGTATCATGGTTGATAAATGTAACTCGATTATCTTCAGAAATAATACGTTTTAAAGGATTATGCATTGCCTTAAATTCTTTAATATCTTCAGTAATTAAAGTTACATCTGCATTTGTTTCCACGTGATATTTAAATGCATCTTTAAAATTTGTGTTTGTAATAAACTGACTTCCAGAAATAATCACATCTGTCGCTGTTGAACGATTAAAGAAATCTCTATTGTTATGGAAATGTCTTAAGTCCCCACGAGAAATATCACTTGGATCATGCCAATCTGGAGGTAATACAAATAATCTTGATTTTTTTCCATCTAAACCAAAGTTATCACCATTTTCTAAGTGATCGAGTAGTGAACGATATTTAGTGTTGGCAAAAATTGCGACTTCATGGCAACCAGAATTAACAATATTAGAAAGACTGAAATCAATTAAACGATATCGACCAGCAAATGGTACGCTTGCACCTGTTCTAAAGTATGTTAACTCTTCTAAGTAATCATTTTCATTTGCTAAATTAATAAGACCCATTAAACTACGCATTTATTTTGCCCCCTTGTTAAATTCATTGATATTATCTGGACCAATTACAATCGGTTCATCATATTGATTGCCATCGATGACAACATCATTATCAATATTGATCCCTTCCATAATGATGGCCTTTTTAATTGTGCAACCTTCACCAATTACTACTTCTGGATGAATGATTGAATCTTCAACGACTGAATTTTGGCCTACTGTAACTTCACTAAAAATAACTGAATGCTTAATGTGTCCTAATATCATCGATCCTGGACAAATTAATGAATCAGATAAAGATGCTGTCTCTCCAATAAATTGAGGTGGTAAATTCGCCTCATGTGAATACGTTGGCCATGATTTAGAGTTCAATAATTGACCTAAATCTTCTTTTAATAAATCCATCGTTGCTTCCCAATAGCTTTGAATCGTTCCAACATCTTTCCAATAACCATCGAATCGATAAGCATACATTAACTTTTGATCATTTAGCATTTTCGGAATGATGTCATTACCAAAATCGTGTTCTGAGTTTGAATCCTTCTCATCTTCTAATAAATATGCACGTAATGTTTTCCAATTGAAAATGTAAATTCCCATTGATGCTAAGTTATTTTTAGGAACTTTAGGTTTTTCGTCGAATTCATAAATTTTCAAATCTTCTTCTGTATTTAAAATACCGAATCGGCTCGCTTCTTCAATTGGCACTTCAATAACAGAAATCGTTACATCTGCTTGTTTTTCTTTATGAAAATCTAACATCTTACGATAATCCATTTGATAAATATGGTCACCTGATAAAATAAGTAAATATTCAGGATCATATTGATCAATAAAATGAATATTTTTCGTAATTGCATCCGCTGTACCTTCAAACCAAGATGCTCCCGTTTGGTCAGCAAATGGTGCTAATACTGTAACACCACCATCTTGAACATCTAAGCTCCATGGCTTCCCCATACCGATATGACGATTTAACATTAAAGGTGCATATTGAACGAGAACACCGACCGTATCGATATCTGAATTAGATAAATTACTTAATGTAAAATCAATAATACGATACTTTCCACCAAATGGAACTGCAGGCTTTGCAATATTTTTAGTTAATTGACCTAATCTTGTACCTTTACCACCAGCTAATAACATACCAACTACTTCTTTAGACATCAAATTACCCCTTATCCTTAATTTTTTCTTTTACTTTTTTTAATATAAGCATTCCATAAGGCGGAACTTTTACCGATAAAAACTGTGTTCTTCCATGTATTAAACCTTGTTGTGTAAACAAATAACCAGAAATCGTTTGATGTGATCCTCCATATTGTTTTAAATCCGAATTCATAACAACACGATATTTACCAGGATCATTGACACCAAGATTAAAGTCATAATAAACTTGATCAGAAAAATTTAATACAACAATTAACGATTCATTATTTTTTGACTTACGTATATAACTGATAACCTGTTGTTCATAATTATTAACATCAATCCATTCAAATCCATTTGGATCATAATCAGCTTCATAAAGTGACTTTTCACGCAAATAAATCTTATTCATATCTTTAATATAATCATGTAACCCAATATGAATTGGATACTTTAATAAGAACCAATCGACTTGTTCTTGATCTTTCCATTCTGCATACATCCCAATTTCAGAACCCATAAAATTAAGTTTCTTACCTGGAAATGTCATTTGATGGCCATACAACAAGCGGTACTGAGCAAATTTACGCCACTGATCTCCTGGCATCTTATCTAACATTGAAAGCTTGCCATGAACCACTTCATCATGAGAATAAGGTAAAATATAATTCTCGTTATAGCGATACATCATTGGGAATGTTAGCTTGTGATGTAAATCACGACGGTTGCCTTCCATGTAATCTAATGTATCATGCATAAAACCTAAATCCCATTTGAAATTAAATCCTAGACCGCCTTTTTCTACAGGTGCTGTAATCATCGGTCTGTCTGAAGAATCTTCAGCAATTAATAAAAATTCATTTCGATTTTCAAACAATACTTTGCTTAAATTTTGTAAAAATAAAATTGCAGGTCGATTATCTTCTGTACCATCTGGATTGTATATTTTTTCATGCGCTACATGATTTTCAAAATTTAAATCAATCATAGAATGTACTGCATCGACTCGAATACCATCGATATGGAATTCTTCAACAAAATACATCGCACTCGAAATTAAAAATGAATTTACTTCAGGCTTACTAAAATCAAAACTTAAAGTCCCCCATCCTCTTTTATCAGCTAAACGAGCATCACTTGGCTCAAATAATGGAGAACCGTCAAAAAGTCTAAGTCCATGGTCATCACGATTGAAATGTGCAGGCACCCAATCTAATATCACCCCAATATTATTTTGATGACATTGATCAATGAAATATTTAAAGTCATCTGGTGTACCAAATCTTGAAGTCGGCGCAAAAAAACCTGTGACTTGATATCCCCAACTCAAATCAAAAGGATGTTCTGTAACAGGTAACAATTCTATATGTGTATATTTCATTTCTTTAACATATGGAATGATAACTTCTGCCATTTCACGATAAGATAAATGGGTTAAATCTGTATATTCGTCAATTGTTAATTGCGTTTTTAATTGCTCATCAATTTCATGTTTTTTAAACGTGCCTAAATGCAATTCATAAATATTCATTGGAGCATCATATGGTAATTTATTTTTTTTCTTTGTTTGCCATTTTTCATCTGCCCATTGATATGTTGATTCATAAACAATAGACGCATTTAATGGCCTTTTTTGTGCAAATTTTGCAAATGGATCGGATTTTAAAAATTGTTGCCCATTTGCATGGATACAATATTTATAAATCGTGCCAATACCCACTTGAAAACTACCCTCAAATAATCCTTCTTCTGATATACGTTCTAATTCAAATCCTTTACCTGTCCAATCATTTTGATCACACGCAACACTTACAATACTTGCATTCGGTGCATGTACTCTAAATGTTGTCAACTTTGTATCATGATCATAATGCGAACCCATAAATTGATACGATTTTGTATGCGTGCCTTGATGAAATAAATATTGGTCTAGCTCTGATACCATATACATCATCCTTATCATTAGTCACTTGTAAATTTCTACTTATTATTATTTATTATAATCGATTTGTTAGAAAATTACGTCAAATTCAATTAGAATATGCATAATTTCTTACTTTTTTGTATTGAAATGATTAACTTGTATACTATTTTAAACGTTCTTTTTTAATACAGAGTAAATTTTCCACATTTACTTTATGATATTTTTGTAAATTTTATGACTTCAATGTGATTTGTTTTATAATGAATATATCAATTTAAAAGGAGGATTGTTGTGAAAGCATATATAGACGACTTTAATTTAATCGTATTAAAGTTAGACGTTGGTGAGGATTTTCATGATGAATTTTATTTAATCTCACAACAAATTCATAAACCTTTAACCTTAGAAAATATAGTGACGACACATGACGGTACCTATATTCATCTCACAACAGAAGAAATTGATCCTTCATACAAATACTTTATTTCTATGCGAGCCAAATCAGGTGCAATTACTATACCCGTTTATATTGGGAATATAACGAAACTCAATCGTTTTGAACAACTTTATGATGCGACAAATTATGAATTTGGTGCCCTATGTAATGAACAGCAAACTACTTTTAGAGTCTTTACACCAGTTGCATATCATGTGGAACTCTTATTAGATAAAGAAGTTTATGTAATGACACGTCATCCGAAAGGTTTTTATGAAATCACTATTGAAGGCAATCATCATTTAAAACCATATAATTACCGCGTTCAAGTGAATCATCAGACATACGTCACTACAGATCCTTATGCAAAAGGGCTAACAGTAAATTCTGAATCAGGCGTTGTTATCGACATAAATCAACTCAATATAAACCCTGTTTCATATATTGATATTCAAAACAAAGATGCAATCATATATGAAGCACATGTAAGAGATTTAACGATGCATCAAAATAGTGGTGTTATAAATAAAGGTAAACTCGCAGGCATTATTGAAACAAACACGAAAATAGATGGTTATTCAACTGGTTTCGATTACATCAAATCTCTAGGTATTACACATTTAGAACTTTTGCCAATTAATGATTTTGCACGGGTTGATGATATTAATTTTACAAATCGTTACAACTGGGGTTATGATCCAGAACATTTTCAAACGATTGATGGTAGTTTTTCAATCCATCCAGATCATCCATCAGAGCGCATTGAAACATTTAGTAACGTAGTTAGTGCCTATCACGAACACGGCATTGGTATTATATTAGATGTTGTTTTCAATCATATCTTTATTCAAAAATCTTCAAATTTCGAAATGCTTGTACCTGGATATTATTTTAGGTACAAGGAAGACGGGGAATTGTCCAATGGTACAGGCGTAGGTAACGACATCAAAACTGAAAGTAAAATGATGCGCCATTTTATTTTAGATACATTACGTTATTACACTAAGACTTTTGGTGTTGATGGCTACCGATTTGATTTAATGGGTGCAATCGATATTGATACTATGAAAGCTATACAAGATGAATTAGTTTCGATAAATCCACACGTTCTCCTTTTAGGTGAAGGCTGGGATTTAATGACGGCACTAGATTCAAATAAAAAAACAATTCCTAAAAATAGTATGTCATTACCATCTATCCATTTCTTTAATGATTATTTTAGAGATTTATTGAAAGGTAATAATTTTAACTTGAGTGAAACCGGTTATTTTAATGGAAAAGGTCATCAAAAAGATCAATTGCAATATTTATTCCAAGATAACCACGTAGCATTAAATAAATCCATTAACTATGTAGAAGTGCATGATAATCATACATTGTTTGACCGTTTACATTTTGTAAATGACCTGAATTATAAACATAAAATTATGATTCATCAAATGGCCACTGCATTTACAATATTCGCCCCAGGAATTCCTTTTATACATGCTGGTCAAGAGTTTTTTAGAACAAAATATGGTCATGGGAATACTTATAATTTGGGAGATATGATCAATCAAATGGATTGGAACAGACGTGTGCATTTCGATAAAGAAATTCAATTTTTTAAACAATGTATTGCATTACGTAAAAAATATCCTGTTTTTAAAGCAACACATAAAGAAGATATAAAATCAATACATGTGTGCCAAACAAACGATGAACACTTTACTGTCATCTACTTTGATAAACAAGCAGAAATCATTGTAATGTATAACCCTACTGACCGAGAAATCGATGCTAAAATACCAAGGCATGGTGTGTACCAATGTCATTTAACAAACCAAGAAATAGATTCAATAAGTAGATCAAAGACAATAACAACATCTTATTCATTAAAACCATATGAAATTTCTGTCTTAATCAAATCTCGACAATATTAAAATATTTTAAATATTTAGCTTTTTAGTTGTAACCGGTTCATATTTGGAGTTTAATTAAATTAATAACCAAAGAGGAGCGATGAAGTTGTCACAAGAATTATGGGAATCACATTTAGATAACAGTTTAATTTCAAGAACAGCATATGAAAAAGAAACAAAAGAGAGTTTAGAAGACAGTTACAGTGGAAATTTAGCGTTTGGTACTGCTGGTATTCGTGGAAAAATTGGTTTAGGTCCTAATAGATTGAATCGTTTTACAGTTCAAAAAGTAGCTTTCGGATTAGCCCAATATTTAAATGAATTAAAAATTGATGCAAAAGTTGTTATTGCATATGATACAAGACATTTTTCTCCTGAGTTTTGTGATGAAATTGCAAAAGTTTTAGCAACTAACGGTATTCAAACGTATATTTATGATCGCTATCATACAACACCAGAGCTATCTTTTAGTGTACGTTACTTAAAGGCAGATGCGGGTGTTATGATAACAGCCAGTCATAATCCTCCAGAATATAATGGCATAAAAATTTATGGACCTGATGGCGGACAATTGGCACTAGAAGGTTCAAAAAAAGTAAGCAAGTACATTGATCAAATTGAAGATATCTTTAATATAAAATCCGTTGAAAAATCATCTTTAGTTGAATCTGGTAAAATTAAAATATTAAATGATGATGTCATAAAAGCATACAAAAATGAAGTACTACAATTGATTAAAGAAATCCCTATTTCAGATTTAAAAGTAATCTTTACAAGCTTACATGGAACAAGTGTCCCTATTGTTCCTGAAGTATTAAAATCATTGAACTTCAATCAATTTGAACTTGTTGAAAGTCAGTGTGTACCAGATGCTAATTTCTCATCAGTTAAAAGTGCGAACCCTGAGGATCATGCAGCATTTGATCAAGCAGTTGAAATGGCCAAAAAATCAAATGCTGATTTATTAATCGCTACTGATCCCGATGCGGATAGAATGGGTATCGTTGCTAATGTTGATGGTACTTTCCATTACTTTAATGGTAATCAAATTGGTGCGTTGTTATTAAACTACATTATACAAAATACAACAGGCGATAATCGTGCTGCTGTTAAATCTATCGTAACAAGTGAATTAGGAAAAATTATTGCCGAAAGAAATAACGTCAAAATGTTTGATGTTCTTACTGGGTTTAAATTTATTGCTGAAAAAATCGCTGAATTTGAATCTACAAATAATTATCAATACATCTTTGGTTATGAAGAAAGCTATGGCTTTATGGCTGGTAGCTTTGTAAGAGATAAAGATGCAGTTCAAATTGTACCGTTGATAATTAAAATTGCTTCTGAATTAAAAAATCAAGGTAAGACTATTGTTGATCAAATGAATGAAATTTATGACACATATGGTCATTATCAAGAAAAGTTATTCAGTCATACATTTGAAGGACAATCTGGCAAAGAGAAAATCCAAAATATCATGAATACATACCGCAATCATTCACCACAAGAAATCGTAGGTATGAAAGTGATTAAAGTTGAAGATTACTTAATAAGTGAATCTAAAACAGCAAATGGTGTTGAAAAAATTAATTTACCATCTGCTGATGTGCTTAAGTTCTATTTCGAAAATGGATGGATTGCTTTGAGACCATCAGGAACAGAACCTAAAATTAAGTTATATGTATCATTAATAACAGAAAATATTAATGATATCTCTGAAAAAATCAACAAAGAAATTTTTGAATAATAATAAAAGGCATGGGATACCCATGACTTTTATTATGTATTTGGTTATAAATTAAATTGGTTTTATGCCTTATTCAATAAACTTGGTACATCTAAATTAAAGTAGTGTAACCATGGAATATCTTTTGTAAGATATAAATAAATCACAATAAATATAAAGCTGACCATTTGTAGTGAATAAATATCTACGGATTTTTTATCTTCATGGTATTCATAAAATAATCGCATAGGAATCGTTACAATCATTAAAAATGATAATAAATGCATCGTTCCCGATAAATTTTTCATAAATACTTGAAGTGCAATTTGAACAATGATAATCAAATTAAAAATCGTATAGTAGCTGACTGTATCAACAAACACTTTTAAATATGTTATTTTTGTATTGATTGCTACATATTGTATAAAATAAGTAATCATAATTAAAAACAATGAAAAGCATACGCCACTAGTTACATCAAATAATCCTTCTTTTATATTGATGTGATCAGATTGAATACTGCCATGTAAAAATAAAAACAATAAAAATACTAGATAATGAATGATTGCAAATAGAAAATATGTATCACTTTGTTTATATTGCACTATGGTTTTTGGCATGAATAATGAGCGATAAACAAAGCTATAATAAGATTCTATATTTTTATCAAATTGTGGTAATTGTTTTTCGAGCGGTTTACTTTTGATGATTGCTTTAACTTTATTTCTTGTGGTTCTTTTAGGTCTTTTATTTTTATCTTTTAAAAATTGATTGATGTGTTCGAAACGTTTCGACATATTTCACCTCAAAAAAAGCATTTGTTACGTTTATCATAACAAATGCTTTTAATTTTATACAATTATACCAATTGATTACGCCATTCAATCAATGCATCAATATCTTTAGTTTCTATTTTATTCATTTGGCTAGCGACTTTAACTAACGTATCAAAATCACTTAAAGTGTAATATGTATAACCGCTTTCTTCTAAACGTGTTTTCCCTTTTTGTAAGTTGTAAGTAAAAATAGCTACAATGCCAAGCACTTCAGCACCTGCTTCTTTTAATGCATTACATGCATCAATCGCAGATCCACCTGTTGAAATTAAATCTTCAACTACAACTACTTTTTGACCTTTTTTTACTAGTCCTTCAATTTGATTACCTTTGCCATGTTTTTTATTCGATGATCTCACATAACTCATTGGTAGATTCATTTTTTGAGAAACAAACGATGCATGAGGAATACCAGCTGTAGCTGTTCCTGCAATCACTTCAGCATCACTGAAATGCGTCTCAATTAATGTTTTTAATCCTGATGCAATTTCATCACGAACTGCAGGATAACTCATTGTTAAACGATTATCACAATAAATTGGACTTTTTATGCCAGAAGCCCAAGTAAACATATCATTTGGTTGTAAAGATACCGCTTCAATTTCTAATAATGATTTTGCTATTTGCTCATTTAACATGATTTTTCCCACGCTTTCATAATTCGATTATATTTTCCAACTGGATTTGGATCTTGAGTAATTGATCGACCTACAACAATATGCGTTGATCCATTTTCCTTCGCAAATTCAGGTGTTGCAACACGTACTTGATCACCAACTGCATCCGAAAATGTTCGGATACCCGGTGTCACTTTTAAAAACGCTTCACCTAAATGTTGTCTTAACATATTACTTTCATTTGCAGAACAAACGACGCCATCTAAACCTGCTTCTTTTGCTAATGTTGCATAGTTTAATATACATTCATCTATCGTTAAAGGTATACATTGTTCATTTTGCATTACTGCTTCTGATGTACTCGTCAATTGTGTCACTGCAATAAGTTTAGCTTCACTGCCTGCATCTCGTAACCCTAGCAACGCTTCACTCATCATTTTCTTACCACCCGCTGCATGCACATTAATCATTTGAATGTCCAGTTTACCGAGTCCAAACATGGCTTGACGCACTGTGTTTGGAATATCATATAACTTTAAATCTAAGAAAATTTCATGACCTTGATTACGTATTACCTTTACGATTTCTGGCCCATTTTGCATAAATAATTCCATACCGATTTTTACAAATAACGGTTCTTCAAACGGTTTTAAAAATGCATTTACTTCATCCATATTTTTAAAATCTAATGCAATAATCGGTTTATGAAACATTTATTTTGCCTCCAGTATTTTATGTGTTCTATTTTTTAATTCATGAATATGATTAACACCAAGTTGATCTAAATAAGTTGGTAAACTTTTGATGATGTCTAAACATACAGTTGGATTTTGGAAATTGGCAGTACCCACTGCAACTGCGTCTGCTCCAACTGATATATAGTCAATCACATCTTGAGCATCTGTAACACCACCCATTGCGATGATAGGAAAGTCAGGTAATGCTTTACGAACTTCATATACCATACGCATCGCCACTGGTTTAACAGCTGGGCCACTTAAGCCACCAATCACGTTAGCAATAATCGGTGCACCTGTTTTTTCATTGATTCTTAATCCTACGAGTGTATTAATCATCGTGATGCCATCCGCATATTGTGCAATTGCTACAGCCATATCAACAATATTCGTCACATTAGGAGAAAGTTTAACATACACTGGTACAGAAGAAACAGCTTTTACTTTACGTGTTAATTCAGCAGCAGTATGTGGATCTGTTCCAAACTGAATGCCACCTTCTTTTACGTTAGGACAACTAATATTTAATTCTAATGCCTTTACATTTGGAGATTTTGAAATTTTTTCTGCTACCAAAACATAGTCTTCTTCTTTAGATCCTGCTACATTTGCAATAATCGGAGTATCAAATTGTTCTAACCATTTTAATTCATGGGCAATAATATGGTCTACGCCTGGATTTTGTAACCCAATTGCATTAATCATCCCACTAGATGTTTCTGCAACACGAGGTGTCGGATTTCCAAAGCGTGATTCTGGTGTCGCCGCTTTAATCATTATGGCACCAAGTTCATTTAAATCATAGAAGTTCGCAAATTCTTTTCCAAATGCAAAGCAACCACTTGCTGGCATGATTGGATTTTTTAATTCTAAACCTGGCAAACTCACATTTAATCGACTCATAAATTTAATGCCCCTTTCTCAAAAACTGGACCGTCAGTACAGATTTTTACATAGCCTTCCTCGTTATCAGCCTTGCATACACAAGCATAGCAAGCACCAATACCGCAACCCATACGTTCTTCCAGAGAAACATAGCCTGGTGTTTCAGGTAAAGTAGATTCAATCGCTTTAATCATCACAATTGGACCACACGTGTAAAACGTATCATAATTCTTAGGAAGTGCTTGAATCACATCAGTAACAAATCCTTGAGTTCCAAATGATCCATCCACTGTTGCCACGTGCGTTTCACCTAATTGACTAAATTGTTCTAAATAAAACATATCTTCTTTTGATTGGAAACCTAAAACGTGTATCGTTTTAATACCACGTGCATTTAATTGTTTAGATAATTCATATAATGGTGGTACACCTATACCGCCACCGATAAGTAAAGCAGTATTTTTTGCGGCATCCACTGGGAAACCGTGCCCCAGTGGTGCCAAAATATTTACTGTGTCATTTGTTTTTAATGTCGAAAGTGCAGTTGTACCTTTCCCTTCTGCACGGTAAAGACATGTTAATGTATGTGCTGTTTGATCAACTGAGCAAATTGAAATGGGACGACGTAACATAAATTCTGAATTATTCCCAATTCTTATATGTACGAATTGTCCAGGTGTTTTCATTTCTTGAGTGATGTCACCTTTTAGTACGATTTCAAATATATTTCTAGCGATACTTTTTTGACTAACGACGCGCATTTCTTCTTGCATCATGATCCCCCTTACATTTGATTCATATTAAATGTCATGCTTTCAATAACTTCGATTAAAGCACGTGCTGTATCTAATGATGTTAAACAAGGTACACCATTATCTACAGAATCTCTTCGAATTTGGAACCCATCACGCTCTGTTTGTTTTCCATTTGTCATAGTATTAATGACAATTTGAACATGTCCATCACGGATGACATCTAATAAGTTAAATTCTGTACCGATTTTACTTACTTCAACAACAGGAATATGATTTTCTTGTAGTAATTTAGCTGTTCCGCTTGTTGCCATTATGCGATATCCAATTTCATGTAATCTTTTTACTAAAGTTAAAGCTTCTTTCTTATCTTTATCAGCAACAGTAATTAATGCTGTACCGTGATCTTTCACTTGTAAACCACTCGCTACTAATCCTTTATATAATGCTTTTTCTAAAGTTAAGTCTTTACCCATAACTTCACCAGTAGATTTCATTTCTGGCCCTAATGCAATATCAACATTTTTAAGTTTAGAGAAACTAAATACTGGTGCTTTAACATAAACGCCTTCTTTGAATGGTACTAAACCATCTTTATAACCTTTTTCTAATAAAGATTCTCCTAAAATTCCTTTCATCGCTAAATTCGCCATTGGAACATCAGTAATTTTACTTAAAAATGGTACAGTTCTTGATGCACGTGGGTTAACTTCAAGCACATATACTTCTTCATCTGCAATAACAAACTGGATGTTTAATAGTCCGATAATCTCTAAACCATGTGCTAAACGAGTAGTATAGTCTACTAAAGTATCAATTTGTTTTTGAGTTAATGTTTGTGGTGGATATACAGCAATTGAGTCACCTGAGTGAACGCCAGCACGTTCAATATGCTCCATAATTCCTGGAATAACTACTGTCTTACCATCACAAATGGCATCCACTTCAATTTCTTTACCAGTTAAATAACGGTCAATTAAAACCGGGTGTTCTGGACTTGCTTTTACAGCTCTATTCATGTAATCCACTAGTTCTGATTCATTATAAACAATTTCCATTGCACGTCCACCTAATACATATGAAGGACGTACTAGTACAGGGTATCCAATATAATTTGCATTTGCTACAGCTTCTTCTACAGATGTTGCTGTTTTACCTAAAGGCTGTGGAATTTCAATTTTTTGCATTAAGGCTTCAAATTCTTTACGGTCTTCCGCTCTATCTAAGTTTTCTAATGAAGTTCCTAATACTTTCACACCGTATTTTGTTAATTTCTCAGCTAAGTTTATTGCTGTTTGACCACCAAACTGTACTACAACACCTTCAGGTTGTTCTAAATTGATGATGTTCATTACGTCTTCTTCAGTTAATGGTTCAAAGTATAATTTATCTGAAATAGAGAAATCTGTAGATACAGTTTCAGGGTTGTTGTTAATGATGATTGCTTCGTAACCCATTTCTCGAATTGCCCATACAGCATGGACTGTTGCATAGTCAAACTCTACCCCTTGACCGATACGAATTGGACCAGATCCAAGTACAATGACTTTCTTTTTATCGCTTACAATTGATTCATTTTCCGTTTCATATGTACCATAGAAGTAAGGTGTATTTGATTCAAACTCTGATGCACAAGTGTCAACCATTTTAAATACAGGATTAATGTTGTTGGCTTGACGTAAATCATAAACTTCACGTTCAGTCATATTCCAACGGTGTGCAATCACGCGATCACTAAAGCCATATTTTTTCGCCCATTCTAAACGATCAATATCAGCAACATGCGCTTTTAGGTCATGTTCAATATCAATGATATGTTGGAATTTATTTAAGAAGAAGTAATCAATCTTCGTCCAAGCGTGAATATCTTCTAATGAAATACCTCGGCGAATGGCTTCTCCAATAAAGAATAAGCGCTCATCATCTTGTTCTTTAATACGTTTTTCAATAAAATCAAGTTCGAATTTTTCACCATTTGGTAATCCTAAATGATGTACACCGTACTCTAAAGATCGAATGGCTTTTAATAATGACTCTTCATATGTACGACCAATTGCCATTACTTCACCAGTCGCTTTCATTTGCGTACCAAGAACACGTTCACCTTTTTCAAATTTATCGAATGGGAATCGTGGAATTTTTGAAACAACATAATCTAGTGCTGGTTCGAATGCTGCATAACTCGTTCCTGTAACTGGATTTAACATTTCATCTAAAGTTAAGCCTACTGCAATCTTCGCGGCAAGTTTCGCAATTGGATATCCTGTTGCTTTTGAAGCTAATGCTGATGAACGAGATACACGTGGGTTAACTTCGATAATGTAGTAATTGAACGAATGTGGATCTAAAGCTAATTGTACGTTACATCCACCTTCAATTTTTAGGGCACGAATAATTCTTAAAGAAACATCACGTAACATGTGGTATTCTTTATCACTTAACGTTTGTGAAGGTGCTACGACAATTGAGTCCCCGGTATGGATACCCACCGGGTCAATATTTTCCATGTTACAAACAACAATTGCATTGTCATTTGAATCACGCATTACTTCATATTCAATCTCTTTGTAGCCTGCAATTGATTTTTCAATTAAACATTGTGTTACTGGAGAATATTTTAATCCGTTAGTTACGATATCAACCAATTCCACTTCGTCATGACAAATACCGCCACCTGTTCCACCCATCGTAAATGCTGGACGAACAATCACAGGATAACCAATTTCATTAGCAAATGAAATTGCTTGTTCTACCGTGTTAACAATATCACTTTCAGGTACAGGAACATCTAATTCATACATTAAGCTTCTAAATAAGTCTCTATCTTCGGCTTGGTTAATAGAAGATAATTCAGTACCTAAAAGCTTTACATTATTTTCTTTTAAAATGCCTGCTTCTTCTAATTGGACAGCCATGTTTAATCCAGTTTGTCCACCTAATGTTGGTAATAATGCATCAGGTTGCTCTTTACGAATGATACGTGCAACAAAGTCTAAAGTTAATGGCTCGATGTATACTTTGTCTGCAATTTCTGTATCCGTCATGATAGTTGCTGGATTTGAGTTCACTAAAATAACGCGATAACCTTCTTCTTTTAAGGCAAGACATGCTTGAGTGCCTGCGTAATCAAATTCTGCAGCTTGTCCAATAATAATTGGGCCAGATCCAATTACTAAAATTGTTTTAATATCTGTACGTTTTGGCATTATTTCGCACGCTCCTTAAAGTTAGTCATTAATTCAATAAATTCATCAAATAAATAGTTTGGATCATGTGGTCCAGGTGAAGCTTCTGGGTGATATTGTACACTAAATGCTGGTAATGTTTTGTGTTTTACACCTTCAACTGTACCGTCATTTAATGCAATATGTGTAATTTCTAAATCTGTATTTGCAATTGAATCTGCATCAACAGCATAACCATGGTTTTGTGAAGTAATTTCAATTTTACCTGTCTCTAAGTTTTTCACTGGATGATTCGCACCTCTGTGACCGAATTTCAATTTAAAAGTAGTCGCACCACATGCTAAACTGAATAGTTGATGTCCTAAACAAATACCGAAGAATGGCACTTTACCTAAAATGCCTTTAATCATTTCAATTCCTTCAGTTACAACTTCTGGGTTCCCTGGACCGTTTGATAGCATCACACCGTCAGGATGTACACGTAAAATTTCTTCTGCAGTAGTTGTATAAGGCATTACTGTGACATCACAACCACGTAAGTTTAACTCACGGACGATGTTTTCTTTTTTACCAAAGTCAATTAATACAACTCTGTAATCATGCCCTGTTGATACGTAAGGCGTTTTTGTCGATACCTGAGCTACTTCATCTGTTGGTAAATCTGTTGTTTTTAACATTTCAACAGTCTCATCAATTTTACTTTCATCATTGATCATTGCGGCTTTTAATACACCATGTTTTCTTATAATTCTTGTTAACATACGTGTATCAACACCATCAATACCAGGGATATCATAACTCTTTAACGTTTCATGTAAATTTGCTTTGTTTCTAAAGTTACTTGGGAAATCACATAACTCACGAATAACCATCCCTTTTAGAGATGGATTTAATGTTTCAAAATCATCTCTATTAATACCGTAATTTCCAATCAAAGGATATGTAAATGTAATAATTTGACCAGTATATGATGGGTCAGAAAGCGTTTCTTGATAACCTGTCATTGCTGTATTAAATACGATTTCACCAACAATTTCTTTTTCACTACCGAAAGCATAACCTTTAAATACTGTACCTTCTTCTAACACTAAATATCTTTTATTACGCATGGTGCGCCCCCTTATAAACTATTTTGCCATCAACCATTGTTAATGTTACATCACCATAGACTTGTTCACCTATAAATGGTGTATTGCTTGATTTTGATAAGAAGTCTTCTGCTTTAATTTCATATGATTTTTCTAAATCAATCACCGTAATATCAGCTAAACTGCCAACTTCTAATGATTTTCCATAAGGTAAGTTAAATACTTCACCTGGTTTAACGGCTAAATAATCAATCAATTGCTGTAAAGACCAATCTCCATTTTTCACAAACTTTGTATAAAGTAATGGAAATGCTGTTTCACTACCTACAATACCAAATGGTGCTTTCGTCATCGGTTGCGCTTTCTCTTCTGCTGCATGAGGTGCATGGTCTGTGGCAATAAAATCAATTGTTCCATCTAATAATGCTTCAATTAATGCCTCTTGATCTTCTTTTGCTCTTAAAGGTGGGTTCATTTTTAAAATTGCATCATCTTTAGTAATTACTTCTTCGTTTAGTAACAAATGATGTGGTGTAACTTCTGCTGTTACTTTAATACCTGCACGTTTTGCATCACGAATCACTCGAACACTTTCCTTACTTGATACATGACATACGTGGTAATGACAATCTGCTGCTTCAGCTAATAATACGTCACGCGCAATTTGTACCGCTTCACATATAGAAGGAATACCTGGAATATTGAGTGATTTACTTACCTTTCCTTCATGCATTGCACCACCATAAATCAATGAGTTATCTTCACAATGTGCAACGATAGCCATATCAAGTGCTGCTGCTTGTTGCATTGCCTCATACATTACTGAAGCGGTTTGTACGCCAACCCCGTCATCTGTAAATGCAAATGCACCGTGCTCTTTTAAAGCTTTAAAATCAACTAATTCTTCACCTAACTGGCGAATAGAAATTGATGCATATGGTAATACACGAACTTGTGCATTTTGCTTAATAGATGCATTTAATGCTTCGATATGTTCTACTGTATCAGGTACTGGTCTTGTATTTGGCATTGGACAAACCGTTGTAAATCCACCTCTTGCAGCTGCTTTTGTACCTGTTTCAATCGTTTCTTTATGTTCTCCACCTGGCTCACGTAAATGAACATGAACGTCAACAAACCCTTGAGATACAAATTGACCGTTTAAATCAATAATTTCAGAATTATATACATTTAATTTTTCACCAATTTCAGTAATTTTATTACCTTCAATTCGAATATCTCTTTCAACTAATGATCCATCAATTAATAATTTTCCACCACGTAATAATGAAGACATATTTACACCCCTAAGATTAATATTTAGTAATTAATTATTTACGGTTATTCTCGATGACTTGTGCTAAAATACTCATTCTTGTGTATACACCGTTTGACATTTGTTTAAAAATTCTAGATTTTGGAGCTTCAACTAAACTATCATCAATTTCAACGCCTCGGTTTACAGGTGCTGGATGTAATACAATTGCTGTTTCCTTCAACTGATTATATCTTTCAATAGTTAAACCATAGCCATTATGGTAAGTTTCTTTCGTAAAATGAGATTTTGAATCATGACGTTCATGTTGCACACGTAAAAGCATACATACATCTATATCATTAATGACATCATCAATATCCACATATTCTGCATCAATTGTGTGGTCTTGCCAGATTTCAGGTGCAACAAATTGGACATGTGCTCCTAAGCGCGTTAATGCTTCAAAGTTACTTCTTGCAACTCGAGAGTTTAATATATCCCCACATATTACTACTTTTAATCCTTCAAACTTGCCGTACTCTTCATAAATTGTCATTAAGTCTAATAAACATTGTGTTGGATGTTGTCCTGATCCATCTCCACCATTGATAATTGGAATATTTAATCCTTCTAACTGTTTATAATAATCTCTTTCAGGATGTCTGATAACGAGTACATCACACCCTATACTTTCCATCGTTTTACAAGTATCATAAAGACTTTCTCCTTTTGAAACAGAAGAAGTACTTGTTTCAAAAGGAATAACATGCATACCTAATTCTCTTTCAGCAACTTCAAATGAACATTTTGTTCTTGTTGAATTTTCAAAGAACAAGTTGGATACAAATACGTCTGGTAACTGATCATACCCGCCATTTTTAATTTTAATTGCACGTTGAATCGTTTCAATAATCGCTTCGTTCGATAAATCTGTGATTGAGTGTAAATACTTCATATACCATCCATCCTTTTTAAGAAATTCTATTCTGTATTACATTATTTACTTACAAAATCAATACCTTAATAATCTTCATGTGTTTTTGATTCAGGTAAAATTGCATTTAATATGATACCTGATAATGCTGCTAAAGCCATACCTTCAATATTTAAGTTAATTTGACCTACTGTAAAGTCTAAGTGTGCTTTACCAATACCTAAAACTAATATCACTGAGGCAATCACTAAATTACGTTTGTCACCAAAGTCTACCTTTGATTCTACTAACATTCTTAAACCACTTGCTGCGATAATACCAAAGAGTAAGATTGAAACGCCACCCATAACTGGTGTTGGAATACTTGAAACAAGTGCTGTAAATTTACCAACAAATCCTAATATTAAAGCAAGAACTGCTGCGCCACCGATTACCCAAATACTATAAATTCTTGTAATCGCTAATACCCCAATGTTTTCACCGTATGTCGTACTTGGTGGTCCCCCAATTAATGAACTTAACATTGTTGAAACCCCGTCACCAATTAAACTTCTATGTAAACCAGGATCTTTAAAGAAATTGCGTCCAACAATTTTGTTAATTACTACTTGGTGTCCAATATGTTCACTCACAGTAACAAATACGATAGGTAACATAATTAAGATCAGCAGCCAATCAAAACTTGGCGTGTAATTTACAAATGGTACATAAATGTCTGGTAATTGTAACCATCCTGCTTTTTGAATGCCTGAAAAATCAACGATGCCAGCAATCACTGCTGAAATGTAACCTACGATAATCCCCATTAATACCGGTATAATTGATAAAAATCCTTTAGCCATCACTGAGAAGATAATCACTGTTAATAATGTGATACCTGCAACGATAATATACTTAATATTGTATCCTGTCATATTGCCTGAGTTTGTATACATTGCCATATTCACTGCAACTGGTGCTAACCCTAATCCAATAACCATAATAACTGGACCAACCACTACTGGAGGTAACAACTTTAATAACCAGTTGGTACCGACAAGCTTAATAACGATACCGATGATGACATACATTAAACCACTCATAAATAATGCCATCAGCATTTCACCAAGGTTATGAGATTTTAATCCAACGATAATTGGTGTAATAAATGCGAAACTTGATCCTAAATATGCTGGAATCTTTCCTTTAGTAATTAGTATGTATAATAACGTCCCAAGACCTGATGCAATCAGTGCTGCAGATACTGGTAATTTCGTTAAAAATGGCACTAACACTGTCGCACCAAACATTGCGAATAAATGTTGTGAACTTAGTAAGAACCATTCACTTGCTTTCGGTTTTTCATGAACATCCAAGACCGGCTCAACTGTTCTTTCGTAAATTTCTTCGTTTGTATTCATTTTTGTACTCCTTTTATGTTTATATTTAATAAAAAAAGTCTCTTTGCGTACGCAAAGAGACTTAAGTGTCTGATACTCACTTAAACCCTTTGCTGGTATCTCGTACCAAATTAAAAGGATTATTTAATATATACTTGTGTTTTTTCGTCAATTTCATCTAGCATCACAACAATCTCTTCATTTGTTGAAGTTGGAATGTTTTTGCCGATAAAATCTGCTCGAATTGGTAATTCACGATGTCCTCTGTCTACTAAAGTAGCTAAACTGATGCGCTTAGGTCGAACATGATCTAAAATTGCATCAAGTGAAGCTCTTACTGTTCTACCAGTAAATAAAACATCATCCACAATCACGACATGTTGATTACTTAAATCACAATCAATATCATAAGCAATCACATCTGGACTTACACGATCCGTTACATCATCACGGTAATGCGTAATATCGATAACTCCCGTTGGTATACTTACACCGTCAATACGTTCAATTTTAGATTGAATACGTTTTGCTAAGAATTCACCTCTCGTGCGAATACCTAAAAGTACTAAATCTTTAGCACCTTTATTATTCTCTAAAATCTCATGAGAAATTCTCGTTAATGTACGGTCGATCGCTTTGTCATCTAACACAATTCGTTTTTCCACATTATTTCCTCCTAAAAAACCTCACGTCAAATAGACGTGAGGTTTCCTCGACGCCTTTTAAGCCTCTCTGGACTTATTTAAAAGCATTAACGTGATTTAATTTATATTTATATTACCATACATAATCAATAAGTCAACAACCTATTTTTTTAACTTACGTATCAATTCCGTAAAGTATTCAGGTAACTCAGCTGTACGTTCGATATATTCACCAGTTACAGGATGTGTGAATCCAATGACACCGGCGTGAAGTGCTTGGCCGCCAATATCTAAAGTCTTCTTCGGACCATATTTTGGATCACCTACAAGTGGGAATCCAATATGTTTCATATGCACACGAATTTGGTGCGTTCTACCTGTTTCTAATTGACATTCAATTAATGAATACTTATCAAAGGTTTCAATCACATTAAAGTGCGTTACTGCTTCTTTACCATCATCTAAAATAGCCATTTCTTGACGATCTCTTGGGTTACGACCTATTGGTGCATCAATAGTACCAAATTCATGTGGAATTACACCATGAACCAATGCTGTATATTTACGAGTGACTGTTTTATCTACTAATTGATCAACCAATCCACGATGTGCAATATCATTTTTTGCAATCATTAATAAACCAGATGTATCTTTATCAATACGGTGTACGATACCTGGACGAATTTCACCATTAATCCCTGATAAATCTTTAATGGCATACATTAAGCCATTTACTAAAGTGCCATTTGGATGACCTGGTGCTGGATGAACAACCATACCTTTTGGCTTGTAAACTATCGCTACATCTTTATCTTCATAATAAATTTCAATGCCTAAATCTTCAGCCACTAAATCTACTTCTTCAACTGGTTTTTCAGTCACTTGAATTTCATCATTTAATCTTAATTTATAATTAGATTTAATAATGCGACCATTTACTAAAATCAATTCATGCTTAATCCAATCTTGAATTTGACTTCTAGACCAGTCTGGATTCATTTCTGATATAAATTTATCAATACGTAATCCTACTTCTTCTTCACTTACTATAAAATTATAAACTTCCACTTTGTTTCTCCTCTTTTTGGTTAAATAATATTTCAATGATTAAAACGAACACACCAATAGTCAAACAAGCATCTGCGACATTAAATATTGGAAAATCATAATTGATGATTTTCGTATCAATAAAATCAACAACACTACCTCTAAACAAACGATCAATAAAATTACCGATAGCCCCTGCAAATACTAAAGTTAATCCTAATTGCATCAATACTTTATAAGACGCTTCTTTAATGTAAAAATAAATAATCATCGCTAATACGACTAAAGTCACAATAAAAAATAACCACATTTGATTTTGCAACATGCCCCAAGCAGCACCATGATTTCGATGAGATGTGATTTCTAAAATATCACCAACAACAGAAATACTATCTCCTACTTGCATCGTCTTTACGATGATATATTTTGTTAATTGGTCTGCAAAAATTAAAAATATTGCCAAACTGCCCATGACAGCATAATTATATTTGTTTTTCATCGTTTCACTCCAATCTTTTATATATTATCACATATCTGCAAATAAGTCTTTCAATCTCTAGTTAACATAATATATTTATTTTATTTTTATTTTTAAACGTATTATCAATTTCATTTTAATACAAAATAATTTAAAAAGGATTGAGACTTTCATCTCAATCCTTAAAAATACATGCATTTAATTATCTTTTATTTTTGTGTACGTTCTAATACATCTAAACATCTTGGACAAGCACTTGGGAATAAAGCATCAGATGGTGTTAATTGTGTTGAGTAATTCCAACATCTTTCACATTTCTCACCTTCAGCACGTTGTACTAATACGTTTAAGCGTTCATAGTCTTTACCTAACTTTTCACCAACAACTTGTGCTTTAGAAACAATCAATACTTGATGTAAATTAGAAATAGATTCAAGTAATGCTTTTTCAGCATCGTCTTGAGCAAAAATTTGAACACTTGCTTCTAATGATTTACCAACTGTTTTTTCACTTCTTGCTTCTTCAATCGCTTTTAAAACATCATTTCTTAATGTTAAGATTTTTGTCCATTTTTCTAATAATGCTTCATCCACGTCACGTGTTTCAGGCATATCCGCTAAATGCACACTTTCTTCTGTAACGTGTGGTGTATGTGACCATACTTCTTCAGCTGTGTGTGGAATAACTGGTGCTAATAATTTATTTACAGAAGTTAATACTTCATAAATTACTGTTTGCATACTGCGTCTATCATGGTCATTTGGTGCTTGGATATATAAAATATCTTTACCGTAATCTAAATAGAAGTTACTTAACTCGACATTAATAAAGTTTTGTAAATCTTGATAAATAAATAAGTAGTCATTGTTTTCATAATTTTTTAAAGTAGCATTGATAAATACATTTAAACGATTCATCATAAATTGATCTACTTCATTTAAATCATCATAGGCAACTTTATCTGTCTCTGGATTAAAGTCATGTACATTTCCTAATAAGAACTTATAAGTGTTACGGATTTTACGATATACTTCTGAAACTTGTTTTAAAATGTCATCAGAAATACGTACATCTGCTAAATAATCCACTGACATTACCCATAAACGAATGATATCAGCACCCATCTGTTTAACAACTTTTTCTGGCACAATCGTATTACCTAATGATTTACTCATTTTACGACCTTGACCATCCATTACGAAACCATGTGATAATAATTTTTTATATGGTGATTGACCACGTGTTGCAACTGCAGTTGTAATTGATGAGTTGAACCAACCACGGTATTGGTCACTTCCTTCAAAATACATATCTGCTGGGAATGAAAGTTCTGGTCTTGCTTCTAATACACCTCGGTGACTTGATCCAGAATCGAACCAAACGTCCATGATATCTGTTTCTTTAGTAAAGATGCCATTTGGACTTCCTGGATGTGTATAACCTTCTGGTAATAAGTCTTTCGCTTCTCTTTCATACCAAACGTTTGATCCATGTTCTTCAACTAACGAAGCAACGTGTTCAATCGTTGCTTCTTCCATGATGATATCACCATTTTCAGCATAAAATACTGGTAATGGTACACCCCAAGCACGTTGACGAGAAATTACCCAATCCCCACGATCACGAATCATGTTATAAATACGTGTTTTACCCCATTCAACTTTAAATTCAGTTGCATCAATCGCATTTAAAATATCTTGACGCACTTTGTTGATTGAAGCAAACCATTGTGGAGTTGCACGGAAAATAACAGGTTTTTTCGTTCTCCAATCATGTGGATATGAATGTGTAAAGAATTCAAGTTTTAATAATGCACCAACTTCAGTTAAGCGCTCTGAAATCACTGGATTTGCTTTATCATAAAACAACCCTGCAAATTCTCCAGCTTCTTCTGTAAATACACCTTTTGCATCAACAGGTGAAATGACAGGTAAATCATATTTTTGACCTACAATAAAGTCATCTTCCCCGTGTCCAGGCGCTGTATGAACACAACCTGTACCTGCATCAGTCGTAACATGATCTCCTAAAACGATTAAAGATTTTCTATCTTCAATTAATGGATGTTGTGTTTGAATATATTCTAATTCAGAACCTTTGAATTCTTTTTCTAATACAACCGCTTCTTTATCCCAACCAATCGCATCACAAACACGATCTAATAAAGCTTGCGCAACAATGTAAGATTGTCCATCAACTTTGA
This sequence comes from Macrococcus sp. DPC7161, assembly GCF_004117835.1. Taxonomy (GTDB): domain Bacteria; phylum Bacillota; class Bacilli; order Staphylococcales; family Staphylococcaceae; genus SDSC01. The sequence continues at coordinate 192,669 of NZ_SDSC01000001.1, read as the reverse complement.
CTTGAACGTATGTTAAATCAGCATTTAAAGTGATGGCAACATTTGCAGGAATTGTCCAAGGTGTTGTTGTCCAAATAACAAATTTAACACCATTATCAACGATACCTTTACCGTCAACAGTTTCAAATGCTACATAAATTGAAGCTGATTTTTTATCTTGGTATTCAATCTCTGCTTCAGCTAAAGATGATTCAGAAGATGGTGACCAATATACTGGCTTTTTACCTTTATAGATATAACCTTTTTTCGCCATATCACCAAATAAACGAATTTGTTCCGCTTCAAATTTTTCTTGAAGTGTGATGTATGGGTTTTCCCAGTCACCATTAACACCTAATCGTTTAAAGTCTGATTTTTGCATTTCTACTTGCTCTAATGCATATTCACGACAAAGTTCTCTAAATTCAGCAACCGACATTTCTTTACGATTAACACCTTTTTTAGTTAACGCTTGTTCAATTGGTAAACCGTGTGTATCCCAACCAGGAACATAAGGTGTATAGTGACCTGTCATCGCTTTATGACGTGTAATAAAATCTTTAATGATTTTATTTAAAGCATGACCCATATGAATTTGACCGTTTGCATATGGAGGGCCATCATGAAGAATATATGGTTTTTTACCTTCATTTTTTTTCAAAATTTTATTGTATAAATCCATTTGTTGCCATTTTTCTTGAATTTGAGGCTCTTTTGTAGGTAGTCCACCTCGCATTGGAAAATCAGTTTTTGGCATTAATAAAGTATCTTTGTAGTCCATAATATCCTCCTTAATAAATAAAAACTCTATAAAATTAAGCTGGGACGAAATTTTCCGCGGTACCACCCAGATTAACTCTATAGAGTTCACTTTAGTATATTGAGTTATGCTTAAAATTGTTAAGAATAACGTATCAATTTATTGATGATTTAGACTGATCTCATTATAATGCTTCATCTTAGGCTCTCACTATCCCTAATTCGCTTAAATCCACCTTTTATAATGCGGTTCTAAATACTTTAAATAAATATATCATGTTTTGTGACTTTTGATAAGTCTAAATTTAAAATGACTTTTAAATATCTTTTAAAATAAATTTTTATGAAAAATTCGTACTTGTATCGCTATGCTTCAGGTGATTCGTTTTCTGATTGCGTTGAAGGCTTTAATGGTTCAGCATCTAAATGGTAATTTAATAAGTGATCCCAATCTTCATTTTTTAATAAATCTAATTGCGCTTCAACTAACATTTTAAAGCGTGCTCTAAATATTTTAGATTGGCGTTTCATATCTTCAGTTTGGAAGGCGATTTCTCGTGCACTAATTAATGCATCGTTGATAATTTTGTCTGCATGTGTTTTTGCATCTTTAATAATTACATCTGCTTCCATACCCGCTGCTGCTTTCACTTCTTCTCCTGCTTTTTGTGCAACTAGTAATGCTTCTGAGATTGTATTTTCAACATTTTTAAAACGATTGATATTTTCATCTTTATCTGCAATCAATTGTTCTAACATTTTCTTTTCTCTTCGCAATGTTTCCAATTCATTGCTAAGTTCACCTAAATAATCTCGTACTTCATTTTCATTTAATCCTTTATGTACGATGTTAAAAGTCTTTTGATTAATTTCTTCTGGCGTATACATAGTTCACCTCTTATTTAAATAATGTTCCAAATGTTATCCTAATTTTATCTTTTTTTGTTCGATCACCTATTTGCATCACTTTTGCACGGCCGTAGCCTTTAATAGACAATAAATCTTCAGATTCAACCATAAAGTTTGGTTTTGTAACAACAGCATGATTGACTTTAACATGTTCATGTTCAATATGTGCTTTTGCAATGGCTCTAGATTTATTGATTAAACTGCTCACTATATTATCTAATCTTAAACTTGAAACTGTTGTATCACGTTGCGTATACAATTCATGTTGCATTACAATTTGCTGTGCATCTATAGGTATTAATGTCACCTTAGATCCTTTAAGCTTCGTTAATTGCATTGTTACATAATCCGTTAAATGTTTTGCTATAACAAATTGTACCTTATCACCAACAATAATATCACCTAATAAGTCTCGTTCAAAACCTAAATGCATCAGTGCACCTAGAATATTACGATGATTAATGGATACAAACTTGTCTGCATACTTAATTTCAATCCACTGTAATTCAAAATCTTCTTCTTGCATTTCATAATACGTTGGTGCTATCATTGCACGTTTTCTCTCAACACCATCATGTCCACCATAAAAATAAACCTCTAATTCTTGATATCTACCAACAATTGAAGATAATATATAGCAGCCTCTAGGGTCTAGAAATGGTGTTAAAACAGGTGCATAAGATTGTTCAGCACGATCTGCTAATGATTCTAATGATTTGATTAACGGCATTTCTTCTTGCCTAAAATGTTGATATATACTCATAATTCCCCTTAAAAGGAAAAAATCTCATTAAAGAGATTTAAACCATACTCGCTAAAATTAAATTGACGATTGATGCAACACCCACCATAAAAAATTGTAAGACAAACATTGCTGGTATTGCAGATATATCGATAAATCCAATTGGTGGGATGATACGTCTAAAAATGCTTAAATAAGGTTCACAAATTTTGCCTAACCATTCTCCAATGACACCTTCACGAATTGCAGGCACCCACGAACTAAAAATGTATACCAGAAGAATATAAAAATAAATTTTCGTGATGAAGATAATAAAATTACCAACCATTAATACTAATTCATAATTTGACATATTAATCTTGATACTCCATATCTTCAGGTGCTTCAATCATTTCAGTAATACTGCCCGCAACTTCAACATTATCAGGTGTACATAAAAAGATATCAGAACCTACTTTTTGAATGTCTCCCCCAATGGCATAAACTGTACCACTTAAGAAATCGATAATACGTTTTGCAGATAATTTATCAATACGCTGTAAATTCACTAATGTTGCACGGCGTCTTTTTAATTCATCTGCGATATCTTGTGTATCTGAAAAAACGCGTGGCTCAAACAAACATACTTTTGAACTTGAGCTTGCGTAATCTTGTTCAATGTTAACAATATTTTGATTTGGCATGACTTTTTTCTCAGCCACCTTTAAATTATTTTTTTCTGGTTGTTTTGATCTTATTACACGTTGTCTTTCAACTTCTGTATTTACTTGTTGTGTCGCTTGTCTAGGTGTTTGTTTAGGTTGTTGTGCTTGTTTAACCTCTTTTTCATACACCATTTCTTCCTCGTCTTCAAAAGTGAAGAAATTATTAAAAATATCTTTTATTGCCATAATATCCTCCTAGCCAACCAGTTTTGTACCTACACGAATATAAGTTGCACCACATTCTACTGCTATTTTGTAGTCATTACTCATACCCATTGATAATTCATGACACGGTACATTTTCATATTTTAGCGCTTCAATTTTTAATTGTAATGCTTTTAAAGCATTGAAATAAGAATAAATCTCTTCATCCGTTGCTTGTTCAGGTGCCATTGTCATTAAACCTACAACTTCAATATGATTGTAATCTTTAATGGTTTCAATAAACGCATCTACTTCTTCAACTTTTAAGCCACTTTTTGATGCTTCGCCACTTACATTGACTTGTACAAAACATTTTACACGGTGATTTGCACGTTTTTCAATTTCATTGGCCAATGACAAACGATCTAAAGAATGTAAATAATCAACTTCATTAATGACATCTTTAACCTTTCTAGTTTGTAAAGTACCTATAAAATGCATTGTAACATGTTTTAATAAATTTTTCTTTTCTAAATACCCTTCAATACGATTTTCTCCAAAATGTTGAACACCAGCGTCTAATGCTTCAAGTGCTCTTTCATTTGAAACGTATTTCGTAACCGCTACAAGATTAACTTTTTGGGCATAGGGCGACTTTTTTAAATGTTCGTTAATTTCATTTTGAATTAATTCTAAATTTTCTTTAACCTTCATTAAAAATCCCTCATTCCTATAAATGCAAGCATTCTACCTGTTTTTCCTTTTTCCAAACGATATGAAAAGAAATGTTCATTTTGGTCCGTTGTACATCTTGAAGTGATTAAAATTTGAGCTTCTGGTACGCCTGCTAATTGTGCTATTTTAGCATTAATACCTTGTAAATTAATCTCATATAAATCTTTAGAACGAACAAAATATGACTCTAAGTTCATATTCAGTGCATCAAATTGATTTTTAATAAAATCATCGATCAAATAATTTTTTGAAGTCACTGATGGACCAATTGTAACATGGAGATCTTTGACATCCCCTTTGTAGGCTTCAATCAGTTTTTTTAAGATTAAGCCTACTGTTCCACGCCATCCAGCATGACCAAGTGCGACAAAATCATCTTTTTTACTATGAATATAAACTGGCACACAATCTGCATAACACATTGTTAATAGTACATCTTTTTCATATGTATACAACCCATCAATCCCATGCCATTTATCGGTTAAACAATCAATGTTTGTGCCTTTGTCACTTTTATGCACTTCTACAATTTTATTCTCATGTGTTTGTATCGGAAACACCCAATTTAAGCGGTCAAAATTAATTAAATCGGCAACAACTTCTTGATTTTTAATAACATTTTCAGTTGTGTCATCGATATAATGTGCCATATTCAATGAATGATTAGGATATTGACTGATACCACCATGACGCGCCGTAATTCCTAAAACCAAATTTTCTTTTTGATCACTTAAAAATACATGTTCTTTTAATTTAAAGGGTTCCATAATTCACCTCATGAAAAAAGGGGTGATACATAACTAGATGTCTCACCCCTTAAGCGATTTTTATATTAGCGTCTTGAACGACGACGACTACTTCTATCTTGTAAAAAGCTTGGTACATCTAAGTTTTCTTCTCTAGAAGTTTCTTGTGTACTTGTGAATGAAGAAGCAGATGATGTTTCTTCTCTTTCACGTGTTGGCGTACCAAATGATTGCGTTTGTGGTTTAACATTACGAGAAGTTTTTTCGTTAAAGCCTGTTGCAATAACAGTAACTACGATTTCATCTTGTAATTCTGGATTAATTACTGTACCGAAAATCATGTTAACATCTTCATCAGCAGCATCTTGAACGATATCAGCAGCTTCTTGTGCTTCAAATAAAGTTAAAGATTCGCCACCCGTGATGTTCATTAACACACCTTGAGCACCAACGATTGATGTTTCTAATAATGGAGATGAAATTGCTTTTTTAGCCGCTTCAATCGCACGGTTTTCACCACTTGATACACCTATACCCATTAATGCTGAACCTTGGTTAGACATAATCGTTTTAACGTCAGCGAAGTCTAAGTTTACTTCACCTGATACAGCGATTAAATCAGAAATACCTTGAACACCTTGACGTAAAACGTTATCTGCTTCTTTGAACGCTTCCATCATTGGTGTTGATTTATCAACGATGTCTAATAAACGGTCATTTGGAATAACGATTAAAGTATCAACCGCAGCTTTCATTGCCTCTACACCAGCAGCTGCTTGAGTTTGACGTTTACGACCTTCAAATGAGAATGGACGTGTTACAACACCAACTGTTAATGCACCCATTTCCTTTGCGATTTTTGCAACAACAGGAGCTGCACCAGTACCAGTACCGCCACCCATACCGGCAGTTACGAATACCATATCTGCACCTTGAATGGCATCTTCAATTTGTTCACGTGACTCTTCTGCAGCTTTTTTACCGATTTCAGGGTTTGCACCAGCACCTAAACCACGCGTTAATTTTTCACCAATTTGAATTTTTGATTGTGCTTTTGATAAATTAAGTGCTTGGCCATCCGTATTGATTGCAATAAACTCAACATTGTTCATGCCATGATCGATCATTCGGTTTACTGCGTTATTACCACCGCCACCTACACCGATGACTTTAATAGTTGCTAAATGGTTAAATCCTTGTTCAAATTCTAACATTAAATTTTCCTCCTATACTTTTCTGGCCAATTAATCGAATAAAGATTTCATAATTTTTTTCATAAATCCAGGTTTTTCTTCAGTAGTTTCATTATCATTTTTTGTTTGTTCAACTGAATCATATGTTTCATTCGTTGATTGAACTTGTGCTTCTTTTTCTTTACGCTTAAACAGATTGCCTAAACCATTTTGTTTAGGTGTTTCTACAACTTCAACCTCTTCTTCTGTTTCAGTGACTTCATGATTATTAATTGTAACATAATCTAGTAACTCATCAAAGGCTATACCACTTGAAATTGTAGAAATACTTGATGAAAATTCAGGTTTACGTATTCCCATTTGTTGTGGTACGTGTATTCTTACTTTTTCAGTCACCATATCAGATAATAATTCTTTAATACCTAAAAGGTTTGCACTACCGCCTGTAATGATAAAGCCACCATTAATTTTGTTTAAGCCCATATCTTGAAGTAAATCGAACACTTGTAAGAAAATTTCTTCAACACGTGCTTCAATCACATCACTTAATTCTTTTTGATTAAATGATTTCTTTTCTTCTGTGTCATTTTGACTCACTGTAAAGATATCTTGTTCACTTGCTAAATCATAAAAAGCGTGACCATATTGTTCTTTAATTTTTTCTGCTTCTTCGAATGTTGTATTTAATGCGTATGCCACATCATTCGTTACATTTTGACCACCCATTTCAATACAATCAGCATCATATAGGCTACCGCGTTCAAAATAAGCGACTTGAGTTAATTGATCTCCAATATCAATCACAACAGCTCCTAATTCTACTTCTGTAGCCGATAATAGGTGTTTGTAGTTATATGCATCAGAATAAACATCTAAAACATGTACGCCACAGCTTTCAACACATTTTAATGTATTGATTAAAATCGATTTATTAATCGTAATAACACCAGCATCCACAGCTAAACTTTGTGTGGCATTCATTCCTTTAGGATCTGTCATTTCATGTAAGTCATCAACTTTGAATATTTTAGGGAACACACCAATAATTTCGATTTCATTAGAAGTATTTTTTTCACGGATACCTTCTAATAAATCTTCAATATGTTCTCCTGTAATTGCAGTTTCAACACCATTAAATGTAATTTCATGTTCAATATCATGAATTTCAGTATGCACGATTGGCATTTTTAAAAACACATCTTTAAATTCAATACCTGAAGCAATTTGTGCTTTTTTGATTGTATCTTTAATTGCATGTTGTGCAACATTAAAATCATCAATGATTCCTTTTTTAATACCATCCGTAAAAGTCTGTCCTGTACCTATCACATTAATGCCTTTATGAAACTTTTCTCCTACTACTACTTTTACACTCGATGAACCAATATCTATACCAACATAGTAATGTTCTTCCATCGATAGGCACCTCCTTAACACAATTTAATCAATTCTACACTATCAATAGTTTATATTATAGCCTTAATAAAGTGAACTATAAACCTATATTATTTCAAAATTTTATATTTTTTTTATAATTCGCATATTTTTTTACCATCTTTTTCTTATTTTGTATGTTATTGAGCTATTTCGGTAGATGGTGTTGCTTCTTTTGTAGATGCATCTGTTGAATCTTTAGTTGTATCTTTATTAGATTGACTTGCTTTAACTTCATTCAATTGATTTTTTAAATCATTTACTGCTGATTCAACTTTAGATTTTTCTTTCTCTGATTTTGCTTTCATTTCTGATTCCATTTCTATCCTTCTTGTTTCGGCTTTTTTAGATTCATATGGAATAAATACCGCACCAACTTCTAAATCGATAAGACCCGGCTTCACCAACTTGCCATTCGCATCTTTTTTAATATTTTTTGCCATTGATGGGTAGTAATTTAATTTATCTTGAATGGTTCTTAAATCACCTATTACTTCAATTCCATCTTTCATAAATAATTGGATTCTACTAGATGCTTCCACGTTTGGCACAAAATTAATTTCAGAAATGTGATTAATTATATCTGGCTTTGTTGCCACTAAAACTTTCACCAATTGATTTAAGCTTTTATCAGTGAAATCATTTATCTCAGGTGCATCATATGGTGTTTTAAATTCAACCTTTTTTAATATTTGACCATTTTCTAAAATTGGATGAAATATACTGCCATCTTTAAGCATCCCAACCACTTTAAATTCATTTACTTGGATACTTACTTTATTAGGAAAATGTCTCTTAACTTCAACTGATTTAACACCGTCTAAATATTCTATTTCAGAAGCAATATTATTAGGATCAATCGCGTATATGCGATCGCTTTTTTTAATATTTGCTTTTTTTAGTATTGCCTTTTCACTTTGAATCATCGTAGGATTCACTGATACAGATTTTACATAACTGATGTTCGTAAACATAAATAATAAAATTAGCATCATTATAGCGACAACTGTTAAAAAAATTGCTAATTGAATGCGTCGGCGCTTTATGCTTTTTTTCTTCTTTTCTAAAACAAAATTTGGTGTCTCTATGACATTATTTTGAGTCAATCGCCTCACCCTTAACCATTAGTTTCACTTGATTGATAAAAGCATCTCCACGCATTTCATAGTTTGGATATTGATCCCATGAAGCACAAGCAGGACTTAATAAAACGACTTCTCCTTCATTTGTAAACTGAGCCGTTTTATTCACAGCATCTTTAACATCTTTACAAACTTCGTATGGAATTTGATGCTGTTCTGCAAATTCAACAAGCTTATTCGTCGTTTCCCCAAAGATATACATATGCACAACTTTACTGATGTATTGATTTAAATCTTCAAAGCCATTACCTCGATCTAAGCCACCACACAACCAATGAATTGGTTGTTGAAAGGCACTTAACGCAAATTGACTCGCTAAAGTATTCGTCGCCTTTGAATCATTATAATATTTAACACCTTGAATGGTCTTAATAAACTGTAATCGATGTTTAATACCTTCAAAAGTTTTTAAAGTATGAATAATACTTTCGTTTGAAATGTTAGATAATTTACAAGCTGCAATACTCGCTAGAATATTTTCCAAGTTATGTGCACCAGGTAATACTATATCATCAACACTAATGATTTTTTCATCATTAAAGTAGATAATATCGTCCTTTATATATGCACCCTCTTTTAATGGACTCGTACTAAAATATACGATTTTACTTTTAATTGGACGATTTATCAATATTTCTTTTTGTTTTTCATTAAATATTAAATAATCATTTTCTGTTTGATTCTTTACAATATTAAGTTTTGCTTCAACGTATTCATCTTGGTTTTTATGATAATCAAGATGTGCTGAATAGATATTCGTAATAACAGCAATATGAGGTTGATAAGTTTCGATTCCCATCAATTGAAAACTAGACAATTCAGTGATTAATGTATCTTCTGGTTTCGCCATTTGCGCGACTTTACATGCAACAAACCCAATATTGCCACTTAAAAGCCCTTGTTGATTACTATATTTAAACATATCTCCAATGAGTGATGTTACAGTTGTTTTTCCATTTGTACCTGTAATGGCGATTGTTTTACCCTCATTGATTTCAAAACTTAATTCAACTTCTGTAATGATTGGTATATTTTTTTCTAAAGCTTTTTGTACGAAAGGAATTTTATAAGGAATACCTGGATTTTTTACGATAAGATCAATATCGTTTAATAAATCTTCTGGATGCTCCCCAGAAACAACTTTGATATTTAGCGCTTCAAGTGCATGACATTCCTCTGTTTGACTTACATCTTTCCCATCATTAACTGTTACAATGGCGCCTAATTGTTGTAAAAGCTTTGCTGTTTCAAAACCACTTTTGCCAAGTCCTAAAACTAAAATGTGCTTATCTTGATATTTTGTGATGTGTTTCAATTTAATTCACTCCTAAATAAATACCGACTAATCCAGAAATTAAGCCAACAATCCAAAAAACAATAACGATTTTCCACTCGCTCCAACCACAAAGTTCATAATGATGATGCAGCGGGCTCATCTTAAATACACGTTTACCTGTTAACTTAAACGAAGTGACTTGAATCATAACAGATAAAGTTTCTAAAATGAAAACCAATCCAATAAATAAAAGCGTAAGCTCTTGATTAAGCATAATTGATACCGTTGCAATAATACCACCTAAAGCAAGAGACCCAGTATCACCCATAAATAGTTTGGCTTTATTCTTGTTATAAAGTAAGAAACCACCAAGACTACCAATTAAAATAGCTAGATAAACACTCATACCATCATTATTAAAGTGATTTGCTAGAAATAAATAACAAGAGAAAGCAATTATAGACAAACCTGTTGCTAAACCGTCTAAACCATCTGTTAAATTGACTGCGTTTGAAAAACCAACTTGCCAGAAAATAATAAATACAACGTAAAATAACGATAAAGGAATTGAAAATTCAGTAAATGGTAAATTAATACTATTCTCAAGTGTTAATAAACCAAATCCATTACTAATCACATAAAAAATAACAGCAATCAGTATTTGGAATAGAAATTTTTGTTTTGATGTCAATCCTTGATTGTCTTTTTTAACAACAATAATATAATCGTCTACAAAACCAATAAGGCCAAACCCTAATGTAACAAGAATTAATAATATGATTGGCGCATTATCTTTTACAAAAAATAATGCGACTAAACTTAATATGATCGTTGTTGTTAAAAACGTTAATCCACCCATCGTAGGGGTACCACTTTTAACTTGGTGACTTTGTGGTCCTTCTGTACGTATTGATTGCCCAAATTTTAATCGTTTTAATAATGGGATAAATAACGGTACCAAAATTGCGGTAATAATAAATCCTAAAATTCCAAATAATCCAGTTTGCATAATCATCACTTAATCAGTATTCTGATTTCCTTTCAAAATTAATTTTCTTTACCATTGGTTGTTTCAGTCTTTTTTTTAGAAGTTTCTGTTGTTTTTTCTTCTGTTGAACTAGTATCTTTCGTCTGTGTATCTTTAGACTTTGAATCTTTATTACTCGACGATTGACGTTCTTTTTCTTTTAATGCTTTATCTTTTTCTTCTTGAATTTGCTTTTTCAATGCATTTTCTTCATCTTTTCGTAAAGCATCAACGACATTATCATATGCTGCAGATTGTTTTAATGGGTCTAATGAATCCATTGAAACAATAATTTTATCTCCAGCTTTCACCGCTGTACCTACATTTACATTTTGTTTTTTGACGTAACCATTACCGTCAAATTGAATATCAACTCGTGTTAAAGCTTCATACATTAATAAATCTCGTTTTGACCAACCTGTAAAGTCAGGTACTGTTTGATTGCCATCCGTTAATAATAATACACGATCGCCATGTAGTAATGGTGTACCTTGTTTTGGTAATTGTGCAATGACTTTTGTCCCATTACCTATTACGACAGGTTTTAAGTTTGTTGCTTCAACTTCTGTTTCAGCTTTTTGAGCATTCATTTTTTCAACATCAGGTACATTTTCAGTATAAGACGCTTTAGATTTTTTTGTGCCAACATCTAAATATTTCAATGTATTTTCCATTAAAGGTTTATAGCCTTTTGAAACACCAATATCATATGCTTCACCAGCATTTTTTTGTGCCAAGCTCATTGCCATATATACAATGACTTTAGGATTATTTGCAGGTGCATACCCGATAAAACTTACCATATAAGGCTGATATCCTTTAACATAACCTCCATTTTTAGTATCTGGCACTTGTGCTGTTCCTGTTTTACCGGCAATTTTGTAGTCTTTAATTCTGTAACTATATGCATGCTGTTCACTTCCATAAACAACATCATAAAGCTGTTTCATCGTTTTCTTTGCAGTTGATTTTGAAACAGGTTTACCTACAACTTCTTTTTCACCTTTATAAACAACGCTTTTATTTGGTGAAGTAATATCTTTAACATAATATGGTTTCAACATTTCACCTTCGTTAATGATTGCTGATTCTGCCTGAATCATTTGTGCAGGTGTTACAGTTGTTGATTGACCAAATGCTGAAACTTTTTGACTTAATGGATCACCCCATGATATATGTCCAGACGCTTCTCCATCAAATATTGCACCAGTTGGTTTACCAAACCCAAACTTTTGATAGTAGGATTTCATTTTGTTTAAACCAACTTCATCTTGTAATTTCATCATTAAGACGTTCGAAGACAATTGAAAACCTTTATTTTCTGTAATTTCTCCCCAACCAGTTTTATTCCAGTCATAAATCGTTATGCCATTAATGTCACGTTCACCTGATTGGTATTTCTTTTTAGGGTCAAATTTATTTTCTTCTATTGCCGCTGCTAAACCAAATGTTTTAAATGTTGATCCAGGTTCATAAGTATTTTGATAGAAATCATTTTGCCATTTTGAACCGAATCCTTCACGCGTTTCTGGGTTAAATGTTGGCCTTTGAGAATAACCTAAAATTTCACCCGTTTTCGCATCGACAACTGTCGCAAATAGATCTTTCGGTTCATATCTTGCTACCATTTGATCTAATGCATCTTCTACAAAAATCTGTATGTTTTTATCCAATGTTAATTTAACATTATCCCCATTCACGGCAGGTATCGTGTTACTTGAATTTGGCAAGATGTATTGCCAAATATCCTGTTTAAATGACGATTTACCAGGTTTACCTGATAAATAACTATCAAATATTTTTTCTGCACCTAACATACCATGAATTTCATTTGTGTCAGGATTTTTTTCTGCATATCCAATTAAATGAGATGCAAAATTGCCATTTGGATAGAAACGTTTTTTCTCTTCAAAAAATGTAATTCCAGGTAATTTTAATGCTTCTATCGCTTTTTTCTGTTGGAAAGTTAAATCTTTCCCCGCTTTTCCAAACTCTACTTGGAATACTTTAGATTTTAACCTTTTATAAATGTCATCTTCAGACATATCGATGATTTTTGATAACTTTTTTGCTGTATCTTTTTTATCAACAACATGAATCGGTGTTCTATTTTTTTGGCTAATACGTTTATCCAAAACCGCTACGAGTTTATAAGAATTCACATCTTCTGCTAAAACTTCACCATTTCGATCAAGTATTTTGCCTCGTTCAGGTTTATCGATAATATTCCTTACATACTTTTCACTTGCTTTTAATGCCAAGTCTTGCCCGCTTGAATGGCCTGTAATCATTACAAAAGAATATCTAAAAATTAATAGAAAAAAGAGCAGTCCGAAAAAGAATATCAGAAGGACCGCTCCTATTTTATTTTTTTTAATTTTAGACATTAAATAAAAAAATGATTTAATTTGATTTACTAACATCTTTTTGCACTACCTTTACGTTATCATTATTCAAGCTTAAGCCGAAACTTTTCGCTTTACTATAGATACGTTCATAAGAAGATTGCTTCATTGCTTCAGATTTCAATTCACTATTAACACTTTTTTGGTGACTGATTTTGTTTTCTGTGATTAAAATTTTACTGCTAGTCGCATACGCATCATACTTTAAAGATAGCATATAAATACTGACTAAAGCAATCAATGTTACTAATGATAAATAGATTAATCGTTCAACTTTTGATAAATTTACAACGTGCGTTTTTGTTTTAGTTACAGTAGTTGTTTTCGTTTCATAACTTCTTTGATAAACATTTTGATTTACATACTCTACAGCCATTTTGTCACCTCTATTTTAATATCTCACAAACTCTTAATTTCGCACTTCTTGCTCTATTGTTCTCGTTTAATTCATCATCAGATGAAGTAATAGGTTTTCGGTTAACACGTTTTAATTTAGGTTGATACGCTTCTGGTATCACAGGAAGGTTTCTTGGGATGTCAGGACCTTTCTCATACTCAGCAAACACTTGCTTACATAAGCGGTCTTCTAAGGAGTGGAAAGTGATGACTGAAATTCTGCCACCTACTTTTACAGATTCAATCGCTTGTTCTATCGATGACTCAAATGCACCAATTTCATCATTCACAGCAATTCTGATTGCTTGGAAGACTCGTTTTGCTGGGTGCCCACCTTTTCTTCTTGCAGCAGCTGGAATAGCATCTTTAATGATGTCAACTAATTCTGTTGTCGTTTCAATTTTTTTGTTTTCTCGGTAAGCTTCAATTTTTCTTGCTATTTGTTTTGAAAACTTTTCTTCTCCATATCTAAAAAAGATGGATACTAGTTTTTCATAAGGGTATTCGTTAACAACTTCATAAGCAGATAAACTTTGTGTTTGATCCATTCGCATATCTAGTTTTGCATCTTGATGATAACTAAAGCCTCTTTCCGCAACATCTAATTGTGGACTTGATACGCCTAAGTCATACAAAATGCCATCTACTTTATCAATGTCTAATTCATCTAAAACATCTCTTAAATTTCTAAAGTTATTTTTGACTAAAATGACTTTATCAAGATGATCTTTTAAAACGATTTTTGCGTTGTCTAATGCTGTTTGATCTTGATCAATACATATCAACTTTCCTTGATCCAGTTGACTAACCAAATAGTGACTATGACCTGCACCACCTAATGTACAATCAACATAAATGCCATTTGGATTGATATTTAATTGATCGACAGTTTCTTTTAATAAAACGGTTACGTGGTGAAACATCATATCCTCCTAAAAATCAAAATCTATTAATTCTTCAGCAATTTCTTCAAATTGATCTTCAGTATCTTCATAAAATTGGTTCCAACCATTTTTATCCCAAATTTCAATTCGATTCGAAACGCCTATAACAGTACATTCTTTTGATAAACCCGCATATTCTCTTAAATTCTGAGGAATGTTTATGCGCCCTTGTTTATCAATTTCAACTTCTGTTGCACCAGAAAAGAATAATCGCATAAATTTACGAGCATCTTTTTTAGTAATAGGTAGGGCTTTTAATTTTTCTTCGATTTTTTGCCATTCATCTAGCGTATAACCAAACAAACATTTATCTAGGCCACGTGTAATCACAAAATTTTCAGATAATGAATCGCGAAATTTTGCTGGGACAATCATTCGTCCTTTTGTATCCAATTGATGATTGAATTCACCCATAAACACACGCATCACCTACCCTTATTACTAATTTACCACATCCCCCCACAATCCTCCACAATTTATACAAAAAAACATAAAAAAATATGAAAACAATAAAAAAAGCCCTCCACTTTGCATTTTTACAAAGTGGAGGGCTTTCCCAAAAAATATTAAATTTCAAACAAAATTTAAATTTATATGGTAAATCTATCTACAAATATTAGTACTAATAATAAAAAATATTATGGTTGGATTACCAAGTGGTCGAATGTATAACTTTCAATTTGATTTAATACATCATCAAATAATGATGTACCATATTGATTCAATAATTGAAGGGGATGCATCGTACGTTCTTGTAATCCGTTTCTAGGGTGCAATGTATATTCTAATGTACGAATCACATTAATTTCATGATGATATTGACGTTTAATCATTTTTTTATAATGTTTCTTAAAATAGTCAAACTGTGCCTGGTGATGCATCACATTATTACCTAACAACAATTTAAGCTCTATAGATTCCGCCATTTCATTAGACAATTGTAAATACTTTTCATCAATTTGATGTTTTAACGCATTTAATGCATTTAATAAATCTTTATCTTCTTTCTCAAATACATATGTTTTTTCATATTCGCCTAATCCATGAACGATAATATTTTCTAAATTGAATTCAAATTTATTAATATATTTCAATATTTGTTCATTAATATACGTCATACGCATACGTGGAACAACGAGCGGCATTTTCATGTCGAAACATTCGAAAACAGATTTCAATTCTCCCCAGTACTTCACTTCAGAAGGACCACCGATAAACGCAAGTGTGTTAAACAGCATTTCTTGCATCAACGGCCTTGTAACAACATTATTCGAAAAACGCTCAGGCGTATCATGTAACATTTTTAATAGTTCAGACTTCGTTAATCTCACATCTGATTTTCCTAAAATATAAAATTCACCATCGTATTTAAGTAATTCACGCTTTTCTTCATAAGAAACAAATAGATGAACATTTGAATCTGTTATTATCTGTTTTTCTTGAATAAGCTGATACATTGCTTCTTGGTCTTTTATAAATGATTCATGTATTTTTTCGTGTGCATTTATCATTTTTTCAAACATTGGCACTTCTAACTTTCTAAGTGGTGCAAAATGGCTATCAATCAATAATAAACCATGATGTTTAAATAAAGATTGTATCAATAAAGCAAATTGATCTGTCCATTGAACCGACTGTTGAGGTAAAGATTTTATCCAATTATAAATCTCTTTTGTAGAAGTTGTTTCATTTAACTGAGTAATGAATTGATCAATAATAGATTTAAAATTATCTCGTTCAATCGAAAGTGATGATACAGAATCAGTAACATCAACATGTTGATAGTACTTTACCTTCTTTAACTCTGCTGGCTGTTTTACAATATATGCATGATTGACTTCATCAAAATCATGGTCTTCTCCTGCAATCCAAAAAACTGGCACAATGGGTTGACCTAGCTTTTTCGATTGTTCTTTTGCTAATACAATGATTGAAATGATTTTATGAATCGTATATGTAGGTGAAACAAGTAAACCTGCTTGCTGACCACCTATAACTACTTTAGCGCCATTTTTTAAATGGTCTAGTTGCATTTTTTGTGATTCAGAAATATCAAATGGGGTCATATATTGTTCAATCACTTCACCTAGTGATGTTTCTAATCCATTATTATTAACTTCAAGTCTTCTATCATATGAGGATTGCTTCGAAATATCATAATGAAATTGTTGTTGAAGTTCTTGATGTGTAATTTGATAAAGAAACGACTGTTCTTTATCTTTTATATTTGATAGTATCTTCACGCTTGATACCCACCTCTCAATTAATCATTACTTAGTATAATTAATATATTCAAAAAATACAATTTTACGGCTTATAAAAATTACATTTTTTCAATATAAAAATATCAAAAAAAGGACAAAAAAAAGTATCGCAAATGCGATACTTATTTTGAAACAACTTCTTTACCATTGTATGAACCACAAGCTGGACATACACGGTGAGATAATTTCATTTCACCACATGATGGACATTCAACCATACCAGGTACTGATAACTTGAAGTGTGTACGACGTTTTCTTTTTGCTGTTTTAGATGTTCTTCTGAAAGGAACTGCCATTATTTTTTCCTCCTATACTTACTTTAATTACGATTCATCGCTAAATTTCAAATTTTGAAGTTTAGCAAATCTCGGATCTACCTTTGGTTCTGCTTCTTCAAGCAACTGACTTTCATCAATTACTTCCCAACCGTTACCCTTTAACTGTTCTAATTCAACATCCTCTTTTACCACACGTACAGGTTTGTTGATTACAATCAGCTCTTCGATTACCGGTTTTAAATCGATAACACCGTTAACGATTTCATGTCTATTCTCATCTTCTTCTATATCAAAATCACCTTCATCAAAGATTTCAATTGATGAAATATCAAAAGGTACTGCAACATCTTCTAAAGATCTTGCACATGTCATTACATATTGTCCAGTAATATTAATATCAGCTATCACTTCGTGACGTTTAATATTTAAATTTCCAGAAACATGCACAGATGATAAATCAATAAGTTGTAAATCTTTAACTAAATGTTCTAATGTAATATCTGATTCAAATAAAAATGGTTCATTACGATGTTTATTGAGTTCAGTTATAGACCATTTCATATGGTTTCACCTCTTACAAACACAAAATTTATTTTAACTTCTTTTATAGTAGTTTGTCAAGATATTTTCTTAACAGCTAATTTGTTACAATCTATATTATATATTACAAAGGGGGTATTATTCTAGTGGAATCTGTCGCAATCATTTCAGAATACAATCCATTTCATAATGGACACTTATATCAAATTAATCAAATTAAAAAAATATACCCTAATCACGTTATCATTGCCATTATGAGTGGTCAATTTGTACAACGTGGTGAACCCGCATTTTTCAATAAATTTATAAGAACTAAAATGGCGTTACAAGCTTGTGATCTTGTCGTAGAGTTACCTCAATTTTATGCAATGAGTTATGCAGATGACTTTGCTTATGGTGGGGTTCAAATTGCAAAATCATTGCAAGCGGATGTATTATCCTTCGGCTCTGAAATTGCAGATATAAACCAATTAAATGATTTAAAAAATCAATTGCAAACCAATCAAAAAAATACGAATAATAAGCTTAGCTATGCTGCGCGTTTATTAGACCCATCCGTTATTCAATCTAATACCATATTGGCATTACAGTATATGATTCAACTTGAAAAAATTAACGCAAATATTGGATTATTACCGATTGAACGCATTCAAAATCAATATAATGACCGCTTCTTAACCGGACATATATCAAGTGCTACTGCCATCAGAAATGAACTCTTAATGAAAAATGACGTTTCACATACTGTGCCAAACCCTGAATTTATGAACAATAAAGATGGTGTTACATTAGCACAATTCTATCCATATATTCGCTATTCATTAATTCAAAAAGACACTGATGAATTAAAACAAATTTATACAATGTATGAAGGACTAGAAAACCGATTAAAACAGGCTGCGATTAATAATGAATCCTTTGATACATTTTTTAAAGCAATACAAACAAAGCGTTATACAAATGCAAGGTTGCAACGATTACTGCTATATATTTTGTTTAATATACAAGAAAAAGATAAAAACAAATTTGAACAGTTTAATCATATTAGAGTACTTGGAATGAACGACAAAGGGCAAGCTTATATAAAGTCTTTAAAACAATCAGATTCAACTATAAATTTTGCAACGAATATTAACAAAAGTAATAAAATACATTTCGATTTGGAAATAAAGGCCACTCAACTTTATAATATGATCGCAAAAAATAAAAAAAACGACTTTAACACGCCTGTTATCAGGTAGTTAAAGTCGTTTTTATTTAAATGAATGATTATTATAATATCTATTTTTTTATATCAAATTTCGACCACAATGCTTCAGCTACATGGTTTGGTACTATACTAGTAACATCGCCACCAAATTTAGCAACTTCTTTAGCCATACTCGATGAAATAAATGAATATTGATTGTTGGTCATCATATATAATGTTTCAATTTCATCGTTTAACTTCTTATTCATACTCGTTAATTGCATTTCATATTCAAAGTCACTGACAGCGCGTAATCCTCTAACGATTGTATTCGCATTAATAGATTGACAATAATCTACTAATAATCCGGAAAAATATCTAACTTTTACATTTTTAATATCAGAGACAGCTGCTTCTATCAATGCAATACGCTCTTCTACAGTAAATAAACCTTCTTTTTTTGTATTGTGTAGAACAGATACATGTATTTCATCAAATAACTTAGCGCTTCTTATAATGATATCTAAATGTCCTCTTGTAATCGGATCAAAACTCCCAGGGATTACCGCAATTCTTTTTTTCATGACGCACTCCTAAGTATTATAATTTTTGTGATGCCATATGTTTCATCTTTCAAAACTTCATAACCATGTGTTTCGATGATTTCTTGTTTCTCACATTCAACTAAAATTCTCGCATCTTGATTTAATAATTCGTATTCTAATAATAATGGCAAGACTTCATTTACAATGTCTTTCTGATATGGAGGATCTAAAAATACCATATCAAATTTTATTGCTCTCTTATGCAATGCCTTTAACGCTCTTTTATAATCATTTTTATAAATTTCAACGGGTTCTTCGATAAAAGACACATTCTTTTTGATTGTTTGAATGGCTTGATAACTGCCATCAATAAAAATCACTTTTTCTAACCCTCTACTGATGCCTTCAATACCAAGCCCACCACTGCCTGCAAACAAATCTAATCCAACGCCTTCTAACGGCCCTAAAATATTAAATATCGTTTCTTTAATTTTATCGGTTGTCGGGCGACTCGTCATACCTTTAGGTGCTTCAATCGTTAATCTTTTATACTTCCCACTTATTACTCTCATTATTTCTCCTCAAAAAAAACATTTAGATTTATCCTTTTTTATGTCAAAATGAATGCAACACATAAAAACGGAGGTTATAAAATGAAACAATCTTTTATCTCACTAGGACAAGGATATGGTGATATTTTTGAAATGATTGAATTAATGAAATTTAATCATTTAAGAATTGAAAAATTATTGTTCTTACATACAACGCTTGAAGAAAATCCTAAGACCTCAGTACTATTAGTCATGCAACCGACACCTGAGTCACATTTTCAAGCAATATATACAATATTAGAAGCATTGCCTTATCCATATCCTAATAGTAATAAAAGAATAGACTTATTAAAATCTTGTGCAAATGATCATCATATCACTATCCAAGAATTTGATGTTAAATCTAGTCATCACTTTTATGAAACGGATTTATACTATCAATATTTACTTGGTGTATTAAGACTACAGCGAATAATAAAGCCAATGCTATAAATTATTTATCTGAGTAATCCACCTTTAAATGTTGATAAGGCGATACTTCAACTCGCACTATGTATTTTAACTTTTCAAATTGGGCTAAAGTTTCTTCTAATTTATCTTTATTGATATACATAGAAACCCATTTATCCTTTTTATTCGTATGTACAATATGTCCAAATTTTCGAATTTGTCGTTCGTGTTTATTATTCTTTAAATAAATAATAATATTTTCTCTTTCAACTAATGTCATGTTGTTCCCTCGCTTTTGTTTCTTTAATAGTATCATTTTCTTTGGTAAAATATAAAGTATAAAAATCTTTGGAGGTCACTTTATGAATAAATCAGTTAAAACAGCATTGATTGCAAGTGGTTTATATGTTGGTAGTGTTTTTGGATCAAAATTATTAGTATCACAAACACCAAAAGCGATTAAACCATTCTTTAGAAACCGTTCACCTTATGTCTTTGCACATCGTGGTGGATTAATACTTGCACCAGAACATACAATGGCTGCATTTAATATTGCAAGTCAATACGATATTGATGGTTTTGAAATTGATATTCGTTTAACTAAAGATGAACAAATTGTTGTGTTACACGATGCAAATGTTGACAGAGTTTCAAATGGCTCTGGATTAGTAAGTGATCATACATTAGCTGAATTAGAAACTTTAGACTTTGGTTATTACTTTAAAGATATCAATGGTGAATACACGTATAGAGGACATAATGATGCTAAAATTGTTACATTAGAATCACTACTTAAAGCATTTCCAAATTTAAAAATAAACATTGATATTAAAGACCATCCATCTACAAAAGCTGGTCAACTCGTACCAAGTTTATTATATCGTCTAATACAAGATTTAAATGCATTTGATCAAGTACTCGTTACAAGTTTCCATGATGAACAAATTGTTCGTTTTAATCAATATGCAAATGGCAGAGTGGCAATTGGTTCAGGTGAGCAAGAAGTACGTAATGCTTTCCTTTTATTTAACAGTGGTTTTGGCCATTTATTCCAACCAAAAGGTGATACATTCCAAATTCCAACGAATGTAAAAGGTATTCGTTTAGATTCTGAAAAATTCATACACTTTATGCAATCATTAAATTTGGCAGTAGGTTATTGGGTTGTGAATCAAATCGACGAAATGGATCAATTATTACAAAAAGGTGCACATACAATTGTTACTGATAGACCTGATATTGCACATCACTTAATTCAAGAAAAATACAAAAAATAACATTTGGCGATGCCAAATGTTATTTTTTTATTTCTATAACGGTAATGCTTTTATATTGAGTAACGTGAAGATTGTTAAATCCTAAATGATTTAATAAGTCCAAATAGCGTTCAACTTTAGTGATACGTCTAATATAACAAATGCATTGTCCTTTTCTTTTCAAAACTCTGTAAACTTCTTTAAATGTTGATTCAACATCAATCAAAGCATCTAAAGGTATGTTGATGATAGTATAATGAAATTTTTTATCTTTATAAGGAATATGCTGGTGGTCCATTAACTGGTAGCTAAAATGCGGATACATATGCATACTTAATGTCAAAAGTTTAGGGCTTTGATCAACGATAAATGCTTTGATGTTAGTTTGTTGATCAATACGGTTTACCCAATGTCCATGATAGCAACCAATACATAATACTTTTTTTAAATAATCATAGTTTTGATACTTCGTTACATAATCCGAAAAGTGATTGATAAATAATAAATACGAAAACTTCTTATGATACAACAATAAATCATCAGACTGAATAATTTGCATCTTCTTTTTCCAATTTTTAATCAATTTCTTTTCTGATTTATTCATCATAGCCTCCTAATGTGAACATCCACAATTCGTACTACATGTGTGATCAATAAAAAATGGATTACCTGACTCAACTTTCACTTCTTTTGAAACACTTTTTGCAACAATCATAATGACCTCATCTAATAAGCTTTGCAATGCAGTTTCTAATTGCTTATGTTTCATCACAATCGGATGCATATCATAGGCTTTTTTTCGTTTTCTTGTCTCTAACATAACCTCTTGATAATCTGGATGATAGCGCCCAAAGCGTGTCACTTCATCGTATATATCTTTATATTGTAAAAATGATTTTTTTAATTGTTGCACTTCACTATCATTTAACTGCATTGTTTGTTCATAATAATCACGATATGCCTTTGAATTTAAAATCATTTGATTCAATGATTCACTTAAATCTAAAATTTTAAAATATTGTTCATCATATATCATAAGTCACCTTTATTATTTTTCATTTTTGATAAAAATTAAAGAATAATAATCTCCTGAAACACCACCGCCCATTTCATTAACAGATTTATCTAATAAATTTTCACGATGATGTTCAGAGTTTAGCCAACTGTTGATTAAAGTTGGTACATCATCAAAATTAGCAGCGATATTTTGTGCAAGATTTTTATACGAAATATTTCTCTGATCTAATTCTTTACCAATTTCATCATTCACCACTGTTGGCGTTTCTTCATTTGCATCCATTAATCTTAATACTTCTTTTTGTGCAATATTATTGATTTGTTCATTGGAATTGATAGGATCTCGTCCTTGAATCACACGCATCATATTTGTAAGTTCAAACATGGTTAATACTTTATTACTATTTTTAGCCACTTCACTTAACTTATGCTCATCCTTATTTGCCGTTCGCTCAATCGTTTCTCCATTATAACTCATAGCATATGGCTGTACTTCAATTAAGTGCTCTTTATTCATATATTGAATTGCCATAATTTTATTTGAAATACGATCAATGAATACTTGCGCAAAAACATTATCATATTCAATCAAAGGTAATGTTTTAATGTCTACTTCTGAAAGTTCAAAACGATATTGACCTTTAGATGTTTTGATTATCGGTTCTGATACCAATTGATTACCGTTAAACACAACATCGCTTTGCATGCCAACTTTAAATGGATGGATGTCAGCCATCATACCAGTTGCATATACAGACACAATTTTATTATTCTTTACCCCTAAGATATAATATTGATCTTTATCTTTATATATTTGATTTTCATAGGAAAAACTAGAATCATAAATTCGAGTTGGATAGCCATAAGACTTAATAAAATTGGATACATCTTGACCAACAAATGTACCTACCCCTTTTTCGAGCTTTGGTAGATTTGTAGGTGCTTCTTTTTTAGAGTTTATAGGTTCAGTCGTTCTAGTTACTTTTTTAGGATTTTGTAAGACATCAAATTTTAATGTCGGTGAATAAAACAAATAGAATAAAAAAGTACCAGCAACAACGATTAATATAATTTTAATTATAATGTTTCTCATTGCCTCATCCTTTTCATTTAATCACTATATAATATCACATTTTAACATTATTTATTAGAAATAAATATCCGATTGCATAAGCGAGCATTTTATCATAAAATTAAAGTAAGAATGGATAGGGAGGAAATAAAATGTTATTTGAAAATACGGGCATCGAAACAATTCAAGCTGATCAGTCTGTTATCCAACATGTAATGAATAAACATGGTATTATTTTAGGCGGTCACTGGGATTATGAACGTGTTACTTATGATTTAAAGTATAACTTAAAAGAAGGCATCTACTATTTACGTTTCCCTGGTTATGCAATTAGTGGAGATGTTGGTGCGAAAGATGCTGTGTTACAAATGATGGATCCTTATGTAGGTAAACACTATTACCCAACTGGTGTTGAATATGGAGACGACGAAATTTACCCAGAAAAAATGGTAGCACATTGTAAAGAAACAATCGAAAAAGTATTAGCTGATATTAAAGCAATTCAAGCTTAATCATAATATAGTCAAAAAGTGTAGGACAATTGTCCCACACTTTTTTAAATAAGGAGGAGTTTTGTGATTAAAAAATGGTTTAATAAACGTAATATAACGATTATTAGCATTGTTATTATTGCATTATTATTTTTCTACTTTATTATTCCCATTTCTATACCATTAATTGCAGCACTTGTCATTGCATTGATGATTGAACCCTTCGTTAAATTATTAGAGAAGAAAGTCAAAAGTCGAAAATGGAGTGTTACAATTATTTATTCATCCATACTTGGTGCAATACTGTTATTTACTTATTTCTTTATCACAAAACTTGCAGAAAGTTTGATTCAATTTGCAAAAGATTTACCTATGAAAATGAATCACTTAATGAAGGCATGGGATAAAATTGAGATACGACTGGCAGAATTTTTACCAAAAAGTATGACCAATCAAATTATTGATGAGATACAAAATTTATTATTCAAAATCCGTGATTCTATATTAAATTACTTTAATGTTGAAAGAATTACTTCTCTTATTTCTAGCTTACCTGAAGCACTAATTACTGGACTCGTATTTTTAGTTGCCCTATTTTTATTTATGTTAGAAATTCCAAAAATGCATCAAATCATCAGAAATCATACTTATGACAAAACATATGAACGTACAATATTCGTTTGGAAGAAAATTACTGGATCAATATTTGGTATGCTACGTGCCGCTATAATCCTATCTTGTATCACATGGTTCTTTACATTCATTGGTTTATTGTTTATCACACCAGAAAATGCACTTGTGCTGAGTATTATTATCTGTATTATAGATTTACTACCCATTATCGGTGCAACAGGTGTAACAATTCCTTGGGCAATCTATGCATATATTGCAGGAGACCCAAGTCTAGCAATTAAATTGCTTCTTTTATCACTATTTTTATTAGTTCAAAGAAAAGTTTTAGAGCCTAAAGTGATGGGACATGGTGTTGGGTTATCACCATTACCAACATTAATTGCAATGTTTATTGGATTAAAACTTATGGGCTTTATTGGTTTCTTTGTAGGACCAATTATTTTAATCCTCATCGTTACAATCTTTGAATCAGGTGCAATCAATATAAAATTCAAAATATAATGATAGACAAAATAAAAGTCTGATACACATCAAAATTTTGATATGTATCAGACTTTTTTTTTGTATCTTTTTATCCACCAATGATTGCTTTTATTACTGATGTCGTTTCTCCACCATGATAGAAAACATAAAGTAATAAATAAACAGCTACACCAGTAATTGCTGTAAAGAACCAAACAACAGAAGCAATTGGTCCTAATCTACGATGAATTTTCAATTTATCTTTAAGGCCAGTAATGATACAAATTAAGCCCATTACACCACCGATTGTTGCTAAGTTAATATGAAAAATTAAAAATATCGTATAATATTTTTTGATATCATCAGGTCCACCAAAAGCAGTATTCCCAATAAATACAGTTCTTGTAGCATATATAATAAAAAATGTTAGTGCTGCAGCTCCTGCTGCGAGCATTACTTTTTTATGTTGCTCAACTTTACCTCTTGCAATTAATGTCCACCCAATTGCTACAAGTATCGCACTTATGACGATAAAACTTGTGCTAATCGTAGGTAATATTGGTAAATTCATATTTTCCTCCTATGATTCAAATTGTTTAAAATACGCTTTTTGTTTATTGTGTTCTTCAAGATCTCTTTGTGTAATCACATCGGGATCAATTCTTTCTTCTTTATACCATCTATAAAATACAAAAAACAGCATAAAGCCAAAGAAAACTTCTTGTAAAACTTTCATAATTACGCCACCTGTTTGTTGGTCATCTTTAGGTGTCATATTACTAAAGTATTGTGGTCCACTAATACTACTATTTTGTAATACGTCAGATAATGTATCTGTCGGTACACATAAACTCATCGCACCCATCCAAGCTGACGGCTCTGTATAAGTTTTATACATCGGCTTTTGCGCAAAAATGATTAAACCACATGAAGGCGTTAATAATACACCAATCATAAAAATAAAAAATAACTTTTGTAAACCCGTTAATTGCTTTCTAGGCAAGCTCGTTTTATTAAATACTGCATACCACATTAAAAATGCAGATACACTCATTAATATAGTAAATAACGAATGTAATGTTGCTTGCTGTTTTAAATAGTCAAGAACTACAGGTAAATGATAAATAGAAAATATACCATTAAATAAGAAAATTGCAAGTATTGGCTTTGATAAAAATTCAAATGGCTTCTTAATACCAGACAATGAAATCACATAGTCAATTAAATAATTTGGTACTGCAAAGTATAATAACGGAATAATTAATAAATACAAAATTGCCATTTGCAACATATGGAAGCTAAACATGATGTGGCTCAATAAATCAATTGGTGATCCTTTGACAATATAAATTAAAACCATTAAAAAGATAAATAAAATACCTTCAAATTTAGTTAAAGGACGACTATTTGGAATGTCTTTTCTCCATTTCACTGTTATCAAGAAAAATACAATCGAAACAAATATTAATGCCACAAAAAAGAATGGACTCCAATTTGCAAAAAAACCAAAAATTTTAATGGAACTTAACTTCTCCATAACACCACTCCATACATATAATTACTTACATTATACCGTATTATTCAATGCTTATTCATTCAAATTTAAGACAATTTTTTGTCAAAAAACGCTCAAAAATTAAAAACAACCGAAGCTAAAGCTCCGGCTGTTTAATGATTATTTTAAAGGATCTCCTAACCAAGTAATGTATAAAGCCATTACGATAAATGAAATTGCGACTACAATACCTGAGAAGATAAATAATTTCGCGACACCATGTCCTTTATGTGACATATGCATGAAATAATAAAATTGTAAAATAACTTGAATGACAGCAAGTAATAAAACTGCTGGGATAACGAATTCTTTACTTAAGCCAGCTGCAACCATTGCAAATGCAACTAAAGTTAAGAAAATCATAATACCGAATGTTGTTACTTGCATTCTCATTTCTTCTGTACGTTTACGTAATTCGAATTTATGCTTTGCTTCGTTAAATTGATTTGTCATTAGCCTAACACTCCTAACAAGTAAACTACTGTAAAGATAAATACCCATACAACATCGATAAAGTGCCAGTATAATGCAGCTGTATTAAATTTAGCAGCATTGTATACTGATAAGCCACGTTTCATGTTTCGGATGATTAACAATGTAATCCATACTAAACCAATTAATACGTGGAAACCGTGCGTTCCAACTAAGAAGTAGAAACTTGAACCGAATGCACTTGAACGGAAAGTATGACCTTGATGAATGTATTCAACAAACTCATAAATTTCTAACCCTAAGAATCCTAAACCTAAAATAACAGTAATAATTAACCAAGTTACCATACCTTTAAAATCAAAGTTTTTCATTTTAAAGATTGCATAAACACTTGTTAATGATGATGTTAATAATAACATTGTCATTACAAAAGCTAATGGTAAGTGGAATAAATCTTTTGCTAATAAATGATCTTCACTTGGAACATGATCTTTTAGTGCTAAATAAGTAGCAAATAGTGAAGCGAATAATGCAGTTTCTCCACCTAAGAAAATCCAAAATCCAATCAGCTTATTTTTACCTTCTAAAGAAGCTGTTTCAGGATGACTTGGCCATCTCTCAAGCGTCATTTTTTCTTCATGATGCGCCATTATTTAACACCTCTTTCATACTCGATTAACTCTTCTTTTGTAATATGATAACCTAAATCATCTTTTAATGAACGTGCAATCATAGCACCTGCAGTAATAGCTAAACCAATGATTAATACAAATACTGCCCAAGGTTTTTCAGGCAATGCTTTAACAGCTTCTAATGCCCATTTTTGGCCATCTGAAATGTATAAAGCACCAAATGCTGCTACAAATAATCCTAAAGATTGTACAAAAGGTAAGATAGAATTATTAGGCATATGAATATCACCTAATGATTCAGCCGGTAACATTTCACCATTTCCTTCTTTTTTCTCTAAAGCAAATGCATCTAAGCCACGAATTAATGGTGTTTGAGCAAAGTTATAGAAAGGAATTGGTTGTGGTAATGACCATTCTAAAGTACGGCCATCTCCCCATGCATCGCGACCAACGCGTTTACCTTTAGCTAAAGTCATCACAACGTTGATTAATAAAATAATTACAGCTAATGCCATTGTAAAGGCACCTACTGTAGAAATTAAGTTGAATGTGTCATAACCTTGACCTGGAAGGTAAGTGAACACACGTCTTGGCATACCCATTAATCCTAAGAAGTGTTGTACTAAGAATGTTAAATGGAAACCAATAAAGAATAATACGAATGCAACTTTACCTAATTTTTCGCTTAACATTTTACCAAACATTAATGGGAAGTAGAAATGTAATCCGCCTAATAATGCGAATACAACACCACCAACGATAACGTAATGGAAATGCGCTACGATAAAGTATGAATCATGATATTGATAGTCAGCTGGTGCAGATGCTTGCATTACACCAGTAACACCACCCATAACGAAAGATGGGATAAATGCTAATGAGTATAACATTGGAGTAGTAAATTCAATACTACCGCCCCAAATTGTTAATAACCAGTTAAAGATTTTAACACCAGTTGGTACTGCGATTGCCATTGTTGCTACTGCGAAAATAGCGTTTGCAGTTGGACCCATACCTACAGTAAACATGTGGTGAGCCCATACCATGAACCCTAAGAAACCGATTAATACTGTTGCAAATACCATTGCAGAGTAACCGAATAAACGTTTTCTTGAGAACGTTGCAAAAATTTCTGAGAAAATACCGAAAGCTGGTAATACTAAAATATATACTTCAGGGTGACCGAAGATCCAGAATAAGTGTTCCCAAATGATTGTATTACCACCTTGTGATACTACGAAGAAACCTGTTCCGAACATTCTATCAAAGATTAATAAGAATAAACCAATTGTTAATGGTGGGAATGCAAATACGATTAATGCACTTGCTACGAATGTAGTCCAAGTAAATAATGGCATACGCATATAAGTCATACCAGGTGCTCTCATATTGATGATTGTAACTAAGAAGTTAATACCCGCAATTAACGTACCTGCACCAGAAATTTGTAAACCTAATGCATAAAAGTCAATCCCGTGACCAGGTGAAGCTAAAGATAATGAAGCATAAGAAGTCCAACCTGCATCAGGTGCGCCTCCCATGATCCAAGATAAGTTTAAGAAAATTCCACCGAAGAAGAATAACCAAAAACCTAAAGCATTTAAGAATGGGAATGCAACGTCACGTGCACCAATTTGTAATGGTACAGCCGCATTCATAAATGCAAATAATAATGGCATTGCTGCTAAGAAAATCATTGTCGTACCATGCATTGTAATGATTTGGTTAAATAAACCTGCAGATACAATACTATTATTAGGTACAGCAAGTTGAATACGAATTAACATTGCTTCGATACCACCCATGGCGAAGAACAATCCACCCATGATCAAGTACAAAATTGCAATTTTCTTATGGTCTACTGTCGTTAAGTACTCCATGATTAAACCACGTTTTTTCTGTGTAGCCAATTGTGTAACCTCCCTTTATTTACTACTCTTCTACTTTACGTTCCATTAAATATTTTGCTAAAGCATCGATATCTGAATCAGATACTTTGTATTGACCAGTCATTTTATTTCCTGGTTTAATAGCTTCTGGATCTTTAATCCATTTCTTTAAGTTTTCTTCATTGTGATCTAAAACACCAGCAACGCGTGTTCTATCACCATATGTTGTTAAGTTTGGTCCTTTAGCACCTTTACCTGTTGGTGTAACCGCGTGACAACCTTGACAAGATTGTTTAAATACTTTTTCACCTTGCTTAGCTTCAGCAGTTAATGCAGGTTTTGCTTTTTTCACATCTTGCATTTTAGCAACCCAAGTTTTGAAATCGTCTTTAGACATTGTCTTAACTTTAAAGTCCATTAATGCATGTGAAGGTCCACATAACTCAGCACACTTACCATAGAAAACATTATTAGCATCTTGTGCTTTTTTGCTATCAAAGATTAAATAGAATTTGTTGATGTTTTCAACGTTTGTATCCATTTTACCACCGACAGCTGGAATCCAGAATGAGTGTTTAACGTCAGCAGAATGTAATCTAAAGTACACTTTTGTATCTGTTGGTACAACCAACTCTTGGCTTGTTACGATTTTTTGATTAGGATATTCAAATTCCCACCAGTATAAATTTGCAGTAACATTGACGATCATTTCTTTGTTTTGACCTTTTGAATCAACTTTATCCATAGCTTTTGTATCTGCTAATTTAAAAGTTAATGCAACAGTAGGAATTGCTAAAATCGTTAAAAGGATGATTGGAATTAAAGTCCAAACGATTTCTAATTTGTGATTACCATGTACATCTTTAGGTACAAAGTTTTCTCCTACTTTTCCACGACGGAATTTAATTACAGCTAAAATGAAAATTACTGTTACAACAACGATTACTAAAATCATGATGTAAACTGCTAACATCATTAAGTTAAATTGCTCTTGCGCAACTTCCCCCGCTGGTCGTAAAGCTGATAAATAAGGTTTACCACATCCAGCAAGCATCATCATTAATAATGACATTAAACCGAATAGCTTTACATTTTTAAGATTGTTCTTCATTAAAACTAACCCCTCTTTCACTCACTTATTCAAATCATTTGAATTAATGTTACTACCACTATCATAGCAAAAAATATTAGCAAATAGTTCAAAGAATATACAAACATTGTCGTAGCCCATTTATTCTTTTTCACATCTGCTTTAAACCCAGTTACCGTCAACAATAACCAAAGTACATTTAATATCGTTGCAAGTCCGACATAAACTGTACCTAATTCAGGCATTAAAAACGGTGTAGGTAACAACAAAAGTACCCAAAATAGCATTGATATTCGAGTTCTGTTAAAGCCTTTTACAGAAGGTAACATCGGAATATTTGCTAATTTGTACTCCTCACTTCGCTTTATTGCTAAAGCATAAAAGTGAATTGGTTGCCATATAAACATTATGGCAAAAAGCATCCATGCTGTTTTTGATAAATCAGCATCAATTGCAGCCCAACCAATAAGTGGCGGCATCGCACCAGGAAAACTTCCAATAACAGTATTTGCAACGAGATGACGTTTTGACCAGATTGAATAAAGAACAACATATCCAATCACACCGATAAATCCAAGTACACCTGTTTCAAAATTAATAAAAAACAGTAACAACTCACCTATAATAATAAGTAAAACACTCAGCATCACAAGTTGTTTTGCATTAATTTTACCCGTAACAGATGGTCTATTTTGCTTACTCGGCATAATTTTGTCAATGTCCTGATCATAATAGTTATTAAATGCACAACTACCTGCCATTATCAAAGATGATCCTAATAGCATTGTTATCAGTTCAGGTACACTACCCAGAAATGAACGATGTGTCATAATGATTGCAACAAATGCAGCAGCAAATGTTGGAATAAGATTCCCTTGAACGAGTCCAAGTTTAATGATTGCCTTTACATCCTTTGCAGTCAATCGATCATTGATAGCATTAACGCCATTTATGACTTGTCCATTTTGCATTTTTCCCCTCCTTCAACAATACTAACGCATATAATAACAATAATATATGAAAACTGTCACATTTTCTATACATTTTCGAAATTAAATTGTGACATTTTTCGTGAAGGTTTAAATTCTTAAATATTCACTAATGTGACACATTTACAATACGAATAGATTGATATACTATAACTTAAGTATATACCTATCTATGAACGTAATAAAGTTTACATTATACACTTAATACTTACTAGGAGTGTTTGATTTGTTAAAGGAAAAGAATTTAAAATGGTTATCCATCGTCACGACATTATTAATGCTATTTGTTCAAATTGGTGGTGCATTAGTTACTAAAACAGGTTCTGCAGATGGATGCGGACGAAGCTGGCCATTATGCCACGGTCAATTTTTACCAACTGAAATCCCAAGAGAGACATTAATAGAGCTAGCACATCGAGGTATTTCTGGATTAGCTTTAATTTCAGTAACTTGGTTAGTTGTATTATCAATGAAACACATAAGATATAAGCGAGAAACGAAATTCTTATGTACAATGAGTTTAGCCTTCATATTTGCACAAGCATTGATTGGCGCAGCAGCGGTCGTTTGGCAACAAAATGATTTTATACTTGCTGCACACTTTGGTATTTCTTTGATTAGTTTTAGTTCTGTGCTTTTACTCACATTATTAATATTTGAAATCGATAAAAAGTTTGATGCAACACAACTTGTTTTAGGTAGTCATCTTAGAAAAAATATCATTGGACTGACAAGTTATATTTATATTGTAATTTATAGTGGTGCATTAGTAAGACATGCAAGTGCAAGTTTAGCTTGTTTAAGCTGGCCGTTATGTAAATCAGGTACCATTGAATTGCCACAAACATTCTTTGAATGGGTTCAAATGAGTCACAGAACACTTGCTTTCATATTATTTATATGGATTGTTTACACATCCATTCATGCAATTAAAAATTATCAGCAATATCGTGTCATCAAATATGGTTTTATCATTGCTTTAACATTAATTTGTTTGCAAGTATTAACAGGCGCATTAAGTATCTTTACAATGCTTAATTTATATATCGCATTATTACATGCTTTATTCATTACTTTATTATTTGGTCTATTATGTTACTTTATTTTATTAATCAATAGAGCAAAATAAAAATGAGTGCCGAGGCACTCATTTTTTTATTGTTCAATTTCAATTAATAAATCTCTTGTTTTAATCGCATCATTTGCTTTAACATGAATCGCTTTTATTGTACCGTCAAATGGTGCTTGAATTGTCGTCTCCATTTTCATTGCTTCAGTTACAATTAATGCTTGTCCTTTTGTAACTTTATCATTCACTGCAACTTTTACTTCACTTACAGTACCTGGCATTTGTGCACCAATATGTGAAGGATTTTTTGCATCTGCTGTTGGAATAGATTTTACTGTTGATTCAACATGTTCATCTTTCACATATACTTTTCTTGGCATACCGTTCAAATCAAAATAAACCCAACGATAACCATCTTCATGTGCATGACCAATACTTAATAAATGCACAACTAATGTTTTTCCTTCATCTATATCGATTTTAACTGTTTCATTTTTTCTCATACCATAAAAGAATGTTGGTGTATCTAATAATGAAACATCACCGAATTTTTCAGTTGTTTGCATATATTGTTCGTATACTTTTGGATATAATGCATAACTAATTAGATCTTGCTCAGAAACCGGTTTTTGTTGTTTTGATTGAAGTTTTTCTTTTAATGCATCAAAATCAACTGGCTCTAATAATTCTCCTGGTCTTACATCGATTGCTTTTTGACCTTTTAAAATTACTTTTTGTAAATCCTCAGGGAAGCCATTTACCGGTCTACCAATTTCTCCTTTAAAGAATGATACAACAGATTCTGGGAAATCTAACGTATTACCTTTTTCAAGAATGCTTTTTTCATCAAGTTCATTTTGAACCATATATAAAGCCATATCTCCAACAACTTTAGAAGATGGAGTCACTTTTACGATATCACCAAACATCAAATTCACACGTTGATACATGTCTTTAACTTGATTGAATTGGTCGCCTAAACCTAAACTTTTTGCTTGTTGCTCAAGATTTGAATATTGACCACCCGGCATTTCATGTTTATAAATTTCAGTATGTGGACTCTTAATATCACTTTCAAAATCTTGATAATAATTTCTTGTTAATGCCCAATAATGCGATAAATTTTCTAAATGATCAATATCCGCTTTAATTTGACGCTCTTTTCCACTTAGTGCGTAATAAAGTGTATTAGCACTTGGTTGTGACGTTAATCCACTCATTGCACCTAAAGCAGTATCTACAATATCGACACCTGCATCAATCGCTCTTGAGTACAACATAACACCATTACCACTTGTGTCGTGTGTATGTAAATGAATTGGTAAATCTACCGTTGCTTTTAAAGCACTGATTAATTCATATGCTGCTTCAGGTTTTAATAGACCTGCCATATCTTTAATCGCTAAAATATGGAATCCTTCTCTTTCCATTGCTTTAGCCATTTTAGTGTAATAATCTAGCGTATAAACATTTGAACGCTCTACATTTAAAATATCACCCGTATAACAAATTGCACCTTCAGAAATTTTGCCCATTTTTTGAACTGCTTCGTTAGCTACTTTCATTTGATCCAACCAGTTTAATGAATCAAATATTCTAAAGACATCAATACCTGCTTTAGCACTTTCTTCAATAAATTTAACAACAACATTGTCCGGATAATTTTTATAACCTACTGCATTTGATGCACGTAATAGCATTTGGAATAATACATTAGGAACTTTTTCACGCAATTTTTCTAAACGTGCAAATGGATTTTCCTTTAAGAAGTTATATGCAACATCAAATGTTGCACCACCCCACATTTCTAATGAAAAGGCATCACTTAAATAATGACTCGTTTGTGGCGCAATATCTAATAGATCTTTCGTTCTAACACGCGTAGCAAGTAATGATTGATGTGCATCTCTAAATGTTGTATCTGTAATTAATACTTCTTTATGATTTTTTACCCAATTTGAAACATATTCTGGGCCATGTAAATCTAGTAATTGTTTTGTCCCATGTAATGAACTTGGCGTTTGAATATCAATTTTAGGTAATTCAAATACGGGTTTTTCTTTTGTTTGCACGCCGGGAAAACCATTGATAGAAACATTTGCGATATACTCTAAAGTTTTTGTACCTCTATCTCTAGGTGGTTGAATATCAAATAACGATTTATTTTCGTCCAAGAAATTTGTATTATAATCACCACTAATAAAATCAGGATGCTTTACTACATTAATCAAAAATTGCAAATTCGTTTTAATCCCACGAATACGCATCTCTTTTAAACTTCTGACCATTTTTTCTTCAGCTTGTTTAAAAGTCATGGCATGCGTTGAAAGTTTTACAAGTAATGAATCGTAATATGGAGAAATCTCTGCACCTTGGAATCCATCCCCTGCATCTAACCGAACACCAAAACCACCACTTGAGCGATAAGCCATGATTGTACCCGTATCAGGCATAAAATCATTTAAAGGATCTTCTGTCGTTACTCGACATTGAATGGCATATCCATGCGGTTTAATTTCAGATTGTTGAGGCATTTCAATACGTTCACCAAATAAATTTTCCCCATCAGCAATTAAAATTTGTGTTTTTACTATATCGATACCTGTAATCATTTCAGTAATCGTATGTTCGACTTGAACACGTGGATTAACTTCAATGAAATAAAAATCATCACCACTTACAAGAAATTCAACAGTACCTGCATTAATATAATTAATATGAGACATCAATTGTACTGCTGCTTCACAAATACGATTTCTTAATGCATCAGACAAACCAACTGATGGTGCAACTTCTACGACTTTTTGATGACGACGTTGAACTGAACAATCTCTTTCATATAAATGAACTAAATTGCCATATTGGTCTCCCAACACTTGTACTTCAATATGTTTAGGATTTTTAATAAATTTTTCAACATACACTTCATCATTACCAAATGATTTTTTTGCTTCAGATTTTGCACGTTGATATGCATCTTCTAATTCACTTGGATGCTCAACGATGCGCATCCCTTTCCCACCACCACCAGAGATGGCTTTTATGATAATTGGATAACCATTTTCATTTGCAAATTGTTCAACTTCTTCAAATCCATTAACAGCATTTTTGCTACCAGGAATCACTGGTAAATTTGCATTTAATGCTTGGGTTCTTGCCTTCACTTTGTCTCCAAACATATCTAAATGCGTACTATCAGGACCAATAAAAATAATTCCTTCTGCTTTACAGCGTTCTGCAAACTGTTTATTTTCACTTAAGAACCCATATCCAGGATGAATCGCATTTGCACCACATTTTTTTGCAATTTGAATAATATGTTCAATGCTCAAATAACTCTCTGTGGGCCCTAAATCTTCACTGATTAAATAAGATTCATCAGCTTTATTTCTATGTAAGGCACCTAAATCTTCCTTAGAGTATATTGCAACCGTCGGGATATCTAATTCTGTTGCTGCACGAAAAATACGAATGGCAATTTCTCCACGGTTTGCGACAAGTAACTTTTTAATATGCTTCATATCAATGCCTCCTAGATCTTTACGATGTATACACTACCCCTTTATTATATCAACTGCTTCAATAAAAGTTGGTAAATAAACGTTTTGTCACTAAATTGCCAATAAAAAAACGTCGTAATTATATACAACGTTTTTTGTAAGCGATATCATCATTAATATGTTTAGAAACAAGTAGCAATAAACCGATTGCAATAGATAAACTAATCAAACTTGAACCACCATAACTTAAAAATGGTAATGGTACGCCGGTTAATGGAATCAAACCAGAAATCCCACCTAAGTTAATAAAGGCTTGAATACCAATATAACTACTTACGCCAACACATGTTAATTTATAAAAAGTGTTGTTTGTAAGTGCTGCATACATAAATCCTCTATACACTAGGTAAAATAATAATGAAATGATGAAAATAACACCAACCCAGCCTAACTCTTCAGAAATGACTGCGAATATAAAATCTGTATGTGGCTCTGGTAAGTAACCTAATTTCATCACACCATTACCTAATCCTTTACCAAACAAACCACCATTACCGATTGCAAGCAATGAGTTACTTAAATGGTAACCGTCACCAGCTTCATCGCTAAATGGATTAGCAATGACTGTAAAGCGTTTCAATTGATAGTCTTGTAAAATTTTTCCATACATTAAAAAGTTAATAAAAGCTATAGCTATACCACCTAAGAAAATGATACTTAAAACTTTCATTAAAGCTTTAAACGCAATACCTGAGTATAAAAATATTGAACCGATAATCGCAACAACTAACATAGTTGTACCTGTATCATTTTGAATCCATACCAATCCACAACACACACCTAATAATATAAGAGGTGCAAAAATCTCCATATTCATTTTCTCAATTTGCATGCCATTTCTTGTTTTAGCATCATAAATATAAGCTAAATAAAGTATGGCGATAATCTTTAATAATTCTGATGTTTGAAATTGCATAAATCCTAAGTTTAACCAACTGTATGCACCGTTAACGTTTCCTGCCGTTATTCTTGTTATCACCAATAGTACCATAATAGAAACTATCATCATTTGCTGTACTTTTCTATTCTTTAATATTCTTACATCAAAAAAATACGTTAAAAAGAAAACAATCCCAAAGCTTAAAAAAATTGTAAATAATTGTCTCACAAAGAAATAGGATGCCCCAACTGCCTGTCCATTCGTCAGCGTACCTCTTGTAGCAGCGACCATACTGGCACTATAAATCATTACCAAACCAATTAAACATAAAACAACATACGTTATCAAAATTGTAAAATCTACGTGCTTTGATAAGCTAATAATATTCTGTGCAAAATTTCTAATACTTTTTGCTATTTTACCCACGTTATCCCTACATTTCTTTACTTTTTCATTGGATAGTTAATAAATGTTCATGAAATCTTATTGAAAAAAGTGAGCCTATCGCTAGACTCACTAAATATTAGTAAAAGCATCGTGTAACTTTGAAAGTTCTTTTTCAAGTTGTGTTAATAGTTGTTTACCAACTTCTTCTTCAATTAAATTTAATCGAATTGCGAAATCAACTTCTTTACTTAACCCAAACATTTGTGTATCTAAAACTTCTTCATAAAGTGGACATTGAGGCATCGTCAAATTGTCCATTTGAACTTTAATCAATTGCATGATTTTATCAGCGTCTAATTTTAGCTGGTCATATGCCTTTTGTTTATAGTTCATTTCGCTCATGACATACTCCCTCTTTCAATCGTTTATACTTTAAAAGTTTATCGATAATTTTAACAAATTGCAAGTCTTAAAGGTCAAATCAAATATGATATAATTAAGGCGATAATATAATAAAGGGGTCTTATAATGATTATTCAAATTTTAGGTAAAGTTAAATTTAATATTACACTTGATCCATCAACTTGGATTTTTGATGATAGAAAGGTAGAATTAGAGCATTTAAAAAAAGGATTAAAAAGTGGAGAAACGCCAATTGCTTTTGAAGACAATCGTGAATGGAATCGTGAAATTTTAGAAGGCGGTGCAAAGCCACCAACTTTAAATTCTGAAATTAAATATAAAAAGACACAATTATTAGAAGGCACATTTTTTATGAACATTGCTTCATTTATAAATAATGCTGAACCATTTGATGCTACCCATGTGCGTTATTCAAATGAAAATGAAAGTATCGATATTCCACTATCTGAATTAGAATATACATTCTTTCAATTCTC
The DNA here is from genome assembly GCF_004117835.1 of Macrococcus sp. DPC7161. Classification (GTDB taxonomy): domain Bacteria; phylum Bacillota; class Bacilli; order Staphylococcales; family Staphylococcaceae; genus SDSC01. The sequence goes on along the minus strand of NZ_SDSC01000001.1, from coordinate 154,004 downwards.
AAAAGATGGCAAAAGATTATATGAAGATGGATTAGTAGATGTTTACGTTGTCAATGAAACAATTGAGTTAAAATTAGCTCACGCTACTAAAATTGAATTAATATAAAATAAGCACCGAATCACAATGATTCGGTGCTTATTTTAATTTCTTTCTCTATGCAAACGATATCTATACAAACCAAGTACAATTGCAGCGATGATTAAACTTTCACCGACCGGTAAAAATACCGCTAAAAATGTAAGTAAAATACATCCGATAAATAACATGATATAAATAATCACGTTTTGCCATAATTTAAGTTTTCTTGCAAACCCTAAATTATATACAATTGCACTTAAGATGAATATTGCAATGAATAAAAACCACATGCCTGTTTCAGGGTGTTTGTCCACTTGAAACAACTTTGGTAAAAATGATAATCGTTCACTTGGATTTACACTGACACCTTTAGACATTAACAATATTAAATTCATATTATTCCTCTTCTTGCATTGCTTGTTTTAATTTCTTTTGTTCACGTTCACGCATTGCTTTATCTAATGTTTTCTTTCTTAAACGAATTGATTCTGGCGTTACTTCAACTAATTCATCGTCATTAATATATTCTAACGCTTCTTCTAATGTTAAGATTCTAGGTTTTTTCATTGTTGTAGTTTGTTCTTTAGTCGCAGAACGGATATTATTTGCTGCTTTAACTTTAGTAATATTTACCGTTAAGTCATTTTCACGTGAGTTTTCACCAACGATCATACCTTCATAAACTTCTGTACCAGGTTCCATGAAGTTTGTTCCACGGTCTTCTAATGCTAAGATTGCGTAAGTACTTGCAACACCTTTATCAATTGAAACTAACACACCGTTACGACGGCCACCTAAACGTCCTTTTAAAGCTGGACGATACTCATCAAATGTGTGGTTAATGATACCGTAACCACGTGTCATTGACATAAATTCAGTAGAATATCCAATTAATCCACGAGCTGGCACGATAAACACTAAACGTGTTTGTCCATTACCAGTATTTTGCATATCCAACATTTCACCTTTACGTGTTCCTAAAGATTCAATGATAGCACCTGTATATTCTTCTGGTACATCAATTTGTACACGTTCATATGGCTCACATTTCACACCATCAATTTCACGAATAATTACTTGAGGTTTAGAAACTTGTAATTCAAATCCTTCACGTCTCATATTTTCAATTAAAATAGATAAATGTAATTCACCACGACCAGAAACTGTCCAAGCATCAGGACCAATTGGTTCAACACGTAATGAAACGTCTGTTTCCAATTGCGCTTCTAATCTTTCTTGAATTTTACGCGCTGTTACGAATTTACCCTCTTTACCTGCAAATGGTGAATTATTAACAGAGAATGTCATTTGTAATGTTGGTTCATCAATTCTTAAGACAGGTAATGCTTCTTGAACATCAGTTGGTGTTACAGTTTCACCAACGTTGATATCTTCCATTCCTGAAACGGCAATTAAATCACCAGGGTATGCTTTTTCGATTTCAACACGGCTTAAACCAAAGAAACCAAAGATTTTCGTTACACGGAAATTTTTAACTGTACCGTCAATTTTAATTAAAGAAACTTGTTGACCTACTTCCATTGTGCCACGGAACACACGACCAATACCAATACGTCCAACATAATCATTATAATCTAATAATGCGACTTGGAATTGTAATGGCTCATCACGATTATCAACCGGAGCTGGTACATATTCAATAATTGTTTCGTATAAACATTGCATGTTCTCATCTTGTTGAGACGCATCTAAACTTGCAGTACCATTGATTGCACTCGCATAAACAACTGGGAAATCTAATTGTTCTTCATTAGCATCTAATTCAATAAATAAATCATAAACTTCATCTAAAACTTCTTCTGGTCTCGCAGAAGGTTTATCAATTTTGTTTACAACAACAACCGGTTTTAAGTTTTGTTCTAAAGCTTTTTTCAATACGAAACGTGTTTGTGGCATCGTACCTTCGTAAGCATCTACTACTAAAACAACACCATCAACCATTTTCATGATACGTTCTACTTCACCACCGAAATCGGCATGTCCAGGCGTATCTAAAATGTTAATGCGTGTTTCTTTATAATCAATCGCTGTGTTTTTAGCTAGAATTGTGATACCGCGCTCTTTTTCTAAATCATTCGAATCCATCGCACGCTCATCTACGTGTTCATTTTCTCTGAAGATTCCCGATTGCTTTAATAATTCATCTACTAACGTTGTTTTACCGTGGTCAACGTGGGCGATGATCGCGATATTTCTTACATTTTCTCTTAAGTTTGTCATAAAATTTCCTTTCTTATTTCCAGTACATATTATTTACTAACTGTGATATTATATCATATATTACGTAAATTAATGTGTTAATTTATCTTAAATAATTGTAAAGTGGTGAGGAATGTGAAAAAAAATAAATCAATTTTCTTTATACTAGCCGTTTTTGCTGTATGTATGCTTATATTATTTAGTATCGGTTTAGCAGAAGTTAACTATTTATTAATGGTTGTATCTATTTTATTATTTATAGCTACATTTGGTATCGGATTTACTTTAAAGAAAAAATATCGTGAAAATGGGTGGCTTTAATTACAAAGATTCATAAAAACCTTTAATACATAATCAGATATTGAAATAAATCACTTCAAAATTAAATTTTGAAGTGATTTTTTATGTTTTATATTAAATTTTGGTTTTTGCTAAAATTCAAACATTCCTATATGTTGCCAATGAGGAGGGATTTTGATGAATTCACAACTAAATTATTTAAATGCTTTATTTCAAAGAATACACTTCAATAAAGAAGACTTAATACATTTCCACAAACTACAGTACATCCATCAATTTGAGCAATCATTACATGAAATCGTAAGGTCATGTCCACAAGATCATGTCTTATGGTCATTCCATTATCATGATGCTTATAATGACTACTATGTTAATTGTATTTTGTTACATTCAAACCAAATTTATTTATTAAAAATTGTAACAACACATGATTTACCTATCCTAAATATGATCTTGATACAAATGCATCAGCTCTGTCAATTGTTTAGTTATATTGTCGGGAAACCTTATAACATACAACCTGTATTAATTGCTGAAACCATTTCCCATCCTCAAATCATAAGGTTTCAAGATTTTAAACAATGGTTAAGTAATCACATATCACAACGAAGTAATGATTCTTCTTTAATTACTTTGCAATCTTCTAAACTACAACAAAATAATGTAATCAAACAAATTCAATGCTTAAACTATCAAGCAAACTATGATTTAAAACATTTAAAAATGGGCGCAAGGTGTCCACATTGTCAATCGATAGATACGATGCAAAAACATGCACAATTAATTTATTGTAATTCATGTAAACAAATATCTCATATTCAGCCCGTATTCTTAAAAATTGTAGAGGAATTTCGCCTACTTTATCCAGACAAGAAAATTACTAGCGCTCATTTACTTAAATTTAGTAATGGATTATTTACAAGACGCCAACTGATTACTTTATCGAATCAATATTTAATTAAGCAAGGGCATAAAAAGGGTTCACATTATATTTATCCTTTAGAAAACCTTTCTGTATGAATCTTTTGTAGCGTATCTTGATGTTTATTTAAATATTTCGTTATGATTTCATGATGTAATGCTTTATTCGCAACTAAAATAGAATTCGCATATAAAGGGTTTAATGATTCATTCAGTTGGTTCGTTACAATACCACCTACCGCTTCAACAATCATTAATCCAGCAGCATAATCCCACGGATGTAGTCTTAAAGTAAGATAGGCATCAGTTTTACCTAATGCAACATACATAAAATCGAGTGCTGCAGATCCATAACTTCTTGCACTTCTAGAGTCAAGAATAATATCTTGGTAAATTTCTTTGATGACAGGTTTAACTAACCAATTAGGATTGCAAGAAATAATTGATTCACTTAATTGTGTATCATTTAATGGTGGTATCATTGTTTCATTTATATAAGCTTCTTCACCAACTTTAACGTGATATAAGTTATTGTTCATCACATCATAAATTGCGCCAGCATATGGATGTCCATCTTTAAAAATACCAATTGAAATTGCAAAATTTGATTTCTGATGAATGAAGTTTAAAGTGCCATCTATTGGATCTATAATCCAAACAGTACCATCTAATGAAGATAAATACTTTCCTTGCCCTTCTTCACCAATAATTTTGTGATCAGGGTATTGTCTTAAAATATTTTCTGTTAAAAATAGTTCTGTCGATTTATCCATATTCGTTACTAAATCATTTGGATTGCTTTTTGCGTTAATATTTAACGGTTTATTAATATCTTGACGTATTTTATGACCAGCTTCTTTTATAATGTTTAATAAAAATAAATATTCGTCCATAATATGCCTCCTATTACAACATATTATACATGAGTCTTTTTATAAAAAGAATTGATACACTTCATGATTCAATTACTTGTATTTCTATTTCATTTTCAACATAATTAAATAAAATAATAAGAGATTTGAGGGATAAAATGAATCAATATCATTTAACACAACAAGATTTTGATGTATTTACTGTTGAAGGCTTAGAACCAAGAATGAAAGCATTAATAGAGACGACTCGACCTAAACTTGAGGCAATGGGTACTTACTTTAGTGAATATTTAACACAACATACCGACGAACAATTTTACCCACATGTCGCAAAGCATCTTCGTAGAAAAACAAATCCACCTAAAGATACATGGGTGGCTTTTGCGACAAATAAACGTGGATATAAAATGTTACCTCATTTTCAAATCGGCTTATTTAATAGTCATATGTTTGTATTGTATGGAATTATTTATGAGTCAGAATTGAAGCCTGTGATGTATAAAAAGTGGAAAAAACAATTACATGTTATTAAATCGCTTGGAGATGACTTTATTATCAAAGGCGATCATATGAATGAATCATTTGATTACATTAAAGATTTAAGTAATAAAGCCATTAATGAAAAACTAAAACGTTTAGTTGATGTTAAAAAAGGTGAATTATTGTTTGGTAAAATCTATACACCTGACCATGACATTTTTAAATCTGATGAAGCGTTTCTTAAAGAAATTGAAAATGTATTTTTTAAATTACTACCTTTACACCAATAAAAAAAGCCCAAAAGGGCTTTTTTTATTGGTCTTTATTATTCATGCGATTATTGTAATTTTCTCTTCTTTCATCCATCGCATTGATATCTTTTTTATGATCTTGGCTTTCATTGTAATCATGTTCAAAACCATTTTTGCTTTCATAAACCGTTTCGCGTTCATGATCATGGTAATCATAATTTGATGGTGATTTATGATCAGCATCATAAACATATTCAGATGATCGACGTGACTCATCATTAACTGTATTTTCACGCGTCACATGATTAGTATCCTCTTGATAACGAGATCTTTCAATGTTATCGTCACGATCAACATAAGGTGCTGCATGACGATTGTTATCATATGTATGACTTTGTTTTGGTTCATAATAATTTTGAGATTGAATCACTTTATTTTTTCTAGCAAACATTAAAATGGCTGCGATAAAGAAAAATAATGGTACTAACGCCAATACAAAAGTGAAAAATAATGGTGTTGTTAATAAACCAGCAATTAATAACAAAATTCCTGATAAAATACGTTTCTTCATTGTGAATAAACCTAATAAACCAAAAATTAAAGGCACAATCGTATAAATTACAAAGCCCCATAATACTTGTGTAATCATTGGGACTAATTCTGTTACAGAAATCCCAGCTTGGTCCAATTGCGCTTTAAACTCAGCATTTTTAGGATCATTTATTGCTTGTGTAAAGATATCTTGTAAGTTTTGTTTGAAACCTTCTGTGTTACCTTGAACGAGCAATAAATACAATAATGCAATAGTTGCACCTAATAACATTAACCATGCTAGCCACCCGAAAATCTTTTCAGCTGTACGTTTCACAGGCTTTACTGTCTCTACATATTCATTTCTTGACATATTGTCACTCCTTTAAAGATTCAATGCGTGTTAGTAACAGTTTAACATTATTTCAACGACATTTTAAATTTTAAGAATAATTCATTGTATTTCGCAATGTTTTCAGGTCCTAAATCTTTATAAACTTCAAGCTTTTGTTGAACATCTTTTTTTGGATAGAAGCGTTCATCTTCTCTTGTTTCTTTATCCAATAATGCATAACTTTTTTGGTTAGGTGTTGCATAACCAACCCATTCTGTATTTTGCTTACCAATTTTCGCATCAAGTAAAAAATTAATAAATTTATGCGCACCTTCAACGTTTTGTGCGGTCTTTGGAATAACGATATTATCAAACCATAAGTTTGATCCTTCTTTAGGCACAACGAAATCTAATTTATCATTTTCAGTCATAATATCTGCGCCCATACCACTCCATACGACAGCAACATCCGCTTCTTTTTGAACCATCATTGTATTAATTTCATCAGCTACGACACCTTTAACATTTGGTGCTAACAGTTCAAGCTTTTTCTCAGCTTTCGCAAGTTTAGTTGGGTTTGTTTCATTTAGTGACTCATGCATGCTGTTCAAACTAAAACCAATTGCTTCACGTGCACCATCTACAACTAAAACGTTATTTTTTAAACGTTTATCCCACAAACTGTCCCAACTCGAAAAATCAATGCCTTTCGTATTTGCAGGGTTATATAAAATACCAACAGTCCCCCAAAAATACGGAATTGAATATTGATTGTTTTTATCAAATGGTAAATTTAAAAAGTCCGGATTGATGTTTTTAAGATTAGGAATTTTCTTTTTATCAATTGGGATTAATAAATGATCTTTTGCCATTTTTTGAATTGCATATTCACTAGGAACTGCAACGTCATAATGTGTACCACCATTTTTAATTTTTGCAAGCATTGATTCATTTGAATCAAATGTTTCATAAATCACACGAATGCCCGTTTGTTTTTCAAACTTTTTTATTATCGCAGGATCCATGTATTCTCCCCAATTGTAAACATATAAAACATTGTCTTTTCCTGCTTTAGGCGGTGGATCAATGAATTTTGTCGCGATTAATAATCCAACACTAACGATAAGAGATACGGCGATTAATTGTACTAAAGCTTTCATATTAAGCACCTACTCTCTTTCGTTTCTTTTCTTTACCACTACTTAAGTAATAATAAACTAAAATAATCGCCATAATTATAACAAATAAAATCGTACTGATTGCATTAATCTCCATAGAGATTCCTTTTCTTGCCATTGAATAGATTTCTACACTTAATACACTAAATCCATTCCCTGTAACAAAGAAACTTACTGTAAAATCGTCTAAACTATATGTCAATGCCATAAAATAACCTGCAATTGCACCTGGAATAATATGTGGAATAATGACTTTAGAAATGGTTTGCCACGTAGATGCACCTAAATCATAACTGGCATTAATTAATGATTGGTTCATATCATATAACTTTGGTAATACCATTAATACAACAATTGGTACACTAAATGCAATATGACTGATCAACACAGACCAAAAGCCAAGTCCCATACCAGTGAAATGACCAATAATCGTAAATAATAGTAAAAACGATGAACCAATAACGACATCACTACTCACCATTAAAATATTATTTAATGTCAGTAGTCCTACTTTTAATTTTTTATTGCGCATATAATGGATACCTAATGCACCACAAATACCAATAATCGTTGAAATACTAGCAGCGATTAAAGCAACTGCTAATGTATTCAATATGATCACGATTAAACGTTTATTTTGTAACACAGATTTATAATGATCTAACGTAAAATGTTCAAAGTGATTCATATTTCCAGCAGAATTGAATGAATAAAACATTAAATAAAAGATTGGAAAATATAAAATGAATAAGGCAGCAAATAAAAATAGTTTTCCTCTTAATTTCATTTGTTTACCTCACTTTCATTTTTAGATTTAGTAACAATCATGACTAGTGCCATTGCTAAAATTAAAAATACAGCAATGGTTGAACCCATACCATAATTTTGTGTTACTAAAAATTGTTCTTCTATTGCAGTACCTAAGTTAATTACTTTGTTCCCAGCAATTAATCTTGTAATCATGAATAAACTTAAAGCTGGAATAAATGTAACTTGAATACCTGTTTTAACACCTTCCATTGAAAGCGGCATAATGACTTTTCTAAATGTCGTCATTTCATCGGCACCTAAATCACGAGAAGCTTGTAACAAGTTTTCTGGAATTTCATCCATACTGTTAAATATCGGTAGTATCATAAATGGGATATAAATATAAACAGATACAAAAATAAACGCAATATTGGTAAATAATAATTGAATATCAGGGATGCTAAAAATATTTAGAAAATCATTAATAGTACCTTCTTTACTGAAAATACCGATAAATGCATATGTTTTTAATAATAAATTAATCCAAGTAGGTAAAATGATTAATAACAACCAAAACTGTTTGTTTTTAGCTCTTCTTAAAACTAAAGCAATGGGATACGATAAAATCAAACATAAAATCGTAATGATTGTTGCATAAATTAATGAACTTAACATCATTTTTAAATATGTTGTCGATAAGATCGTTTTATAGTTTTCAAAACTAAAATGACCATTGATATCTGTAAAACTTGTATAAAATACCATTACCAACGGCAAAATGATAAATAAAACAATCCAAATGAGATATGGGATTAAAAAGTATTTTTTTGCTTTATTCATCGCTACACCTCGTACGACTCGATACGCGCATCAAACTCTTCTTCAGTTTCACCTGGTAACATAATGTGGATAGCTTCATCATCAAAAGTTAATCCGACCATTTCGCCTATCACAGCACGTTTCGTAGAATGAATAATCCACTCATTCCCACTCTCATCAAAACAACAAATTTCATAATGCACCCCTCTAAATAATTGTGAATCAACTTTTGCAGGAATCTTTCCTTTTTCTACCGTCGTTAATTCAATATCTTCAGGTCGAATCACAACATCCACTTGTGCATCTTGTTTAAATCCTTTGTCAACACAGCTATATCGTTTGCCATAGATTTCAACGACATAATCATCTCTCATAATGCCTGAGACAATATTAGATTCACCAATAAAGTCAGCAACATATCGATTCACAGGTTCATCATAAATATCTAGTGGTGTCCCACTTTGTTCAATTCTTCCTTTATTCATGACAAAAATATAATCACTCATCGCTAATGCTTCTTCTTGATCATGAGTGACAAAGATAAATGTAATGCCTAAACGTTGTTGTATTTCACGTAATTCATATTGCATTTCTGTACGCAATTTCAAATCTAATGCACTTAAAGGTTCATCTAGTAAAATGATTTCAGGTTCATTTACAATTGCACGTGCTATTGCTACACGTTGTCTTTGTCCACCTGACATTTCTTTTAAGTTTCTTTTTTCGAAACCTTCCAACTTCACAAGTTTTAATGCATCAGTTACTTTTTGCTTTATTGTTTTATTGTCCATTTTTTTGATACGTAAACCAAATGCTACATTCTCATAAACATCTAAATGAGGAAATAAAGCATAGTCTTGGAATACAGTATTTACACGTCTTTTATTTGCAGGGATATCATTGATTACTTTGTCATCAAAGATGATGTTGCCTTCTGTAGGTTTTTCAAAACCTGCAATCAATCTCAAAATTGTGGTTTTCCCACAACCAGATGGTCCTAACAATGTGTAAAACTTACCTTCTTCAATATCAAAATTGATATGATTTAATACTTGAGTATCACCATAAGATTTTGATACATTTTCAAAAGTAATTGATTTCTTCATAATATCCCCCTATAAATAAGATTCTGTCGCAACGATTAATACGCGTACGTCCTCTTTTGTATCATTAAATAGTTGATGAGATTCATTCGCTTTAAAATAAAAAGATTCTGAAGCATTGGCTTTATATATTTTTTTACCAATTCGAAGACTCGCAACACCTTCTAAAACATAAATAAAGCTTTCTGACATACTCGGTTCAAACTTTTTATACTCACATCCTGGCTTTAAAGTAATAATTACCGGTTCCATATCATATTCATTTGAATCTGGAACAAGCCATTTGAGTAAATAACCATTATCATATTCATCATAAATGGTATGTTCTTCAACAGGATAATAAATACGTTGATCGAATAATTTTTCGTTAAAGAAGTCTTTCGGCTCAGAACCTAAAACTTCTAATATATTAAAGAACGTTTCCATTGAGGGAGAACACAAATTACGCTCTAATTGTGAGATGTAGCCTTTAGATAAATCTGTACGTTCTCCTAATTCTTCTTGTGTTAAATTCTTTTGTCGGCGCAAATCTTTAATCTTCTTACCGATATCCATAATGTCACACCTTTATTGTTTAATAATAATAAACTTTTTGTTTAACTATTATTAAATTTATCAAATTTTATGAAATGATTCAATCCAATTTCCAAATTTTTAATAAAAATAGGCAACTTGATTTTTTATTTCATAGAAATGAATTTTTCATTATTTTCTTTTGCTTTTTTTAATCTTTGAATCACTGGATAGCCATCAAATCCAGATACTTGTTTAAATGATTTGTATATATTATTTTCATCAGATTTCATTGGTGCCACTTTTTTAAATGCACGATATAACACATTCAAATCCTCAGTATTTACTTTTGACTCATACGCTGACTCAACTGCTGCTAAAAAATTTACCACATCAATAATTTCTTCTTTTGTCCATGACGGATCAATAGGATAACTATACATATTTTACCTCCATAAAAAAACGCTATTCTAATTAAAGAATAGCGTTTTTAAAATCATAACTCAACAATTACATAGTATGGATTGGGTTACCAAGCGCAACTTCCGCTGCTTCCATTGTAATTTCACCTAAAGATGGGTGAGCATGGATTGTTAATGCGATATCTTCAGCTGTCATTCCTGTTTCAATCGCTAAACCTAATTCAGCAATAATGTCAGATGCTCCAGAACCAGCAACTTGAGCACCGATTAATAAGCCATCTTCTTTTAATGTAATTAATTTTAAGAAGCCATCAGTTTCACCGATTGATAATGCACGTCCGTTAGCTGCATATGGGAATTTAGAAGCTTTATAATCTAAACCTTCTTCTTTAGCCATTGCTTCAGTATAACCAACTGTAGCTAATTCAGGCTCTGTGAAACATACTGCTGGGATTGCTAAGTAATCCACTTCTGCAGCTTCTCCAGCGATTGCTTCTGCAGCAACTTTACCTTCATAAGAAGCTTTGTGAGCTAATGGAGGTCCAGCAACGATATCACCGATTGCAAAAATGTTTTCAACTGAAGTACGGCCTTGTACGTCTACTTCAACTAAACCACGATCAGTTAATTTAACACCGATTTCTTCTAAACCGATATCATTAGTATTTGGACGACGACCAACAGTTACTAAACAGTAGTCTGCTTCAATAACTTTAGTTTCACCTTTAGCTTCGTAAGTTACTTTAACACCAGTTTCAGATTCTTCAGCAGATTTTGCCATCGCTTGAGTAACGATTTCAACACCTTTAGCTTTTAAACCTTTTTTAACAACTTGTGTCATTTGTTTTTCGAATCCACCTAAAATGTCTTTAGCACCTTCTAAAATAGTAACTTTTGTACCAAAGTTAGCGTAAGCAGTACCTAATTCAGATCCGATGTATCCTCCACCAACAACAACTAAGCTTTCTGGAATTTCAGTTAAAGCTAAAGCACCTGTTGAATCGATAACACGTTTGTTAAATTTGAAGTTTGGAATCTCGATTGGACGAGAACCTGTAGCGATGATTGCATTTTTGAAAGTATAAGTTTGAGATGATTTTTCAGTCATCACTTTTAAGTTGTTCGCATCAACGAAGTAAGCTTCGCCTTCAACGATTTCAACTTTGTTACCTTTTAATAATGAACCTACACCACCAGTTAACTTTTGAACAACGCCATTTTTGAATTCTTGAACTTTTGAGAAATCAACTGTTACATTTTCAGCTTTGATTCCGAAGTCTTCAGAATGTTTAGCAGTCTCATATTTATGAGAAGCTGATAATAAAGCTTTTGAAGGAATACAACCAACGTTTAAACAAACGCCACCTAATGATCCTTTTTCAACGATTGTTACTTTTTGTCCTAATTGTGCTGCACGAATTGCTGCTACATATCCCCCAGGACCTGCTCCAACGACAATAGTGTCTGTTTCAATAGGAAAATCTCCAACTACCATAAATTACCCCTCCATTAATAATAATTCTGGATTATTTAATAAACGCTTAATATGGTTCATAGCATTTTGTCCAGTTGCGCCATCGATTTGACGGTGGTCAAAACTTAATGATAATGCTAATACTGGTGCTGCAACGATTTCACCATCTTTAACGATTGGTTTTTGTGCAATACGGCCAATACCTAAAATAGCAACTTCTGGGTGGTTAATTACTGGAGTAAACCATTGTCCACCAGCTGAACCTATATTACTAATTGTACATGATGCACCCTTCATTTCGCTAGGTGTAAGTTTACCATCACGTGCTTTTACTGCTAATTGGTTGATTTCATCTGAAATTTGGAAAATTGATTTACGGTCAGCATGCTTAACAACAGGTACTAATAAACCTCTTTCAGTGTCAGCAGCAATACCGATATTGTAATAATGTTTATGAACAACTTCTTCAGTTGCATCATCTAATGATGTATTTAATGCTGGATATGCTTTTAATGCTGATACTAAAGCTTTAACAACATAAGGTAAGAATGTTAACTTAATACCTTGTTCAGCAGCGATATCTTTAAATTTCTTACGGTGATCCCATAATGCAGACACTTCAATTTCATCCATTAATGTAACGTGAGGTGCTGTATGTTTAGAGTTAACCATTGCTTTAGCAATTGCTTTACGCATTGCAGGAATTTTTTCACGTGTTTCTGGGAAGTCGCCTTCTGGTGCTGCGATTGGTGCTTTAGGAGCTTCTGTTTTAGCAGCTTCTGCAGGCGCTTCTGATTTCGCTTCTGCAACAGGTGCAGCTTGACCACCATTTAAGTAAGCTTCAATGTCAGCTCTTACAACACGGCCATTTTTACCTGTGCCTTGAACAGCTTTAATGTTTACTCCATTGTCGCGAGCAAATTTACGTACTGAAGGCATTGCAATAACACGGCGATTTTCGTCAACTTCTACGTTTTGAGCTGGTGCAGCTGCTTTAGTTTCTTCTTTAGCAGGTGCTTCCTCTTTAGATTCTTGAGCTGGTGCTTCTTCATTAGCTTCTTCACCATGCGAATCTGCTGGTGCATCAGGCGCATCGATGATGATGATAACATCTCCTAAGTTTGCAACTGTACCTTCTTCAACAACAACTTCTAATACTTTACCTGAAACAGGTGATGGAATCTCAACTACAGATTTATCATTTTGTACTTCACATAAAACATCATCTTCATTTACAGTGTCGCCAGCAGCGAAGAACCACTTAACGATTTCACCTTCAAAAATACCTTCACCTAAGGCTGGTAACTTAAATTCAAATGCCACAATTAATTCCTCCTAAATTAAATAGTAGAAAAGGGATTTGCATCCCTATTCATTTTATCAATTAAAATTCTAATACTTTTTTAGCTTCAGTAACGATGTCGTTTACATTTGGTAACCAAACATTTTCTGCTTGAGTGAATGGATAACATGTATCTGGAGCTGAAACGCGACCGATAGGTGCTTCTAAACTTAAAATTGCACGTTCTGAAATTTCAGAAACAACGTTTGCACCAATACCTGCTTGTTTTTGAGCTTCTTGAACAACTAATACACGACCAGTTTTTTCAACTGAACCAATGATTGTATCGATATCTAATGGTTGAACAGTACGTAAGTCAATAACTTCTACTGAGTGACCATCTTTTGATAATTGCTCAGCAGCTTTCATTGATTCTTGAACCATTGCACCATATGTAATGATTGATAAGTCAGTACCTTCTTGTTTCACTGCAGCTTTACCAATTTCAACAGTGTATTCTTCTTCAGGTACTTCTTCACGGAATGAACGGTATAATTTCATGTGCTCTAAGTAAACAACTGGATCGTTGTCACGAATTGCTGAAATTAATAAACCTTTTGCATCATATGGATTTGAAGGAATAACTACTTTTAAACCAGGTGTTTGTGCAACTAAACCTTCTAAGTTATCTGCGTGTAATTCAGGAGTATGTACACCACCACCAAAAGGTGAACGGATTACTACAGGCGCAGTTTTTGTACCACCTGAACGGAAATATTGACGAGATAATTGTGCAGCTAATGAGTCAAATACTTCGAATACGAAACCGAAGAATTGAATTTCCATTACTGGACGGAAACCAGTTAATGATAAACCTACTGCTAAACCACCAATACCTGATTCTGCAAGTGGTGTATCAAATACACGGTCTTCTCCGAATTCTTTTTGAAGTCCTTCAGTCGCACGGAATACACCACCGTTGACACCAACGTCTTCTCCGAAAACTAATACGTTTTCGTCATTTTTAAGTTCTGTTTGAAGCGCATTTGTAATCGCTTGAATCATTGTCATTTGTGCCATGACTTATTTCGACTCCTTCTCTTTAAAAATTTCATATTGCTCTTTTAAGTTTTGAGGCATTTCACCTGAATACATTAACTCAGCTAATTGAGAAACTGTTTGTTTAGGTGTAGCATCTGCTTCTTTAATCGCAGCTTTAATATCTTCTTTAGCTTTTTCAATGATTTCATTTTCTTTTTCTTCATTCCATAATCCTTTTGCTTCTAAGAATTTACGGAAACGTACTAAAGGATCTTTTTTAACCCATTCAGCATCTTCATCTGAAGTTCTGTAACGTGTTGGGTCATCCCCAGCCATTGTATGTGGACCATAGCGGTAAGTCATTGTTTCAATTAAAGTTGGACCTTCGCCAGCAATTGCTCTATCACGTGCTTCTTTAGTTACAGCGTATACAGCTAAAGCATCCATACCATCTACAACGATACCTGGAATACCTACAGCTACTGCTTTTTGAGCTAACGTTTTAGCACCTGTTTGTTTTGAACGAGGTGTAGAAATTGCATAGTTATTATTTTGAATAACAAAAATCGCAGGCGCTTTAAATGCAGATGCAAAGTTAATACCTTCGTAGAAGTCACCTTGTGATGATCCACCGTCACCAGTATAAGTGATTGCTACAGCTTGCTCTCCACGTTTTTTAAGACCTAAAGCAACACCAGCAGTTTGTACATATTGCGCACCGATGATGATTTGAGGAGCTAATGCACGAACATTTTCAGGCATTTGTGAACCAACAAAATGACCACGAGACCATAAAAATGCTTTTGTTAATGGTAAACCTTGCCAGATTAATTGAGGTACATCACGGTAACCTGGTAAGATGTAATCTTGTTGTTCTAAAGCATAGCTTGATGCTAATTGAGAAGCTTCTTGACCAGCTGTAGGTGCATAGAAACCTAAACGTCCTTGTCTATTTAAAGCAACTGAACGTTGATCTAAAACACGAGTCCATACCATACGTGTCATTAATTCAACTAATTGCTCATCACTTAAGTCAGGCATTAAATCTTCATTTACAACATTTCCATCTAAATCTAATACTTGAACTACTTCAAATTTTGATTCAATTTCATTTAAAACTGAAACTGCGTCAAATCCGGCTTTTTTCTTAACAGCCATCTTTTTCACCAAACCTTTCGATATTTTGTATTACACTACTAACATATCATATCACAAATCTGTAGTAGTGTTAAACAAAAAATATTTTACAAAAATATTGCATAACTCCAGTTGTTATACTAACTGTACTAATAAAAAAGAGAATTCTGTTATATATCAGAATTCGCTTTCATTTTACTTATCATTTAATATTTTTACGATGTCTTTTTTTTCTTTTTCAATGGCTCTTAAAGTTGCTGTATAGTCTGATGTTTGTTCCCCAAATTTTTGCTTCGTTTTTTCTAAATCTTTCAATTTGTCATTAACTACTTTACTGCTTAAATTTTGGCCTTCTAAATATTTAAAGATATCTGTTTCTTGTTTAATAATTTTTCGATACCCTGTCATTAAGACAGCGTGTTTACGATATTTATCTTCAACTTTATAAATTAAATCCGTTGCTTCTTTCTTTTGTGTTTTATCTTCAATCTTTTTAGCTTCTTTTAAAGATGATTCAAATAATGTTTTAGATTCAGCAATAGCTTTTTCTTCAACATCCACTTCATGTGTACGTTTCTTAGTATTCTCTAATAAATCTTTAGCTGCTTTATTAATCACTTCAAGTTTACCTTTATTAATTTTGTTAAATAATTTTATTTTTTCTTGTTCCAACTTTTGCATATTTTTATTTGACTCAATAATTGGTGCCTCTGCCTTATTCGCTTTAGCTACTTTTGAATAAAATGATTCCAATTGTTTTGTATCTTGTCCACATGCAGCCAGTAAACTTGAACTCAGTAATAATGTCACAACGATTTTTAATGTTTTCATACTTTTCCTCCTTAACATATCTATACAATGGTAGCTTGTTTTTAAATTTTTTTCAAATATACTATAATAGATATATCATTAGACGTTAAAATTTTGCGTATATAAAAAGGAGTAAATACATGTTAACAATGACAGATATTATTCGTGACGGACATCCAACGTTACGTGAAAAAGCACAAGAAGTGGCACTTCCAATTTCAGCAGACGATAAAAAAACCATCGATGAGATGCTAGAATTTCTTAAAAATAGCCAAGATGAAAAAATGGCTGCTAAATATAAATTAAGAAGTGGTGTCGGCATTGCTGCACCTCAAATTAATATTTCAAAGCGCATGCTTGTCATTCATTTTTATGATGACCAAAAGGATACATATGTGACACATCAACTAATCAATCCTAAAATTGTGAGTCATAGTGTAGAAATGGCATATTTACCTCAAGGTGAAGGGTGTTTAAGTGTAGATGAAAACATTCCTGGCTTAGTTCATCGTTATGCTAGAGTGACTGTTAGTGCATTTACACCAGATGGCGAACAAGTGAAACATCGTTTTAATGGTTTTACTGCAATCGTTTTACAACATGAATTAGACCATTTAAATGGCGTTATGTTTTATGATCACATTGATAAAAAAGACCCACTCACACCTAAACCAGGTGCGATTGAATTAAAATAATAATTCAAAAATAAAATAATATTATAAAAGGCCCTTTCAAAAATGAAAGGGCCTTATGTTTGAATTAAATAAAATCATCATTACGTTTTGTATAGGGTATTTGTTTATCATCTAAAAACTTAATAATTTCTCTAGCAGATGCAATATCTAAAAATACAGGATCTTTACTACGAGGTGCTGTATGTACTTCTTGATTACAGTCATTTAATGAACTATATACATAATTCATCACGATGTCTTGACCTCTTTTATTAAACTCCAAAGTTTCTAATGTCACTTCTCTTTTTTTGAATTCTTCAACAATCTCCTGTTTAATACTTTCTAAATTCATATTACTCACGTCCTATCAATCCTATTTTCAAAAATGCTTTATATAAACCATCATTAGAAACATCATCTGTCACTAAATCTGCAATGGCTTTTAAATTTTCAACACCATTTCCCATAACAATACCATAACCAATGCCCTCTATCATTTCAAAATCATTATTGCCATCACCAACAGCAATTGCATCTTTAATGTCTTGGTTAAAATGATTACAGAACCTTTTTATGCCTTCTAATTTTGAACCGTTACTTGGTACAACATCTCGACTCACTTCATGCCATCTGTAAAATTTAAATGATGCAAACTTATCATCGTAAATGACTTCATCTTTTTTATCATGGAACATCAATGCTTGATATATTGGTTCATTTTGAACGATAGCTTCTTCTTTTTGGGGATGTTTTATTTTAATAGAATTTAAACTTTTTTCAATGTCATTATGAAAGTCAACATTTGAAACCATTTTATCTTCAGTGAAAAATACCATCGGATGATTGTTTTCTGTCGCTAATTGCTCTAACTCTAACAGTTCTTTTTTATTTAATGGATTTAAATAAATATTTTCTCCATCAACGTGAACAATCTGACCGTTCAATGCCACATAATTTTTAATCCCAGTATCTTTCAATACTTTTTGTAACATTAAAGGTGCTCTACCACTTGCAATTGCTAAAGTGTGCCCATCAGCTTGTAACAAATTAATTGCTCTTAATGCACTTTCAGGTATTTCACTGTCATGATTATAAATTGTACCGTCTACATCTAAAAAGATTAATTTTTTTTGCATAGTAAACCCTCCATCATTTTAATGATACTATATTATGGATTGTTTTCATAAGTTTATGTTTAATGCTTTACAATGAACTGAGTCGTCATGTAATATAATAGTAACTAACATATTATTCATGTTTTGTACGGTTCAAAGTTGCCCTAGACTGCTAGGGCATTCTTTGTGTATATCATAAATGATTTTATAAGATTTTAGGAGGCTATCAAATGGCTATATTTAAAGTATTTTTTCAAGAAAACAAAGCAGAGGTAATTATTCGTGAAAACACACAAGTAAAATACTTCGAAGCAGTAAGTGAAGAGCAAGTTAGAAGATATTTATTAGATCGTCCTTACAATATTGAATTTGTTCAAAAATTAGAAGGTGCTCATTTAGAATATGAACAAAAGTCACCTGCGTATAACGTGGAGACAATTTAATGAAATCTCTACTACCAAATCATGAGGTAGGTGTATTCGCTCTTGGTGGTATGGGCGAAATCGGTAAAAATACATATGCGATTGAATATCGAAATGAAATTATCGTAATTGATGCTGGTATCAAATTTCCAGAGGACGAGTTACTTGGTATCGATTACGTAATACCGGATTACACTTACTTAATCCAAAACAAAGAAAAAATTAAAGGATTATTTATCACTCACGGACATGAAGACCATATTGGTGGTGTACCATTTTTATTAAAACAATTAAACATTCCCATTTATGGTGGTCCATTAGCATTAGGATTAATTCGAAACAAATTAGAAGAACATCACCTCTTAAGAACTGCATCTTTAAATCCTATTGATGAAAACAGTGTATTTGAATTCGACAATTTAAAAGTTTCATTTTATTTAACGACACACTCTATTCCTGAAGCATATGGTGTTATTGTAGATACGCCTGAAGGTAAAATTGTACATACTGGTGACTTTAAATTTGACTTTACGCCTGTTGGAGAGCCTGCAAATATTGCGAAAATGGCCGCACTAGGTGAAAGTGGTGTTTTATGTTTACTATCTGATTCTACAAATGCTGAAGTTCCTAATTTTACAATTTCAGAAAGAGAAGTTGGACAAAATGTTGAGCACATTTTTAGAAAGTGTAAGGGGCGTATTATTTTTGCGACCTTTGCATCAAATATTTATCGTGTACAACAAGCGATTGAAGCTGCCGTAAAATTTGACCGTAAAATTGTTATTTTCGGTCGTTCAATGGAGAATAACATTAAAATTGGTACGGAACTAGGATACATTAAAGTACCACCTGAAACGTTTGTTGAAGCGAATAAAATTAACAATATTCCAAAACATAAACTACTCATTCTATGTACAGGATCTCAAGGTGAACCGATGGCAGCTTTATCAAGAATCGCCAATGGTACACATCGACAAATTCATATTATTCCAGATGATACTGTTATTTTCTCATCTTCACCTATTCCAGGTAATACTTTAAGTGTCAATCGTACAATCAATGCTTTATATAAAGCAGGTGCAGATGTTATTCATGGTAAATTATCTAATATCCATACTTCTGGACATGGATCTCAAGAAGAACAAAAGTTAATGTTACGCTTAATGAAACCTAAGTTTTTCTTACCTATTCACGGTGAATATCGTATGCAAAAATTACATGGTCAACTAGCAATTGAATGTGGTGTCCCAAAAGAAAATATTTTCTATTTTGAAAATGGAGATGTCTTAGGATTAACAAAAGACAGCGCAAGACATGTTGGCCGTATTCCATCAGGTAATGTATTTGTAGATGGTAATGGTATTGGTGATATTGGCAATGTTGTCATTAAAGATCGAAAGATATTATCTGAAGAAGGTTTAGTCATTGTAGTGGTAAGTATTGACTTTAATACAAATCAGTTATTAAGTGGACCTGATATTATTTCTAGAGGATTTGTATATATGCGAGAATCTGGTCATCTGATTTATGATGCAAGTCGCATGCTTAAGAAAAAAGTCATCGAAAAGTTAAATTCAGAAGAAAACTTAGAATGGCATCATATTAAAAACACAATCTCAGAAAATTTATCTCCATACTTATATGAAAAAACTAAACGTAAACCAATGATTCTTCCAATGATAATGGAAGTAAATAAAGATAAAAACGCTTAAAGCAAAGCTTTAAGCGTTTTTTATTATTCATTGACGATTTTCTTTTCAAAGCGATTAATGTCTTTATCATGACCAATCATAATTAAAATATCACCATCTAATATCATTTCATTTGGATCTGGTGATACTGTAATTTCTTTACCACGTTTAATCGCGATAATATTTAATCCGTAATTTGCTCGAATATCTAATTCAAGAATTGTATTATTTCTTAATTGAGCACCTGCTTGAATTTCTACAATTGAATGTTCATCTGATAACTCTAAATAATCTAATACAGAAGCACTTGCTACATTATGAGCAATTCGTCTTCCCATATCGCGTTCTGGATGCACTACAATATCAGCACCAATTTTACTTAATACTTTTGCATGATAATCATTTTGTGCTTTAGCAGTTACTTTCTTAACACCTAAATCTTTCAAAATCAGTGTCGTTAAAATACTTGCTTGAATGTTTTCTCCAATTGCGACAATCACATGATCAAAGTTGCGAATACCCAAACTTTTTAATACTGTTTCGTCAGTTGTATCTGCAATTACTGCGTGTGTTGCGATATCTGCATATTCATTGACACGTGCTTCACTTGTATCAATTGCCATGACATCCATATCAAGTGCATTTAACTCTCTTACAATACTACCGCCAAAACGACCAAGACCGATCACAACAAATTCTTTTTCCATAAATACCCCTCTTTATTTCTTTTTGCCTTTAACATAATCTGCATCAAAAACAAATAATCTTAATAACAATATTAAAGAAGGAATAAGTAAAAGTAAACCTAATATAAATACAATCACTAAAGAAAATGCCATTGATTCATTTACAACTGATTTATCAATATTAACATATGGATAAATGATGTATGGTAATTTACTTATACCATAACCATAAAATGCAAAAGCAAATTGGAGTAATACAAAAATAAATGCAATGCTTAAATATTTCTCAAAATAGTACATCAATAATGCGATGATAAAAAATACAATACTTAAACCAAATACCCACCAATATTGACCAGTAGCTACTTCAAAATGTGATCTATTGTGTTGTCTTAAACTTAGGAACACAAACTGACAAATAATCAACATAGGTAAAGCCCAAATTAAATACCAGTTTCTTAATAAACGATATGCTTCTGTATCTTTTGCTTTTTGCGCATATACTGTTAAGAATGCTGATGAGATAAACAACACAGATACGATTGAAAGCAATACAACACTCCATGCATATGGACTCATAAGCAATTCAACCCAATCTAAGATTACACCATGTGCATTTTTTGTGATGAATTTACCTTCTGAAATGGTTAACACAGTAGAAAACGCTGCTGGAATTAATAATCCAGTTACACCATATAAAAATTTCCATGCTGTTTTAGAATCTTTACCATACGTTTCGAATGCATAAAAACTACCGCGGATGGTTAAAAGTATTAATGCAACACTTCCCGGTATTAACAATGTTGATCCGAAATAATATGCTGTATCTGGAAAGAATCCCACAATACCTACAAAGAAGAATACCAAAAAGACATTCGTTACTTCCCATACAGGGTTTAAATATCTTGAGATTACATTATTGATCACGTGTTCTTTCTTTGTTAGATGTGCATATAACATAAAAAATCCTGCACCAAAATCAATTGCACCAACAATGATATAGCCAAATAAAAAGGTCCAAAGCACTAAAATTCCAATATGCTGATAATCCATTATGATTGACCTCCTTCATATTGCATCATATCTTTAGTTGCTGAACGGTCTTTAAACAACCTTATTAACACATAACTACATGAGAATCCTAATATTATGTAAAGAATACCAAATGCCACTAAAGTTAAACTTACTCCATCGGCATGTGTCGCACCATCTACTACTTTTAAGAACCCACGTAAGAGCCAAGGTTGACGTCCCATTTCAGCTAAGAACCAACCAAATTCTATCGCAAGCATACTCATCGGTCCTGTTAAAGCAACTAAATATAGTAACCATGATTTTTCTATCCATAATGGTTTAAACTTCAATGCTATTAAATAAATGATACTAATTGCAAAACTCAACATTCCAAAAATAACCATCAAATCAAAGAAATAATGGACGATTAATGGTGGTCTTTCATCTGCCTTAATATCATTTAAACCTTTAACAACTGTACTTGTACTACTATCTGCCAAGAAACTTAAAAGGCCAGGTAATTCAAGCGCTCCCTTAATCTCTTGTGTCTTTTCATCTAATACACCAAACAAAATTAAATTGGCATTGTCACTTGTATCAAAATGCCATTCCATCGCTGCAAGCTTTTCAGGTTGTTCATGATGTAAAAATTTCGCTGAAACATCTCCAGCAACAATTGTTAAAATACTAAATATTAAACCAATAATCATCGTTAATTTAAGTGCTAATTGGTGATATGATTTATCTTCTTTAAATTTATTTCTCATCAACTTTACAGCTGCAATACTTGCTAACACAAATGCAATTGTCATACCACCTGTTGCAATTACATGAAAACTTCTTACTAAAAATGATGGGTTAAACATTGCTTGAATTGGATCAATATTTACTAAATGACCGTTCTTTAACTCAAATCCAGCAGGTGTATTCATAAATGAATTGACACTAGTAATAAATAATGCACTTAGTGTTGAACCAATCACAATAGGAATGTTAAGCAACCAGTGCATCCATGGATTTTTGAAACGATCCCATGTATATAAATATATACTTAAAAAAATGGCTTCAAAGAAAAATGCAAAAGTTTCCATAAATAAAGGTAACGCAATAACTTGTCCACCTAATTGCATAAATGTTGGCCACAGTAACGATAACTGTAAACCAATGATTGTCCCTGTTACAACACCTACTGCAACTGTAATTGTAAATCCTTTAGACCATCGCCTTGCCATCGTAATATATTTAATATCTTTTTTACGTATACCTAACCCTTCGGCAACCATGAACATTAGCGGCATACCGACACCTATAGTTGCAAAAATAATATGAAATCCTAACGTCATTGCAGTTAATATACGGCTAATAATGACTGAATCCATTTATATCCCTCCAATATGTGATATCTATCACAAAACATTACTTTCAGTATATCAAAATTGCTTAAAAAAACCATTGATTCGTAATATGATATTGTGACAATTTCGTGATGGAAATTTATTGTTCATTATTCCGTCACCATTTAGGGTATAATACATAATGGTTTAAAAAAATAATGGTTTAACGGTATATTTTTTGTAGCAAAAAAGAAAGGAAGATAGTCATGATAGAAATTTATACACAAAATCAATGCCCACCTTGCACCTATGTCAAACAATACTTTAAAGATAAAAATATCCCCTTTGTTGAAAAAAATATTCAACAAAACCAGCAATATAAAATTGAAATGATCGATTATAATGCCATGAGTACACCATTAATAAAAATAAACGAATCACTCATATATCAAGTCGATATCGACGAAATTGAGCGTATTTTAAAGCGTGAACACTATGTTTAAACTCATCAAACATGCTGTATTTACTGCCATCGACTTATTTGGTACACAACTCATACCACTAATGAAGGATAACGCAAAAAAGAACTTAGAGATAAAAAAGATTAAATTACCAATTTTAAAACAACAACATAAAGAAGGATTACGCATTGTCCATATTTCAGATTTACATATCGGATTTCAATATCAATATGAAGATTTGATTCAACATATTGAAATGATTAATGCACTTGAACCCCATATCGTTGCCATTACCGGAGATTTATTTGATAATTTAAGAACGATTAAACAAAATCCTTTCAAGTACATTCCTCTATTAAAAACTATTAAAGCATCACATGGTGTTTATTTTTGTTACGGAAACCATGACCAACGTATCTTTATGTCAAATGATTATTTAGACATCCTATCAAACAGCAATATTACTTTGTTGAATAATTATGGTCATACGATTGAATATGATGGGGAATTGATTTATTTATGTGGGACTGATGATATTATTAATGCCTCAGGGAATATTTCTCAAGCCTTATCAAATCGCCCTCATCAAAACATGCCAACCATTGTACTTGTACATGAAGGTGATTATGCTGATTTTACAAAACGTTTTAAAGTTGACTTACAACTTTCTGGCCATTCACACGGTGGACAAATAAGATTACCGATTGTTGGTGCTCTCGTAAAACCAAAACTTGGTTCTAAATATGTAAAGGGTTTATATAAACTCAAATACAAAAAACATCGAATGTATCTGCATGTATCAAAAGGTCTTGGCACAACACATTTACCTATTCGATTATTTTGTAAAAAAGACATTACACTTATAACTTTAAACAAAAAATAACCGTACCAATGTACGGTTATTTTTGTATTTATTGAATTTCGTTAACTAATGCAACAACTTCTTCTTGCGTAGCACAATTAATTGCTTTTTCAGCTAATTTTTTCATGTCAGCTTGAGATAAGTTTTTAATTTGTTTACGCGCTTTTAAAATGCTCGTTGCACTCATTGAGAACTCATCTAAACCTAAACCTAATAATAATGGAATTGCAGTTGTATCTCCTGCCATTTCACCACACATACCAGTCCATTTACCTTCTTTATGACTTGCATCAATAACTTGCTTCACAAGTCTTAAAATTGCAGGGTTATACGGTTGGTATAAATAAGATACACGCTCAGACATACGATCTGCTGCCATTGTATATTGAATTAAGTCATTTGTACCGATACTAAAGAAGTCAACTTCTTTAGCAAAGATATCAGCCATTGCTGCTGTTGAAGGAATCTCTACCATGATACCTAATTCAATATCATTAGAAACATTAACACCAGATTCAGCAAGTTTTGACTTTTCTTCTTCTAAGATAGCTTTTGCAGAACGGAATTCGTTAATTGTAGCAATCATAGGGAACATGATACTTAATTTACCGAATTCAGATGCACGCAATAATGCACGTAATTGTGTTCTGAAAATATCTTGTTGATCAAGGCATAAACGAATTGCACGGTAACCTAAGAATGGATTCATTTCTTTCGGTAAATTTAAATAAGGTAACTCTTTATCGCCACCAATATCTAAAGTACGTACTACAACACGCTTGCCTTCCATTGCAGATAAAACTGTTTTATAAGCTTCAAACTGCTCATCTTCAGATGGCATTTGATCACGGCCCATGTATAAAAATTCTGTACGGTATAACCCAATACCTTCAGCACCATTATTTTTTACACCTACTAAATCGTCAGGCGTTCCAATATTGGCTGCTAATTCTACATGAACACCATCTTTTGAAACTGATGGATCATTGATCAATTGTTTTAATGCTTCTTTTTCAGCGATGAATGCTGATTGCTTTTCTTTGTATGATTCAATTACAGAAGCTTCTGGATTGATGATGACTTCACCAGTTGAACCATCTACGATGACAATATCACCTTCTGAAACTTGTTCAGTAACATCTTTAGTACCAACAACTGCTGGAATTTCTAAAGAGCGGCTCATAATAGCTGAGTGAGATGTACGACCACCAATGTTTGTAACAAATCCTTGTACAAATTCTTTGTTTAATTGTGCTGTATCTGAAGGTGTTAAATCTTCAGCAATAATAACAACACTTTCATCAATCATACTTGGATTTGGTAATTTAACTCCTAAAATATGAGATAACACACGTTTAGATACGTCGCGAATATCCGCAGCACGTTCTTTCATATATTCATTGTCCATTGACTCAAAAATTGTAATAAAGTTTTGAGCAACTTCCATTAATGCAGACGCCGCATTAGCTTGATTATTTTTAATGTTATCTTCAATTGGAGAGATTAATTCAGGATCTTCTAATACTAATAAATGCGCATCGAAAATAGCAGCTTTATCAGCACCTAATGCAACTTCCGCGTTATTTCTAATTTGCATTAATTCAACTTTTGATTGATTAATTGCATTTTGAAACTTTTCAACTTCAGCTGAAACATCAGAAATTTTGTCATTTGAATATGATAAATCAGGCTCAATTAATAAATAAGCTTTACTAATTGCGATACCATCAGAAGCACCAATCCCGTTTAATGATTTTGCCATTATGCAGTTAAACCTTCTTTAGATAAAACTTCACTAATTGCTGCGATTGCTTCTTTTTCATCTGAACCTTCAGCATAAATAGTGATTTCTGCGCCTTTACCAACACCTAAACTCATAACACCCATGATTGATTTTAAGTTAACTTTTTTACCGTTGTATTCTAATTGAACATCTGAGTCAAATTTACTAGCAGTTTGAACTAACATTGTAGCTGGACGAGCGTGGATACCTGTTTCATCAATAATAACGTAAGAATTTTGTTCCATGTTAAAAATCTCCTTTATGTATGCTTAATATGTTTTTATATAAACCATGTCTATACGTTGTTAGAATACCAAATTTAAAGTATTTATTCAATGAATTAAATTTTTATGTAACCGTATTCAATCGTTTTCAAATAACGTGTTTTGTTCAACAATACACATTATGTGTAAAAAGATATTAACGTTTAAAAATTAGACAATTTTTATTCTGTCATTAATGCACGTGCAACTTTTTCACATTTTTCAATATGCATCATGCCCATTTTTCTCATCATATAATAACTGATTGTACCAGATACCGCTTGACCTACTAATGGTACCCATTTTGATTGCTTCATTAATTCACGCTTCGCAATCATTTTCATAATAACAGCGACTAAAGATTTTGAGATTTTCTTTCCAATGAAATCACTACCTTGTTTTGCTGCGTTAAACATAACTTTTTGCTTCAAATCATCAGAATAACCATTCACTTGTTTATGACTTAAACCATATTCTTTATTGATTTGTTCAATAATGTCCGTCATTAACTTTAAATCAGCTGTAACATCTAATCCTGGAATTGGAACAACAGCTGCTGCTGAACTCATTAATGATTTATTATGAATCATTTTTTCCGCATTCTCTCTTCTAGTAACTAACTCTGCTTCACTTTGAGGTAATACTTTTTTATTAATTGTTGTTTTATTTTTTTGATTGAACTGCTTTGCTGCAGTATTAATAATCGTATCTAAAATAGCCATAATATGCCTCCTAAATTCTTTGATGTTATAGTATTCCCCAATTGATGACATTTTAATCTTTCAATATTAACCTACTCTAATGAAGATGACTTTCAAATACTTTGATGGTTTATATTTATCCGTCGTTTTAAAGTCTTTTGGAAGACCCATTACCGCTTCAATTTCATAATCAGTATGTTTTAATGTTGCTTCTATCATCGATTTAAATGATTTTAGCGAATAGTTGGATGCATTCGTAGAAAGTACTAAATAACCATTTCTTTTTAAAATCGGCAAACTATTGATAATTAATTCATCATAATTTTCTTTTACTGAAAATACTTTCTTCTTATTTCTTGAAAAGCTTGGCGGATCAATCACAATACAATCAAATACTTTATTGTGACGCTTAAAATATTTCAGTGCGTCAAAAGCGTCTAATGTAAAGTAACTTTGTGCTTCAACATCTAGGCTATTAATGCCGAAATTGGTTTTCATTAATTCAATTGAACGATTCGCAATATCAACGTTCGTAGTTTTCATACCAATATCAGCACAGTTTAACGAGAAGCCTCCTGAATAAGCAAACAAATTCAACATTTGTTTTCCTGGATAATTTAGTCTTCTTAATTTCTTACGCACTTCACGCTGATCTAAAAATAATCCCGTCATCGGGCCTTCTGTAAAATCAATAGAATAGAACAACTGATGTTCTTCAATCATAATTGGAAAATCTGCTTCTGTTTCTGATAAACAATGTGTTGGCACGTCGTGTTCAAATCTTAATTTTTCATAAATTGTTTTATACTCAAAAATACGCTTTACAGCCTCTAATATAATACTTTGATATTGATAAACACCTTTTGAGTAGAATGTTAAAAGTAAATGACCATCATAATTATCAATCGTTAATCCACCGAAATGATTGCCACTTTCATTAAATAAACGAAACGCATTCGTTTCTGATGATTGATATAAAGATTTTCTCTCATTAAGCGCCTTATCAAAAAGTTCTTGAAAATAAGTCACATCAAGTGTATTGATTTTTTGTTCACTCACTTTCCATCCAATCCCTTTATTTTGGATACCAAAATAAAATGTACCAAGTACTTCTTGTTCAGGAGTGACTAATAAAAACAATTCTCCTTCTTGCATATTTTGAAAGTTTTCAACGTCCGCTTTTTCTAAGCAAACATAACCTGTTCTATATTTATGTATTTTGTTAGATTTTAATGTGATGGTTTTCATACTTTGCTCCTTATCATTTTATCCTCACTATAACACAATAATGGTAATTCTCCTATTCGCATAAGAGATATAATACCTGTGTATAAAAACAAAAAAGACGAGACTTAAGTCTCGTCATCGTTCAACTAATAAAAACATGTATAGAAGCGATTCCCCAATGCACTTCTCCCATCCAATGTAAACGTTTACTTTATTATCATAATTGATTTATTTACTTTTTGCAAGCGCTTTTTCACAATCATTTTTAGCTAATACACCGTTATTATCATGTATTATCAAAACTTTGTGAAAAACTTCATTTGATTAATATCGTTTGCGAATATGAATGAGATAAATAGGAATTGCTAAAACAAAAATTAATAAAAGGATTGGTGGTATAAATAAACTTAAATTAATGCCTTTAAATATCATCAAATAAATACCTGTTAACACTTTTATCATAATAAAACTAATCGTGAATAATTGCCCGAAGTAACCTCGATTCTTTAAATGAATCAATAAAGTAAAATATAGATATGCAATAATGACGGCAATAAATCCTATCAAGTTGATCCATTCATAGAAATATTGCATTTTTACCACATTAATTTTACTCGCTGAAAATAATACATTTCTATTATTAAGTTCAATTAAGGACAATATTAATATTAGCCCACTACATAAGATTTCTATATGAAATACTTTAAACCATTTTGGTTTTCTCATCCAATTTGGGATATCTTCTTCTTGCAAATCAATCTTATCTTTAATGCGTTGTTTCGTTTTTTGGTAATGGATCATTATTTTTTCATCGATTTTTAAAGATGAGTTATTAATTTTTTCGAATGTATGATTTGTACTTTCTTGTATTTTTTTATTCCAATCAGAATCACGAGTAATACGATTACTATTCGTTGTTAATGTACGTTTTAAAAACACATAATTTACTAATGACATCGTAGCTAAAAGTGTCATTACAATTAAATAAAAATTAATACTCATTAAATCTAAAGGCGTAACGCGCTCTTCGCTTAAATTATCATACACAACATTTTGCGTTATAAAGTAAGCTAAGAAATATAAAAAGATTAAAAACATAAAATGCATTTTTCTCATCTTTATATTTAATGCTTTACGATTTAAAACATAAAAAACAAACACTATAAATAAAATACAATATAATAAACTAAACCAACCATATACTTCATACATTAAAATGGTTGTAAGTAAAAATAAAACGATAGAAAATAATAAATAAATATAAGCAATGTTTTTATCATAAATGATTGTTTGTTTCAGTTTTCTACTTATATAGAAGAATGCTAAACCAATCATAATTAAGACTGCCCCATAAATATACGCAAATTGATGGATATAGTGACTTAATATTTTGATCAATTCAAAGCTATAAATATTTATGAAATCAATAAATCGATACATATTCAATTGATTGATTGCAATGTCTTTAAAATGCATTATTTGATGCCCTTGTATTAAAATAAAAGTGCCTAGTCCTGTAAAAATGGCAAATAATACATAACCAATGATGATTTCAAAATGTTTTTTTATATAATTCATGATTCCACCTCAATTAGCATTATAAGTAATATTTGCACATATGTCTTTGATTTTAGTAAAAATCATGCTTAAGTATGAGATGTGATGTTTATAACTTCATTGCAAGGGTAAAGATAATTATCAAGTTAAAGGAGTGTTGACGATGAGTGAACAATTAGATAACTTTAAAAAAGACGCAGAAAAGGCAAAGGATCAAGTTTTAGAAAAAGATTTTGCCAAGGAAGATAAAGAAGAAAATAAAGACAATAAAAACGATTCAATTAAAGAAGATATTCAAAAAACTTTCGAATAAATAAAAACCGCTATCGATGATAGCGGTTTTTATTTATAATCCTTTATTGCCTATATCATTACGGTAAAACAAGCCTTCACAATCAATGGCTTTAACATTTAAATATGCATTACTTTGTGCCTCTTGTAGTGATTCACCTTCACCAAGTGCAATCATCACTCTACCACCGTTCGTAACAAAACCTTCGTCAGTTTGCTTTAACGCACTTACGAAATAATGTTCTTGGAAATCATATCCTTTAACAAGGTGACCTTTTTCATAACTTCCTGGATAACCTTTTGAAGCAAGTACTACTCCACAAATCGTTTTGTTTTTCCAAACTAAATCTATTGATTTTTTGTTTTCTAATGCTTCTAAAATATCCATAAAATCAGATTCAAGTCTTGTTAATAATACTTGGCATTCAGGATCGCCAAATCTCGCATTATATTCAATAACTTTAGGTCCATCACTCGTTACAATTGCACCAACATAAAGCAATCCAAAATAATTCAATCCTTCTTCATGCATTGCTTTAACTGTAGGATATACGATTTCTTCATATGTTCTTTCTAAAGTTTCATCAGAAATATGACTTACTGGACAATATGCACCCATACCACCTGTATTCGGTCCTAAATCACCATCGAATGCACGTTTGTGATCTTGAGCAATCGTATCAAATGGAATGCAGAAATCATCATTAACGAAAACCATTAATGAGAACTCTTCCCCTTCAAGATATTCTTCAAAGACAACTTTCACATTTCCTTCTTCATAAAATGTTTGAACAGCTTCCATAGCTTCTTCATCAGTCATTGCCACAAT
This sequence comes from Macrococcus sp. DPC7161, assembly GCF_004117835.1. Lineage (GTDB taxonomy): Bacteria > Bacillota > Bacilli > Staphylococcales > Staphylococcaceae > SDSC01. The sequence goes on along the minus strand of NZ_SDSC01000001.1, from coordinate 122,577 downwards.
AACACCTTTACCAGCAGCTAGACCGTCATATTTAATTACGATAGGTGCTTTATGCGTTTCTAAGTAATCTAATGCTTCTTGTTTATTTTCTATCGTTTGATAAGTCGCTGTTGGAATTTGATATTTCTTCATAAGTTCTTTAGCAAATGCTTTAGAACCTTCCATTTGTGCAGCTTTTTGATTTGGACCAAATACTTTAATGTTTTTACTTTGTAATAAATCTGCTAAACCATCAATTAAAGGTTGTTCAGGTCCAATAACCACATAATCAATCGCTTCATCTAAACAAAATTGTACAATGGCATCATGATTTGATTCTTCAATTGCAACAATGGTTGCTTCTTTTTGCATCGCATCGTTTCCAGCGATAACATAAACTGAATCAACATGCTTTGATGCTTTAATTTTTCTTACTAGTGCATGCTCACGACCACCAGATCCAATTACTAATACTTTCATTGAAATCCTCCTAATGTTTGAAGTGTCTTACATCTGTCATGACCATTGCGATGCCAAATTCATTTGCTTTATCAATTGAATCTTGATCTTTGATTGAACCACCTGGTTGAACAATGCATTTTATACCCGCTGCATGTGCAGTTTCTACTGTATCACTCATTGGGAAGAATCCATCCGAAGCTAATACAACATTGTCATTCATTTCAATAGCACGTTCAATCGCAATTTTAGCAGCACCTACACGGTTCATTTGACCTGCGCCAATACCAACTGTTTGTTTGTCATTTGCTAGAACAATGGCGTTTGATTTTACACTCTTTACAACTTTCCAGCCTAATTCAATCGCTTTCCACTGTGCTTCAGTAGGCTCAGTATTTGTAACGACACGCATATCGTCACGTTTAACATTTAATAAATCTTTATCTTGAACTAAATAACCGCCTGAAACTGACACAAATTCTTTTTCTTTTTCATCTAAAGACATGTCAATTTCTAATAAGCGAAGGTTTTTCTTTTGCGTTAATAAGTCCAGTGCCTCTTGTGAAAATTTAGGTGCAATAATGACTTCTAAGAATATTGCATGCATTTTCTCTGCAGTTTTTAAATCTACTTCACGGTTTAAAGCAACGATACCGCCGAAAATACTTTGACTATCTGCATCGTATGCATTTTGGAATGCAGCTTCAATAGTTTCTCCTGTACCAACACCACATGGGTTCATATGCTTAACTGCAACAGCAGCTGGTATATCGAATTGTTTAACTAGATTTAATGTTGCATCAGCATCTTTAATGTTATTGTAGCTTAGTGCTTTACCATGTAATTGTTTTGCACCAGCTAATGTATTATTCGCTTCGCTCGTACGAATAAACTCAGCTTTTTGATGTGGATTTTCACCGTAGCGAAGTGTTTCTTTATTACCACTAAAGAAATTAACAATTGCTTCATCATAATGGTTCGTATGGCTAAATACTTTTACCATTAAAGATTTACGGAATTCATAATCAACTGTATTATTTTTCAATTTTTCAACGATTGTTGCATAATCACTTGGATCCACAACAGTAATTACATGTTTGAAGTTTTTTGCTGATGAACGTAACATTGTTGGTCCACCAATATCAATGTTTTCAATAGCATCTGCTTCTGTTACATCTGGTTTTGCCACTGTTGCTTCAAATGGATATAAGTTAACTGCAACCAAGTCAATTGGTGCAATATTGTGTGTTTCCATTGCTTTAACATGTTCCTCATTATCGCGATCCGCTAAAATACCGCCATGAATGTTTGGATGTAATGTTTTTACACGTCCATCCATAATTTCAGGAAAGTTTGTTAATTCACTCACTGATTTAACTGGTACATTTGCATCAACTAATGCTTGTTTTGTACCACCTGTTGAATAAATTTCAAAATCTAAACTTACTAAATTTTGAGCAAATTCAACGATACCTGTTTTATCTGATACACTTAATAATGCTTTTCTCACGTTAAAACTCCTAATCATTAATTAGTTTTTTAATTACTCTAGGATACAGTTCATATTCTAAGTTTTGAACACGTAATTGAAGCGTGTCTATTGTGTCCGTCTCATAAATAGGACAACTCATTTGATCAATAATTTTCCCTGTATCCATACCACTATCTACAAAATGGACTGTGGCACCACTTACACGGCAACCATATTCAAGCGCTTGTCCAATTGCATTTTTACCTGGAAAACTTGGTAATAAAGAAGGGTGAATATTTAAAATCTTACCTTCATAAGCATTTAATAACGTCGGGCCTATGAGTCTCATGTACCCTGCTAAAATCACCCATTCAACTTCTTCACGTTGTAAAGTTTTAAGAATTTGTGCTTCATACGAAGCTTTAGATTCAAACTGGTTAGGTTCAATAATATGTACTGGCAAACGAAATCTTCTAGCACGTTCGATAGCAAATGCTTCTCGTTTATCAGTAATTAATGAAGTTACTTCAATTTGGTCCAAAAATCCTACTTGGATATTTTCCATAATTTTTTCAAAGTTAGAACCATTTCCTGAAGCGAATATTGCAATTTTCTTCATGATTATACTCCTGTAATCGTAATTTCTTCTGAACCTTTTACAACAGTTCCGATTTCATAAACAGGTTCATTCATTGCATTTAAGACCGCCTTCACTCTTTCAACGTCATTAGGATTTACAATCATCACAAATCCGATACCCATATTAAATACGTTGTACATTTCATGTTTGTCGATATTGCCTTTTTCTTGTAAGAAATCAAAGATAGCTTGTTTTGGAATATTTGTTACATCAATATTAGGATAAAGTCCTTTATCTTTTGGGAATACACGTGGAATATTTTCAATGAATCCACCACCAGTAACATGGCACATACCATTTACTTTTACTGATTCTAATACAGCTTTAACTGCTTTTACATATAATCTCGTTGGTTCTAACACAACATCAATAAATGGTTTACCATCTAATTGGAATTGGTTAACATCAATATTATTATCGCGAATAATTTTTCTTACTAAACTATATCCATTTGAGTGAATACCACTTGATGCTAAGCCTAAAATGATATCTCCCTCTTGAATAGCTTCACCAGTAATGTACTCATCTTTTTCAACAGCACCGACAGCAAATCCAGCGATATCATAATCACCTGAATGATACATATCGCCCATTTCTGCTGTTTCTCCACCGATTAACGCACATTCACTTTCAACACAGCCGTCTGCAACACCTTTAACGATTTGCTCTACGACAACAGGATCAACTTTGTTTAAAGCTAAATAATCTAAGAAATAAAGTGGTAATGCACCAGTTGTTAAAATATCATTCACACACATTGCAACAGCATCAATTCCGATTGTATCGTGTTTGTCATTATCAATTGCTAATCTTAATTTCGTACCGACACCATCAGTCCCAGAAACAAGTACTGGTTTTTTCATATTTAATTCAGATAAATCAAAAGCAGCACCAAAGCTACCTAATCCACCTAAAACTTCTTTACGCATTGTTTTTTGAACATGCTTTTTCATACGTTCTACTGCTTCGTATCCTGCATGAATATCTACACCGGACGCTTTATATGATTCAGACATATTAAACCCCTTTTCTCTTCTTTTCTTTTTCTTCTGGTAATAATTGATCAATTATTTCTATTGGATAATTACCTGTAAAGCATGCATAACATTCACCTTTAGAATGATGTTTTTTAAATACATCGTGCATACCTTCAACGGATAAATACGTTAATGAATCAACTTCTAATTCTTTTTGAATTTCTTCAACAGTTTGATGCGCAGCAATAAGTTCAGCATGCGTTGAAACATCAATACCGTAGTAACATGGATGTTTTAATGGTGGTGATGAAATACCCATATGTACTTCTTTAGCACCTGCTTGTTTTAACGTTTTCACGATAAATTTACTTGTCGTTCCACGAACGATAGAATCATCGATTACTATAACACGTTTACCTTCAATCACTTCACGAATTGGCGAATGTTTCATTCTTACTGCACGTTCACGAAGCGTTTGATTCGGTGTAATGAATGTACGACCAACATAACGGTTTTTGATTAAACCTTGTTCATTTGGTAATCCTGAATAATTTGAAAATCCTTTTGCTGCTTGTAATGATGAATCAGGTACACCTATTACGATATCAGCTTCAATATGAGCCATTTCTTTAGCAAGTTGTTCACCTAAAGACTTACGTACTTCATAAATTGATGACTTTCTAAATTCAGAATCTGGTCTAGCAAAATAAACATACTCCATAGAACACATATTTGAAGAAGTTTGTTTCGTATAAAAGTCTTCATGAATTGGTGTTTCATTTGAGAATGTTAATACTTCACCTGGTTCAATATCGCGAATGTATTCTGCACCAATTGCTGTAAATGCACATGTTTCACTTGCTACACAATATGCACCATCAACTTGACCTAACATAAGCGGACGAACACCGTGTGCATCACGTGCAGCCGATAAACTTTCTGGATGTAACACTAAAAATGCAAAAGCCCCTTTAATTTGATTCAGTGAGGCATGTAAATTCGCAAGTTTATTTTCAGATTTTGCTTTTAATAATAAATGCCCTAATACTTCAGAATCACTTGATGTTTGGAATATCGCACCGTTTGACTCTAATGCTAATTTAATTTGTTGTGCATTCGTTAAATTACCATTATGTGCAAGTCCTAAATCACCTTTAGAGTGCTTAAAGATAAATGGTTGAACATTTGATAATTCACTAGCACCAGTTGTTGCATAACGTACATGCCCAATAGCATGTCGGTAAGACTTTAAAGAATCTAATTGTACTTGACTAATCGCCTCTGGTAATAATCCCATACCACGAGCTCCAAAAATATTCTCCCCGTTTGAACAAACAATCCCCGCACCTTCTTGACCTCGGTGCTGTAAACTATGTAAAGCCATGTATGTAAGCTCAGCGGCATTTGGATGATCCCAAATGCCGAATACGCCACATTCCTCGTTTAAACCGCGGATGTCATACATTTTTCAATTGCCCCTTTCCAAGTAGAAGCCACTTCTTCTACTGGTACGTTAATTTCTCCGTCTTTAGTTTTGATGATGACACGATCGCCACCGAAAGTACCAATGAATGTTGCATTTTCAGCTTCAAATGATTGACCTTCTTTAACAATCACAATATAGTTACCTGGAATTTCAGCAAAACTTTGTGCATTTGTCGCTTCAAGCGTTACGTCTAAACCTGTACCAGTATACGCTGCAATTTGACCTAATTTAATCGCTGCGCCACCTTTACCAACTGATTGTACATGTGATAATACGCCATCTTTTACTGCATTGCGAATCACTTCACCACGGCGCACTTCCATATCTAAATCAATTGAAATCTCTTCATGGCTCACTTCATTAAACATTAATTTTTCTAATTGAGATCCACCAAATGCATCTTTCAATTCACCAACTAAGTACATTTTTTCTCCTGCAGTTGGTTGATATCCTTTTAAGTATTCAACATCTTCAATTAAACCAACCATACCTACAACAGGTGTTGGGAAAATCGCTTCACCTTTCGTTTCGTTATATAAAGATACGTTTCCTGAAACGACAGGTGTATTTAAAGCGCCACATGCTTCAGCCATACCACGTGTTGAATCTGCTAATTGTTGATAGATTTCTGGTTTTTCAGGGTTACCATAGTTTAAGCAATCCGTCATTGCAAGTGGTAAACTACCCACTGCAACTAAATTACGGTAAGCTTCTGCAACAACCATTTTTCCACCTTCATATGGATTGTTAAATACATATCTAGCTTCTCCATCGATTGTAGAAGCAATGGCTTTGTTTGTACCTTCTACACGAGTTACACCAGCAGAAAGACCTGGTTTAATAATTGTATTCGCTCCTACTTGTTGATCATATTGAGAATATGCCCAAGTTTTTGAAGCAATTGTTGGATGATTTAATAACTTTTTAAATGTATCTTGTGCATCAATATTTGAATAATCATGATTTACAGCACTGAACTCCGCAGCTTTACCTTCTAATACGTAAACTGGTGCTTCATCTGATAATGGTTGAACAGGAATATCTGCATAAACTTCATCTTCATAAGTTAATACAAAGCGATCAGTATCCGTAACTTCACCGATTACAGCAGCATCTAATTCATGATGTTCAAATAAATCTAAGAATTTTTGTTCTGTGCCTTTTTCTACTACTAAAAGCATACGCTCTTGTGTTTCTGAAAGCATCATTTCATATGGAGAAATACCTGCTTCACGTGTTGGTACCTTTTCTAATTGTAAATGGATTCCTGAACCGCCTTTTGCAGCCATTTCAGAACTTGAAGAAGTTAAACCTGCAGCACCCATGTCTTGAATACCTACTAATTCTGGATAAGTGATTGCTTCAAGTGTCGCTTCCATTAACTTTTTACCTACGAAAGGGTCACCAATTTGAACTGATGGACGTTTCGCTTCTGATTCTTCATTCAATTCTTCAGATGCAAATGTCGCACCATGAATACCGTCTCGACCTGTTTTTAATCCAACATAAATGACTGGGTTACCTACACCTTTAGCAGTCCCTTTTTGGATTTTATCATGGTCAATAATACCCACACACATTGCATTAACTAATGGATTACCTTCATATCGTGAATCAAATTCGATTTCTCCAGCGACTGCAGGGATACCAATACAGTTACCATAACCACCAATACCAGCAACAACACCACTAAATAAACGTTGGTTTTGCTTTTCTGTTAACTCACCAAAACGTAAACTGTTTAATAATTGAATTGGTCTCGCACCGATTGAAACGATGTCACGAACGATACCACCAACACCTGTAGCTGCACCTTGGTAAGGTTCAATCGCTGATGGATGGTTATGAGATTCTACTTTAAAAACAACCGCTTGGTTATCGCCGATATCAACAACCCCAGCACCTTCACCTGGACCCATTAATACGCGTTCACCTGAAGTCGGAAATTGTTTTAAAAACGGTTTAGAATGCTTGTAAGAGCAGTGTTCACTCCACATTACAGAAAAAATACCGATTTCTGTATAGTTTGGTTGTCTACCTAAAATTTCAACAACTTTATCATATTCTTTATCTGATAAACCCATCTCTGCATATAAACGATTCGATTTAATTTCTTCAACAGATGGTTCTAAAAATTTAGCCATTACTTTGTCCCCCAGCTTTCAAGAATTGATTGGAATAATTTAACGCCATCCGCACTACCTAGTAATGCTTCCATACCACGTTCTGGGTGAGGCATCATACCACATACGTTACCTTCTTTATTCACAATCCCAGCGATATCTTCAATAGATCCGTTTGGATTATCATTATAAGTTAAAATAATTTGGTTATTTGCTTTTAATTCAGCTAAAGTTTCATCTGAACAATAGTAGTTCCCTTCACCGTGAGCAATTGGGTAAACAACTGTCTCATCTTTGTCGTATAAATGTGTAAATTTCGTTTCGTTATTTACAATTTTTAAAGATTCATTACGACAAATAAATTTGTGGCTAGTATTATGCATTAAAGCACCAGGTAATAAACCAACTTCCGTTAAAATTTGGAAACCATTACATACCCCTAAGACTGGTTTCCCTTCACTTGCAATACGTTTTACTTCATCCATAATTGGTGCTACACGAGCCATTGCACCACAACGTAAGTAGTCACCAAATGAGAATCCACCTGGAATTAAAACGCCATCAAAACCTTCTAAACTTGTTTTACGATAGTCAACATATTCAGCTTCAAACCCTGTGTTGATCGCTGCATTGAACATGTCTCTATCACAGTTTGAACCTGGAAATTCAATTACAGCAAATTTCATTATTTCGTCTCCTTATCATCAACAATTTTGAAACTGTATTCTTCGATTACTGTGTTTGCAAATAATTTTTCAGATAATGTATTTACAACATTTGCTACCGCTTCTTCAGTTGATTCTTCAACTGTCATATATAATACTTTTCCGACACGGATATCATTGACTTGATTGTAACCTAAATCATGAACAGCACGCGTTAAAGTTTGTCCTTGAGTGTCTAATACCTGTGGTTGTAATGTGATGTAAAGTTCGATTTTTTTCATGATTAAATTTCCTCCAATTTAGTTAAGAATTTAGTATAAGTATCAATTAATGAACCCGTGTCTTCACGGTAAACATCTTTATCAAAGTTTTCTTTTGTTTCCTTATCCCAAATACGGCAAGTATCTGGTGAAATTTCATCAGCTAATAAAATTTTACCGTCTTTATCTTTACCGAATTCAATTTTGAAGTCTACTAAAGTTAAATTCATTTCATTCATGATTTTAATTAAAGTTTCATTCACTTGTAATGCTTGACGTTTTAATTCTTTAATATCTTCATCATTCGCAATATGCAATAATTTCACATGATCATCTGAAATAAACGGATCGTTTAACTCATCTTTTTTGTAATAGAATTCAACTAATGGCGCATCAAAAGCTTGACCTTTTTCAAAACCTAAACGTTTCACAATTGATCCAGCAGCAACGTTACGAACTACAACTTCTAAAGGAATGATTTCAACTTTTTTAACCAATTGTTCTGTCTCAGATAAACGTTTAATAAAATGACTTTCTAGTCCTTCTTTTTGTAAACGTTCAAAGAAATGACTTGTAATTAAGTTATTTAATCGGCCTTTACCTTCCATTTTATCTTTCTTAGCACCATTTCCTGCAGTCACTTCATCTTTGTATTCAATACGAAATACTTGCTCGTCATCTGTAGAGAATACGCGTTTTGCTTTACCTTCATAGACTAACATTTAAACTCGCTCCTTATAAATTGGATAATAACTATCTTGATGTGAATCTAAAAGCAATGTTAAATGACCCATTTTGCGATTATGTTTACGTAATTCTTTACCGTAAACGTGTACATGCCATTCAGGGTGTGAATCAAATAAATCTTCCATTAAATCTAAATCTTGACCAAGTAAGTTATACATTACTGCTTCACTCAATAATTTAACTTTAGGCATTTTCCAATTAGCAATTGATAAAATATGCGTATCAAACTGTGAATAGTCACATGCTTCAATTGAATAATGACCTGAGTTGTGCGGTCTCGGTGCAATTTCATTCACGTACAATTCACCTGATTTGTCGATGAAAAATTCTACTGTGAATGTACCAACAAAATGAATTTGTTTCATGATTTTTTCTACTTCCATTATGGCACGTTTCGTGTATGGATGCTCATGTTTTACTGTTGTTGAAAATAATATCTGATCTCTGTGAACATTTTCTTGAACAGGGAAGTAACTGATTTCACCTACTTCATTTCTTGAAGCTGTTATTGAAATTTCAAAATCTAAATCAATTCGTTTTTCGGCAACCAATAAACCTGCTTGAATCATATCCTTTGCGCCATTCATATCTTCAGGAGTATTAATAACCATTTGACCTTTACCATCATAGCCACCAAATGTTGTTTTTAACATAATTGGTAAACCTAACGTTGAAACAGCAGTCACAAGGTCATCATATGATGCAACTTTCATATATGGTACAACTGCGGCACCACTATTTCGGATAGCTTCTTTTTCTGCCAATCTATTTTGTAATGTTAATACCGTTTCATAACCTTGAGGTACATGATATTTATCAACAATTTCTTTCAACGCTTCTGCACTGATATTTTCAAATTCATAAGTGATGACATCACTATATTCACCTAATTGATTTAATGCTTCGATATCATTATATCCAGCATGAATAAAATGATGACAAACATGTTTAGCAGGACATGTATCATCTGGATCAAGTACAGCTACTTTAAAACCCATACGTTGAGCAGATTGTGCCATCATTTTACCTAATTGGCCACCACCAATAATGCCAATTGTTTGTCCGATCTTTAATTTATTTAAGGTCATCTTGCATAGCCTCAACTTTCTGAACTAAACTCGATTCATAGTCATCTAATTTTTTTACTAAATCTTGATTGCTAATACTTAACATTCTTGCCGCTAAAATCCCAGCATTTTTTGCACCTGCACTACCAATTGCAGTTGTCGCTACAGGAATTCCTCCTGGCATTTGAACGATAGAAAGTAAAGAATCCATTCCTTTAAGTGCTTTTGTCATAATTGGAACACCAATTACCGGTAATGTTGTCATTGAAGCAACCATACCTGGTAAATGTGCCGCGCCACCCGCACCAGCAATGATACAATCAAAACCATTTTTTCTTGCATTTCGACTGAATTCAACCATTTCAAGTGGCGTACGATGTGCTGAAACGACTTTACTTTCAAACGGTATGTCGAAAGCCTCTAACATTTCACATGCTTCTTTCATCGTAGCCCAATCTGAACTTGAACCCATAATCACAGCAACTTTCACAGAAGACTCACCTCAATAAAAATTATTTGAAAACGCTTATAAAATAAGTGTATATTACTTATATAGGATAACAATGAACTCGGTATTTTTCAATCAAATCACGAACATTTTATAAACTTTTTATAGTTTTTAAAGTTTTTGTTCGTTTTTTGAAGTAAAATTGTTATTGTATAATATTATATCGTTCGATATGTGGAGGGAAAAAAGATGGTAGCAAAAGTTTTAGACGGTAGAGAAATTGCAAAAAATTACAGAGCAGGTTTACAAGAGGAAGTTGAAAAACTTAAATCTGAAGGCATCACACCAAATCTAACAGTAGTATTAGTAGGTAATGATGGTGCGAGCCAAAGTTATGTAAATAATAAAAAGAAATCTGCTGAAAAAATTGGCATGAAGTCTGAAATTATTCACTTAGAAGAAACAACAACTGAAGAAGAGTTATTAAAAGTAATTGATCAATTAAATAATGATACAGAAGTCCATGGTATTTTAGTTCAAGTACCTCTTCCAAAACAAATTGAAGAAACAAAAATATTAGAAGCTATCTCACCAGAAAAAGACGTAGATGGATTTAGCCCAATCAATATTGGTCGTTTATATGCTGGTATGGAAACATACATTCCATGTACACCGCTTGGTATTATGGAAATTTTAAAAAATGCGGATATGTCATTAGAAGGTGCTGATGTTGCCGTTATCGGTAGAAGTCACATCGTAGGACAACCTGTTGCAAAATTATTAACAGATGCAAATGCAACAGTGACATTATTACACTCTAGAAGTAAAAACATGAAAGAAGTATTAAAACGTTCAGATGTCATTGTATCTGCAGTTGGTAAACCTGGTTTAGTAACAAAAGAAGACGTAAAACCAGGTGCTGTAATTGTCGATGTAGGTAATACAGTCGTTGATGGTAAATTAACTGGTGATGTGATGTATGATGAAGTAGCAGAAGTTGCTTCAGCAATTACACCAGTTCCAGGTGGCGTTGGTCCATTAACAATTACAATGGTACTAAACAATACTTTATTAGCTGCAAAACGTATTAATAATAAATAATAAATGATGAAATTAAAAAAACACTTTAATCCCATAATTTGGGATTAAAGTGTTTTCTTTTTATGTTTAATCTTATAATATTTTCTATTAAGCAGTAATACTCATTTTTGGACCAAATGGCTCGAAATGAATGTGTTCACGTGCAATGCCTAAATCATTTAATAATTCTAACATTGATTCCATAAATCCAACAGAACCACACATATATACTTTTTCTTCACCAGAAATTAACTGTGCTAACTTCTCTTTATTTAAACGGCCGTTTAATTCAGTGTAATTAAAATAGAATTCAACTTGCTCATTATTTTCTAATGATGCTATCTCAGATTTAAATGGCACTGCATCTTTATTATATGCAGAGTGAATAAATTTCACTTTTTTACCTTTTGATAATTGATCTTGTAACATTGCCATAATAGGTGTCATACCTACACCACCACTTAATAACACGACATCTTTATCACTTTCTTCAATTAAAAACTCTCCAGCCGGCGCAGTTAATAAAATTTCATCTCCAACTTTTACCTCATCATGTAAATAGTTTGATACTAATCCTTTTTCTTCGCCTGCAATATCACGTTTTACTGCAAAACGTAGACCTTTATCAATATTTATTGAGCAAATTGAATAATGACGTAAAGCCGTATTTTCTTCACCTAGAGGTTTTACTTTAACAGTAATGTATTGACCAGCTACTACTGGTTTTAATTCCATTGCTTCAACAGGTTGTACTGTAAATGATTTAATATCTTTAGTTTCTTCTTTAATATCAACAACTTTGAACGCTTTAAAATCTTCCCAATCAGCATTATCATATAATGCTTTCTCCATTTGGATGAATACATCAGCAATCACACCATAAGTTTGTGTCCATGCATCAACGATTTCAGGTGTTGCTGCATCACCTAATACATGTTGAATTGCCCAAATTAAGTTTTCACCAACGATTGGATAATGTTCTGCTTTAATTTCCAATGCACGGTGTTTATGTGCGATTTGGTTAACGTTTGGAATAATTGCTTCTAAATGATCAATATGTTTTGCTGCCGCTAATACAGTTTGAGCTAAGGCAGTTTGTTGACGTCCTAATTTTTGATTTGTTTTATTAAATACATTTAATAATTCTGGATGTGTTTCAAACATATGTTTATAAAATGCACTCGTAATTTCTGTTCCATGCGCTTCTAATACTGGTACTGTTGCTTTAATAATTGATTTCGTTTCTTCACTTAACATTTTGTTTCCCCCTAAATTCACTTTAAAGATACATTAATAATACATCTTTAATTCACTCTTATATCATACACCTTTACATTTGTAAGTTCAAATAAATACCGTGAAAAATAGTGTAAAAATACAGAATATCTTTTGAAAATGTCACAAAAAATTTAATTTAAGAAGTATATCATTTACAAGTTTAGATTATAATATGATTAAAGAATGGAGCGATGTATATGAAACTGACATTATATTCTGATTACTCATTACGTGTTTTGATGTATGTAGCGCAAGCAGATCATCGTGTACAAATTGATGAGATTGCTAAATTTTATAATATATCTAAAAATCACTTAACGAAAGTTGTTAATAACTTAGCGAACTTGGGATACCTTGAAACCATTCGTGGTCGAGGTGGCGGATTATTGATGAAAAAAGACCCTAAAAGCATTAATATTGGTTCTTTAATTAAGAAAACTGAAGAGCATTTTGATATTGTAGAATGCTTTAATTCAGAAACCAATACATGCCCACTAATCAATCGCTGTGGATTACAAAGCGTATTACATGAAGCAACTTTAGCTTACCTTGCTGTGCTTGATAAGTATACTTTAGATGATATATTGAATAGACGCATTTCAATGGAACAAGTACTTATCTAATGAATCAAATAATGACTATAAATCATAAAAAAACGCTAAAAATGTTTATTTTTAAACAATTTTAGCGTTTTTTAATTTTATCTTGTTAAAACTTTTTATTGGCTTCACCTATGACAAGTTTTTTTATTTCTTCATCACTTAAAGAAGGTAATAATGCAATATCTGCCTTTAGCAATTCAAAGTCTTTAGGTACAGCTTTACCAACGAAAATCTTTTCATGAACTTGTTCTCTTGAAACTTCATTTTCATTTAATAATTCTTCATACATCTTCTCACCTGGACGTAATCCAGAGAATTCAATACCAATTTCATCTACAGAATAACCTGCAAGTTCTATAACATTTTTAGCTAAGTCCGCAATTTTTACAGGTTCACCCATATCTAAAACAAATACTTCTCCACCTTTAGCAAGTGCACCCGCTTGAATTACTAATCTACTTGCTTCTGGAATTGTCATAAAGTATCTTGTGATATCAGGATGAGTAACCGTTACTGGACCACCTTTTTCAATTTGTCGTTTGAATAAAGGAATTACAGAACCACGACTACCTAAAACATTACCAAATCGTACTGCAACAAATTTTGTAGCTGAAACTTTATCTAAGTTTTGAATAACCATTTCAGCCCAACGTTTTGTTGCTCCCATAATATTTGGTGGGTTTACAGCTTTATCTGTAGAAATCATTACAAATGATTTAACACCTGCAGCTGCAGCAGCTTCTGCAACATTTTTCGTACCAAAAATATTATTTTTTATTGCTTCAGATGGATTTGCTTCCATTAATGGTACATGTTTATGTGCTGCAGCATGATAAACAACATCAGGTTTATATTCTTCCATAATATTAAAAATACGTTCTCTATCTTGAATATCAGCAATTATTGGTACAAAAATAGTATGTCCATCTTTAAACTTGTTGCGCATTTCCATTTGAATCATATAAATGCTATTTTCACCATGACCTAAAAGTAATACTTTTTCAGGCCCGAATGCTGAGACTTGACGTACTATTTCAGAACCAATTGAACCACCAGCACCAGTGATTAAAATCGTTTTATTATTTAATAAATCACGGATACCTTCTGAGTCCAATTTAACAGGATCTCGACCTAATAAATCTTCTAAATCAATATTTTTTAAATGTGACACTTCTTTTTTCCCCGTCAATACATCATCAATGTTAGGCATAATTTGAACATTCACACCACATTCTACACATATCTCATGTAATTCTTTAAGTTTATTTTTTGTTAATGACGGGATAGCAATAACGACTTTATTAATGTTATATTTTTCGATTGAAGACTTTAATTGTTGTCTTGTACCAATGACCTTAATACCATTAATTACTTGTTTACTTTTGTCTTCATCATCATCTAAGAAAATGATTGGCTTCATTTTCATTGTAGGTACATTGACCATTTGACGTGCTAGTGTTGTACCACCACGACCTGCACCGAAGATTAACACACGTTCAAAGTCACTATCATCTAAATTATCATTATTCATAATTCTTGAGATTAAACGAATACCACCTATAAACACAATTAAGAATAACCATGCAATCACAAGTAAACTAATTTCGATTGTATTATCCATTTTTAACAATGATAATACTAATGAAGAAAGCATTGCACTTGTTATAATTGCAGCAGTAACGGCATAAACAATAGATAATAATTCTTTAACACTAGCATATATCCACATTCGATAATACAAATTGAAAATGAATGCAAATATATGATACGACGCTAATAAAGTGACGCAATATAAATAATAATATGTAACTGGATGAAAACTTGAATCTTTAATAATATACCAAGCTAGTAAAATTGCCCCTATTACAACTAAAGAGTCAATTAAAGCAAGGAATAATGTTTTTATCTTTTTACCCATAATGACAACCTCTTTTTTATTGTTAAATGAAATATTACTCTAAATTATTTCATAAGTGAAAAATACACTACCTATTAACTTAGATTTTTTGAACCTACTATTAATTTTTTTTAACAGTAAACTCTTTCTAATCAATTATTTTAAATAAAATTAATATAAGCTATATTAATTTTTTTAATTGGTTAGTTTTAAAACGAAATATGTAATTACTCTAGTAGTTAAGATGAACAAGTTTGTCATCATTCCATGAAATTTCTATTCTTACTTTATCACTCCCGTAATCCATGAGTAATTTGTAGTTCTATCTTAGATTTTCCTTCATCAATTTTTAACAATTATTGTTTATTGTTGATATTGCTTTTATTTTATCATATTGAATAGGGATTTTTATTACAATTAAATGATAAATTCAAATACTTATTTATTTTTTTCTTATTTATACCAATAAATATTGGGTTTAACCATTTAAACAGACAAACTGGTTTTAAAAAAATAAAACTAAGTACTAATGTTTTTGAACAATAGTACTTAGCATTTTTTCTATTTCATTAATATCTCATGAACAGTCTTCATCAAGTTCTCATTACTTTTATCTTTTATAGATCCTACTTTATTTGTTGCTAGTACAATTGTATAGTCCTTATTAAACCAAGTGAGCATATCTTGGCCAAAGAAGTATCCTCTTGATCTATAAAATCCATTCATAATATGGAACCCGTATCGATACTTTTGATTGATAAATCTATAAGATGTCATATTTTGTGTAGTTGTTTTATCAAAAAGTTTATTTTCTGCAAATTTACTTGCTAATTCGCCAAAATCCCTTGCACTCATATATAAATTACCAGCACCATAATATGCACTAACTTGAATCGGCTTTACTGAAACAAATTTTTCATCTTTATATTCCATTCCTTGAGTAAAGTATTTATTTAAAACCTTATTATTGCTAGTTGCGGTATGTTTTAATTTATTTGGGATTAAAATATACTTTGCTAAACTTTTTTCATATGATTGATTGGTAACTATTTCAACAATCTTTGCAAGTACAATATAATTTGCATCATTATAGTGATACTGATTAATCCATTGTGAACTCAAACCATCTTTATTAATTTGTTGAATAGAATCAATTAATGAAGAATTTCCCTTTACTGGTTTATAATCTTTCAAACCGCTTTTATGCAAAATTAAATCTAAAATTGTTGAGTTCTTGTTAGGAAAATTAGGTATATATTGAACAACTTTATCATTAACATTCAATAATTTCTCTTTTTCAAGTTGCTTAATAAGCATAGCAGTCACGAATTTATTAGCTGAACCAACTAAAAACATTGAATTGATTGTATTTTTATCATTTGAATTTAAAGATTTGACTCCGAAAGCGCCGGTATAAATTTTGTTATTCTTTTTAATATATATTGACCCGTTAAAGTGATTCTTTTCTAATAAATCCTTAATCTTTTTTGTTTTTTCAGATGCATTTAAAGAAAGAGTACCAGCAACAGGTCGTTCTTTTTCATTATATGCCGATTGTGTTTGTTGACATCCAGATAATAGAGTTAAGCATATACATAAACTTAAAACATTTTTTTTTATTTTCATAAAGTTCCTTTCAAATCAAACTATGAATTCAAAATACAATTAATTGCTTTTTGAGCATATTGGGGAAAATAATGTACAACATCATTATGATTACTATAAGGTCCTAGATCTAATTCATATGTTGCTTTTTTTGTTTCATCTATTAACTTTAATAAATGAACTGCATGTCTTGTATATCTTGGTTCTTTTTCACCAACATGATAAAACAAATGTGGTTGATGTGTGCTGTCCTTTAATGCATTAATGATTAATTTGTCCAATTGATTTATAGAACTAGCTTCAAAATCACCCATGATATGTTGTATGATTTTTTTTCCGCGTTCATTATCTTTATGCATCTTACCTAAATATACTGTTGGCGAGCCAAGTATAGCACTGCCATAGCCATATTTAAATGTATAATATAGTGACGCAAAGCCACCTTTACTTGAACCAAATAGAACAACGTCTTTTTGATCAATTTGATTTTCTTTTCTAACTTTTTCTATTAATTTATATACTTTTTGCTCATATTGTAAATTTCCATTTCCAAGATAATAAGCACATGAAGTATCCTGTCCATCAATATTATCATCTGCTAAATACAATTGATGGACATCTTTTTGTTTAAATTGATTTAAATAATTATATTTATTTGCTTCAATAGCACTAGAAAATATAACAAACAGTTTTTTGCTATTTTCACTTGCATAATAAACATAAGGTATATCAATTTTACTTTCATATCGTTCAGGAATAATTTTACACCTTTTTATTTGTTCATTATAAATGCTATCATCTACATTTAAGAAACTATAACTATACTGATGACATGGATTTAAATGTTCTAATCGAATACCAACATATTCTTCCTCTCCGGTAATACAGTATGTTTCAACAACTTTATTTTCGAATTCATCAATAATCACTAAATTTTTATGATTAATACCATTAGTATTTATACTAATTGGATTAACTTTATACATCATCAAACTCCTTTTTATTGAAATGATTTATTTTTTTTATGTAACCAATATTTTTTTTGTAAAGCACCTAATTTTGAATTGGATAAATTATTGTATTTCTCTCTTAGCCTTTTAACATCTTTTCTTAACCTTTGATTTTCTTTAACTAACTTCTCTACATTAATATCAACTTTATTAAATTGTCGTTGTACTTTATCTAATGAAAATTGTTTTGGATCCTCTTTATATGTAATTTTCTTTTGTTGTTCAATTTTGTATACAACATCTAAAACATTCATTTTCATAGAATTATTATTTGAGACAGTGATTATTGCATGATCACCAATAACATTAACATTTTGAATATCATGTACTTGAGTTATTTCTTTTAAATTCATTAAATAATTTTCGTTTATTAATAGTGCATATATTTGTTGATTTTCATCATAAATTAATGGTTGAGTATTATCTGCTTTTGATATCAAATTATAAATATCACTATGATTGTCATTATTTTTATTTATAAATGGCATTAATCTAATAAATGTAGCATTAAATGAATATTGTCCTGCAATTTTAAATACTTTTTCTGCAATTTCTTGATATTGTTGAGGTGATTCAATAATTAAATTGAGTACATTGTAAAATGATGCATCGTCATTCGCAAAATAAGGATAATCTTTACCAAAAATTCTTTCATGCATTTCAGTCCTATTTAAAATTGGTGGTACCCCAAGACTACAGTATTCCAACAACTTTGTAGATAACTCTAATGAATCACTTAAATCTTCATGTCGATATGTAAGTCCAATATCACATTGACGAATCAAATTTAAAGTATCTTGTCTTGGTAAACCACCTAGCCAATAGACATTTTTACTATGCTCTATTAAATACTTGGCATTTGCTACAAACATTTCATTTTTATCAGTGTTTTTGAATTGATCTCCTGCAATATACAATTTTGCATTTGGATGCTTCTCAACCACTTCTCTAAATTGAGTAATCATTTCAATGATATTCCACTCATATGCAAATTTACCTGTATAACAAAACGTATCATATGCCTTTTTTTCCTTAAATAAATCATTGAAAGACAATGTTTGATTTGGAATCATTGGATTCAAATCAATAATATGATTTGAGTCTATATTCGTTTGTTTTAATATATGATTTTTCATTTCTAAGGTCTGACATAATAAATAACCACTATTATTTGTAACATTGCTTAATAATTCTATTTCTTGTTCACTTAATAGTTGTTGATCAGATGTGATACCTGTAATGTATGCATATAACTTTGAAGCAATAGCTTGCGATTTTTGCAACATAGCATCCACTACTTCTAAAGAGCGAATAAAAATAGCATCATATTTTTCTAACTCATTAGAATGTAAAATTAATTCTGCATATTGTTGTTTTGTCAATTTATTTTTATCTAAAAATGAAAACGAAGTAAATCTTTCATCCACAAATGGATCAATAATATTTACATTATCTAACTTAATTAAATCACCTAATACAATATCTCTTTCGTATGGAACCGCTAATAATAAATCAATTGTTGCATTAGGATGCATTGCAAGGACTTGGGTCAAACTAGAAATAAATATTGCTGAACCATCGAGTACATTTGTATTAATATATCCAGATACTAATATGCGTTGCTTTGACATTAAATTGCACTCTCCTCATTTAAAAGCTTTGTTTCATAAAAATGGACATATTGATCATTTCGTTCATTTTTTATACTAATTTTTACTTTTATAGGCTCCTTGAATAATAGCATGTTTAATTTTAATGAATTTTTGTGTTTCGTATACTTTCTATGTAATATACGATCTTTTTTATTTAATACTTCAAACAAAAACAATGGGTTATTCCCTTTTGAAATTGCAATAACTTCTAAATTGTCTTCAATTTGATTAACTTCTACACGATTTATTTGAGCTGTCTGATGATTCTTTTCTTCTTCCATCAACTTTTGAATCATTTTCATCATATCAAGCATTTGATCTTCTAATTCAATATATCTTTCTTTCCAATTAATATTATCGTTCACTTAAAATCACCTTCATTTCTTTATCAATAACAACAGATTCACTCGCAATTTCTCTTATAGAAACCGCAGCTTGATTTGAAATTTTATTAAACAACAGCTCATTAAAGTAAATTCTTTCAATTTGATATGCAATGGATTCCGGTGATTCTTTATCTGCCAACAATCCTGTTTCATTATGTGTTACAAACTCAGGAATTGCTGTAGTATTTGATGAAATAACAACAAGACCACTACTCATCGCTTCACACATAGATACACCTTGTGAGTCTAGACGCGTTGGACAAAGAAAGACATCAAATTTTTTATGAATATTTGCTATTTCTTTTTGTTCCAAAAATGTATTATGTAGAAATACATTCTCATATTGATGTAATGATTCAGTAATTTTAGGATATAACTTACCTTCTCCATAGATATGAAATTCAATATCATTAAAAAAAGGTTTCTTTGAAAGTATATGAATAGCATCTGCTGTTTGATCATTAGCATATTTATAAGATGCAAATGGACGTATAGATAATATCTTTAATTTTCCTTTTCTTTCTTTAGGCACATAATTAAAAACTGAATCATCTACGATGTTTGGAATAATTTCATAGTTCAAAGGGGAAAACTTAGCATCTACATCTGCAATATGTGTTTTAAACCATTTTGAAACATGGATAAAAGTGATATCATATTGTGTTTCTTTATATAACTGGTTCATAAATTCTAACTGATTCGGATAATAGTCATTTGCTTTTTCAATAATTTGATTAAGTTCAAATGTACTTGATAAGAAATTAAACCATCTTCTATGCCAAGCCTCTGCCTCAAAACCATGAATCCATACAACAATTTTTGGTGAAGAAATAGTTTCAATAATCGGATAATACATTTGTGGATTGATAAAATGTATTAAAAATGTTTTATAAACTTGTTTATTCTCATTTAAAAATTTTTGATAATGTATTTCATTTCCAAAAGTAACATTTACCCCATCATACTTGTATACTTCTTGTTGAGTAGCATTTAAGTGTAAATAAAAGACATCGATTTCATACCCTTTTTTTTGATATGCTTTTACTCTACGATGAATAAATCCGTTTCTATATATCGCTTCTTTTGATGGATAAGCATTGCATACTATTAAAAATTTATTATTCACTATAGTTCCTCCAAAATTAATGAGTTATTTGTAACCAAGTTGAAATCAAGAAAAATAATGTGCATCCAATCAGAATGCCTAAGTTTTTAATCTCAAATTGTTTTTCCTCAGTTTCAACTACATTATGATTACTTTCTTCCCTTTGTTTGTTATGCATATCTTTTTTATATTGAATTTGCTCTACTTTTGTTAACTTTTTATATTGATTTATATGATGCACATAGTGATCAACTACTTTGTTACATTCTCCATACTCTCTTACTTCACCGAAATGTATCCATAATGCTTTATCACACATTTTTCTTATTTGACCTGCAGAATGAGATACAAAAAATATAGTTTTTCCACTTTTTTGAAAGTCTTTCATTTTTTCAATACATTTATTTGAAAATGTTTCATCACCTACTGATAGTGCTTCATCTACAATTAGTACATCAGGATTTGTATTAATAGCAATTGCAAATCCTAATCTTGAACGCATACCACTAGAATAAGATTTTATAGGTTGCTTGATAAACTCACCTAGTTCAGAAAAACTTACAATTTCATCAAATTTTTCATTAATTTCTTTTTCACTCATACCGTGCATCAAACATTTCATTCTAATGTTTTCCTCACCTGTAAACTCATTATTTAAACCTGCCGAAATGGCTATAAGTGAACTTCTACCATCAATTTTAATAGTTCCAGTTGTTGGCTGAGTAACTTCAGCTAACAAATTAGATAATGTAGATTTTCCAGAGCCATTTAGACCAATTATGCCTACACTTTCTCCAGCATTTACTGAAAAACTAATATCTCTTAAAGCATAGTATGGTTTTTTATTATTGCCATTTTTGAAAGAAAACAATGATTTTAATTTATCTGATTTTTTATGATTCAAATCATAAACTTTACTTACATGACTAACATTAACTTTCTGCATAAATAAAATCCTCACCTTTTATATGATCAAAATTTAAATGCATATGCGTAGAGGTTTCATTTTCAAGGTTTTCATAATATTGCATAAGTTTTTTCTGTTCAATATCCCAGTTGTATTTTAATTTAACCATTTTACAATTTTCACTATATAAAGTTCTTATTTCAGGGTGTTCAATTAAATAATTTGTAGCATCTGCAATTGAATCTACATCATGACTATCAATAGCAATACCTACACCTTGTTCAACGACATTCTTTATCTCTGGGAAATTACAACTTATAACTGGAACATGTGCCATTATATATTCAAATAATTTATTTGAACTTGCTGAATAATGATTAAAACATACGTTTTGAAGCACTTGGAATCCTAAATAAGCATTTTTAGTATATGATGGTAATTCAGTAAAATGAACTTTGTTTACAAATTTAATTCTTTCTTTTGCCGGACTATTTTCTGCTAAAGACTTCAGTTTTTTCTCTAACTTTCCATTTCCTAAAAACACTAATGTACCTTCTTTTATTTTAGGCATCGCTTCAATCAACAATTCCAATCCTCTACCTGCTTGTAGTCCACCTTGATATAATAATATTTTTTCATTTTTATCTATTTTTAATAATTGATGTAAATCTATGTCTTTTTTTTCTTCTATCTCAAATTTTTCTGAGTAGTTATACAATGTTTTGGGATAAAACCCATAAAGTTTTTCATTGTGTTTAGCTCTTGTATGATTTTCTACCATCATTTCATCGACAAAGCATAATAAAACTTTCTCAATAACTTTAATCAGTTTTTCATTATAACCCGTTCTAGAAGTTTGTACTTCATGTGAATCATAAATTAATTTTTTAGGTTTTAATCTAAATTTAGAACAAATAATCCCTTGAGGTAATGTATTAATATCATTCGAATGATATATATCTGCATGATCTTTATATCCTTTAAAAATCATACGTGAAATAATGATACTATTAACAAAATATTTTGTTAGCTTGCCAAATTTAATGCCTGCTAATAACATCAACATCAAACTTGCTAAATATATTAATAACATCCAATTAAAATAAAATAAACCTACACTTATAATTGTTGAAACTGTACCAACTTTCACCATAAAACTTTTTTTATCATGTTGGTAACATTCAATAATAAATGGATAACGCTTCACTCTAGAGACTTTAAAGTTGTTATTGATTTGTTCTTCTCTCTGAACACGATCATCTTTAGGATCATCGATAGCAATTAAATGAACATCATATCGATCACTTAATGATGTACACTCACGGTTTACACGAGCATCATTTGTAAAATGATTCCAAACAAACATTGTTACTTTTTTCATAATAACCTCCAAATTATGCTTCAATAAAAGAAATCAATTTTTTAATATTGTTTTCCCATAAAAAGTCTCTATTTTTTACACGTCTTGTATTTTCTTTATATTCATTTAATATTTCTGAATTACTTCTAAAATATAAAATTGCTTCCATTAATTCTTCTGTTGTCGCACTTTCTTTAGCAAATCCTATTTTCTCATTATTGATCAATTTATTTGTATCTCCACCAAGATTAGTAATGACAGGAACATGAGTACATATTGCATCAACGACTTTACCTGGCATCACATTTAAAAATACCTCCGTATCTT
This sequence comes from Macrococcus sp. DPC7161, assembly GCF_004117835.1. Classification (GTDB taxonomy): domain Bacteria; phylum Bacillota; class Bacilli; order Staphylococcales; family Staphylococcaceae; genus SDSC01. The sequence continues at coordinate 99,046 of NZ_SDSC01000001.1, read as the reverse complement.
TTAATATCGACAAAGATAAATGATTTTTGCTCATAAAATTTAAACATTCATTTCGCGTCATAGGGTCATGTACATGAACATATTTTAATTGATGATCTGAGACATACTTTCTAAAAACTTTTGCGTTAATGCCATAAATAATCGTATTAAAATGTATTTTTTCTTCATTTAATTTTTCTGCAATTTCTATTAGTTGATCGACATTCTGTGCAAGTCCTATGTTACCTGTATACACAACACTAAACTCATCATATGGTGTACGGAAATGTACCTCTTCTTTATTCACAGCGTTTGGAATATAAATGATTGGTTTCTTTTTAATCATCATTTTTTGAATATGTGAAATAAAATTTGTATTATTTACTACAATTTTATTTGCATTATTATACATTTTCATTTCTAGCAACTTTAAAATTGGTAAACAGAACGATATATTTACTTTATCTATTGCTTCTACACTGTCAGGCCATAAATCTCTTATTTCTAAAATCGTATTAAAACACTTATGCTTTTGAAAAAATAATGCACCCCAAGCAGTAAATATATTTGGACTCGTAATATATACATAATCAAATATATGATTTGTCTTTTTTACAAAGTAATGGACCTTTAACATAAATTCAGTATAATAATATAACCTAGAATTAAATGAGTCTTTGTGTTTTTCATGTCTCATTTTAATACGTGTTATACTAATTCCTTCTAAGTCATCAATAAACTTTTCATTAAAAAATTTAGCATCTTTATATAATTTTTTATTAGGATATGACGGTTCAGTTGTAAAAACATGTACATCATACCCATTTTTTTTAAATTGCAAAAATAAGTTCTTCATCCTATTTGCAGCTGAACCTATTTCTGGATAAAAATTTTGGGTAACTATTAGTATTCTCGCCATTGTCATCTCCTATAAATAATCCACAAGTTTATTTCTAAATTTAAAATGTATTCTAGCTCCTATAAATAAAATCAAGATTGTAAGCGACCAAAAATATAAATGATCATATACATTCCCTAAATAATTCATATTTGGATTAATAAACGTAACTCGATAAATATTAATTAAATAGCTGAAAGGATTTAAATCACTAATTTTTCGCATAATATGATTTGCATTCTCAACTGTCCAAAATATTGGTGTTAAAAAGAATCCCATACGCATAACATTTTGCAAAATATTTTTTGTATCTCTTATTAAAATTACTAACGTACTCATAATTAGCGAAATACCAAAAATCAACATATAACTACTGAATATAAAATATAATAAAAATAAATAATGCCAAATAGGCACAAGTTGATAAAACAATGAAATAATTAAGATAATAGATGATGTGGTTAATAAATTGATTAACGCATTTGTAAATGATATTGATAGCAAAGTACTAGATGGAAACTTCATTTTTGTTACTAAACTCAATTTTGACTGAATGGCGCTCGAACCAGCCATAATTGATTGTGAAATGAATAACCATGGAAACAGGCCACTTATTAAAACAACAATATAAGGTATACCATTAACATCTGCATGTGTGCCACGTAATCCCATCCCAAATACTAAATAATATAATCCGACTTGCAGCATCGGTTGTAAAAAATTCCAAAATACACCCAAATAATGATTAGTATACTGACTTTTCACATTATATATTGCAAGTTTATAAATAAGTTCAATGTGATTGATTTGTTCATAAATCAATTTAATTAATTCTTTCATAAAACTACTCCTATACATTTTCATAAAATCTTTTTGTGTGATATAAGTTTATAAAATTAAAGGTCGGAACAAATTTGTCCCAACCAGAGTTAATGTGTATAGGTATACAAATTCCCATAATTGTAATACTGAACTTCATTAAATTGTGATTTCACAACATTTTTCGTATCAAAAATAATTTTATCTTTCATACCATTTAAATCATCATCACTTAAATGTTTAAACTCAGAATGATCACTTAAAATTAATACTAAACTGCTATCTGCTACAGCTTTTTTCATATCTTTTTCAACGAAATCTTGCTCTACATGTGGGTCATAAGCAACAACATCAATATTTTGTTGTTTTAACATTTCATAAATATCAAATGCTGGCGATTCGCGGATATCATCTACATCACCTTTATAAGTTAATCCGAATACCGTCACCTTATTGCCTTTAACTTTCTTTAAAATGCCGTTCGTATGTTTGATGACATAATGAGGCATTGAATTATTGATTTTACGTGATACTTGAATGATATCTGAGTTAATAGGGTCTTTTGCAATAATGAAATATGGGTCCACTGCTAAACAATGTCCACCTACACCTGGTCCTGGTAAGTGTATATTAACGCGTGGATGTTTATTTGCCATTTCAATCACTTCTAGTGCATTGATTTCTAAATGATTACATACTTTCGCTAATTCATTTGCAAGAGCAATATTTACATCACGATAAGTATTTTCCATCAATTTACTCATCTCAGCAGTTTTAGCATCTGTTTCGATCATTTCACCTTGCACAAATGTGCCATATACACGTTTTCCTGCTTCGATACATGCTTTTGTAACGCCACCAATAATTCGGTTATTATGAATTAATTCATGCATGATTTGTCCTGGCAATACACGTTCTGGACAATGCACTAAATAGATATCTTCTCCAATTGTAAATCCTTTACTTTCAACAAGCGGTTTCACGAAATCATCCATTGTTCGTGGTGCGATTGTTGATTCTACGATGATCGTGTTCCCTTTTTCTACTAAAGGTAAAATGCTTTCAACAGCGCTCATCACCATTGAAATGTCACATGATTTAAATTGATCATCTTTATTAGGTGTTGGCACTGCAATAATGAAGACATCTGCTTTTTCAGGAGTCGTTGTTGCTTTAAACGTTCCTGATGCTAATACGCTTTCAAACGCTTCTTGTAATCCAGGCTCTTCGATATGAATCTGCCCACGATTTAATGAATCTACTGCACGTTGATTAATATCTACTCCTACTACATCTACGCCATATTTACTAAACATGATAGATGTTGGTAAACCAATATAACCTAAACCAATTGTCGTTAACTTCAAAATACTCCGCCCTTTATGTTAAATTAATATTTTTAATAATTTTAATCGTTGCTTTTATGTATCTTATCTATAATTTCAATATAACTATAGAATATAGGACTTTCACGTGTTTTAAAGTACATTTACAATATCTTTAGTGTGGGTTTACCGTTTATATAATCAGTTAATAATTCCTTTATGATATTTACAAAAAATTAAAAAAGACCACATCAATGATGCGATCTCTTTAATTTATACTATACTGATTTTAAAGTATTGCTTGTTTATTTAATGAAGGACTGATAGTTGTATGGTTCGTTTGGTTTCTGTTTAAATTATCCATTCTAACCATTTCAAAAATATGTTTAATATCCGCTTCATTGATGTGTGTTTCTTCAAATCTAATTTTATTGGTTGCCAACACTATAGAAATATTTTTATTAAAGTAACAAACAACATCTTGCCCGTACATATAACCTCTCGTACGGTAATAGCCTTGCTCTTTATAAAAACCATAACGGTATTTTTGAGCGACATCAATCGCTAAATTACCCATTAATTGATTGGTTGTATTTACATCAAAAATTTGATTTGTTGCAAGATGATGTGTCAGTGTCGCTAATGCTTCTGTGGACATATAAACATTACCTGCGCCATAAAATTTATCTAAGTTAGTGACATTACTTTTGATCCAATGATTTTTATAAAAATCAAATCCATAAACAAATTTAGACTTCAAATTTTCATCATTAAAAAATGCTGACTGTGTTAAATGATAAGGTTTAAAGATTCTTTCATTTACATTCTTTTCATAACTTTCGTCTGTTACTTTTTCGATAATTTTAGCAAGTACAATATAATTGGCATCATTATAAAAAAATGTACCTTTCGTTTTAAAATCGACGCCTGCAGATATAATGGATTTAACTGATGAATCTAATCCATATCCTTTGTCAGGTACATTATAGTAAACTAAACCACTGCGATGTAATATTAGGTCTTTTACTGTAATTGAGTTATTTCGAAATTCTGGAATATATGATTTAACTGGTGCATTTATGTTAATTTTATGTTCCATTTCAAGTTGCTTTACAATGATACCTGTAATCATTTTATTACATGACCCGATTAAAAACATATGCTCTGGTTTAAGTGGAACAGATTCGTCCAATGATAAGTTCCCATATGATTGATTAATAACTTCTTTTTGATGATTCATAACATAAACATTGATATGATTACGATTTTTCATTTTTAAGTATTGATCAATTTTTTGAGCAAGTTGATTATTTTGTACATCCTCTTTTGTGAATGTCTTTGGTTTCTTTAAAGTAGGTTCTTCTTTTTTCGTCTTTATAGATGCTACTTGTTTTTCTGTTAAATCTTTATATTTCCATACAGAAATTGCACCAATACCTATCACTACTGTTAATAGCGTTGCAAATAATATTTTTTTCATTTAGCACCTCAATATAGTTATGCATGATAGAATTAATAAAATGATTGTAACACAAAAGTAATTTAATCGTAACATAATTTTAATATATATTTTCTTTTCTTAGATCTCATTAATTTATCAAGTAAATGTATATAACATGATATACTGATAATAAACTTAATTTTAAAGAGGTTCCTTATGAAAAGTATACAAAATCTATTAACCTATATAGAGCATCCATATACTCATTTTCCAAATAAAATGGAAATTATTAATGATGTAAACACGCTAGTTCGTGAGCAAAAAAAGATTTTTTCTTCTATTGCTATAGCCATCATCATACCAAAACAATATGAAAATCAATTGAAAAATTTAATAAATATTGATATTCCTATCCATATGATTTACTTCCATGATACTACACAATTGATTGATCTTTTAAACGACAAAATTAAAAATACGAAAGAAACTCATTTATATATTTCTAATTTACAAAGCATTAATTTTGATTTGTTTAAAAGTGACATTCAGCATACAAGAATCGCTATTAAAGAAAACCAATATTTAAGCATCGGCAATGAATTATCAAACGTCATTTTTCATGTACCTACATTCCATAAATACAATGTTACTTTCAATAAAAATTATCCAAATTTCTTTTATATTAAAGGGTATATAGATTACATCACCAATATATCAAAACAAAATATAGATATATTAGCAGATCATCGCAATACCATTAACAATTTGTTAACGTTCGATGGTTTACCTAGTAATATGCATCGTCATTATTATCGTGAATTTCTCAAAATTAGACCTATATTACCTAGTAATCATTCTCTGCAAAGAATGTTTGACCAGTATTTCAATTCAATCATATTTAAAGCGTTCAATCCTTCAACAAATCATTATCAATCGTTTATCAATGAATTCATGGAAGATTTACGACAATATTTTATATCACACCGTCATAATCTATCTTTTATTCAAAAAATTGAGCGCTTTTTATTTATTAATAAAAGAAGAAATAGCATCTATTTTGAAATCTCAATTCGGAAGTGGATTCGAAGTATAAAGCGAGTATTACAAAATCCAACTAAATTTGCAGTTACATGTTATGAATTACTATTTTTGAAATTACCTATAAAACAAAACACTTTCATCTTTGAATCATTTAATGGGAAAAGTTACTCTGATAGTCCGAAATATTTATACGAGTATTTAGAAGCACATTATCCGGAATATCGATACATTTGGGTATTAAACGACCCTTCATCAAATCAAATTTCAGGTAAAGTAACAAAAGTAAAAAGATTATCAATAGCATATTATTATTACTATGCTACCAGTCAATTTTGGATATCGAACACACGATTACCCTACCATATATTAAAAAGATCAGAACAGATATATGTTCAAACGTGGCACGGTACTCCTTTAAAAAGATTAGCTCTAGATATGGAAGATGTTCACCTTGCCAATACAACAGAGCAAGCTTATAAATTAAAATTTATGCAAGAAGTAGAAAGATGGGATTACCTTGTCTCACCAAATACATATTCAACAAAAATTTTTGAATCTTGCTTTAGTATTCCATCAAATCAAATCATAACGACTGGTTACCCTAGAAATGACTATTTAGTAAATAATAAAAGTAATAAACATCTTATTAGCCAAATCAAAAAAGAACTCGGCATAGCTTGTCATCAAAAAGTAATTTTGTATGCACCTACTTGGCGAGATGATACTTTTGATGAAAATGGTATATATCAATTTAATCTCAACATTGATTTTAAAAAATTATTTAGCGCCTTGGATGATGATATCATTGTTTTATTGCGATTACACTATTTGATTGGTGACAATTTAAAGGATCCAATTCATCCTAAAGTTAAGAATGTATCCACTTATCCCGATATCGCATCATTATATTTAATCTCTGATATGTTAATTACTGATTATTCAAGTGTCTTTTTCGACTTTAGCATTTTAAAAAGGCCACAATTATTCTATAGTTATGATTTACAACAATACGAAAAAAACTTGCGAGGATTCTATTTAAACTATAATGAAGCATTACCTGGCCCTATTGTTGACAATCAAGAGGATTTAGCAAAATGGATTAATCTACTGTTGAAACAACCGAAAATAATGAATCAATCATGGTATGAACAATTGAATACCTTTGAAGATGGCAATGCTGCAAAAAAAGTAATTCATAAAATTTTGAATAAGTAAGCGTGAAGCTAAATCTTAAATTTTAAATATTTATTATGATCAAAAATGAAGCGGGTGAGACTTTAAAGTCTCACCCGCTTCTAATTAATTACATAGAACCTAAAATCATTTTAAATTTTGTTATCTATTTAATAATTTGCTCAACGATATATTTTGAAGCATTTCCATTTTCAAACTCACAATATTTATTGAAAAATTGATTATATTTTTCTTGATAAGAAGTCTTTATTTTATCAATGTTTTTAATCGCTGAAATTAACTCGGCCGTATCATAAATTAGTGGGCCTGGTGCTTCTTTCTCAAAATCCATATAAAATCCTCGTAGTTGATCACGGTATTTTTCTAAATCATAAGTATAGAATAAGAGAGGTTTTCGTGTATTTGCAAAATCAAACATTACTGAAGAATAGTCAGTGATACAAATATCAGTTATAGCATAAAGTTCATTTATATCTGGGAAATCATACACATTGAAAACGAATCCTTGATAATCATCTGGAATGATTAATTTTTTTCCGACTAATAAATGAGGTTTAATCAATATAATATAATCGTTTGAAATCTCCCTCAGTTCATTTAAATCAAATGGTAATGAAATAGATCTAGATTTGAGTAAATCATCTCTAAATGTAGGTGCATACAATATGATTTTTCTTCCATCATTTATCCCTAATTTGAGTTTGATAAGCGCTTGAAATTCAGCCATTTCACTATCACTCATATTATGAGCCCAATCATTTCTCGGGTAACCGGCTTCTATAAAGTTTTTTTCATATCGAAATGCACTTTTGAAACATGTTGTTGCATAACGACTCGGTGATATCAAATAATCCCATTTACTTGTGGCAATATTTACTCTATCTTTATATCCTGCATCACGACCCTCAAATTGATTAACATCATTAAGCATTTTCTTTAAAGGTGTTCCGTGCCATGTTTGAATATAAATCGTATTAGGATGTTTCTTTATATAGTAAGGGAAGTTTTGATTATTGATCCAATATTTCGCAATCGAAATGTAATAAAAGTATTCAAAGGATAACCTTTTAACCGTAATTACATTTTCATCATCAAATGGATATTGTTGATTACTCACCCAAACCACTTTGTAATCTTTATTTTGTTTTTTTAGTTCATCATAAATATTTTTAGGACTATCAGAGACCGATTTCCCTACATTACTTTCAATGAAAATCAATTTTTCATCAACCTTATGGCATTTTGTTAAATAAAGATTCAACATTTTCATTGCTTTGAAATATACTTTTTTGTTTTTTCTGAATCGTTTTAAAAAGTGTTGGGACAAAATATCATATTTCAGTTGATTGATTTGGCGATGATGATTTTCAAAATTAAGAGCAGACATATAAATTCGTTCTGAGTTATTCATATCTCGGTATTTTACAAAACGGTCTATCTTATGTTTTACCGTTTCACTTATTTGACAATTATCATCCAATAAACTCTTTAATTTATTAATTAATTCTTGCTCATTATTCACGATATAGCCTGGTAGTTCACGCTCAATATCTAAATGAGATGGATTTTTTCCTATAAATTGTTTTTTGTCAAATTGGTAATAAATAACCGGTTTGTATAAGAAACTAAAGTCAAATCCTACACTTGAATAATCTGTAATCATCAATTTACTTTCTTTAATAAGTCTTTGAACATCTACTTCACCTTGGCTAATTGTAGTAATATAATTCGGTACATCAAAGAACTTTAAGAAATTTTGCATATTCGGGTGTAAACAGAAAATTACTTCTGTCCCCGATTGTGCAATGGTTTTAATCTCATCACGATTTAGAAGTTGTGAGTAGTTCAAAAAATAATCCGAAATTAAAAATTGCTCGATATTCGTCAACCAGTCTCTCCATGTTGGTATAATTAATATTTGATTTTTAATTTCACATGTTTTAAAGAGCTCATCAAATCTTGATAAACCTGTAACTTTTATTTGCTGTGGCGAAAATTTTAAATCTCTTTGCACAATTTGTTTTTCACGTTCTGAACTTACCAAAAACATATCTACATTAAAATCATTTAATTGATTGCCATTTATTTGCGTTAAATTTTTTGTACCTAGTACCCCATGTTGTAAAAATATTTTCTGGGCTTTAATTTCTTTTATATATTCTCGATCATTCATCGGATAAATTAGTTCAGGATGATGTGTTGTAAATATTTTCGTAGCTTTTGCCATTATTTCAAAATGTTTTGGTGATCTATAGTCAACGACATTTCCATAAGGTTTGACATTTTTATATTCAATAGAATCAAAATCAATAATATAATAGGTATCTATTTCTGGATGATTTAATCTCATGTATTTAAAAAAATGAAAGCCATTATCTTGAGCTTTATAATGTCTTTCACCTACTACCCATAACTCTTTTGTAGACATCATAGATTGTGAAAAAGCTTCATAAGATGCGTCACTTTCATGTGATAATTTTGCAATTTTAAATGAAAGATTACGGCCTTTTAAAGTAAAATAAGGCATTAAATAATAAATACCATCGTTTCGATCAAATCTTAATTTTCCTTTTAAAAATCTCTCAACTAATATTCTAGGATTACCAATTTTAATTTTAATAGGAGTTTTCAGTGTATTTAAATATATTTCAATGTACATATCAAGTGTGTCACCATCATTTAGGTTTAACTGAAAAATTTCTTCAATATGATCTTCTTCTGTAATTTTAAAATAATATGCATTATACGTTTGAGATCGTAACTGCTCTGTTTTAAAAATATTTAATGGCCATTTAACCCCTAGTCCTGATTCACGATGTTCAATAACTAAATTTACTTTTTCAGCAAGTGCATTAATTAAAGAAAATTTGCCAAATAAATTTATTTTACTATTTTTAATATTAAATGAATCAATTTGTTTATAATTAAAATATGTCGATGGTTTAATATTTTGAAGCAAAGAAAGAGAAAATACAGATTGTTTATCAAAATAGGGAGTCACTTGATAGTCATTAATATTAACTGTTTCAAATGGTGAAATTGAAATTTCAAATCGCTTCAATGAAATTCTGTATTTAAGCGATACTGTAACAATATCATCCAATTGGAAATAGTTTTTGGTTGGATAATCTGGATAGTCATTTTGTAAATTAACATTCTTTATTAACGCTTCTTTATATGTCATCGATTGATTAGATATTAAAAATATTTTGATTTTTTTCATGTAATCTGATTGAAGTATTTCTAAAACTTCTGATAGACAGATTTGGACTTGAAATTGATTGATTTCCTTTCTGAAAATCTTATCATCCGCTTCAAATTGTATTATTTGGTACTGTTCATCAATATTAGAAAATAACAACTTGTCATTATTTTGTTTAATTGAAATAAATGTCATAATTTCACCTTTCAACTTAATATTATTTACAAAAACTCATTAGTATATTAACATAAAATTTACGAATGATACATTTATAACTTGGAGGTCTTCTGATGAGACGCGTTATTACTTATGGTACATATGATTTATTACACTACGGGCACATTGAATTATTACGTCGTGCACGTGAGATGGGTGATTACTTAATTGTAGCACTTTCTACAGATGAATTTAACAAATTAAAAAATAAAAAATCTTACTATGACTACGAACAACGTAAAATGATGTTAGAGTCAGTACGCTATGTTGATTTAGTTATTCCAGAAAATAATTGGGAACAAAAGAAAACAGATATTGGTAAATATGAAATAGACACGTTCGTTATGGGTCATGACTGGGAAGGCGAATTCGACTTCTTAAAAGACCAATGTGAAGTTGTTTATATTAATCGTACTGAAGGTATTTCGACTACTCAAATTAAAAGAGAATTATACGGTAAAGATGCAAAATAAACTGCTAGAGCTCAAGCTCTGGCTTTTTTTTCGAGGTGACATATGATTTCATTTATGAATATTCAAGAAAATACGCTTATTTCCTACAATTTAATAAAGGATATTAAAACAGATTATGTTATTTTTAATACGGAAAATATGTTTATTGACAAGTATCAACTTCATGCTGTTAATCTATCCAACGACCATATTTTTACTGATTATTTATTGGATGATGACTATACGAATCAATGGTCTATTTTTGGTGAATCTCAAGTCGATACATCGTTACTTCTCGCTGTGAATTTTCAGCCTGCTATGATTTTTCATGTAGAAAAATTAAAGCGGCTTTTAAAGGAGCACAATGAATATACATTATTTGATTTATCTTTAATGGTGTTATTAAATCAAGCAACAATACTTGTTGATGGTCATGTAGTATTTTCATTTAATCAGAATTTAAAGCCTACAAAACACTTAGTTCAATCCTATGGAGATCGTTTAGAACAACTTGGTAGATATTATGGAAATCAGATAAAATGCATCAATAATGATGCAAGTACGTTATTGTCAATCGATACTTTAATGAACCGTTTTAACTTATTAAACTTTTTTATTAGTAAATTAAAATTATATCCTGCATTGTATCGATATTTCTTGAAACGAAAATTAAAACCGTATCAACACCTTGTTCAAGAAAGAAATATTAAAGCTACTAAACAAATAATTGTGTTTTTAGGATTCGATTTTCAGTATCGAGGCAACTCAAAATACTTATTTGAAGAGATGATACAAAATAATCATGTTCCTATTTATTTTATTTTAGAAGATAATGATCCATTATTACACACAAATAATTCAAACTATTTTGTGCCAAAATCTCAATCAAGCAAATTGATTGAACACGCACGTGTTGTCATATTAGAGTCATTTGCTCCTGATGACTTCATTACAAATGGTTATGTATTTAATTTATGGCATGGTACACCGATTAAAAAGTTATTTTTAGATAGTTTAGAACCATACCAAAATCAAAACATCTTTTTATATAAATATAGAAAGTACAATAAACTAATGAGAACGGATTATTTTTTAACAGATCATCCATCAGCAGATAACTTATTCAAAACTGCTTTTCATTTAAAAAATACAAATATCATTCATTATGGTTACCCAAGATTACATTATTTGAAAGCACAACGTCTAAATCAGCAACATACAATTAAAGATACAATTCTTAACAAATATGGATTAAGTAATGATAAACCTATTCTTATTTATTTACCTACTTGGAAAGATTATGATTATGAACCGTTAGAAATGAAACAATTAGAACAATATTTTCATGTTTTATCTAAGCCACATCCTACATCAAATGCAACTGTGAATGGCAAAATAGTCGAAGAAGCAACTGAAGATTTATTGGTCATTGCTGATGTTGTCCTATCAGATTATTCATCGGTTATTTTTGATAGTTTAGCTTTAAATATCCCATCTTATTTATTAATGGATGATTATGAAACGTACATTGCTACTAGAGGTGTATATGACAGTGTTATTAACGATTTACAACCGATTATTTATTACAACAGAGAAACACTTATTCAAGACTTAATATACAAAACACATGTAGCCCACTCTTCTAAATTCATAAATCAAACGACAAATAACGATCAATTAATAAATTTAATCAAAAAACGCCTAAACACTTAATTTAGTGTTTTAGGCGTTTTTTGATGGTTAATTTTATTTGATCCTTCGTGTTGTTCAATGAACGTTTCACTATAAATGACATTTTATGATTAGGATTTAAATTGAGTTTTTCAAAATCAAATTTCTTCTGTCTTAAATATAAATTTAATTGCATTCGATCACTTTGATTTAAATACCTAAATAAGAATTCAATGAGTTGTATCAAGCTTTTTTCATCGTATGTATCTTCAAAAATGTGGTTCAAATAAGGTATTATTGAATCTTGAAATTGAATTGAAGCTTTTTGTTGTAATGCATTTTTCAGTAAGTAGCTTATTATCAAATTATCCATACGGTAACTATAATAAGCTTTCACACGGTCACATGCTACATTAGTTTCAATATCATTTGTAGTATTGATTAAAGTAAACATATTTTTCCTTACTTTAATTGCATCTTTCATGTACTTATCTAAATTTGTATAATCTTGTGTGATGCTATTGCGATCATCTTGTGTGTAGTAATAGACAATTTCATTTAATACAAATACCGATTTTAAAAATACACGCGTGTTAAACGTGTGTTCTTCACAAAATGTAATACCTGAATCAAATCCTTTTTTAATCCATTGACGATGATACAATTTCGCTCCTGGACCAATTGATTGGAGTAATTCAGGTTGCTCGCTTAAAGTAGTTGGTCCTGGCTTTAATTGGTGATTTTTAAGTTTAATGATTTGATTATTTTTGAAATGAACAAGTTGTCCAACATAAACTGCATGATTTGGATATTTTTGAAGAGCATCTACAAAAATATCGATTGCATTTGGTGCGAGCTGGTCATCACTATCTAAAAACATGATATATGGAAAGCGAGCATGTTGAATACCTTCATTTCTTGCAGCTGCAGCACCTTGATTCGCTTTCGATAAAATACGTAAAGTTTGATAGTTAGGTAAGTCATTTTTATATTCTTCAATTACATTAACACTATCATCTGTTGATCCATCATTAATGCATAGTATTTCTATCGGAATCGCTTTAATGGATTGTATGGATGCTAATGCACGTTGGATATATTCCGATGCATTGTACACAGGAATAACGACTGTAATCATCGAACCCTCTCCTCTATATAATGGATTAAATGTGCTAGTGCATCTTCAGTTTGATAATTTACCCAATTTGTTATGTCAATTGGCTGTATATTATTTAAACAAGCTTTCAATTCAGATTTATTATATGCTTTATTTTTTTTAGAGATATTAAAATAGGCTTCATTCAATCCTCTAGTTTGATGATATTTTTCTTCATCAGGAACAAATAGCATTACTGGTTTACCTTTATATGCCGCTTCTACAGCCAATGAACTATAGTCTGTAATAACTACACTACTCATCGTAATCAATTCATCCAATGACTTATTCTTAATGATTGACGATGTTTGGTAATTGCAATCACTAGGATGTGCTCTAATGATTAGTCCCTCTATATCATGTTCATTTAATTTGTCTTCTTCCGAAATTTCGTAATCTCTATACGTCGGTAAAAATAGTATTGGCTGCTCTAGCACATCACGATTATGGATTGTATATTCTTGATTTAATCGTGCTAATCCAAATCTTAAGAATTGTTTCTTTTCTGCATCAAGTGAGCGTTTAAAAATAGCTTCCATTTGACTACCTGCAACGACATAACTATCTGTAAAATTGTAGACTGACTTATACTGACGTATCATTTTTTGATCATTTTGATTTAACGCTGCATCCTCTAAACCGAATTTTTTTAATGCACTACTTGCGTGCCATACTTGAATGACTTCTTGTTGACTCGACTTTTTTAAACTACCTAACATTAAATAATATGTATCAATAACGACGATAGATGCGCTCTTAATGGCTTTAATATGCTTTAAAACATATCGATTGCCAAGAGGAATTTTGACGATATCATGATATTTTGGTAATTGCAAGAATGATTCATATTTCGGATGATATAATAAAGTGATTCGGTACGTACCTTTTTGATGCAATGCATCAAGTATCGGCATCATATCTTCTTTAAAAGTCATCAGTAACACTATGTTTTTTTTGTTAAAAATTGTTTTATTGGTTTTCGTTTTGATTAAACAATCAAAAAGTTTAATTAGGGTTAAATAAGTCCCTTTTATCAATTTTCTTTTCATAAAAATACCTCATTTACAGGAGAATCATATGCAATCATTTACATTTTTAATTCATAATATTTATCATATTGGTGGCACAACAAGATCTATCACACATTTAGCAAATGAATTAAGTGAAAAAGGACATGCTGTAACCATTTTAACGGTATTTAAAAATGGCACGCAAACGGCCTATCCGCTACATCCAAATATCACTATTGATTATATCATTGATTACTCGAATAAAAAGCACTTAACACCTTTGATAGCAAATAGAATAAGAAAATATACGCCTTTACTCAAACCAAAATTAATTCAACCTGATGAGCCAGGAATTAATCAATTTTCTAGTTACATTGAAAAAGTATTAATTAATAAAATAAAAACAGTAAGCACAGATTACCTTGTTGGTACCAGAGCAACATACAATCTGTTAATCGCAACTTATGCGACAACAAAAACGATTGGAATGGAACATATGCATTATCATGCACACACACCACGTTTGCAACAGCGCATAAAACAGTTATATCCGAAATTGGATTATTTAACGACATTGACCGAACTTGATAAACGCACTTATGAAACTATATTTAATGAACACCTTAAAATCATTTGTGTACCAAACATTGCCAAAGCAGAGCTTCAATCAAATATGCAAAAAGAAAATACCATTCTTGCACTTGGAAGATTAGAATATGAAAAAGGCTTTGATTTATTAATTGACGCAATTAATAAAATTAAAATGTATTTACGTAAAATGAATTACAAAGTAAATATTTATGGCGATGGTAGTGAACACAACACATTAGAAAAATTGATTCAACAGCATCACCTCAATGATTTAATGACCATACATCCAAGCACAACAGATGTAGAATCATTGCTTCAAAAATCCAAAATCACTGTGATTCCATCTAGAAGTGAAGGTTTTGGCATGGTGATTTTAGAGGCATTTTTATTTAATAATGCCGTCGTGAGTTTCAATGCGCCATTAGGTCCACAAACGTTATTAAAACATCATGAAAACGCACTTGTTAGTGAATGTTTCAATACCACACAATTCGGTGATCAAATCATCCAATGCATTCAAGATGCTTCGTTAAGAAATAAACTGATTGAAGGTGGAAAGGTCACTTTACAAAGTTATACAAGTAACCATATTTACCAACAATTTATTAATGCACTTACATAAAAAGGTATGCGATGTTCGCATACCTTTTATTTTTATATACAGTTTCATTGTCTACATAAAATCGCTAAATCGATGTCTAAATTTCATATGTAAGATTGAGCCCACACTGAAAAATAAAATTACAAATGCAATATTGTATAGTGTTAAATATGGATGCTCGATAAAATGCCATTTATGATATAGTATTGCACTTCTATAACTATTTGCTAAATAACTTATCGGATTTAAATTGATAGTCGTTTGAACAAATTGCATGATGTGGCTATTACCTTTTGCCTCCCATAAAATTGGTGAAAGGTAAAATAAAATACGTAAAATTGATTGTACCATCATTTGAGTATCTCGAATCAATACTGCTAAAGTTGACGTTAACATCGTAACAGATAAAGCAAATATATATACCCATGGAATGTATATTAACAATTGTAAAATATAAATACTCGGATATATACCTTGAATAGCACATAATACAATCACAAAAACTACCAATACTAAATGTGCATAAAATTTACTCATTAAAATATAACTTGGAATTGTTGATAATGGGAAATTCATCTTTGAAACTTGATTGAATTTCATACCTATTGATTTCGTGCCTTCCAAAATACCTTGATTGACAAAAAACCACATACTAATCCCCACTAACATCCATAAAAAGAATGGTACGCCGTGTACTGCATGGTTACCTCTAATCCCTAAACCAAAAACAAAATAATAAACCCCTATTTGGATTAATGGATTAATAATTTCCCAAGCGAGTCCTAAGTAATTATCATGGTTTGAAATCTTTAATTGAAATTGTGCAAGTCTTTGTATTAAATAGAAATTTTTAATTTGTTCTTTTAATACAGTGAATATTGCATTCATGTGTCTCCTACTTTCTTAAACTACTCTTTTTCTTTGAAATGAGCATGTGGATTTAGTTCTGGTGTATGCTTTTGTTGAAATACTTTCATTAAAAACATTGGTATAATCAATGCCCGCTTTAAACGTTTAAAATCAGTTAGAATACGATATAACCATTCTAAGTTTAAATTAATAAAAAGTTTTGGTGCACGCTTTACATTACCACTAAAGACATCAAAACTGCCACCGACACCCATAAACACAGTATGTTCAAAATGATGCTGATTATAAAAAATAAAGTCCTCTTGCTTTGGACAACCCATTGCAACAAATACAAAGTCAGGATCAAATTTCTTTATCTTTTGTAATGTTTTATAATCATGAACGTCTTTATAACCATGTTTGGATTTAAAGTCAACATTAGGATAAGTATGTCTTAATTTTCTTTTACATTCTTTAACGGTCTCTTTTGATGCTCCTAATAAGAATACACGTAATTCATGTTCATCTGCAATACTTAACATATTCTCCATCAATTCAATGCCAGGCACACGTTCTTTCATTGGTTGTTTTAAATATTTAGCTGCTTTTATAATACCAATGCCATCTGGGACAATAAAATCTGCTGTTTTGATTTTATTGTAGTAACTTTCATGCGTATGAGCATAATAGGCAATTTCAGGGTTTGCAGTCACAATAAATAGGTTTTCTTTTGTGCTAGCATTTACAAATTTATGAATATGATCTGTCATTTCTTTTTTCGATACATTATTAAATGGGATGCCGATAATAGAAACATTTTCACTTTTATGGTTTTTCCAATCATATGTAGATAAACTTGGTATCATTTCTGTCATATCGGCACCTCCTTACTGTATTTTTTGAGTCGTATATAATTTACATGATTTTAATTTTATTTACAATGTTTTTACAATGTAGTATAAGTGTAATATTGAAAATAAAAAATGATTTTATAAAAAAATACGATTTCATGACGTAATCGCTACTTTCAACTATAATAGGTATTAAATGATTATACATGATATAATGAATCGTTACACTGTATTTGTAATAAAAATAAAGGATGATGAACATGACTCATTCCGTTGAGTTTATCAATGTGAGTAAAGAATATAAAATATTTAGAGATAATAAAGAACGTATTAAAGATATATTTATACCTACAAAGACAAAGAAATTTTATGCATTAAAAGACATCTCATTTACCGCAGATCATGGAGATATCATTGGCTTAGTAGGTATCAATGGATCTGGTAAATCTACATTAAGTAATATATTAGGCGGCAGTGTTCCTGAAACTTCTGGTACTGTCATTAAAAATGGTGAAGTCAATGTGATTGCAATTAATTCTGGTTTAAATGTTCATTTATCAGGTATTGATAACATTGAATTCAAACTTTTATTAATGGGTTTCTCAAAAAAAGAAATCAAAGTATTAACGCCAAAAATCATTGAATTTTCAGAGCTTGGCGAATTTATTTATCAACCTGTAAAAAAATATTCAAGTGGTATGAAATCAAAACTCGGCTTCGCAATTAGCGTTACCGTTGATCCAGATATTCTTGTAATCGATGAAGCGTTATCAGTCGGAGACCAAACTTTTACACAAAAAAGCTTAAAAAAAATGCACGAATTTAAAGAAGCAGGAAAAACCATTTTCTTTGTGAGTCATAATTTAAAACAAGTTAGAAAGTTTTGTACGAAAATCATTTGGATTGAAGGTGGCCAAATTAAAAATTATGGACCAACTGATACTGTCATGGATGAATATGAAGCATTTTTAAAAGATTATAAAAAATTATCTGCTAAACAACAAAAACAATTTAAAAAGGACTTAGATGCCAAACGCTTTTTTTATTAATTGATAAACACTCATGTAAATGTGTTTGTAATACTTCTTAAATCAAAGTATAATATTGTAGTTTTATAAAAATGATAAAGGTGACGATATATGAATAAATTCATTAAAGTCGTACTTATACTCTTAAGTTTATGTTTAATCATCGTTCCAGTAACTTATGCTAGTATTTTGTACGTGACAACAAAAGGTGCAATCGATCAATCATTTTCTAATGCAAGTAAGCAGTCTAAATTAAGACAAAAAGCCGTCGATCCTGCATTGGATCATGTTTCTATTTTATTTTTAGGTATTGATGATAGTTTATCAAGAAGAAAAAATGGACAAACGATGGAAGAAGCAAGAACTGATGCTATGATTTTAGCAACATTTAATCGTGATGATAAACAAGTCCGATTAGTAAGCATTCCACGAGATACATTGAGTTATATACCTTCTGTTGGTTATTATGATAAAATCACACATGCACATGCTGAAGGTGGTCCAAAATCATCTATGGAAACAGTAGAACATATTTTTAATACGCCTGTAGATTTCTACGTTCGAATAAATATGCAAGCATTCGTAGATATAATTGATGAACTTGGTGGTATTGAGTTTGAAGTACCATTCGATATTGATGAACCAAGTAAAACAGACAAAGGACGTACAAAATTAAAAGCAGGTCTTCAAGTTGTAAATGGTGAAGAAGCATTAGCGCTTGTTAGAAGTAGACATGTCGATACAGATTTAGGTCGAGGCAGAAGACAAATGGAAATGATTGAAGCCATAGTCAAAAAAGCTAAAGATACAAACTCATTATCAAAATTAGATGAACTTGTTGAAATTGTAGGTAATAATGCGAAACATAACCTTACATTTGACAACATTAAATCATTAGCAAGTGAATATTCATCAAATGATGTCTACTTTAAACGCCATCAACTAAAGGGAACGGATTATATGTACAATGGCGTTTATTATTACAATCCGGATTTAGACCATATTTATAGTATTTCGAAATTGTTGCGTAAAGATTTAGGTTTAGAAAGCAAACCTAAGCAATCACTTTTAGATTATAAAATGGCATTTGTTTATGGAGATTTAATTCCATTAGAAAAAATAAATTTAGATACTTTAGAAAAAGATTACAAAAAACATAAAAATAATAAAGATTTAAATCCAAAAACACCAAAAGTTGATCAAAATAACGATGAACAAAATACAAATAATGTTCAAAATAGTACAGATACAAGTTCTGAACAATCAAATGTAACAAATACAACAACTTATTAATCATCTCAAATAAACGATTAGTATATATATTAAAGAATAAAATTAAAAAAAGCGCGTTGTCTATATTGCATTTGCAAAATTTATTATTCAAATACTGAGGTGATTTTATGAGAAAAACATATGAGAAATATGCACAAATCAATAAAATGTTTGATGTATTAGAACATCAAATCACAGCACCTAATGATGAGGCATACGTAAGGGATACTTATTACTTTATCAATTTTGAACATCGACAAAACTACGAATCATTATTAATTTATTATAGTGATGCAGTTGACAATCCTATTATGGATGGCGCATGTTATATATTATCCATTCCAGAAATTTTTAGTAATGTATCTATTTTTGAATATGAAGTACCACTTGATTTTGTATTCGAAAATGGTCAGCTCAGTGCAACATTCACAAATTTAGATGTGTATTATCAATATTTGGTTGCAGCTGTCTTAGAAGTTTCAGATGTTCATATATTCAAACCAAGTGGTTATACTATGGGAATGACCCATTGGAATATCAATCAATTAAGATTATTTTGGCAATATACAGCCATTATACGAAAAGACGCACTTTAAAAGCTCGAGCAATGCTCGAGTTTTTTATTTGTACATTGTAATATATTTATTCGATATATAATTTGATATGATGTATGCAATTTTATTGAAATTAATTTTTAAAACTTTATTTTATTGTTTAAGTTTTAATTCATTTTAAAATTTATAAGTAATGTATGACAATTATTAAAGTAATATTACATTTTTGATATTGATATCCCTTAATAGGCATTTTAAATTATAATGGATTTATTCATGCAAAGTGAAAGTGAATCTATATTTAAGCGAGGTATAAACATGGAAAATAAATTTTACTATAAAACACCTGCAGTGATTTTGATGATGTTAGCAGGTTCTTCAGCTGTTGCACACGCTGCTGAAAATGACACAACTGTTAAACAATCACCTACCACAAATGATGCAACAAATTCTAAAACTGCAAACGCGCAATATTCACAAGCCAACCAAACAAAATCAACTACGACTATTCCTGTTACGCAAACGAATAAAGCAACTGATTTGCAAAAATCAACTGCAACATATACGGCGACTTCAACTGCGACAAGTGAGCAAACAAGTAATAGCATTTCTATTACAAACTCTAATAGCATGACTATCAACCAAATGACATCTTCTGAATCAAGTCAATCTGCTACAAAAACGAATTCACTTTCAACTGCTTCAACTGTAGAAAGTCAATCAATCGCGCAATCAAACACTGTAAGTAATGATGTACAACCACTTTCTGTCAATACAAAGAAAATTAGAACATTACAAGCGACACAACCTGTTCAAACTGTTCAAAAATCAACTACAAATATGTCAGTAAATGATTATATTAAATACAATAACTTTAAAGCAGCACCAATCGTAGAAGATTTTTCTAGTCATATTCCTAAATATGGATACCGTAATGGTGTTGGAAAACCTGAAGGAATCATAGCTCACGAAACAGCAAATAATACTTCTACCATCTGGGGTGAAGTACAATATATGAAAAACAATTATCAAAATGCCTTTGTACATGCATTTGTTGATGATAATAACATCATTGAAACTGCACCTACTGATTATTTAGCATGGGGAGCTGGACCAGTTGCTAATGAACGCTTTATTCATGTCGAATTAGTACGTGTTCAAGGTAAAGATCGATTTGCTCGTGCGATTAATAACTATGCTGATTATATCGCAACGAATTTGTTGTATTATAATTTACCTGTTGATAGTGCGGAATATGATGGCAATGGTACGTTATGGTCTCATAAAGCAGTTTCTAACTTCTTAGGTGGTACTGACCACTCTGATCCATATGGTTGGTTCCAAATGAATGGTTACTCAATGGATGAATTGACACAGTTAGTAACAGAAAAATACAATGCAAAACTTAATGGTAACGTTTCACCTGCTCCAACGCCAACACCTATACCAGTACCTGGGAACACTCCGGTTAAAACTGGAACTGTAAGTACATCATCTACATCTAAAATGGCTAAAATCAATTCTAGTACTGCTCAAGTCTATTCAAAAGTATTAGATGTAACTGGTAATAATGCTGGAACTAAAGCAAACAATACATATTACGTTAATAAACAAGCCACTTTAAACAATGAAACTTATTATTCACTTACAGATAATACTGGCATCGCTCGCGGATGGGTAAAAGCAAAAGATTTAACTTTAGCTACGCGTTCTCAAGAAACAATATTAAATACACAATACAAAATTAAATCAACAGTAAATGGTTTATTTAATACACCTTGGGGGACAAATTATCAAAAAGTGAGTGATTTAAAAGCCAATTTAAATCAAAACTTTAAAGCAACTAAAAAAATAAAAGTTAATAATACGACATATTATTTTGGTACTGTAAATAACTTATCTGGTTGGATTCAAGAAAGTTATTTAGCTTCATTAGTACCATCAGTAACACCCGTAAAAACAGGTACAGTAAAAACATCATCAACATCAAAAATGGCTAAAATAAAATCAAATAATGCACAAGTTTATTCAAAGGTTTTAGACGTTACTGGTAAAAATGCAGGAACAAAAGCAAACAATACATATTACGTTAATAAACAAGCGACTTTAAACAACGAAACTTATTATTCGCTTATAGATAATACTGGTATTGCACGCGGCTGGGTAAAAGCAAAAGATTTAACATTAGCAACGCGCTCTCAAGAAACAAAGTTAAATACTCAATATAAAATTAAATCAACTGTAAATGGGTTATTTAACACGCCATGGGGAACGAGTTATCAAAAAGTGAGTGATTTAAAAGCCAATTTAAATCAAAACTTTAAAGCAACTAAAAAACTTAAAGTAAATGATACGACATATTATTTTGGTACTGTAAATAATTTATCTGGATGGATTCAAGGTAAATATTTAACTACATTGGTAACGAATGTTAAACCAGTAAAATTAATCGGACGAACAGCTAAAACTGGTGTTTTAATTTATACAGATTTACAAAATGGTACTAAAGCAAAAACAAAACCAGTAGATACACAATTCTACATTACAGAAGAAGCAACTAAATCTTCTACCAAATACTTCAAATTACAGGATATTAAAAATAAAGTGGTTGGTTGGATCAACGATAATAGTATTAATCAAAAAACACACCAAACAGTGAGTTGGGAAAAAGCACCATATATTGTAACGAACCCTCGTGATTATGTATACAGTATTCCAGGTGGATCAAAAACACAACGAATAAAAAAATTAAGCTCACTCCCTACAAAAATTGTTAATGTAATTCGTACAGATAAAGTAGGCACTTCAACTTGGTATAAAGTATTATTTGATGATAAATCAGTAGGTTATGTATCAAGTAAAAGCGTTAAAAAATTTGTTAAACAACAACCTATTATTTCTAAACAAAAAGCACCTATATCTTTAACACAAGCTATTAATAAACAAATGCAATTAATCAATAAAACAACGAACTCAGGACCAAAATATACTTATATCAATTCAAACGGTAAATCAGTCACACGAATTGCAACACGTGATGAAGTAAGTAAAAATATCAACCCTTCTAAATTGTTAAATGATGCTGTACAAAAATATCAATTTTTAAATTTAAATAAATCTCAAGGCATCTCAGGCAATGTATTAAATAAATTACTTGTTGGTAAAGGTATCTTAGAGAATAAAGGCGATGCATTTGCAACTGCAAGTAAATTATTAAACATTAATGAAATTTACTTAATTAGTCATGCTATTTTAGAAACGGGTCATGGTACAAGTAAGCTTGCAAACGGTTTAGGGTTAAATGCAACTGAAAGCAAAATCATTGAAAATGCAAAGACGAAATACTACAACATGTTTGGAACTAAAGCTACTGACAATAATGCTTTATTAGGTGGAACACGTTATGCGAAGTCACAAGGATGGAATACACCTGAAAAAGCAATCATTGGTGGCGGTAAGTATGTCAATGACAATTACTTCAAAAACAATCAAGTGACATTGTACCAAATGCGTTGGAATCCTAGTAATCCAGCAACACATCAATATGCGACAGATGTTGAATGGGCAAACAAAAATGCTCGTTTAATTGCAAACTATTACAAAACATTAGGTTTAGAAGGTTTATATTTTACTGTTAGCGAGTATCTTTAATTTACCTACATCTTAAATAAATATGAAATTTTTAAAAGCGTGGAAACCCACGCTTTTTATTTTTTATAAATAGTAAATAGATAACGAAAAAATTTATAAAAAAATAAAAACACTATTCATTGAGAATAGTGTTCAGGTCTATTTGGTCAATTAATATCTAAAAGGATCTCTTAAAGTGAATGATTGATAAATTTTATCTAAAATCGTCATTAATTGTTCACGTTCAGTGACATTCAATTCACGCATAAAATTTGTAACAACTTTTGATTTAATGTCATCAGCTAATATTAACGCTTCTTCGCCTTTTGAAGTGATCTTCAATACAGTAGATCGTAAATCATACATACTTTGTTCTTTTGTAATAAATCCATGGTCGACTAATTTTTTTATTGAACGAGATACCGCTGTTTGCTCTTTATTCAACTTATAAATTAATTTTTTTTGCGTCATATTTTGTTCGCCATTAATTAATTCTAACATATAAAATTGTTCCCTTGTTAACGCGACATCAGTTAATTCCGCTGACGCAATTTCATCGATTTTTGAATCCATAATATAAATGATTTGACCAAATCTTTTTAAATGCTTTTCGTCCATTCCAGATCTCCCTTTTATGATGTTAAGAAAATTATAAAGGAAACATTTTACTTTAGCAACGACTTATTACAGAATTCAAAAAAATCTTAAACTATTTAATCATTTCTTAATATTCTTGTCTACTTTTTTCTCAAAAACAATTTCAAATCATGTACATTACATCAAAGTTATTCGATAATAATAAATTCTATTGTAGTCTTTATATTTTGTAGTTGAAATGAATATTTGTAATTAACTTAATGGTTTATCTTTGTGAAAAATAGTGAATAGTATAATAATGAATAAATTCATCGAGGTTTTAATATGAGCAAAAGAAGAGAGCATTATTTTGATAATGCAAGATTTTTACTAATTACTTTAGTTGTGTTTGGCCATTTATTACGTTCATTTATTTTTGAAAATCAATTTATATTAGCTCTGTACTTATTTATTTACAGTTTTCATATGCCTGCATTCGTACTCATATCAGGCTATTTTGCGAAAGGCATTCATAAAAAAGGTTATGTCATGAAAGTGACAAAAAAGTTATTGTTACCTTATTTAATCTTCCAAAGTTTTTATGCATTTTATTATTATTTTATTGATGATGTAAGCACAGTAGATTTAAATCCTTTCGATCCACAATGGGCAATGTGGTTTTTATTGAGCTTATTCAGTTGGCAAATCATGTTGTTTTTTGTTAAGAATATGAATATGTATTATGTACTTTCAATATCATTTATATTAGGTATTGCTGTAGGTTATTTTTCATTTATTAATAATACATTGAGTTTATCAAGAACCTTTGTCTTTTTCCCATTCTTTTTAATTGGTTTTTATTTAAAACCAAGACATTTTGCATTGATTCGTGATAAAAAATATGTGCCACTTAGCCTCATCACATTAATTACTGTTTTTGTCGTATATTTGAATATAGAAATTAATTTTGAATGGCTATTTGGTTCTAAACCTTACGAAAACCTAGAACATCATGAAGCAACAGTATACAGCGGATTAAAAAGAGCAATCATTTATCTCATTATAATAATAAGTACAAGCGCTTTTTTAAACCTTGTACCAAATCGCAAACTACCACTTACTTATATTGGTTCAAGAACAATGTTTATCTATTTATTGCATGGATTATTTATAGGGTTATTTCGTTCACAAAAATGGAAAGACTTTTTACATGATGATCATGTGTTTATGGGTACAACACTTGTATTGATAACGATTATTTTAGTTTATGTGTTCAGTACTGATGCAATTAAGAAAATAACTGCACCAATAATTGAATTAAAAATTCCAAAATTAAATTATTTTACACAACAAGAAAATCGTAAGTTATAATAATGTTGTAAACGAATACAATCCATTTCATATGGATTGTATTTAATTTGGAAATGAGGTGCTTTAATGTCTATGCTATGGCAAACAAAAGAATCACGAATACAGTTATTAAAAGATATCGTCGCTCATGACTCTGTAACAGGATCACAAGGAGAGCTAAGTTTTCCTTACTTCATAAAAGAAGAATTAATGAAGTTAGACTATTTTAATCAAAATGAATCACATATTAAAATGATTGAAACAAGTGATTATAAACACGCTTTAATGGCAATGTATCGTTCTTATACCACAGATAAAACAGTGATTATAATGAGTCATTATGACACTGTTGATGTCATTGATTTTGGACATTTTGAATCGATTGCTTTTGATAGTGATGCCTTACATAAAGCTTATAATAAACATGTTGATGCATTTAACCCTTATATCCAAAAAGATATTGAATCAAATCAATATCTTTTTGGACGTGGCGTAATGGATATGAAATCTGGATTAATGATGCACATGAGTTTATTAGAACGTGCAATTAACGAATCTTGGCCAATTAATATTATCTTGTTAACCGTACCAGATGAAGAAGTCAACTCTAGTGGTATGAGAGATGCTGTCGTTTATTTAGATCAATATATTAAAGAAGAAAATTTAAAACTTATATTAACATTAAACGGTGAACCTACTTTTTCACAACATCCAGAAGATGATCAATACTATATATACTCAGGTAGTATTGGGAAAATTATGCCAAGTGTCTTTATTAAAGGTAAAGAGACACATGTTGGAGAGCCTTTAAATGGTGTCAGCCCTACTTATTTATTAAGCCAAATTAACCTTAATATTGAATATAATAAAATATTTCAAGATTATTATAAAAATGAAGTTACACCACTTCCAGTGAGCTTACACCATAAAGACTTAAAAACACATTATGATGTTCAAACACCACATTTAGCTGTAGGCTATTATAATATTTTTAAGTTTACAAAGAGTAGTGAATCATTATTTAAGTTATTTCATGAAACTGTAAAAAAATCTGTTCAAAGTGCAACAAAACAATTGTCTTCTATTTACGAACATACCATTCATTTCGAAGTCATTACTTTTGAAACGCTAATTGAACAAGCAAAAGAACGATTAAAAGAAGAAGATTATTTATCAATTATTAATCAAAATCTTCATTTAGACGACCGTGAATATGCAATACATATTATTGAACAGTTATTAAACGAAGTGTATCCAGATGGTTATGTTGTCGTAACTTACTTAAGTGCACCATATTATCCTTCAGTAAATAGTTCAAAAGATAAACTCGTAAAACATATAAGTAAATATGTTATTAAACAAATGGATAAACATTATAATCGATCAACTGAAAGAATCAATTATTTTAATGGCATTTCAGATTTAAGTTATGTGAAATATGAACATGGACCAAATGATGCAACATCATACGAAAAAAACACACCTGGTTTTGGTTCAAAATATACCATTCCATTTAAAGCAATGCATGCATTAGATGCGCCGGTAATGAATATCGGTGCACTAGGAAAAGATGCACACCAAAATACAGAAAGAATACATATTGACAGCGTATCAGAAGAAGTTCCATTCATTTTAGAAAAAGTATTTCATAAGTTCTTGTTTGATCATTGAGACTGGGACAAAAGCGAATAACAACAAGTAAAAACCTCACATGAGCCAAAATTGTTTTTTAATTTTGAGTGATTGTGAGGTTCTTTACCGAAGTTGCTGCTTTTGTTCCGTTGATTAAATTGAGACTGGAACAAAAGTGTTGATTAATTGGAAATGAGGATGAGACATTTGTCTCATTCTTATTTTTTTATCAAAATTTCAATTTTTGATAAAAAACTTAAATATTTGAATTCAAAAATTCAATTTTTGATTTAAACAGATGTTTTTTTAATCAAAATTGAAAATGTAATATCTATAAAAATTATATACATTTTAAACATCCGGAAATCCTTAATATCTAGATATTAGAAATCAGGTAAAGATGTTTGAAAAATTATTAGAAGAATATCAACGTTATATTCATTATTTAATTCAGAAATACCATTTAAGTTATGAAAAAGATGAATATTTTCAAAAATTAAGCATCAAACTATGGGAACTTAATCAACAATTTGATGCATCGAAACAAAATAAGCAAAAATATTTGATGACCAAACTCAACTTTTATTTAATCGATGAATTGAGAAAGCAAATCAAATACCAAGAGCGTAATGTATATGACGAAACACTTTTAATGTATCAAAAAATTGAAGATGATGCTTCTCATTTATTAATTGAACATATTAAAAGTCAACTCACGGCTAAAGAAAATGATTTACTTGAAAAATTAATATTAGGATATATGATAAAAGAAATCGCTCAAGAGCAACAAGTAAGTGTTTCTTGCATTAAGCAACAAAAAAAGCGACTGAAAGAAAAAATTGAACATATTATAAAATAATGATTTTAATTATTACAATATTTTAGTATAATGTCCCTTAGTATTGTTTTAGGAGGATTATTATGAATGTTGCTAAAGTAGGAAATATTGTAGAATTTCACGATGGTTTAATTGGACGTGTTGAAAAAGTAAATGAAAACTCAGTAATTGTTGATTTAACAATTATGGAAAACTTCGAAAAATTAGAGTTACAAGAAAAAACAGTTATTAATCATAAACGTTACAAAATTATTCACGAAGGTTAATGCTTATGAAACGATCTAAACCATTAATCTTGTTTGCATCGTTATTTATTTTATTTCATTTGATATTGTTACTTATGCACCAAGAAAAGCAAGTTTTTTGGCATATTTATACGGGATTTATGTTACTTCTTTCATTGAGCTATATTTATTACGAACGTAACATCAATTCAAAACGACTTTTAGAATCAATCATTACCGGGGTACTTACGGCTATTATCATATTAATAGCGCACGCATTACTTTCTGTCGTACTTCCAGACATTCGCTATTTTCATTTCTTAAAAGTAATGGTTTCATTAGGTATTTATTTTAAATGGCAGTTGATCATTTCTTTTATTGTGAGTTTTTTATTTGAATTGTATATCCGTAGTATCTTACAAAATGAATTAATGCAACGATTAAATGTAGGTTTAACGATCTTCATAGTCGCAATCATTAGTACCAGCTTTTTCAGTTGGGCTGTAAGTTTGCAAATACTTTGTTTTATTTTTATTGTGGAATGTATCGTTGCAGCAAGTTATCAAAATACTAAACGATTAATTACACCACTTATAGGTAAACTATTAGCCATGCTCATTTTAATGTTAATGTATGGACAATAAAAAGCGAGTAAGACAGATTCGTCTTACTCGCTTTTCTTATGACTTCAAATCATAATAAAGCGTATCATACATTTGAATATCTTCTTGATACATAGATAAATCTATTGCTTTTGAATGCATTTGTTTTAACTCAAATGAATTCGTACGTTCTTTAAAAACCAGTTGAATATGGCCAAGGTATTCATTTGGTTGAATACTGATTATTTTTGTATCTTCAATATTCGTAGATACAATGGATTCAGTCGTAATCAATAAATCAATACCTTCAATTGACTTTACGATATTATATGCTTCAGTTTGTTCATAATCGAATTGGGGTTGATGCAATGCAATCACAAAATCTAGCGATTCATGATCATGCATATATCTGATCCAACGTTTACACGCGCTTATCGTATCTTCCACTTCTATACATTCTTCACTAGTCATATCATTATCAATCTTACCGTTTGCTGAAATACCGATAATCCCTATCTTTAATTGCCCTATTTGCTTAATAATATAAGGTGTCCCATAGTATGGTTCTTTCGTAACAGTATGGATAACATTAGCTGATAAATGCCTAAACTGACTTAAACTTTGGATTTGATTAAATTTCCTTGAAGGATCAATTAAATCGTTGAGTCCTATACAGCTCGCATCAAAATTTAATATGTTTAATGCTGTTACTAATGCATTTCTGTGAAAATGTGTAGTCTTAGGTTGTACTTTTAAAAAGTGATTTCCTAAATCTAATAAAATTGTTTGCATTGAAGATTGTTGTAACATTTTTATATATCTTGATATTTTTAAAATATTGACGTGATTTTTAAGTGAAAGTGTACTATCTATTTGATTTGTTGTTATAATATGTATATTAATTTTACTTTCCATACGACACCCCTTTAACAATATTATATACTATCATTTCGATATGAAATCAATCAATGGAGTAATTATGAATAAATTTATAAAATATGGTCTATTAAATATCTTCCTTTCCTGTATTGTTGCCTTAATTGGCTATTCAATATTTTTTCAAATACATAAAAAGGAAGTAGCATCTTCTGTAAACCAAAAAATTAATATGCATGCTAAACAAGTTGAAACTTTTATTACAGATGTCGTTTCATCTATTAACTCGATTTCTACAATGGCTTATTATGAGAAAGATAATAAAAAGATTAACGATAATATGGCTCAAATTAAACAAAGTGATCCTAGAATTATTAATTTATATGTTTTAAACGAAGATGCTATTGCAGTAAACTCAAGTAGTGAACTCATGTTAAATAAAAAAGTAGAATCTCTTGCCTTTTTTTATCAATATGCAGATGTAAATTTAGTTTCCATTTCAAAAGTAAGAAAAAATTTGCTGAATGAAGGTGTCGTTTACATTTCCAAACCAATCGTTAACGCAAAAAATAAAGTGTTTGTTGTTGCTGAAATTGATATCAATACCATTGGCACTGTTATCGATACGATAGAAAAGAACAGCAACATTACCATTAAAGATTTAGATGGTAGCAAAATTTTTGAATCTAGAGACCAATTGCCATATATCTATTCAAAGTCACTTATATTTCAAAAAGCACCATGGTCTTTAACCATTTCTTCCGGTTCTGATACAAAAATGACTGCAATACAAGAATCATTCGCTTTATTTATTATTTCATTTATAATCATTACCATCATACAAGCATTATATTTTTATATTCAAGAGAAAAACAGAACGTTACAAATGATTGATGATATTAATAAACAAAAAAAAGAAATGATTGGTTTAATGGCTGCAAATACCGCACATGAAATCAAGAATCCATTAACTTCTGTCATTGGCTTTATTGATATTATTCAAATGAAATACGATGATAATCATCAAAATCCACATTTCGATATTGTTAAAGGAGAATTAAAGCGTATTAATAATATCGTAGGACAATTTTTATTACTTGGAAAACCAACAAAAGTTGAAAGTGAAGTTCATAATATCGTTGATATCATTAAGGAAGTTGTTCAATTATTACAATATGAATTTGACTATAGCCGAATTAAACTTATTATTAAATACGATGATAATGATATCTTTGTTGATATACCTGAAGATCAATTTACACAAGTCATGATTAACATTCTACAAAATGCAAAAGATGCAATGCATTCTAATCGCATTGGCATTATTGAAATGGTTGTTGGTAAAGATCGTGAAAATGCATTTATTTCAATTAAAGACAATGGTATCGGAATGGATGCAAAATCATTGCATCAATTGTTTGATCCGTTCTTTACAACGAAAGATAATGGTACAGGACTCGGCATGAGTGTTACTAAAGGTATTATAGAAGCGAGTCATGGACAAATTCATGTAAACAGCCAAGTCAATATCGGAACAAAAATCTTCATTACATTCCCACTTGCATCACCAAATAATTATGAAATTTAAGAAATTAGCTTTTTTATTTCATTAATCATAAAAAATGAGCAATGACATATTTTGATGTCATTGCTCATTTTTTTGTTTAACCAATCATGATTTTTTCTTTTGGATATCGGAATTTATCAATTTCTGCTTTTCCACCAAGCATGATAATAAATGAAATTAAACCGACACGGCCAATAAACATTAATGCCATAATAACTAATTTCGAATACATTGTTAAATCACCCGTTATGCCCAAGGACAATCCGCATGTACCAAATGCACTCATCACTTCAAAGAAAATAGATAATAAACCGAATCTGCCCATCTCAAATTTTAAAATCAATAATAATGCGACAAAGCAAATAATCGTAGCTAATACAATTACAGCAAAAGTACGCTGTATATCACCAGGATCAATTTCTTTATTAAATACTTTTATCGTTGTTCTACCGTTAGAATAATTCAGTAAAAACAAAATTAAGATGGCAAAAGTTGTTGTACGAATACCACCACCAACTGAACTTGGTGAAGAACCGATAAACATTAATCCTGACATAAAAAATCGTGTTGCTTCAGTAAAGCTATTTAAATCAATGGTTGTCAATCCTGCACTTCTTGTGGATGCTGATTGAAACATTGCATAAAATATCGCTTTGTGCCAAGAAATATTTTTAAATGCATGATCATATTCAAAAAGATAAATAACTATCGTTCCTACGATAAATAACAGTGCATATGTTGTCATCGTTAACTTCGCAAATAAACTAAATCTAAAGTTCGGTAATTTATTTTGTAAGTACGTCTTTATTTCAATAATTACAGGAAAGCCAATTGCACCTAATATGATAAGCGCCATTGTTATGGTTTGAACAAAGTAATCATCTGCATAAACATTCATACTCTCTCCCGTAATATCTAAACCACCATTTGTCGTTGCCGATACAGACGCAAACAATCCGTGATATAAAGCCATTTTGACAGAATCCATATCTTTGTAAAAATAAAATGCCAATATCAATGCACCTAAAATTTCTATCACCAACATTGTTCTTACAATTTCAAATATTAATTGAACAATACCACTCATTTTATTTTGATTATTATCCACCATGATCATTTGGCGCTCTCTCATACCTATTTTCTTTCCAAGTATCACCCACAAAAGTGTTCCCATAGCCATGACACCAATGCCACCTAAATTTAAAATAACCAATATAAGCATTTGCCCAAACGTAGAATAAGTTTCTGCAATTGAAACTGGCGTTAATCCTGTAACACTAATGCCAGATACTGCTACAAACATCGAATCGATATATGAGATTTCTACACCAGGTTTATGAACCCAAGGAATTCTCAATAGTAGAAATGAGATGAACATTGCTACTAAATAATAAAGTACAATCCCTTGTTGTGGTGTTAGTTTTTCAAATAATTTATTAAATGATGCCATCTCATCCTCCGCATTATTTTAAATGCATTTTTACTTTGTTTTTACTTTGACCTCTGTAGTATATTACTTCTACTGTGTCACCAAACTTTTTCTCATTAAACATATATTTTCTAAATTCAATTCGACTTTTAATTTTCTTACCATCTAAAGCTACAATCACATCGCTTTGCTGTAACCCAGCACCCTCACCAATAGCATTTGGTTCTACATCTGTAATCACTACACCTTGAGTAACATTACTTGGTAAAGTTGTTTGTAAGCTTGTGACATTTAAATCTTCTAATAATAACCCTAATTTTGGTCTTTTAATACCATGATCGCGTTCTAAAATTTTAATAAACTTTTGAACTTCATTAGATGGAATACTAAAGCCAATGCCTTCTACACCATCCATCGTAATTTTCATTGAATTAATGCCAATTAATTCACCTGATTGATTAATTAAAGCACCACCTGAATTACCTGGATTAATTGCTGCATCCGTTTGAATCACATTCATTTCCCAATCGTACACTTCATCTCCATCGATATCAACAGGAACACTACGATGTAATCCTGAAATAATACCTTGAGATACACTACCTGCAAACATTTCACCTAACGGGCTTCCTATAGCGATAGCCGATTGACCAACGACTGTTTTATCTGAATCACTAAATTTAAGTCCATTAGAAAACTTTTCTTTAGGAATTGTAATGACTGCTAAATCCGTCCACATATCACTGCCAACTACTTTAGCGTAAGCCTTTTTTCCATCGCTCGTTGTTACTTCTATTTTATTCGCATTGCCAATAACATGATGATTTGTAACAATGTAAGCTTTATCACCTTTAACTTTATAAATAACACCACTGCCAATGCCAGCTTCCTCTGGGTTTTGCTTAGCATCTTTTCTAACCACTTTATTTGCTTTTTGTAGATTCACTACACTCACAACATACTTTTTAGCCTTTTGAATCGCCTGTTCAGTAGATACCTCACCATTAACATGGTCACCCTTATAAAAATAGCTAAAGAGCAATATCCCTATTAAAGTACCCAATAACAATGAAAATAATGCTACTGACCATAATGAGCCTTTTTTAGATTTATTTTTATATTCATCCTGATCAGGTTTAGAATGTTCTTTATTAAGATTATTCGTCTCTTGTGATTTCTGTGTATGAACAGGTGTTGACTGGACGTGTTGTGAATGAACTTTTTCTTTTTGAACTGGTTCTTCAATTGATGTTTGATGCGACGTATTTTCTTTTAATTTTGGTTCTTCTTGAACCGTTGCATTTTGTTTGTCTGAATCAATTGAAGTGAAATCTGAATCTTGTTCTTTTGTATCCTCACCATCATTGACCGGTCCATCAATGTTCCCATTTTCAATTTCCGGGTTGGCTACGTCTTGATTTAATTCATTGATTTTACTTTGTTCAAATGCATGATTTTGCTTAGAAATTTCATCTATTTTTGAAGCATCCGTTGAATCGTATTGAACTTGAGAAGTATTTTGTTGTTCCGGTGTTTCATGAGGATGTAATCTTTCTTTTTGACCTTTAAAGAATAATCGTTTTGGTCGCTTATAATCTTTTTTTCGAATGGTAATTTTATGCATATGGCCCTCCAAAAAACTTAATATTACAATTATACTAGAGTTTCAGTCAACTTTGTGCAATTTTATTAATAAAAATAAAAAGCGAGTGGCTTCATTTAAAAACCAGCTCGCTTTACATTAATTTTGTGCTTTACGTTTACCACTAAACCATCCAATAGCTAGAATGCCTAGTAAGACAGCCCAGAAAATCGATTGCCATAATAAAGAATGTGGGAAATCATGAGGTAATATTTGAATCTTTTCATGAGACAATACCATTACAATCAGTTTAATACCAACCCATCCAACAATAGCAAATGCCGCTGCTTCTAGATTAGGATTATCATGTAATAACTTCACAAACCAAGTTGCTGCAAATCTCATAATGATAACACCCAACATACCACCTGTGAACATTACAAGAAATTGCCCTAGGTTCATTCCTCCGAATTGCGGTCCTACTTCAGGTAATGTTAATGCGATCGCTATCGCTGCAAGCATAGAATCGATTGCAAAAGCAATATCTGCGAATTCTACTTTTGCAACTGTCATCCAAAAGCCTGAGCCTTTACTTTCGTATTGTTCTTCAAGTTCATGTGCTTCTTCTTCAGATTGTGAATCTCCTGTTTTGTAGAAATCAATTAAATTTTTAATCGACATATAAAGTAAATATGCTGCACCTATTGCTTGAATTTGCCAATACTTCGCTAAATACGCAATGACAAATAAAGACGCAAATCGAAATACAAATGCTCCTAAAAGTCCATAAAACAAAGCTTTTTTCCTTTGTTCTTCTGGTAAATGTTTTACCATTACAGCCATTACAATTGCATTATCTGCAGCCAATAAACCTTCTAAAACAACTAGTACTATTACAATCCATAAATAACTAATTAAAATCGATATATCCATTTATATTCTCCAACCTTAATGTTTAATTTTATACAATATAAAAATCATATAAAAACTATTATACGATAAAAAGCGTATTTACTCATCATAAATACGCTTTTTTAATGAACACTTAATATTAAAACCTATTACAATAAACTGTACAACTTGATTTCTGGGAATTTATCCATAAACCAACGTGTTGCAAATTCATTTTCAAATAAGAATACTTTATTGCCGAAGCGATCATCTACTAAAATAGAACGACTAGAGTTCATCGCATCTCTTATATCTTCTTCATTTTCTATCCATCTAGCAATTTTACGACCAACTGGTTCCATAATGACATCGACATTATATTCATTATTCATACGATGTTCAAATACTTCAAATTGTAATTGTCCAACTGCACCTAAGATGATTTGATTTGTATGAAGTGTACGATATAACTGAATCGCTCCTTCTTGTACCAATTGCTCAATCCCTTTGTGAAAATGCTTTTGTTTCATGACATTTTTCGCTGAAACTTTCATAAAGATTTCAGGAGTAAATTGAGGTAATTTCTCAAATTTAAACTTTTGATTGCCGCCTACTAATGTATCTCCAATTTGGAAATTACCTGAATCGTATAACCCGATAATATCACCGCTTACAGCATGATTAACTGTTTTCGTATCATCTGCCATGAAGCTAGTCGATCTTGAAATTTTTAATTTTTTATCAGTTCTTGTTAACTTTACATCCATACCGCGTTCAAATGCACCACTTACAACACGCATAAATGCAATTCTATCTCGGTGTTGTGGATTCATATTCGCTTGAATTTTAAAGATGAATCCAGAGAAACTTTCATCAAAAGGTGAAACGACTTCACCTTCTTCAGTTTTTCTACCTGATGGCATTGGCGCATGATCTACGTATGCATTTAAAAAGTTTTGTACACCAAAGTTAGACAATGCTGAACCGAAGAATACTGGTGTTAAATCGCCTACCAATAATTTCTCTTTATCAAATGCTTCACCCGCTTCATCAACTAACATCAATTCTTCAATCGCTTGAGTAAACGCTGAATCATTTGAAATAGGATGTGATTCTTCAAGTTCATAATCTTCATTAATGTGTAATAAATTTTCTTCATCTCTAAATGGTTCAATCGTACGTTCTTTACGATCAATAATACCGAAGAAAGATTGACCCATACCGATTGGCCAGTTCATTGGATATGTTTCAATTTCTAATGTTTTTTCAATTTCTTCAAGTAATTCAAATGGTTCTTTTCCAACACGGTCAAGTTTATTAATAAAAGTAAAGATTGGAATACCACGCATTTTACATACTTTGAATAACTTTAATGTTTGAGGCTCAATACCTTTTGCACAGTCAATCACCATGACCGCACTGTCAACTGCCATTAAAGTACGATACGTATCTTCTGAGAAGTCTTCGTGACCAGGTGTATCTAAAATATTAATTTTGTAATGATCATAATCAAATTGCATAACTGAACTTGTAACAGAAATACCACGCTCTTTTTCTACATCCATCCAGTCACTTGTAGCGAACTTGCCTGTTTTTTTCCCTTTAACAGTACCAGCTTCACGAATCGCCCCACCGAATAAAAGTAATTTTTCAGTTAATGTTGTTTTACCAGCATCCGGATGGGAAATGATCGCGAATGTTTTTCTTATTTCTACTTCTTGTTTTAAACTCATTATTTTCTCCTTATGTTTCACTTGTCCATTGACTGATACGTAAAGCTAACTCATTCGCATCATCATGGTCTAAAATATTAAATAAATGTAGATATAAATGTTCTACTAAACTTTCTCCATATAAATCATAGTCAAATTGAATTGAGAAGAAAATATCTGGGATACTGACTAAGAAATTTTCTTCTTTTTTATTCTCATGAATATAAACTTTACATGTTAAATTTTCTCCATTACTTATTCTTATTTTCATAATGCCCTCTTCTAACTTTCTGTTTTTCCGTATTTTTTGTATGCCGCTTCTAATCCAATCAAATCATCACGATGTGGTACTTTAACGTAATTTTTCATAATTTGGTAAGGTTCACGACCTTTAGATGCTAATACAACCATATCACCAGGTTCTGAGACTTCAATCGCATGACGAATCCCTTCTGCTCTATCTTCAAAAGAAATATAATTTTGGTGTGTTGCACCAGATTCTAATGCATCCGTTAACTTTTTAGGATTGTCATTTGCGGGATTATCTGGTGTAAAGATGACGTAATCTGCTCGACAAGCTATGGCTCCCATTTCAGGTGTCTTCGTTAAATCACGCTCACCCGCCATACCAACTAGAAAAATCAATTTACCTTTT
Source organism: Macrococcus sp. DPC7161 (assembly GCF_004117835.1). GTDB lineage: Bacteria > Bacillota > Bacilli > Staphylococcales > Staphylococcaceae > SDSC01. The sequence goes on along the minus strand of NZ_SDSC01000001.1, from coordinate 61,332 downwards.
ACAAAAGGTTGTACTGCATCAATCAGCTTATTCATACCATCGGGTGTATGTGCATAATCAATAATGAGGTCAATTGGTAAGTTACGATCTAAAACTTCTAATCGCCCTTCAACTGCACCTAATTGTTTTGTGACTTTCACTAAATCATTTAATGCGTGCCCTTGTGTCCATAATGCACAAATTGCACTCGTTAAGTTATAAACATTAAATAATCCTAAATAAGGACTTTCAACATCAAATACACCTTCTGGGGTATCTAATTTAAAGGTAGTACCAGATAATGATTCTTGAATATCTAAAGCTTTAAAATCTACAGCTTCATGAATACCATATGTGATGACTTCTCTTGGTGTCGCTAAATTTATCTCTTTTGAATAAGGGTCATCACCATTTACTACTGCGTAACTCGGATTTTCGAAGTCATGGCCAAGTCCAGCAAACAATAATGATTTATGAAATCCATAACGTTCCATTGTGCCATGAAAATCTAAATGATCTTGCGTTAAGTTGGTAAATATGGCCACATTAAAATGCACGCCATTGGTTCTTCCTAAAGCAAGTCCGTGACTTGAAACTTCCATACTCATCGCTTTGACATTATGTTGTAAAGCTTCATTGATATAATGGTTTAATGTAATCGTTTCTGGTGTTGAATTTGTTCCTTTAGCACTATTTTCATTAATTTGAAAACCATTCGTGCCTAAATAAGCAGCACTAATATTTAATGCACGGTGCAATTGATGAATCATCGTAGCAACACTCGTCTTACCGTTTGTACCAGTGACACCATACGTTGTAAGTTGCTTACTCGGAAAATTGTAAATTGCTTGTGCAAAAATACTTGCTACCTTTAAAGTATCTTTTACAACAATTTGGAGGACATCTTCACTGACATCTGGTTGGTATTGATTAACTACGATGACTTTGCATCCTTGTTGAATCACATTTGGAATAAAGCGGTGGCTATCCACTGTATAACCAACACTTGCTACAAACACACTTGATGGAGTAATTTTTCTAGAATCTACTTCAATATGTGTGACTTCATCAGGTATTTTTCCATATATTTTTTTAGCTTTAATCATAGATAATAATGCATTGACTTTCATCAGGTAGCCTCCTTCTTATACAATATTCTATTATACACTACTCTATTAGTTTTGTTCGACATCCAATTCGATTATTTTGTGATATGTAATATGAAAGATATGAACAAATTGTTAAGATACTTACCGTTTTTTGTAATTTTTTTGTAATGTCACATAATATGTTTTCACAAAATACTGATTATGCGTTAAAATAACATAAATGCATAGTGTGTAAATCAATTAACTGGAGTGTGTGGCATGCAAAATAAAAAAATATTGATTCTTACAGGATCTTTTGGAAATGGTCATATTTCTGTAACGAACAGTATCGTGAATCAATTCAATGAAATGAATTTAAAATCTCTCAATATTATTGAACACGATCTTTTCTTGGAAGCACACCCTGTGATTACTAATATCGCAAAAAAATATTACTTAAACAGTTATAAATATTTTAGAAAGAGCTACAAACATTTTTATTATGCCAATCAAAATGACCTTGATCGCTGCTTCTATAAATATTATGGTCTTAATCGGTTAATAAATATTTTAATCAAAGAAAAACCAGATTTAATTCTACTTACATTCCCAACACCGGTTGTTTCGTTGATTAAAGATGCGTTCAATTTAAATATACCAGTTGTAACTGTGATAACTGATTATAATTTTCATAAGAATTGGTATACGCCAAAATCTGAACGTTATTATGTCGCATGCGAAAAAGTTAAAAATGAACTATTAAATATTGGTGTAGATGCTCATCGAATCGAAGTGACTGGCATCCCTATTCATAATAAGTTTGAGCAGAAAAAAGATCGCACTGCATGGCTAACTCAACATCAATTAGATCCATCGAAAAAAACTTTATTAATGGTTGCTGGTGCTTTTGGTGTTGTTGAAGGTTTTAATACAATGCTTGAACGAATGAGTCAAGATGAAACAAAACAATTTGTAGTCGTTTGTGGTAGCAATCAACAATTACTAAATAATTTAAAAAATCAATTTAAGCATGCACATCATGTTTTAGTGATTGGTTACACTCAAGATATGGATCAATGGATGGATGCTTGTGATTTAATGCTTACAAAGCCAGGCGGCATTACTATAACAGAAAGTTTATGTAAAGCCATCCCATTAGTATTCTTTAATCCAGCACCTGGTCAAGAAGGTGAAAATGCCATTTATTTTTCAAATCAAGGCTATGGTCGTATTACACATACTTATGATGAAACAGTACATGTGGTTCAAGATTTATTAAACCATGATAAAGAACTATTAAAATTAAAACAAAATATGCAATTATCCTATAAACCGAATGCAGCAAAAGTGATTTGTGAAGACATTATTTACATGTTGAATGAATCAATGATGACGAAACAATTATTATCGAAAGCTTCACTGTATGCAAAACTTATCTCAAAATAAATATATATCAGGCAAGAACTTTTGGTTCATGTTGATTATTCTGTTTTTAATGGAATTTGCAAGAGGGATGTACATACTAAGTTATTTAACCATATTACCTACAAATAAAACTGGTATTACAGTAGGTATTGTGTCAGTATGTATTTCTCTTCATTTTATTTTTGATGCATTAACGAATTTTACAGTTGGCTTTTTGTTAAAACGATATGGTACAAAACGCGTTTTAAACTTTAGCTTTCTTTTTGGTTTTATAGGTTTAGGATTAATCGTATTTTTTACAACACCAATGACACTTATATTTGCAGCAATTGTTTTAGGAATTGCTGTTTGTCCAATTTGGGTTATTATGTTAAGTTCGGTCAATGATAATGAGCGCACAAAGCAAATGGGTTATGTTTATTTTGCATGGCTTGTCGGTATGATTGCAGGAATGATTGGGATGAACTTACTGATTAAAGTACATCCAACACATTTTTCATTTTTAATGCCGCTCTTTATTCTCATTGCATGGATACTTTACTTTTTTGTCAATGTAGAAGTATCTTATATTGAGAAAAAGTCTTTGAAGGTACAACTCAATAAAATTTATACAGTTGCTAGAAGACATATGAATTTATTCCCTGGCATATTATTTCAAGGTTTAGCAATTGGAATGCTAGTACCCATCTTACCAACGTTCGCGATGAAGCACTTGAATGTTACAACATTAGAATATACATATATTTTAATCGCCGGTGGATTCGGCTGTACCATTTCAATGTTATTTATTTCAAAAATAATGGATCAGATTTCTAAAAAATATACTTATGGCATTATTTTATTAGGATTTATTGTTTATGGTAGTCTCATTTTTTATTTAACAACCGTTACCAATTACTATATTGCTTGTGCTATCGCATTTACGATTGGTATATTTTATGGTTTATTACTACCTGGTTGGAATGCATTTATGGCAAGTGAAATACATGAACAATTAAAAGAAGAAACATGGGGTGTATTCAATAGTATTCAAGGTATTGGAACAATGTTAGGTCCAATTATCGGTGGTTTAATCACTGAGATTTTCCGAGAATCCAAATATACTTTTTATGTTTCAGGTAGTTTGTTCATCTTCTTAGCTTGTTTCTATACTATTTACTTTATTAAACATCGATCAACATTAAAAAAAGACATCCATTAACGGATGTCTTTTTTGCTTTCTTTAGAACGATTTATTCGTATTTTTGTATCAAGTCTTTTAAGAATGGTACCAGTTCATCTTTCATTTCTGAACGCATTGCATATTCCATTGTTGTTTTAACAAATCCAATTTTGTCTCCTACGTCAAAACGATCTCCTTCGAAATCATATGCATATACTGAATCTACTTCATTAACTCTTTGAATAGCATCTGTTAATTGGATTTCTCCACCTGCTCCAATATTTTGTTCTTCTAAATACTCAAAAATATCAGGCGTTAGTACGTATCTCCCCATAATTGCTAATCTTGAGTCTGTTGTACCAAACTTTGGCTTTTCAATTAAATTATCAATCTCATACATGCGACCATCTTGAGATTTACTTTCAATAATCCCATAACGTTCTGTATCTTCGTATGAAACGGTTTTAGCACCGATAACAGATTTTTTTGTTTCATCATATACATTCATAAGTTGTTTGATAGCAGGTACTTCACCGTCAACAATATCGTCCCCTAATAATACAGCAAAAGGTTCATCTCCAATGAACTGCTTCGCTGTCCAAATTGCATGCCCTAAACCTTGTGGTGACTTTTGGCGGACATAAAAGATATTGGCTAAATTCGTTGAATGTTGTACTTTTTCAAGTAATTCTAATTTACCTTTTTCTTTTAAATTTAATTCTAATTCTAACTGTGAGTCAAAATGGTCTTCAATAGCACGTTTATGTTTACCTGTGACGATAATAATATCTTCAATACCCGCTCTTACTGCTTCTTCAACAATGTATTGAATCGTAGGCTTGTCTAAAATCGGTAAAATTTCTTTCGGCATTGCTTTTGTAGCTGGTAAAAACCTTGAACCTAACCCTGCTGCTGGAATGACTGCTTTTCTGACTTTCAAAATATTCTCCTTATCTATCCATTTCTACTTTTTCTTTTTGTTTAATTTTTTCATTTGTTTTTAAAATATATTCATATGTGTTTGTTACGATAACCTTTAATACAGCATATGTTGGCACAGCGACTAATATCGCCATAAAACCACCTAAATTTCCTGCTGCTAATATTACTGTAATGATTGTTAACGGATATATGTTTAACGATTTCCCCATAACATTTGGTGTAATGATATTACCTTCTAATTGTTGTGCAATAAACATAATAATAATGACATAGACAACCATTATTGGATCTTGTATCAATGCAATGATCATTGCAGGTATAATTGCTAAATATGGTCCTAAAAATGGTATTAAGTTTGTCACCATGCCCCATAACGCTAGAATAAGTGCATATTTTAATCCAATTACAAAATAACCAATTAATAATAGCACACCTAAAATGATACTCACAGTCACTTGACCTTGAATATATGATCGTAAAGTTTTATCAATGTCTTTAAATAACTTTGTGACAAATAATTTTTGATCACCTTTAAAAATTTGAGTAACAAAAGGGATAAATTTATCATGGTCTTTTAACATATAAATTAAGAAAAATGGTACTAAAATTAATAAAAACATCGTGGATACAAATGATGTAATTACATTAAATGCATTTGAAATAATTTTACCAATCGAATTATTGATTTTACTTAATGCATCATTAATTTTAGTTTTAGCATCTTCAGGTAACTTATCTCTTTGATCTAACGCTACATTGATATAATGATTCACTTCTTTTTCAATTTTAGGATAACTGTCTACGAAATTTTTAGATTGATCATAAATAACCGGTCCTAAAAATGAGACGAAAATACCGAATGCAATGAACAATAATAACATTATCGATAGGACACTTTGCCAACGTTTAAACTTTCTTTTCTCTAAAAATGTTTGAATTGGTACAGTACAATAATATAAAAATCCGCCTAGAAGAAGCGGTAATAAAATTGATTGTACCACTATAATAATAGGATAAAAAATGTGATTAATTTCTAAAAAGTATTTAATTATAAGAAAAAATAATAACAATCCAATGCCGTATCTAAACCAAACTTTGTTGACCATAATGACCTCCTTAATCTAATTATATTATACATAAATGTATAGTAAAATTGTTAAAATAAAGAATAATTCGAAAATGAAACGCTTACATTACCATAAGGTTATGGTAAAATAAAGCTATGTGTAAAGGAGTAATTCATGTATAAAGGTAAAATTATTAATCCAGAACAAGTTTATAGTAATTATTTGAATCGTGATGTCAAACTTGGTATTTATTTTCAAGATAATACCGTTAAAAGTGATGTTTTAATCTGTCTTGATGGTCAAGATTTCCAGCAAATGGGCCAAATCCACCGTCAATTCGAAGCATTATATCAAAATGAGCAAATACGTCATGCAATCATTGTATTTGTACATTATCCTAATGTTGATATGCGTAAACGTGAATATCACCCTGAAAGTGAATTTCAGTCGCAAATGATCAACTTTGTGATACATGAATTGTTACCTTTTATCGATGAAAACTTCAATACCATCCAATCACCAAACCATCGTTTAGTATTAGGTGACAGCTTAGCTGCAAGTATAGCGTTAGATATTACATTGCATCATTCAAATATGATTAACCAAGCATGCCTATTTAGCCCTATGATTGTAGCGAAATACTTTACACAATTTAATCAACAAGATTATTATATAATTGTTGGTGAAGATGAATTTGATTTTAAATTAATGTCTGGTGAATCTGCTGATTTTTTAACACCGATTCAAGATTTTCATGAACACTTGAATACGTTAGGCGTACATCATTATTATTCAGAAAAAACAGGAAGTCATACATGGAAAGTTTGGAAACCACAAATTGAACATGTATTACAATATTTTTTATCTTAAAATATTGATATAATGGTTATATCAACATCGGGGAGGCAAAACTATGAAGTTAGGTATTGTAATTTTTCCATCTAAAAGTTTTCAGGACACAGTAAACTCTTATCGTAAAAGATACGATGATCATTATCGCGTCATTGCGCCACATATTACGATAAAAGATGCATTTGAAGTTGATGAGCATGAAGTTGAGACAGTCACTCAAAAAATTGCTGAAGTTGCAAAACAACATCAACCAACAGAAATTCATGTAGAAAAAGTTTCTAACTTTGCACCAAGCAACAATGTAATCTATTTTAAAGTTGCTCAAAACGATACTTTAACAAGCATTTTTGAAGCATTAAATGATGGTACTTTCTATGGTAAAAATGTACATCCATTCGTACCACACTTTACAATTGGTCAAGGTTTAACAAGTCAAGAATTTGAAGATATTTACGGTCAATTAAGAATGGCTGGCATTCAACATAACGAAACAATCAGTAAGATTTCATTATGTTACCAATTAGAAAATGGTACTTGGAACACATTAGAAACGTTTAAATTAGGTCAATAATATAAATACCCCGTCATGACTTGGATTTTACTATCATGACGGGGTTTATCAATTTTAAATATTTATTTTACAATGTGGTAGCCACTATCCACATGAATGTTTTCTCCAGTAACACCACTTGATAAGTCCGTTAATAAGTATAGTGCAGTTTTGCCAACTTCTAAAATATCGACATTGCGTTTAAGTGGTGCGCGATCTTCAATCTCTTTTAATATACTATTGAATCCCCCAACACCTTTAGCACTTAAAGTTCTAATAGGTCCAGCTGAAATGGCATTCACTCTGATGCCTTCTGCACCTAAATCTGCCGCTAAATATTTCACACTTGCTTCTAAACTTGCTTTTGCAACACCCATCACATTGTAATTTGGTACCGCAAATTCCCCACCTAAATATGTCGTTGTAACAATTGAGCCATTGTCATTCATAATTTTACTTGCTTCACGACTAACAATTGTTAATGAGTATGCACTGATGTCTTGAGATAACAAAAATCCTTCTCGACTTGTATCGCTGAATCGACCTCTTAAGTCTTCCATATTCGCAAAAGCGATGGAATGAAAGACGCCGTCAATTTTTCCATAAGAGTTGCTAATTGTTTCAAACGCATTTACAACATCTTCATCTTTTTGTACATCACATTGAATAAGAGGTGCATCTTGATTATGAATAAAGTTTGGTAATAACTTCTCAACCGCTTCTTTACTTCTTTCTTTACGGTAAGTAATAATAATTTTTGCTCCAACTTGATCTAATACTTGTGCTACTCCGTAACCAATACTTCTTTTATTTGCAATGCCCATAATGACAAAAGTTTTATCTTTAAAGTTTAACATGATAATCTCCTTATAACTTAGTTTTAATACCTACTACTAATTTTAACAATAAATCCTTAAAATGCAACAAAAGAGTGAGACATTGAATGTCTCACTCTTTTAGGTATACTATCTTATTAAATTAATTCTAATTCACGTTTTAAATCGTCTACGTAATTTCTTGAACCAGTAACAATCAATCGATCTTTAAAATGTAATTCTGTATCCCCGTGCGGCACGATAGAATCTGAACCACGCAAAATACGTACAAAGATGATATCTCCGTTGAAAGGAAATGTTCGTAAAGTCATTTCATGGTAACGTGTGTTTAACATTTCAATCTCATATAGAGAAGTTTCAACGTTTGATAATAAATTCATCATGTTTGGAGATTCAATTAAACCTTTTAATAACGTTTTTGTACTTTGGAATTCACTAAATATCTCAATGCCTTCATTTGCTAAATCATCTTGATCTGTTTTCGTCTCAACACGACAAATCACACGATTAACGCCTTGTTGTTTTGCCATTAAAGCAACTTTTCGGTTAATAGATTTATCATTTGCAGAACATACAACAATATCAAAATCAAATAACCCATGCGCTTCTAATATTTCAAAAGTATATTCTTTTATTTCAACTGTTGTTACATCATTTAAAGTACGATTATCTGAATTGTCTTCTCTGAAAAATAATGTCGGTTCATATAAATTTGATTTAAAACTTTGTGCCAATGGAATCGACAATTGATTCTTCCCAATGAATGCAATTTTAATGACTTTTTGTTCAGTCTTTTGCACTGGGAATAACTTTTTAAAGATAATTGGTACAATGACACAAGTGATTACAGCACTTAATATTAACGTACCACTTAATGCACCGTTAATTGTCCCCAATCGTTCAGCAATTTTAGCACTCGCAATCACCAATGATAATGTTGATGTTAATAAAAATGATGATGCGATAATTGTTTGCTTATCATACCACTTTAACAGTACTGTCATTGGAATAATCTTTGTAAGTAAAAATGTCACAAATAAGATTGGAATGAGTATTAAATAAGATGGATCTCTAAATAGTGCTGGTATATCTAAATCTACCCCAACCATGATAAAAAAGATTGGAATGAAAAAGCCATAGCCAAAACTATCTAACTTATGAATCATATCTTTATCTGGACCTAATAAACTTACGACGCAACCTGCTAAAAAGGCACCTAAAATATTTTCTGCCCCTAAACCTTCAGCAAGTGCTACTAACAATAATATTAATGTAAAGACTGCACGTATACCAATTTGCGTTGTACCTTCATTCAATTTACGTAAAAATGTTGCTTTCTTGAAATAGCCACCAACCATATAAATAATGATGGTAAACACAATTAAAATGCTGATCAACCAAATTGGTGAATCCCCTTTGGCATGCAATGTCCCGTAAAGTGTTAATAACAACATCGTTGCTAAATCCGCAATAACGGCAACCAACAAGATAATTTGGCCGATTGACGTTTGCATTAAATTCATTTCTTTTAAAGTTGGCACAACAACACCAAGCGAAATGGTAGAAATAATAATAATCATTAATAATGGGTCATTTACTAATCCTACCCATTTAAATATATATGCACAAATAACAGATAAGATAAAAATGAACATAAAAATAACATTGGTCAAAATTAAGCGATTTGGTTCTTTTTTACCTTGACTCTCTTTTTTATTTTTATCATCATTTGACTTAAATGCTTTAAAGTCAATTTCTAAACCACTTAAAAACATTAAGAAAATAAAACCGAGCGTTGATAAAATATTTAAAATATCATTGCGTTCGACAAGTCCAAATAAACTTTTACCGATAACGATACCCATTAATATTTCTGCAACAACAACGGGAAGGAAGTTTATCCTAAGTCGATTTAATAATATCGGTGTAACAAAAGCTGCCATTACTACAACAACTAATGAAATTAAATCTGCATGATTCATTAAAACCCTCCTTTAAATACTCAAATTCATACGTTGATAATACATGATTATATTAATACATACAACAATAACTATTACTTAAAGTAATTGCATATCTGTAGGACAAGGACTCGAGATTGTCAAAACTTCATAGGTAATCGGATGTACAAACTTTATTTGAACTGCATGTAATGCATGTCGATTAATCGTATCATCTAATCCATATAAAGTGTCTCCTTGCAAAGGATGATTCATACTAGCGAAATGAACACGGATTTGATGCGTTCTTCCTGTATGAAGTCGTATCCACAATTGACTATATTGATGATTTTTATTTAATAATTGATATTCCGTTCTAGCATGTTTACCATAAATTGATACCATTCTTGTGATAATCGAATCTCTCGCACGTTCAATTGGCGTGCAAATATTTCCATGATTTTTCATATCACCTACAACATTCGCAATATAATATTTCTCAATAATGCCGGTCATCAAATGGTGCATCAATTGATGTTTTGCAAAAACAACAATGCCGCTTGTATTGCGATCTAAACGATTCACAGGATGCGGATTACTTTCATCACCCATTTTTTGAAAATGATACAAAACACGTTCAATTAAACTGTCATGAGGATGTAACTGTGAAGGAATCGTATTCATAAATGCGGGTTTATCAACAATACATATATGTGCATCTTCATAAAGCACAGTGACTTCGCCACTTGAAGGGATTAAATTAGGACTATGAGACTCTTTTGGTAAAATGATTTCGACTACATCTCCGATTGAAAGCTGATACCTTACAGTAACAGGGCATCCATTAACAAGAAGAGCACCATTTTGTTTAATGGTGCTCAAACTTTTTTTGCTAATATTTTGATTTTGTAGAAACGATCTTAGCAATACATTTTCATCTACAACAAAATTTAAGCGGCTCATGTATCAACACTACTTGCAATAAAAGAATCGTGTACACGCTTCCAAAAAGGAAATGGTCTAAATCTTGCAAATCTAATCTTTTCGTCTGCCACTCTACATTGGATGCTTGTCACATTACGGTGATCACTTGTTACATGATCAAATGTTAATTGTAAAGGCCCACTTGTAACTGGTTTAATGTGACATGTATGATGTTTAGGTAACACAAGTGGTGAGCCAACGGTTCTAAATACACGGTTATTAATAGATGCAATTTCAGTAATTTGCATTGCATCTAATGAAGGGTGAATAAGTGCCCCACCTAATGCTTTATTATAAGCTGTTGAACCACTCGGAGTTGAAATGCACAATCCATCCCCTCTAAATCTTTCAAACAAAGTATGTCGAATATCTAAATCTGCAACAAGCGTTGCCCCGTTGTTCGTTTTAACTGTTGCCTCATTTAATGCTAAATATCTTGTTGGTCGTCCAGTTTCATAGTTAACGATGACTTCAAGTAATGGGTATTCAATTTTTTGCATCGGATCATTATTTAATGCAATGATTAATTTTTCAACTTCATGTGGTAGCCAATCTGCATAAAATCCAAGATGACCGGTATGTACCCCAACAAAGCTTACTTCATCTAAACGATGACTATACGTATGAAATGCTTGTAATAAAGTCCCATCCCCACCAACGGAGATAACCACTTCAGGAGCAATCGTATCTTCAATCATTTTAAAGTCATTCATGTAGTTTTTCATTTTATGCATTAACGCATTACTTTTTGAATCACCTTTAGATAAAATCGCGTATTTCATGGTTTCCTCCTATAGACTTCTAGATGCAGAATAATATTTTTGTGCTTCAATGATTTCTTCTCTAATTTCTGACATTTCCTCATCTAATAAATAAGCTGCCTCTGCTGCTCTTTCTAATCTTTTTTGAATTTCTGGTGGATAGGCACCATCATATTTATATCTTAATGTATGTTCAATAGTCGCCCAAAAATTCATCGCCAGTGTTCTAATTTGAATTTCGGCAAGAATGAATTTTTGTCCATTTAACGTTTCGATTGGATATTTAATAATGACATGATAGGAACGATAACCACTTTCTTTGGTATCTTTAATGTAATCACGTTCTTCAACAACTTCAAAGTCTTTACGTTGTCTAATCATTTCCACAACAACATCAATATCATCAACGAACTGGCACATTAAACGCAAACCTGCAATATCATACATTTCCTCACTTAATCGATCAAACTGAATACCACGTTTATTCGCTTTTTCGATAATTGATGGAATTGGCTTTACACGTCCCGTAACAAATTCAATCGGTGACGCCTTACCTTCAGATTGAAATTGCTTTCTTATCCCCTTTAACTTTATCTTTAACTCATCAATGGCCTGTTTATACGGTGATAAAAATAATTCCCATTGGTTCATTAAAACACCTCTATTCTAATTCAAACGCTTTTTCAACACGTTCTACAAATGGCCTACCATAATTGTGGTTTCCTACAATATTATCTAATAATGCATTTAATTCTTCACTAAACTGGGTTAATTCTATTTCACCATATAAATACCAAGATTTATCTTTATTGGCCTTTAGCATATCCCATGTATCTTCAACAAATCTTAAATTATGATAACTTTCAGCACTATCTAATAAATAAACAAATTGAAAATGATCGCTATCGACAACCATAGTACCCGTTGCTGAAACATCCATTTTATCCTCTTCTGTAAATACAGAAACTTTTTGATCTTCAATTTTAATTTCATTCACATGTAAATTCATTGTCATACACTCCTCATGCCTATTATTTTACCATAACTAAAGGCTTACAAAAACTTTTAATATTGTATTGCTTTACTTAAACTTTATACTTATAGATAATATTATTAGGAGTGATAACATGGATAAAAAGGCATTAGAAATAGAATTTAAAAATTTATTATCTTATGAACAATTTGATCAACTTAGACAAGCACTGTTTAGTGATGTAGAAGGCTTTACACAAACTAATTTTTATATTGATACGCCACATTTTGATTTAAAAAATGCCAAAATAGCATTGCGCATTCGAGATATCGGAACTCAAAAAGAAATGACACTAAAAATACCACAGCAAGTAGGTATCATGGAATACAATGGCATAGTAGATGAATCCATTACAATAGAAGAATTTATTCAAACAGATAAAGTACCACAACATATATTAGATGAATTAACGTCACGAAATATTCCTATTGAGCAATTAAAGATATTTGGCGCACTTTCAACAGAAAGATACATTAAATCATATGCTTCAGGCACGTTATTTCTAGATGCGAGTCACTATTTAGATCAATCAGACTTTGAAATCGAATATGAAGTTACGGACTATGAAAAAGGAAAGCAAGAATTTAAAGCATTACTAGAGACCTACAACATTCAACCAACAGAAGTAAAAAATAAAGTACAACGCTTTTACGATAGATATCAAGCACTGATTAGGTAGTAAGCAAATCGCTTTCTTTATTTACAAAAAATGATATATTAAAAAGGTGATAAATATGACAACACCCTATGAATTAATTACAAAAGAAAAATTATATGCAATCATTGATACTTTCTATCAATATGTAGAAAAAGATAATAGAATCAATCATTTATTCCCAGGTGATTTTAAAGAAACTGCAAGAAAGCAAAAACAATTTCTAACTCAATTCTTAGGTGGACCAACGTTATATTCAGATGAACATGGACACCCGATGATGCGTGCTAGGCATATGCATTTTAAAATTGGACAACTTGAAAAAGAAGCCTGGTTAGAGAATATGACAAAAGCAATAGATGCACATCAGTTGGAAAGTGAATTACGCCAATATTTATTAGAAAGGCTCACTTTAACTGCAGAACATATGGTAAACCAATACGATGAATAAACATCAAGTATCAATGAAATAACATTATGGATGTGAAAGTATGAATGGATTACAACTTATTGTTAATCAATATCAACCCAATTTGATTCCAAAAAATAAAATAGAAATCTATTCGTTCTTTGATCCTTTTTGTAAGGATTGTTGGCATCAAAATGCGGTTTTAAGAAAATTACAAATTGAATATCATCAATATGTAGAGATTAAACATATTTTGTTGCCATCATTGAAAGTTTTAACGAAATGCCAAGCACAAAGTTCATCACTTGAAGATAATATCGCACTTGCATACAAGGCAGCTGAAATGCAAGGAAGAAAGAAAGCAAGTCGCTTTTTAAGATTTATACAAAATGAGATTATGCCTAAACAAGATATCATTACAAAAGAACTTGTAATGCATTGCGCCAAAAAGGCAAAACTTGATGTGGATATGTTTTTACAAGACATTAAAAGTCCACACGTTACACAAGCAATTAAATGTGATCAACACATTGCAAACGAAATGGATATTACTATAACACCTACATTAGTATTCTTTAATGAACATATTGAAGATGAAGGATTAAAAGTTGAAGGTGTTCAACCTTACCATATTTATACATACATCGTTAATGAATTGATGGACATTCCCGTTGAAAAGGATTTACCGCCAAATCTCGAATGTTATATTACAGAGCATGAAATGGTGAGTGAACTAGAACTTGAAGTCATTTATGAATGGCCAAGAAATATATTACTAAATGAATTGAACAAACTTAAAATCAGAAATATCATCGAAAAAGTCCATTATGAACATGATTTGTTTTGGAAGAAGAAAGTCATATAAGAGCGTCAGGTACATAAGTGTTTTGACACAAGCAAAAAAACCGAAGCCAAACTAATAAATCGCTTTTTGATTTATTGTTTGCTTCGGTTTTTGTCGTATTGGCAACTTCTGCGCCGATGTTTAGTTATATTCTTTTTTATGAAAAAATAGCAAAAAAAAATACCGTGTCTGAATACACGGTATTAAACAAAGGGGATGGGAGAAATTCTTCACTCAAACAAAGGGGTATGTTTGGTATGTGATTAATTTCATGTATACAATATAGCATGATTCAAACATGCATTCAACTCATCAGATGACTTGTCACAAAAGTGTCACATTGTAAACCTTTTCACAACTTTGAATTTCAAATTTATCTAAACATCCCCCTATCCGTAAGTATTACTTTAACTTTTTAATTAATGCTTCAAATTCATTTAATCTTTCTTCAAATACTTTACATGCCTTTTCAATTGGCTCTGGACTTGTCATATCAACACCAGCAGCTTTTAATACTTCAATCGGATAATCGCTTGATCCTGCTTTTAAGAAGTGATTAATATATCGCTCAACAGCTGGTGCACCTTCATTTAATATTTGTGAACTTAATGCATATGCTGCTGAGTAACCTGTCGCATATTGGTAAACATAATAATTGTAGTAGAAATGTGGTATTCTAGACCATTCATATTGAATCCACTCATCTGTTTCAACCGCTTCACCGTAATACTTTTGATTCAATGCTGCATATTCTTTATTTAATCGTTCTGCTGTAAGTGGTTCATTATTTTCTACTAATGTGTGAATAATATGCTCAAATTCTGCGAACATTGTTTGACGGAATACTGTCCCACGGAATCCATCTAACTGATAATTCAATAAGTATAATTTTTTCTTTTCATCAGTTAATGTATTCATCATGTGATGCGCTAATAATGCTTCATTACATGTAGATGCAACTTCCGCAACAAAGATTGAATAGCCTGCCATATTTGAAGGTTGGTTTTCTCTTGAGAAATAACTGTGTACCGAATGACCAAATTCATGTGTTAAAGTAAATAAGTTATTTACATTATCTGTCCAGTTCATTAAAATAAATGGGTTTGTGCCATATGTCCCTGAAGAATAAGCACCACTGCGTTTCCCTTTGTTTTCATAAACATCAACCCAGCGATTATTTAAGCCTTCTTTAACAACATTAACATAAGATTCACCCATTGGTTTTAAAGAATCTAGCATCCATTGTTTAGCTTCTTCATAACTCATTTCAAATGTTTCGTCTTGAACGAGTGGAGTGTACATATCATACATTTTCATATCATCTAACTGAAGTAATGATTTACGTAATTCTGTATATCGATGTAATAAAGGTAAGTGATCATTCACTGTTTTCACTAAATTATCATATACTGATTCTGGAATATCATTATTCGATAATGCTTGATGACGAGCAGAATGATAATTTCTTACTTTACTTGAAAATACACTCGCTTTGACTTTACCACTTAACGTTTGGCTTAATGTATTATTAAATTTACCGTATTCTCTATACATTGATTCATAAGCATTTTTTCTTAACGTACGATCATTACTTTCTAAATATTGAATATAAGATCCATGTGAAAGTGGATGCGTGTTCCCCTCTTTATCTTGAATCGATTCAAATGTTAAATCCGCATTATTAAACATGCTAAATGTATTACTTGATGCTGATAATGCTTCTCCTGCTTGTGCAAGAATTTTTTCTTCTTTATCACTTAATACATGTTCACGTTTTTTATTAATGCGTTCTAAATCAAATTTAAAGCGTGCTAATCCTTTATTTTCTTCGATAAATGATTTTAATGTTGCTTCGTCAATTTGCATTAATTCAGGTAACATAAAACTCCATCTCGCTGAGAATTCGTTCGCTAAACTTGCAGCTCGTGCTTCAAATGCTGTATATGTTGGATTCGTCGTATCCTCATCGTGTTTTAAATGTGCGTATACGTATAATTTGTTTAATTGCTCATCAATTTCAGCATCAAGTAATAATGCATTAAGCAATGCTTCACTAGATTGGCCTAATGTACCTTGAACAGAATTCTCTTTACCTAAATAACCTTGTAATTTTTCAAAAGCCGCTTCAAATGCTTGATCATCTTTATAAATCGTCGTTAAATCCCATGTATTTTCTATTTTTTGTTCTGAACGTTTCATAATTTCAGTCATAATAACCTCCTATATTTCTAAAAATGATATGATTAAAACAATTTTCTCATTTTTCTAACATATTTGCACGTATTTCCTTTAATATTCCAAAATAAGATTTAAGTAAATTGTTGATCACTTCTTCTTCCGTGATGCCATACAACATATGACTTTGTATTTGTAAAAGCTTTCGATAATCAATCTTTTCATTAAATTTTAATGCTTTTAATAATTGGGTTTGCCAAGCGATTGGATGCGTTCTAATGTATATTTGTAATGGTAAAACGATGCCAATCATTTCTGGCAAATCATGTGACATACGCATTTGATAAAGTGCACTTAATGTTGGCTCTAATACTGAACGTTTTTGTTTACATTGTTTGATATATTTTTGTTTTTCTCTTGGAGATAAGCGATATATATTTTTTTGATACAAATTAGCCATATCGCTTACTAAGTTCAAAATATCTGATTTTGATTGAATCTCTACTTTTTGATAGCGATATGTATTTAATTTCACACATTCAGTTAACAATAGAGCATATAGTACATTTTGCTTAAAATCAAAACAAAATAGGCAAAGTAAATTGGGCTCAATCATCGCATGTTGAAACGCATTCAGTTTCACAGTTTGACTTTTAAATTTTAATGATGAATGATCAACTATCCAAAAGACCCGATGTCCTAGCGCATGAAATCCTTTTGTTCTCATATAAATCATTTCAGTAGAGATAACGGATAGCTGAATTTCAAAAATAATGTTCGGCCGCAAAAATACGTCAGGTATTTGTTCGATTTCATGCATATAATACTCAAGATGACAATCACCTTCATTCACCAATTGATAAATGTGTTGTTTGCAAAACAAATGTGCACTAGATTCTTTCTTAATTGAAAAATTAAAACAATCATGCAACACTTCATGCGCAAAATGCGCACGTTTATATTGTCCTTGTTTTAATAACACAGGTTTTGAACAACATGTACAAAAGTAACGCTCATTTTTACTTGCCTTTGAAGCATGAATCAGTTCGTTGTTTTCATTTTTGGCATATAACATAAAAAAATCACTCCCTACTATATATATTGTAGAAAGTGATTCAAATTCTTTATTTATTTTCTAAAGATTTTATAAATGGAATGTTAATCCAATTAATTTAATGTAAAGTAGCGTTTAACTTCATTTCTCACATTATGACTCATAATAATTTTACCATATTCATCTAATACAACTTTTGTAACACTAGTGTCATTTGCGTATTCTAAAATATGGGCAACATAAGCATCAATCATATCTTCTGGCAATGCTTGAAATTCAACATAATAATAGTATTTATTTTCAAATGAATATAATAAATCTTCAATACCATAAACTTCGAAGTTGGCATGACTAAATTGAATCACAGATTCTAAATCTGGGAACTCAACTAGGAAATCCATTGAAACAGATGGTTCAACTTGTGCATTTAACTCAGACATCATTTCGTTCATTTCAGCATCTTCTTTCATGATCTTACGCAAAAATTCGCTCATATGATATTCTAAATGATCTTCTGACGATTCAGGTAATTGCATGACATCGTTTTGTTTAGATTTCGTAACGACAAATTCAATCCCTTTATCGAATGCATGTACTTGTATCCATAATGGTCCTTCTGCAACAAACTCTTCTTCTTGGTTTACTTCTTCCATAATGCGCCAAAAGAATTCTTCACCTTTTTTACGTGATGTCCATAGCTCATTATGATTAAAACCACGTTCTTCTATATCAGCATAAGTTAAATAAAATTTAATCGTAGATTCATTCACTCGTTCAATACGCATGTTCATTCCTCCAATCTGAATGAATAGTACATTCATTGTACCCTATCCGTATTGAAGTTGACAATCATTTGCTTTCAAATAAGTAGACTCCGATTCAAATGAAATTAATTTATAATTTATTTCATTTAAAGCTGTCATTTCGCCACAATTTAAGGGAAACTAAAATATTAAACCGTAATGAAAACATAAAAAAAACAGCTACAAAAGTAGCTGTAATTAATCAACCATACGTTGTGCTTCTAATAATTGGAACGTACGTACTTTACGTGGTAAGAAACGACGAATTTCATCTTCGTTATATCCTACTTGTAAACGTTTTTCGTCTAAAATAATTGGTCGACGTAAAAGACCAGGATTTTTTTGGATAATTTCATATAAATCTTGAAGCGGTAATGCATCGATATCTACATTTAATTTTTGGAATGTTTTAGAACGTGTAGAAATAATTTCATCCGTTCCATCTTCAGTCATTCTTAAAATCGCTTTAATTTCATCAATTGTTAAGTTCTCAGAAAAAATATTACGCTCCGTATACGGAATATCATGTTCTTGTAACCATGCTTTCGCTTTACGGCAAGATGTGCAACTTGGTGAAGTAAATAATGTTACCATACATCTCACTCTCCTAAATGTTTATTTATCAGTTAGA
Organism: Macrococcus sp. DPC7161; assembly: GCF_004117835.1. Classification (GTDB taxonomy): domain Bacteria; phylum Bacillota; class Bacilli; order Staphylococcales; family Staphylococcaceae; genus SDSC01. The sequence goes on along the minus strand of NZ_SDSC01000001.1, from coordinate 42,142 downwards.
TATTAAATCGTTGACAATTATTCTATACCCGAATTTATACACTATAAACACGGTTTTCATTGTCGTGATTTCTTTATTTTTCTATTTGCTAACTTGATATGTTTATTATAAATTCAAAACATTAAAATTAAATGAGAAAATCCTAATAAATCGAAAATTTAATTAAAAAATTCTGAATTGTTTTTCAATACAGGTTATCAAATCTTTCATAACTAATATACGCTCATTATAAACCTATATATACATAAGTCAATACACCATTCGACCTATTCCATTGTTTACAACATTTCCAATTAAAACTGTCACAATATAGCAACAAAATACAATAGAAATATGCGAAGCTCGTCATTTTATAGTACAATAAACCTATTATAAAAAAGATAGGTGAAAAAGATGGAAACTTTATTCTCAGGTATTCAACCAAGTGGTATCCCAACGATTGGGAATTACATCGGCGCATTAAAACAATTTGTAGAAATTCAAGATCAATACGATTGTTATTTTTGTATCGTTGATCAACACGCAATTACAGTACCACAAGACAAAACAGCTTTAAGAAAAAATATTCGCACATTAGCAGCGATTTATTTAGCAAGTGGCATTGATCCTGATAAGGCTACTTTATTCATTCAATCTGAAGTTCCTGCACATGCACAAGCAGGCTGGATGTTAACATCAATTTCTACAATCGGCGAATTAGAGCGTATGACACAATATAAAGATAAAGCAAAAGACCGTAAAGAAGGCATTCCTGCAGGTTTACTTACATATCCACCATTAATGGCTGCAGATATATTACTTTATGGTACTAATATTGTGCCCGTTGGTGAAGATCAAAAACAGCATTTAGAATTAACACGTGATTTAGCAGAACGCTTCAATAACAGATACAATGAAATCTTTACTATTCCAGAAATACGCATGCCTAAAGTTGGCGGTCGTGTCATGAGTTTACAAGAGCCAACTAAAAAAATGAGTAAATCGGACTCAAATACTAAAGGCTTTATTTCATTATTAGACCCACCTAATACTGTCGCTAAAAAAATCAAATCTGCAGTGACTGATTCTGACGGTATTGTTAAATATGACAAAGAAAATAAGCCAGGCATTTCAAACTTATTATCAATGTATTCAATTTTTACTGGAGAATCAATTGAAAGTATAGAGAAAAAATATGAAGGAAAAGGATATGGTGACTTTAAAGGTGACCTTGCACAAATCACGGTGGACTTTATTACACCATTCCAAGAAAAATATGAATACTATATGAATCACCCAGAAATTTTAGATGACATTTTAGATAAAGGTGCTGAAAAAGCAAACAAGAAAGCATATAAAATGTTAAAGAAAATGGAAAATGCAATGGGCTTAGGTAGAAAAAGAAGATAATTTTTTAAACAACCAAAATATTTGGTTGTTTTTTTATGTTTCAAAATTAAGGTTATATTAAGGTTATTATTGTCATTTTCATTATATAATGAAAAAAAGGAGATGGTTATATGACTGAAAATAAAAACTGGCCACCGAAACATCATGGTGAGCATAACCCTGAAGGTCGTACTGGACATAAAGACTGGGATCAACCTGGACTTAAAGGGAGAGAAGATGAAACTTACGCACAAAATGCGATGTCGTACGTTTCTTCAATGAATTCAAGTAATTTTATTGGACACATTGCAAAAATCTTTACCTTTAGAAAAAAATAGATTATTTACCTTTCATTTCTGAATAACTAATTAAAAATTAAATTGTACATTAATTTTAATATTAATATTTGTTTTAGATTTATATAACAAAAAATGAGGCGGTGCATATACACCGCCTCATTTCTATTAAGAAACGAATTATTTTTTACCTTCAATATAAGTTTCTTTTAAAGTTGTGTCCCCAGCAAATTTGTGAACAACATAGTTTTTCACGTATGGTTGAACTAAACGTGCTGATCCAGCTTGGTACATTGGAACGATTACAGCATCACTTAATAATTTAGTTTCAGCTTCTTGTAAAGTAGTCCAACGTTTAGGAATATCTGATAATAATGGACCGTTAGCATCTTCGATTAGTTTGTCGAAGTCTTTATTTGACCATGCAGTTTGGTTATGTGCACCATCAGTAACGAACATATCATCAAATGTCATTGGGTCTGGATAGTCTGGACCCCAACCAGAGAATGATAATTCATAGTTTAATTTAGATTCTAATTCTAATTTTTGTTTAAATGGTTGTTGTTTAATTTTTAAAGTTACACCAGGTAAGTTAGTTTCAATTTGTTCTTTAACATATTCAGCAGCAGTTTTTGACTCATCTGCATCATAAGTTAAATATTCGAATGTGAATTTGTCTTTACCAAGTTCTTTTTTCGCTTTGTCATAGTACTTTTTAGCTTCTGCTTTGTCGTAGTTTAATGGTGATTTCACGCCATCTACGAAGTCTTTACCATCATGTTCTGTAAACTTTTTAGGGTTTAAAGTATCGATAGGCTCAGAACCGTTGTTTAATAATTTTTTAACGTAACGATCTTTATCAATTGATTTTGCAATCGCTAAACGTAAATTTTTGTTCTTTAAGTCTGGGTTTTTCTTTTGGTTAATACGAATGAAATACGTTGAAGTACCTAATTTTGTTGAGAATTTAGGATCTTTTTTGTATTTATCTACGTTTTCAGATGTTAAACCAACACGGTCGATTTTGTTTGTTTCAAATAAATTTAAAGCTGTTTGGTTATCTTTTACGATTGTGTAGTTAACTTCTGTTAATTTTACTTTTTTAGCATCCCAATATTTTTTGTTTGGTTTTAATTGGAAAGCTTTTTCAGTTTCCCATTTGCTTAATACGAAAGGACCATTGTATACAGTGTTTTCTTTTGAAGTACCGTATTTATCCCCTTTAGATTTAACGAATTTTTCATTTTGTGGTAAGAACACACCAAATGCTAATAATTCTTTAAAGTATGGTTTGTTTTTCTCTAATTGGATTTCTAAAGTGTTATCGTCAATCGCTTTAACACCTAATTGATCAGGTTTCATTTTACCTTCGTTAACTTGTTGTGCATTTTTAATATCCATCATAATGTATGCATATTCAGATGCTGTTTTAGGATCTAAAGTACGTTTCCAAGCAAATTCGAAGTCTTTTGCAGTAACAGGGTCACCGTTAGACCATTTTGCATCTTTACGTAACTTGATTGTCCAAGTTTTACCGTCTTTAGACTTTTTAGGTTCACCTTCTGCAACACCAGGAATCGCTTTATCATTTTTATCTAACGTATATAAACCTTCCATTACTTGGTTAAATACGTTAAATGATACTTGGTCAGTTGCTAAAGATGAGTCCATTGAAGGAATATCAGAGCCTTCATAAAGATTTAATACTTGAGCATTTTTATCTGTTTTTCCACCGCCAGAACATGCAGCAAGTACACCAGATAATGCCATGATGAAAACTAATAACAACGACATACTCTTTTTCATATAATGTTTGCCCCCCAACATAATAATAAATCTCTGTTTCAATTTTCAGAAGATTTGTATTAATTATATTTTATAAATCCGTGTATGACAATACTTTTTTATACATTTTTTTGATTTTTTGAATTTTTGTTTTATTTATAATTATACAGTTTAACGCACTAAAGTTTCATATTTCTTTCTATTTATGCAATTTAAGACATAAAAATAACACTGCACAAAATTTTATTGTGCAGTGTTATTTATATTCATCTTGCATACTTTAACATTATTTGTAATCGTGATTGTAGTTTTGTTTTAAAATTTCATACTCTTTTGGCGAACAATACACGAAATGATCAGGAGCCACTTCACGTAATTCTAATACATCATCTGCAGTGTAAGCATGAATATCAGGATTGTATGTCTTTCTTACACGTGTTCTTTCAGATTCTGGATCTGGTAGTGGGATTGCAGATAATAATGACTTCGTGTATTCGTGTAATGGATTCGCATATATTGCATCCGCTGGTCCTAATTCAACTAATTTACCAAAGTACATTACACCGATACGGTCAGAAATATATTTAACCATTGATAAGTCATGAGCAATAAATAAGAATGTAATACCACGTTCACGTTGTAATCTTTGCATTAAGTTAACAACTTGTGCTTGGATCGATACATCAAGTGCTGAAATTGGTTCGTCGGCAATAATAAAGTCTGGTTCTACAGCAAGTGCACGTGCGATACCAATACGTTGACGTTGTCCACCTGAGAACTCATGTGGGTAACGGTTCGCGTGTTCTTTATTTAAACCAACTGTTTCTAATAATTCATAGACGCGGTTCGCACGATCTTGTTTATTTTTAGCTAATTTATGAATATCAATACCTTCAGCGATAATATCCATAACTTTTAATCTTGGATTTAAAGATGCATATGGATCTTGGAAGATCATTTGCATACGGCGATTAAACTTCAATAAGTCTTTCTTAGATTTAATCGATTGAATATCCGTACCATCAAAATAAACTTCTCCACCTGTAGCGTTATAAAGTTTAATTAATGAACGTCCTGTTGTTGATTTACCACAACCAGATTCACCAACAAGTCCTAATGTCTCACCTTTATAAATATCAAAGGAAATATCATCAATGGCTTTAACTTCATTCTTTTTTCCAACATTAAAATATTGTTTTAAGTTTTTAACTTCAATTAACTTTGTTTTGCCTTCAGCGTAGGGTTTGTAACCTGCAGCTGCTTTTTCTTCGGCAGTTAATGTGGTTTTATTTAATTCAGCATCTGAATATTGAGATGCATCTTCTTTAATTTCACTTTCATCGACTTGAATTGGACCATCTTCGATTGTGTGGTTTTCAATTGTTTCATCTAAGTTTTTTACATCTTTTTCACTCATTAGAAACTAACCCCCTCTACCTTTTTAGGAACTGCAAAATCACCAGGCATTGGGCGTAACTTTTGTTTTACCATTTCTGGTGGCTCAACTTTAGGTGCTGCTGGATCCATTAACCAACTTTTTACAAAGTGTGTTTCTGAAACTTGATACCAAGGTGGCTCTTGTTCAAAGTCAATCTGTAATGCATACTCTGAACGACGTGCAAATGCATCACCAACAGGTGGTTTAATTAAATCAGGAGGTGTTCCTGGAATTGCACGTAACTCCGTATCTTGCTCAGTATCTAAACTTGGCATTGATGATAATAACCCCCAAGTATATGGATGTTTCGGATTGTAGAATATTTCATCTACTGTACCTGTCTCAACAATTTGACCCCCATACATTACTGCAACACGGTCAGCAACGTTTGCTACTACACCTAAATCGTGTGTAATGAAAATAATTGAAGTATCAATTTTCTTTTGTAAATCTTTCATTAACTCTAAAATTTGTGCTTGAATCGTAACGTCTAGTGCTGTTGTAGGTTCATCCGCAATTAAAATTTTAGGGTCACAAGCAAGTGCTGTTGCAATAACGATACGTTGACGTTGTCCACCAGAGAATTGGTGTGGATAGTTATTAAAACGGCCTTCAGCATTTGGTAAACCGACTAAGTTTAAAATGTCTAATGCACGTGCTTTTGCATCTGCTTTAGATAAACCTTGGTGTTTAATTAATGGTTCCATCACTTGCTTACCGATCTTCATTGTTGGGTTTAAACTTGTCATTGGATCTTGGAAGATCATTGAAATGTCTTTCCCACGTACTTTTTGCATTTCTTTTTCTGATAACTTCGTTAAATCTTTACCATCAAATAAAATTTCGCCTTCTTTAATTCTTGAAGGTGGTGTTGGTAACAAGCGCATTAATGCTTTAGTTGTTACTGATTTACCAGAACCTGATTCACCAACAATTGCTAAAGTTTCAGCTTTATCTAAGTGGAAATCAACTCCACGTACTGCTTGAACTTCCCCCGCGTTAATATCGAAGGAAACTTTTAAATTTTTAACTTCTAAAATTCTTTCAGCCATTCTACATTTCCTCCTTATTTACGCATTTTTGGATCAAAGGCATCACGTACACCATCACCAAATAAGTAGAAGCATAAGATTAACATACTTAAAACAAATGATGGAATGAACATTTGATATGGGTGAATTAATAACATTTTACGCCCATCATTTACTAATGAACCTAATGATGTTGCTGGTGCAGGAATACCTAAACCGATAAAGCTTAAGAAAGCTTCGAAGAAAATTGCACCAGGTACTGAGAACATTGCAGTAACAATGATTGGCCCTAAAGTATTTGGTAAAATGTGTTTAAAAATTAAACTTGAATTAGAAGCCCCTAAAGTTCTAGATGCCATAACGAATTCTTGGTTCTTTAACTTTAAAAATTGTCCACGAACGATACGACTCATACCAATCCAACCTGTTAAACACATCGCTAAAATAATTGTTATTATACTTGCATCAAAAACGATAACGAATAAAATCATGACAATTAAGTTTGGAATTGAAGCAATAATTTCTATAATACGTTGCATTATGGTATCTACTTTTCCGCCAAAGAAGCCTGAAATAGATCCGTAAGTAATACCAAATAGTAAGTCTAAACAAGCAGCAACTACACCTACTAAAATTGAAACTTGAGTACCTTTCCATACACGTGTGAAAATATCACGACCAAGTCTATCTGTACCAAACCAATAAGACTCTTTAATGTTGCGGTTCTCATACACATCAAAGCCATCTTTATCTCTTCCATCAAAAGGTAAGAAGTGTACATTTTTTAGCATTTCAATTTTAGGTGGTAAGTTTGCATTGTCTATATTTTGTGCACGATAAGTATGACCTGAAATCATTGGTCCTACAAAAGCCATAATCACAATTAAGATTAACCCAATTAATCCAACGATAGCGGCTTTGTTTGCTTTTAATTGAATCCAAGCATCTTGCCAGAAGGTTTTTGATTCACGTTCAATTTTCTCATCATTAACTTCTGCTCTATCTACTAATACAAATGAACCTGGTGGTGTTTGTAGATTTTGATGTAAATCTGCGTGATTTAATTCATTGTTCATTAATTGTTACCTCCTTGCACACGAATACGTGGATCAATTAATCCATATAAAATATCAACAACTAATAATACGGCTACGAATAAGAAAGCAACAAACAAGTTTAACGCCATGATTACTGGATAATCATTTTGTTGAATCGAACGTACGAATTGGTCCCCTAAACCTGGAATACCAAAGATTGTTTCGATTGTTAATGCACCCGTTAAAATACCAACTGTCATTGGTCCGATTAAAGTAATGATTGGAATCAATGCATTTCGTAAAGCATGTCCAAATAATACTTTACTTGTTGAATTCCCTTTAGCTTTTGCTAACGTAATATAATCTGAACTTAAAACTTCGATCATCTCTGAACGAATATAACGTGCTATCGTTGCGGTTACCCCTGCAGATAATGCGACAGCAGGTAATACTGCATAGTTGAATCCTTCATATCCTGCTACAGGGAACATTTGAACTTTTACTGTTAAGAAATATTGTAATAAAACTGCTAATACGAATGAAGGTACTGAAATTGCAAAAACCGAGAAGGTCGTTGCCAAATAATCCATCCATGTATTTTGCTTTACTGCTGCAATTACACCTAATAAAATACCGCAAATAATACCGATAATCATTGCATAAAGACCAATTTCAGCAGAAGGCCCTAAACGTGGCAAAATTAATTCAGTAACGGATTTACCATCATATTGGAATGATACGCCAAAATCACCTGTTGCCACTTTCTTTAAATAATTCATATATTGAACTGGCATCGGATCATTTAATCCATACTTTTCATTAATAATTTGTTTTTGTTCTGGTGATAACTTTTGATCATTAAAAGGTGAACCTGGCATTAACTTCATTAAGAAGAATGTAAATGTTGCTACAATGAATAATGTTACAATCATATAGCCAATTCGTCTAAGCACATACTTTAACATAAAACTAAATCCTCCCCTTCAAACTCCTTTTTATTTATATTTCTATAATAACTAAATTTTCTTACAATTCATACTACTTTTTTAACTTTTATACAACGACTTATAAAAATATAATCATTGTGCAGTACTTATTATAGAAATATTTTTCATTCTTCCTATTCTTTCAATTTTCAGAAGATTTAATAATATTATAAATACATCTCTATTAAAATATCAACAACTTTTTTATTCATTTTTATTTATAATTTTTTATAAAATAATCAAGTCAACGCACTAAAGCAATAAAAATAAATGAATCTTTATACATTATTGTGAATAACATTTTGATAATCTAAGAAAATAACTACCTTTTACAAAACATTTTTTATTTTCATATGAATACCCGCGAATATTGTTTATAATAAAAAAGATGCTAGGAGGTTATATTATTGAAATATTATGGAATCATTTTTATGATAGAAACTTTGTTAGGCTGCTTTTATGCTTTATTTTTGGGTTTTAATGCTACACAACTATTAAATGGTATTTTTATGGTTTCACTTTTTGGTTTATGTATTGGATTATTTTTATTAATTTTCTCTGATGGGGCATTTAGTATTATAGGGCATTCGTTTAGACGATTTAACTATGTAATGGCACCTAAACGTATGAAAGAAGCAATGGATGAAGATCCTTTATATAAGAAAGAACTACGTATTCGTCAAGATAAATATGCGATTACAATGCCTTTAATTCTTATTTCTTTAACACTTGTTATTTTGACACTTATTATTTCTATTATTTTATAAATCATTAAAAAAAAGAGTATGAATGATGTAAAGTAATCATTCATACTCTTTTTTTGTTTATATCTTTTTTTGTTTATATCTTTTTTCTTTATTGTTATATTTCTTATGACTTTATTCCGAATATTTTTTTAAAACTAATACTGCATTATGTCCACCAAATCCTAATGAATTTGATAAAGCATATTCAATTTCTTTTTCTACCATTTTATTTGGAACATAATTCAAATCAAATTCTTCTGAATATGTTTGTTGATGAATTGTTGGTGGCACTTTACCTTCTTTAATCGTTAAAGCCGTAATGATTGCTTCAATCGCACCTGTTGCACCTAGTAAATGGCCCGTCATTGATTTTGTTGATGACACCAATAAATCTTTTGCATGATTTCCAAACGTCGTTTTTATCGCCATTGTTTCATATAAATCGCCAATAGGTGTACTTGTACCATGAGCATTGATATATTGTACTTGTTCTGGTTCAATGCCTGCATCTTTTAATGCCATCTTCATTGTTCTAACGCCACCTTCTCCATTTGGCGCTGGTGCAGTAATATGATGTGCGTCGGCATTATTACCATATCCCACCACTTCTGCATAAATGTCTGCACCACGTGCTAATGCATGGTCAAGCGATTCTAATATGACGACACCTGCCCCTTCCCCCATGACAAAACCATCTCTACCATCTTGCCATGGTTGGCATGCTGTTTCAGGATCATCATTTGTAGATAATGCTTTGTTTGAACTAAATCCTGCTAATGATAATCTAGTAATCGGTGCTTCTGTACCCCCTGCAATCATGACGTCTGCATCACCGTATTGAACGATTCTTAATGCATCACCAATACAGTTTGTCCCTGTTGCACATGCTGTTACTGTACATCCATTAGGTCCTTTGGCACCTAAATCGATAGAGACTTGACCTGCAGCCATATCTGGTATCATCATCGGTACAAAAAATGGACTCACTCTTCTAGGTCCTTTATTAATTAGGGCATCATATGAGTTTTCGAACGTTTCCATACCGCCAATACCAGATCCAATCCAAACACCAATTCTTTCTGCATTTTCTTCATTTATATCAAGTTTGGCATCCTTCACTGCTTGTCTCGCTGCCACAATTGCATATTGGGTAAAACGATCCATTCTTCTTGCTTCTTTTAATGGAATATAATCTTCTATATTAAAGTCTTTTAATTCACCACCAACTTTTACATTTAAATCGTCCGTATTGACTCTCGTAATTGGCGCAATACCATTAATTCCTTTAACTGCATTTTCATATGTTGTTTTTGCATCATTGCCTATTGGACTTAATGCACCGATACCTGTAATCACTACACGTTTTCTCATATTGACCTCCTAAATTAATAATTCTTTGATTTATAAATTATTATTATATTAAATATATTTAAATTTTATTAAACCATCAAGTAACATCACTTACTTACCCCAAACCATCGTCATACCTGCATATGTTAATCCGCCACCAAAACCTACTAACACTAATTTTGAGCCGTCTTTAATCTTACCATTTTTTAATTCATGCATGATTGACAAAGGGATACTCGCAGCTGAGGTATTACCGTATTGATCAATTGTTACACTCATTTTTTCTTTTGGAATACCAAGACGTTCACGACTGGCTTCCATAATACGAATATTTGCTTGATGTGGGATAAACATATCAATCTCATCTGCAGTTAAATTTGCTTTTTCAACGACTTTAGTTGATATGTCTCCCATTATTCTTACAGCAAATTTAAATACTTCTCTACCATTCATATTGATATAACCCGTTTCAACATTATCAAATAAATATTGGCCACCACTACCATCGCTTCCCCATTCATGAGCTATAAATCCTTTTCCTTCACTAACTTCCGAAACAACAACTGCCGCAGCACCGTCTCCAAATAACATCGCTGTATTCCTATCATTTAAGTCCGTTATTTTTGACAATTTTTCACTACCTACGACCAATACATTTTTGCAAGTACCTGATTTAACAAATTGTTCAGCGGTAATTAAACTGTATATGAACCCTGAACATGCAGCAAGTTGATCCATTGCAGGAACAGGATTTAAACCCAATTTTTCTTGTATTATACAGGATACACTAGGAAATGTATGATTACCAGATGATGTAGCAGTAATGATTAAATCGATTGCTTCTTTTTGAATCCCTGCATCCTCAATCGCTTTTTGGGTTGCAATCACTGCCATATCACTCGTATCCATATCATCATCTGCAAATCGACGTGTTTTAATCCCAGTCATTTTTGTAATCCATTCATCAGAAGTATCTAAATATGACTCAAAATGCTCATTCGTTATAATGTTTTCAGGCACATATGTACCGATTCCAATAATACCTACGTTCATTGTTCCACCCATTTCTTAAGATTACTTTTTGTATATTTCATACATTCGCTTTTTTAATCCTTTTTTATGCTTAATATTGCTTTCATTTTGCTTCTATTATTTTCAACAAACAATTATTACATAGTTTTATTACCAGGTACTAATTTACCACAAAAATAAAAGAACAACAATTGATTTGTTGTTCTATTTTTGTGGTTTCAAATTATATTGTTTTGTATAAACATGGACGTCTGATTGTGGTAGTTTTTTGTGATCAGGTAATAAATTCGTTTCTTTGAAATGTTTAATCATTGTTGCGATATCATTTTTAGTTTTTAAATCTACTTTTTTTGAAATAGGTCCTAAAGTGGAAATATTTTCGCTCATGCCATAATGCTTAGTACCACCGAGTAAATTATTTCTTACATATTTATCAGCAATATCTTGATAAGTTGTTGATATATTTTGAATGGTACTTGTCAATACAAAATCACCATAATGGGATTGATCCATGATATAGCCAATTGCTTTTTTATTCATAGCTTTGACCATCAATAACGATTCGACACTTACACCATCAGCTGCTGGATAAACGACATCTACTTTATCATGTTGAATCATGTCTTTTGTGATTTGTCCTGATTTACGAAAATAACTCCATGTACCTACGTAATTTGCAATGATTTTAATATTAGGATTATCATAGTGAGCACCTTGGATAAAACCTTTTATTTCAGGTTGTGTCTTAAATGCACCAATCACTCCTATATTCCCTGTATGTGAAGATCGACTTGCAACAATCCCCGCAAAAAAACCTTGGGCATAACCGTCAATATTTATCGCTGTTACATTGCGGTGTTGACTTTCACCATTTAGAAACACAAAATGGATATTTGGATACTTCTTGGCAAATTTATTAAATGACTTTTCAAATTCACTACCTTGTCCATAAATGATATTGACTTCACGCTCAGCCCATAAATTAATTTGACGTTCAATTTTACTTTCTGTATTGACGTTTTGTTCGAAATATAAATTTGCATCATATTTTTGAGCAATTTCTTGCATAGCTTTATAACCTTCTGTTCCCCATGTTTGGTCATTAATATTATCTGGAAACATAAAGGCAACAGTATTCATTGGTTGGTTTTTCGGATAGGAAATATATACTAAAATGCCAAGCAACAAAAAGAAGAACGAAAAGAAAAGGATGATTTTTTTCATAGTAACCTCACTGTAAGGGTATACAATTATTATGTACATCGTTATAATAATTAATATAACACAATGTGGAGGATTATGAATATGCAATATATTATGACATTCGTTTGGGCATTTATTTTAGTTCAAATGGTTAACTTCGTTTTAATGAGTTTAGGTGGCGGACATGATTTAAACTTAGATTTCGCTTCAATTATGGGAGTTGTATTTGGTGCGTTAGCAGTGATTGTCGCAGCACTTATTCCAAATGAACCAATTCCACAACATCACGAACACTAATAAAAGCGTCTGAATGCTCAGACGCTTTTATTTTTTTATTTTAAACTTTTTATTTACATTACATTAAATGTCACACCGTTATCTGATAATCCCACTTCAATAACTGTACCTTCAGGATACCCTTCACGAATGATATTTCTAGCAAGTGGCGTTTCAATATGACGTTGTACAAATCGTTTTAATGGTCTTGCACCAAATTGTGGTTCATAAGCCTCTTTTGCTACCCAATGTTTCACTTCGTCAGATACTTTTACTTCTAAATGTTGATCCATTAATCTCATATTCAATTGCATAATTAATTTATCAACAATGTATGTCATATCATTTGCAGATAATGGTTTAAACAATACAATATCGTCCATACGATTCAATATTTCAGGCTTAAAGTATGCATGTAAGCTATCCATTACTAACTTTCTTGCTTTATTTGTAATTTCATCATTTTGAATCCCATCAAGTAAATATTGTGAACCAATATTACTTGTCATAATGATGATTGTATTTTTAAAGTCTACAACACGACCTTTTGAATCCGTTAATCGACCTTCATCTAACAATTGTAACAATACGTTAAATACATCACTATGTGCTTTTTCAACTTCATCCAATAAGATGACTGAATATGGATTACGTCTAACCGCTTCTGTTAATTGTCCACCTTCTTCGTAACCCACATAACCTGGAGGTGCACCAATTAATCTTGCTACTGCATGTTTTTCCATATACTCACTCATATCGATACGAATCATATGTTTTTCAGAATCAAACATTGTTGATGCTAATGTTTTTGCAAGTTCTGTTTTACCAACACCTGTTGGTCCTAAGAATAAGAAACTACCGATTGGACGATTTGGATCTTTAATCCCAGCTCTAGCACGAACCACAGCATCTGCAACTAAATCAACCGCTTCATCTTGCCCTACAACACGTTCATGAAGTATATCTGATAGTTTAAGTAATTTTTCTTTCTCGGTTTCAACTAATTTACTCACTGGAATACCTGTCCATTGCGAAACGATATATCCGATTTCTTCTTCGGTAACAACTTCACGAATTAATCGATCAGTACCTTTCGTTTCTTCAATTAAATTATTTTCAAGTTCAGTTAATTCTTTTTCAATTTTAGGAATGGCACCATATTGTAATTCTGATGCTTTTGCCAAGTCATAATTCGTTTGTGCTTCTTCTAATTGTTTTCTTAATCGGTCAAGTTCTGCTCGTTTTTCTTGAACAATCGCAATTTGACCTTTTTCTTTCTCAACACGTGCGTTTAATTGTTGTTGCTTTTCTTTTTCATTTGCTAATTCCCTTTGCAGTTCTTCTAAACGCGATTTACTTCTAGCATCTTTTTCTGACTTTAATGCTTTTTCTTCAATTTCTAATTGTAGTACACGACGATTAACCGCATCTAATTCTGTAGGGTTTGATCCCATCTCAGTACGAATGGTTGCACAAGCTTGGTCTACCAAATCAATCGCTTTATCTGGTAAGAAACGATCTGTGATATAGCGATCACTTAACTCTGCAGCTGCTACTAAAGCGTTATCTTGAATTCGTACACCGTGATGGACTTCATAACGTTCTTTTAAACCACGTAAGATAGAAATTGTATCTTCTAAATCCGGTTCTTTAACTAATACTTTTTGGAAACGTCGTTCCAATGCCGAATCTTTTTCAATGTATTCACGATATTCATTCAACGTTGTTGCACCAATACAATGTAACTCCCCACGTGCAAGCATTGGTTTAAGCATATTACCAGCATCCATCGCGCCATCTGTTTTACCTGCACCTACCAGCATATGAATTTCATCAATGAATAAGATGATTTCACCATTCGATTCTTTTACTTCTTTTAATACTGCTTTTAATCTTTCTTCAAATTCACCTCTAAATTTTGCACCGGCTACTAATGCTGATAAATCTAATTCAAAAATCGTTTTATTTAAAAGTGAATCAGGCACATCTTTTTTAACAATACGTTGTGCCAATCCTTCCACAATCGCAGTTTTACCAACACCGGGTTCACCAATTAAAACAGGATTGTTTTTCGTTTTACGACTTAAAATTCTAATCGTATTTCTAATTTCTTCGTCACGTCCTATGACAGGATCCATTTTACCTTTTTTAACTTCTTCAACTAAGTCACGGCCATATTTTTTAAGCACTTCGTATTGTACTTCAGGATTTTGTGTAGTCACTTTGTTACCCCCTCTAATATTCATAATAATTTCTTTAATCACATCTTGTTTATTCCCAATAAAATCTTTTGTTAATGTGTGTTTCGTGATCAATGCCATAATGATATGTTCAACCGATACATATTCATCTTCAAAAGTTTTCATTTGTTGATTTGCTTCATTAAGTACAGTATTTAAATTTTGAGATAAATAACTGCCATATTGAATGTTTTCACCTTCAACTTGTGGATATTTTTGAAGGGCCTGCTGTATTAAAGTTTCATATTGCTTTATATCTATATTTGCTCTTTCAAAAACTGTTTGGAGCATATTATCACTATTAACTAGGAAATGTTTGATTAAATGTTCGGTTTCAATTTGTTGTTGTTTCATTTCAACTGCTTCGTTTTGGGCAAACTGAATTGCATTTTGTACGTTATATGTCATTTGATCGAGATTCATAAAATCACCTCTTTGAAATATTCGCCTAAGAAGTTTGACCTTCTTTGACCTTAATTTGATTATAGTCCCTTTTATTTTACTTTTCAAATAAAAACACTCATTTTAAAATTTTTTTTAGATAATTTATCAAAAGATACATTTCAATGATATAATTAATTTTGTATTACCAATTTGTACTCAATGTTTAAAAGAAAAATGAAGAAGAGAGGTGATACTTTGATGCAAGTAGATTTCCGAGAGGCAACAAGTATCATAAACTTTATAAAAGAAGAAGGCAAAATAGAGACGTATGACCATCATCAATTCATTTATCAAGCTGAAGATCCTTCTGATACGATTTACTTAATTCAAGAAGGTAATGTTTTGATTAATCGTGTTCTAGAGGATGGGAAAGAATTTTCATTGAAGATGTTAGGACCTAGAAGTATCTTTGGTACGACAACATTATTCTGTGGTGCTAAAAAACATTCATTGTTTGCACGCACAAAAACGAAAACTACAGTCTATAAAATGCCTGTGGTTCAATTTGAAAACGCCATTTTAAATGATGAAGTATTAAAATATGAGTGGCTGTTGTTCATTCAAAATGAGAATGCTAAACAAGAGTACCGCTTCCGTGATTTATTTACTTTAGGAAAAAAAGGTGCCCTTTATTCCACATTAATTCGTTTATCTAACACATATGGCACATATACAGATGAAGGAATGTTACTCAATGTCGATTTAACAAACAATGAATTAGCGAACTTCTGCAGCACAACACGTGAAAGTGTCAACCGTATGATCAGTGAATTAAAGAGTAAAAATGTTATCAAAACAGAAGGTAAAAGAATCACTATATTAGACATGCAATATTTGAAGGATGAAATCAATTGTGAAAATTGTCCAATCAATATTTGTCGCATAGAATAAAAGAAGCAAAAACCGCTGAAATGGTTTTTGCTTCTTTTTTAACTTACACCTAATGCAATTTTCGCATAGCGACTCATCATATCTTTAGACCAAGGTGGATTCCAAACGATGTTTACTTCCGTTTCTTTAACCTCTGGTAATTCACCAAGTGCAGTTTTCACTTGATCAATAATTTGAGGTCCCATTGGACATCCCATTGATGTTAAAGTCATTTCTACAGTAACTAATCCATCATCATCCATATCAACGTGATAAACTAAACCTAAATTAACGATATCTATACCTAATTCTGGATCAATAACATTTTCTAATGCACCCATTAAACTATCTTTCATTGCTTCTTCCATAATTGTCACCTCACTATCTTTATTATAAGTATAACTATATCAAATCTATTACCTTTATCCAATAAAATGATATGATGGACATATGACATTTTGGAGGTATTAATATGGATAAACATTTAATTTGCCTAGATTTAGATGGCACTTTATTAAATGACGAAAAGGTCATTACTACAAAAACAAAAAATATATTACTTCAATTAAAGGCTTTAGGGCATGAAATTATGATTTCAACGGGTCGTCCTTATCGCGCAAGTCAAATATACTATCAAGAACTTGGCATGACGACACCAATCGTTAATTTCAATGGTGCCTTTGTACATCATCCTACTGATATGACATTTAAAACACATCATACACCTTTAGATTTAGATGTTGCGCATGAAATATTTAAAAAGATTCCTGAATTAAATATTAAAAATATCATTGCAGAAATTAAAGATCACGTATATTTACACTATCATGATGAAATTCTTTTTGAAGGATTTAGCATGGGTAATCCACAAATATTAAGTGGAGATTTGGTTAAAGCCATTCAAGAAGGACCAACATCTATTTTGATTCAAGCAGAAGAAATTGAAATACCAAATATATATAAACATTTAGATGAAGTTTATGCCGAACATTTAGAACATAGACGATGGGGTGCACCTTATCCCGTTATTGAAATTGTTCAAAAGGGTATCAATAAAGCAGTTGGTATTGAAATTGCTAAAGATTATTTAAATATTGATCGTAAAAATATTATCGCTTTTGGTGATGAAGATAATGATTATGAAATGATCAAATATGCTGGAACAGGTGTCGCAATGGGCAATGCCATTCGTGAGTTAAAAGCTGTCGCTGATTGTGTAACTGCTTCGAATAATGAAGATGGTATCGGCCAATTTTTAGAAGAATACTTTAATTTATAATTCTAAATTAAAAATTAAAGTTAAATATTTAAATTAAAATATATTAGGAGGTGTCACTATGAAAGTCATTATTGTAGGGGCCGTCGCAGGTGGTGCAACAGTTGCATCTCAATTGCGACGTATCAATCCCAATATTGAAATTACGATATATGAAAAAGATCGAGATATGAGTTTTGCCAATTGTGGCCTACCTTACTATTTAGGTAATGTCATTGAAGATCGATCATCCTTAGTTCAATCAAACCCTCAACAATTTTTAGAAAATAAAAATATCACTGTGCATACTTATCATGAAGTCACTAGTATAGATACAATAAAACAAACTTTAACCATTCATGATATTAAAAATGAAAAAGATATTAATGATGCTTATGATTATTTAATATTATCACCTGGTGCAAAAGTTGTGACATTACCACAACTGAATGCTCCACACGTCTTCTCTCTTAGAAATTTAGAAGACACAGACAAGATTGAAGCCTATATTAAAAAGGAAAACGTACAAACTACACTTGTTATTGGTGCAGGATATATTAGTTTAGAAATGGTTGAAAACTTAAAAATACGAGGTTTGGATGTTACGTTAGTCCATCGCAATCAAGATTTATTTAAAAATGCTGATAAAGCGATTCGTAAAAATATTGCGCCACTTTTAAAAGAAAATGGTGTGCATATTCAACTTGATGATGAAGTAAAACAACTTGATGGTAAAAAAGTCATTTTTAAATCCGGAAAAATCGCTTCATATGACATGATCATCTCTGCGATTGGTATTCAGCCGAACACAGCATTTTTGCCAAAACAAATTGAAAAAACAGAATCAAAGCATATTAAAGTCAATCCATTTTTCCAAACGAACGTACAAAATATTTATGCACTTGGAGATGCCGTAGAATTAAGTTACGCACACGTTGATTTAAAAACACCACTTGCACTTGCTTGGCCAGCACATCGTGCAGCAAGTCTTATCGCTAAAAACATTGATCGTAATACAAAAAATCAACAACCAGTACCTTTTGTAGGTATTGTTGGCACAAGTATATTAAAACTCTTTGATCAAACTTTTGCTTCTGTAGGTATACAAGAAAAAGATTTAGATCAATTTGATGTCGTTACTATTGAACAAACGCAAAAAAGTAACGCCGGGTATATGCCAAATGCACAACCAATTACGCTGATTGTTCATTTTGAAAAATCTTCACGAAAATTATTAAGAGCCAGTGCGTGTGGTAAGCATGGTGTTGATAAACGCATTGATATTTTATCAACGTTAATGAAAAAATCTGCTACAGTTGATGAATTAATGGATGTAGAAATTGCCTACAGTCCACCCTATGCATCACCTAAAGATATTATTAATATGATTGGTTATAAAGCTCAAGCCTATTAATTGAATAAAACATTAATAAAATCTCCAAATTAAAAGGCACTAAATGTGAAAATACATTTTAGTGCCTCTTATATTTTAATTATGATATTTGTTGTTTTCGTTTTGATTTTTTAGCTACCAGTACTATAAATATAGTGAATAAAATGATGATTGTAGCAGCTGCAATGATATAACCATAGTTTAATCCGCGCTCATTAATCACTGCGTACAACTCCGCTTCTTCACGATTCGTGATCAATTTGTATTGTCCATCTTTTTCATAAACTCTATCACCAATTAATAAACCTGATAACATTTTACCTTTTTCAACATAAGTCTTATCTAAATTCACGGCTGTTGATTTACTTGTATTGTTAATGTTAAAAATATAGTCAACATCATTCGTATCAAAACGAATCACTTGATTTCCTTCTTTATTGTATATGATTTTTGCTTCTCCAGTATATAAAGCTCGGTACTTATGTAAAACTTCTGATGTTGTTTTTAAGTAATCAGTTACTTCTTTTTCTGTTCTAAAGTCTAACAATTGATGAATACCCGGCATATCTTTACCATTCATTGCAATTTCTGTACCATATGTCATTGCAACTGGATGTTTTTGAATATATAAGTACGCCATTAATAACTTGATTCTTGTACCTGGAAACATATTTTCATCCGCTGCGAATTTCGTAAATCGAGGTGTAAAGAAATTATCAGCAGCTAACATTTCATCCGCTTCAAAAGTCGCTGGCATTTTTTGATCTGTTGTTTTAAAACTTTGAGCAATATCTTTTGTAGATTGTCCTTTTTCTACATAATCAAAGCCTTTTACGCTACTCACTTCATTTAGTATAGCCATTTTAATCATGTCTTTTGGTAAAATATCTGTGAAATCCATATGATCTTGATATAGATACATCGAAATACCGTCTACTTTATATTTAGATACAAAGTTGGCAAGCATTTTTTGATATTTTTGTTGGTTGGCAACTTGATTAAAATCAATGACATCGATATCTTTGTAATATTGCTTTGCAATGTCATTCATTTTCACATCTTTAGTCGCAGTAAAACCATCTGTTGCCGTAACAGGCATATCAACAATAACTTTAAGTCCTTTTTGATGTGCCATTTTAATCATTTTATTAAAGTTTTCTTCGCCGCCGTATACAGAATCTATTTTTTCATAATTTTTGATTTTATAACCTAAATAATCATTTTGCTCTTTTTCAAAAACAGGTGATATATTAATGCTGTTAAAGCCCATTTCTTTAATATAGTCTAGTTTAGAAATAATGCCTTGAAAATCACCACCATATGGCAATTGATCATTTTTATTATTATGTATATGTTTATTGTTCTTTTCATTACCATTTAAAAATCGGTCAATGACGATACGATATGTTCTTAAATCTTGATTGTTTGTTTTAGCTTCTGCCACATGAACTTGTGAAAATAACAAAATCACGATTAAGCTACACAGTAATCTTTTCATAAAATCCCCCATTTTTTTTCATTACTCTCATTATACTAAATGTTGTTACTTTTGAGTGAGTTACATGAAAAGTTCATAAAAAAAACAAAAAAGAGGTCGAAACCTCTTTTTTTGTTGATTATTTAAACATACCCATAATACCTACCATTGGTAAATGTAAACCTAAACCAATCGTAATTAATGCTACAACAAATGTAATGATGAAAAATGTTCTTGATGGTTTTTTCTTTTTCTTTTTAGCTAAAGTCATTTCAGCTAAACCAATAGTCGCTAAACCAAATACAAACTTTAAACCATACATCATATGGTCAATATCGCCCTTCATTACTTGAACGAATAATACAATACCACTTACAATTGTAATTAACATGAATAGACGTAAAGTCATGTGAAGTGGTTTGTATAAACGACTTGGTCCTTGACGATCTGAGAAATTTTCATAACTTGAATAAAATAAAATTAAAACTAATAACCAACTTAAAATGTGTAAATGTAACATATCTTCACTCCTTCTCAATCATTTTAACACAGAAAAAAAATAGTGCCTAGTGAATACACTAGGTACTATTTATTAAAGATGATTTTATTTTAAATTATTCACCAATTGTATTTGTTAAAGTACCAATACCATCGATTGTAATTTTAATTTCATCACCACGTTTTAAATATACAGGAGGGTTCATACCTGCCCCTACCCCATGTGGTGTACCTGTTGCGATTACATCACCAGGGTGTAATGCGATATATTTAGATACTTCAGCAATTAAATCATCAATTTTTAAGACCATTTGACTCGTATTGCCATCTTGACGAATTTCATTATTCACTTTTGTAACAATATTTACGCGTTCAGGCGTTGGCAATTCATCTTTTGTCACAATGTATGGACCCATTGGACAACCACCGATTAAGCTCTTAGATAAAAATGCTTGTGCATGTTCTTTTTGTAAATCACGCGCAGTAATATCATTAATAATCGTATAACCATATACGTAATCTAAAGCTAAGCCTTTAGGAATTTTGTGACCATATTTACCAATGACAATACCTAATTCTCCTTCATAATCCAATGCATTGGTTACATCACTATGTGAAGGAATTTCATTTAAATCACCAATTAAACTTGACGGTGCTTTTGTAAATACATACAATTCATCTACTTCATTATTCAATTCTTCAGCATGTTTTGCATAGTTTCTACCAACAGCAATGACATTGTTTGTCGGGACTACTGGTGGTAAAAATTGAATTTCATTAAAATCAACTTTATATTCATCACGATTTTCTGATTGATCTGCGGCAACTACAGCCTTACGAACATATTCTTGAAAATCAACTGAGCCATTTTGTTGTAAACCTTCTAATAATGTCTTTGGATAATGCTCATCTGCAAAGTCTGCAAATACTTTTGGTAATATCCAAGCCGCTTCTTCACGTTTTACTTTTACACCATATGTTGACTCATTGTTGTACTTAAAAGATAAAAATTTCATTCACTTCACTCCTCATCGTTATTACTTCATTATACATAAACATTTAAGAATATTCATGCAATTCTATTTGATAAGACGTTTTTTGTTAATCATCACCATTAACATAAATAGCATATATACACATATCGCAAAAATAAATCCTTTTGATAACAATGTGTTCAAATGTGTTACACCAAAAGTTGTCCACTTTGTATAAATATTTGGCGCTATCGCATCAATCAATATTAAACTGGCTATCATTGCAAATACAACTGCCTTCAAATCCTTCATTTCAATTGTATGAGGTTTGAAAAGTCTTCCCAGTGCAATAATAAAATAAGCTATTGATATACTTTGGACAAATGCACCAAAGATGATGCCTAGCCAAATCAAAGTATAATCACTAAATAAGTACATCACACCTCTAAGCATCGTACCCATGATGAATAATATACCTACGATAAGTAAACTGATGATTGATATTTTTATGCTTTTCTCAAATAAATATTGACTAATATTTACCGAAATATAAGAAACGATGATTATCAAAATGATTAGCCACAATAAAGATGGAATTTGCTCTAAATTATACTGAAAACGCTCAAATAGCGAACCTTTTACATATACTTCAATATTTCTTTGAAAGCCATCGACATCTAAAAAACTTTCATGGTTAAATCTTAAAATAAATACTGGAATCAAAACAATGAAAAACAACATTCCCATTAAAACGACACTCACTGTTTGATTCATTCTATCAGTTAGTAATTTAGCAATAAGTAAACCAATGCTTAAATAAAAAACGATACTGAATCGATTCCATGTAATGAGCAACAATCCGATTAAAGTAAATATTAATAATAATTTTAGTGACAATACTGATTTCAAATAATGACCGAATAACATCATGATTAAAAATACTGGTGTGATGATTAAAAACAAATAATTCAATTGCATTAAACTTAAGTCTTCTGATTGATAGTATTCAAATGGGTGGACAAATTGTACGGGTTGATTGTGTAAAATACCAATTGATATCCCATACCAAATTAACACCAATGCAATCACAATAAATCGAAACAATCTCATGATTAAACCTCTATTTCTTTATATTCAAAAAAGTATAAATAACCTTTCACGGTAGTGCCTAATAATGCTTCTAATGTTTTCTTGTAGGCATCCATTTGGAATTGGTACTTTGCTTTCATTTCTTGTAGTACATCATCTTTAGACTTTCCTAATCTTAAATTAAATCGATCCGTCTTATAATCCAAGAAATAATATTGACCCTCTACTTTATAAACACAATCAATCATACCTTGGATGACTTGTCCTGGTAATGCTTCATCGAAGATATATTCTTTGCCAATTACAAATGGTAATTCATAATATACTTCATCGGCATGTACTAATTGTTCAAATATTTTTGATTGCGTAAACTTAAATATTTTTTCTTGATCAATATATGATTTATCACTCGCTTGAATGATATTACGCTCAATCAACTTATTAATTAACTGATTGATATCCGAAAGTGCCCACCCTTGTTTTCTAGGTAAATGTTGCATAATCGTATGCATTAATGTACCTATTTCTGCATTCGTTTTCTTTTTTTGTTGTATGAATTGTGGACGGTCAAAATCTGATTGTTCAAGAATATGGCGATTAACATAGCGATAAGTTGTCGTTTCATCTTCATCTTGTTGCTGCTTAATTTCTGAAACACTCTCTTTAGTTGGTAAATCAAATACATTTTGATACGGATATTCAAATGCATTGATTTCATCAAGCCATTCTGTATTACTTTGTATTACATCATTTTTTGTTTCATTTTCTTCATCAGCCAATTCATCAAGTTTTGTAATAAACTGATAACTGATATTTAAAGGTTTCGTATGTGTAAAAATACTACCACCAATAAAATCTATCGGCTTATTCGCCTTATTTCTGAATGCATCATCTAATTTATGATGTAGTGTGGCCGCTTGATAATCTTCTAATGCACTTTCTATCGTTGCATCACCTACAAATTCATCGTGAATCTTTTCAAGGTCGACCACTTCATCATCAGAAAGTTTGCTAACCAATATAAGTTGGTTAATGGCACGCGTTAGTGCTACATACATTAACCTTAATTCCTCAGAAACTTGTTCACGTTTTAATTGTTCTTTTAATCGTTTTGTTAATAAATTTGGATGACTTAAATTCAATTCTGGCTTAAAAGTATTTAAAGCAACACCATACATTTGTGACATCAATAAAGGTTTACTTAAATCCATTAAATTATATTCCGTTTGTAAACCTGTATAAATGACAAACGGAAATTCCAATCCTTTAGATGCATGAACTGTCATAATACGCACAACATTTGATTCGTCATTTAAAATATTTTCTTCACCAAAATCTTTACCTTCAGCAATCATTTTATCAATGAATTGAATAAATTGATAAATACCGCTGTAACTTGAAGATTCGAATTGATCAGCCTTTGCTTGTAATCCTTTCAAGTTCGCTACACGCTGCTTACCAGCAGGCAACATTAAATATTTCTCAATCAGATGCGTGTCATCAAATATATATTGCAATAAATCAGTAACGTTTAATGTTCTAGCCTGTGCTCTATAATCTTTTAAATCCGCTAAAAATGCCTGTAATTTCATTTTTAATTCATGATTTTCACCATGGTTCACATACGTTGTTATATTTTCATATAGTGATAATTGTTTATTTAATAATTTGATTTCAGCAAGTTCAGTTTCACTGATTTGATAGATAATACTGCGTAATACGCCTGCAAGATGAATGTCTTGAATCGGATTATCAATAATTCTAATAAAACTCATCATTGTTCTAATTTCATCTGTATCAAAATAACCTTGATCAGATTTGATAAATACGGGTATGTTATGTGCTGCCAATATTGATTGGAATTGGTATGCATCTCTTTTGATGCCCCGTTTTAAAATAACAATATCTCTAAACTCTGCATATCTTTCTTGATTTAAATCTTTATCAAAAACTTTTTCTTTCCCGACGATTTGGTTAATTTTTCTCGCAATATATTCGATATCAGCATCTCTATTTTCTAACTTTTTATCATCTACAAATATCAGTTCTGTTGGTAAACCGTAAACATCATCCTCAAGGGATTTAAATTTACCACAATTTAGCCTTTGCTTACCTTCATATTCAATTTCTCCAAATTGATGGTCCATTACACGATCAAATATCGCGTTTGTATCATTAATAACATGTAATCCAGATCTAAAGTTATCGGATAAATCAATGACTTTTCCTGTATGATTCGTCTTAAAATCATTGTATTTTTGCAAAAATAATTGTGGTTCTGCTTGTCTAAATTTATAAATGGATTGTTTTACATCTCCTACCATAAATAAATTTTGTTCACCCTTATTTTGCTTTTTGATGGATTGAATAATCGCTTCTTGAACACGGTTAGTATCTTGATATTCATCAATCATGATTTCATGGTAATGTTCTCGAAGTTGTTTTGCTATCTCAGTTGGCTTTCCATCTTTAATTAATATTTGTAACGCAAAGTGCTCATAATCCGAGAAATCAATAACTTTTCTTTCACTTTTAAGTTGTTTAAATACATGCATCACTTCTTGTGTGATTTTCACCAATAAGTTTAAGAAAGGTTTCGTCGTTACAATATCTGATTTCATTTGTGAAAAATCATCATATAGATAATTCATAACGAGCGTCTTTAATGATTCTCTTATCGGCTTGATTTGAGCAGTGATTTCACGAATTAAGTCTTTATCGGCATCTTTTTTACGACTACCTGAAGCAGCACGTTCAAACAATACTTTAAAGTGCCCAGGCATTGATTCAAAATCTTCAGGTAAACTATTAATTTCTTGAATGATACCTTTTAATTGTAATACTA
Source organism: Macrococcus sp. DPC7161 (assembly GCF_004117835.1). GTDB lineage: Bacteria > Bacillota > Bacilli > Staphylococcales > Staphylococcaceae > SDSC01. Next base: position 16,509 of record NZ_SDSC01000001.1, on the reverse strand, counting down.
CTTTTTCAAAGTCTGGATGATGCTCTATTTGATATAGAATGTGATTTAAATCAGCCAAATGCATTTGAAGGTTTTGCTTAAACTCATGAGCAATTTGTTGAAACAATTGATTCATGTTTTCTTCTTCAAATTGTTGCGTCATTGATAATAACCATTCGTTAGGATTTGGATTGGCAATAGCAAAATAGTACATACGCTGAATCGCAGACCTTAACCCTGAATCATTTCTGTCTGAAGAGAGCATTTGTACCAATTGAATAAACAATGTATCATTGTCGGCATAATAACTTTCCATAGTTTCATCAATGGCTTGGCTGAGTAACATTTGAATTTCTTCTGTACTCCCCGTTCTAAAAGAAGGATCTAAATCAATTGTAAAATAATATTGTTCAATCAATTTCAAACAAAAACTATGTAATGTAGATATATCAGCATGGTGTATTTTAACTAATTGTTGATTCAAATGTCTAAAAAGCGCTTGATTTTCAATAATTTCTTCAGATTTCAGACGGCTTTGAATACTTTTTAACAATCTTTGTTTCATTTCTTTAGCACTCGCATTTGTAAAAGTGACGACGAGTAATTCATCAACATTAATAGGTGACGTTGTAATGCCTAAAATTTTCTGCAAAATACGTTCAATCAATACCGTTGTTTTACCACTACCCGCTGCAGCAGATACTAAAATATCTTCATGCATCGCTGATATAGCTTCTTGTTGTTCTTTTGTCCATGTAGGCATTACAATTCTCCTCTCTCTAGTAATTGACGAACATCAATTTTTTCATCTAAAACCCTAATGTCTTGTTTATTGATTATTGGATCAATATGACATACAGGCTTGAATTCACAAAAAGTACACGGTCTTTTTTTCCCATATTCTATTGGTGCTACTTCAATATGTCCTTCATAAATATGTTCGGCGGTTTTCTTAATATTTTCTTTATTTTTATGAATCAATTGATAAAAATCTTGTTGCTCAATAAAGTTATTTTTATATTGACCATTAATTTTTACACCTTCTTTATTTTGTGTGATTTTTGCGCTTATATTCATAGGTTGGTTTGTTTCTTCTAATTGAGTATCTAAAGATTGAACTACCGATACATCATTTACAAATAAACCTTTATGAAGATAATGATTAATTGGTGTATTTAAGATGGTTTCAACTTTACTTTCTTTTATATTTTTCATAAAACTTTGATAATCTTTAAAATTCGAAAATTTATTTTGTGAAGACTTTACGTGAAAATACAACATTCCTGAAGGTAATAATTCAGTTTCAATGGCCATTTTTGTTTTGTTTTGCAAAGCAATATCTAAATACGTAATCAATTGCATTTGAATCCCATAATAGACTTTCTTTAAATCCAAATCTGTATCACTTGATTTGTAGTCGATGACATTAACATATGTTTTATTATCCGTTTTAAATAAATCAACTCGATCAATCGTGCCACTTAAATAAATATCAATACCATTATTGGTAGTAACTTTTGGACTATGGAATTTATTTTTTTTTGGTTTTAGTAAATATTCAAAGTCTATCTCTGTTCCAAAATTTTCAAAATGACTGTTTGTTTGTTGGGTATTAATCATCATAAATGATTTTTTAATAATACGTTTAATTTGTGTCTTAATATAATTGAGATGATATTGACTCGAACTTAACACTGCAAATTCAATTTCTTTTTGATGTTGTTCAAAATACGCATCTACATATTGATCAATTTCATCAGGATTTTTTATCATCTTTTGATATTTATCAGTAAGATCGCTCAGTAATTCATGGAAAATACTTCCTAACGTACTCGCTTTCAACTGGAATGGTTCTCTTTTTTTCAATTGAATGCCGTACTGTGCATAATACTTAAATGGACATTGATTAAAGGTTTCAAAGCGAGAGACACTTGCTTTAATTTGATCACCATATAAGGATTTTATATATTGCTTATCAAGCGGTTTCGCAAGGTTTTGATAATGATTTAAAGTAAAAATAGAGCGATATTTAGGTATTTGTGCATAATATTTCACTATTGGTTGCCATGATTCGTGTTCAAAATGCTCAACTACTTGTTGAACATTTGCAGCAATATGATTGATTTTAGCTTTTGGATCTTCTATCAATGCTGTTTGGATGATATGAATTGAGTCAAACATCTCTATAATATGATTGAGGTATATGGATGGTGTCATTGCTTCACCATTAATCTGGCCACAATAACTAATATATAAACGTTCTCTTGCATTTGTTAATGCTGTATATGCAACAAACGCTTCATCTTCAGTTAAATGCTCACTCGTAGGTGCCAAATTAAAATAAGGAGCCAGTTGAATCTTTTCTTGGTCGGTAATCATTGGATTCATTTGTGTAGGTCTTGGTAAAATACCATCATTAAAACCACAAACAAATACGACTGCAGCATTCTCAATTTTTGCTAAATCTAAATTTAATATTTTAATCTGATCTAACCCTTGAGGTAGTGCATTAAATTTTAATGCGTCTAAACCTACGATGATCACTTCTTTAAACGTACTATAGGTCATCTCTTTATCATTTAAGACTGCAACAAATTCATCTAAAACACGATTTAAACCGCTGACCAATTGATCATTTTCTAATGCTTTATATAACTGACCACTTTCTTTAAAGTGCATTTGCTCATCTTTAATATGTGCTAAAACTTGTTCGTGTTCTAACCATTCATATAAATTCGTTGCAAATGCAGTTGCTGAAACAGTACTTTTAAGCGCATCAAGTAATGGCGTAATGCGACTTGTAATCATCGAAATAAATTTCATCAAATCCTCGTGAGATTTTACAATATGAGCTTTAGTATCATCATTTTTATGATTCAATTGACTTTGATAAATTTGCAAACGATTATTTTCAACCAAATCTTTATAAGTCAATCCTCTTTCAATCATAAAATTCTCAAGTGTATCCACTTTAACCATCATTTCATCTAAACGATCAAACGGAAATAACAAACCTGTTTTTAACGCTTTAAATAAATATTCATTAATATATGGTTTTTCTATGAAATTGAGTAAACCCGTTAAAAATCCGACCAAATGATGATGTTTCATTTGTGATTGGTAGTCTGTATGATATGGTATATCGTGCTTTTGACTAGCTTGTATGAGTGCTTTTGCATAACGCTCATCACGATACAATATGTTGATTTCTTTATAGCGATAAGTACCATTTTGAGTCATTTGATGTATTTCAAACATCATTTGTTGAATTTCTTCTTCGAATTGATCAGCTTGAATTAATTGGATCGATTGATCTGATTTCTGTTTTGTAGGCATTAGTTTGTTGAATTGACTTTCTAAATGGCTTAAATCTGAAGTTTTAAATCTTTTCGGTTGTTTTTGAATCGTAGTTTCTTTTATTTCTAACCCTTTAAATGTTTCTAAAAGTAAGCGGTGTGTTTCATTCGTTTTTCTAAATAAAGAAGGCTCTGATTCATCATTCGTTAATAATAAATGCATCTCACTCACACAAGCAATTTGACGTAGCACAGCATATTCAATTGTTGTAAAGTTATAAAATCCATCGACAATAACCGTTGCATCTTGCATTAGTGGAGATTTTTCAATTAATTCGATCAATTCTAAGTACGTATCTTCTTTTAATTTAAATTGTGACTTTATTTCATTCTCCAAAAGCTCATAAATGAATGAAATATCTTGTAACTTATCTTTTGTACTTACTGGTAATTGATCTGATGCAAGTACTTGTTTTAATTGCTCTAAGTCAACATGGTACTTTTTAAATTCAGAAATGGTTTGGGCCATTTTTTGACTGAATCCATAATAATGACTTGATTTCTCAAAACGTTTAAGTTCTGTTTTATTGTGATTTAATAAATAATAAATCATCATTTCTAAACCAGATGATGATAATGGCATTAAGTCATTACTACCTGATTCCATGACTAATCGATGATACAGTCTATCTAAACTATAAATTGCAACACGCATACTACCTTTAATTTCCGGATCATTCGCAAATGCTTGCTCAATTGAAAACGTAGATTGGCGTGGTGCAATATAAATAATGGGTTTTCCTAGAGGTGTTTTTAACATTTCTTTTATCATTTGAATGACTTCGTAAGTCTTACCAACACCTCTACGGCCTTGAACGATTTGTACTGACATTACTGACCTCCTAAAATAAAAGTGCTCAGGAAAATTCCTAAGCACATCATATTAATCATGAAGATTTTGGATCAAAATTATAATGGAATGTGTTGAATGGCCAAAATCTTAAAGCCACTTCACCAACAACTTTTTTCTGATCAATTAAACCAAAGTAACGACTATCTTTACTTACTTCTCGATTGTCACCGAGTACAAGTAATTTGCCTTCTGGTATTTTTGAAACACCTTTTGAATTTACTAAATCTTTAACACTAAAGTTTTCAGTTAATAAAACATTTGTTTTTGATAATTTATTCTCATCTAAATAGGGTTCATCTACTTTTTTGCCATTAACATATAATTGATCATCTTTATATTGGACAGTATCTCCAGCTGTACCAATCACTCGTTTTACATAATCCGATTTAGAATCAGCATGGAAAACAATCACATCACCTTTATCAATTTCACCTAATGTATAGCCAATACGATTGACGATGACCTTCTCACCATCTTTAAGCGTAGGATACATTGAATCTCCTTTAACTGAATACGTTAAAAATAAAAAATTATGTATCACTGTTACTAAAACTACTGCGACAAGTATCGCAATAATCCATTCTATTAGTTCTTTTTTCAAAATGCCACCTCATTTATTATCTTCCCAATAAGTATAAACCACTTTACCTAACATTTCATCTAGTTTAACACAACCAAATGTTCTTGAATCTGTGCTAGCCTTTAAATGATCTCCCAACACATAAAAACACTGTTTCGGCAATGTATAGCCATATGCATCATTCCCTTGAATCAGCTGTTTTAAAGTATCATCTTTATAATTTGTTTTTTCACCATTCACATATAACTGTCGATGTATCACACGTACATGATCACCAGGAGTAGCTACAATTCTTTTAACTATCGTCTGATTGTTATTTAATTTTATAAAGTAAATATCATTACGCTTTGGTTGTATAAATACATCGTGTAACACATTTACAAAAACATAGCTTCCTGATTGCAACGTTGGTGACATTGAATCTCCGTCTACTTTGTACGAGGTCAAAAAAAACGATTTAATAAAAACAACAATGATAAAGCTCATTATTACTGTTATCAAAAACTTTTTTTTCATTATTTATCCTTATGTAGTCTATTTTCATAAAGCTTACCTAATACCCATAAAATAAGCAGTATGATTAAAACAATTATACTCTTTTCAGGGTATTTCACAAAGGAATATACATCGCTACCAACATAGCTTAATAAAAATAACATCACCATCTTACCTAATACAACAGCTAACATGTAAGAGCCTTTGGAAATTGTACTCAATCCAGCTACAACATTCACTACACTTGATGGTGTAAAAGGAAAACATAGCAGAATAAATAGAGGTAATGCACCTTTTTCATCTATTCGCTGAATGAGCTTTGTCGTATGGGGATGTTTATTCAAGTGTCTTAAAAAACGGTTTTGTCCATACTTCCTTACTAAAAGAAAAACAAAGTATGCACCTAATGTAGCGCCCATATAGGTATATAAAAATCCTAAGAATATACCATAACTATTTGCATTCACCACTGCAAATAAAGCAATTGGCAACACAGGTAAAAAAGCTTCTATAAATGGTAATAAAATTGCAATAATAAACCCTAATGCTTTAAATTGTTCAAATAAATCAGTAAGTCCTTGTTCAGTTATCATATTTTCACTACTATTCTTAAATTTAGTTATTAACTAAATTATACAAAAACTTGATGAAAATCATATGAAAAATAAATAAAGATTCAAAACAGTTAACTGTTTTGAATCTTTATCATCATATGCTTACGCATGAATTGATTATTCTGATTATAATCTCGCTTCTAATTCAGCTTTTTTCTCTTCAAATCCAGGTTTACCTAATAATGCAAACATGTTTTGTTTGTATGCTTCAACACCAGGTTGGTTAAATGGATTTACACCTAATAAATAACCGCTCATCGCACAACTTAATTCAAAGAAGTACACTAAATAACCAAATGTGTAAGCATCTTGCTGTGGAATTTCAACAACTAAATTTGGAACACCGCCGTCAGTGTGCGCAAGTAATGTCCCTTGGAATGCTTTCGTATTAACGAAGTCCATTGTTTTACCCGCTAAGAAGTTTAATCCATCTAAATCTTGCTCATCAGCTTCGATTGTTACATCTGCTCTTGGTGTATTCACTTTAACAACCGTTTCAAAGATATCACGACGACCTTCTTGAACATATTGTCCTAATGAATGTAAATCGGTAGAGAAGTTTGCACTTGATGGATAAATACCTTTAAAGTCTTTACCTTCAGACTCACCAAATAATTGTTTCCACCATTCATTGAAATATTGAAGACTTGGCTCATAGTTAATTAACATTTCAATTGTATAACCTTTATTGTATAAAACGTTACGAATTGTTGCATATTGATATGCGATATTTTCTTCTAATTCAGACGATGATAAATCTTTTCTAGCATCATTAGCACCAGTCATCATTTGTGCAATATCAATGCCACTTGCAGCGATTGGTAATAAACCAACTGCAGTTAATACTGAATAACGACCACCTACATCATCAGGTACAACGAAAGTTTCATAACCTTCAGTGTTTGATAATGATTTTAAAGCACCACGATTTGCATCAGTTGTTGCATATATTCTTGATTTTGCTTCTTCTTTACCATATTTCTCTTCTAATAATTTCTTAAAGATTCTAAATGCAACAGCTGGTTCAGTTGTAGTTCCTGATTTAGAAATAACGTTAATTGAGAATGATTTATCTTGTAAATACTCCACTAAATCATGTGTGTAGCTAGAAGAAAGATGATGTCCTACAAAAATAATTTGTGGTTTACCTTCTTTAGGACTAAAGTTATCAAATGTTTTGTTTAGCATTTCAATTGCTGCACGTGCACCTAAATAAGATCCACCAATACCAATGACTACTAAAACTTCACTATCAGATTGAATCTTTTTCGCAGCAGTTTGAATACGTGCAAATTCTTCTTTATCGTAGTTTTCAGGTAAGTTAACCCAACCTAAAAAGTCGCTACCTGCACCTGTACCTTCATGAATTGTGTGGTGAATATTTTTAACTAAATCACGCATTTGTGTTAGTTCATGTTCACCAAAAAACGTCATTGCTTTTTTGTAATCAAATTTAATATGTGTCATAAAAAGACCTCCAATATTTTTCTCAACTTCATTGTACTCTATTCAAATAGGCAGTACAAATACTATCAAATTTTAAAACGCTTACAAAGGAATAAAAAATGTCAAATAGTCGTCAAAATTTATAAAAATACATAAAAGTGAATTTTAATACTTGTTTTTAACACAAAAGTTTGTTAAATTATTCTGTATATTAATTCAAAAATATAAATAAAAATAAGTTTAGGGGTTGTTATTTATGAAAGAGAAAGTCGTACTTGCCTATTCAGGTGGATTAGATACGAGCGTTGCTATTCAATGGTTAATTGATCAAGGTTATGATGTTATTGCATGTTGTTTAGATGTTGGTGAAGGAAAAACATCTAAAGAAATACAAGAAAAAGCACTGAAAGTAGGTGCTATAGAATCACTGATGTTAGATGAAGTTGATCAGTTTGTAAATGATTATTTAAGTTATGCGATAAAAGGAAATACATTGTATGAAGGTGTTTATCCACTCATTTCAGCATTAAGTCGTCCGTTAATTTCAAAGGTGCTTGTTGATATTGCACACCAATATAACGCAACAACAATCGCGCATGGATGTACTGGTAAAGGTAATGACCAAGTACGCTTTGAAGTAGCAATCCATAGTTTAGATCCATCTTTAAAAACAATTGCACCTGTGAGATCATGGGGCTTTAGTCGTGAAGAAGAAATTGAATATGCTAAAGAACACAACATTCCAATTCCAATTAACTTAGAATCACCATATTCAATTGATCAAAATTTATGGGGTAGAAGTAATGAATGTGGTATTTTAGAAGACCCTTATGCAACGCCACCAGAAGATGCATATGAATTAACACAATCACCAGAAAAAGCACCAGATGAGCCATGTGAAATCATTCTTTCATTTAAAAATGGCTTACCTTATGCCATCAATCATGAAGAAAAATCACTAAAATCAATCATTATGCAATTAAATGAACTTGGTGGTCAACATGGTGTAGGTCGAATTGATCATGTAGAAAATCGTTTAGTCGGAATAAAATCAAGAGAAGTTTATGAAGCACCTGCCGCAATGATTATTATTAATGCCCATCAAGCATTAGAAACAATTACTTTAACAAAAGATGTGCAACACTTTAAACCATACGTGGAACAAACATTTGCAAATTTAATTTATAATGGCTTATTCTTTACACCATTATCAACTCACATTCAAAATTTATTAAACGATATGAATCAATACGTCAATGGTGATATTCGCATAAAACTGTATAAAGGCAACATAACAGTAACAGGCCGTCAAAGTAAAAATTCTTTATATAACGAAAAATTAGCGACTTACACTAAAGAAGATATGTTTAATCAAGAAGCAAGTGTAGGCTTTATTGAAATCTATGAATTACCTGCTAAAATTCAAGCACAAGTTCAAAGTGGTGCTTACAATGAATAAATTATGGGGTGGCCGCTTCGAACAAGGAATGGATCAAAAAGTAGAAGCTTTCAATGCTTCTATTGATGTCGATCAAGCATTGTTTACTCAAGACATTGAAGGTAGTATTGCACATGTAAAAATGCTAAAAAAACAGGCCATTATTCCTTCAACGGATGCTGATTCAATTATTAATGGATTACTTGAATTAAAAGAAGAACATGCAAATCAACCTTTAACATTTTCAAAATCATATGAAGACATCCATTTGAATATTGAAATGCTGCTTCATGAAAAAATTGGTGAAGTCGCTGGAAAAATGCATACCGGTCGCTCTAGAAATGATCAAGTTGCGACTGATATGCATTTATACACTAATCAAAAAGTACAGCAATTAATCAAAGCAATTCAAGCATTTCAGTCAACGATTGTTCAAGTTGCAAAATCAAACATTGACGTTATTATTCCAGGTTATACGCATTTACAACGCGCGCAGCCTATCTTATTTTCACATCATCTACTCACTTATTTCTGGATGTTACAACGTGATAGAGATCGTTTAGCAGATAGTATCAAACGCATCAATATTTCACCATTAGGTTCTGGTGCTTTAGCAGGAACAACATATCCAACGGATCAACGTTATACACAATCATTATTGAACTTTGATGATGTCTATCCTAATAGTATTGATGCTGTCAGTGATCGTGATTACATATTAGAGACGATGAATAACATCAATTTAATCATGATGCATCTCTCTCGTTTTGCTGAAGAAATTATTCTTTGGTGTAGCCATGAATTTAATTTTGTTACTTTAAGTGATGCTTATTCGACAGGTTCATCTATTATGCCACAAAAGAAAAATCCAGACATGGCGGAACTGATTCGAGGTAAATCCGGTACTGTAAGTGGTCATTATATTGGCTTATTAATGACTTTAAAAGGCTTACCACTTGCATACAATAAAGATTTACAAGAAGATAAACAACATTTCTTCGAAGCATTACAAACATGCATTGATAGTGTTGATATCTTTAACGGCATGATTGAAACAATGACGCTAAACAAAACAGTTATTGAAAAAGCATTAAATAATGATTTTTCAAATGCTACAGAGCTTGCAGATTATCTTGTCACATTAAATATTCCGTTTAGAAAAGCACATGAGTTAACTGGTCTATTGGTGAAACAATGTATTGATAAAGGCATCTACTTGTTAGACGTGCCATTATCAACCTATCAAGCCATTCATTCTGAAATAGATGAAACGGTTTATGAATATTTAAAACCATTAAATGCAGTAAATAGAAGACAAAACGAAAATGGCACAAGTACACAATCTGTACTAGGTCAAATTAAAAAAGCAGAAGCATTATTATAAAATTAAAAGCATCTGGAAATTCCAGATGCTTTTTAGTCGTTATAGTCATATGATTATAATGCAGCTTTATAAATTGCCATAACCGCTTCTCTATTTAATGGATAGAAGTTACCAAATGTATCGCCATTAAAGAATGTTTTATCAGCAAATGTTGCTAATTCTTCTTCTTTGATATCGTAATGTGACAACTTACTTGGTGCGCCAATACCCGTCCAAAATGATTGTAATTGATCAATACCATATTGAATTTGTTCTGCTTCTGGCAATGTATGATCAACATCAAATACATCTTGAGCGAATTTTACAAATCTTTCTGGTTTATATTGAGACACGTAACGCATCCATTCTGGGAATAAAATGGCTAATCCTTCGCCATGTGGTATATCATGAACAGCACTTACTGCATGTTCTAAATTATGCGTTGCCCAGTCACCGTTATAGCCTAGGCGCATAAAACCATTTAAAGCAACGGTTGCACCTAACATTAATGTTTCACGCACTTCATAATTTTCTGGATTTGCTTTTACGATCGGTGCTTGTTTCATTATGGCTTTCATCACGCCACTAATCATTGCATCACCAATTTCAGTGTTGCTTGCTTCATTAAAGTATTGTTCAATTAAGTGACTCATACTATCTACAATACCATTCACTGTTTGATTATAAGGTAACGTATATGTCAATTCAGGATTTAATAAACTGAACTTAGGAAATACAAACGGTGAACCCCAACCTAATTTTTCATTCGTTTCCCAATTTGTAATGACAGATCCTGCGTTCATTTCTGAACCAGTTGCGGCTAATGTTAAAATGACACCAAAAGGCACTGCATCTTTAACTTCAGCTTTTTTAGTAACGATGTCCCATGGATCATTATCAAGTTTACTTGCTGCTGAAATTAATTTAGTACCATCAATAACACTACCGCCACCAATGGCAACAATAAAGTCGATATGATTCTCTTTTACGATTTGAACCCCTTTACGTACTGTTTCTACGCGTGGATTTGGTTCAATACCTGCAAGTTCAAATACTTCAAATTCAGCTAATAATTTCATCACTCTGTCATAAAGCCCTGTTCTTTTAATACTGCCTCCACCATATGTGATTAATATTTTCTTACCATTTGTAAATTGTTTGATTTTATCAGCCAATTGGTCTGTACTTGTTTTACCGAAAACTAACTGTGTCGGATTATAAAATGTAAAATCATTCATGCTAGCACTCCTCTCTTTAATACCTACATTGTAAACGATAAAAGAAAAAAACACAGGTATTTAAACCTGTGTTTTAAAGATTAAGCCCAACCACGATATCTAGCAGCTTCAGCTGTACGTTTAATACCTACAATGTATGCAGCTAAACGCATATCGATTTTACGGTTTTCAGCTAATGTATAAATATTGTCAAATGCTTTTATTAATTTTTCACGTAATTTTTCATTTACTTCTTCTTCTGTCCAGTAGTAACCTTGGTTATTTTGAACCCATTCAAAGTAAGAAACTGTTACCCCACCTGCACTTGCAAGTACGTCTGGTACTAATAAAATACCGCGTTCTGTTAAAATCTTAGTTGCTTGTGGTGTTGTAGGACCATTTGCAGCCTCAACAACGATTGAAGCTTTAATATCATGTGCGTTATCTTCTGTAATTTGATTAGAAATTGCTGCTGGTACTAAAATATCGCAATCTAATTCAAATAATTCTTTATTTGTAATTGTATCTTCAAATAAGTTTGTCACCGTTCCAAAACTGTCACGACGATCTAGTAAGTAATCAATATCTAAACCGTTTGGATCATGTAATGCACCATATGCATCTGAGATACCAACAACTTTAGCACCCATATCATATAAGAATTTCGCTAAGAAGCTTCCTGCATTACCGAAACCTTGAATAACGACTCTAGAATCTTTAATTTGCATGCCACGACGTTTAGCCGCTTCTTCAATTGCAATTACTACACCTAATGCAGTTGAACGGTCGCGTCCTTGTGAACCACCTAATACTAATGGTTTACCTGTAATGAATCCTGGAGAGTTAAATTCATCCATTTTGCTGTATTCATCCATCATCCAAGCCATGATTTGTGAGTTAGTAAATACGTCTGGAGCTGGAATATCTTTCGTAGGTCCAACGATTTGAGAAATTGCACGTACATAACCACGTGATAAACGTTCTACTTCATGAATACTCATTTGACGTGGATCACAAACGATACCACCTTTACCACCACCGTACGGTAAGTCAACAATTCCACATTTCAATGTCATCCACATTGATAATGCTTTTACTTCGTCTTCATCCACATCCGGATGGAAACGAACGCCCCCTTTTGTTGGTCCTACAGCATCATTGTGTTGAGCACGATATCCAGTAAACGTCTTAACTGTTCCATCGTCCATTCTTACTGGAATACGTACAGTTAATAATCGTAATGGTTCTTTAATTAATTCGTACATGCTTTCTTCAAAGCCAAGTTTGTCTAATGCCTCATGAATAATTTCTTGAGTTGATGCAACTAAACTTAAATTTTCTGTCATTCCTATCCGCCTCTTTTTTCATTCTAATACTTTTATTACATCTACATTGTATCATACTCAAAATGATTTAAAAGTAGTAATCGAAAATTTTTGTAAACGCTATCATTTTTTTAATTAAAATACTTTTTTAACTTGCTCGATTGCCCAATCTAAATCTTCTTTAGAAATGATTAATGGTGGTGCAAATCGAATTACAGTGTCATGTGTTTCTTTACATAATAAACCTAAGTCTTTTAATTTTTCACAGTAAGGACGTGCATTTTCAGTTAATTCAACACCGATGAATAAACCTTTACCACGTACTTCTTTAATCACTGGGTTGTCGATTGATTTTAATGCATTTTTGAAGTATTCACCAAGTTCTAATGAACGATCAGCTAATTTTTCATCAATCAGCACATCTAGAGCCGCAATTGATACAGCACATGCTAATGGATTCCCACCAAAAGTAGAGCCGTGGCTACCAGCATTAAATACACTTAAAATTTCTTTATCTGCTAATACACATGAAATTGGGAACACACCACCACCTAATGCTTTACCTAAAATATACATGTCCGGTTTAACGTTATCCCAATCAGTAGCAAACATTTTACCTGAACGGCAAAGTCCTGCTTGAATTTCATCTGCAATGAATAATACGTTATTTTCTGTACATACTTCACGTACTTGTTTTAAGAAGCCATCTTGAGGGATGTTGATACCCGCTTCACCTTGAATAGGCTCAAGTAAAACAGCTGCTGTATTTGGTGTGATTGCTGCTTTAATTTGTTCAATATCACCAAAATCAACTAATTTGAAACCGCCTAATAATGGACCATATCCACGTTGATATTCTGCTTCACTTGATAATGATACAGCTGCCATTGTACGACCATGGAAATTCCCTTTCATCGCAATGATTTCTGCTTGATCTTTTGCTACACCTTTAACATCATAAGCCCAACGACGTGCTGCTTTAATTGCAGTTTCCACCGCTTCAGCACCTGTGTTCATTGGTAAAGCCATTGATTTTCCTGATAACTCACATACTTTTTCATACCAAGGACCTAATTGATCACTGTGGAATGCACGTGAAGTTAACGTTACTTTATCTGCTTGATCTTTTAATGCTTGAATGATTTTAGGATGGCGGTGACCTTGGTTAACTGCTGAATACGCAGATAACATATCCATATATTTATTGCCTTCAGGATCTTTAACCCATACACCTTCAGCTTCAGAGATAACGATTGGTAGTGGATGATAGTTTGGTGCACCAAAATGATTTGTTTGTTCAATGATTTCTTGTGATTTTGTCATAATAATCCCCTTTTCTATAAAGAAAGTTGAGACAATGTCTCAACTTCCTTATTCATTTTATTATGTAATTTAATATTCAATTAAAAGAAATTAAAGCATTTCAGAAGTTGTTTTACCTTGCATATGTAAAACTAAGTAATCTGGTCCACCAGCTTTAGAGTCAGTACCAGACATTTTGAATCCGCCGAATGGTTGGTATCCAACGATTGCACCAGTACAACCACGGTTGAAGTATAAGTTACCTACATGGAAGTCACGACGTGCTTCTTCTAAATGTTCACGGTTATTTGTAATAACAGCACCTGTTAAACCGTAATCAGTGTCGTTTGCGAATTTAATTGCTTCAGTAAAATCTTTCGCTTTAGCGATACCTACTACAGGTCCGAAGATTTCTTCTTTCATGATACGGTCATCATGTTTAACATCCACAAATACTGTTGGGTGTACGAAATGACCAACAGACTCATCTGTAGTACCACCAACTAATAATTTACCTTCTTGTTTACCGATTTCGATGTATTCTTTAATTTTATTTAAAGAAGCTTCATCAATTACAGGACCCATGAAGTGTTCGTTTGTTTCTGGGTTACCTACAGTTAATTTTTCAGCTTTTTCTTTAACTTTTGCTACAACTTCGTCATAAACTTCTTCTAAAACGATTGCACGTGAACATGCTGAACATTTTTGACCAGAGAAACCAAATGCTGATTTAACAATTGATTCAGCAGCTAATTCTAAGTCCGCTTCAGCGTCAACAACGATTGTATCTTTACCACCCATTTCAGCGATAACACGTTTTAAGTTTAATTGACCTTCATGTACTTTAGCAGCACGTTCATAAATGTGAACACCTACATCACGTGAACCTGTAAATGAAATGAAACGAGTATCTACATGGTCAACAATGAAGTCACCGATGTCACGGCTTGAACCTGGAATGTAGTTTACAACACCTGCAGGCATACCTGCTTCTTCTAATACTTCCATAAACTTATAAGCAACTACTGGTGTATTTGAAGATGGTTTTAATAATACTGTGTTACCAGTTACTAATGGTGCTACTGTAGTACCAGCCATGATTGCTAATGGGAAGTTCCAAGGTGAAATAACAACACCCACACCTAATGGAATATAATCATAACGGTTATATTCACCTGGACGTGATTCAACTTTCACGCCGTCTTTAAGGCGTAACATTTCGCGTCCATAAAACTCTAAGAAGTCGATACATTCTGCAGTATCTGCATCTGCTTCATTCCATGGTTTACCTGCTTCTTTAACTAATAAAGCAGAAAATTCATGTTTTCTTCTACGAATGATTGCTGCTGCACGGAATAATACGTCAGCACGGAATTTTGGATCTTGTTTTCTCCAAGTTTCAAATGTTTCTGTAGCAACTTTCATTGCTTTTTCAGCATGCTCTTGAGAAGCTTTTGAAACATTACCAATTGTTTCTTCTTTATTTGCTGGGTTGTAAGAACGTGTTTTGTCGTCTGTCATAATACGTTCTCCACCGATAATAATTGGATAGTCTTGACCTAAATAACCATTAACGATTTCTAACCCCTTCAAGAAAGCTTGTTTGTTTTCTTCCTTTGTAAAATCAGTAAATGGCTCATGTTTGTACGAAATCATGAAAAATCCTCCTTTATTTTATGGTTTTGTAGAAAACCCTTACATACTATATAATGACGAATTTTATTGAATTCTTCAACCCATAAATACAAAAATTACATAAAAAAATTAATATTCAGATAACTGTATATTTGTACAAACAAAAACATCGAAACAAGTATCGTATACATACTCATTCCGATGCTTTCATTATTGTAACTTTTTACCTCTTGCAACCCATTCAGGCAATTTGTCTTTTAATGATTGAAAGCCAATTGAATTGCTTTCTTTTATTTCATCTAAAACTGATTTCTTTTCTTTCTTACGCTCATGTTTTTTGAAATAATCATTTTCTTTTAAAGATAAATTAAGTTTTTTATCTTCAGAAATTCCAATTACTTTCGCTTTAACAATTTGTCCAACCGTCAAATATAAATTTAAATTATGGACATAATCATTCATTACTTCTGAAATATGAATCAATCCTTCAACATGATCTTCAGTTTCTACAAATGCTCCATAGGGTTGAATGCCAGTAACTTTGACTTTTATAAATTGGCCCTTTTTATATCGATGCATAATTATCCCCCTATTCAATAATTCTATTTTATCACAAAATAATCATAATTCTTGAATAAAAGGCAAAATAAAAAACATGCCTTACAGTTGTGAAGTGCACCCCTAAAGTTGAACCTTAAAATTCAACTTTAGGGGTGTTTATTTTGAATAAAAAGCATGAACTTGATTTTAAATTAAGACTTATTAAAGAATATAAAGACGGAAATAATGGCTATGATTCATTAGGTAGAAAATATGATATTCAATCTTCAGTAATAAGAACATGGGTTTATCAATTTGATACCTTCGGTATTGATGGTCTGATTTCTGGTATGACAAGAAAAAAAT
>NZ_SDSC01000019.1 GCF_004117835.1 Macrococcus sp. DPC7161 | reverse complement strand
CTCAGGCATTTTCTGGAGTGTCTATAGGGTCTCCTACGTTTAAACTGGTTCTGTTCCACCATTTTGGATGTCATCTCCATTTGTATCTAACCATACTTTATCTCCAATTGAATAAGTATTCGATTCGAAAATTCACTGTAGGGACAGGATCAATCTTAATTGGTTCTTTAATGTTCTTAGGTTCAACAGGCAATGTTGAAGCAGCTGAAGGGGATATTTTTACAACAGAAGCTCCTTCAACACAAACGCCATCATCTGAAACGCCAACAACAGATAATACTGCACAAACGCCAACAACAGAAGTACCATCTACAGAAACAACGACTACGACAACAGAAGCACCATCTACAGAAACAACAACTGCGACTAAAGAACAACCCACAACAGAATCAGTAACAACAGAAGTACCTACAACTGTTGAAAAAGCAACAGACCTAACTTTTAATACTGATAATACTGAATTAACAGGAAAGGCTACAGCTGGAGATACAGTAGAACTTATTGACGCTGACGGTCAAGTGCAAAAAGCAACAGTACAAGCTGACGGTACGTTTAAATTTACGAATCTTAACATTGCAAGTGGTCAAGTTGTAGAAGTTGCAGTAGTTAATGCTGAGAACGTTAAAAGTGACGTAGCAACAATTACTGCAAATACTGTTGAAAAAGTAGATACACCAACGGCTGAAGCGCCAACAACAGAACCCCCAACTACTGAGACAGCGAAAGATACTACTTCAACAGAAACAGTGACAACTGAACAGCCAACATCAGAAGCATCAACAGTACAATCATCAACATCAGAAGCATCAACAGTACAATCACCAACAACAGAAGCGCCATCTACTGAAGTTACTACAGAAACACCAACAACTAATAATACGGTAGTTGTTCCTACGACACAATCAGTGGAAGCAGTAGCAAATGATATTACAACAGCTGCTACAGAAGCAGATAAAACTGCAGTATTAACAAATTACGTAGCAAATAACTTAGGTGTTACAACAGAACAAGCACAAGCAGCAGTTGAAAGCATGAATCTTGATGTAAATACATTAACATCTGATGAGTTAATGGCTGGGTTACTCGGTGCCATCGCTGACCAGCAAAATGCAGGAACAGTAGTAGCTACACCTGTATCAGTAACATCAAACACAGAAATGATGAATTCAATGTCATTAGCAGGTATCGATACCACAACGATACGAACATTAAATGGAACGCCTACTGACGTAAATAATTATGTAACTGCGTCGGGAACAGATTTAGTGTTTAAAAGTGATGCAACTGATCCAAATAATCCAACTCTTGCTGGAGCTGCTGAAACATTTCAATTTAATACTCATTTAACTGTTGATGATGCAGTGCAAGCAGGAGATTATTTTACTATAGAGTATGGTCAGTACATTACACAAAGTGACACAAGTCCATGGGATTCTCCCTTAGCTGTATATAGTCCCAATGGTGAAAAAATTGCAACTGTAACGAATGATTATACTAATAGGGTGTTAACATATACATTTACAGATTATGTTGATCGCTTCAATGGAGTTACTATTGATTTAAGTTATGCCCAAGCAATTGATAGGAGAACTGCATTAAATGATGGTATTTATCCACTGACTTATCGAGTGGCAGGGGAACCTCTTGTACAAGAAAATGTTACTGTCAATTATCAAGATGTTTTACAATTTGATAAT
>NZ_SDSC01000018.1 GCF_004117835.1 Macrococcus sp. DPC7161 | reverse complement strand
ATTGTACTTTGAAAACTAGATAAAGTAAGAAAAATAGATTTTACCAAGCAAAACCGAGTGAGTTCATATTTGAATTCTTGAAAAAAATCGCGCGTTTATACATTATGTATAAACATCACAATATTAATAACAGATTAAGTTATTAAGGGCGCACGGTGGATGCCTTGGCACTAGAAGCCGAAGAAGGACGTTACTAACGACGATATGCTTTGGGGAGCTGTAAGTAAGCTTTGATCCAGAGATTTCCGAATGGGGAAACCCAGCATGAGTTATGTCATGTTATCCATATATGAATACATAGTATATGAGAAGGCACACCCGGAGAACTGAAACATCTAAGTACCCGGAGGAAGAGAAAGAAAACTCGATTCCCTTAGTAGCGGCGAGCGAAACGGGAAGAGCCCAAACCAATAAGCTTGCTTATTGGGGTTGTAGGACACTCAATACGGAGTTACAAAGGAATAATTTAGACGAATGATTTTGGAACAGTCAACCAAAGAAGGTGAAAGTCCTGTAGTCGAAAGGTTATTCTCTCCTGAGTGGATCCTGAGTACGGCGGAACACGTGGAATTCCGTCGGAATCCGGGAGGACCATCTCCCAAGGCTAAATACTCTCTAGTGACCGATAGTGAACCAGTACCGTGAGGGAAAGGTGAAAAGCACCCCGGAAGGGGAGTGAAATAGAACCTGAAACCGTGTGCTTACAAGTAGTCAGAGCCCGTTAATGGGTGATGGCGTGCCTTTTGTAGAATGAACCGGCGAGTTACGTTTTGATGCAAGGTTAAGCAGTAGATGTGGAGCCGTAGCGAAAGCGAGTCTGAATAGGGCGAATGAGTATCAGGACGTAGACCCGAAACCAGGTGATCTACCCATGTCCAGGTTGAAGTTCAGGTAACACTGAATGGAGGACCGAACCGACTTACGTTGAAAAGTGAGCGGATGAGGTGTGGGTAGCGGAGAAATTCCAATCGAACCTGGAGATAGCTGGTTCTCTCCGAAATAGCTTTAGGGCTAGCCTCAAGTGATGATTATTGGAGGTAGAGCACTGTTTGGACTAGGGGCCCCCCTCGGGTTACCGAATTCAGACAAACTCCGAATGCCAAATAATTTAACTTGGGAGTCAGACTGCGGGTGATAAGGTCCGTAGTCGAGAGGGAAACAGCCCAGACCACCAGCTAAGGTCCCAAAATATATGTTAAGTGGAAAAGGATGTGGCGTTGCCCAGACAACTAGGATGTTGGCTTAGAAGCAGCCATCATTTAAAGAGTGCGTAATAGCTCACTAGTCGAGTGACGCTGCGCCGAAAATGTACCGGGGCTAAACATATTACCGAAGCTGTGGATTGTCCTTATGGACAATGGTAGGAGAGCGTTCTAAGGGCGTCGAAGCATGATGGAAATGACATGTGGAGCGCTTAGAAGTGAGAATGCCGGTGTGAGTAGCGAAAGACGGGTGAGAATCCCGTCCACCGATTGACTAAGGTTTCCAGAGGAAGGCTCGTCCGCTCTGGGTTAGTCGGGACCTAAGCCGAGGCCGATAGGCGTAGGCGATGGACAACAGGTAGATATTCCTGTACCACCTATGATTGTTTGAACGATGGGGGGACGCAGTAGGATAGGCGATCGTGCTGTTGGTTATGCACGTCCAAGCATTAAGACTGAATATTAGGCAAATCCGGTATTCATTAAAGTTGAGATGTGATGGGGAGCGAAATTTAAGTAGCGAAGTCGTTGATTTCACACTGCCAAGAAAAGCCTCTAGTTAGAAAATAGGTGCCCGTACCGCAAACCGACACAGGTAGTCAAGATGAGAATTCTAAGGTGAGCGAGCGAACTCTCGTTAAGGAACTCGGCAAAATGACCCCGTAACTTCGGGAGAAGGGGTGCTTTTTAGGGTGCAAGCCTTGAAGAGCCGCAGTGAATAGGCCCAAGCGACTGTTTATCAAAAACACAGGTCTCTGCAAAACCGTAAGGTGACGTATAGGGGCTGACGCCTGCCCGGTGCTGGAAGGTTAAAAGGAGTGGTTAGCATTAGCGAAGCTACGAATTGAAGCCCCAGTAAACGGCGGCCGTAACTATAACGGTCCTAAGGTAGCGAAATTCCTTGTCGGGTAAGTTCCGACCCGCACGAAAGGCGTAACGATTTGGGCACTGTCTCAACGAGAGACTCGGTGAAATCATAGTACCTGTGAAGATGCAGGTTACCCGCGACAGGACGGAAAGACCCCGTGGAGCTTTACTGTAGCCTGATATTGAAATTTGGCACAGCTTGTACAGGATAGGTAGGAGCCTTAGAAGCGTGAGCGCCAGCTTACGTGGAGGCGCTGGTGGGATACTACCCTGGCTGTGTTGACTTTCTAACCCGCACCACTTATCGTGGTGGGAGACAGTGTCAGGCGGGCAGTTTGACTGGGGCGGTCGCCTCCTAAAGAGTAACGGAGGCGCTCAAAGGTTCCCTCAGAATGGTTGGAAATCATTCGTAGAGTGTAAAGGCACAAGGGAGCTTGACTGCGAGACCTACAAGTCGAGCAGGGTCGAAAGACGGACTTAGTGATCCGGTGGTTCCGCATGGAAGGGCCATCGCTCAACGGATAAAAGCTACCCCGGGGATAACAGGCTTATCTCCCCCAAGAGTTCACATCGACGGGGAGGTTTGGCACCTCGATGTCGGCTCATCGCATCCTGGGGCTGTAGTCGGTCCCAAGGGTTGGGCTGTTCGCCCATTAAAGCGGTACGCGAGCTGGGTTCAGAACGTCGTGAGACAGTTCGGTCCCTATCCGTCGTGGGCGTAGGAAATTTGAGAGGAGCTGTCCTTAGTACGAGAGGACCGGGATGGACATACCTCTGGTGTACCAGTTGTCGCGCCAGCGGCATAGCTGGGTAGCTATGTATGGACGGGATAAGTGCTGAAAGCATCTAAGCATGAAGCCCCCCTCAAGATGAGATTTCCCAACTTCGGTTATAAGATCCCTCAAAGATGATGAGGTTAATAGGTTCGAGGTGGAAGTGCAGTAATGTATGGAGCTGACGAATACTAATCGATCGAAGACTTAATCAATTT
>NZ_SDSC01000017.1 GCF_004117835.1 Macrococcus sp. DPC7161 | reverse complement strand
ATTCCAACAGATGTAAACGCTGGAGATGATACATTAGACTCAGATGGATCAGTAGTAACAATTGATTTGACTTCAAATGATTACACAATCGATTCAGGATTTTATACACCAGAAGGTGGTAGTGGCACACCAACGAACCCAGCAACACCAGTGGAACCAGGCACACCAACGAACCCAGCAACACCAGTGGAACCAGGCACACCAACGAACCCAGCAACACCAGTGGAACCAGGCACACCAACAAATCCGGCAACGCCATTAGAGCCAGAATCACCAACGAATCCGGCAACGCTAGTTGATCCAGGCACACCAACGAACCCAGCAACGCCAGTGGAACCGGGTACACCAAGTAACCCTGGAACTCCAACTGAATCTGGTATGAAATCATTACCGGATACAGGTGAACATAATAATTCTGGTACTTTAGCGGCAATGTTTGCAGGTTTAGGTGGATTGTTGTTATTCAGAAAACGCAAACAAGAAAACGTTCAATCAGAAGAAAAATAAAAATTGAATTAAAATAACAAGTTACAAACAAAAAACAAGCTAAGAATGTTTAAACATTCTTAGCTTGTTTTGTTTTGTTTTATATGTAACTGTTATTTTCTATAGAAGATTTATTTACTTCTATTAAATTTAAAAGTTCTTTATAGTTCAGATGATCGTTATGATTGAAACTCTATAAATTTTTCCCATAACTTAAAGTTACTGCTTTCTGAGTACTTTTGTTTTGTTAATAAGCAATTTTTGTAATAAGTTTCTCTGAGTTGAGGATTTAATAAAAACTTACGAGTCGTTTGATATAACGCTTCTTCATCATCTAAAGTGATTAAATTACCATTAATATTATCTTGTATAATCTCGCTTGGACCATATTTCACATCGTAACCAATGACAGGTGTGTGGTGATTATATGATTCTAATAGTACTAATGCAAAACCCTCTTCTTTACTTGTAAATAATGAAAGTCCGCTTTCTTCATATAATTTAGATAAATCTCTCGAGTAGCCTTTTAATTTAATGTATTCGTTAGCATCAAGGTCATTAATTAATTCTTCTAATACATCTTGTGCACCGCCGATACCACCAAATCCATAAATGTCTAAAGAGATTTCAGGGAACTCTTTTTTTAATCGATGAACTAGTCTGATTTGATGATCGAGCTGTTTACTGTGAATGTATCTTGAAACAGAAATGATTTTAAACGGATGTTTATGGCTAAAGTCATTGACTTCATTGACGTCTTTATCTTTAATGTATCCAACAGGTATATTAAATACCTCACCATGGAAGTTACTATGATCCAATACGTCTTGCTTTTGGAATTCTGTTGAACAGATCAATGAATTAAATCGATTGATATGATCGCCTAAGAAATTATATGGCCATTTAAAGGCGCGTCCTTCACTGTATTCATCAGGCAAGTGCGTAGTATGTAAAAATACTGATGCTGGGATAATCGGATTTACCTTTGCAAATGGTTTAACATACTCATACGGACGATCAAGTATAAATACATCTCCAGGTTTGTATAAATCTTCGATAAAGTGTGCAATGAATTCATCTTCATTATTAAATGTAACTTGAGTACCGTCATCTTTAAATAAGAAAATGATAACGGGCGCATCTTGCTGATTGATGTCATAATGCTTTTCGATGACGATTTCACCTTTAGGTGTATAGAATTGCTCAAGAAATACTTTCTCATGTGGGCCTAAATAACGAACGGAACTTAAGAATCCTCTATTATCATAACGTTCATGTCGGTTAATAGTACCGATTGAGCTAATGTGATTAATGAAATTGATTTGCTTTCTTTCAGTATTCACAAACCTTACATATTTAAGTAACTTGCCTTCTTTTGATTTCACACATATATCTAATTGGTGTGAAACAACTTCTAATGTGTATCCAAGATCTTCTTCCCAGTAACGAAGTAAATCGATTGGTTGAGAAGATTTAAGGTGGGTACATTTTTGATAGTAATCGTACATATTAATTGTGTCATTCTCAACACCGTGATTTACGTGCGTATTGTGGTTCATATGATTGTACTCTATTGAAATGATTTTTGCAGGTACATTATTCTTTTTAAATAAATTCAAACGGTTAAATATCGCTTTATCAACACCAGTAATGTTTTCTGGTACTGCAACGCATGTAAAATAGTACATATGCTTCTCCTTATGGTTTGTTATTGTTACCTATATAATACCAAGTTATTAATATATCGTACAAATCATAAAATGGAAAATAAAATTTAACAATTAAGATAAATGATAATTTGTTAAAAAATAAAATGTTAAAATCTTGTTAACATCTTCGTTTATTTATACGAAAATCTGAATTTTTATTTTTAAAAAGTATATAAATACAGCTTTATTAATAATATATATGTACCGTGCAATATAAATGTATAGTAAAAATATAATGTGAAATTTTAAAAGGTGACATGAACGTTTGTTCATGTCACCTTTTGTTTTAAAAATAAAAAATGGTCTTTAGATTTCGTTATTTATATTTCCAGAAAATTTTTCTCTTTAAAAAATAAGATAAGTTAATGGGATTAACATCGATTTTTAAAACCATTATGTTGTTTATATATATATTGTATCTTTTCTAAAGCCATAATAAAGGGAAAATAAAAAATGTCATAATTTAGACACATTTTTCAAAATGTAATTATTTCTGAGCTGATAAAAAACATTATACATATATATACTATTTTAAAATAATTAATAACAATCGAACAAAATATTTATTTTTAATGAAAATATAGTGTTCTTAGTGTTTTTTGTTTGAACAAATGTAAATACTATTATATTTATCAAACCTACTTGTATTTATGCATATATGCTTCTTACATTTTAAAAGGTAAAATTATGGGAAAAGTAGAGTGATATACATTTTGCATGTATTTAATTTGATTTACATTTTTTAAAGTACGACTATAATTAGGAATATCAAATGAATGTTAACTTTTTTGATAAGTTGACTTAACAAGGAGAAAATAAATGAAACGTAAAAATAACAATAGAATGGATTTCTTGCCCAATCGATTAAATAAGTACTCAATTAGAAAGTTTACAGTAGGAACATCTTCTATATTAATTGGAGCTTTAATGTTTATAGGAAGTCCTTCAGAAGCTCAAGCAGCTGAAAGTACTACTACTGTTGCAACGACAGAAGCACCAGTAACAACAGAAGCACCAGTAACAACAGAAGCACCTGCAACGACAGAAGCACCAGCAACGACAGAAGAGCCAGCAACGACAGAAGCACCAGCAACGACAGAAGCACCAGCAACGACAGAAGCACCAGCAACAACGGAAGCGCCATCTACAACAGAAGCACCAGCAACAACAGAAGCACCAGCAACAACGGAAGCACCAGCAACAACTGAAGCGCCATCTACAACAGAAGCACCTGCAACAACGGAAGCGCCATCTACAACAGAAGTGCCAGCAACAGAAGCGTCGACAACAGAAGCAGCGACAACAACGGAAGCGCCATCTACAACAGAAGCAACAGCTACAGAATTAACAACAGTAGTAAATAATGCTACTACAATAGAAGAAAAGCAATCAGCAGTTGTAAACTACTATGCACAAAACACGGGTGTAACTTTAGAAGAAGCACAAATGACTGTGGAAAGTTTGGGTCTAGATTATACAACTTTAACAACAGAAGAAATTACAGCAGCATTATTACAAGCAATCGCTAATGAACAAAATGCAAATACGGCATTAGCAACGCCTGTATCAGTGAACACATTAAGCACATCTATGGAGTCAATGACATTATCTTTAAATGATACGACGACTATTAGATCTTTAAATGGCACGCCATCAAATGTTAATGATTTAGTCACAGCATCAAATATTTCATTTACAGATTCAGCTGAATCATATAATGATGGAATTGTTTGGGCGACAGCATATGAACATATATTAATGAGTGCTGATTACACAGTTGCAGATGCAGTACAAGCCGGTGACTACTTCACTGTTACTTTAGGTGAAAACTTAGCGCATCCAGGCGGATTAGCAGTAACTGTAGCAGATTTAAAAGCAGCTGATGGTAGCACAATTGCTACGGCAAATTGGGATGAAGCTACTAAAACAATTACATATACATTTACAAACTATGTAGATTTATACAATAATATTTCAGGTTCAATGAACGAATATTTATTCCCAGATAGAACTACGGTTACTGTAGATAATGGTACTTATCCGTTCACTGTAGATTTTGCAGGTGAAACACATACAAATACGCTTATGGTTGATTATGGTAATAATCCGAATGGAAATGATACTGTCATTGGTACAACTGATTATATCATTGGTAACGAATACCATAATATTACTTATTTAAACCAGGATCATACTTCATTAAATCCAGCTCAATTTACAATCACACCGACTGGATTTTCAGTAGACCCAAGTACAGTTAAAATATATGCAGTGAATTCAGGATATGTATTACCAGATAGTTTTAAACCAGATCCATCACAATTAACAGATGTGACTGCAAATTACACAATAACTAAAAATTCTGCTGGTACAGTGATTATAAATTTTGGTGATGACTTAATTAATGGGCAAACTTTCGTAATTATGGATACTGCAATACCGACCGGACCTGTAACTGATACTTCAAATGTACTTTATGGATTAACTACTAATTCATTCTACGATCCGGAATATCCAAACTTTTATCAAGATACCCATCATGCAAACTGGTATCAACCGATCCAACCAACATCTACTGCAACGGGGACACTTAGTGGGAATCATAATTTAGGTGACTATGTTTGGTTAGATACTGATAAAGATGGTATTCAAGATACTACTGAAACAGGTGTTGCAGGAGTAACTGTTACTTTGATGGATAATACTGGTAAAGTTCTTGCAACAACTACTACTGATGCTAATGGTAAATATTTATTCACAGGTCTTACAGATGGTGATTATCAAGTACAATTTACTCCACCAACAGGCTATGATGTTACAGTGGCAAATAGTGGAACAAATGATGCTGCAGATTCAGATCCTACATTAAAAGCTAATGGCACATATACTGCGAACGCAACAATTGCGGGTGCTGATAATATGACGATTGATATGGGATTGGTAGAAACACCAACATACGACTTAGGAGACTATGTATGGTTTGATGAAAACAAAGATGGTATCCAAGATACAGCCGAATCTGGATTGGAAGGTATCACTGTTAACTTATTAGATAAAAACGGTAATCCTATTTTAGGTGCAGATGGTCAACCAATGACAACGACAACAGATGCAACAGGTCATTATATATTTACAAATTTACCGAACGGTGATTATATTGTTGAATTTACAAATGTACCTTCGATATTAGTAGGATCTCCATCAAATACAACAGCTGATAGTGCTGATTCTGACGGTACTTTAGTTGCGCCAGGTACATATAGAGCACCTGCGACGATTAATAATGCGGACAATATGACGATTGACCAAGGGTTATATTCAGATTCAGTGACAGATTCAGTAACGGATTCGGTAACAGACTCAGTAACAGATTCGGTAACAGACTCAGTAACAGATTCAGTAACCGACTCAGTAACGGATTCAGTAACGGATTCAGTAACAGACTCAGTAACCGACTCAGTAACGGATTCAGTAACAGACTCAGTAACCGACTCAGTAACGGATTCAGTAACAGATTCAGTAACAGATTCAGTAACGGATTCAGTAACAGATTCAGTAACGGATTCAGTAACGGATTCAGTAACGGATTCAGTAACAGATTCAGTAACGGATTCAGTAACGGATTCAGTAACAGATTCAGTAACGGATTCAGTAACGGATTCAGTAACGGATTCAGTAACAGATTCAGTAACGGATTCAGTAACAGACTCAGTGACAGATTCAGTGACAGATTCAGTGACAGATTCAGTAACAGACTCAGTAACGGATTCAGTGACAGACTCAGTAACGGATTCAGTAACGGATTCAGTAACGGATTCGGTAACAGATTCAGTAACGGATTCA
Organism: Macrococcus sp. DPC7161; assembly: GCF_004117835.1. Lineage (GTDB taxonomy): Bacteria > Bacillota > Bacilli > Staphylococcales > Staphylococcaceae > SDSC01. The sequence continues at coordinate 2,380 of NZ_SDSC01000017.1, read as the reverse complement.
GTAACGGATTCAGTAACAGATTCAGTAACGGATTCAGTAACGGATTCGGTAACAGATTCAGTAACGGATTCAGTAACAGACTCAGTGACAGATTCAGTGACAGATTCAGTGACAGATTCAGTAACGGATTCAGTAACGGATTCAGTAACAGACTCAGTAACCGACTCAGTGACAGATTCAGTAACGGATTCAGTAACGGATTCAGTAACAGATTCAGTGACAGATTCAGTGACAGATTCAGTAACGGATTCAGTAACGGATTCAGTAACAGATTCAGTGACAGATTCAGTAACAGATTCAGTGACAGACTCAGTGACAGACTCAGTGACAGATTCAGTCACAGATTCAGTAACAGATTCAGTAACAGATTCAGTAACAGACTCAGTAACAGATTCAGTAACAGACTCAGTAACAGATTCAGTAACAGATTCAATCACAGACTCAGTAACAGATTCAGTAACAGATTCAATCACAGACTCAGTAACAGATTCAGTGACGGATTCAGTAACAGACTCAGTAACAGATTCAGTGACAGACTCAGTGACAGACTCAGTAACAGATTCAGTGACAGATTCAATCACAGATTCAGTAACAGATTCAGTAACAGATTCAGTAACGGATTCAGTAACAGATTCAGTGACAGATTCAGTGACGGATTCAGTGACAGATTCAGTAACAGACTCAGTAACAGACTCAGTCACAGATTCAGTAACAGACTCAGTGACGGACTCAGTAACAGATTCAATCACAGATTCAGTGACAGATTCAGTGACAGACTCAGTGACAGATTCAGTGACAGACTCAGTAACAGATTCAGTGACAGACTCAATCACAGACTCAGTAACGGATTCAGTAACAGATTCAGTAACGGATTCAGTAACAGACTCAGTGACAGACTCAATCACAGATTCAGTAACGGATTCAGTAACAGACTCAGTGACAGATTCAGTGACAGATTCAGTGACGGATTCAGTGACAGATTCAGTAACAGATTCAGTAACGGATTCAGTAACAGACTCAGTAACAGATTCAGTGACAGACTCAGTGACAGACTCAGTAACAGATTCAGTGACAGATTCAGTAACAGATTCAGTAACGGATTCAGTAACGGATTCAGTAACAGACTCAGTGACGGATTCAGTAACAGATTCAATCACAGATTCAATCACAGATTCAGTAACGGATTCAGTAACGGATTCAGTAACAGACTCAGTGACAGATTCAGTGACAGATTCAGTGACGGATTCAGTGACAGATTCAGTAACAGACTCAGTAACGGATTCAGTGACAGACTCAGTAACAGACTCAGTAACAGATTCAGTAACAGACTCAGTGACAGATTCAGTGACAGACTCAGTAACAGATTCAGTGACAGACTCAATCACAGACTCAGTAACGGATTCAGTAACAGATTCAGTAACGGATTCAGTAACAGACTCAGTGACGGATTCAGTAACAGATTCAGTGACGGATTCAGTAACAGATTCAGTAACAGACTCAGTAACAGACTCAGTGACAGATTCAGTGACGGATTCAGTAACAGACTCAGTAACAGATTCAGTAACAGATTCAATCACGGACTCAGTAACGGATTCAGTGACAGATTCAGTGACAGATTCAGTGACAGATTCAGTGACAGATTCAGTAACAGACTCAGTAACGGATTCAGTGACAGATTCAGTAACGGATTCAGTAACAGACTCAGTAACAGATTCAGTGACAGATTCAGTGACGGATTCAGTGACAGACTCAGTAACGGATTCAGTGACAGATTCAGTGACAGATTCAATCACAGATTCAGTAACAGACTCAGTATCAAATTCAAACTCAACTTCAGATTCTATGTCTGATTTATATGATATAGGTGACCATGTATGGTTCGATCAAGATAAAGATGGCATCCAAGATGAGAATGAGCCAGGAATCGCAGGCGTAATAGTAACATTAACAAAACCTGACGGTTCAACAGTAACGACAATGACAGATGCCAATGGTAACTATGTATTTACAGACTTACCAAACGGAGACTACACAGTGACATTCGGTACTCCAGAAGGATACAATGGACCAACAATTTCTAATGTAGGAAACGATGGATTAGATTCAGATGGTCAAGTTGTGAAAGTAACAATCAACAACGCAGATGATATGACTGTAGATTCAGGCTTCATCAAAGTAAGTGTTGGAGATACAGTTTGGGAAGATACAGATGGAGACGGTCAACAAGATACAGATGAGCCAGGTATTCCAGGCGTAACAGTAACAATTACATATCCAGATGGCACAACAGAAACAACAACAACGGACGAAAACGGAAACTATGAGTTCCCGAACGTACCAAATGGTGAAGTAACAATTGAATTTGAAACACCAGAAGGTT
>NZ_SDSC01000016.1 GCF_004117835.1 Macrococcus sp. DPC7161 | reverse complement strand
ACCAAATGGTGAAGTAACAATTGAATTTGAAACACCAGAAGGTTACACACCAACAACACCAAATACAGGCGATGATACAAGTGACTCAGATGGCACGAAAGTAACAATCACTGTAGATGGTAAAGATAATCCAACAATCGATTCTGGATTTGTTAAAAATCCAACTAAATTAGAACTTGGAGATACAGTATGGTTCGATACTGATCACGATGGTATCCAAGATGCCGGTGAAAAAGGTATTGAAGGTGTTACAGTAGTATTAGTAAAAGCTGATGGTATTATGATTAAAACTACAACAGATGCGAATGGTCACTATATCTTTAAAGATTTAGAACCAGGTAAATATACTATTTACTTCGAAACGCCAGCTGGTATGATTCCAACAGATGTAAACGCTGGAGATGATACATTAGACTCAGATGGATCAGTAGTAACAATTGATTTGACTTCAAATGATTACACAATCGATTCAGGATTTTATACACCAGAAGGTGGTAGTGGCATACCAACGAACCCAGCAACACCGGTAGACCCAGGAACGCCAACGAACCCAGCAACACCAGTTGAGCCAGGCATACCAACGAACCCGGCGACACCGGAAGATCCAGGCACACCAACGAACCCAACGACACCGATAGAACCGGGTACCTCGAGTAACCCTGGTACGCCAGCGGAATCAGGTATGAAGTCATTACCAGATACAGGTGAACATAATATTTCAGGTGCTTTAGCGGCAATGTTTGCTGGTTTAGGTGGATTTTTGTTATTCAGAAAACGTAAACAAGAAAACGTTCAATCAGAAGAGAAATAAAATTGAGTTAAATTAAGAATATAAACAACAAAAGCTAAGAATGTTTATCAAAAACATTCTTAGCTTTTGTATTTTTATTGATGATGACGATTAATGTAATTTAAAATAATATATTAAAAGTATTGTAATAACGAAAAATATTTTTTTATTGCATGATAAAATATGCTGTTGAATAATTGAAAAACATTATAAATTGTATGCTTTTTATGATAAAATTGAATAAATGATATTACTAAATATATATAATATTTTTAGGTAGTTATCAACCGAAATAAGTAGGAGTATTGTAAAGTTTTTTGTAGAGGAATTTGCAATCTTTGAGGTGGGGTCATGGTAAAAAAAATTGATAATAAGCTATTAATTTTATATAAATACTTGCAGAATAATCTTTTTTCTAGAGATGAGGTTTCTAAAGTACTAGGAATAACTACTAGACAATTATCACGTTTGATGAAGCAATGGGAAAGTGATCAATTGCTAACCTATAGAGTTGGATTAGGAAGAGGTGTTTTATCAGAAGTAACGTTTAATCAAGATATAGAACAAATGTTTATTTCTTATCATATACAAAAAATAAATGAATTATCATTTGAAGAACTAGAGAATATCCTTCAACTTCCTCTATATCAATCCTCAAAAGTTCTACTACATTCAATTTATCATCAAAGATTGATTGAGGACAAAGAGAAAAATCAATCATCGCAACAGGAATGTACTTTTATAGATTATATATATCGTATACCAAAAGTATTAAACCCGTTAATTCATACAGATGTATCTCATGAAGTTTTAATTTTTAATTTAATGGATCGATTATTTGATATAGATGAGGAGATGAATTTTTCGAGCAGTCTCGTTAAACATGAAGAAATAATAGATAATGATTTAGTACTCTATTTATATCATGATGTGAAATTTTCTAATGGTAAGCACTTATTTGCATCCGATGTTGTTGAATGCATTACAGTATTAATGAATCATAAAAGTCATCGCGAAAAATATTTGGTGATAGAGTCTATTGAGACATTAGGATTGTTTAGTTTGAGAATAAAATATAATTGTTCTTTAGATTATTTAAAATTGATACTCTCTTCTGCGAGTGCAAGTATATATATACATGTTAATGAAAAATACTTTGGAACAGGTGTATATAAAATTTATCAAACAAGTAATACATATATCACTCTTATTAATCGAACAGATTCACATCATCCAACGCCTGATATTTCGAAAGTATATTTAATAAATAATTACAATCAATATATTGCTTCGTTTAGACATGAAAAAACATCAAATATTTCTAAAGGTTCATTAATTCAAACAGGATTTATGTGTTTTAATCCTAAGTACACTGTCCTTGATAGGGAGAAGAGGAAGACTTTAGCTGAACTCATAAATGATTACTATAATAATCAAAATAGTGATGAGATATTAGCATCATATTCAAATCAAATCTTCGAAGATGAAATCGTTATTGGAATATACGATAAAAATAATTTGAAGCTTAATAAATTGATTGGTTTATTGACTAAAGTCGGTTTTAATGTGAAATATAAATTATTAGCTTTTGAGGATTTATTAGATGGCACAGTTAATCGATTGAAGTGCGATTTATTCTTTTTAGGACATACATACTTGGACACACTTTTTTATTATTCATTGATGGATAATACGAATTTGGGAATGTTGTATTCAGATTTCATAGAACTGACAGGATTTATTGATCAAATTAAATCGACAAGTATAACAGAGTGGTACAAACAAGAAAATCATTTTAAAAGATTTATTGAGAGCAAGTACTGGATAAAACCTTTAATTTTATCCATGAGAAATTATGTGATTCCTACATATTTTAAAAATGTTACATTAAATAATAATGGATTGATTATTTATAAAAACATTATAAATTTAAATGTTTAAAATGTATTGAAAAAGGTGACATGGTTAACTTCTTTGTCGCTTTTTTTATTTTGAGTTTATTTATATCATTTAAAAGGAATTTTTTTAAAAGAAAGTAGTTGGATGGTATGAAAATCGACAAGCGTTTATTAAGTTTACAAAGTTATTTATATTCTAGGAACTTAGACATAGAAATACATGATTATATTGGAGTTTCTAAGAGACAGCTTTCTAGACTGTTGAATACATGGCAAGATAATGGATATATTGAATATTCAGGAGGCTCAGGAAGAGGTAGAAAATTAGAAATTACAATGAAGATAGATGCTGAGAAAGAATTGTTTTACTATGCCATTCAAAATGCTAAAAACATGGAATTACAAGAATTACAAGAATATATTAATTTGCCTTGGCATGAGGAATCGAGAGAATCGGTTATTCAAGCATTGATTGATGAGTTTTATGATAAAGAACATACACAAGGATTCTTACTGGACTATGTGTTTGATATTCCGGAAAGATTATATAAAAATATGTCACATGATACGGTAAGTAGTCAAATTTTTGAAAATATTGCAGAAACATTATATGTATACAATAAAGGTGAAGTAGAATACCAATTAGTAAAGTATGATGAATGGGTAGATAATGCTTTACATATTCATTTAACGAAAGATGCTTATTTTGACGATAATGTACAAATGACAAGTAAGGAAGTTGTATCTGTCATCAATGATGTATACAAAAGAAGAGAATTTCATCTTCATTTTCAAATGATAAGGGATATAGAAATTATTAATGATTTCCATTTTGTTATATATTGTACACATGCAGTTGAACATCTTAAATTTTTGTTGTCTGAACCATATGCTGCAATCTTAAGAGAAGAGGATGGTGTTGTTCATGGAACAGGTAAATATTGTGTGCATAAATATGATAAAAATGAGATTGTATTAAATGTAAATCCATATAATAAAAGGCAACCGCAGATTAAGAAAATATTTTTAGTAAAAAATCAATCAAAAATAAGAGATGTCTATAATGTACGTAATCGTTTGACATCAATTCGTTTCGCAAAGAGTAATGGATTATTAGTGTGTAATCCGAAAACATGTTTAACAAAAGAAGAACGATTAAGCTTTATCAATGCATTTGTACCTTATATGCAGAAATTACTTGAACAAGAGAACAGAGAGTTTGATTGGTTATATCAACCTTTTGGTGATCATCAAATAAAATTGACTAAACCAATAAAGTTTTTATCTAATAACTTTAATTATCCCGCCTTTCAAAAAATATTTGATAAAATGGAAAAGGAACTAGGGGTAAAGGTGGATCATAAGATGGTCGATCATGAGATATATTTAAAGACACCTTTAGAAGCATTAGATACAGATTTTTTATTTATGATGGAAACCTATATGCAGGAGAATCCCATAAAGTTTTATGATTTAATGCTAAATTGTAAATGCAAAGAATGGCTTCTTCAATATTCTGATTGTGAATCATTTATTCGATATTTTGATTTGAATGAAAAAGAAAAGATGAATATGATCGCAGATAATGTTTTATCCAAACTTGAAGAAGAAGGGTTATTTATCGAATTGTACCTTAAATATAGATATTTTTATTTTCCGTCTTATATACATTACATAGAAGTTAATCAATATGGGTTTATTAAATACCATAGTGCAATAATAGAATAATAATTTTTAAAACTCTTAAGTTAAATTACTTAAGAGTTTTTATTTTTTTTTATTATTTCAACAAAATTTAATATAAATCTTATGATTAAGCAAATATTGCAAAACTTAATCATTAAGTAAGGGATTATCGCTGATATTTATTTTAGTATAACTAAATAATTAAAAGGAGACGATTAAATACATATTGTCTATTTTCTACACTAAATTTAACCATTATAGTTAATTTGTAAAATCTATCGGTGTAAAATGTAAAATTTTATATTGTATATGGAGGGAAATATGAAGAATAACACGACAGGAAAACGTTATGATTTCATTGCAAACAAATTGAATAAGTATTCTATACGTAAATTTACAGTAGGGACTGCGTCCATTTTAATAGGGTCATTAATGTATCTTGGTCAAGATGCCCAAGCAGCGACAGAAGAATCGTCAACGACAGAAACGCCAGTAACAACAGAAACGCCAGTAACAACAGAAACACCAGTAACAACGGAAATGCCAGTAACAACGGAAACACCAGTAACAACGGAAACACCAGTAACAACGGAAACGCCAGTAACAACAGAAACACCAGTAACAACGGAAATGCCAGTAACAACGGAAACACCAGTAACAACGGAAACACCAGTAACAACGGAAACGCCAGTAACAACAGAAACGCCAGTAACAACAGAAACGCCAGTAACAACAGAAACGCCAGTAACAACGGAAACGCCAGTAACAACAGAAGCACCAACAACAGAAGCAGTAACTACTGAAGATGCAATGACAGAAGTATTAGTTTCTACTATAAATAATGCAACTACTACTATTGATAAAGAAGCTGCTATTGTGGATTACTATGCTCAAGGTACAGGTGTAACTTTAGAAGAAGCTCAATCTAAGGTTGAAGCTTTAGGTTTGGACTACTCTACTTTAACAACTGATGAAATTACAGCATTTTTATTACAAGCAATTGCTGATGAACAAAATAATAATGCAGTGGATGTAACTGCTGTTCCTATTGCTACAACTTCATTAACAAATGAAGAAAGTATCACATTGTATAATAATGATACACAAACTTCAATGCTTAGAACAATGATGCCTACTATTTCATTAATGTCTACTTCAACTGATTCGATTACTACTTTCGCTGCAATTGCAGGAACTAATGTTAATAACCTAGTTACTGCTACGACTACTTATGAAATCACAGGAGGAGGTAAAACCGCAAATGAAGTTTGGGTGACTAGTAGTGGAGCGTTGAAAGTTAATAATTCTTTCACAGTCGATAACGCTGTAAAAGAAGGCGATTATTTTACAATGAATTTTGGAACATATGTACATCCAGGTATAGTTGAAAAACCGTATACAGTTGCAAATATATATGATGGTAATGGTAGTACTATTGCTATAGGTACATATGATGAAGCAACAAATACCGCTACGTACACATTCACTAATTATGTTGATATAAAGGAAAATGTTACTGGAACATTTTCAGTTTTAACAAATCCTATTAGATCAGTTGTTACTACTGATAAGCAATCTGTTCCAGTAAATATTACTGTTGCAGGCGAAACCAAAGTACAAAATGTAGTATTTGACTACGGAAATGATGAAACGAAATCAATTAAGAACGGTGTTGACTATATAACTGCAAATACTGTTGTACAAACAACTTATATAAATCAACCGCACTATAATGATTATAATAAAGTTGTAAAAGTCGTTGGGACCGGATATAAAATTACATCAGCTTCACAAATTGAAGTTTATAAAGTTACTAATGATGCACAGTTTGTTGATAGTTTTTCTCCTAACTACTCAACTTTAACAAAAGTAAGTGTTCCAATAACTGTGAATCCAGATGGAACAGCTACGATAAATATAGGTAATACAGGTACTACAGGTTATATCATCAAAACTACATTCCAAGAGATTCCAAATTACATTGGACCATTATCAGTTAGAGCAGATTATACTTATTCAACTTCACTTTTAGGCTCAAAAACTACTATTACTGGAAATGCTACAGGTTTTGGGAGTCAAACTAGTGGTTCTACTGGAACTGGAACAACATATTCATTAGGGGATACTGTTTGGTTTGACTCTAACAAAGATGGAATTCAAAATGAAATTAATACTGGAGTAGCTGGAGTTACAGTAAATTTACTTGATGCAACAGGAATACGTGTTGCTACTACAACAACAGATGCTTTAGGAAAATATTTGTTTACAGGATTAGTAAATGGGACTTATCAAGTTGAATTTATTAATCCGAATCCAACTACATGGATTCCAACACAAGGCAATGCCACTACTACAACGGATTCAGCTGATTCAGATATTACAGAAACTTCAAATAGAGTTACAGTTGTAATTAATAATGCAAATAATATGACAATCGATGCTGGATATTCAATAATACCTGATTCAATCACAGACTCAGTAACAGACTCAGTGACAGATTCAGTAACGGATTCAGTAACGGATTCAGTAACAGACTCAGTGACAGATTCAGTGACAGATTCAGTAACGGATTCAGTAACGGATTCAGTAACAGACTCAGTAACAGATTCAGTGACAGATTCAGTGACGGATTCAGTGACAGATTCAGTAACGGATTCAGTGACAGATTCAGTAACGGATTCAGCGACAGATTCAGTGACAGATTCAGTGACAGACTCAGTAACGGATTCAGTAACAGATTCAGTAACAGATTCAGTGACGGATTCAGTGACAGATTCAGTAACGGATTCAGTAACGGATTCAGTGACAGATTCAGTGACAGATTCAGTGACAGATTCAGTGACAGATTCAGTGACAGATTCAGTAACGGATTCAGTGACAGATTCAGTGACAGATTCAGTGACAGACTCAGTAACGGATTCAGTAACAGATTCAGTAACAGATTCAGTGACGGATTCAGTGACAGATTCAGTAACGGATTCAGTAACGGATTCAGTGACAGATTCAGTGACAGATTCAGTGACAGATTCAGTGACAGATTCAGTAACAGACTCAGTAACAGACTCAGTGACAGATTCAGTGACGGATTCAGTAACAGACTCAGTGACAGATTCAGTGACAGATTCAGTAACGGATTCAGTGACAGATTCAGTAACGGATTCAGTGACAGATTCAGTAACGGATTCAGTAACAGATTCAGTGACAGATTCAGTAACGGATTCAGTGACAGATTCAGTAACGGATTCAGTGACAGATTCAGTAACGGATTCAGTGACAGATTCAGTAACGGATTCAGTGACAGATTCAGTAACGGATTCAGTGACAGATTCAGTAACAGATTCAGTGACAGACTCAGTAACAGACTCAGTAACGGATTCAGTAACGGATTCAGTAACGGATTCAGTGACAGATTCAGTGACAGACTCAGTAACAGACTCAGTAACGGATTCAGTGACAGATTCAATCACGGACTCAGTAACGGATTCAGTAACGGATTCAGTGACAGACTCAGTGACAGACTCAGTAACGGATTCAGTGACAGATTCAATCACGGACTCAGTAACGGATTCAGTAACGGATTCAGTAACGGATTCAGTAACGGATTCAGTGACAGATTCAGTGACAGACTCAGTAACAGATTCAGTGACAGATTCAATCACGGACTCAGTAACGGATTCAGTAACGGATTCAGTGACAGATTCAGTGACAGACTCAGTAACAGATTCAGTGACAGATTCAATCACGGACTCAGTAACGGATTCAGTAACGGATTCAGTAACGGATTCAGTGACAGATTCAGTGACAGATTCAGTAACAGATTCAGTAACGGACTCAGTATCAAATTCAAACTCAACTTCAGATTCTATGTCTGATTTATATGATATAGGTGACCATGTATGGTTCGATCAAGATAAAGATGGCATCCAAGATGCGGGAGAACCAGGCATTCCAGGTGTAACAGTAACATTAACAAAACCTGACGGTTCAACAGTAACGACAACGACAGATGCGAATGGTAACTATGTATTTACAGACTTACCAAACGGAGACTACATAGTGACATTCGGTACTCCAGAAGGATACAATGGACCAACAATTTCTAATGTAGGAAACGATAGATTAGATTCAGATGGTCAAGTTGTGAAAGTAACAATCAACAACGCTGATGATATGACAATTGACTCAGGATTCATCAAAGTATCAGTAGGAGATACAGTTTGGGAAGATATAGATGGAGACGGTCAACAAGATACAGATGAGCCAGGTATTCCAGGCGTAACAGTAACAATTACGTATCCAGATGGCACAACAGAAA
>NZ_SDSC01000015.1 GCF_004117835.1 Macrococcus sp. DPC7161 | reverse complement strand
CAATTATTTTTCATTTATTATGTAATAATTGTTTTTGTATTTGTGTCAAATTTATGACATTTGTCTTTTTGCTGTATTTTCCATATTTTTATGTAATTAAATCATTCATTTTTGCATTCAAAATTATATTTAAACAAATTTATAAAATACATGTGCTTTTCACTTAGATTCTTCATCTAAATAATAGTTTTCTTCAATTTGCATAATAAATAATTTTAAAAAACGCTATTTTTAATAAATTTTTAATATTTTTAAATAAATTTATTAATTTAGATGTGTTTATATTTGAATTTTTAAATAATTTGATTATGATAGATGTAATTAATTTTTTGAGATTTATTTAAATTTATATCATTCATCAGGAGGTTATCTTATGTTTATAAATGAAGTACGTTTAAATAAAAGATGGTGGATTGCACCAATTATATTTTATGGATTCATATTTTTTCTGCTACTTAACAAACTTACACTCCCAAAGGAAATAGGTATTTTAATGTATACTTTGGGAGGAATCGTTGTATTACTTTGTGAATTCGGTTGGAATAATGTAAAAAAAATGTTTAAAGCACCTGCATGGAATATTGTGTACAAAGTACCTCTGGCAATCATCTCTTGTTTAATCATTTCCTCACTCACAATGCTATTAGGAAAACTATTCCAAGTTCAAGATTATAAAAGTAATTTAGGCCTTTCAAATCTAGATGATCAAAATAGCACCAATATAATTAAAATATTTTTAACAAGCTGGATACAACTTATTGGTGAAGAACTTATCACAGCCATTATCTGCCTTCCAATCTTAATAATATTAAAACGATTTTTACCTTGGAAACTGAGTTTATGCTTAGCAATCCTTATCAGTTCACTCATTTTTGGTCTTCTACATATCGAGACTTATCAATATCATTTTTATCAAGCATTAATCGTGATTGGTATGATTCGAATCCCATTTACCTATTTATGGTTTAATACAAATACATTATGGGGTGGGATTATTGCACATATTTGCTTTGATTATTTATTAATTGTCTCTATCATAATGACATAATTTTATATTGAAGAAACTAAGTACCGAAAAATTTTTTCTCCCAAACCAATTTTATATCTATAAAAAAGACAGAAGACTGGTTCTCAAAAAGAGAATCAGTCTTCTGTCTTTCATATGGAAGTATTCCATATCTAATTTTTCATTCTATTTATCTTCAGTTTGTACATCTTCTTGTTTACGTTTACGTCCAACAAGTAATGCCATTCCTCCGAATACTGCTAAGAATCCTGCTGTTTGTGCACTATTTGATGCTTCACCTGTATCAGGTAATACATCTTTAGTTGATCCTGAGTTTGTTGATGATTTTACAGGTTCTTCAGTAGGTCCAACTTCATCAACTGGTGCTTCTGTTGGCGTTGTTTTACCACTGTTGTCTGTGTCGCCTGGTATTGGTGTTACTTGTGCTGTTTCTGTTGATGGGTCCGATACATTACCTGCTTTATCTTCTGATACTGCTGATACTGTTTCTCCCGCCTTGATTGCCGGTACTGTTACTAACCATGTACCATCATCTTTTGTATCTGTTGTTACTTTCGTACCATTCGGTAATGTTACTGTTACCGTACTGCCTGGTTCACTTGTTCCGGTTACTTCTGTGTCACCAGGATGAATTGGTGCTACATCAATAACTGGCGCTGTTGTGTCAGGTGTTGGTGTTACTGGTGTTTTCGTTACTGTTATAACGAATGTTTCTGTTGTTGTGTTGCCTGCTTTGTCTACTGACGTCACTGTTACTGGATATGTTCCTGGTGTTGTTGGCGTACCTGAAATAATACCTGTTGTTGGATCATACGTTACTCCAGTTGGTAAACCAGTTACTGTTGTTGTCGCTGTTGGATCATCCACTTTAACAGTGATTGGTGTCATTGGTTGATCTTCTGGTGTTGTTACGTCAGTAATTGGTGTAATCACTGGCGCTGTTGTGTCAGGCGTTGGTGTTACTGGTGTTTTCGTTACTGTTATAACGAACGTTTCTGTTGTTGTGTTGCCCGCTTTATCTACAGATGTCACTGTTACTGGATATGTTCCTGGCGCTGTTGGCGTACCTGAAATAATACCTGTTGTTGGATCATACGTTACTCCGGTTGGTAAACCAGTTACTGTTGTTGTCGCTGTTGGATCATCAACTTTAACCTTAATTGGTGCCAACGGCTGATCTTCTGGTGTTGTTACATCAGTAATTGGTGTAATCACTGGCGCTGTTGTGTCAGTTACAGTAATAACAAATGTCTCAGATGACGTATTTCCTGCAGCATCTTTTGCTACAACAACTATTGGATAAGTGCCTGGTTCAGTTGGTGTGCCTGAGATGATTCCTGTTGTTGGATCATACGTTACGCCGGCTGGTAAGCCTGTTATTGTTGTTGTTGCCGTTGGATCATTTACTGTTACCGTAATTGGTACCATTGGTTGATCTTCTGGTGTTGTTACATCAGAGATTGCTGGTGTAATGATTGGTGCTGTTACATCTGTCACTGTGATTACAAAGTTGACAGTAGTTGTATTACCATATTGATCCACAGATGTTACTGTCACAGTATATGTGCCTGGTTCTGTTGGTGTACCTGAAATCAATCCTGTTGTTGGATCATACGTTACGCCAACTGGTAAGCCTGTTACCGTTGTAATCGCTGATTTATCATCTACTGTCACTGCTATTGGTGTCATTGGTTGATCTTCTGGTGTTGTTACATCGTTGATTGATGCAATTACGGGTGCTGTATTGTCTGTAACTGTAATAGTAAATATTTCTGTTTCTGTATTTCCATTAGTATCTACTACTGTTACTGTCACCGGGTAAATACCTGGTTCTGTTGGTGTTCCTGAAATGATTCCTGTTGCTGGATCATACGTTACACCGGCTGGTAAGCCTGTTACTGTTGTTGCTGCTGTTGGATCATTCACTACAACTGTAATTGGTAATATTGGTTGATCTTTAGGTGTTGTTACATCTGAAATTGGTTCAATCATAGATGTAGTTACATCTGTAACAATAATGTTGAATGTTTCTGTTGTTGTATTGCCGCTTGGATCAACTGATGTCACTGTCACCGGGTATGTTCCTGGTGTTGTTGGAACTCCAGAAATGATACCTGTTGCTGGATCATACGTTACACCGGCTGGTAAGCCTGTTACTGTCGTGATGGCTGCCTTATCATTTACTGTCACCTTAATCGGTACCATTGGTTGATCTTCTGGCGTTGTCACATCTGTGATTGGTGAAATCACTGGCGGTGTTACGTCTGTCACTGTGATTATGAATGTTTCTGTTGATACATTACCTGCTTTATCTGTTGACGTTACTGTCACTGGATATGTACCTGGTTCTGTTGGTGTTCCTGAAATGATGCCAGTTGTTGGATCATACGTTACACCGGCTGGTAAGCCTGTTACTGTTGTTGTCGCTGTTGGATCATTGACTGTCACTGTAATTGGTGTCATTGGTTGATTTTCAGGCGTTGTTACATCATTAATCGGTGTAATCGCTGGTGCTGTTGTATCTGTAACAATGATATTAAATGTTTCTGTTGTTGTATTGCCATTTGGATCAACTGATGTCACTGTCACTGGATATGTACCTGGCTCTGTTGGTGTACCTGCAATTTGTCCAGTTGTTGGATCATACGTTACACCTATTGGTAAACCTATTACTGTTGTTGTTGCTGTTGGATCATTCACTGTCACCGCGATTGGTGTCATTGGTTGATCTTCTGGTGTTGTTACATCATTGATTGGTGTAATCACTGGTGCTGTTGCATCTGTAACCGTAATAATGAACGTTTCTGTTGATGTGTTTCCTAACGTATCAACAGATGTCACTGTTACTGGATATGTGCCTGGTTCAGTTGGTGTTCCTGAGATTACTCCAGTTGCTGGGTCATATGTTACACCATTTGGTAAACCACTTACTGTTGTTGTCGCTGCAGGGTCATCTACAGTTACTGTAATTGGTGCCATTGGTTGATCTTCTGGTGTTGTTAAATCATTGATTGGTGTAATCACTGGTGCTACTTTATCAGTTACTGTAATTGTAAAGATTTCAGTTTCAGTATTTCCTGATGAATCCATTGATGTAACTGTTACAGGATAAACACCTGGATCTGTCGGTGTTCCTGAGATGATGCCTGAAATTGGATCATAAGTTACGCCTGCTGGTAATCCTGTTACTGTAGCAGAAGCAGTTGGATCATCTAATACAACAGTAATTGGTGCCATTGGCTCATCTTCTGGTGTTGTTACATCAGCAATCGGTAAGATATGTGCCGATGTTACATCCGTTACTGTAATGTTAAATACTTCAGTTGATGAATTACCTGCTGGATCTGTTGATGTTACAAGTACATCGTAAGAACCTGGTAAAGTTGGTACTCCTGAAATAACACCTGTTGCTGGATCATATGTTAATCCTGCTGGTAAATTCGTTAAAGTTGTCGTTGCTGTTGGGTCATCGACTACTACTGTAATTGGTGTGATTGCTACATCTTCAGGTGTAACTACATCTGCGATTGGTGTAATCACTGGTGCTGTTTGGTCTGTCACTGTAATTACAAATGTTGTTGTTGATACGTTACCTGCTGCATCTGTAGCAGTTACTGTTACAGGATAAACACCTTTATCTACTGGTGTACCTACAACCGCACCTAAGGCTGGATCATAAGTTACGCCTGTTGGTAAGCCTGTTACAGCAATTGTTGCTGCTTTATCATCTGTAATCACATCGATCGGAATCATCACTTTATCTTCTGGTGTTGTTACATCTGCAATTGGTGTAATTGCTGGTGCTGTATGATCAGTTACTGTAATTACAAATGTTTGTGTTGTTGTATTTCCTGCTGGATCCGTTGTTGTTACTGTAATCGGATATGTACCTGGTTCTGTTGGTGTACCTGAGATTACGCCTGATGCTGGGTCAAAAGTTACGCCTGCTGGTAAGCCTGTTACTACTGTTGTTGTTGTTGGATCATTCACTACAACTGTAATTGGTGTCATCGGTTGATCTTCTGGTGTCGTTACATCATTGATTGGTGTAATCACTGGTGCTGTTGCATCCGTTACAGTAATCGTGAACGTAGTAGATGATGTGTTACCTTCTGGGTCTACTGAAGTCACTGTTACAGGATACGTACCAGGATCTGTTGGTGTACCTGTAATTTGTCCAGTTGCTGGATCATACGTCACGCCATTTGGTAATCCACTTACTGTTGTTGTCGCTGTAGGATCATCTACAGTTACTGTAATTGGTGTCATCGGTTGATCTTCTGGCGTTGTTACATCTGCAATTGTTGTAATGACTGGTGCAGTTGTATCAATTACCGTAATGATAAATGTTTCAGTCGTCGTATTACCCGCTGCATCTGTCGTAGTTACTGCTACTGGGTAACTTCCAGTTTGCGTCGGTGTACCTGAAATCACACCAGTTGTTGAATCATATGTCACACCTGCTGGTAATCCTGTCACTGTCGTTGTTGCTGTTGGATCATTAACTACAACTATAATAGGTGCCATTGGTTGATCTTTAGGTGTTGTTACATCTGCGATTGGTTCAATTGTTGGTGAGGTCGTATCTGTTACAGTCACTGAAGTCGCTGGTGATACATTGCCTGCAGGATCTGTTTCAGTAACTGGTAATACTTCGCCACCTACTAAATCTACACCTGCTGGAATTGTTACAGACCATGTACCATCTGGTTGGACTACTGCTGTTCCTGTTGAACCATCTGGGAATTTCACAGTGATTGTGTCTCCCGGTACACCTGTTCCTGTTACCACTGTATCCTCAGAAGTTACTGGATTTACTGGTGGTGCTGGTGGTGGTGTTACGTCAGATACCGTCACATTTGTCGTTGGTGATACGTTTCCTGCTGGATCTGTTGATGTTACTGGTAACACTTCTCCTCCAACTAAATCAACACCAGCTGGGACTGGAACACTCCAAGTTCCGTCTGGTTGTACGATTGCAGTTCCTGTTGAACCATCTGGGAACGTTACTGTAATTGTATTGCCTGGTGTACCGATACCTATTACAGCTGCATCTTCTGATGTTACTGGGTTTACTGTCGGTACGTTCGGTGCTGTTGTATCTGTTACTGTTACTGATGATGCTGGGGATACGTTACCTGCTGCATCTGCTTCTGTAGCTGTTAATACTTCTCCTCCAACTAAATCAATACCTGCTGGAATTGGAGCTGACCATGTGCCATCTAGTTGTACGACTGCTGTTGATGTTGAACCATCTGGGAACTTAACAGTCACTGTGCCACCTGGTTCTCCTGTTCCTGTTACCACTGTATCTTCTGATGTTACTGGATTAAATGGTGGTGCTGGTGGTGGTGTTACGTCTTTGACCGTTACTGTTGCTGGTGGCGATACGTTACCTACTGGATCCGTTGATGTTACTGGTAACACTTCGCCACCAACTAAATCAACACCAGTTGGAACTGGAACACTCCATGTACCGTCTGGTTGGACAACTGCTGTTCCTGTTGAACCATCTGGGAACGTTACTGTAATTGTGTTTCCTGGCGTACCGATACCTGTTACAGCTGCATCTTCTGATGTTACTGGATTTACTGTTGGTAAGTTTGGCGCTGTTGTATCCGTTACTGTCACTGATGATGCCGGTGATACATTGCCTGCTGGATCTGTTTCAGTGACTGGTAATACTTCTCCACCTACTAAATCTACTCCTGTTGGAATTGTTACTGTCCATGTGCCATCTGGTTGGACAACTGCTGTTCCTGTTGAACCATCTGGGAATTTCACAGTGATTGTATCTCCCGCTACACCCGTACCTGTAACTACTGTATCTTCTGATGTTACTGGGTTTACTGGTGGCGCTGCTGGTGGTGTTACATCAGATACCGTTACACTTGTTGTTGGTGATACGTTTCCTGCTGGATCTGTTGATGTCACTGGTAATACTTCTCCACCGACTAAATCAACGCCTGCTGGTACTGGTACACTCCATGTGCCATCTGGTTGGACTACTGCTGTTCCTGTTGAGCCATCTGGGAATGTTACTGTAATTGTATTTCCTGGTACACCAATACCTGTCACGTTAGGATCTTCTGATGTTACTGGATTTACTGTTGGCACATTTGGTGCTGTCTTATCAGTCACAGTTACTGCCGTTGAACCTGAATTTCCTGCTGGATCTGTTTCAGTGACTGGTAATACTTCGCCACCTACTAAATCTACTCCCGCTGGAATTGTTACAGTCCATGTGCCATCTGGTTGTACTGTCGTTGTTGCAGTTGAGCCGTTAGGGAACGTTACTGTAATCGTATCACCAGGTGTACCTGTTCCAGTTATCACAGTATCTTCTGATGTTACTGGATTTACAGCTGGTGATGGTGGTGTTACATCTGTCACTGTTGTGCTTGATGCCGGTGATACATTGCCTGCTGGATCTGTTTGTGTTGCAGTAATGATTTCACCATCTGCTAATGTTACACCTGCTGGAATTGGTGCTGACCATGTACCATTTGGCTGTACGACTGCTGTTGATGTTGAGCCATCTGGGAATGTTACTGTTACTGTATTTCCTGGTTCACCTACACCTGTTACTGTTGTCGAAGTACTAGAAACCGTGTTGATTGGTGGTGCTAAAGGTGCTGTTGTATCCGTTACTGTCACTGATGATGCCGGTGATACATTACCTGCTGGGTCTGTTTCAACAACTGGTAATACTTCGCCACCTTTTAAATCTACACCTGCTGGAATTACTACACTCCATGTGCCATCTGGTTGTACCACTGCTGTTCCTGTTGAACCATCTGGGAACTTCACAGTGATTGTGTCTCCCGGTACACCTGTTCCTGTTACCACTGTATCCTCAGAAGTTACTGGATTTACTGGTGGTGCTGGTGGTGGTGTTACGTCAGATACCGTTACATTTGTTGTTGGTGATACATTGCCTGCCGGGTCTGTTGATGTTACTGGTAATACTTCGCCACCTACTAAATCTACTCCTGCTGGTACTGGTACACTCCATGTACCGTCTGGTTGTACCACTGCTGTTCCTGTTGAACCATCAGGGAATGTTACTGTAATTGTGTTTCCTGGTGTACCGATACCTGTAACGTTAGAATCTTCTGATGTTACTGGATTTACTGTGGGTACGTTTGGTGCTGTTGTATCCGTTACAGTAACTGTTGATGCTGGTGATACATTGCCTGCTGGATCTGTTTCAGTAACTGGTAATACTTCGCCACCTACTAAGTCAATACCTGCTGGAATTGGAACACTCCATGTACCATCTGGTTGGACTACTGCTGTTCCTGTTGAACCATCAGGGAACTTCACAGTAATTGTGTCTCCCGGTACACCTGTACCTGTTACCACTGTATCCTCAGAAGTTACTGGATTTACTGGTGGTGCTGGCGGTGGTGTTACGTCAGATACCGTTACATTTGTTGTTGGTGATACGTTTCCTGCTGGATCTGTTGATGTTACTGGTAATACTTCGCCACCTACTAAATCAACGCCCACTGGGACTGGTACACTCCATGTACCGTCTGGTTGTACAACTGCTGTTCCTGTTGAACCATCAGGGAACGTTACTGTAATTGTGTTTCCTGGTACACCAATACCTGTAACTGCAGTATCTTCTGATGTTACTGGGTTTACTGTTGGTGCATCTGGTGCTGTTGTATCTGTTACAGTAACTGTTGATGCTGGTGATACGTTTCCTGTTGCATCCGCTTCAGTCGCTGTTAATACTTCCCCACCTACTAAATCAACACCTGCTGGAATTGGTGCTGACCATGTACCATCTGGCTGCACCACTGCTGTTGCAGTACTGCCATCTGGGAATTTCACTGTAACAGTGCCACCTGGTTCTCCTGTACCTGTTACCACAGTATCTTCTGATGTTACTGGATTGATTGGTGGTGCTGGTGGTGGTGTTACGTCAGATACCGTTACACTTGTTGTTGGTGATACGTTTCCTGCTGGGTCTGTTGATGTTACTGGTAATACTTCCCCACCTACTAAATCAACGCCTGCTGGTACGCTCCATGTACCGTCTGGTTGTACCACTGCTGTTCCTGTTGAACCATCTGGGAACGTTACTGTAATTGTATTTCCTGGTACACCAATACCTGTTACAGCTGTATCCTCTGATGTTACTGGATTTACTGTTGGTGCATCTGGTGCTGTTGTATCTGTAACAGTGATCGTAAATGTTGTTGTAGAATTACCTGCAGCATCTACTGATGTTACCGTAATCGGATATACTCCTGGATCTACTGGTGTACCTGAAATCACGCCTGTTGCTGGATCATACGTTACACCTGTCGGTAATCCTGAAACTGTTGTTGTCGCAGTTGGATCATCAACAACTACTGTAATTGGTGTCATCGGTACATCTTCTGGTGTCGTTACATCAGCTATCGGTGAGATTACTGGAGCATTTGTATCTGTTACCGTATATGTGAATGTCTTCGTTGATGTATTACCTGCTGCATCTACTGATGTTACTGTCACTGGATATGTTCCTGGTGTTGTAGGTGTTCCTGAAATCACACCCGTTGCTGGGTCATATGTTACACCTGCTGGTAAGCCTGAAACTGTTGTAGTTGCAGTTGGATCGTCAACTGTAATTGTTACCGGTGTCATAGCTGTTCCCGCTGGTACTGTAATATCAGCAATCGGTGAAATCACTGGAGCTGTTGCATCCGTTACAGTAATAATTACATCGATAGTGTCTACTGAACCATCTGGATAAGTTACAGTCACTGGTACTGTCGTTGATCCTGCCGGTACAGTAACATCTGGATTCACACTAATCGTTCCATCTGCATTTACCGTTACCCAAGTTGGCAATGTTGTTGTGTCAGCTGGTGCATATGTAGTACCTACTGGTGGTGCTGAACCGTCACTATTTAAAGGTGCTGCAATAATTGTTGAAGTTCCTGCTGCTAAAGTTGTATCAATATAGTTCGGTTCATTCACTGTCGCATCTGTTACTGAAACAACAAATGAATCTGATGCTAATGGGAATGCAGAACGCGTTACACCATCTGCTGGTTCAATTGCGAAAATTTTTGCTGTATACACATCTCCATCTAACGCAGTCATCGGTACAACAAAGTCTGATGATGGAATTGTACCTGCTGTTGTTGGTGATTGTACTGGTGAAGCCGCAACTTCAACACCATTTTTGTCATACCAAACAATTTGATACAAGTTGTTACCTAATTCAGGAGAAGGTAAACCTACTGTATTTGTCGTTACCGTTGTACCACGTGTTGCAGGTGTTGTATTTGTATCATATTTCACAACATCAAAGTTCATTTGATCTAAGAATAATGCAAAGTCTGCACCCGTAATATATTGATCTGCTACCGCATCAACCTTTAAAGTATTTGTCCATGATGTACTTGCATTATCAAATAAGAATTTATTGCCATAATAAGGACTCGCTAAGCCATATGAATCCATATTTAATAATGATACATATGTCCAATCTAAGTTAACGTGCTTAGGTGCTGCATCAATTGTCATTGCATTTACACCCGCACTTGTATCTCCGTACCAAGTACCAATTTGAGGGCTAGATGCTACATGATTAAATAAATCTGCATACGTTGAACCAATCGGTAAACCTTCTGAAGTTGCAATTGCATCTGGTAATCGTGTTGTACTATTTAATGCTGAATCAAGTAATAAACCATTAAAACCACGGTCATTCCACTCTTTACCGTATGTACCGTTGAATTGTAATGTGTATTTACCAGTCGCATCTGTTGTAGTAGTAACCGTTTCACCAATCCATAAATCTGTACCTTCTAATGCGATTTGTTGTTTAATCCAATTTTGTAAAGCTTGTTCATTGGCATCCGTCCAACCAATACCACGGATATTAGATGTCCCGATTGCTGCCGCTGCTTTAGTATAAATTTGTTGTAAAGCGTAATCTGATAAATAAGAACCTACGACTGTAACATTTGTTGCTGCAGTATCTGTTGTACCACCACTATTTGAAGCAGTTGCACCCATAGTTTGAGCACCAACGTTAATATTGTTATTCCAGAATACAGTACCAGAAATAAATCCAGTTTCACCTGGAACAGCTTGTGTTGGTGCTGCGTCTGCTAAATTATGCATTGTACTTTCATCAGTTTGTGGAACATAGATAAAGTTAAAGTTATTTAATTGGTCAACTGCAATGGCGTTACTTGCGTTGTAACTTGTATCCATCGCAAATGATTGAGGTCCTAATTGTCCGTTTTCCCAAGAATAGAATAACTGTAATCCTGTAGGTGTTTCTGCCCATACACGGAACTTCTCACCTGCAGGTAAGTTAGGATCGGCATCAAACTTCGCAATTGTACCATCTGCTTTTACGAAGTCTTGCATAAGGATATGATACGTACCATCCGCCATCGATACTGTTGTGTAGATAGGGGATGTGTCTCCACTCTTCTCAACCCATTGTGCATAAATACGTACACCAGCAAGTGGCGTCGCAACTGCAGGATTGTTAATTTCAAGTGGGTTACCTGTCCATTGTTGAACAACTTTACCGTTTACAGTATGTTGCGTCGTTGAATTAAATGCTGCTGATTCAATAACATTTTTACCGTCAATAACGAGAATTGAATCCCCTGCACCACTTGGCGCTGTTAAATTTCGAACTGTATCATTTAAATCTAATGCAATTGACTCTTCATTCGTATATGCAGTTGAAGTAGCTGTAGCTGGTGTAGCTACTACAGTGTTTGCATCTTGATTCGTAGCAATCGCATTTAATAATGCTGCCATTAATTCATCACTTGTAAGATTGTTATAATCTAAGTTCAATGCATCTAATGTTTGATTCGCGATTTCAACAGTAACACCAGTATTTTGAGTTAAGTAATTTACTAAAGTTGCTTTTTTAGTTTCAGGTGTATCCGCTGAAATATCATTTACTGTCGATGCAACTGTTTCTGTTGTTGCAGTATCAGGTAATACTGGTACTGATGTTGTTGAATCTGTTGTTGAGGTTGGAGCTGTTGTTACAGGCGCTTTCGTTGGGGCTTCTGTTGTTGCAGAATCTGTTGTTGAGGTTGGAGCTGTTGTTGCAGATGCTTCTGTCGTTGGGGCTTCTGTTGTTGGTGTCACAATTTTGTTTGCTGTCACTCCAACTGGATCACTTTTAACTTCGCCATCAACAGTAATTACTGAAACAACTTCTTCACTTGCTACTGTTAAATTTTTAAACGTAAAAGTGCCATCTGGATTTACAACTGTTTTTTCAATTGTGCCATCCGCTAAATGTAATTCCACTGTTAAACCAGCAGTAGCAACACCTGTTAACTCAGTATTATCAGCATTAAATACTAATTTTTGAGCTTTTTCTGGTGTAGCTGTAGTTGCTGCCGTCTCTGTAGTAGTTGTATCTACTGAAGGTGTAACATTTTCAGTCGTAGCAGGAGCTACTGTAGAAGATGCTTCTGTTGTTGTAGTGTCTGTTGTCGGCGTGGTTGTTGTGGTTGGATCTGCAGTTGTAGATGAATCTGTAGTTGCTTGACCTGTAGTTGGTGTTGTTGTAGTTGTCGCTGCATCTACATCTGTGCCAAGAAACATTAAAGATCCAATTAATATCGATGCCGTCCCTACTGTGAACTTACGAATTGAATACTTGTTCAATGTGTTATTCAAGAAATCAAAACGACTCGTTTTATTTTTTTTCATGTATTTCCCCCAAGTAATAATATTTTTTATATTATTTTAAATTGAGCATTTTTATTTATGCTTAACTATCATTATAAATAGGAAAATATATAAAATCTAATCAATATGGATGCAATATGTTTCAAATATGAGATAAAAAATTTTTCAATTATAACGTATTATTACACTAAAAAATATCAAAATTTTCACTCATTATTTTTAAATAGCATTAAATATGACACCATACTCATTTTTTTAAAAAATACTTATTAAAATAGGCTTTATTTAATTTTCTTTTAATGATTTTTCGTTTTTAATTATTTTAATATACCTAATAAAAATATTATTTTATTTTTATTAGGTCGCCCCCTTAATTTTACGACAATTTATTTTCCATTTGTTAATTGTGTCTATTTTGTGACACTTTATAAAAAGGCATACTATCATATTTTTTAAGACGATACTTTGTAGTTAACTTTTAATTTTGGCAACTCAAAAATAACATCTTTATCTTTTGAGAAAACGCTAACATATGACTTAACATTTATTTTTAATTATATTTATAAAACAAAACTGATATTTATGCCTACTAATAAAATAGATTTAACTGCTCATATGGAAATTGTATTTATACAATAGAAAAGCCCCTAAGTACATTTAGCGTACTTAGGGACTTTTTCATAATTACATTTCCGATTTGCTTGAATCTTGTTTACGTTTTCTAAATAACAACAATCCACCTAAACCTGCAAACATCGCTGCTAAAGCACCTGAATTATTATGCTCACCTGTATCAGGTAATGATTTCATACCTGATTCAGTTGGCGTTCCAGGTTCTACCGGTGTTGCTGGGTTCGTCGGTGTGCCTGGCTCAACTGGCGCACCTGGGTTCGTTGGTGTGCCTGGCTCAACTGGCGCACCTGGGTTCGTTGGTGTGCCTGGCTCTAATGGCGTTGCCGGATTTGTTGGTGTTTCTGGCTCTAATGGCGTTGCCGGATTTGTTGGTGTTTCTGGCTCTAATGGTGTTGCCGGATTTGTTGGTGTTTCTGGCTCTAATGGTGTTGCCGGATTTGTTGGTGTTTCTGGCTCTAATGGTGTCACTGGTGTTTCTTTTACGAATCCTGAATCGATTGTTGGATCATCTTTACCATCTACAGTGATTGTTACTTTCGTGCCATCTGAGTCACTTGTATCATCACCTGTATTTGGTGTTGTTGGTGTGTAACCTTCTGGTGTTTCAAATTCAA
>NZ_SDSC01000014.1 GCF_004117835.1 Macrococcus sp. DPC7161 | reverse complement strand
TTATATGGAATATTATAATTTCGTTAGAAAGAAGAGAAAATTAAAAAGCAAGACTCCTGTAGAATACAGAAATCTTGCTTTAATGAAAGTAGCTTAATAAAAAGTTCAACTTTTTGGGTTCACTACATTTCCCCAGCTTTTAAATTTTTTATTCAGCTTTTTCTTCTGAAGCTTCTTCTTTATCAGCCGCTTCTTCATCATTTGATGCTTCAGCATTTTCTTCTGCTTCTTCACCTTCAGCTGCTTCTGCTTCTTCGTCTGTTTCTTCAACTACAGTTGGTGGTACTACAGAAACGATTGCTTCATCGTCTTCATTGTTGATTTCATATTTCTTACCTGATTTTAAGTCACCAACTAAGATTGAATCACCAATATTTAATTCTGTTACATCAACTTCAATTGATTCTGGTACATCATCAGGTTTTGCTGTTACAGATAATTGGAATAATGGTTGTTGTACAACGCCACCTTCTTTAGCACCAGCTGCTTCACCTACTAAGTTCACTGTAACGTCTACTGTTAATTCAGCTTTCATATTAATAGCTAAGAAGTCAATGTGTGTAATTTGGTTTTTAATTGGGTCCATTTGGTAATCAGAAACCATAACTTTAATCGTGTTAGAACCTACGCCTAAATCGATAACACCATTTCGTCCTACTTCACGGATTACTTTAATGAAATCTACTTCTTCAACTTTAACTGAAGTATTTTTAGCACCATATCCGTATACTACTGCAGGAATTTTTCCTTCGTTACGAATTTTTCTTAAATCTGAACGTGATTGTTTACCTTGTCTAATAATTGATTTTAATTCTGTCATTTTAATTTGTCCTTTCAATCGTGCCTAGTGCACTCCTACGCTCACCCATCAGTTGTGGTAACCTGCTTGCGAACGTTTATTTTGTAACTTGTATAGTTAATAAATACCCATCATGTTATCCTTTAAACATTTTTATTTATATTTTTTACAATTTTTTATTTTTCAATATGATTCCAACACAAAAAAACACACCAAGAAACATGATTGTATCAATGTTTCTTGGTGTGTTTATATTTTTTTATTAATCAAATAAAATACTTACTGATTCTTGTTCATATACACGAACAATTGCTTGTGCTAATAATTCACCAACAGATAATTGTTTGATTTTTTCTGGTTTATTTTCTTCAGGTAATAAAATAGAATTCGTAACAACAAGTTCTTTAATCGCAGAATCTTGAATACGTCCATACGCAGGACCTGATAATACAGGGTGTGTACAGCACGCGTAAACTTCTTTAGCACCTTTATCAATTAAAGCTTGTGCTGCTAAAGTGATTGTACCTGCAGTATCGATAATATCATCGATAATGATTGCTGTTTTACCATTGATATCCCCAACGATATTCATCACTTCTGCTACATTTGGTTTTGGACGACGTTTATCGATAATTGCAATTGGTGCTTTTAAACGATCCGCCATTTTACGCGCTCTTGTTACCCCACCGTGGTCTGGTGATACGACAACGATTGAATCTTTATCAATTTCTTCTTTAGCGTCAAAGTAATCAGATAAAATCGGAACACCCATTAAGTGATCGATTGGAATATCAAAGAAACCTTGAATTTGTGGCGCATGTAAATCTAAAGCGATAACACGATCTGCACCAGCAGTTTCAATTAAGTTCGCAACTAATTTTGCTGTAATTGGCTCACGGCTGCGTGCTTTACGGTCTTGACGCGCATAGCCGTAATAAGGCATTACAACGTTAATTGTTACAGCTGATGCACGTTTTAAAGCATCAATCATGATTAACAATTCCATCACATGCTCATTTACTGGATTTGATGTTGGTTGAACGATGAATACATCACATCCACGAATACTTTCTTCGATATTAATTTGTACTTCGCCATCACTAAAACGTTTAACACTACATTTACCTAATGGAATACCCACGTGCTTTGCAATTTCTTCTGCTAAAGGTTCGTTACCCTTTAATGAAAATATTTTCAAATTCGTATTCTTGTATTCTGCGTTTAACATATTAATGCCTCCGATTTAAATTTTATTGACTCTTTGATTAGATGAATACATTTTATCAACTCTACTATTATACACTAAATCGCACTATATCTATATACTAATTCAAGTTTCACAAAATTTATTGTAAATACAAAATTACTTCTTGTAGTAACCTTCTTTAGTCGTTTGTCTTGCACGTCCTAACGCCAAACTTGATTCTGGTACGCTATCTGTAATCGTAGAACCGGCCGCAATAAATGAATAATCCCCAATTTCAACCGGTGCAACTAAATTTGAATTACATCCGATAAATGCATCTTTACCAACAACTGTTTTAAATTTATTCTTACCATCGTAATTAACAGTAATTGATCCACAACCTATATTTGTACGTTCACCAATTTCAGCATCACCAATATAACTTAAGTGTGATACTTTCGCTTCATCATGTAGACGCGCTTTTTTCACTTCCACAAAGTTACCAATCTTCACTTGCTTACCTAAATCACTACCTGGACGTAACTGAGCAAATGGACCTACCGTCGTTTCTTCATCAACAAATGATTCAGTAATTACAGATTGTTTAATAGACGCACCTTGTTTAATTTCACTATCCGTAATGATTGAATTTGCACCAATAAACACATTTTCTCCAATAATTGTTTTTCCTTTTAACATCACACCTGGTTCAATAATTGTATCTGCACCGATTTGTACATCAGCACCAATGTATGTATTTTCCGGATCAACAATTGTTACACCATTTAATAAATGCTCACGATTAATACGTAACTTCATGATTTTTTCAGCAATTGCCAAATTATAACGGTCATTGATACCAAGCGTTTCATCAAAATCTTCTGTCACATATGCTTCTACTAATTCTCCACGAGCAACCAATAACTTAATAACATCTGGTAAATAATATTCACCTTGCGCATTGTCATTATCCACTTCATGTAACAATTCAAATAATAAAGTGTTATCAAAACAGAAAGTACCAGAACTGATTTCGTTAATTAATTTTTCTTCGATATTTGCATCTTTTTCCTCTACGATGCGTTCCACACTACCATGTTCATTTCTAACAATTCGACCATAACCAAATGGATGGTTTGTTTTTGCTGTTAAGATAGTTGCCTTAGCACCTGTTGTTTCATGGTGATGAATAAATTGTTTTAATGTCTCTTCAGAAATTAAAGGTGTATCACCACAAATGACAATCGTCGTACCTGTTTTATCTTTTAAAACATCTTCAGCCATGCGTACTGCATGTGCTGTTCCTAACTGTTCTGTTTGCATGCTAAATGCTGTTTCAGATTGTAATGCGCGCTTTACTTCTTCAGCGCCATACCCTACAACAGTTACGATTTCTGTAACACCAGATGCTTTAATATTATCAATCACATGTTGAATCATCGGCTTTCCACAAACCGGATGTAACACTTTGTGTAACTTTGATTTCATTCTTGTACCCTTACCTGCAGCTAAAATGACTGCTTGTCTATTCATAAAAATTACCCTCCAAATGTATTCTTACTTAATATTATAGTTGATTATTCACGTATTGTTCAAGTTAGGGTCAAAGAGGACGGGTCAAAAGCGTTCAGCAACAAGTAAAAACCGAGCATGAACCAAAATCGTTCTTTGATTTTGAGTGATTGTGAGGTTGTTTACCGCAGTTGCTGCTTTTGTACCGCTGATAATACAAAAAAAGCGGTTGAGACATCAAACAATGTCTCAACCGCTTTAATATTATTCTACTTCATCTTTATTTTCTTCTTCATTTGAAGTTGACTCATTTTGTTCTTTTTCAGACACAACTTCTTCAGTTTCATCATAAACTTTCATAACAGCCGCTTGGATTTCTTGACGCATTTCCGAATTGATTGGATGCGCAATATCTCTAAACTCACCATCTGGTGTACGTTTACTTGGCATCGCTACAAATAAACCGTTATTTCCTTCTATTACTCGTAAATCGTGGATAACAAATGCATCATCTAATGTGATGGATACTAATGCTTTCATACGACTATCTGAAGCAATCTTTCTTAGTCTTACGTCTGTTACTTTCATGTGTAAAGCCTCCTAAATATTATTGAAGCATCACTTAATTTAGAAGTGCAACAACTTCTATTTCTACTTTCACATCTTTAGGTAGTCTGCTTACTTCCACACAACTTCTTGCTGGTAAATGTGTATTAAAAAATTCACCATACACATTATTGATTACAGGGAAGTCTTCCATGTTCGAAATAAAGATCGTTGTTTTTACGACCTTGTCTAATGATGAGCCACTTTCTTTTAATACATTTGATAAATTCACTAGTACTTGACGTGTTTGTTCAGCCACATCTTCACTTACTAATGACCCTTCAATTGTTAATGGAATTTGTCCACTTGTGTAAACCATATTATTAACTACGACTGCATGACAATATGGTCCAATTGCACTTGGGGCTTGATTTGAAAAAATTTGTTTCATGTTGTTTTCTCCTTTAATCGTTAAAATTTTTCTAAACAGTTGCCTTCTTCAACGGTAAAAGTTTGGTTGTACTCATCGACATTAGACAGTTTTACTAAAGAGATGTAGTCTTTAATTAAGCGATTTTCTACTTCTTTTGATTCTACAAGTACAGTTACCCCTTTTACCTTTGCTTTAAACTCATTCATTAAATTCATTACACCGATGATTGAGCCTCCTGCTCTCATAAAATCATCGACAATTAAAACATTACTACCTTCAGAAAGTGTTCTTTTAGATAAAACCATAGTTTCTATCTTTCTTGATGATCCTGAGACGTAGTTAATAGACACTGTTGAACCTTCTGTTACTTTATTGTCTTTACGTATCACTACTACGGGTAAATTCATTACATTCGCTACTGCATTTGCTAAAGAAATCCCTTTTGTTGCAATTGTAACTACTGCATCAATATCTTTATCCATATACATTGTAGCAATCATTTTACCTACTTGATTTAACATTCTAGGATTGCCTACCAAGTCAGACATAAATAAATAACCACCGGGTAGTAATCTTTCTTTCTCTCTTAACATTTGGCAAAGTGTTTCAATGACATCTTTTGCTTCGTCTTTATACATTTTAGGCTTAAACGTCACCCCACCACTTGCACCAGCTGTTGTAGCAATGATTCCAATTTCTTCTTTTTGAAAAGTATCTTTAATTATCTGAATATCTTCACTGATTGATGACTTTGCTTGTTCAAACTTTTGCACAAAGAAAGTTAATGGCACAAGTTCGTTTGGATGACTTAGCAAATAACTGGTCATATAAACGATTCTTTCACTTCTTTTAAACTTCATATTAAACCTCATTTACGCATATTATAGAACTAATATAACACAAATGTTCGGATTTTTACTATCCTAACATACGTACCATATATACTTCTTTACAACATCCTTTTAACGCATTTACGACACTCTTTGCTTGTCGCTCTTTACTAGCAAGTCCAAATACCGTTGGACCAGACCCGCTCATCATGGCATTATCAGCACCGGCTTTAAGCATTGTTTCTTTAAGCGTCTGAATAATAGGGTGCATTTCTATTGTGACCGTCTCCAAACGATTCCCTAACGCATTAATCATGGCTGTATAATCTCCATCAATGATTGCTTGTTTACATGTAGCTGTTTGAATTGTTGCATGTGGTACAGATAAATCTAAACTTTGGTATACCTCTTGTGTGGACACACTGATATCAGGTTTAGCTAAAATCACCCAACATGCTGGTGGTTTTGGTAAATGTTCTAACTTTTCTCCACGTCCAGTACATAGTGCCGTATCTTTGAAAATACAAAATGAAATATCCGAACCAATTTCTGCTGCATGTTCGCTTAAAGTTTCTAAGCTTAAATTTAAATCATATAATCGATTCATTCCTCTAAATGTCGCTGCGGCATCACTAGAACCCCCTGCAAGTCCTGCAGCGATTGGTATTTTTTTATCGAGTGTGATTGTTACACCTGTTTTAATATCATATTTGTCTATCATTAATTTTGCGGCTTTATAGGCTAAATTACGATGATCGTTTGGTACATATCGATTTTCGACTTTCAATACGATTTTTTTGTCTGTTCTTTTTTCTAAAGTTAAACGGTCATTTAAATCAACAGTTGTCATAATCATCTCAACTTCATGATAGCCATCTTCTCTTTTATACAACGTATCCAACGTTAAGTTTATTTTTGCAGGTGCAGTTTCAAAAATCATACATAGTCCTCACTTAATAAGATAATAAAAATAGTGTATCATAATTTGATGCTGAAATTCATTATAAATAAAAGAGACTAGGCATTGGCCTAATCTCTTAAAATGTTATTATTGCACAAGAAATTCTTCTTGCTCATCGTTTACAAATGTAACTTGAACGTTCTCCGTCAATACATCTGTGTATGTATACGACACTCTTTCAAAGTTATGTTGGTCTTGATCTAATTCAACAATGAATACTGACGGGTATGTTTCTCTTAAAATACCACGGCGTTCGATCAGCTTCTTACGACCTCCATTAGCTCTTAGTACAATACGATTTCCTAACTGACAATCAAGGATTTTTTTGATGTCTACTAAAGTCTTTGGCATATTGGACCCACCTCGCTATAGTAACAATTTTACCATGTACAGGAAAAACAGTCAACAAAATATTAAATTTTATCAACATTAAAGTCTGTTGTCAATGATTTATATAACTAAATTCGGAAAATTTTTCATTGAATTAGCAAGTTGTGCATACTCTTCTAGTGATAAACTCTCTCCTCGACGCGTAGGTGCAACATTACTTGCCTCTAGCCAAGCAATGATTTCTTCTTTATGTAATTTGCTATCTTTTATTAAAGACATGTAGTTGTTTAAAATCGTTTTTCTACGTTGTACGAATGCACCTCGAGTAAGTTTAAAATACAATGCTTCATCTTCAACAGTAACACGAGGTGTTGGCAATATTGTTAATTTCACCACTAAAGAATCCACATTTGGTGGCGGCATGAACACACCTTTAGGAACAATCATAACTCGTTCAACATCAGTATAATATTGAATAGCAATAGATAATGAACCATAAGATTTCGTTGAAGGTTTAGCTGTTAGGCGCTCTCCAACTTCTTTTTGCATCATCACAACGTAACTTTTAATATTCAATTGTTGTTCTAATAATCCCATTAATATAGGTGTTGTAATATAGTATGGCAAATTCGCCACAACAAAAATTTCACCACAGTCTGATAAATGTGTTTCTACGTAATGTTTCACGTCTGCTTTTAAAATGTCCTCATTAATAATCGTCACGTTATCATAATCACTTAAACTATCATCTAAAACAGGTAATAAGCGTTGATCAATTTCAAATGCCAATACTTTCTTTGAGTACTTTGCTAATTGTTCTGTTAAAGACCCCATACCAGGACCAATTTCGATGACACCACTTGTTTTATCAATACCACTTGAATGGATAATATTTCGTATTACATTGGCATCAATTAAGAAGTTTTGTCCTAAGCTTTTCTTAAAGCTAAAACCGTATTTATTTAAAAGTTCCTTTGTTCGTGTAGGTGTTGCGATATCTAATTTATTCATTTTTCCTCCTTCATTGCATCGATGACATCTGATTCTGTAATACCGAATGCATTCAATCTATGAAACAATTGTTTACCGTTACAATAGCCGATTTTTAATTTTTGACATAATCGTTTTCTATTTTGTTTTGCACGTGGACCTACGATTAATTCTAAATCGATCAATAAATTTTTACTAACTGTTTCTGAATCATGTTCAAATGGACTACTTACATGAGTCAACGCTTCTTGAATCGCTGCAATCGGTGCATGCTCAATACCAATTTTACCTTTTTTATTGACCGCAATTTGGGCATCAATGAATGCGTGCTTTACACCAGGAACATGCTGTTCTATCGTTTTTCTAATCTTTTCACCTGGATAATCAGGGTCCGTTAAAACGATGACGCCTCTTACTTCTTGAGCATGTCTAATCACTTCTAATGTATCTTGATTGATTGCTGAGCCATTTGTTTCTATCGTATCGCATTCTACAGCAAGTTTTAGACGTGTTGTATCATCTTTACCTTCTACAACAATGATTTCATTTATTTTCATAATATACTCCATAAATTTAACAATAGTACAATTATACTTTAATTATATTAAAATGATACAAAAAAATCCTAAATTGAAACATTCAATCCAGGATTTATCATTAAATTATTAAAGTTTGAATAAACGTTCTGCATTTAACGTTGTTTGTTTCGCTACCTCTTCATACGTGATACCTCTTAAGCTCGCAATCTCTTCAGCTACAAGCTTTACATGCATCGGTTCGTTGCGTTTACCACGATAAGGATGTGGCGTTAAATATGGTGCATCTGTTTCTACAATCAATCGATCTAGCGGGACATGTTTCGCAACTTCTTTCGGTTGCTTTGCATTTTTAAAGGTAACTGGACCACCTAATGAAATCATGAAGTTTAACATCAACACTTCATCACAAGTTTCAGGACTACCACTAAAACTATGCATTACCCCGCCAACTTCTTGTGCATTTTCAGATTTTAAAATTTCAATCACATCTGCAGTTGCTTCACGATTATGAATCACAATCGGCAAGTTCACTTCTTTTGCTAACTGTATTTGACGCTTAAACACTTCTTTTTGGATGTTTTTCGGTGATTTATCCCAATGATAATCAAGTCCCATCTCACCAATAGCAACAATCTTCGGATGTTTCGACAAATCTTTAATCCAATCATAATAGTCATCATTGAAATCAATTGCATCTACTGGATGCCACCCAATAACACCATATACAAAGTCATATTGATCAATCAATTGCATCGTTCTTTTGATTGTTTTTTCATCAAAACCAACAACAATCATTCGGTCAATACCCGCTTCTAAGGCACGATCAATCACTTCTTGTAAATCTGTTTCATATTGGTCTGCATTTAAATGCACATGTGTATCGATTAACATCATTACACTCCTTTATTTGATGATTGAACCATTTTCAATCACACTTGGTAAACTTACTAGTGTTAACGTACCCTCTTTTTCTGCTGATAAAATCATACCTTCTGATTTTTCACCACGTAATTCAACAGGTTTTAAGTTCGTTACAACAACAACCTTTTTACCAATAATGTCTTCAGGTTTATAGAATTTTGCAATCCCTGATACGATTTGACGTTCTTCAAAACCTAAATCCACTTGAATTTTTAACAACTTATTTGCTTTTTTAACATAATCCGCATCAATGATTGTCGCTGCACGTAATTCCACTTCATTGAATGTATCGATTGTAATTTCAGCCTTAAGTTCAGGCTTTTCTTCTTCTGTTTGTTCAGGTGCTGGTGGAGTCATTGTACCTTTAATAAACTCCACTTCTTGTGCTGTATCTAAACGTGGGAAGATTGGACTTGGTGATTCTGTTACTTTCAATGTACCAATCTTACCGTAAGCATCTAAACTTTCAAATGTATCTAATACACCGCGTTCAATATTCAATTGTTTAAACACTTTGTAAGGTGCTTCTGTTAAGAATGGACGTAATAACACACTTGCAAAACGGATGTTTTCAACAAGGTGATACATTACGCTTTCTAAAGCTTCTTTTTGAGATTCATCTTTCGCTAAAATCCAAGGTGTAGTTTCATCAATATATTTGTTTGTACGTGAAATGAATTTCCACACTTCTTGTAAAGCAACTGAGAATTGTAAATTCTCCATCGCTTCATCGTATTTTACTTTTGTTTCAAGCGCCAATGCTTCAATTTCAGCATCTACTGGGTGCATTTGTCCTTTATAACCAGTTAATGTACCACCAAAATATTTATTAATCATTGCAATTGTACGATTAACTAAGTTACCTAAGTCATTTGCAAGGTCAAAGTTTGTACGGTCAACGAATGCTTCTGGTGTAAATACGCCGTCAGATCCAAACGGTAACTCACGCATTAAATAATAACGTACCGCATCTAAGCCGTAACGATCAATTAAAATATGAGGATCTACGACATTACCTTTAGATTTACTCATCTTGCCATCTTTCATTAAAATCCAACCATGCGCGAAAACTTTCTTAGGTAATGGTAAATCTAAAGCCATTAATAATACTGGCCAAATAATCGTATGGAAACGAACGATTTCTTTTGCCATTAAATGTACATCGGCTGGCCAATATTTTTTAAAATCTGTATCATCTTCAGATAAATATCCTAAAGCTGAAATATAGTTTGTTAATGCATCAATCCAAACATAAACAACGTGTTTTGGATTTGAAGGTACTTTCACACCCCAGTCAAATGAAGTACGCGATACTGCTAAATCTTCTAAACCTGGTTTGATGAAGTTGTTTAACATTTCATTTTTACGAGATACCGGTTGAATAAAGTCAGGATGTTCTTCATAATATTTCACTAAACGGTCTGCATATTTACTTAATTTAAAGAAGTAACTCTCTTCTTTAACTAATTGCACTGGGTGCCCTGAATCCGGGCTTTTACCACCTACAATTTTGTCTCCTTCATAAATAGGATCTACAAGTTGTGTTTCTGTGTAGAATGTTTCATCGGGTACAGAATACCAACCCTCATACTCACCTAAATAAATATCGCCTTGTGCGAGTAAACGTTCAAACACTTTTTCGACAACTTTTTTATGGCGTTCTTCAGTTGTACGAATAAAATCGTCATTAGAAATATCTAATTTACGCCATAAAGCTTGAATATCGGCAATGATTTCATCTAAATATTCAATTTCAGTTTTACCTGCTGCTTGGGCCTTTTCTTGAATCTTTTGACCATGCTCATCTGTACCTGTTAAATACTTCACATCAAACCCTTGTAATCGTTTATAACGTGCGACAACATCTCCAGCTACAGTTGAATATGCGTGCCCAATATGTAATTTACCACTCGGATAATAAATCGGTGTCGTAATATAAAATGTCTCTTTCGTCATATCATTGCCTCCTCTATTCTTATCCTTTAAATATACCTAAATTTCTCACTTTTTTCAATATTACTTTAATTGTAAATTCGACATTACAATTTGTTACAGTTTTATGCATAATTAATTACAAAATAGAAAAAAACATTATTTTATCGCTATTTATATTGACAATGTAAAAAAACGGTAGTAAACTCTAAAATATAGAAATGTCGAAAACATATTCAGTTTTGTCGAATTTACTAAATTTACATTATTTAATATATGGAGGAAATACAAATGAAATCTACAGGAATCGTAAGAAAAGTTGACGAATTAGGACGTGTAGTAATTCCTATCGAATTACGTCGTATTTTAGATATCGCAGAGAAAGACGCTTTAGAAATCTACACAGATGCTGATAAAATCATCTTAAAAAAATACAAACCAAGCATGACTTGTGCAGTTACTGGTGATGTATCTGAAGATAACTATTTATTAGCTGGTGGTAAAATCGTTTTATCTAAAGAAGGCGTACAACAATTATTAAAAGAAATCGAAGAAAAAGACGCTAAATAATTGAATCAAACAAATTAAGAGGAAGGACAAATGTCCTTCCTCTTTTTATTGTATGTGATATGCTTGATAAACGTCTTGCTTTTTCATTTGTCTATCAACACTTGTTTGTTTAATTGCTTCTTTTGATTTCATTCCTGATTCAATATAATGTTCTACATGATCCACGATACTTAACTTATCCCACCAGTTGTTTTCTGACTGCTTATCATACGGCGCAATACATATTACAAATTCACCCTTTAGCTTAATCGTATCATCTAAAGCTTTTATTGCTTCTGTTACTAGCATTGTTTCAACTTGTTCAAATTTCTTCGTTAACTCTCTTGCAATAGATACCATTCTATCTTCATCTATTATTTTAATCGTTTCTAATGTGTGTTTTACACGATAAGGTGACTCGTAAATAATAATTGTATGCGGTAACGCCATTAAATGTGATAATCTTTGTTTTTTCTCATTATCTTTTCGTGGTAAAAAACCATCAAATAAAAATGAATATGATGATAAACCACTCGTCATTAATGCAGTCAGTGCTGCATTTGGGCCCGGGATAGATTCTACT
Organism: Macrococcus sp. DPC7161; assembly: GCF_004117835.1. Taxonomy (GTDB): domain Bacteria; phylum Bacillota; class Bacilli; order Staphylococcales; family Staphylococcaceae; genus SDSC01. The sequence continues at coordinate 6,074 of NZ_SDSC01000014.1, read as the reverse complement.
TTAATTTCATTTTCTCTAGCCGCAATCACCAATTCATAACCTGGGTCACTAATCAATGGTAACCCTGCATCAGATACAAGCGCACAATTTAAGCCATTATTGAGTGAATCAATCACTTGTTCTGTCATTACTTCTTTATTGTGATCATGATAAGCTTTTAACGGTGCCGTAATTTCAAAATGCTGGCACAACTTTTTCGTTACACGTGTATCTTCACAATAAATAATATCCGCTTCTTTTAATATACGAACTGCTCTATACGTGATATCTTCTAAATTACCTATAGGCGTTCCAACTAAGTATAATGTACCGCGCATATTATCTCTCCTTTATTAATTGCATTTTTTGTTTTCTTGTTAATTGTTTAATTGCATATTCACGTTTCAATGCATCACTTTTCGTTTCAAATGCTTCTTCATAAATACTCTTTACCGGTCTTCTATGCTTTGTATATTTAGCACCTAAACCATCATTGTGCTTTTTAAGGCGCTTATCTAAATCATTCGTGTAACCTGTATAATATGTCCCATCACTACATTCTAAAATATAAATATAATGTTGATTATTGCTCTCCATAATAAACCTCTATCATTTCTTTTGAATAATCTTCTCCATCATATATATAAAATGGTGACATCATTTTTACATCTTGCTTGCCACCTTTTATACCTTCTACAACTACTGTAATAGCTTGTGGTTTATCACATTTTGCATAGATGGGATAAATTTTCTTAGGCTCAATACCTGCTAATCTCATCGAACAAAGTACATCTACTAAACGATCTGCACGTTGAACAACCATGAACTTGCCACCTTGCTTTAATAAATGCTTTGCACTTTGGCAACAATCATCAATATCGCACAGCACTTCATGCCTAGCAATCATATGTGTGTCAAGTTGATGTTTAAAATTTTGATTATCTCTAAAGTAAGGTGGATTACAAGTCACAACACTATATGTACTCGGTACAAAATGTTTTGTCACTTCTTTTAAATCCATATGGTATAGCTTAATTTGATTTTCTAAATGATTATGGATAATTGTTCTTTCTGCCATATCTACTAACACATCTTGAATTTCAATGGCATCTATCATTGCTGTCGATTTATGTGATAGAAGTAATGGAATAATACCGTTACCCGAGCATAAATCCATTACACGGTCTTTTCTTTTTACATGCGTAAAGTGCGCTAGTAACAATGCATCTGTTGAAAATGAAAAAACATCATCTGATTGAATAATTTCTAAGTTTTCTTTAATCAATTTGTCCAATCGTTCATTACTTTTTAGCATATTGCCTCCAATAAAAAAAGGCTTAACGCCTTTTTATTTATTATCTAAAATATTTAAACAAAACATACAATCGCTACCTTCACGATGCTTTCCAAACAACTCTCCAGCACAAATATGAAATCCTTCGCGATATAACATTGCTAAGTTTTCTTTACTTTGCAGTGGTTTCATTTTCTTTTCTTCTTTTGTTTGTGTTTGAATCACACGTTGTAAATGATCACGCTCTATTGTCAATGCGACATTTTCTTCAACTAATTCAACGGTCATTTTTTTTAAACGTTCAAAATCTTTATTTAACGTATTCATTTGTGTCTCAAGTAACACGATTGTATTTAATAATTCATCTCGGTTCATTAAGAACACCTCTATACTGTGACTTCATCTATATGGTAATCCATAATTTGTTCCATGCCCTCAACTTTTACTTGCATGGTTACATCTAAAATGTTTAATCCAACTACTTTACCTGGTCCTTCAGGCGTTGTAATGATTTTACCGATGTCCGGCAACATTTTGCGCGTTGACTCATAATAATCATTTTCATACTTTAAACAACACATTAATCGTCCACATGCACCTGAAATTTTAGTTGGATTTAATGACAAGTTTTGATCCTTTGCCATCTTGATAGAAACGGGCTCAAAATCACCTAAATAAGTAGCACAACATAAACTTCTACCACAAGGACCGATACCACCTAAAATTTTAGCTTCATCTCTCACACCGATTTGCCTCAATTCTATACGTGTCTTCAAATCATAAGCCAAACTTTTTACCAATTCTCTAAAATCAATTCGATCATCAGCTGTAAAATTAAAAATCACTTTACCTTTATCTAATGTGTAAACTGCATTCACTAAACGCATATCTAATTGATGATTTTTCACGTGCTTTTTGCATAAAGCCAACGCTGCATCTGCATCAATCATATTTTGTTCATACTTCATTAAATCTTCAGGTGTTGCTTTACGCTTAATCGGCTTTAATGGCAGCACGACATCATTTTCGTCTACCATTTTATTCGCGATAACCACACGTGCTAACTCTACGCCTCTTTTTTCTTGTTCGATTACTACAAATTCATCTATATATAAAATTTCATTACCAGGTGAAAAATACTCTGTTCGACCCGCTTTTTGAAACTTTACGCCTATAATTTCAATCATTTATTCACCTCATATAAATACGGATGCCGAGTTGTTCTAAAACCAATGTGATGTTAACATATTGCATTAACTTCTCTTTTGCATTCAAAGTTGCATCAATATATACGACTAAATTATCTATAGAAAGCATATCTACTTGAACACCTTCAACTTCTCGATAACTTACTGGTGCTACGTTCATTTTCTTGTATAATAAATCTTGAAAATAAAGCTGCATCATATCAATAAACATCAATTGTTTCTCACGGCTGTCTAATAAACTTACAATATCCACAATTTTTATTAAACTCATTGTACCATCATTTAACAAACTCTTACACCAATTTATTACGGCACTTCTTATTTCATTAAAAGACTGTTCTATCCAATATTCAGCATCCTTTTGGCTTAATTTCAGCTGCTGCATAGTTTGTAATGTAGCAGGTTGAATACCTGGTATCTCAACTAAATCCATTTCAGCAGAAGGAATATGTATGTGCTGACATCTTGAATGAATCGTTGGCAAAATATGATTTGAATGTGTCGAAGTCAATATCGCAATTGTATTTTCAGGAGGTTCTTCAAGAAACTTTAAAATACTATTTTCACCCTGAGTGGTTACTTTATCAAACTCTGAAATTACATAAACTTTATATGTTCCCTCAATTGGCTTTTGATTCATGCGATGTAATACATGTTCTATTGCTTCTTTTTTTATCGTTTGCTCTTTCGAATCAATAAATAAGAAGTCGGCATGATTCCCTTGTTCGACCTTTAATTTACATATATCATCAGAACATAAAATAGCTTGTGCAAATAATACTGCTTGCTCATTTAAGTCGCTTAAACGATCGCCTTCAAATAAGTATGCATGATTGATTTTATTTTGTTCAATGATGGTTTGAAGTTGATTTAACATCATGATAGCTCCTTCATAATGAAAAGCCACCGTAAGGTAGCTTTTTAAAATTGATGAAATTGTTCAACTGGTAATACAAAAACAGTCGCACCACCGATTTCAACTTCTACTGGATATGGAATATATGCGTCTGCATTCCCACCCATAGGCGTTACCGGAGTTACAAGTTGTTCGCGATTACCACAATTTTTATTAATTAATGTTAATAACTCATCTACACGTGTATCGTCTACACCACATAAAAATGTCGTATTTCCAGCGCGTAAAAAACCACCTGTAGAAGCAAGTTTAGTTGTTCTAAAATCATTTTTTGTTAATACATCTGATAAATTTTGACTGTCTTGATCTTGTACAATTGCAATGACCATTTTCATAGTTATACACCTCAATTTATTATATCATATCTAAATTAAATCGTTTATTGATTACTTGGATACACGCATTTAAAACAGCTTCTGGACTTTGTGTTGCGTCAATCTTTACAATACGCTCTGGATAAGTTTTATATAATGCTTCATAACCATCAACCACACGTTGATGGAAATCCAACTTCTCACGATCTAATCGATTTGTTTCACGTGAATTACTTTGAATACGCGCAATACCGATTTCAGGTGGTACATGTAAATAAAGCGTTAAATCCGGAAATTTACCTTCAATAGCATACCCATTTATTTTTAATATGTCTTCTACGCCTAAACCTCTCGCATAACCTTGATATGCTAAAGAACTATCAATAAAACGATCACATATAACCATTTTACCCTCTTTTAGTGTGGGTAATACTTTTTCTACTAAGTGTTGTCTTCTACTTGCAGCAAATAATAAAGCTTCTGTACGATAATCCATTTTATCATCGCTATCAAGTATGATTGATCGAATCGATTCACTGATTTTAATACCCCCTGGTTCACGTGTTGTAATAACAGGTAAATGCTTATCAAAATAAGCCTGTAAACCTTCAATCACTGTCGATTTCCCAGACCCCTCTGGTCCTTCAATTGTTATAAAATAAGACATAATTTACTCCTTTAGTTCTCATCAATATTTTTAAATACTTTTATGCGTCCATCTACTATACCTTGAATATGAATACCCAATTGCATTAAATGATGAATACATTCTATATGATCTCCGTTAATTTTTTCACCCTTTAATACTACCGGTATTCCAGGCGGATACGGAATAATATGTTGTGCAACAACATATCCAATACACCTATCTACATTTAACCATTTAGCATTCATTACATTGACACTTAATAATTCACCCGGTCCAACATATAAACTTTCAAAATGCTTTACATCACTTTTTTCTAATTTAATTACGCTTAATCGATGAATCAAATCATCAAATAAATATGCATCTCCTTCATGCCATAATGGTAAAACAAACAATACAAAATTTTCATTACTCAACTCGGTATAAATGTGTTGAGTTTCTAAAATTTGTTGTAATTCAGTACCTTTATAGTCCGTGTGGTAAATCATTAACTTTAAAGGATCTTCAACCTCAATAACCCCAAATTGAACTTTCAATACTTTAATCAATTCAGATCGACGTTCAAAAAACAATTCATCATTATAGTTCAAATAAAACTGATGTGCAGATTCTAAACCTTCCATCAATAAATAGGACGGACTTGAAGATTGTAACATCGTTAAATAATGTAATACATTATCTTTAAATGGATAATCATCTCTTATATGAACCACAGAAGACATCGTCAATGCTGGTAATGTCTTATGATAAGACTGAATAACAATATCCGCATCAAATTTAGTCGCTGAATCAGGAAATTGATCAGAAATATTAAAATGCGCACCATGCGCTTCATCCACGATAACCAATATATCATGCTGATGAAAAAATGAAATTACACGTTCAATATCAAAACACTCACCAAAATAATTAGGATACGTTATTACGACAATGCCTATTTCCTTTAAGTCATTGACCTTAATACAATCCAAATCCATCTCACTAAAAACACCTGTTTTTTTAGAAGTTTTCATTGGTAATGTATAAGCACCCTTACCGCATAATTCTAAAGCATTAAAAACAGACTTATGTGCATTTCTCATGATAGCTACTTTTTTGTCATCATAACCGACACTGCCCATAATTGAAGAAAGAATACCCACTGTTGTACCACTTACAAGAAACTTTGAAAAGTATCCTTCTTTATATAAAAGCGCCTCACTATTTTTAATAATGCCGTCTGGATGATGATAATCATCCATCCCAGTAATTTCAGTAATATCATTTTTTAGTTTAAGATTTAAATGACCGATTGTGCCATAGTGATGCCCAGGCACATGTAATGAGATTGGATTAAGATGATGATGTTGTTTAAGTTGATTTGAAATAGGTTTCATAGTCTCACCCTTTAAAACAAGTTGTAATTAGTATATCATTTTTTAGATTGATATTTAGTATAAGAAGGCATTATAAATGAATAAAAGAAGGTAGATATTAAAATGAGTGGGCTGTATTTGCTATTTACAGCCCACTCAGCAACATATTTAAATAAAAAAATGCAAAAAAAAAGAGACCTAACAGGTCCCCGATTGCGGCTCATCGCATCCATTTTATATTGCCCGGCAACGTCCTACTCTCACGGGCCGTAAGACCAACTACCATCGGCGCTAAAGAGCTTAACTTCTGTGTTCGGTATGGGAACAGGTGTGACCTCTTTGCCATCGTCACCAGACAA
>NZ_SDSC01000013.1 GCF_004117835.1 Macrococcus sp. DPC7161 | reverse complement strand
ATGAAAGATTGCTTGATATAAGCTCTTGATTGGTTAAGCCAATCACTCTTTGGGAGTGAACTAAGTTCACTCAAATTATTGGAATTAACGTTGACATATTGTCATTCAGTTTTCAATGTTCATTTTTAATATAATTAATGGTGGAGACTAGCGGGATCGAACCGCTGACCTCCTGCGTGCAAAGCAGGCGCTCTCCCAGCTGAGCTAAGCCCCCATATTAAAGTAAGTCGGGAAGACAGGATTCGAACCTGCGACCCCTTGGTCCCAAACCAAGTGCTCTACCAAGCTGAGCTACTTCCCGTATATTAAACGCGCCCGAGAGGAGTCGAACCCCTAACCTTTTGATCCGTAGTCAAACGCTCTATCCAATTGAGCTACGGGCGCAAAAAAATAAAATTAAATGGTGCCGAGGACCGGAATCGAACCGGTACGGTAATCACTTACCGCAGGATTTTAAGTCCTGTGCGTCTGCCAGTTCCGCCACCCCGGCATTTAATTTATTTAATGGAGCGGAAGACGGGATTCGAACCCGCGACCCCAACCTTGGCAAGGTTGTATTCTACCACTGAACTACTTCCGCATATTCATTTAGAATGGTGAGCCATAGAGGATTCGAACCTCTGACCCTTTGATTAAAAGTCAAATGCTCTACCAACTGAGCTAATGGCTCTAAATGGTGCCGGAAAAAGGACTTGAACCCTCAACCTACTGATTACAAGTCAGTTGCTCTACCAATTGAGCTATTCCGGCATAATATAAAATGGTGGAGAATGACGGGATCGAACCGCCGACCCTCTGCTTGTAAGGCAGATGCTCTCCCAGCTGAGCTAATTCTCCATTATATATTGCCCGGCAACGTCCTACTCTCACGGGCCGTAAGACCAACTACCATCGGCGCTAAAGAGCTTAACTTCTGTGTTCGGTATGGGAACAGGTGTGACCTCTTTGCCATCGTCACCAGACAAATTTTGAATACTTATTTATTATATCAACTTAAAAATTGTTTTCAACTGTAAATTTTACACTTTCAAAACTTTATTTTCAAGTGATTTGATTCGTTTGTGTCACTTGCTGTAAGCGACTTTTTTATATTACTAGGTTTCTAAATTAAAGTCAACAGATTTATCGAAAAAAAATTGCTTTTTTTAATATTTTTTTATAGCGCATTTTAAAAGGTCTAACAACTACATTTTAATAGCATTATTACATTGTATTTATGCACAAAAATAGACCAGATGAACTGGTCTATTTTTATAGTGATTTCATTTATTTGATAAATTTTATTTATGTCTCATGTATGGGAATAATAATACATCACGAATTGATGGACTGTTTGTTAATAACATTACTAAACGATCGATTCCGATACCTAGTCCACCAGTTGGCGGCATACCGTACTCTAATGCTTCGATGTAATCTTCATCCATTTCATGTGCTTCATCATTACCTGCTGCTTTTTCTTCCATTTGTGCCATGAAACGTTGTTTTTGGTCGATTGGATCATTTAATTCAGTGAATGCATTTGCATGTTCACGGCGTACAATAAATAATTCAAAACGATCTGTAAAGCGTGGATCCTCTGGATTTTGTTTCGCTAATGGTGAAACTTCTACTGGATGACCATAAATAAATGTCGGTTGTACTAAGTTTTCTTCTACTTTTTGTTCGAAGAATTCATTTAATACATGACCGTATTTCATATTTGGTTTTACTTCTACACCGTGTTCTTTTGCAAGTGCGTGTGCTTCTTCATCAGATTTAACTTCATAGAAATCTACACCAGTGTATTCTTTAACTGCATCAACCATATGCCATCTTCTCCATTTCGGAGCCAATTCGATAGATTCGCCTGCATATTCTACAGTTGTAGAACCTGTTACTTTTTCAGCAATATGTGCAACCATCTCTTCTGTTAAATCCATGATATCGTTATAATCTGCATAAGCTTCATATAATTCAATCATTGTAAACTCAGGGTTATGGCGTGTTGATACACCTTCATTACGGAATACGCGACCGATTTCATAAACTTTTTCTAATCCACCTACGATTAAACGTTTTAAGTGTAACTCAATTGCGATACGCATATATAATTCCATGTCTAATGCATTGTGATGTGTTACGAATGGACGTGCAGCAGCACCACCAGCGATTGTATGCATCATTGGTGTTTCTACTTCTAAGAACCCTTTACTATTTAAGTAAGAACGCATTTCTTGAATGATTTTACTACGTGTAATAAAAGTTTTTGTTGATTCGTCATTAGTAATTAAGTCTAAATAACGTTGACGGTAACGTTGTTCGACATCTTGAAGTCCATGGAATTTATCAGGAAGTGGACGTAACGCTTTAGATAACATAGTAAATGACTTCGCTTTTACAGATAATTCCCCTGTATTTGTTTTGAACATCACACCAGTGATTCCAACGATATCACCTAAGTCTGCATTGTTCCATAAATCAAATTGTTCGTCACCTACTGCATCTTTACGAACGTAAATTTGGATTTGACCGTCTAAATCTTTAACATGTGCAAATCCCGCTTTACCTTTACCACGTTTTGTCATGATACGACCAGCAAAACTCACTTCTGTTTCGTCTTCTTTCTCATGTAACTCTTCTTTAGAAAATTGATCATATGCTTCTTTCATTGATTGAGAAGTTTGTGTACGTACAAACTTTTGACCAAATGGGTCAATTCCTAAATCTAATAAGTCTTGCATTTTTTGACGACGTACCAACATTTGGTCGTTTAATTCTTCTGTCATTTATTACACTCCTTCAGCTTGTTTTAATTCTTGCTCTACTTCTTGTTCGAATGTTCTTAGTATACCAACTAATTCATCACGTGTCTCGGCTTGATTGATTAACTTACGTGCTTTACCATTTCCACGGATACCTTTTAAATACCATGAAGCATGTTTACGCATTTCCATTACTGCTACTTTTTCACCTTTTAAATCGATTAAACGGTCTAAGTGTAACACTGCTACATCCATTTTTTCTTTAATTGGTGGTTCAGGAATCAATTCGCCTGTTTCTAAATAATGCACTGTACGATAAATCATCCAGGGATTACCTAATGCTTCACGACCGATCATGACCGCATCTACACCCGTTTCATCTAACATTTTCTTCGCAAGTTCAGGGCTCGTTACATCACCGTTACCGATGACAGGAATATTAACCGCTTCTTTTACTTGTCTAATAACGTCCCAATCTGCATGTCCTTCATACATTTGAACACGTGTTCTACCGTGTACTGCAATTGCTGCAGCACCGGCACGCTCAATCATCTTCGCATTTTCAACTGCATAAATATGCTCATCATCCCAACCGATACGCATTTTAACTGTAACTGGTTTACTTACTGCTTCTACTACAGCTGAAACCATTTCATAAATTTTTGGTGGATCCAGTAACCAACGAGCGCCTGCTTCACATTTAATGATTTTTGATACAGGACATCCCATATTAATATCGATAATATCTGCAGTCGTATTTTGATCCACATACTTTGCCGCTTCTACTAATGTTTCTTTTTCGCCACCAAAAATTTGTAAACTTAATGGACGTTCATTTTCATCAATGTATAACATCTTCATTGTTTTTTCGTTATTAAATAAAATAGCTTTATCACTAACCATCTCAGCACATACTAAACCTGCACCGAATTCCTTTACTGTTAAACGGAACGCAGCGTTACATACACCCGCCATAGGTGCCAACACGACTTTATTATTAATTTCAATGTCGCCAATTTTCCACATACTAAACTTCCTCACTTATCTTTATGACATCTTTATCTTCAAAGACCATCTCATTAATCGTTTTATGTAGCACAGGGTGTGTAACACCAGGTGCAATTTCATTCATCGGTATCAATACAAAACTACGTTCGTGCATATATGGATGTGGAATTGTAAGTCTTGCTTCATTCATTACAGTATCTTCGAACAATAATATATCTAAATCTAATGTTCGTGGTCCCCAATGAACTTTTCGTACACGCTTCAATGCATATTCTATCGATTGAATTGCTTCTAAAAGTTCATAAGGTGTTAATTCTGTTTCTAATTCACACACACCATTTAAAAAATAATCTTGCTCAACGCCACCCACTGGTGCTGTTTCATAAATAGATGAAACCTTTGTTATTTTAATGCCATTTGTTTCATTCAACAACTTTAGTGCTTGTCTTATATTTTCCAACTTATTGCCTAAGTTACTCCCAAAGCTTAAGTAAATAGTAGTCATTATACTACCTCTTTCGTTCAATTTCAATACCAACACCGTCATAATAACCATCAATCGGTGGATTCTGCTTAGTGATACGTATACTTAAAGATTCAATCTTTTGAAATTCTGCTAACAATCTATTCGCAATACGTTCTGCAACATGTTCTAATAAGTCTGAAGGAACTGCCATCTCAGCTTTTATCACTTCATATACCATGCCATAATGCACCGTTTCATTTAAATCATCTGTATCTCCCGCAGCTTTTAAATCAACATGTAAAGTTGTGTCTACAATAAAAACTTGTCCAAGCTGTTTTTCCGCTTCAAATACACCATGATAGGCATAAAATTTCATACCGTTTAAAAATATTTTATCCATTTACTGAACTCCCATTATCGTTTCGTAACTATGTAAAAATTCATGTGTCATCTTTACATTATGCACACGTACTGCATCAACATTTGCTTGCATGCCAATCACTGTTGTTGCTAATGTTGCAACATCTCTTTCATCGGGTGCTGTTTCATATGGCAATGATTCTTTTACCATACGTTTTCGACTTGTTGCGATTAACACTTTGTATCCTAGTACTTGAAGTTCTGACAAACGTCTCATGACTTCCATTTCTTGTTGTCTCGATTTCGCAAATCCAATACCAGGATCTAACCAAATCCTATCTTTGGAAATACCTACTTGCATCGCTAGCTCGGCTTGCTTCAATAAATCATCGTTCATTTCTTTAACAACATCTTTATCAGCAGGTATCTCCGTTTCACGATTGTGCATTAAAATAATATCTTTATCGTATTGTTTAACGACATGAAACATATCTTTATCATACATGCCTGCCCATTGATCATTAATGATGTCTGCTCCTACTTCTAATACTGCTTTTGCAACCTCACTTCTAAATGTATCTACAGAAATAATAACATCATATTTTCGAATGGCTTCGACAACTGGTAATACTCGACGAATTTCTTCTTCTACAGTGATTTCACTATACCCAGGTCTCGTTGAATAACCACCCACATCAACAATATCTACACCTTCTGAAATCATTGATTCTACTCTTTCGATTGCTTTTTCTACGCTATCATATTTACCACCGTCAGAAAAAGAATCGGGTGTTACGTTTAATATTCCCATTATTTTAACTCTGTGCATGATTCTTCCCTCGCTACTTGTAATGAAGTCATTATATCAAATATATGAAACAACAAAAACCGAATAAAACTAAAAATCATTTGCTGACTTTTGCGTTTCATTCGGCTTGTATTCGAATTACGACATTGAATTAATTTTGTAAATTTGCATATAACGGTGTAGATAAATATCTTTCACCATTACTTGGTAAAATTGCAACAACATTTTTTCCACTGCCTAACGCTACTGCTTTTTCGATAGCAGCCACAATCGCTGCTCCTGAAGAAATACCACATAAAATACCCTCTTCACTCGCTACACGACGACTCATAGCCATTGCATCATCATTAGAAACTTTAATAATGCTTGAATACAATTCTGTATTCAATGTTTTTGGAACAAATCCTGCTCCAATACCTTGAATTTTATGTGGTCCAGGGTTACCACCACTTAATACTGGCGAATCCGTTGGTTCAACAGCAACAATATCCACATTAGGGTGACTTGCTTTAATGATTTCTCCAGCACCTGATAAAGTACCACCTGTACCTACACCTGAAATAAATGCATCGATTGATAAACCTTCCATATCGCGTACAATTTCAGGTCCAGTAGTTGCTTTATGAATTTCTGGGTTAGACATATTTTCGAATTGTTGTGGCATAAAGTAACCATTCGTTTCACTCAATTCCATTGCTTTTTGAATAGCACCTTTCATACCTTCAACCCCAGGTGTTAACACTAATTCTGCACCATATGCACGTAATAGTGTACGGCGCTCTTGACTCATTGTATCAGGCATTACCAATACTGCTTTATAACCTTTAGCCGCTGCTACCATCGCTAAACCAATACCAGTGTTTCCTGATGTTGGTTCGATAATCGTATCGCCTGGCTTAATTTTCCCTGTCTTTTCAGCATCTGTAATCATTGCATTTGCAATACGATCTTTAACAGATGAGCCTGGGTTTTGATATTCTAATTTAACATAAATCGTTGCAGCACCTTCAGGTACCACTTTATTTAATTTTACTAATGGTGTGTTCCCAATTAATTCTGTTACATTATTCACTCTCATATAAACTACTCCTTTAGCGCAATATTATACTGACTGGTTATATCGGATTAATTATATCAAAATTCAATGAGTAGGCCAAAATAATTGCCTTATTATGCCTTTTCAGCTTTTAGTGCAATTAAGTCCGCTTCAGTAAATACATATTTTTCACGGCAGAAATGACATTCAACTTCAGCGCCGTGATCTTCCTTAATCATGCTATCAATTTCAGCTTCACCTAAACCTTTAATCGCATTTAAGAACTTCTCACGACCGCAGTTACATTTAAATGAAACATCCATTTTATCAATAAAGCGAATATTGTCTTCACCAAGTACTTCTTCTAAAATTTGTTCTGGAGATAATCCTTTATCAATTAAAGTCGATACAGGTGTTAAATTAGCGATACGTTCTTCTAACTTTGAAATTGTTTCTTCACTCGCACCCGGCATTAATTGAACAACAAAACCACCTGCAGCTTCTGTTGTTTCTTCTGGTGTACATAATACACCTAATCCTACTGCTGAAGGTACTTGTTCACTATTTGCAAAATAATATGTAAAGTCTTCAGCAATCTCACCATTATGTAATTCCGTTGATCCTGTAAAATAATCACGCATGCCAATATCTTTTACGACACTTAAATACCCATTTGCGCCAACTGCAGCACCAACATTCATTTTTCCTGGTCGAATCGATTCAACTTCTACATGAGGATTTTGAACATATCCACGCACTTCACCTTTTGCATTTGCATCAACTACCACTTGTCCAAGTGGTCCACCACCATTAATCGTGATAGTTAATTTTTCTTCATTTTTAAGCATTGCACCCATCATTGCACCGATTGTCATCGTTCTTCCTAAAGCAGCTGTTCCTACACGCCATGTATCATGTCGTCTTCTAGCTTCTTCTACTGTGTTTGTTGTGCGTACACTAAATGCACGTACTTCATCATTAAATGCTAAAGCTCTTACTAAATAATCTTGTTTCATTGCTGTACTCCTTTTAAAAAGAGCTTGAAGCCTAAAGGCTCAAGCTCTCGATTTTAATTATTAAAATTTACCTTTATCTAAACGGTCAACTTCAGGATCCGCTTCTTGTTCACTTTGAACAGATGTATCGTCACCTTTGTTTTCTAATTCTTCTTTAACTTCTTCATAAGAACTTCCTGCTTTATCTTCAGTTTTTTCTTTCAGATGGTAAAGATGAGAATCATCATAATTTACTTCTGGTAATGTACCTTTAGTAAATAATTCATTGATTTGATTTGCTACTAACGTTTCTTCTGTTAATAATGTTTTCGCAATTAAATCTAATTTATCTTGATGTTGTAATAAGATTTCTTTACAACGCTCATAACTTTCTTTAATAATACGTTGAACTTCTAAATCAATTTCATAAGCGATTTGGTCAGAGTAGTTTGGTTCATGACCCATGTCGCGTCCTAAGAATACTTCACCTTGCGATTGACCAAATTGTAAAGGTCCAAGCTTATCACTCATACCATATTCAGTAACCATTTTACGAGCAATACCCGTTGCACGTTGGAAGTCGTTATGTGCACCTGTTGATACTTCACCAAAAGTAATTTCCTCAGCGACACGTCCACCTAAAAGACCAACGATTTTATCTAATAATTCAGGTTTTGTCATGAAATAACGATCTTGTTTCGGTAACATCATCGCATAACCACCTGCATTACCACGCGGCACGATTGTTACTTTATGAACCATTTCTGCTTCATCTAACACACAACCAATAATCGTATGCCCTGCTTCATGCCATGCCACAATGTTGCGTTCTTTTTCTGAAATCACACGTGATTTCTTCGCTGGACCTGCAATTACACGGTCTGTCGCTTCATCGATGTCACGCATATCGATTTTAGTTTTACCTTGACGTGCAGCAACTAAAGCCGCTTCATTTAATAAGTTTTCTAAGTCGGCACCACTGAAACCAGGTGTACGTTGACTTAATGCTTTAATATCTACCGTTTCATCTAAAGGTTTGTTTTTAGCATGTACACGTAATACTGCTTCACGACCTTTAACGTCTGGTGCATTTACTTGAATTTGTCTGTCGAAACGACCAGGACGAAGTAATGCAGGGTCTAAAATATCAGGTCTGTTTGTTGCGGCAATCATAATGATACCTTCATTTTCACCGAAACCATCCATTTCAACTAACAATTGGTTCAATGTTTGTTCACGCTCATCATGTCCACCACCGACACCAGCACCACGTTGACGACCAACAGCATCAATTTCATCGATGAAAATGATACATGGTGCATTTTTCTTAGCGTTTTCAAATAAATCACGTACACGACTCGCACCGACACCGACGAACATTTCTACGAAGTCAGAACCACTGATTGAGAAGAATGGTACCCCCGCTTCTCCAGCTACTGCTCTTGCGATTAAAGTTTTACCTGTCCCTGGAGGACCAACTAATAAAACACCTTTAGGGATACGTGCACCCATTTTTTTGAATTTACGATTATCTTTTAAGAAATCAACAATCTCAATTAATTCTGCTTTTTCTTCATCAGCACCCGCTACATCTGTAAAACGTACTTTTTTCTTTTTATCATCATATAACTTCGCTTTACTCTTACCAAAGTTCATCACACGGCCGCCACCACCGCCACCTTGTGATTGTGAAATAAAGAAAATAAATAAGAACGCTAAAATTAAGATAGGTATTAATGTTGATAACATACTTAAAAAGACGTTTTCTTTATCTGCTGGCAAAATCTCAAACTTTAAATCTTGATCATTCGCGACTTTTGTTACTTTTTCTAAATCTTTCGTATTGTTGTACATAATCACAGATGTAAATGTTTCATTTTTATCTGCGCCTTTTAATTGACCTTTAACCAAATATACACCTTGTTCAGGTTTTAAAGTCAATTCTTTAACTTTCCCTTTATCTAGCTCGGTCATTAACTTTGTATATGTCATTTGTTTAGGTAATGTGCCACTACCGTTAATCCAAGAAAATATACCAAATATAACAACTGCTAACAAGGCTACCATTAAAATACTGCGAAAAGCCTTTTGCATTAACGTTCCTCCTACTCATTACAAACTCTCAAAAATTTTACCATATCTACAATAATGTATCTACTAATTGAACTTTAAACAATACATTATGCAAAATATTGTTTATTCAATTGCATCTTACATTTATTACTTTGTATAAACTTCTTCTTTTAACAAACCAATGTATGGTAAGTTACGGTATTTTTCTTGATAATCTAATCCGTATCCTACAACAAAGTCATCAGGAATTTTTTCACCAACATATTTCGCTTCAATGTCTACTTTACGTTTTGAAGGTTTATCTAATAAAGTTACGATTTCAATTGATTTCGCTTTACGATAAGCCAGTAAATCTTTAATCGCATTTAAAGTTGTTCCAGTTTCTAAAATATCTTCAATGATGATAACATCACGGTTTTCAACAGATACACCTAAATCTTTTAAGATTTTTACTTCTCCTGTTGATTCAGTACCACCATGGTAACTTGATACATCCATGAATTCCATTTCAACATGTGTATCAATATGTTTAATTAAATCTCCCATAAATAATACAGATCCTTTTAAAATACCTACACATAAAGGAAATTTACCTTCATAATCTTTAGTAATTTCCTTACCTAAACGTTCACACGCCGCTTGAATTTGTTCTTCAGTTAATACAATACTACCAATATCGTTATGCATTTCTAATTCTCCTTATTTATAATCATCTTTTTATTGATTGGGTGTTGATTTGATTTAATATGTCCTACTTTAATAATCTCATCTTGAATAACTACTAATGGCATGCGCTCACGTTCGTAAACAGGCACTTTATTATCTTTTAAGATTGTTGAAACCTTTTGGTGTTGATTATTAATCTTTATTTTATCACCATCTTGCTTGGTTCTTAAGACGATATGCTCATGCCCTTCGTAAATAACGGAATAGCCATTGAAATCATATTTCCCTGGAAATGACAAATGCATTTCAGTTATATGGTTTTGATTATTATTTCGTATTATCAATTTATCATACAGTACATAAATATGCCAATTATCATTCACAGGAATCACTTTGTTCCCGTTCGTTTGAATCACCTGTAATAAAGCCATTAAAAATTTTGTACTGATATCATATTTTTCTGTAAAAGTACTAATCCATTTCCTAAGCACTTCTTGTTGTACTAAAGGATGCGCCTTTATTAATTGTGTTCTACTGAGTTCATTCTCATCAGTAGAAAAGGCCACACTTTGTTGTTCTATTAATGTTCGTGCAGATTGATGCCATTCCATCCACTCATTAATATGATCGATGTCAAATCTCGATGAAATGAGTGGCACCACTTCATTACGAATAAAGTTTCTATCGTATTTGATGTCTTTATTAGAGTCATCTTCATAAAAAGGTACATTATTTCGTTCAGCATAATCGTATAACGTTGCTTTATCTATATTTAAGAGGGGCCTATAGTAACGGACTCCATTAATTGTTCGATGTGATTCGATGCCTAATGGTTGATGTAGTCTACCTGTTAACAATCTAAATAATATTGTTTCTTGCTGGTCATCTTTATGGTGTGCAGTGCATAGCATTTCCAAGTTTTGCTTTAATGCAATTTCATTAAAAAAAGTATAGCGTAATTGCCTTGCTTCTTGTTGAATACTTTTATCTTTACTAAATTGATTTTTATCAATACGTTTTGTCCATAGTGAAAGTTGATGCTTTTGACAATACGTGCGAATCATTTCTAATTCATCGTCTGATTGTGCTCTTAGTCCATGATGAACATGCAATACATGAACAATCATATCTTTCTTTCTAAGCATATCTAAAAGAACCATACTGTCCACGCCACCCGATACGCAAACACCTACCACTTTCGCATCTACATTAATTTCCATTTGCCACCTCAAAATAAAAAAATTGTCCCATTTTCATGAGACAATGAATATTAGCGTCTACCGCCACGGCCACCACGACGAGATTCAGACTGACGTTTAATTGAAGTAAGTCTTTCTTCTGAGTCTTTCAAGAAATTAGATAATTGTTTTTCAAAATCCTCTGGCTTCTTCTCTACTTTAGGTGCTACAGGTCTTTTTGGGCGATCCTTTGCTTTTTTGATCGATAAGCTGATTTTGCCATCGTCTCCGATTGTTAATACTTTCACGTCAACTTCGTCGCCAATGTTTAAATGTTCTGCTACATTTTCAACGTAACTATCAGCAACTTCACTAATGTGAACTAAGCCACTTTTACCATTCGGTAATTCAACAAACGCTCCAAAATTTTTGATCCCTGTAACTTTACCTTTTAACTTACTTCCTACTTCAATTGACATATGATTACTAAATCCTCCCGGTATTTTTTGCTATTACACATATTATATGACTCCTAGCACATTTTTACAACTTTTCAATGTACACGATGCTTAAGATGCATTACTCACTTTTGTTTTTATCTTCTTTTGGCATTTTAAAAATCATTTCACCATCATTACTTAAGAAATATTCACTGCGTGCTATTTTAGTGATGTACTCTTTATTATTGAGTTGCTTCAACTTTTCTTTAAGTGCAATTTCATTATCTTTTAACTTTTCAAGTTCTTGTTCTTTTGCTATTTGTTCTTGCTTCAATTGATGATTACTATGCATTTGAAAAGCAAGAAGCAAACACAATACTAAAAGAATTGTTAAAAGAATGCCACCAAATACTGTGATACGACGCTTGATGACTTGAGTACGTTTTTGTTGGATGCGGCGCGCTTTCTTTTTTTGTTGAATATACTCATTATCCATATTTCGAATGTTATCCGCCATACCTTCACCCCTAGAATGTTGCTTCTATCTTTTCTTCTTTAATCACTTCAAACATGCCTTTAGCATTGTCCTTTGTGGCATGTTCTTTCAAATCTGTTACTTTTACCGTAATGATACTACGACCTAAACGAATTACCAACTCATCATCTACATTGACCGTACTCGACGCCTTTGCAACATGACCATTAATCGTAATACGTCCTTGATCACTTACTTCTTTTGCCAATGTTCTACGTTTTATTAAACGCGATACTTTCAAATATTTATCAAGCCTCATCTAATTCACCTTCTACTTCTTTAAGTGCCATTTTTAAAGTTTTATTTTCATTGTTCACTAAATCATATAGCTTTAAGAAGACATCTGCAAAGATTTTCTCTTGTTTTACTCGAGTTAAATCTTTTCCTTCGTTTTCTTTTTCTTTATTCCACACGGTCATCAATTCATCTATATTTCCTACTTTAGCATCTCCAAACACATGTGGATGACGTCTAATCATTTTATCTGTAATGCCCACTACAATTTCTTTAATATCAAACATCATTTCTTTTTTTCCGATTGCAGCATGTAATACTACTTGTAATAACAAATCGCCTAATTCTTCAATGATATGTAAATCATCTTGATGATCAATCGCTTCCATCAACTCATAAGATTCTTCTATTAAGTAACGTTTTAACGATTCATGTGTTTGGACACGGTCAAATGGACATCCATCTTCAGATACCAATTTATCCATTACTTGATTCAACAAATCAAAGTCTCCATATAAATCTTTTTCTTCTGTAACTTTAGGTACGTATAGAGAAGTAAGGTTAGACAATTCAAATGCATAATCCATTTCATACAAAGGGCACCATTCAACTTTAGCGATACCACTTTTGGCACCTGTAACAATCGCTACTTGATGTTCTGGAGGGTACTTTTCAAGCAATGTCACCTTTACATCACTCGCAACCATTTGATCATAGACTTGTGTCACAATCAAACCTAATCTTACATTGATTGTTTCTTGTTTTAAGTCTGTGCCATCCAACATATGAAATCCATTGTTCGGATCATATTGCACTGCTGTAAACATATCATCTATAAAACTTTTTCCACCAATGACTTCTACTTTCACGGTATCATCATGAATAAGTAGTTCCGTTGTTGTTTCTGCAATCATTGGATGCCCTGGTACTGCGTAAATAATATCTTCATTTTTAGCAGCAGCCTTTAATTGATCAACTATCGTTTGATAAACGTTAGAAAAAGCGTCATTATTTTGATAAACTTCATCAAAACTGATCCATTCAATTGATTCTTCTTTCAAATCTTCTATAACTGGGTGCATCAAAGTACGTACATATATTTTTTTTGCGTTTAATAATTTTTTATAGATTCCTAATGGTAACTCATCAATACCATAATTACCTAACCCTATAATTGTTATCTTATTCATCATGTCACTCTCTCATTAATTTAATCATCACATGCCCAAACGGTAAATGATGCCACTCTCTTGCTGTAATGATTTTCATCTTTATCATAGCATATACAACCACACTTATACCTACAATTACACCAATCATTGCAATGACAAATGCACCTGATCTACCTGAATAAGGAATAAGTAATACCATTTGAATGATGGCACTCATTAATAATAAAGTTAACCCCCATCTCACAATGAAATATCGCCACTTTAAAGTATATAACTGTTGAATTTGCATTTGTAAAACGAACGCATAAACCGCAAGCCCTGATACTGTTGCAATACTTGCACCATTAATTTGTAATGAAGGAATTAATAAAACATTCATAATAATTTTTACAACTAAACCAAGTCCAACAGCAATACACTGTATACGATATCGATTGTATATTTGGAGCATTCCTGTATACATCATTATCATTGAAACAAATATAATAGATAGCATGTAAATGACTAAACTCACCGAACCTTCACCACCTTTAAATAAGAAAATATTAAAAGGTACCATCAAATTCATGAGTCCTACTGATGCCGCCGTTGCAAATATGATGGTGATTTTCAGTGCACTTGATGCATAGTCATTCATTAAGCCGAATTGGCATTTTTGTTTACTTTCAGATAATAATGGAATCAACACTAACGAAAAACTTGTCGTCACAATTAAGCCGATTTGAATTAAAGAACTTCCTCGGTCATAAATGCCTTTTTGAATACGTGCATCATGCAACGACATAGAACGCTTTAACATATTAATCACTGTAAAGCTGTCCACGACTTGCCATAATATTAAAATCAAATAACTTAAACTATAAAATAACGATAGTGTGATAAACCCTTTTAAGGCTGCTCGAAATGGTTCTGTATCTCCTATTGCTGACAATTTTGGATAAATCGAAACTTTTTTAATCGCTAAATACACTAAACAACTCGAAATACCTAACATAGAACCAAAAATACTAATGGCACCACTTTGGTAAATCGTTAATCCTTGATGTACAAATAATACGATTGCAATCATAATGGTCGATACACGTACAACTTGATCAATCAATTGACTTTTCGCTATAGTTTCCATATCATGATGCTTTTGAAGTTGACCACGCATTAGTGCAACTATCGGGAATGGCAACAATACAAGACTTGCTATTTGCAACATAGATGATAAATGCGCGTCTCCCATGAGCTTCGCAATGATTGAACTAAACAATATATTACATAGTAACAGAATGATACTTGTCGTTTGTAAAAAAATCCATAATCGTTTGATTGTTTGCTTTTGATAATGGTTTTGACTGATCGCACTTGGAATCGCATTTAACGATAATACTGATACAATAGCAACAATGGGGTACACTTGTTGATATGCATAGAGCCCCGTATCACCTAAAATATTTTGGTAAGGTACGCGGTATATTGCACTTAATATTTTGACGATTAACATTGTTACGGTTAACAAGACTACCGCATTGAATGCACTTTTATTCTTCTTCATTAATGATAATTCCTTCTTGTATATCGTGTGTTAATTGTACTAAAGTACTCATCCAGTTCGGATCTTTCTTTAGCGTAAACACCAATATGTCATTTCTAAATTCTATTTTTAAACTACGTCCATAGTTTTCTACTGCTTTAAACAGACGTTCACCGTTAATATTTTTAGCTGTTTTTTCACTTGAAGTGAAACTTACTTCTTTTTTACCATCTTTAAATTGTGTTATACCAAACATTAAAGCATTTACTTTAATTTCAACTATCTTCAACAATAAATCGACCGCTTCTGGATATTCCCCAAAACGATCTAACATTTCATCTTGTATATCTAACAACGCCTCATGTGTTGAAACAGCTCTTAACTTTTTATAAAACTCTATTTTTGACTGTTCTTCACGGATATAATCACTTGGTATGTAAGCATCGACTTCTAAATCCACTTCAATTTGAGGTGCTTGTATCTCTTCTTTAATACCGCGTTTTTCATTTACTGCTTGTTGTAACATTTCTGAATATAAGTCATAACCGACAGAGTCAATGAAGCCATGTTGTTGTTTACCTAATAAATTACCTGCGCCGCGAATGTTTAAATCGCGCATTGCAATCTTAAATCCTGATCCTAACTCTGTAAACTCTTTAATGGCTTGTAATCTTTGTTCTGCCACTTCAGTCAGCACTTTATTTGGTGCGTGTAAGAAATAAGCATAACTGATACGACTACTACGTCCAACGCGACCGCGTAATTGATACAACTGACTTAAACCAAAACGATCTGCATCCTCAATAATTAATGTGTTGGCGTTCGGTACATCGACACCTGTCTCAATAATGGTTGTTGTCACTAAAATATCCGTTTCTCCATTAATAAAGCCTAACATTGTCTCTTCTAATTCGCGCTCTGTCATTTGTCCATGCGCTACTGCAACACGTGCATCTGGCATCATCATTTCAAGTTGCTCTGCCTTTTGATAAATTGTAGCAACACGATTATATAAATAGAACACTTGTCCACCACGAGATAATTCACGTTCCATCGCTTCTTTTATAAAGTTGTGTTGATACTCTAGTACATACGTTTGTACTGGGAAACGGTTTTCAGGTGGTGTTTCAATGACAGACAAATCTCTGACACCTAATAAACTCATATGTAATGTTCTAGGAATCGGTGTTGCTGTAAGTGTGAGTACATCCACATTTGTTTTTAATGCTTTAATTTTTTCTTTATGCGTCACGCCGAATCTCTGCTCTTCATCCACAATTAACAATCCTAAATCTTTATAAACGACATCTTTAGAAAGTAATTTATGTGTGCCTACAACGATATCTACGAAACCAGATTTTAATCCTTTTTTCGTTTCATCGACTTCTTTTTTCGTTCTAAAACGACTCATCATATGAATCTCTACAGGATAATCTTGCATACGCTCTTTAATCGTTTCATAATGCTGTTGCGCTAAAATGGTTGTCGGCACTAAGAAAGCGACTTGTTTTCCATCTAACACTGCTTTAAATGCTGCACGAATCGCAACTTCTGTCTTACCATAACCAACATCCCCACATAATAAACGATCCATCGGCTTTGGTTTTTCCATATCTTCTTTAATTTCAATTAAAGATTGCTTTTGGTCATCTGTTGGTTCGTATGGGAAATCCATTTCAAAGTTATCTTGCTCTTCAGTATCCGGACCAAATTGATAACCCTCAACACGTTCACGTTCTTGATATAACTTTAATAATTCTTCCGCAATATCTTCGACGTTCTTTTGAACACGGGCTTTCGTTTTTTTCCATTCTGTTCCGCCGAGTTTATTTAATTTCGGATCACGGTCTTCAGAACCAACAAACTTCTGTACTAAATCCATTTGATCAACGGGTACAAACAGTTGGTCTGTGCCTTTATATTGAATCTTAATGTAGTCCTTATGCATATTAGAAACAAACAATGTTTCTACACCTAAATAACGGCCAACACCATGATGTACATGGACAACATAGTCTCCTACATTCAATTCTTGATAAGACTTTATTTTTTCTGCATTGGATAATTTTTTAGTACGTTTCGGTTTTTCTTTACGCGCTTTAAACAATTCTCTTTCAGTAATCACTGCAAGTTTCATAAATGGCAATTCAAAGCCTTCAGATAAATCGCCTGCTGCAATCACACATAGACCTGGTGTCATACGATTTTCATCGAAAGTGACTGGCATTTTCATATCTTGAAGCATTTGATTGATTTTTTGCTTTCTTGTGTCATTTGACGCAAGAACGATGATAAAGAAATCTTGCTTACGCAAACGATCAAACTCAGAGAACATTAAATCATATTGGCCATAAAATTGCTGAACAGGTTTACAAGAAAACTTAAAGATTTGTTCAATCTCTACTGGCATACTTGCTGTAAACAATGTCATAAAGCCGACTTTAAATCGATTCAATACATCATCTAATGCGCTTTCTTTCACAAAACTTTGTCCTATAAAGCCACGTCCTGACTCAATAAGTGACGTTTGAAACTCATTCATTTCTTTATGAATGGTACTTTCAGCCTCTTTAATACGATTAAACTCATCCATCATAACAATCGTATCTTCATTGAAATAATCACCAATAGTCGTTTCAGCGTCATAAGCAAATTTAATTGCTCGACGTAATACATTATGATTTAACAATTCACCTGTATTCATCATCAAAGTATCAAATGTATCTTTTAAGCTTTCTTGACCTTCTTTAGATAACTTTTTATGCGTTTTTTCATAAGCTTTTGTTAAGCCATTGCGAATATTTTCTAAATGATGTGCATTAAATATATACTCACTTGCCATCTCAATTGAGACGTGTTCTATATTATTTAATGAACGTTGAGATTCAACGTCAAAATAACGTATCCCATCTACTTCTGTATCAAACAATTCAATACGTACAGGATCGCCAATCATTGGATAAATATCAATTAAACCACCACGAACAGAAAACTCTCCTAATGTAGTCACACGTTCTGTCTTTTGATAGCCCATATCAATAAACTTTTGAATCACACCTTCAAAGTCAATCTCTTCACCAATTTTGAAATCAATTGCATACTTCAAATACATTTCTTTTGATGGAATCAATTTCTTCAATCCATTAATCGGAACGATAAATAGCCCATTATGACCTTTAGCCAAATGGGTTAACGAACGGATACGTTCTTGCATTAATTCTGGACTCTTCGTTGAAAATTCTTCAATCATAATATCTTGAACAGGAAATTTAAAGATTTCTTGCTCATCAATTAACTGCATTAAATCTTGTTCTAATTTCTCAGCTTGAAACAAGTTACTCGTTACGATAAGCATTTGCTTATTTTGCTTTTTATAAATTTGCGCAAGCATGACCGCTTTACTTGATGGATTTAAACCAGTTAGTAAAAAATGCTTCTTACTAACTGCTGCATCCACTTCTTTAAAACGTTCATCTTGAACAATGATGCGTTCTAATAAAGTTTTCATACATCACCATTATATTGATTCATAACATTTTCGAACTTTTCACCTGATATAAATAACTCGAGTGCTTCGATTGTATGATCAATCACCTTATGCATAGTAATCATTTCTTCACTACTAAATTTTTGTAACACATAATCAGGAACCGGTTGTCTGCCAACAGGACGTCCAATACCTAAACGAATACGTTTGAATTCTTGTGATCCTAAATGTTGAATAATTGATTTCATACCGTTTTGGCCACCTGCTGAACCTTTTTGTCGAATACGAACTCTACCTTGTGGCATATCTAGATCATCATATAAAACGACTAAATCATCCACATCCACTTTATAATAATCCATTAAAGGTCGAACCGCTTCACCTGATAAATTCATGTAAGTCATTGGCTCAATGAATAATACTTTTTCACCATTGATTGTCGCAACCGTATAATTTCCTTTGAATTTTTGTTTATCTAATTCAATATTGTGCTTTTCTATAAATGCATCAACGACCATGAAGCCGATGTTATGTCTTGTATTTTCATATTTCTTACCGATGTTCCCTAAACCAACGATACATTTCATTGTGTTTCCCTCCAAATGTTCATCCATTTATTATAAATCAAATTGTATTGGAAATGAAATGATTGCAAATAAAAAAGCTGGGTTTTGAAGTGCACCCCTAAAGTTGAACCTTAAAATTCAACTTTAGGGGTGTTTATTTTGAATAAAAAGCATGAACTTGATTTTAAATTAAGACTTATTAAAGAATATAAAGATGGAAATAATGGCTATGA
>NZ_SDSC01000012.1 GCF_004117835.1 Macrococcus sp. DPC7161 | reverse complement strand
TGTTGATTCGCTAATTGAACCACTTGTTGATTCTGAGTTCGATACTGATCCTGAAGTCGACTCACTTACTGAACCGCTTGTTGATTCTGAAATTGATCCAGAAGTAGATTCGCTAATTGAACCACTTGTTGATTCTGAGTTTGATACTGATCCTGAAGTCGACTCACTTACTGAACCGCTTGTTGATTCTGAAATTGATCCAGAAGTAGATTCGCTAATTGAACCACTTGTTGATTCTGAGTTTGATACTGATCCTGAAGTCGACTCACTTACTGAACCGCTTGTTGATTCTGAAATAGAACCTGATGTTGATTCACTAATTGAACCACTTGTTGACTCTGAAATAGAACCTGATGTTGATTCACTTACTGATCCACTTGTTGACTCTGAAATAGAACCTGATGTTGATTCACTTACTGATCCACTTGTTGATTCTGAGTTTGATACTGATCCTGAAGTCGATTCACTTACTGATCCACTTGTTGATTCTGAAATAGAACCTGATGTTGATTCACTAATTGAACCACTTGTTGACTCTGAAATAGAACCTGATGTTGATTCGCTAATTGAACCACTTGTTGACTCTGAAATAGAACCTGATGTTGATTCACTTACTGATCCACTTGTTGATTCTGAGATTGAACCTGATGTCGATTCACTTACTGATCCACTTGTTGATTCTGAAATAGAACCTGATGTCGATTCACTGATTGATCCACTTGTTGATTCTGAGATTGAACCTGATATCGATTCACTATTTGATACTGAACCTGATGTTGATTCACTTACTGATCCACTTGTTGACTCTGAAATAGAACCTGAAGTCGACTCACTTACTGATCCGCTTGTCGATTCTGAGATTGAACCTGATGTCGATTCACTTGTTGATTCTGAGTTCGATACTGATCCTGAAGTCGACTCACTTACTGAACCGCTTGTTGATTCTGAAATTGATCCAGAAGTAGATTCGCTAATTGAACCACTTGTTGATTCTGAGTTTGATACTGATCCTGAAGTCGATTCACTTACTGATCCACTTGTTGATTCTGATACTGAACCTGATGTTGATTCGCTAATTGAACCACTTGTTGACTCTGAAATAGAACCTGATGTTGATTCACTTACTGATCCACTTGTTGACTCTGAAATAGAACCTGATGTTGATTCACTTACTGATCCACTTGTTGATTCTGAGATTGAACCTGATGTCGATTCACTTACTGATCCACTTGTTGATTCTGATACTGAACCTGATGTTGATTCGCTAATTGAACCACTTGTTGACTCTGAAATAGAACCTGATGTCGACTCACTAATTGAACCGCTTGTTGATTCTGAGTTCGATACTGATCCTGAAGTAGATTCACTTACTGAACCACTTGTTGATTCTGAAATAGAACCTGATGTCGATTCACTGATTGATCCACTTGTTGATTCTGAGATTGAACCTGATATCGATTCACTATTCGATACTGATCCTGAAGTAGATTCGCTAATTGAACCACTTGTTGATTCTGAAATAGAACCTGATGTTGATTCACTTACTGAACCGCTTGTTGATTCTGAAATTGAACCTGATGCTGATTCACTAATTGATCCACTTGTTGACTCTGAAATTGAACCTGATGCTGATTCACTAATTGATCCACTTGTTGACTCTGAAATAGAACCTGATGTCGATTCACTATTTGATACTGAACCACTTACTGATTCTGATACCGAACCTGACGTCGACTCACTAATTGAACCGCTTGTTGATTCTGAGATTGAGCCTGATGTTGATTCACTATTTGATACTGAACCACTTGTTGACTCTGAAATAGAACCTGAAGTCGACTCACTAATTGATCCACTTGTTGATTCTGAAATAGAACCTGATGTTGATTCGCTAATTGAACCGCTTGTTGATTCTGAAATAGAACCTGATGTCGATTCACTTGCTGATCCACTTGTTGACTCTGAGATAGAACCTGATGTCGATTCACTATTTGATACTGAACCACTTACTGATTCTGATACCGAACCTGATGTTGATTCTGAAACTGAACCTGACGTCGACTCACTAATCGAACCGCTTGTTGATTCTGAGATTGAACCTGAAGTAGATTCGCTGATTGATCCACTTGTTGATTCTGAGTTTGATATTGATCCTGAAGTCGACTCACTTACTGAACCGCTTGTTGATTCTGAAATTGAACCTGATGTTGATTCACTAATTGATCCACTTGTTGACTCTGAAATAGAACCTGAAGTCGATTCACTATTTGATACTGAACCACTTACTGATTCTGATACCGAACCTGATGTTGATTCGCTAATTGAACCGCTTGTTGATTCTGAGTTCGATACTGATCCTGAAGTAGATTCGCTAATTGAACCACTTGTTGATTCTGAAATAGAACCTGATGTTGATTCTGATACTGAACCTGATGTTGATTCACTTACTGAACCACTTGTTGATTCTGAGTTCGATACTGATCCTGAAGTAGATTCGCTAATTGAACCACTTGTTGATTCTGATACTGAACCTGAAGTCGACTCACTAATTGAACCACTTGTCGATTCTGAGATAGAACCTGATGTTGATTCACTTACTGAACCACTTGTTGATTCTGATACTGAACCTGACGTCGACTCACTAATTGAACCACTTGTCGATTCTGAGATAGAACCTGAAGTCGACTCACTAATTGAACCGCTTGTTGATTCTGAGATTGAACCTGATGTCGATTGACTTGTTGAGCCACTTGTTGATTGGCTAGTCGATCCTGATGTTGACTGGCTTAATGAAATCGAATTAGATAATGAGCCTGATGTCGACTGGCTTGTTGAACCTGACGTCGATTGACTTGTTGAGCCACTTGTTGATTGGCTAGTCGATCCCGATGTTGATTGGCTTAATGAAATCGAGTTCGATAATGAACCTGATGTCGACTGACTTGTTGATCCTGACGTTGATTGACTTGTTGAGCCGCTTGTTGATTGGCTAGTCGATCCTGATGTTGACTGGCTTAACGAAATCGAATTCGATAATGAACCTGATGTCGACTGGCTTATTGAACCTGACGTCGATTGACTTGTTGAGCCGCTTGTTGATTGGCTAGTCGATCCTGATGTTGACTGGCTTAATGAAATCGAATTAGATAATGAACCTGATGTCGACTGGCTTGTTGAACCTGACGTCGATTGACTTGTTGAGCCGCTTGTTGATTGGCTAGTCGATCCTGATGTCGATTGACTTGTTGAGCCACTTGTTGATTGGCTTAATGAAATCGAGTTCGATAATGAACCTGATGTCGACTGGCTTGTTGAACCTGACGTCGATTGACTTGTTGAGCCGCTTGTTGATTGGCTAGTCGATCCTGATGTCGACTGGCTTGTTGAGCCGCTTGTTGATTGGCTAGTCGATCCTGATGTCGATTGACTTAAACTTTTTTGCGTAGATGTACTCAAGCTATTTGCTGTTGATGTACTTGTACTATTTACTAATGATGTACTTGTCGCTGTTGATGTACTTGTACTATTTACTAGTGATGTACTTGTCGCTGTTGATGTACTTGTACTGTTTACTATTGATGTACTTGTCGCTGTTGATGTACTTGCACTATTTACTAATGATGTACTTGTACTTACAGATGCTTGTACTGGGTCAGTACCGTTAATCGTATCTGTGAAATAGTTAATACGTCCTGTAGCTGTGTTATCTTGTGTTGCGTAAGGTGTAAATACGTATGATAAATCTCCAGTTGATGACGTGATTGGCACTGTCCACTCAGTTACCATGCTTAACCCAGCTGTTGTTTGTGTTCCTGTGATATCACGTTTTTGGAATGTGTATTTACCACTTCCTTGGTCATAAACAGCCATACTAAATTGACCGGGTGTCGCCACTTTATTACCGTTTGAATCTACAAAGTACGATGTTGCTGATGTGATTGTTCCATAACCTGAACCGTAATCAACTAATGTACCACCCATCTCTGGTGTGTTTTGGATTGGACCTGCTACGTTTGGTTTTTCTACTGTAGTTGTATTTGGATTATCATAACCTACGATATATGTAAACTTAAGTGCGCCACCAATATTTGTAACGATTAATTTATAGTAAACATTTACGTTACTGTATTTATCAAAACCAACACCTGTATAAGTAGTAGATGTTGCTGTTGATACTGCAGTTAATGCTTTCAATGTTGTTAATGTACCTAAAGTACCAATGTCTTCATTCATTGAATTCATATATTCTACTGCTGCTTGACTCGTCGCTAATGATGTTGAGCCTGATATACTTGTAGCGATAGATGATGATAATGAAGCATTTGCAGTAGATGTGTTACTCGTTGCGCCACTAGTTGTCGAGCCTGCTGTACTTGTTGTACTTGTATTGCTCGTTGTGCTTGTTGATCCGCTTGTTGTCGAACCTGCTTTACTATTTGAAGCACTTTCTGAAGCTGATAAACTTTCAGACTTCGATGTACTTACAGATGTCGATGCTTGTAAACTGTCTTTTGTTGATAAAGATAAACTTACTGACTTAGATTCAGAAACACTACTTGATAATGAATCACTTGTTGCATTTGATGCTGAAGTTGTATCCGATTTAGCTGTTGTATCTGAAGTTGATGCTGTTGATGTTGTTGTAGTATCAGATGTAGATGCTGTTGAATCTACTAATACTGTAGAGTTTTGATTACCAATAGTTTGACTGCTTGTCGCAAGTTCTGATGTCACTGGTAAATCGCTTGCTGCAAATGCTTGGTTTGCATCAAATGCATTCGCCGCAATAAAGCCTCCAGCTGCTGTTGCTGCGCCTTTTGCCAATGTGTGTTTAAATGCTTTTTCTTCTTTTTCTTCTATATTATTGTTATCTTTAAATCCTTTAACAACAATCGGTAATCCCATTAAGCGCATTAATTCTAATTCTTTTAATCCAGCTTTTACCCAGTGTTTACCTGATTTGTATAATTTAAATCTAACTTTCTCATCTACAACACTCATTTTAAAATCTTTTTTCTGCTTTGACATTTTGTCACCTCTTTGTTTCCGAATCTAACTTTCAAGAATTCTATGTAATTTCTAAATGTTTGTCCAATTAAAATGTGTTTTTACACTCCTTGAGAACTTCTATAGTATACAACGGTACAATATTGAAAACAACAAAAATATATATTGTGAGTGTTTTTTTTACTTGTTTAGTAAAACATTAAGTGCTATATCCATTTGGAATATAAAATGGATTATGAAGCCGTTTTCAAAATAAAATTTTATTGTAAAAATTTCCAAGTTCATTTTAAAAACCCTTTAATACCAAGGGTTTTTAAAAAAGGTGACATAAATTATATACCATGTCACCCTTTATAATAAATCGCAAAGATTGGTGATTGTTTATAAATTTATATAATTATTGAGATAAATACAATTATTTTAAAATAATAAATACGCATAGGTAGTTCAATAGATTTAATTATAACAAAATTAATTAAACACGATCTTAATATCATTTTAGATTTAACATCAATTAACAAAGTTAACTAAAACCAATGTGTATCAAGGGGTTAACTAATGTCCTCTATAAAATAATTAAAAATTAAGTTAACATTTTTAACATATTAATCTTTCTTTTTTCACAATTTGCATTTAGGTATAAATAACCACTTATTCTTTAAAAATAATATTACAAATTTGTGACAAATCATTGCAATATGATTACAAATCAAAATTTGTATAGTTTTTCTCTACAAATACATCCCTTGTATACTACATATACAATAAATATTCCTAAAATTCAAAATATTTATGTTAAATATTACGTTTAACATCGCATTCATTTTTCACAATAAAAAAGCCACCATAAAGGTGACTTATAAACTAAATATTAAAGCATCTTCATCTATAGCTATTCCGACATACCCGTCATCAATCAGTTTTGCAAATGAGTCATCAAATGTTAATGGTACCATTACTGTAGCAGCACCTTTAGCTATACGTTCTTGTTGCATATCCTTAAAGAATACAAACCGTTTCTTACCAGGATACACTTCATCAAATGCAATGATGTACATACCTAAATGAAATTTATCTTTTAAACTAGCAATATTATCTGGGTGTACTGTCGCAAAAACATATCGTTGTTCTATTCTTTCAAACAACCACTCTCCCATTAATTTTTGAATCCCCATCCCTCTATAGTCAGGATCAACTACAGACAAATCTGAATAAATCATATCTTCATGGTTCGCAAGATTATTGTACTTCCCTAAATAATCCGTCTCACTAATTTCTAACGTTCTAAAACCAGCAATCTGCCCTTCCACTAAAGCAACAGCCATATGTTGATTCATAATCGCTCGTTTTAATTCTGTTGGTTCTACAAAAACAAGCCATTCATGATATGTTAATACTTCATGAGCACGATCTTGAATTTTGCATACGCGAGACAAATCTTCAATCGTTGCATATCTAATTTCTATCATAATTTCCCCCAAAATATCTCTTTCATTTAGTATACATAAATCTTCTGTACATTTCATCTTTAAAAATCGATATATATAATAGAAGAAACTCATTTTATATCATACAATAATTAACATTAAATTTAACATTTATTAAATATTTATATTTGTAAACAAAAGTTAAATATTGCGTTAAAAATTCTTTAATTTCAACTACAGCATCCTATTAACCATTATAATATGTTAAAAATACAAAAATTAAATTTCTGAGGTGACTTTATGCAAATGATACAAATGCCAATGCAACGTGAAGTAATGTATGTCATGTATAATTTAATGCACGGTGGCCAAATTGAAATGAAACAATGGCAACAATTGCCGCTTCTTCAATCAGGTCACATCGAACATCTCATTGAATCCACGTTACTACTCTATGGAAGCAACATGAAAACAAGAAGAAAGTTAGCGAAGATGGTCTTAAACAAATCTGCAAATCTTCCTATATTAATAGATGAAATGCATACGTGGATTTACTTTCCCGTCCATCGAAGAGATAGTCATTATAAAGCATACATTAATGCGGAATATTTCTATTATGCTAAACAAGAAAACCAAAATGCCATTATCGTATTCACTGATGGCTCTGAAATTAAGATTGAACAAAGCGTTGAATTCATCAATCGACAATATGAAAAAACAATTCTATTCCTAGACAAATATCGAAAAATCAAGAAGATGTGTATATAGTAGAAAGGCTGGGACAAAATCGCTTTTTGATTTTGTGTGAATGTGAAGTTCTTTACCGAAGTTGCTGATTTTGTTCCGCTGATTAAAAAAAGGCTGCAACGCAGCCTTTTACTCTTCAATCATTTCATAACTCTTTAAAAATTGTTTCCCTTTATCCGTAACAATCAACTGCATATTCGGATGTTCATTCAACACGAACTGTCCTTCAATACGCACGAGTTTCATCTTTACAAGTTCGAAGATCAAATCTTGTTCATTTAATCGCTCATAATAATTAAAGTTTTGGTGATTATCAATCAATTTCAACACACGATATAACAAATTCATATCTTGATCCATCGTATCCTCCTATAAACTGATTTCACCATGAGTTTACAACAACACCATTTATAATAAAAAAATCTTGCGAATTTCGCAAGATTTTACACAAACATCTAATTATCCATTATAATTAACATTTAACAATAAAAGGCAACTTATTCAGTTGCCTTTATCTCTATATTTCACTTAATAATTGAATCATCTCTAACTTACGTTGTTTACGTGCAAGATGAATGGCAAATGTGAGTTCTTCCTTATTAATTAATGCTTGATGATCCATATGCTTTAAAGCGGTGTTCTTTACATAGATGAATTCAGGTAAACTTAACACATCCATATGACGATAAGACAATTCAATTGCCTCTTGTGCCATTTCATGTGCTTCAATCAATCTGTCTTTCTTCATTAATAATCTTAAATAATTATAAATCACCTTAAACTCTAACTTCGCATTTAAATGGTTATCATAAATCAAACGACGTGCGTCTTCATAATACTCTAATGCCTTGTCCTCATCAGAATCGACATAGTAATTACCAATACTATTTAACATATTTACTTTCAACGCATCAGAAATATTTTCTTCATATTCTTTATACAACTTCAATATTTGATCTAAAACATTATCACCATTCAATGCTGCAGTAATAATCAATTTTAAATAAGCAACATAAACACGGTCTTCAATCGTTAATTTCGAATAATTTATGACTGCTAAATAGTCAGCTAACTCTTGATATTGACGCAAAAGTAATAATTGGTCAATATCATTCTTATTTATCATATAACTTGTTTGTTCATATGGATTCCCTACAAGTTCATCAATAGAAATCTTCAACTTTTTAGCCATTTTAATTAATAAATTTGATAACGGCACCATTTCATTCTTCTCAATCTTGCTGACTTGGCTTTGCGTACAAATTCCATGTGCCAATTGTGCCTGAGTAAGGTTAAGCTCTTTTCGACGTTGCCTAATTCTTGTTCCTAAATCCATGTCTTCACTGCCCCTATTCTAAATGTATTCAATATTAATATATTCAAAAAAATAAGTACTTAAACAAAATGGATTGTTTAAGCACTTATTGTTATATTTCATACAAATTTTAGTGCCATTCTGTTGGGATTTTATCAATAAATAAAACCGTTGTAACAGCAGCAATATATAAAATTGGCATTAAACGCTTTTTCATCATAACATCCTCCCTACCATTAATTACATTTATTGTATCATTGTCCTAATTGTTTGAATAGTAACAAATGTGTAAATTATATTAATTTTTGTTAAATGATATAATACGTTTAATTTTACCTTAAACAGCACAAAAAAAGAGATGGTTACCCATCTCTTTAAATACTATACATACAATTAACTATAAACGACCGTTGCGATTAGATTCGTCAATGTCAACTTCTTCACGACGAACATCTTCAGATACGTGCTCAACATCTGTTACACGTTCTTTCTTAATAACGATTTCTTCATTAACAACATTCTCTTTTGAAACATTGATACGTTCTTCATGAACAGGTACACGAATTACTTCGTCTTCACCTAATTCATCAAACTTACCATCAGTACGCTCATTCACAGGACGGCGTTCGATAACGATTTCTTCACGTTCCACTGGTACATCAAATTCTTGACGTTCAGTAACAACATCTTTCTCAACTTTAACTTCACCAGTTTGTACACGATCTTTGTTTACTAATAAACGTTCTTCGTGTAATTTAATTTTCTCTTCCTCTGTTAAATCATTACGATTACGGATATCTTCATCTAACTCATATTTGTTTTCATTACGGTTTAAAAAGTCTCTATCACGGCTCATATTAACATCTCCTTCGTTATTTTCATGAATAGTTTTGTCTGAATGTAAACCACCTACAGCAGCTGCTGAATGATGATCTCTATCATATTCACCAAATCCGTTTTCATCTACTAATAATACAATCTTATGTTGTTCAATCGCTTGAACATATTCATGCTCTTCATTCGGTTGTAAATTCAAATGATGGAATACACGATCTTCAGGATCTTCACCTGTAAAGAAAGCAGCTACCTTATCACCGAAAGAACCTTCAGCATTCTTAACTTCTATATCAGTATAATTTAATGATGATCCTTCTAAACGGTCATGTGATATTACTTTCATATTATGTTCAGCAATACCTTCTAATCT
Source organism: Macrococcus sp. DPC7161 (assembly GCF_004117835.1). GTDB lineage: Bacteria > Bacillota > Bacilli > Staphylococcales > Staphylococcaceae > SDSC01. The sequence continues at coordinate 19,803 of NZ_SDSC01000012.1, read as the reverse complement.
ATAATGTTCAATACGTTCTAATAATTCGCTCTCATTGTTTAATACTTCTAGTTTTCTCATGAATGTTCATCCCCTAATAATTATAATTTATGTATATTCATTATGTTGTGGTGAATCATGTTGTTAGTATATTGTACCCGATGATAAAATCCTTAAACATAAAATTTAATATTAAAATATAACAAAATAAAAAACACGCACAAAACGTGCGTGTTTCTACTATAATAATAGCCTTAAATTATAACCTTATTATCAGCGATAAAAAAGCAGCACCTTCGGTACAAAACTTTCCTATTATGCCACACTTCCCTCAAGTGATTTCTTCTTGAAGTATTCAACTTGCTCATCTGTAATCTTCTCAATCTTAAATCCAGTTAAGCCATATAAAATAGAAATCAATGGAATCGTATAATTCAGTACGGCATATGGGAAGTAATCAATTACATGCACCGACATCGTCGTCGTAATAAATACAGCACACGTATTCCAAGGCACAAATACACTCGTTAACGTACCACCATCTTCTAAACAACGACTTAAGTTCTTAGGATGTAAATTACGATCTAAGTATGTCTTCAAATACATACGACTTGGAACAACAATACTAATATATTGCTCCGCACATCCAGCGTTTGTACCAATACAACTGAAGATTGTCGCAGTTACTAAACCAAATGTATTCTTCGCATACTTTAAAATCTGCTTAATTGCCGCTTCTAACATACCACTAAACTCTAAAATACCACCAAATGTCATCGCAACAATGGTCATTGAAATCGTATAGAACATCGATTCCAAACCACCCTTATTAAACAATTCCATCACTAATTTATTATCAGACTCTAAAACATAACCTGCTTGTAACGTACTCACAGCATCCTTTAAAGTATCTCCTTGAACAAAAATCTGACAGAAGAACCCCATTAAAATACCAATCACAAGTGCAGGAACAGCAGGTACCTTCATCGCAACAAGCACAATAACAATAACAGGAATTAATAATAACCAAGGACTCATCACAAATTGAGCTTCCATAGCTTTATTTAAACTGTCAATCTTAGCCGTATCAATCTTCCCATCAAACTGACGACCTAGAATAAAGAATACAACTAAACTAATCAATAAACCAGGAATCGTCGTAAAGAACATATGCTTAATATGATCAAATAAATCAGTACCAGTTAAACCAGCAGCTAAGTTAGTTGTATCACTTAAAGGACTCATCTTATCCCCGAAATATGCACCACTAATAACAGCCCCAGCAATCATACCAGCAGGAATATCCATCGATAAACCAATACCCATACCAGCAACACCAACCGTTGCCATCGTAGACCAACTAGAACCGATTGCTAAACTAACAATCCCACAAATCAAACAAATCGTCAGTAAGAACATACTCGGTGTAATTAACTTAAGACCAAAATAAATCATCGTCGCAACAACACCGCCGCCAATCCAAGCACCAATAACTAAACCAACAAGAATAATAATCACAATCGCAGGTAAAGCAAGCTTAATCCCCTTGTACATCATCTCTTCAATCTCTAACCAACTGAATCCATGATAATAAGCTACAATCGCTGCAATCGCAGTACCTATTAATAATGGAATGTGTGGTGCTTGTTCCAGTTTCACCACAGTGAATAACATACTAATAATCATAAAGACAAAAGGCACTATAGCCCAAAAGAAACTAATCTCCTTTTTCTCCCGTTTTTTCATTACCTTCTCTACCATAACATTCTCCCCTTGTATTAAAATCTCATACAAAATATATTATAAAAAATGAATAAAAAAAATGCTACAAGTTTTTTGAAAATTATCAATATTCAACATAAAAACATGTGTATACTAGATAAACACAAAAAATATCCTCAAAAAAGAGGATAGACAACTAAAAATTAAACTTCATTTAACCTTTTATTATCTCATAAAAATACAAAAATAAATTAAAAAATTCCAAATTGGCAAGAAAACACGCAAACAACATCTAATTTGGTACGTTCCGAAAAAGGAGCGATTAAAATGAAGGCATCAGAACAAATAAGAAAGAATATAAGAGAAAATATTAAGTTCTACAGAGAATCTAAAGGCATCATACAAAAAGAATTAGCAACTGCATTATATATGGATGAATCCTTGATCTCAAAAATAGAAATCGGAACAAGAGACGTCTTTGCATACGAACTTAAGATCATTGCTGATTACTTTGGTAGAACAACTGAAGATTTCTATAGTGAGGTGAGTAATAGGAAGTAATGGATATGAGACTATATTGTCTTATATCCTCTTTTTATGAATTTTTAAATGACATAACAAAAAATTTAAACTAAATGTAATTATTAGATACTAATCATCGTGGTAAAATACAATTAATAAATTTACTGAGGAATGATATGTAAATGAAAAAAATTGAGTATTTAGATGCATTAAGAGGATTGGCTATATTAGGAGTGATTACTACTCATGTTACCGTTTCATTTCCTGAACTAAATCCAATAATTGAGAATATTGGGCGGAATGGAAATAGAGGTGTTCAATTATTTTTTTTAGTAAGTGCATTTACTCTTATGCTTTCCTATGAAAAAAGAGAAACATTTGATTTAAAAGGATTTTATATTAGAAGATTTTTTAGAATCGCTCCAGCATTTTATGCTGCTTTTATTTTCTATTTATCATTTAATTTATTTAAGTATTTATTAGGCATGTCAAATGCACTAAACACTTATAATCTTTCAAATATAATAGGTACAATATCTTTCATGAATGTACTTAGAATGGAATGGTTATTTAGTTTAGTTCCCGGTGGATGGTCAATTTCAAATGAAGTTATGTTTTATTTACTGTTACCTTTTATATACAAATTTATTAAAAATTCAAAAACAGCAATAATACTTTTTATATCTTCAGTTATTATTTTGGTTCCATACACTTTGTTATCTATAATAGAATATAATTTTAAATCAAGTTATTATATGTACTTTTTTTATTGGTTTCCTAACCAATTACCAATATTTTTATTAGGTATCGTATTATATTTTGTTTCAAAGAAATATAAATCGAAGTTTAAAGAGAAATTTAATTTGACCTATGCTAACATTATTTTATATTTTATTACAACTTTGATAATTTTATTTGCATCAATTCATTTTATAAGTTATTTTACTTATTTTAATCATTTGATTTTTGGTATACTATTTTCAATTTTTGCTTTTGTCCTATCAATATACAACAATAAAATTTTTGTTAATAAATTTACGATTTTTATTGGGAAAATTAGTTTTAGTATGTATTTAATCCATTTCTTTTTTGTTGAAGTATTTTTAACTTTAATTAAAAAATTTGATATTTTTGAAGCAAGTAGCTTTATTCAATTTTTATTATTTTGGATAATTACTTTACTTTCTACAATATTATTATCTATAATTTCTCATAAATATATTGAAGTACCTGGAATCAATATTGGGAGGAAGTTATCTAATAAAACCTATAAAAAATAAGCCTAGAAATCAATTTAATTTCTAGGCTTTAATATTAAAATAACCCCTTAATCACTTCAATAACCTTATCTTGAACTTCTTTCGTCATCTTCGTATCAGAAGGTAAACAAATACCATGATCGAATAAATAATTAGAATGATCGATACCATCAGCTTCAGAAATGAAATCACATTCCTCAAAGAATGGCTGTAAATGCATTGGTTTCCAAACAGGACGTGATTCAATATTATGCTCATTTAAAGCAGCCATAATATCACTATAAGTCACATCCGTTAATTCTGGATTAATCACCGCAGCAGATAACCAACGATTATGCTTAGAATTTGGAAGCTCAGGCATCATTTCAATCGCCTTAATATCTTTAAATCCATCTGCATATCGATCAAAGATTTCACGCTTTTGACTCACACGTAAATCCAATACTTCCATCTGACCACGGCCAATACCAGCACTGATATTACTTAAACGATAATTATAACCTAATTCACTATGTTGGTAATGAGGGGCATTATCACGAGCTTGTGTCGCTTTCTTAAGAGCATGCTTAATCGCTTCTTCATCATCAGAAACAAGCATACCACCACCTGAAGTTGTAATAATCTTATTACCATTGAAAGAGAAAATACCAAACTTACCGAAAGTACCACTCATCTTGCCTTGATATTCTGCACCAAGTGATTCAGCAGCATCCTCAACAATAGGAACACCATATTCATCACAAATTGCTTTAAGCTCATCCATCTTAGCAGATTGACCATATAAATTAACAATCACAACCGCTTTAGGCAATTGATTCATAGCACTATATTTCTCAAATGCACGCTTTAAAGCTTTAGGATCCATATTCCAAGAATCTAAATCCGAATCAATGAATACAGGCTTAGCACCTAAATAAACAATAGGATTCGCACTAGCAACAAACGTTAATGATGAACAGAATACAATATCATCACGGCCAACACCAACTAAATCAAGTGCCAAATGAATCGCACCAGTACCACTCCCCGTAGCACATGATGCATTCACTCCAGTATATTCTCGAATTTGCTTCTCAAATTCATTAACATTCTTACCAAGTGGTGCGATCCAATTCGTATCAAACGCTTCCTTAACATACTTCTCTTCATTTCCGCCCATGTGAGGTGAAGAAAGAAAAACTCTCTCTTGCATAATATCGTCTCCTTAGATTAACAATTATTTTTGATAACTTTAGCTGGATTACCTACCGCAACAACTTCATCTGAAATATCTCTGATTACGACACTACCAGCACCGATAACACTCGAAGCACCTACTACAATATTTGGGATAATCGTTGTATTTGAACCTATGTGGGTCAAAGTTTTTATCGTTACTGTACCAGAAAGCACTGCTCCTGGTGAAATATGCACAAAATCCTCAATAATATTATCATGTTCAATAATACTACCAGAATTAATAATTACGTGATTCCCAATTTCAGCATTCGCATTTATTACTGCTCTCGGCATAACAACAGTCCCAATCCCTATATGAGCAGAAGGTGAAATTATAGCAGATGAATCGATAACTGATACAAAATGACTTTCATTTAGCTGATACTTATCAATCAACATTAATCGCACTTTGTTATTTCCAATAGCAATAACAAACTTATGCTTTAAATATTGAGATAAATTTGACATTTTATCATAAAATACATGATCAACCTCAGTATACTCTGAAATATTATCATCTAAAATACCTGCTAAGATAAGATCATTTGATCTATCAATCATATCCTTAATAACTTTAGCATGGCCACCATTTCCTAATAAAACAACACTAGTGCTCATTCACAACAGTCCCTTTGAACTTTTCGACAGTAGCGTGTCCCTCTTGATTAATACCTTCGCTCTTAAATACTTTTAATACCGTTAAATATAAAATGTACATATCTAGCATAAATGATTGGTTGTCGACATACCAAACATCTAACTTGAATTTTTCTTCCCAAGAAATCGCGTTTCTACCATTCACTTGAGCCCATCCAGTGATACCAGGTTTTACATCAAGACGTCTTCTTTGGTCGTCATTATATAGGTCATTATATTCCATTAACAAAGGTCTTGGACCCACTAGTGATATATCGCCTTTAATAACATTAATCAATTGCGGTAGCTCATCTAAACTATATTTCCTTAAAATTTGTCCAGTCTTTGTTAACCTTTCATCATCAGGCAGTAAATTTCCTTCTTCATCTGTTTCATTAGTCATCGTTCTAAATTTATACAACTCAAACGGTTCACCATATTGGCCAGGTCTAGTTTGTTTAAACAAGACAGGATTCCCTATTTTCTTTTTTACAACAATTGCAGTTCCAACAATTAAAGGTAAAGATGCAGCAAGTCCTAATGTTGAAACTGATAAATCAAATAATCGTTTCATAATATTTCTCCCATATAAAATCCTATGATTCTTTTAATTGACATAAATTTCCAAAGTTATAGTATTTAAATCCTTCATGACTTGAAACGATATTTTTTGTATCTAAAATAATGGCATCTTTCATTTCGCCATTTAAAGCATTTAAATTTTTAAATTCATTATGATCTGATAATACTAATATTAATGAACTACCTTTTACTGCATTTTTAACATTTTGTTCAACAAAACTTTTCTTAACATGTGGATCATAGGCAACTACTTCAATATCTAATTCTCGTTGTAGCATTTGATAAATATCCATAGCAGGCGATTCACGAATATCGTCTACATTTCCTTTGTATGTTAAACCAAAGACAGAAATTTTGTTTGCATTTGTTTTTTCGATAATTTTTTTTGATAAATTAACAACATATTCAGGCATACTATTATTAATTTCACGTGCTTTTGAAATTAACTGACTGTTAACAGGGTCTTTTGCAATAATAAAGTAAGGATCTACAGCTAAGCAATGTCCACCTACACCTGGCCCTGGTAAATGTAAATTAACGCGTGGATGTTTATTTGCCATTTGAATAACATCTAACGTATTAATCTCTAATTCATAACAAATCTTTGCTAATTCGTTTGCTAAAGCAATATTTGTATCACGGTAAGTATTTTCCATTAATTTAGACATTTCAGCCGTTTTTGCATTCGTCTCAATCATTTCACCTTCTACAAATACACCGTAAAACTCTTTTGCCTTTTTAGTACATGCTTCAGTAATACCACCAATAATACGATTATTATGAATTAATTCATGCATAATTTTACCTGGTAAAACACGCTCAGGACAATGTACTAAGTATAAATCTTCTCCGATTGTATAACCTGCAGCTTCAAAGAATGGTTTCACATGATCATCCATCGTTCTTGGCGCAATAGTAGATTCAACAATAACAATATTGCCTTTTTCTAATACTGGCAAAATACTTTCACAAGCTGACATTACATAAGAAATATCACAAGAACGATACTCATCATCTAAATTTGGTGTTGGTACTGCCACGATAAAGCAATCTGCCTTTTCAGGAGTTAAAGAAGCTTTGAACTTCCCAGAATCAATTACTTCTTTTAATGCTTCGTCTAAAAAAGGTTCTTCTAAATGCAATACACCTGAGTTTAATAATTTAACCGCTTCTTCATTAATATCTACACCCGTAACATTCACACCATATTTTGCAAACATAATTGAAGTTGGTAAACCGATATACCCTAAACCGACTGTTGTTAATTTCATGATAAGACTCCCTTTTGAATTAGTTTTATTCATTGATAAGTTTTAATAATTTATCTATATTATTTTCAATCTTAAACTCATCTAAGTATAGCTTATAACTATTTTCTCCATATTGTGATAAATCTTCATTAGTCATTCTAACTGCATTCTTGATAAATAAATCAACATCCGTACTTTCTGACCAAAGACCACATTTATGTTTAATAATATCATCTTTAATATCTGTATTTACATCTGTTGCCATTAATATAGGTTTTTTTGCATTTAATAAGCTTGTTAACCTAGAAGGATAATTTGGTATCGTAAATCTATGATCTAGGAAAATAAGTCCTATATCCGATAACATTACAAGCTGATCATATTCCTCTTTTGGCAATTTACTCATTACTTTAACATTTGAATAATTTAAATATTTGGCATGTTTAATTAACTCATTAGAATGTGTTCCACTTCCAACAATTAAAAGAAAGCCATCTTCAACTTCATTAAATCTTGACATAACCGACTTAATAAAAGGTATACCTTGTGGTGCTCCAATATTCCCACCATATAAAAAGATTTTTTTATTAGAATCGATATCATATTTATTAAATAGTGAAGTCTTATCAATACTATCGTCAATTCTATAATCTAATTCATACAAAGCATTTCGGATAACTTGAGTCTTAGAGTGTATTTCATTATGCGATTTAATAAAATCGATATTTCCAACACTCATACCCCCAACATAATCGGAAATTTTATATAACTGCTTTTCTTTAAATCTAAATAATTTATAAATAGGACTATTCTTACTAAAGATGCCTAAATCCACAGCATTTTGTGGAAAAATATCTTTTAATAATAGATAAGTTTTAGCATTATTTTTCTTCTTTAATTTCAATACTAAATTATTAAATGTAATTGGTGGGGTAGTATAAATAATCAAATCAAATTTTTTATCTTTAAAGTATGTATTAATTGCTTTCTCATACTTACTTTCAATTAACAAAGTATTAATTCCTTTTTTGATGTAAGAAGTTTGAGTAATATCACCAATTAAAACTTTTAATACGTCTATACTATTTGTCTCAATCAATTTAGTCTCGCCACCAAAGCGCTTCTCAGACGGACAAACAACTGAAACATCGTGTCCTCTGCTACTTAATTCATTAACAAAGTCATGGTAAATACCATTTTTCGTCAAATCCTCAAGATTTAATAATGTTAAAAATAAAACTTTCATATGTTCTCCCTTTTAACTATATTATTTTTAAATTTTATATCAACACTTTTTATTGGTATAAAAGCCATTGCTATACTTAAATATAATTCTTTAGGACTTGTTAAATCTCCACTAAACATTGCATTAAAGAATGAAACTATAAATAATATAAAAAAAATAAACTTAGCTTTTGATTGCTTTCTTTTTATAAATAATACTAATATTGATATAAACAATATTAGTATTAATACTCCACCGAATAGAATTCCAAATTCAACAAATGATTCAAGAAGTATATTGTGTGGATAATAAAAATATGAATAATTATGAAACATACCTATACCAATACCATCGAAATTTTCTTTTATTAATCTGAAGGATAAATTGTATAATTCAATTCGTGATTCGTCCTTAATTTTTTCTATTTGGAATCTGTTTTTTATTGTTTCTGGTAAATATAATAGTACTAAGTAAATAGAAGGAATAGATAACAATATCAATATAAATGATGCTGTCAAATTTTTTTTATTTATTAAAATATATTTCATTTCATTAAAAAATATCACAATCATTGCAATGATACATGCAAATAAAGGAGCTTTTGACCCTGTCAAAAGAATGGAAGTCAAAAGCATAAAACTAACTAATAAAAAAATGGGTAACTTAACTAATTTATATTTGTATTTTAGACATATCCAAATAAATCCAAGCGAAATCGCTCTGGCTAACCATATAGGATTACCTTCATTAAATGATAGCCTACCCGTGTCTACAACAGAATCAATGTTAAGTAAAGAAATTATTGAAATTAATATAGAACCGACTAATAATGTATTAAAAAATTGAAAAATATCATTATCATTCTCAAAAATGAAAATTGGAAAAATCATACATATAGTTATTATTATTATCAAATTACTAACTTTTTCCGCATTATAATTATGAGTATTTATATTAAGTAGAATGCTAAATAATAAAAAGAAAATAATCATTACTAAAAAAAATAATTGCTTTCCATAATATTTTCTTTTAAGTATTGTTAGTAATACAAATGTGGTTGGAAAAAAAATAGATATTAACTTTAAATTCAAATTCGAAAATATTGGAATTAGCTCTAACGATCCACTCAGTAAGAAAATTGCAAAACTAATAATTGATAGTCTTTTAAACACATATACCCCTACATTCCATATTATTATTATGAGTATTTATATAATTTTAAATAATAAACTATATAACAAACACAAAGAAACATACAATTTACATAAACAAATTGTACTAATGTTAATTTTAAAATAAAAGCAGATAAACAAGATAAACATGTAAATAAAAATATTGAAAATTGAAACAACAAATCCATTTTTTGCTTAGATATAACGATATTAGCTAGTGAGACAGTAGATACTATTAATCTAACAAAACATAATATCATTAACGGCAGTGAAATCTCCAATATCCCACTCCATTGTTCTCCTAATACAAACGAAATAATATATCCTCCTAGTAAATAAAAAGGTAGGTATATAGATAATCCTAATATTATTAATCCAACAGTATATTTCTTTAATATTGTACGAAAGCTACCATATTTTTGATAATTCAAATGAGCTTGTTGCATAAACAATTTCGAAAGTCCTAATCCAGCAACAACTACAGGTACTGTTAATATTCTTAAACCCATACCATAAATACCAGTGTCGTGATTTGAATATATTATACTAATCAAAAATACAGACAAACTAAATGTTATGCTATTTATCAGTATTGATGGTGATGAATAAATCAATTGAGACAAATTATCTTTAAAAAGATTTAATAAATAGTTACGATCATAATTGTATTGAAAAATCATTTTAAAATGTTTATATCCTATAAATATACCTGCAATATAAGACATTGAAAAACCAGCCATAAGTGCATATGCACTATGGAATATATAGCCAAATATTATTTGAATACTCACCATAAGTACTGTTCTTAAAACCGTAATTAAACTAACCAGATTATATTTTTTTAATAGATTTAAATAATTTGTAAAGATATTTGTTAAACTTACCAATATTAATAGTATAGATAATAAAACTAAATCAAAAATGTGGTGATTATAAAACAATGCATAAACAAAGGTAAATACAGTTATTATTCCTACAATAAATAAACTTATTATAAAAGAGATAACAGCATATCCATTTGCTTCTTGCTTTGATTTTGAATTTATAATCAATAAATCATATCTAGCATTAATAATAGGTATGAAAATTGATGCTAGGTTAGAGAATACAGTGAAGTATCCAAATTCGCTAGGTGTATATAACCTAGAAATTAATGGTATAGTTACTATTAATATGATTTGTGAAAATGCACTTGCAACTATTAAAATAAAAGCATCATTTTTTAAAAACTTATTTATGTTCATAAAAATCAATCGATTCTATCATATTTAATCACCTATCAAACTCAAAAATTCATTATATACTTTTTGGTTGGTATATTTTATTTCTTTTACTTTATTTTCAGCTTTTTCTGATATTTCATTAGTGTTTAGCTCGTTGTACCACTTAAAAATTTCACTTCCAATTCCTTCTAATTTATTAATATCTACTGCATACGAAAGCCCAGTTTCCTCAATAAATTCATTTGTATAAGTATCTACTGTTGTTAGTATTGGTATTTTAAGAAAAAGTGAGTAATATAATCTAATTGATAAGGCAGTATCTAATGCGACATTATTATTGCCATAAATATTATTGATTATATCAGTTTGTTTTAATAAATCTAAAGTCTGATTTACATTAAAACCGTTTAAAAATTCTATATTTGAAATATTATTCTCTTGCGCATACTGCTGTAACATGTCAGTTCCGGTACCAAAATATTGCAAAATAAACCGTTTATCATTTCCTAAAACCTCTATTAGTTTTTTATTTACATCGAAGAATCTTACATTTCCAATAAAAGAGATTTTAATAGGATAGTTTTTCTTGAAAACACAAATTTTATCATTACTTAAAATGCCATCATTTAAACTATGAATCATCCTATATTTATTACTTTTCGGTAAAAAATTTAAAAAACCATCTGAAGATACTGTAGTGAATAAACTATTTTTAACTAATTTAGACATTCGGTGAAATATATATCGGTTATTTTCAAAAAAATAATCTCTAATATTTAATATATATTTGTGTTTAAATTGTTTAATTAAAATATTTTTGAATAAATGCGCCGTATAACTTCCCCAAACTATTATTAATTCATAGTCTTTATTTTTAATTATATCTGTTGCTTCTTTTTTAAATTTTAGATATTGTCTTACCTTTCTTACTTTAGAATCCTTTTGACTCATTTTACACTCAATTTTGTATTTATTAGTACATAAAATTTCTTCATCAATTGAATATCTATCCATATAAATAATATCTAAATCATGCTTATTTAAATTTATATTTTTCAAATAGTGGCTTATTAACGTCATGTGTCTAATATTTGTAGCTGCTAATATTGCTATTCTCATTTCTTCCACACATTTCTATTAATATAATCTGTATATGAAATAATAATTTTCACAACTTTTTCAGACACATTATCAATATCATAATCAGCTACGATACGACTTTGGTTACCCACCGCTTCAATCTGAGCTAATCCTTGTAGTATTCTATCTTTATCAACACCTGTCATCATAACAGTTGCTTCTTCCATAGCCTCAGGTCTCTCATGCGCTTCGCGGATGTTTAATGAATTTAGCCCTAATATCGCTGTTTCCTCACTAATTGTACCACTATCACTCAACACTGCTTTTGCCGATTTCTGTAATTTAATATAATCATTAAATCCTAAAGGCTTTAATGTTTGGATTTTTTCATGGAATTGAATACCTAATTCATCAATTCTCTTTTGTGTTCTTGGATGTGTACTTACGATAACTGGCATATCATATGTTTCAGCAACTGCATTTAATGATTCTACTAATTTCTTGAAGTTTACATCTGAATTAATATTTTCTTCACGGTGTGCTGATACTACGAAGTATTGTCCTTCTGTTAGTTCTAATTTTGATAATACTTCTGATTTTTCAATATCTTCTAATCTTGAATTGATTACTTCTTTCATCGGACTTCCTGTTTTAATTACTCGATCTGCAGGTAATCCTTCACGTAATAAATATTCACGAGCGATTGTACTATACGTTAAATTGATGTCTGAAATATGGTCTACGATTTTACGATTTGTTTCTTCTGGAACACGTTGGTCAAAGCATCGATTACCAGCTTCCATATGGAATACAGGTACTTTTTTACGTTTCGCTGCAATTGCACATAAACAACTGTTTGTATCACCTAACACTAGAAATGCATCTGGTTTTACTTCGTCTAATACTGGATCAATCGCAATTAAGATGTTTCCAATTGTTTCTACTGCTGTTCCATTAGCTGCGTTTAAAAAGTAATCTGGTTTTCTTAACTTGAAATCATTAAAGAATACTTCATTTAATTCATAATCATAATTTTGTCCTGTATGAACAAGAATATGCTCAATCGATGGTGATGCTTCTAATTGATTAATAACAGCTGATAATCTAATAATTTCAGGTCTTGTCCCTACAACTGTCATTACTTTTAATTTTTCCATGTTTAAACCTCCAAGAAATATGTATCTGGATTATTTGGGTCAAACATTTCATTAACCCACATTACCGTTACCATATCTGTATTGCCAAGATTTTCAATGTTGTGTGTATATCCTACTGGGATATCCACTACTTCTAATTTATCTCCTGATACGAAGTATTCAATAACTTTATCTTCATCTGGTTTTCTAAATCGAATCACACCTTTACCTGAAACGACTAAGAATTTTTCATTTTTAGTATGGTGCCAGTGATTTCCTTTAGTAATTCCAGGTTTAGAGATATTTACTGAAACTTGTCCTCTATCAGGTGTTTTCAAGAATTCAGTAAACGAACCTCTTTCATCTTTATGCATTGTTAATGGATAACTGAATTCATCTTCAGGTAAGTAAGATAAATAAGTTGAGTATAACGCTTTTTGTAAATAATTATCTAATTGAGGTAACGTTCTATCTTCTCTATCTTTTTTAAATGATTGAATCGTTTCTGCAAGTTCTCCTAATGTAATTTTTAATTGATTAGGTACCACTACTTGATTTCCCTCTCTAGTAGGATTACCATTTAAAGCTCTTACAAATTCAAAAATTACATCATCAACATAATTTAAAGTGAGTTCAACACTAGGATCATTTACTTGAATTTCTTCATTTCTAGCAACTTTATAACAGAACGTTGAGATGACAGAATTATAATTTGGACGAGACCATTTACCAAACAAATTCGGTAGTCTATAAATATAAATTTGATTTCCATTTTCTTGACCAAATTGTTCTAACAACTGTTCTGCTTCTTCTTTGCTGTTACCATATGGATTATCTAAAGCAGCTTGAATTGATGAACTGAAAACAATCGTTGGTTGATTTTCGTTTTCTTTAATAATAGATAACATGTTTTCTAGGAAGCCAACATTGCCTTTTTTAAATTCACTTACTTCAGTTGGTCGGTTGATTCCTGCTAAATGAAAAATAAAATCAGCTTCTAATAATGCTGTTTTCAAAATTTCTTCGTTTGTCTCTCTTGTGATTTTTGTAATTTCATTTGTCGTATCTCTACTTAGTTCAGAATATAAGTTTTTCCCTAAAAAACCATTTGCACCCGTAATGACGATCTTCATTTAAAATCCTCCTATGATTGACTCACTTCTACTTATTTCTTTTTGAAATTTTTCAATTCTTCTTGAACAATATCAAGTGTAAGTAATGTTTGTTTAATTTCATCTATATTTAATAAGTATGTATTTCGAGAATTATATTCATCAGCTTCAGTATGTTCATGGGAACCTTCTTCCATGTACTGTGCATAATTTAAATCTCTTGCATCAGATGGTACTCTGAAGTAATTCTCCATGTCTTCACTTCTAGCAAACTCTTCTTTAGTTAATAAAGTCTCATAATGTTTTTCACCATGACGAGTTCCAATGACTTTTATTTCATTGTCTGCACCGAATAGTTCTTTTAACGCTTGAGCTAAGTCCCCTACAGTTGATGCTGGTGATTTTTGAACCATAATATCACCTGTATTAGCATGTTTAAACGCATGAATTACTAATTCAACAGCTTCATCTAAATTCATTAAATAACGTGTCATTGTTGGGTCAGTGATTGTTAAAGGTTCACCTTTTTTAATTTGATCAATAAATAATGGAATAACAGATCCTCTTGATGCCATTACATTACCATATCGTGTACCACATATTAATGTTTGTTCTGGATCAATCGTTCTTGATTTTGCGACAAATACTTTCTCCATCATTGCTTTTGAAATTCCCATAGCATTGATAGGGTATGCTGCTTTATCTGTTGATAAACAAATAACTTTTTTGACACCATTTCTAATCGCTGTATTTAATACATTTTCAGTACCAACGACATTCGTCTTTACCGCTTCCATAGGGAAGAATTCACAAGATGGTACTTGTTTCAAAGCTGCTGCATGGAATACATAATCTACGCCATTCATCGCATTATTAACACTTGCTTCGTCTCTAACGTCCCCAATGTAGAATTTCAATTTATTATTATTATATTTTTTTCTCATGTCATCTTGTTTCTTTTCGTCACGTGAGAAAATACGAATTTCTTTTATATCTGTGTTTAAGAAACGTTTCATCACTGCGTTACCGAATGAACCCGTTCCTCCTGTTATCAATAATACTTTTTGATCAAACAAGGTCTACACTCCTTTAATTTTTCTCTTTTTCACCGTAGTAATAGTAATACTCACCATCGTCTTTTTTGTTTAGGTCGTTTAATACAACACCTAATAACTTGGCAGTACATTTTTCTAATTGTGCTTTCGCATCAATAACTTTATCACGGTGCGTCTTTCTTCCGTTTACAACTAATAATGAACCATCCGCCATATTACCTAAAATTTGCGAGTCAGCTACCGCTAACACTGGTGGCGTATCTAATACAATAATGTCATAAACTGTTTCTAATTCCTCTAACAATTTCGTCATTGCTGTAGAACCAAGAATTTCTGCTGGGTTTGGTGGTATTGGTCCCGCTGAAATAAAGTCTAATCCTGGTTGCACTTCTTTATTAATAGCATCAACCAATTGTACTTGACCTGCCACTAAGTTTGATAAACCTTTAACATTCATCATTTCAAACACTTTATGTTGCGTCGGTTTACGCATATCAGCATCAATTAAAATCGTTTTATAACCTGCTTGTGTAAATGAAATTGCCAAGTTTGCAGAAATTGTCGACTTACCTTCAGAAGGTTCAGATGATGTAACAATAATTTTCTTCATGTGAACATCACTTGATGTAAATAATACATTTGTACGTAATGTTCTAAACTGTTCTGAAATAACCGATTTTGGTCGGTTAACAATTTCTAATTGATTGATATTATTACGTCTTGTTTTCTTTTTAAACATAATACGCTCCTATTTCTCAATTGTGTAAATTTTACCTAATGTCGGTAATCCAATATATTTCTCAACTTTTTCGTCAGTATTGATACGTGTATCTAACATTTCTTTAATGAATGCAATTGCTAAACCTAATACTAAACCTAATAAAACTGCAACTAATACGTTCATCATTGGTTTTGGTTTAATTGGTGATCCTGTTTCTTTTTCATCTGCTTTTGAGAAAACAGATAAGTTATCAACACCCATTACTCTCTTAACTTCTTTTTGAGTAATTTCAGCTAATTTATTAGCAATTCTAGCTGTTTCTTGTTTATCAGGGCCAGTTACATTGATTTTCATCAATTGTGAATTTGTTTCACTCGTTACAGAAATACGTGGTTGTAGAGCTTTTTCATCAACTTTTAACTTCAAATCTTCAACAGTTTTTTCCCTAACAACTTTCGAATTTACCATTTGTGTATAAGTATTAATTAATTGAATGTTTGTTTGTACCTCATTCGGCATTGAATAAATCTTTTCATTATCACCTTTTTTGTTTACAATCACTTGCGCCTCTGATTGATACACTGGCTTCATCACAAATGTTGAAATTAATCCAGCTATTAATCCAAATACGATCATTAAACCTAAGATCATTTTCAAATTCTTCTTCAAAATCTCTAATATCTCTCTTAAATCAATAACTTCTTCCATTGTTGCCTCCTAAGATAAATAATCTAACTAAACATAATATAACGATTTCTGATTTTTTTTAAAAGCCAATTGCATGTATATAGATTTTAAAAACCCCTTTTTTTACATTATTGGATGCATAAAGTAGTATAGATATTCATGATTTTTTATTTAATTTGAAATACATATAAATATAAATTTTAAAACCTAGAAAAATAAGTATTTTAAAGTTCATAACTATTGAATCCAAAATTTTTATTTTGAATATTTATTCATTATTAAGTTTTTGTTACATTTTGTTTTTTGTATAAATTATACATATTTATTACCCATATAAATAGACTATTTCATTCTCCATATTTATTCGTTCTAATTATAGTCCTTCATACATTGCTATATATAAATTTTTTATTTCAAAAATAATAATCCTGACATATTATGCCAGGATTATCCATTAATTTTATCTAATCAATATGATTATTTGATAACAAATGCCATTAACTAATTTTAGCTATTAATCGCTTTTATTTCACATCAAGGTTTGGCTAGATAATATTACATATTAAATTTTTTCATTGCTTCATTAAATGATTTAATAATTTCAAGTACTTTATCTTTACTGTCTTCTCTTATTCCTAGTTCAACAGTTCTTTCGTCGTGTGGCAATCTAACTTTAGTAATCAGCTTCGCATCATATAAGTTTTTTACCGATTTGTTTACTTGATTCTTCTTCATAAGTTCTTTTACTAAGATTTCTCTTAATAAGATTGTCTCATGTTCTACGATGATCATTAACATTTGGATATCGTATTTATTTAATCGGTATTGCTTGCTAAACTTATCAACAAATTCCGTCCTTGCTTCTAAATCTTTGTAGAAGCTTTTATTTTCTTCTAATATCTTTTTCATCAATAGCCACGCCTTTCAAAATACTTTTTAGTAAAAACAATATAATTTTAACATGTAATTTACATATATACGAATGCTTTTAATATATTTCATATTTTCTACAATTATTTCTTTTATCACTCTAAATCTCTTCAAATCTTGTATAAGCCCACTAGAAAGAAATCTATGCAATTTACAAATTATATTTACTTCAACTTAATTTAAATTTATTAAAGTGCTATTACATTCTTTACTATACATCAATATCTGTAATGAATAAAGTAAATTCTTTAAAATTATACATTATATATATAAGTACATATATTTTAAGATTTAAATTTTTGAAGTATTTTTATTTGTTTGATTTATAAATATATCCATTCATTAAATTGATAGTACAATAAAACAACCGCTAAGGATGTATCCATAGCGGTTGTTGATATTAATTTTAGTTGTAATGGAGCTTCATAAATAGTCAAGAATCAAAGATGGATTATCAACTACAAAAGTATCATTTCTATCTCGTTCATGGTATCTATTATTACATTACTTTTTTCTTCTTGATGCTAATAAAGCTAATGCTCCTAAAGTTAATGTTAATCCTGATGCTGCACCATTATTTTCTGCTTCACCTGTGTCTGGCAGTGTAACTTTGCCTGTATTCACAGGCTTCATTGGTTGTGTAGGTCCATTTGGTGCAGGTGGTTCTAACTCACCTGGAGTCGTTGGACCATTTGGTACAGGCGGTTCTGTTTCACCTGGTGCTGACGGCGTAGGCGTCTTTGTGCCCTCACCTGGCATTGTTGGTTTAGATGGTGTTGTTGGGCTTTCACCTGTAGGATTGTAGAAACCTGAGTCAATTGTCATGTTATCTTCAGTTAATTCAATTGTAACTACTGAACCATCTGAATCAATTGCATCATTAGTTCCTTTATCCACTCCAGTTTGAATCATACCGGCTGGTGTTTCAAAATAAATAGTATAAGTACCTTTTGGTAAATTATTAAATTCGTAATGACCATTCTTATCAGTCGTTGTTTTAACAATTGAACCATCAGGTTTTACTAATGAAACTGTCACATCTTCTATACCTGGTTCCCCTATATCTTGAACACCATTGTGATTTAAGTCGTTCCAGACAAAGTCACCTAATTTGTATTTAGTTTCTTCAACTACAACTGGTGGGATGACTGGTGGTTTTTCTTTAACAAATCCAGCATCCACATTTGGATTATTTCCTGTTAAATCAACTTGAACAGTTCCTGTTGTAACATTGTTCGTTGGATATTTTGGATCTGAGTTTGTCGTATCATCAGTTCCATCACCATCTGTTGGTACATATCCTGATGGTGTTGTGAATGTTACTTCATATGAACCTTTCGGTAAATCTTCGAACTCATAGTTACCATTCGAATCTGTTGTCGCTGTTACTGTTGTTCCATCTGGTTTTGTTAATGTTACAGTTACTCCTGGAATGCCTGGTTCTCCTGGTTCTTGAACTCCATCTCCATCATCTTCCCATACTTTATCGCCAATTGTGTATTTTGGCTCTTCTGGTGGCGTGACTGGTGGTTTTTCTTTAACAAATCCTGCATCCACATTTGGATTATTTCCTGTTAAATCAACTTGAACAGTTCCTGTTGTAACATTGTTCGTTGGATATTTTGGATCTGAGTTTGTCGTATCATCAGTTCCATCACCATCTGTTGGTACATATCCTGATGGTGTTTCGAACGTTACTTCATATGAACCTTTCGGTAAATCTGTGAACTCATAGTTACCATTCGCATCTGTTGTCGTTGTTACTGTTGTGCCGTCTGGTTTTGTTAATGTTACAGTTACTCCTGGAATGCCTGGTTCTCCTGGTTCTTGAACTCCATCTCCATCATCTTCCCATACTTTATCGCCTAGTGTGTATGTTGGCTCTTCTGGTGGCGTGACAGGTGTTGTCGTTGTTCTAAAACCTCGGTCAATTGTGTAGTTATTCGCATTTGTGATAGTCACATCTTGCGATGCCACGTTTGAGTTATCTCCATCTGTTTGTTCATTCACACTTGTTACTTCTGTGTAATTTGTTGTTGTTCCATCTGGATTTGTCACTGGTTTCGGTGTATCGAATACTACTGTGTAATCACCTGGTTTTAAGCCGGTGAATAAATAATTACCATTAACATCTGTTGTTTGTGTTTCGATTACTGTTCCTGTCGCTTTATCGACTAATTGGACTTGCACTCCTGCGATACCTGGTTCTGTTCCACCATTTTGGATGTCATCTCCATTTGTATCTAACCATACTTTATCTCCGATTTCATATGTTGGCACTGGTGTTGTCGTTG
>NZ_SDSC01000011.1 GCF_004117835.1 Macrococcus sp. DPC7161 | reverse complement strand
TTATATGGAATATTATAATTTCGTTAGAAAGAAGAGAAAATTAAAAAGCAAGACTCCTGTAGAATACAGAAATCTTGCTTTAATGAAAGTAGCTTAATAAAAAGTTCAACTTTTTGGGTTCACTACAAGGAGGCCCTATGCGTTTTATTTTACAAACTGAATAGTTAAAGGAATTAAATATCTTTCTCCATTGTATGCTTTAACGGCTGCGATTATAGTAAACACAAATGTCATTAATGCGATAATTGGAAGAATAATAAATCCGATGAAAACAATACATAATAAACCTGCAATAAAGCTATAAATAAAATAAGAAATAAAGAAATTTAAATAATCTTTACCAATTTGATCAACAAATAGAGACTGGTCTTTTTTCATTATCCAAATAATAAGTGGACCTACGATAACAGTGAAAAAAGAAGTTAAATAAATGAGCATTGCCATTGTTTTTTCATCACTTGTTGGGCTATTCCCTTGGTAATTACTGAATTGTGTTTCATTAATATTTTGATAGTTATCCATATTCTACCTCCATTCTTACTTCAAAAATATACGATAAAGGAAATAATTGCAAGCAAATATACAAAAAAACAGCATCTCCTAAGAGATGCTGTTGTAACGTTTAAATTTAAAAATTATAATTTAGTTACGTTAGCAGCTTGTGGTCCACGTTGACCTTCTTCGATTTCGAATTCTACTGCTTGGCCTTCTTCTAAAGATTTGTATCCTTCACCTTGGATAGCTGAGAAATGTACGAATACATCGTCTCCACCTTCAACTGAGATGAAACCGAAACCTTTTTCTGAATTAAACCATTTAACTGTACCTTGTGTCATGTGTAATGACCTCCAAATATTTATTAATAAATATCTCTTTTTTAAAACTAAAAAATTCACATATTACAAAAAGTAACGAACTTGCACCATTACCTTTTGTAACATGTGAAATCCTTATTTCTTGTAAATGAACGATCTTTATTGACTTAAGTGTACAATGGATTGAGACATTTGTCTAGTGAAATATGACAATTCTTTTTTATGAGTATTCTAAAAATTGGAATAAAGCTAGGCGTGGAGTGGGTTTTGACCGATAAAAAAATATTATTTATTTAAGGATATTTAAAACATTTTAATCATAATGACACCACAAAGCATCAAAATAATACCGACAACTTGAATACGTTTAATATCTGTTTTAGTCGCTCCAAGTAAACCGAATCGATCAATACAGATGCTACAAATAATTTGACCAAATAATCCCATTACAACGACCATACCTGTACCGATAATAGGAACTAGAAAGCTCATTCCAAATACAAAGAAACTTCCAATAATCCCACCCATCCAAATCCACCAAGGTGTATTACCTAAAGCAAAGCGTATATTACCAAGCTTTCTCATTGAACAAACAATGATTACAAGAATGATAGTACCGACAAGAAATGACACAAACGCAGCATGAATACTAGAATGCAACAATTTGCCAAGATGACCATTAATAGAAGATTGAGTTGCCATTAACATCCCTGCTACAATACCAAGCACTTGCCATGGCAACAACGGACCATCAGCCGGCTTAGAAAAACGATTTCTCAAATGTGGTAAAACAACAATCGCATAAACACCGATAAGTAAAAACATCATGCCTATTAAACGAAATATGTTAAATGGATGTGTTGGAGATTGGAATAGACCAAAACTATCAATCAACATTCCCATTAATATTTGTCCCATAATTGGCAATATTACCGTTTGCACACCACCAAGTTTCGGAAACAGTAAAATATTTGTCGTTAAACCGATTACACCTAATAAACCACCCATCCAAATCCACCAAGGATTTGAAGTGAATGTAGTAGATGGAATCATAACAGTATGTTGTGTGAGTAGTGTTAACATTAATAAGAATAACGTACCAACAGAAAAAGACACCATCGATGCGACATATGGTGATAGAACATAAGAACGTAACCTAGAATTCACAGCAGTTTGAATAGGCACACCAAGCCCGATCACAAACGCAAACATTAAATAACCCATACTAACACTCCTAATATATGACTGCTTTCATTTTATAGAAATAAAGATACCGCATCAAGAGGATGAATTTGTTGTCTGCAGCTCAACTGATCACCTCACTTGAGCCGCAAACGAATCTGTGGCTCAACTACCAGCCACACTTGAGCTGCAAACAAATCTGTGGCTCAACTGCCAGCTTCACTTGAGCCACAAATGAATCTGCAGCTCAACTGTCCATCTCACTTGAGCCGCAAACGGATCTGTAGCTCAACTGTCCGTCTCACATGAGCCGCAAACGGATCTGCAGCTCAACTACCAGCCACACTTGAGCCGCAAACGAATCTGCAGCTCAACTGTCCATCTCACTTGAGCTGCAAACAAGAAAAGGATTCACCTGACTCGCAGGTGAATCCTTGATTATTATTTCTTCCAACGCTCTAATCCTTTAAGTTGCATTGGATAGAATGTTTTCATAAAGAATTTTACGATTTTGTTTCCTTGGCCATTAGAAATTGCTTCTTTACCTCGAACTAGCATTTCATCGAATGTAATACTCGGTTCGATGAACGCACCATTTTCATAACAGTAACTACAATATTTCGTAGACTTAGAACCATCTGCTTCAGTACCACGTACATCTTTACCATGTAAGTTTAGAGGCATACCACAGCTTTGACAAAATTTCTCCATTATAATCTCCTATACGTGTTGATCAATTAAAATTGTATTTCCGTCTGGATCTTTCACAAAGAAATAACCAGGACCAGATTCACTTGCCGTATTTTCTTGCTCTAATTCAAGACCAGCTTCTTTAAGTGCTGTAGCAATTTCGCGCACGTCTGTACCTTCTGCTTCAGTTCCATTATCATCCCATCTTGGGTTGAATGTCATCATATTATCTTCAAGCATACCTTGGAATAATCCGATACGTGCATAACCATTCTTTAACACGACCCAATTCTGACTTTCATCACCTGATACTTGTTCAAATCCTAATGTTTTGTAGAATTTAATTGAAGCTTGTAAATCCTTAACTGCTAAACTCACTGAAAAATTACCTAAATGCATTGATAACACTCCTTTATCCGAAATAATAAGCTGCTAAAGTCATGATCATAATACAAACGAATTTATAGCTTTCGTTGATTGCAATTAATTTAAATGATTTCATTTCAAAGAAATAATTTTTACATGCAGATAATACAACGATTAAACCAAGCACAGATCCTGCGCAGAAAATATTTAGCGTTGTGTGACTTAAAATAAAAAAGACAAGTAGTGAAACTAAAATTTCAATGACGAATGAATAAATCATTTCTTTCATGCCATTGTTTGAATCATTTATTTGTTGTTCAGTAATACCAACTTCTTTAATCCATGCGTTCTTAAATAAAAATCCATACCATAATGCACCGACCATAAATGCCAATACACCAGCGATAATAGCTGCAATAATACTCATAAATTACTCCTTAAATTTAATTGTGTCCTATTTATATTAAAACACATAGTGTAAAATATCGCACTGATTATCTTGTATATATCAGTTATAGGAAAGGTTACGTAATAATCATGACAAATGTCATATTAATCTCATTACAGATGTGAATTATATTCATGTCTGTTTTTTTATTTAATAAAGGTAAGGAGGGGATTGAGATGATTAAAGTAAATCAACTGAACTTGTATATAGGAAAACATCATATTCTAAAGAATATCAATTTAAATATTGAACAAGGTGATGCGATTGCTTTGGTTGGGCCAAATGGTGCTGGTAAGTCGACGTTAATTGATTGTTTGTTAGGTAATAAGTCGATTGCTTCGGGCCATATCGACGGTCAATCTTTGATATTAAATCACCATAAAACAAGTGTATTGTATCAACATACTTATTTCACACCAAATATGAAAGTGATTCAAATTATTCGTTTATTTCAAAGTCTCTATAATAATCCACTTTCTCTTGATGAAATTAAACAAATCACTCATTTTGATGAAACGAATTTATCAACTGAAGCGAATCGTCTTTCTGGTGGGCAGAAACGTATTTTAGACGTTTCGTTGACACTTATGGGACGTCCTGAAGTGATTATTTTAGATGAACCTACTGTTGGGATGGATACGTCAACGCGTAAACGATTTTATGAATTAGTTCAAAATTTGAAGAATGAAGGTAAGACGATATTATTTACGTCACACTATATTGAAGAGGTTGAAAGTTTAGCCGATCGTATTGTTTTATTACATAAAGGTGAAATTGTACGAGATAGTACGCCGAGACGTATTCGCAGTGAGTCTCATCAAAAGCAAATAGTATTACCTAGGAAATATGAAATAGCAATTAAAGGCATCGCTCCAGATATGACGATAAAAGATGACAGCATCTTATTCGTTTCTCGAGATGTGCAACCGATAATTACACAGATGCTAGCACAAGGTGTTAACTTTAATGATGTTGAGATAACAAATGAATCGTTACTTGATCGTATATTCAAAGTAGTGGAGGAGGATCACAATGAAACAGTTTAAGGCCATGATGAAATATGAATTGATTGATATGAGTTCTCGAAAAAGTGTGTTTATTATGTCGATATTACTGCCGGTTATATTCTTTCTCGTATTTTCTGCACTTATGCAAACACCTAATCCAAAGGAGTTATCTTTTTATATCCGTGATTATATGTTATCCATGACAACTTTCAGTTTGGTGAGTTTTGCAATATTAACTTTTCCAGTCGAAATGATTAACGATAAGAATAACGGTTGGAGTAGAGCATTATTTAGAACGCCATTAAATCCAATGGTTTATTATTTATGTAAAGTTATCAAAATTATGATTATGTACATGATTGCAATCTTGATTGTGTTTTTAGTAGGACATTTTTTCAAAGACGTCAACATGAGTGCGAAAGAGTGGGTCATCAGCTATATTGGGCTCTTGTTCGGCGGCTTAATCTTTTTAACATTTGGATTATTGCTAGCACAGTTTAAAGATACACAAAAAGCGAGTACGCTAGGAAATATTTTATATTTAGGCTTGGCAATGCTTGGTGGGCTGTGGTTTCCTGTTATTACGTTTCCAGAATGGTTACAACCGATAGCAAAGTTGACACCAACGTATAACTTTAAAAATATCGCAGCAGGTTTATTTGAAAAAGAATATCCATGGCATTCGATTGGTATTTTACTAATTTATGCGATTGTCTTTATAATATTAAGTGTAGTGATTAGAAGGAAAACGGACGTGATTTAATGAAATGGAAGCATGTTAATAAGATACAATATGTCACCTCACTCATATTTATTATTTTTCCTATAGCAAGTTTGTTTGAAACCGCTAATGTCTATCTTAAAATTGTAAAAGGTATCGCAATTGCAATATATGTTTGCAGTGCAGTTTATATGATGCAGGGTAGGAAAAAATATTTACCGTTGGCTTTTGCATGCATCATTGTATGTATCACGATATTTATTCATTTATGTAATGTTGGTAATATATTATTTTATTTATTCCCGATTTCATTCGTACCTTATGCAATGGGAAAATCTTTAAATTCTCTTTACTCGAAAGTGACTTTATCTACTTTATTGATTAACTACGCTATCATTTATACGTATGACTATAAAATTGCAATTGAGATTTCAGCACATGTGTTATTCATGTTTATGATGGCTTTTTCGATGGATTATTTCGCAAAGCAATCCAGAATGACTTATGAGATGAATATTAAAAATGAAAAGCTGGCATTGTTATCATCTCAAATTGAACGCAATCGTATTTCTCAAGACTTACATGATTCGCTTGGCCAAGTGTTCAGCACGTTGACTGTAAAGTCAGAACTTGCGTTAAAGTTATTGAAGAAAGACCCTGAAGGCGCTAAAAATGAAATGATAGAAATTCAAAAGTTATCCCAAAGTTCTTTGTTTAAGGTGAGAAGTATCATCGATAACATTAAATCAAGAACGATTGAAGATGAAGTGCAGCACATCAGTCAGCTACTAAACGATGCAAATATCGAGTTGGATGTTACAGTGAACTATCAACATTTGGATGAAGTGAAACATCATGAAATCAGTATGTTATTAAAGGAATTGGTGAATAATATCATTAAACATAGTGGTGCAACGCATGTAAATTTAAATGTTCAACAAATATCAGATAGACTTCATTTAATGATTGAAGACAATGGAAAAGGTTTAAAGCCTCATGCACAACTTGTTAGTATTTCATCTCGTGTAAAAGCGCTGAACGGAGAAGTTCAAGTAACAAACTTAACACCAGGCTTAAAAATTGAAATCGACTTGGAGGTGGATTAATGAAAATATTACATGCGGAAGATCAAAGTATGCTACGTGAAGCGATGCATCAATTGCTATTGTTAGACGATGAAATAGAAAGTGTTAAAAGTGTACGTAATGGACAAGAAGCCATCGATGCACTAGATGAACACTTTGATATTGCATTACTGGATATTGAAATGCCAGAGAAAAGTGGTTTAGAAGTACTTGAACACATTCGAAGCAACGCACTGCCAGTTAAAGTCATTATTGTAACGACATTTAAACGCCCAGGGTATTTCGAAAAAGCATTGAATTTAAATGTAGATGCATACGTATTGAAAGAACGTTCTGTAGATGATTTGATTAAGACGATGCAAAATGTCATGCAAGGTAATAAAGAATATAGTCCAGAATTATTACCGATGATGCTGAGAAAGAATCCACTTAATGAAAAAGAACAAGAAATTCTAGAATTAATAGGTGAAGGGTTATCGAGTAAAGAAATTAGCCAAAAATTATTTTTAAGCGACGGTACAGTACGTAATTATACGAGTATCATCATTGAAAAGTTAGGTGCAGAAAATAGAATCAACGCTTGGAGAATCGGAAAAGATTTAGGATTTATCTCATGATGAAAATCATGAGTTTTTTTGTCTAAAATATAGACAATTATCTATATAAGGAGTAGAATGATTTTGTAATATAGATGACTATCTATATAGGAGATGTGATGGATACGATGAATTATGAGGATTTAGCAAAATTATTGAAGGTAATGTCAGATAAAAGTCGTTTAGAGATTTTAGATTTACTAAGTTGTGGTCCAATGTGCGCAAATGATATATTAATGCATTTTAAATTCTCTCAACCAACATTATCGCATCATATGAAGCAATTAAAAGAGAGTGGCCTTGTAACAACTTGGAAAGAAGGTACGAAAGTGATATATGCCAATAATTTGGAAGTGATTAGTCCTTTAATGGCAATGCAAAATGTTTTATTCACACCAAACCAAAATTGTGTTTGTAAAAAATAATAAGGAGTGTTTGTTATGGTAGAAATTAAAATTTTTGAACCTGCAATGTGTTGTTCTTCGGGTGTTTGTGGTCCATCGCCTGATCAGGAATTAATCCGCGTCAATGGCGATATTGAGAAGATGAAACAAAACGGTATTAAAGTATTACGTTATAACTTGTCATCAGCACCAAATGCATTTGTAAGACATAAAGAAATTATGGAGCTTATTAAGACAAAAGGTGAGAAAGTGATGCCCATTACGGTCATTAATGATGAGATAGTAAAAACAGGCAGTTATATGACTTCTGATGAAGTAATGGATATCATCGTTGTTCATGATTTGCAAAGTAACTGTTGTGCCCCCGGAGATCATTGTTGTTAAGGAGTGAGTGCAATGGAAAAGTTTAATCCCAATACAATTCAGTTAACGAAATATTTATTTTTCACAGGTAAGGGTGGCGTAGGTAAGACGTCTATTTCTAGTGCGCTTGCTGTTCATTTAAGTACACAAGGAAAAAAGGTTGCATTAGTCAGTACTGACCCTGCAAGTAATTTACAGGATATCTTTGAAATGACTTTAACAAGTGAATTAACTCGAGTCCCATCTTTAGATAATCTATTTGTCGCTAATTTTGAACCTGTTGAAGCAGCAGAGAAATACAAGGAATCTATCGTAGGTCCATATCGCGATGTGTTGCCGGAATTTGCAATAAAAAATATGGAAGAACAGCTGAGTGGTTCATGTACAGTGGAAGTTGCAGCGTTTAATGAATTTACAGGTTTTCTGGCGAATAAAGACTATGCTGAACAATTTGATCATATCATATTTGATACCGCGCCAACTGGACATACGCTTAGAATGCTTGAGCTCCCTGACGCATGGTATTCATATATTGAAACTGCGACACATGAAGCTTCATGTCTAGGACAGTTATCAGGATTATCAGATAACAAACAAATCTATTTAGATGCTGTTAATAAATTGAGAGATACAAATCTTACAACGATGATGTTTGTTGCACGTGGTGATCAGCATAGTCTACAGGAATGTAAGCGTGCGATGAATGAGTTGCGCGAATTAAATATTACAAATGATATGTTGATCATAAACGGCATCATTGAACATGCTGAAAGTGATCTGGCGATTCAGAAATCAACAAATGAACAAACAGTATTAAGACAGTATGAGGGTTTCTTAAATCAAGTGCCTCATTACTATGTACCTATGAAGCAGTTTAATATATTTGGTATTGAAGCGCTGAAACAGTTATTTAGTGAAAATAAATTGATTCATCAAACTGAATCTGTTCAGTTACAAGACAGTCATTCTATGGACGAATTAGTGCAGCAGTTGGTGCATGATAACAAGCGCTTTATCTTTACGATGGGTAAAGGTGGTGTGGGTAAGACAACGATTGCAAAGATTATTTCAAAAAGACTCGCTGCACATGGTAGGTCAGTCTTACTTGCGACGACAGATCCAGCGAATCGATGGTTTGATACACAATCTAATGACCGCATCACAGTAAAATATATCGATGAAGAACAAGTATTAAAAGATTATGAAGCGGAAGTATTATCAGCCACTCAAAATCTTTCACAAGATCAAATTGATTATATTAAAGAAGATTTACGTAGTCCTTGTACACAGGAAATTGCATTCTTTCGTGCATTTAGTGATTTCATCGCTGATAAGTCACATGACGTTGTCGTCATTGATACAGCACCGACAGGTCATACATTATTATTGCTGGATGCCTCTCAAAGTTATCATAAAGAAATCGAGCGTAATGCGAATGTACTCCCAAGTTCTGTTTCAGAATTACTACCAAGCATTACGAATAATGATTTAACAGAAATGGTGATTGTAACACTTGCTGAACCGACACCAATAAAAGAAGCAGAGCGCCTGAAAGCGGACTTAGAACGTACGGGCATTCAACAACGTATGTGGGTGGTCAACAATACAATTGCAACATACGATGATACTCAAGATATGTTTAACAGTAAGATTCAGGAAGAACGACAACAAATTAATACATTAATCGCACATCAACCGTTTGTTGCAATACAATCGTATGATGTCGATATAGAAGAGGTAGCAAAATTATGATGGCAGGCATTGCAATCGCAATATTTTTATTAACTTTAACACTTGTCATCTGGCAGCCGAAGAACCTATCTATAGGTTACTCGGCTGTAGGTGGCGCAATACTCGCACTTATATTTGGCGTCGTTGATTTCAATGACGTCATTGATGTAACGAATATCGTATGGAATGCGACATTCACATTTATTGCAGTGATATTAATTTCATTGATTTTGGATGAGATTGGATTTTTTGAATGGGCAGCACTTCATATGACGCATCTTGCAAAAGGGAATACCTTTAAGATGTTTGTCTATGTGTGTATTTTAGGTGCCATCGTTGCTGCATTTTTCGCAAATGATGGGGCGGCATTAATTTTAACGCCAATCGTGCTTGCGATGGTGCGTAACTTAAACTTTAACGAGAAAATGGTCTTCCCTTTCATAATTGCTTCGGGATTTATTGCAGATACAACAAGTTTACCGTTAGTTGTAAGTAACTTAGTCAACATCGTATCTGCAGATTATTTCGATTTATCATTTATGGAATATGCGAAACATATGTTTTTACCGAACATATTCAGTTTAATTGCGAGTATTACAGTACTCTGGTTATACTTTAAGCGTAATGTACCGAAGTCATATGATGAAAGTGCGTTACGTGATCCGAAATCAGCGATTAAAGATATGAAACTCTTTAAAATGTCGTGGGCTGTACTTGCCATTTTATTAGTAGGCTATTTAGTCAGTGACTTTATCAATTTCCCGGTAAGTATTATTGCGGCGATCATTGCATTGGTGTTTATCATGTTCGCTAGACAAAGTCCTGCAGTGAATACAGGAAAAGTAGTAAAAGGTGCACCGTGGGCAATTGTGTTCTTCTCAATTGGGATGTATGTAGTTGTATATGGCCTAAAGAATGTTGGATTAACAAGTTTACTCGCAGGTGTGATTGATAACATCACACAAATGAATTTATTTGGTTCGATTATGGGGATGGGTTTCTTATCTGCGATACTATCGTCAGTGATGAATAATATGCCAACCGTACTGATAGACTCAATCGCAATTAAGCAAAGTGCTGCAACGGGTATGTTACAAGATGCATTAGTTTATGCGAATGTCATCGGATGTGACTTAGGACCAAAGATTACACCAATCGGAAGCTTAGCAACGTTATTATGGTTACACGTATTAAGTGGTAAAGGTGTTAAGATTTCATGGGGAACATATTTTAAGACAGGCATTGTGATTACTCTACCTGTCTTATTTGCAACACTTGTAGGATTATATTTATCAATGATGATATTTGGATAAAGGAGAATAATAATGACTAAAAAAACAATTTATTTCTTATGTACAGGGAACTCTTGTCGTTCACAAATCGCTGAAGGATTTGGTAAAAAGTATTTACCAGACTGGAATGTATATTCAGCCGGGATTGAAACCCATGGTGTGAATCCTAAAGCAATCGAAGCAATGAAAGAAGTAGGAATTGATATTTCAAATCATACCTCTGATTTGATTGATAAAGAAATTTTAAATAATGCAGATTTAGTTGTAACACTTTGTGATCATGCAAAAGATGTCTGCCCTGTTACACCAAAACACGTGAAAACGGTCCATTGGGGATTTGAAGATCCAGCGGGTCAAGATTGGTCAGTATTCCAACGTGTTCGTGATGAAATCGGTACACGTATTAAAAAGTTTGCAGAAATTGGAGAGTAATGCGTAATAAGTGGTATTTCCTTAAAATGTGATTATAATGAAATAGTAGTTATATTTTATACAATATGAATTAAAGGAGATTTCCAATGATTAAAGCTGTTCCGTATTTTAACTTTGCCAATGCGTTAGAAGTATTGAATTTTTATGAAGAAAAGTTTGGTGCTGAAATCGTTTCTAAAACAATGGGAGACGATGAAATGTTTAAGGATTTACCCGAGGAATTTAAAATGCCTGAGGACGTTGCTAAACGTTTTGTAATGAATGCTGAGTTCAAATTATTAGGGCAAACATTCATGATTAGTTCAACTATGGGTGAACGTGAAGTAAATAATGAAGGTGTAAATGTATGTTTCACATTTGATGGTAGCAACGATATTGAAGTGAAAGTTGCTACAGAATTCTTTGATCGTGCAGTTGCAGCTGGTAGTGAAGTCACAATGCCTTTAGGCCCAACTGAATGGTCGAAATTATATGGTATGTTTAAAGATCCGTACGGTATTTCATGGATGATTAATGCTTGTTAATAGTGAGACTGTAACATAAGTGTTCTGACACGAACAAAACCGAAAGAAAAACTAATAAATCGCTTTTCGATTTATTTTTTTCTTTCGGTTTTTTCATCGTGGCAACTTATGAGTTGATGTTGGTTATTCTGTAATTTCTATCTGATTGCCTTCAGGGTCTAATACACAACTTTCATAATAGCCATCTCCTGTAGTTCTTGGTGCTGACTGGAGTTGGCAGCCATTCATAATGAGTTGTTGTGTTAATGCATCAACTTGTGATTTGCTGCCTACACTGAATGCTAAATGTGTTAATCCAAAGTGCCATAAGCCATCGTGTGCTGCTTGGATGTCTGGACGTGTCATTAATTCTAATCTTGCGCCTGATTCAAAGGTAATAAAGTAAGTTTCTAAATTGGTTTTAGGATTGTGATATTTTTCGTTATGTACGCCGTTAAAGTAGGTACAATAAAAGTCTTTCATTAATTCTAATTCATTCACATAAATTGCAACATGTTCTATTTTCATTAGATGACCTCGTTTTCTTTAAGTTCTATGTTAACTTGATTTCAAATACAAAAAGTGGCACGCAAAATTTTGCGTGCCACTATATTATATCTTATTTTACGCCAACTGCATCCCAAGCTTGTGATACTAAAGCTGCATCCGCTGCACCATAAAGGTCAGTTGCTGCTTGTACGTAAGCTTTTTTCGCATCTAAGAATGTTGCGTTTGAAGTTAAGTAGTTTGTAATACCACGGTAGTAGATCTTTTCTGCTTTTGCTTTACCTAAAGCAACAATTGTATTATAAGCTGCTTTATTTGGAATACCTGAATTGACATGTACGCCGCCATAATCTGCAGCTGTATTTACATAATTCGCCATATTGTCTGGTTGACCATATTTTGTAGGGGCTTGTAAACTTCTTAAGCCATCTCCAGCAGTACCTGGTGTATAAACGTCTTCTGCAATTAAGTAATCACTAGGATCTAAGAAGAAAGCAAATGTATCTGATGTACTTTCATCTAAAGCACCACTTTGACCTTGGTAAGTAAAGTTTACTGATTTTTCCGTGACAGCATGTGTTAATTCGTGAGCGACAACATCTAATGCGCCAGATGGTGCTAATAATGTTGAGTTATCTCCATCTCCATAAATAACTTTATCACCAATCCATGCCGCGTTATTTCTATTATCATTTGTTGTGTTTAATGTATTTACGTGAACGACAGATACGATTTTTGAACCTAAATTATCATATGAATTACGGCCATGTGTATTTTTGTAGTAATCAAATACACGTTTTGCATAATAATGAGCATCAACTGCTGGTTTTTGATCTGCCGCGTTAAATGTTTTATCTGTATCTTTTACAGGTGAGAATGTTTTTGTTGTTTCATTATAACCATAAGTAAAATAGTTAATTGGTGAAGCATAGTCTTTTAATTCGTAACTTGTAGCAGATAATTGGTTAATGTTGATTGATTTATAAGCACCTAATACACCTTGTCCTAGACCAGTTGTCGCAGTATGTTTAATTTTATTTTGAGTATTCACTACGTGACCAGTTTGTGCATCAACATCAACGACAGCATGGTTAATCTTTGGTGATGTAGTGATGATTTCAATACGATACACTTGTTTGTTTGTTTTCGCATCGATAATTAAATCTTTTGATTTAACGACTTTGCCACCAATATTAACAGCTGTTTTTTCAGTTAAGCCTAAACTGTCTAATGCATTGCTTACTGCAGTTAATTCTGAAATCGAAACTGTATTTGTAGGTGTGAGGTCTTTTCCTTTTGTATCCCCAGTAACTAATAATACTTTGCCATCTTTATCAACGTGAACTTTAACTTCTTTGTCCACAGCGAATTTGCCGTTAGCATTAGGTTGTAACGTATAATGTGTAATACCTAATTCATCTGTTGTTTGGTCAACAACTTTGTAGTGTTTATAAAACTTTTGTAATCCTTTAATTTCTTTAAATACTAAATTTGCTTCACTAGATTTGTGAATGCGTTGTCCGTAGTGGTTTCCGTGATCTTGTTTAGCAAAAGCTTCTGTTGAAATCATAGTTGTTAAAGCGATTGACGAAAGAGCGATGGGTAAAAATTTAGTTGTTTTCATGTGTTTCTCCTATTTTCGTAAAATATTTCATTGTTTATGTCATAAGCATATAATTGAATATATATAATTTAACACATCAAAGTGTTTTTTAAAACAAAAAAACTCTTAAACAACTTAATTGTGTGATAAAATATTTTTCTTGCACATGTTTGCTATACATAAATTTTTAATATTGATAAAATACTGGTGAAAAGAGGCGATGAAGATGTTACCAAAAATCAGTAAACCAGCGACGAGAGCATTGAATAAAATTGGGATTACAACGCTTGAACAAGTAGCTAGTAGGAGCGATGAAGAATTATTATCATTACATGGTGTTGGACCAAAAGCGATCAAAATCTTACAAGTAGCTTTAAGTGAGAAGGGCTTAAAATTTAAACAAGATGAAAAATAATATGTTTTAACGATTTAACGAGTTAAATTGTGTGAATATTTTTGTGAAAACGTGTACAATGATATTAACAAAGAGACTAGTATTAAAGGAATTGATGAAATGATGGAACACAATCAACTTAAAGTGAGTCAACAGGATAATATTTTAATTTTAGAGCGTATCTTTAATTATCCTGTAGAGATGATTTATGATTCATTTACAGATGGACGTATGTTAGAAGAATGGTGGGGTCCAAAAGGAATCAAAACAACAAACATCATATATGATTTTCGTCCTGGTGGAATTTGGTTTTTTAAATTGAACTCAGAATATGGGGTGTCTTTTTCAAAATCTATTTTTCAGGAGATTTCTGAAAATCGATTTAGCTATATAGATTATTTCTCAGATGAAGAGGGCAATGAACTTAAAGAGATGGGAAGTTCATTAATTGATAATCAATTTGAGTCTATTCCTGAAGGAACAAAATTCACTACAACTATAACTTTTGAATCTAAAGAAAAACTTGAAGAAAGTTTAGAAATGAAAATTCTTGAAGGTATAGAGAGTACTTTGAATCGATTAGATGATTTATTAAGTCAATTATGAACATATGAATTGAAGCAAAGATAATCAATCTTTGCTTTTTATTTTATGAAAATTTTATGAAAGCGTTGACAAATGGAAATGATGGGTTTATGATGGATGTAAATTAACACATTGATTTATTTTTATATTTTTTTACACTAAAATGGAACCGGTTCCAAAGGAGGAAATGCAATGGATTACAAACAAGTCGCAAGTGAAATACTTACAGCAGTCGGTGGTAAAGAGAACATCAATGCTATGGCACATTGTGCAACACGTCTTCGTTTATCATTAAAGGATGAAGGTATTGTCGATGAGAAAGCATTAGATCAAATGGATGCAGTAAAAGGTACGTTCTCTACAGGTGGACAGTATCAAATTATTATTGGTGCGGGTACAGTAAATAAAGTATTTGCAGCAATGAGTGAAACAACGGGTATGGAAGCTTCAACGAAAGCGGATGTTGCAAATGCATCAACGAAGAAGATGAATCCTTTCCAACAATTCGTTAAGATGTTATCAGATATTTTCGTACCAATCATTCCAGCCATCGTAGCTGGTGGTTTATTAATGGGTATTAATAACTTATTTACAGGTAAAGGGTTATTTATTGAAGGTAAGACGTTAATCGATGCTTATCCAAACATTAAAGGTTTAGCTGATTTAATTAACATGCTTGCGAATGCACCATTTGTATTCTTGCCAATTTTAATTGGTTTTAGTGCGGTTAAACGATTTGGAGGAAACCCTTATTTAGGGGCAGCACTTGGGATGGTACTTGTACATCCAGCGTTATTGAATGCGTATGAGTATCCAAAAATGATTGCAGCAGGAAAAGACATTCCGTTTTGGGACATCTTTGGTTTACATATTGAAAGTGTAGGTTATCAAGGCCAAGTATTACCGATTTTAGTAGCAAGTTGGATTTTAGCAACAATTGAAAAGAACTTACGAAAAGTCACACCATCATGGTTAGATAATTTAACGACACCATTATTGTCATTATTTATTACAGGTTTTGTTACATTCTTATTTGTAGGTCCATTAACTCGTACAGCAGGTAACTATTTAACAGATGGATTAACTTGGTTATATGAAGCAGGTGGTCCGATTGGGGCATGTATCTTCGGATTATTCTACGCACCAATCGTTATCACAGGTATGCACCATTCATTTATTGCAGTAGAAACAACTTTAATTGCAGATATGGCGAAAACAGGTGGATCATTCATCTTCCCTATCGCTGCAATGAGTAACGTTGCACAAGGTGCAGCAACATTAGCAGTATTATTCATTACAAAAAATGAAAAGTTAAAAGGTATTTCATCAGCTGCTGGGGTTTCAGCATTATTAGGTATTACAGAACCAGCAATGTTCGGGGTTAACTTAAAATTACGTTATCCATTCATCGGTGCAATCATCGGTTCAGCAGCAGGATCATTCTTTATTGGATTAATGCAAGTCAAAGCAATTGCGTTAGGCGCAGCAGGTTTACCAGGATTTATTTCAATTGCAACTGGTAAATGGACAAGCTATTTCATCGCAATGGGTATTGCAATGGTTGTTGCATTCGTTGTTACTTTTGTATTATCTCGTACAGCAAAGTATAAAGATGCAGAGTAATTGAAGTTGTATATAATAAGTTAGCACATTAACATATGAAATTATAAAGTGAGTAAGGCAACATGTAGCCTTACTCACTTTTGTTATTAATTATTTTAAATATTATGAAAAATAATTCGATTTCCGATATAATGGATATTAATAATAACAGAAAAGGGGTATTACAATGAAACATCTAGAAAGTTTAAAAAAATATGCAGACGTCATTGTACAAACGGGATTAAATGTACAGCCAGGTGATATTGTAAATATCGTTGGTGAGGTTGAAGCAATTGAATTAATGCGTCTAGTGAATGAAAAGGCATATGAACGTGGTGCGAAGAAAGTCCTTGTAGACATTCATGATAGCAAAATTTTCGTCGATAAAATGAAATATGAAACGGCTGAAAGTTTATCAGAAGTTCCAGAATACCATAAGTTACGTAATCAATATTTAGAAGATGAAAAAGTATCAATGCTATATATTAAATCAGACTCTCCAGAATTATTAAAAGACATTGATGCGGATAAAGTGATGAAACGTCAAATCGCATTAAGTGAAGCATCTAAATCATTAGGATTATCACGCATGCGTTACAACCAAAACTGGTTAATCATTGGTTACCCGTCAGAAGATTGGGCAAAATTAGTATTCCCAGAATTAGAAACATCAGAAGCGGTTGAACAATTATTAGATGCCATCTTAAAAACAGTAAGAGTAGATCATGAGGATCCTGTTGCTTCATGGACTGAACATGCAAAGTTCTTAAAGGACCGTGCGAAATGGTTATCAGATTATAACTTTGAAAAATTAGTTTATACTGCACCTGGCACAAATTTAGAGATAGGATTAATTGACGGCTCACAATGGGCTGGTGGTGGTCATGTGAATAAAGATGGATTTGATATTCAAGTGAACATGCCTACTGAAGAAGTATTTAACTCTCCAAATTACCGAGAAGTTAATGGTACCGTTTCAAACACATTACCATTAAGTGTTAACGGCCAAATCGTGGATAATTTCTCTTTAACATTTAAAGATGGTGTCGTTGTTGAGTACAAAGCTGAAAAAGGCTATGAAACACTTAAAAATTTACTTGAAACAGATGAAGGTGCAAAACGTTTAGGTGAAGTTGCATTAGTACCTGTAGATTCACCGATTTCAAATTCAGGTATTTTATTCTACAACACATTATTTGAT
Organism: Macrococcus sp. DPC7161; assembly: GCF_004117835.1. Classification (GTDB taxonomy): domain Bacteria; phylum Bacillota; class Bacilli; order Staphylococcales; family Staphylococcaceae; genus SDSC01. The sequence continues at coordinate 36,515 of NZ_SDSC01000011.1, read as the reverse complement.
GAAAATGCATCTTGCCATATCGCAATTGGTAAAGCATACCCTGGTCCGGTACCTGGAGCAAGCGAAATGAACGAAGAACAAGTCGATGCAGTTGGCTTAAACCAATCGTTAATTCACGTGGACTTTATGATAGGTTCAAAAGATTTAAACATCGATGGTGTAACACGTGATGGACAAGTCATCCCTGTATTCAGAAATGGTAACTGGGCATAATTGATACAAATAAAAAATGGTTGGGACACAGTCTCAACCATTTTTACATCTTAATTATTTACCGCCGAAAAATTTGTCTTTAAGTTCTTCACCTTTAGTTTGAAGTAACTCTTGACCTTGTTGTAATAACTCATCTTTATTTTCTTCAAAGTATTTAGTACCTTCTTCAATCGCTTTGTCTTTTGCTGATTCAAACATACCGTTTAAGTCCATGATGATCGCTCCTTTAATGTTGTACTACATTTTAATTAAACTTTATTTTTTAGGAAATCACAACTTATATATACTGAATTAATAGGATAATTTTATAGAGTTCGTTATAATGATAATGAAAGTGAGGAATAAAAATGAATAAATGGCTTAAATATACGTTAATCGCTGGTGTTTCTTACGTTGGTGCTAAAGAAGGTTATAAATACTTAAAGCAATCAGCTTACATTCAAGCTCGACTAGATGATTTAAAACAAGTGAAAGAATACAATGATTTAAGAAAGGCAATTTTTGAAGTAATAGATGCCTTTAATAAGAAAGAAACAATTAAGATTGAATCATCACAATCAACTGATGAACATCAACATGACTTTAAAGAAACAGTCTATGAAAATGATGATGCAACCATTGGAGAAGCGGTGAAACGTGTGCTAGATACACCAGTTGTGTCGCAATTGTTTAATGATCCGAAAGATGTTGAAATGATGAAGGATTTAATCGATGAAACAAAAGAAGTTGAAAAATTAATTAGAGGCTGGTTTAACTAAAATAAGCTTGGACAAACGTCCAAGCTTATTTTTTGTTATTGGTAGAAGTAGGGCGTTCGTTCAAGCATGCAAACTACGGCGATAAAACGAAAATATCGCCATAGATGCACACGAATACCCATCAGAACATGTAAACTACGGCGATAAAACGAAAATATCGCCATAGATGCACAAGAATACCCATCAGAGCATGCAAACTACGGCGATAAAACGAAAATATCGCCATAGATGCACAAGAATACCCATCAGAACATGCAAACTACGGCGATAAAACGAAAATATCGCCATAGATTCACAAGAATACCCATCAGAGCACGCAAACTACGGCGATAAAACGAAAATATCGCCATAGATTCACAAGAATACCCATCAGAGCACGCAAACTACGGCGATAAAACGAAAATATCGCCATAGATTCACAAGAATACCCATCAGAACATGCAAACTACGGCGATAAAAAGAAAATATCGCCATAGATGCACACGACGACCTAAACATTCCTACTAATGAATTGTAAATGATGATAATTGATATGTTGGTGTTGTTGCTGTTTTCATTGATGACAAGTATGTTTTTCTTTACAGATATACCTATAAGGGGTATATTGATTTTGAGGTGAATAGGATGGAACAACATCAACTTACTGTAACAGGTATGACATGTGCAGCTTGTTCGAGTCGTATTGAAAAAGTGTTAAATCGTATGGATGGCGTGGATGCCAAAGTTAATTTAGCGACTGAAGTTGCCACGGTCAATTTAGATCAAATTCAAGTGGAACAAGTGATTGCACGTATTGAAAAGTTAGGGTATGGTGCACATATTCGTGTTGAAGAAGATTTATATTTACATGAGCGTCAGTTAAAAACAAAGCGCAATCGCGTAATTCTTTCTAGCATACTATCTTTACCATTATTATATACAATGTTTGGACATATGCCGTATACAAATAATGTCTATATGCCGAACATTTTAATGAACCCTTATTTTCAATGGTTCATCGCTTCGATTGTACAATTTGGCATAGGCTATCCATTTTTTATAAGCGCATATAAAGCACTTATCAATAAAAGTGCCAATATGGATGTTTTGGTTGTAATGGGAACAATGAGTGCGTATTTGTATAGTGTGTACCAAACATTAACGATGCATCATCCGCATTTATACTTTGAAACAAGTGCCGTTTTAATTACATTGATATTGCTTGGGAAATACTTTGAAGCACGTGCAAAAGGGAAATCAAGTGATGCCATTCGTAAATTGGTTCAATTACAAAGTAAAACAGCGATGGTTGAACGTGATGGTCAACCTTTGGAAGTACCAGTGAAATATATCGAAATGACAGATATTGTTCTTGTGAAGCCAGGAGAAAAATTTCCGATTGATGGGCTTATTATTGAAGGCAATACATCGGTGGATGAAAGCATGCTCACTGGTGAAAGTATTCCAGTAACTAAAAGTGCAGGACAAACAGTTTATAGTGCAACAATCAATCAAACAGGTGCAGTTAAAATACAACCTACAAAAGCCATAGATGATACGATGCTTGCACATATTATTAAAATTGTTGAACAAGCCCAAGGTAGTAAAGCAGAAATACAACGCATTGCAGATAAAGTTAGTAATGTATTTGTACCTATTGTTGTGTTGATAGCAATGATCACATTTTTATTATGGTATTTTGTGATTACAAATGGTGATTTGAATGCCGCATTTCAAAGTGCGATTGCGGTGTTGGTCATAGCTTGTCCATGTGCACTAGGTCTTGCAACACCGACATCTATTATGGCAGGGACGGGTCGTGCTGCCGAACTTGGTATTCTGTTTAAAGGTGGCGAATACTTAGAAACGTCAGGTAAACTGACAGCAATCGTATTAGATAAAACGGGGACAATTACAAAAGGGCAACCAGAAGTAACAGACATCATCGGTCTTACTGATAAAGAATATCAATATGTTCAAGCGTTAGAAGCTCATTCTGAACATCCTATTGCAAGTGCAATCAGTAAAGAAACAGGACATAAAGTCACATCAGTACAGTCGATTACTGGTCAAGGCATTCAAGGTGTGGTAGATGGTCAACTTGTTGAAGTAGGTAATTTAAAGATGTTTAATACATTAGGTACATTCGAAAAAACTTATCTTACTTTATCTCAATCAAAAACAGTCGTTATTGTGCGTATTGATGGCAAGTTGAAAGGATTAATTGCTGTCAGTGATCCGATAAAAGAAAATGCTAAAGAGGCAATACTATCCATGCATGCAATGGGGTTAGAAGTTTATTTATTAACAGGTGATCAAAAAAGTGTCGCAAATGCTGTAGCTAAAGAAGTCGGTATAAAAAATATTTACGCAGAAGTCTTACCTGAAGAAAAACTTAATGTCGTTAAGACGATTAAAGCACATCATAAAACAGGCATGGTTGGTGACGGTATTAATGATGCACCTGCATTAGCAGAAGCAGATGTTGGTATTGCGATGGGTACAGGTACAGATATTGCGATTGAAACATCGGATATTACTTTAGTAAAAGGTGATATTACAAAAGTCACTGAAGCCATCCAAATTAGTAAATTAACAGTACGTAATATTAAACAAAATTTATTTTTCGCATTTATATATAACATTATAGGTATACCAATTGCAGCGAGTGGGATGCTCGCACCATGGATAGCAGGTGCCGCAATGGCATTTAGTTCAGTGTCAGTTGTTTTAAATGCATTAAGATTACAGAGAATCAAATTAAAATAAAATATGAAAGAAAAATGAAGATGTATGGCTTATAGCATAAGCTTTACATCTTCATATGTTTCTACACCAAATGGGAATATCCCATCAGAAATATTGTTTTTTAGTTCTTGTAGAGAAACGAGTGCAAAATTAGTCAGTTGAAAAGGATAATGCATTAATTGACTGCGTTTTACAAAGTCTTCATGCTTTAATAGTTCCCATTTTCCATTATCTTTTTGAACATAATCCATCTCTAAATCGGTGTATGTAATATTTCCAGCTTCATCTTTTAAACATGGTGTTGAGATATTACAAAAGCTATTGATAGGTTTAAAGTTGTCATCAATACCGATTGAAACCGTATAGCCATGATATTTTGAGAAGAAATGTAATGTTTGGTGCGGTGTAATGTATGTTTCTTTATTTATATGATGTGTTAGTACGGTATTTTTATCGCAATAAACAAAGAAATAACGAGGCGTTTCCTCGATTAATATGCCTTCAAATTCTAAATGAGGAATTCGAGGGTATTTTTTTGAGATGATTTTGATTGGTTTTCCCATAGCTTCCTCCTAATTGCCACTTTATCGATTTTTATAATGTAAGTATAAAGCATACTTCTAAAAAATAAAACGCTTTCAACGAGAAAACAAATAAAATACACATATTTAATAAAATCTTTAAAAAATAAATAGAAATTGATATTATTGAATTAATATTCAGAAAATTTAAATAAAGGGGTGTTGGTATGTCGATTTATGACAACGAACTATTTTTTGAAAATTATATGACACGAAGGCATCGAGCGATGAGTCCAAATAACCTCATTGAATTGCCTATCATCATGGAGCTTATTGACCCTATAGAAGATGGTGTTGTTTTGGATATTGGTTGCGGGGATGGACAGTTTAAATATGATTTAGAGAAGAAGGGTTATTTGCACTATACAGGCATTGATCCATCTGAAAACATGATTGTACGTGCAAAGGAAAACTTAACTGAAGAAGATAAACTGATTCAAATAGATATGGAGTCCTTTCAATATCCATATGCAAAATATCATCTGATTACTTCAAGGCTTGTGATGCATTATTCATCAAAGCCACAAATCCTTTTTGAAAAAATTTATCAAGCACTTAAGCCACAAGGCATCTTTTTATTTTCAGTACAACATCCAGTATATACTGCGAACATAGAAAACCATCAATCTAAAGAAGTAATAGAAGTAAAACGTTATTTTGAAAACGGTAGTCGTTACGAAGATTGGATGGGGCAAGAAGTGAAAAAGTATCATCGCACGATTGAAGATTATTTCCAATATGCTATTGATGCAGGATTTAAAGTGGAGATGATTAAAGAAGGAAAACCGAAACCGATTTTATTTGATGATGATTTAGATTTAAAAAGAAGACAGCAAATCCCATTATTCTTAATATTAAAGTTAAGAAAATAAATCTTTATTCATTTGTCATCAAAAATTTACATCATTTCGATACTATGATATCGAAAGAGGTGTCATATGTATTATTGGATTATATTTTTTACAGCATTAAAACTTGGTGTAACCAGTTTTGGTGGGCCTGTTGCACACTTAGGTTATTTTAGAAATGAATATGTAGAAAAGAAAAAATGGTTATCTAGTTCAACTTATCAAGAGATTGTCGCGTTATGTCAATTTCTACCTGGACCAGCGAGTAGTCAAGTGGGCATAACCATTGGATTATTAAAGGGTGGCATTGTTGGGGCAATATTGGCCTTTTTAGGTTTTACATTACCAAGCGTGTTATTGTTGATTGTTGCTTCAATGACTTATCAAATGTTTCATTTGGACGCAGGACTTATTCAAGGTTTGAAAGTGGTTGCTGTGGTGATTGTATTGCATGCAATCATAGGCATGATAAAACAACATATTAAAGGCGTGATGACAGCACTCATTGCGATTTTTTGTTTGTTATTATTGTTATTTTTGAAAGTGGCTTGGTTACATGTTGTGTTGATTTTATTAAGTGGGGTACTAGGTGCCTTTTGCTTCAAACAAGAACAAAAAAACCAGGCGAGCATGTCATTTCAGTTATCTAAACGCTTTGGCTGGATCAGTTTAAGCTTGTTAGTATTTCTTATGCTTGTCTTACCGTTAATAGCGTATTTCACAAAGTATGAAGATGTGGTCGTATTTGATAAGTTGTTTCGCACAGGATTATTGGTATTTGGTGGAGGGCATGTTGTACTACCATTATTACAAAATGAATTTGTGCCACAATGGATCAATGAAGAGACTTTCATAACAGGTTATGGACTTGCACAAGCAGTTCCTGGTCCGCTATTTACATTTGCAAGCTTTCTTGGTGCGAGTATAAAAGGTGTATACGGTGGTGTTTTGGCGATGATCGCCATATTTTTACCTGCCTTTTTGTTGGTATTTTCGGTAATGCCATTTTGGGAAACGTTGCGCAATAAATCATATATCAGAAATGGTTTAATCGGTGTTAATGCTGCTGTAGTAGGTATTCTTATGGCGAGCTTTATGTCACCTATTTTGCAACATGGTATCATTGATATTAAAACAGGTGTACTTAGTGTTTTACTCTATTTTTTAATTTATAAAAAACAGCCCCCTTGGATTATTGTGATACTCGGTGGGACAATAGGATATTTATTATTGTAAAGATGCTCGATTTTGAGCATCTTTTTAATTTGTTATTGAATATTTAAAGCATCATTGCCATAATTTAATTATCAGAAATTTCTGTAATAAATATTGAGGGTGTGACAAGATGAAAAGACACAAATGGGCTGACTCACACGAACTAATGCGTGACTATTACGATAATGAATGGCAAATCGAATCTCATGACGATCGTTATTTATTTGAGATGCTAATTCTTGAAGGGCAACAAGCAGGACTGAGCTGGTTGACAATATTAAGGAAACGCCAAGCATATATAGATGCATTTGATCAATTTGATTATTTAAAAATAGCTGAGTACAACGAAGCAGATGTGGAGAGATTGATGCAAAATGAAGGCATCATTCGTCATCGTTTAAAAATTAATAGCATCATCAATAACGCGCAACAATTTATTAAAGTGCAACAAGCATTTGGTTCATTTGACAAATACATATGGTCATTTACAGAAGGGAAACCGGTCATTACATATTACGATGATGAGCGAGATATTCCGACGATAAACACGCTTAGCGAAAAGATTAGTAAAGATTTAAAGAAAAGAGGCTTTAAATTTGTTGGCCCTGTAATTATTTACAGTTATTTAGGTGCTATTGGTCTTGTTCAAGATTGGTTAAACTAGGGGGAAAATATGGATTTATTAAAAAAATATGCAGATATCGTAGTACAAGTTGGATTAAATATTCAAAAAGGTGAACGTTTAGAAATCAGTTCAGATATTCATGCAGCTGAGTTTGTAAGAGCAGTCGTGAAAAGTGCTTATGAAAAAGGCGCAAAATCGGTAAAAGTAGAATATGAGGATGGTGAAGTGAACAAGCTTCATTATACGCATCAAGAGGAAACAACATTAATTGAATTTCCAAAGCATTTAGAGATGGAACAAGATTATATGATTGAAGAGAAAATTGCTTATCTCAAAATTGAAAGCCAATCACCTGAATTATATAAAGATTTAGATGAGGAGAAAATGAATAAAGTAATGGCGAGTAAAGTGAAGCACTTTAAAAAGGTTTCAGATAGTTTTGGTGCATTTAATCAAACATGGTGTATTGTTGGGTATCCTTCAATTGAATGGGCTGAACTTGTTTACCCTGATTTAAAAGGAGAAGCCGCGAAAGAAAAGTTATTAAATACATTCTTTAAAATCATGCGTTTGAATGAAGCGGATTCGGTTGTAGCTTGGCAACAACACATTGAACATTTAAAAACAGTTGCCAAAAGACTTTCGGATAAGGGATTTGATTATTTACATTATACGGCTCCAGGTACGGATTTAAAGGTCGGTTTAATCCCGGGTGCAAAGTGGGTTGGCGCAGATGAAGTGAATGGAAAAGGTACAAATATTGTAGTGAATATGCCTACAGAAGAAATATTTACATCTCCTGACTATAGACGTGTAGACGGTTATGTAACCAATTCATTACCTCTAAGTGTGCGTGGTAAGATTATTGATGACTTTAAACTAACTTTTAAAGATGGTGTGGTTATTGATTATAGTGCGAAGCAAGGGATTAAAACATTAGAAGGTTTATTGAGTATGGATGATGGTATGAAGCGATTAGGTGAAATTGCCTTAGTACCCGTAAATACACCGATTTATCAAAGTGGCACACTATTTTATAATACGCTCTATGATGAAAATGCATCATGCCATTTGGCGATTGGTGATTCATTCCCACATGTGTTAGAAGGTGCACAAGATAAGTCAACTGAAGAACAGATGAATTTAGGTTTTAATGACAGCATCAGTCATATTGATTTTATGATTGGCAGTGAATCTTTAAATATTGATGGTTATTATAAAGATGGTACAAGTGAACCGGTCTTTAGAAATGGACTTTGGGCAATACAGTAATGAAAAGGAGTTTTTCGTATGGATAATACACAATTATTTACAGACAAAGCGAAAATCTATCAAAATGCACGGCCGAGTTATCCAAGATCATTGATGAAATTTTTAGAGGAAAATTTTAACTTTAAAGATGCTCAAGTTGCAGATATTGGTGCCGGGACAGGTAAATTTACCGAATTGTTATTAGATCTGGATGCTTATGTCACAGCAGTTGAACCTAATGATGCAATGGTTACTTTGTTAAAGGACAGTTTAGAAGATCCTAAACTAACAGTGGTAGAACGTCCAGCTGAAGATACTGAGTTAGAAACAGATCAATATGATATCATTACTGTCGCACAAGCGTTTCACTGGTTTGATCCTGTTAAGTTCAAAAAAGAAGCAAAGCGCATATTGAAACCAGATGGCAATGTCTTTTTAATTTGGAACAGTAGGAAAAAAGATGTGCCAGTAAACATTGCAACGCAGCAAGTATTTGAGCGTTATTGCCCATTGTTTGAAGGTTTTAGTGGTGGTAAAAATAGTGAAGAAGTTGTTATAGATGCCTTTTTTGATGGGCAATTCGAGCGACAAACATTTGATTATCCATTTGATTATTGTAAAGAAGGATTTGTTAACCGATGTTTATCAGCGTCTTATGCATTAAGTAATACTGATCCACTTTACCCGAAGTTTGTAAAAGAATTAGAAGTGGTCTTTGATAAATACAGTAAAGACAATCAATTGATTGTACCGAATGAAACGTATGTATACTATGGACGATTAAAATGATAAATCATCTAAAAAATATCAAAATTCAGAAAACTTGTTGACATTGTCATTATGATGATTTAATATCATAAATAACAAAAAATTAAATAATTCTTATCAAGAGTGACCGAGGGAATAGGCCCTATGACGTCCAGCAACCTGTCCAAAAGGAAAAGGTGCCAATTCCTACAATGCATATGCATTGAAAGATAAGTAGAGATACTAAATGGCGAACGTTTTTCCTTCTTGTGAGGGGAGAACGTTTTTTTTGTTGAAATTTTTTAAGGGGTGAAAAAATGGGGAGATTTGAACAATATTTTTTAATGGATGTTGAAGATGTAAAGCAATATGTGATTACTAAGACGCAATTTTTTGACCATGAAGATTTAACGGTATCAGAAATTGGTGATGGCAATCTGAACTATGTTTTCCGTATTGAAGATCACACAGGGAAGTCTATTATTTTGAAGCACTCAGGGACGGTTGCACGTATTTCAGATGAATTTCAATTATCGGCTGATCGTGTGATTCGTGAAGGTAAATTGTTACAAATTCATGGTACATATGTGCCTCAATTAGTGCCTGAAGTGTATTTGATTGATGAAGTGATGAAATGTGTGATTATGGAAGATTTAAAGGATTATCAAGTGCTGAGAACAGCATTACAAGAAGGGGTCATTGTGAATGATTTAGGTAAGCATTTAGGGACTTATCTAGCTGAAACATTAATCAGAACATCTGACTTTGTATTAAAGCCAAAAGATAAAAAAGCACTACAAAAAGAAATGATTAATCCAGAGTTATGCGAGATATCAGAGGATTTGGTTTATACCGAACCATTTTATGACCATTTCAACCGTAATGAAATTAGTGAGCGTTTATTACCGTATGTTGAGCGCATTATATACTCAGATGAAACACTTAAAGATGCAGTAGCAAAAGCAAAGCTAAAGTTTTTAAATCAAGCGCAAAGTTTAATCCACGGCGATTTACATTCTGGCTCTGTATTTGTGAATCGTGATGCATTGAAAGTCATCGATCCGGAGTTTGGCTTTTTTGGACCAGCGGGTTATGACGTTGGCAATGTACTTGCACACTTATTCTTTGCTTATGCGCATGCAAAAGTACACGGAAACATCACTCAAGCTGAACACATTCAATCGCAAATTGATGCAGTGATAGAAACATTTAAGCAACAAGCATTTACAATCTTAGAAAATCACACACATGACGTCGCACTACATCATCGTAGTCTATTTAGTAGTTATATTAGAGAAATTTTGCAAGATAGCTATGTCATTTGTGGGTTAGAACTTATCCGTAGAATTGTTGGGTTAGCAAAAGTGAGTGATATTACATCGCTTGATGAAGTATCGAGGCTGCAAGTTGAAGTCAAGTTGTTATTGTTTGCGAAGCAGTTAATCAAACATCCAGAAGATGCGTTTGTATACCCATCCATCATCAGTATTTATGAACAGTTGGAGGGGCGTGCAGCATGAAGTTAAACCCTATCAAATACGAAAATGGCGTATTGATTGTATTAGATCAAACGAAATTGCCGCATACAACTTCATTTAATGCTTATCGAGACTATGAAAGTATTGCACAAGCCATAGAGAAAATGGAAGTACGTGGTGCACCTTTAATTGGTATCACTGCTGCATACGGTGTATTAATCGGTGCGATTTACTTTGACGGTTCAAAAGATCAATTTAAACCGTATATGTTAAAAGTCATTAAACGTCTTGAAAATACAAGGCCGACTGCAGTGAATTTACATTGGGCACTACAACGCATGAAAGTACGCATATCATCTGATCCGGTAAGTACCGTTTTACGATTGGAAGAAGAAGCGGAAAATATTTATCAAGAAGATTGTGCAATTAATAAAGCGATAGGCAATCATTTATTACCATTGATTCAACCGAATGGCGCTTATTTAACACATTGTAATCCCGGTGCACTTGCGACGAGCGAATATGGAACAGCGACTGCACCATTTTATTTGGCACATGAACAAGGGATACCGTTTAAGGTGTATTCAGATGAAACTAGACCAAGATTGCAAGGTGCACTAACTGCTTATGAGTTATCAAAAGCTGGCATCGATGTAACAACGGTCATTGACTCAACCGCTGCAACATTATTATCGCAAGGCGTGATTCGTGCAGTATTTGTAGGTTGCGATCGAGTTGCAAGAAATGGTGATGTTGTAAATAAAATCGGCACCTTACCCCTAGCAATTGTCGCCAATTATTACAACGTCCCTGTGTATGTTGCAGCACCAACACCGACGTTTGATTTAAGCGTGCGTTGTGGAGATGAAGTACCGATTGAAACGAGAAATAAAAGTGAAGTTACGCAAATTCAAGATATACCAATTGCCGTATCAGAAATTGATGTCTTTAATCCGGCGTTTGATATTACACCAAATCATTTAATTAAAGGACTAGCAACAGAATACGGCATTATTGAAGCGAATGAACAATCCATTACCCAATTATTCAAAGAAAAGAGGCTATTGTAGATGAAAAAATCAATCACATTTTTATTAAGCGCAAGTTTACTACTCACTGCTTGTGGCAATCAACAAGCATCAAGTGCACCAAAAGAAGTGAAAGGTAAAAGAATTGCTGTTATACGAAATTTAGGTACGGATGATCACACGAAACAATTTATTGATGGCGCTAAAAAAGAAGGTTCAAAATTAGGGTTAAAAGTAGACACATTCTTATCTAACGGGAATGATGCAAAGTTTAAACAATTAGTAGATCAAGCCGTGTTAAAGAAATATGATGGTATCATTTTGTCACACGGAAAAGAAGATTATAGCTATGAACTCGTTAAAAAAGTATCAGATGCAGGCATCAAAGTTGTAACATTCGATACGAAGTCGGATAAAGCAGGAAAAGTGATTAAAAATGTTGTCGCAACAAGCCAAGACGACCATGAACTTGCAAAATTATCTTTGGATGAATTGGTTAAAGGCAAAAAACAACCTGTTAAAGTATTGAAACTATGGGTCGGACCAGGATTTTTACCTTTAGATCGTAGAGAGGAAATATTTAAGCAATATGTATCTGATGGAAAAATTAAAGTCATCGACACGATTGGACCTACAAATTTTGATGATGTATCAGGAGATGTAAAAAAGAAAACATTAGCCACATTATCGAAATATGATGAAAAAGAGATTGATGCAGTATGGGGATCTTGGGATGAGATGACAAAAGGTGCGTATTTAGCATTTAAAGAAAAGAAGCGTACAACACCGATTTATTCGATTGATATTTCTAATCAAGATATCAACTTTATCAAATCTAAAAACAGTAACTGGAAATCAACAGCAAGTGTGAATCCTAAAATTATTGGTATTACAGATGTCCGTTTGCTAGCCAAACAATTGAATAATGAAAAAGTCCCATCAACGTATTTATTTAAACCTGTTCAAATTAAACAAGATCAATTAAAAGCAGATTCAACAATGGAGAACTTGTCTTCTACAGTGAAGTCGTTTGGTGACAAAGGCTTATTTCAATCGGATTGGATGAAATAATGTTTGAAGTAAAAGATGTATCACTCTCTTTTAATGAAGTTTCGATTTTAGAGCATATCAATATTCAATTTGAACAAGGAAAAATACATGCCATTATTGGTGGAAATGGTGCTGGCAAGTCTTCTTTAATGAAAGTGCTAGATGGGCAGTATGATTATCAAACAGGAAAACTGTATAAAGATGGTGTTGAAGTAAAGGATTTTCATCAAGATATCGCCTTTGTTACTCAAGAAGTAGATGAAGCACTCTTTCAAGATTTAACCGTTTACGATAACTTGACGCGTTATGACATGACAAAAGGGTTCTTCTATAGAAAAAAACGAAAAAAAGAAATTCAAGCCTTACTAAAACATTGGCAAGTTGAAGTGGATGTCGATGCACTTGTATCTACATTATCGTTATCCAAAAAACAGTTATTATTAATTATTTTAGCGATACTACAAAACAAACAATTGCTCATTCTAGACGAACCAACAGCATCATTAAGTCATTATGAAGTATCAAGATTTTTTAAAGAATTGAAGCAATTAAAACAACATATTAGTATTGTATTTATTTCGCATCGCATACAAGAACTGTTGCAAATTTCTGATGAAATTACAGTGTTATCAAAGGGAAGTATCGTATCAAGTAAAACAACATCTCAGTGGGATTTTGAACAACTTTCTGAATTAATCACTGAAGGTATTGCACATATTCATGAAAATGCATCCTTTAAAACAAATGAAAAAGCAATAGACATTTACGTGAATCAAAATCATTTAAAAGATATTCGTATTACAGCGAATAAAGGTGAAATTGTCGGAATTGCTGGTTTAGTCGGATCTGGGAAAACAACGATTGCAGATTATATATTCAATCACTTTAAAGGCACACCCGCATATGTCCCTGAAGAACGTCACAAACACGGTTTAGTACTTGATCATGATATCAATGACAATGTGCAATGGATTAATCCATCTTTATTTACGAATAAACAAAAAGAAGTAAAAAATACAAAACATTTAAGTACACAAGTTGCTTTAAAATATCGTGATGTGCATCAACAAGTACGAACTTTATCGGGTGGCAATCAACAAAAGGTCGTCATCTTAAGAGGTTTAAATAAAAATGCAAATCTCTTTATTTTTGATGAACCTACCATCGGGATAGATATAGGTGCTAAAAGAGATGTATTTAAATTGATACATGGACTAGCAAAATCGGGAAAAACAGTATTGTATTTATCGAGCGACTTTACAGAAATTAAGCAAATTACAGATAAAGTGTATGTACTTAATAAAGGACAAGTCGTTAATGTGCATGAAACAAACTTAGTATCAGAATCAACATTATTATATGAAGCATCGGGAGGTCTAAGTGATGCGATTTAAACAGTATGGATTATTAGGTGTCATTGTTTTGTTAATCGTTATTTTCTCACTCAGTGCACCGAATTTTTTATCAACCAACAATTTCTTATCCATGATTAGTGGCATGGCGATTGTTACGATTGTTGCAATTGGGATTACGTATAGTTTGACGGTCGATGGCTTTGATTTATCAGTAGGCTCTACGGTGACATTAAGTAATACCGTTATTATTTCATTGTTGGTTTGGTATCAATTGAGTTTTGGATTATCAATCGTGATTGGAATCCTTGCTGCAATTGGTGTTGCGGTACTTAATTTGATTTTAATTTTATATTTTAAAGTACCGGATTTGTATGCAACGTTAGCAACGATGTTTATTGTAGAAGGGATCTCACTGACTTATTCGGAAGGTGGATCAATCAGTGAAGGCATGAGTAGAGCAGACGGCACTCAAACGATAGGGAAGATTCCTGATTTATTTAAAGCGATTGGTGATCCATTATCATCAGTATTATTGATGTTATTTGTTGTAATAGTCAGTTATGTGATTTTGAATCATACGAATCCTGGTCGCGTGATGTACATGATTGGCTCTAATAAAAAAGCAGCAAAATACAGTGGGATAAAAGTGAATCGATATATAGCATTCAGTTACATCATGTCGAGTGTTTTAGCGGCGATTGGCGGTGTTTTATTGGCAAGTCAAGTCGCATCGGCTCAAGTCAATTCAGGAGCTGGATACTTAATGACTGCAGTTGCGGCCAGTTTTATTGGTGCAACAACTTCTAAAGCTGGAAAACCAAATGTGATGGGCACATTTTTAGGCGCACTACTGATTGCAATATTAGAAAATGGTCTGGTGATGTTAAGCGTACCTTATTATGGATTGAATATTGTTAAAGGCAGTGTGTTAGCCATCGCATTAATATTAAATTATGCACATTTTAAAAGGGGGTTATAATGTGTCTGAAATCATCGCAACATATCACATAAAAAAGCAAGGCGACAGTCAAACATTGGCTAATAAAATTGCGATAGGACTCACAGTGGGGAGTTGGACTGATTTAACATTAGAAGATCAAGCACATCTCAAAAAGTATAAAGGAAGTGTCGTGGAAGCAGTAGAAATTGGTGAAAATGAGCATCGCATAAAAATCGCATATCCAGAACATAATGTCACGAAGGATTTTTCATCAATATTAACAACGGTTTTTGGCAAGCTGTCGCTTGACGGTAAAGTTAAATTATTAGATTTAGAACTGCACCAAGACTATGTTAAACATTTTAAAGGACCTGCATTTGGTATTGGAGGTATAAGAGATGTATTAAAAGTATATGAACGACCATTAGTGATGAGTATATTTAAAGGAATTATTGGTCGAGATGTTGCGTTCTTTAAGTCCCAACTTTATGAACAAGCTTTAAGTGTAGACATCATTAAAGATGATGAAATTTTATATGACGTACCTGAATTACCTTTTGAAACACGCATTCAAGAAGGAAAGAAAATACTCGAACAAGTGAAAGAAGAAACAGGCAGAAATGTATTGTACGCAGTGAATTTATCAGGGCCAGTATTTTCGTTAAAAGAAAAAGCAATCACTGCTCAAAAATTAGGAGCAAACGCACTTTTATTCAATGTACATGCATATGGTCTAGATGCACTCAAAGGACTAAGAGAACTTGATTTGGGCATACCAATATTAGCACACCCTGCACTCAGTGGTGCACTTTGTGGTAGTGATGATTATGGTCTCGATTATGGTTTGTTACTTTCGAAATTGACAAGGTTAGCTGGTGCAGATTTAATATTATTTCCTGCACCTTATGGTTCTGTACCGTTATCAACTGAAGATGCAAATCGAATCGTGCAATATGCATTAGAAGAACAGCCATATAAAAAAAGCTTACCAGTACCGTCAGCAGGGATTCACCCAGGATTAGTAGCTCAACTCATCGATGATTTTGGCAAGGATATCGTCATTAATGCAGGTGGTGGTGTGCACGGACATCCCCGAGGAACAGTCGCTGGGGGACGCGCATTTTTAGAAGCAATAGAAGTTTACTATGGGCGTAGTGGTGGTCAAGCCTATGAGGAAGCGGTGAAATTATGGGGTACATCATAGCATGTGATTTTGATGGCACAGTGACAAGTCGTGATACTATCGTATCCATCATTAAACAGTTTGCTCCTACAGAAGGAATGCCCATTGTAGAGCGTATTTTAAATAAGGAACTTTCAATAAAAGCAGGCGTGACTCAACTGTTTGCTTTATTAGATTCAAGTTTACAACCTGCAATCATCCAATATGTGAAAGCATCCATTGAACTGAGACCTGGCTTTCAAACGTTATTAGATGAAGCCAAAAGGTTAAGTATTCCATTTTATATTATTAGTGGCGGTATGCATTTCTTTATCGATCCAGTGTTAGCACAATTTAAAGGCATTGATGGTGTTTATGCTAATGAAATTGATGTTTCACATGAAAAAATGAAAGTCATATGGACGCATCCATGTGATGAAATATGTAAACAACAAGCTTGTGGTACATGCAAACCCTCTATTGTAAGAACGTTAGGCAACCATCAAGTGGTTGCAATTGGTGATAGCATTACAGATATCGCTTTAGCAAATGAGAGTGATATTTTATTTTCAACAGATAAATTAACGAATTACGCAAAAGAACAACAAATTGAGCATTATCACTTTGAAACATTTTATGATATTGCGAAACAACTTGAAAGTGTGGTGATACATTGAGCGCATTAGAAGAAATTACAATTGTGAAAGAGCGTTTAGCAGCAAAAGGCTTGTTCCCAGGGACAAGTGGGAACTTAGGAATTAGAAATGGAGAGACATTGTTCGTTACCACTAGCGGTGTTGATAAATACATCACTAATGGAAATAGCTTTGTAGCTGTAGATGTATTAGGCCAGCCACTGAAAACATCTTCACTAAAACCATCATTAGAAACGTGTTTACATGTGAAAGTATTCAATCAAACAGCAGCAAATGTATCCATTCATATCCATACGGTGAATAATAATCTGATTTCTGAGTTGTATGGCGATGAGGGAAAAGTTGTCTTTCAAAATCAAGAGCTCATTAAAGCGTTTGGTTTATGGCAAGAAGATGATCAACTCGTTGTACCTATTATTGAAAATCCAAGTGACGTTCAGCATTTAGCAGAACTATTTGCAGAACATGTACATCAAGATTATGGTGTAGTACTCATTCGTAATCACGGAGTGAACGTGTGGGGAAAAACGAAAGAAGAGGCATTAAAGTTATTTGAAGCATTTGAATTTTTATGTGAATACACATTAAAAATAAAGCAATTAAAAAAATAATAAAGGGGAAGATATTATGGCATATTTAGTTTGGCAACATACAAAAGAAAAAATTGAAAGTGAAAAAGAAATCAGAGCAATTTTAGATGAGAATGAAGTCATTTATGAACATTGGGATACATCGAAATTACCAAATCATTTAGTAGAAAATTATGCTTTAACTGATGAAAACAAAGAAGAAATTTTAAAAACATTCGAACAAGAAATCCAAGCAATTAGTGAGCGTAGAGGATATAAAGCAAGCGATGTGATCAGTTTGTCAGAAACAACACCGAATATTGAGACATTGCTCGAGAATTTCCAAAGAGAACACCATCATACAGATGATGAAGTAAGATTTATCGTAAGTGGTAATGGTGTATTTGTCATTCAAAGTAAAGAAGGCGAATATTTCGAAGTACACTTAAGCCCAGGAGATCTAATCTCAGTACCACCAAACGTTCGCCATTACTTTACACTATCATCTAACCGTAAAGTCGTAGCAGTACGTATCTTTGTAGACGAAGCAGGTTGGGTTCCTGTTTATGAAGCAGTATAAATAGTCCTTATGATAGACACGACTGGCTAGTATACATGAAATACTAGCTACTCAGGCATAAAATAGGGATAAAATAGATGTGGGTGGCTAGTATTCATAAAATACTAGCCACCCACATTTTAATTGATTCAACTTATCGCTTAATACTCAGCGCAATTAAAATACAAACAAATGATAATCCAGCGGCAAGATAAGTTGTGGTTGTTGCATGGAATCCTTGTGCAATCATAAAGCCACCAAGCATGGCACCGAAACCGATGCCGGCATTTAACGCAGACATGTTCCATGCCATGATGCCACTTGTGTCTCCTTTAACTTGTTTAATAATCCCCATTTGTACTGCTGGGTTTGTACTCCATTCAGATAAATTCCAAATTAGAATGACCATAAGCAATACTAAAAATGCTGGTAATACAAAGTTAAATATAAGTAGCACAATTGTAAATGTTGTGATTGCAATAAGCAACCAACGTTTACTACCTAATTTATCTGTCATTGAACCACCAAAACTTGTGCCAGTCATACTACCGATTCCCGCTACGAATAACGCAACAGATACTTGTTCTAATGTATATCCATGCTCCATCATGATTGGACTGATGTAAGTAAATACAGCAGCATTCGCTGATAATAATAGGAATGTAATACTGATATACTTAATAGCTTCTTTAGGATATAACAACTCGCTTGTTTTATCTTCTTCAGTGCTTGTTTGAATATTTTTAGGGAGTTGTAACATTAATAACAATGTTGCAAAGACACTTACCGCAACGATTAACCAAAATGTTGCACGCCAACCAAATAATTCTCCTAGCCATGTACCAATTGGTACACCGAATACATTCGCACCACTAAAACCGATGTAAACTAAGCCGAGCATTTTTCCTCTTACCTCAGGCTGACTTAGCACAACAGTAAGTGCTAATATCTTAACCACGATTAATGATGCGGCTGCAGAAGCGATGATTCTTCCTAACACGATGATAAAGAAAGTTGTTCCAGCTGCATTTAATGCGTTCCCAATGATAAAAATAACCATCGTAATGAGTAACACATTTTTAGCATTGTATTTTTCAGTTAGTTTTACAAGAAGTGGTCCACAAACTGCAAATGTAAATGCATAAAGTGTTACAAGTTGTCCTGCTAATGCATTAGAGATGTGTAAGTCTTTAGCAATTAACGTTAATATACCCGCTACAACCAATTCCACCATGCCAACGACAAAGATACTTAAAATAAATGTAAATAGTCTAAAGTAAGACATTTTGACCTCCTTAAAAAATAGTGCTTTATGATTATAGCAATTTTTATCATATTGTACATGAAAAAATAAAATATTATAAGAAATAAGATAAAGTGAAACATTCAGAAAAAAACAGTAAAATAAAAGTAGGGATAAACATGACAGCATTATTATCAATTATTGCAGACATTTTTGCAGCAATTGCAAGCAAGAAGCTTTATGAAAATCACGAAGAAAAATAGGGAGTGAGTAATCTTTGGTAAATAAAGAAACAATAGAAGCGGCTTTTGATTTATTTGATCAAGGTGAAATAGGGGAATCTATTAAAGCTTTTAAATCGATAGAAACAGAAATAAAACAAGGCGATCCATTGTATGATCAGTTTTTATTAAGTTATGGCTATGCTTTAAGTGCCAATGATCAAATGGACGAGGCGCGAAGTGTTTATCAAACATTATTATCAAATGCAAAAAATCCTAGCGATAAGCATGTGGCATACCATCAATTAGGTATGCTTGAGCGTTTAGATAGTGAGTATGACAAAGCGCTTGAGTATTTTGAAGCTGAACGTAAAATCATTGATGAACATTTTAAAGATGAACCAATGCTTCAAGCTGTGAACTTATATGAAGTTGGCTACAATCACATGTTACTTGGTAAATATGAAGAAGCAACATCTTTATTGGAACAGTCTTTAACTTATGCCAAACAGTCAAGAGACGATATGACGATTGGTTGCAGCTATCGTGCATTAGGTGAATTAAGTGCCGTTCATGAAGAGATGGAGAAAGCGAAGGCGTATTTTAACGAGGCAAAATCACATTTTAAATCTGTAGAAGAGTATCGAGGTATTGAAGAGATTGAAATGTTAGAATCCGTTATTTTTGAATAAACATTCAATTGATTAATTGTGAAAAATTGTGCATAATGAAAGTAAGAAAGCGATTGCATCGCCATAGAAGGGGCTGATCTTATGATTAGAGAAGTAAGCAAAGAAGGTTTATCAGAAGTTATCGATCGTATCGCGTATATTCATTTATCAAGTTTTAATGACCGCAGATCTATGAAACAAATGCGCGAAAGCATTATGCAATATTCAGAAGTACCTGGATTTAGATGTTTCGTTGCAGAAACAAATGGGGCTGTACATGGGTACTTATATGGTTATCAAACAGAACGTAGTCAATTTTATCGTCAATTGATTGATCACTGTATCGATGAAAAACAAAGTGAACAATTAGACGGTGCATTTGAAATTTTATCTTTAGCAGTAGACAAAGAAAGTCGTCAATCTGGTATCGGTACACAATTAATTAATGCATTACCTAAAGGTAAATATTATTTAACAAGTGATGTACATAATGTCGCTGCAAATGCTTATTACTATAAAACAGATTGGACATTAATGAAAGCAAATCTTCATTTACATCCAAATATTCCAGATAAGCATTTATATTTTAAAGAAATTAAATAAAAATAAAGGCTGAGACAAACGTGTCTCAGCCTTTTTAAATTCACTAGAATAGCTGTTGATACAGTTGTGCAAAGTAAAGCGATAAATTGCAAATATCGCCATAGATACATCATAGACTGCACAGAAACATACAAAGTAAAGCGATAAATTGTAAATATCGCCATAGATACATCATAGACTGCATAGAAACAGACAAAGTAAAGCGATAAATTGCAAATATCGCCATAGATACATCCTAGACTGCACAGAAACATACAAAGTAAAGCGATAAATTGTAAATATCGCCACAGATATATCCTAGACTGCATAGAAACATACAAAGTAAAGCGATAAATTGCAAATATCGCCATAGATATATCCTAGACTGCCTAGAAACATACAAAGTAAAGCGATAAATAGTAAATATCGCCATAGAATAATGATTTATTATAGTGCTCGTGTCTCAGTCTTTATTGTTATAAACATTCAAATACTTCTACAGATTTCAATGTATGCTTGATAGCATCACTAAACCAAATTTCATTCCATTTTGCCTGGCTTCTCTCGAATGCTGTTCTTGCTTCATAGTCTTCAACAGAGCGATAATAAATATCTAATACAATGGTAACCATATCTCCATCTACTTTTTTAAACATTTGAATACCTTCATTATTTACATCAGAATTAAATTCTGATGCACCAGATGCTTTAAATTTTTGGAACAGTTCGTCTAAATCATTAACATGTGTTTCATAAGTAAAGACGACTTTAATCATATTTGTTTGCCAACATGTGTTTGAAGTTTTTGGATGACCAATTCAGAACCTAACATTGGTGATTCTCCAGCTTCTTTACGTGCAGTACCACGTGCATGTGCTTGTTTAAATGCATCGCTTGTTTTCCATGCTTCAAAATCATCTAATGTTTCCCACCAAGTATTCACATACAATTGATCCACATCTTCTAGTCCTTCAACTGACCATGTTTCAATTTTAATGAATCCTTTTAAAGACTCAATCGCACCACCTTGTGTAAACATTGGTGCCATTTTTTCTGCATAACCTTTTTTCATTTTAATACGGTTTGTAACGATATACATACATCTCTTCCTTTCTGTTATGTGATGCTTATTTGAATTCATTATATAGAAGTCATGTTCATTTGGCATTTATTACGTATTGAAATTTACAAAAAAAAGACACTCAATTGAATGAGTGTCTATCAATTCATTATTTAGATAATTCGTTGATTACTTTTTTGTCGTTATGTGTGTAAATGATGTAGTTTTTGTCTTTTGTTTCTAATAAAACACGGTTTGTTTTACCGAAAGTTGAACCGATACGTACGACTTTGTCATCACCTTCGTTAGATGCTGCATAAATGTTTGTATCTTCTTTAACACTGATGATATCTTCGTTTGGAATAGTGATATCAGCTACGCGCCACTTGATGTTTACCTCTTTGTCGTTTTTCGTAATTCTCATTGCCATTGTTCAACACATCCTTAATCATTTTATAGTCACAATATACTCCTATTTTTTTAAGAAAACAAACATTCTAGGCGTTTTGGATGAAAATAAATGATATTAATTTTTTATGAATGTTTTTGAAGTATTTTGTTTCTAATATCGTTCAAAGTGATGCTTAAACCATTGATTTAATCGTGATTATTTGCGCAATGATTTTTTGATTGTTTTTGATTGTTTTTGAATAAAATTGAAAAAATCACTTCAAATTTCGCATTTTTCTAAATTGTGTGACTTTGCTGTAACTGAATGCAATCAAACCTATCCAAATGCATAAAAATGTGATCAAGTGTGTCGTAGAGAATGGTTCATGATATAAAAATATCCCTTGTAACAACATTAATGTTGGTCCGATATATTGTAATAACCCGATAATAGACAACGAAATGCGCTTAGCCCCAGCAGAAAAACAAATTAAAGGGACTGCTGTGATGATACCTGATAATAATAGGATGTAACTATCATTCGCGTGAAGAAAATGTGTTTGGTGCTGACTGGTCATATAAAATATCGCAAGTAAAGCAAATGGTAAAGTAATCATTGTTTCAAATAATATACTCATTAATGCATCTAGATGTACGAACTTTTTTATCAGTCCGTATAATGCAAAGCTTAAAGCAAGCAGAAATGAAATTACAGGGAAATCGCCGATAGAAAATGTCATATAAAAGACACCTACTGCAACTAGGAAAATCGCGAATGTTTCAAGTTTATTGAAGCGCTCTTTTAAAACTAAAAATCCTAAAGCTATACTCATTAAAGGATTGATATAATAACCAAGACTTGCTTGTAAGACATGCCCTGAGTGAACGGCATAGATAAAAAGCCCCCAGTTAAATGTGATGACAATACTTGCAAGTGTTAGCAAGAGGCTTTCTTTAGGATGTGACATTAAATAACGCCATGCATTTTTAAAGTGTGTTACTTTGTTAGTAACCGCAACGAGCAATATTACAAACACAAATGACCAAATAATACGATGGAATAAACTTTCATAAGGATTAAAGTCTTGAACAAGCTTCCAATACATAGGCAGAACGCCCCACATAAAATATGCAGCTGCTGTATAAAGTATTCCTTTTTTCTCTTCTGACACAACATAACCTCCTTAAAAGTTGATATGCTTTATTATAAACAATAAAATAAAGGTGTTCTTGAACTTTGCTTAAGTAGAGTAGGTATTCCCTTTTTATGAAAAATGGGTATAATGTAAAGATAGCGAATCGCTATAAAGGAGCGAAAAAATGAAAAAATTAATGGTCATTGTATTGTTATGGTGCTTAGTTTTAACAGGGTGTAGTAGTGATACATCAAGTGAGCATGAAAAACAAAATGATACAAAAAATGAAAAACAAGTAGATAAAGTCGACAAAAATGAAAAGCAAACTTCTAACAAGGATAAAGAAAAGCAAACAAAAGTAAAAAAAGAAACAGCGAAAAAAGAAAAGAGGACAGAAAAAGCATCTTCGGAGCACAACACAAATTCTAAATCTTCATCACATTCAAATAGCAATGAACAGCCTAAAACAGATCAAAGTGTTACGGTTACTGTGAATGAAGCAACAACACAAACAAAACCAGCACAAGACTTTGATTCAAGTATTTATAATGAGGCAAGACAATGTTTAATCACTGGTACAAAATGTGCGTCAATTGCTGATACTAAAGAATATTCAAGAGCATGGAATAATTTAACGAGTGAAGGTTATTTATGTCAAAGTGGTAAATGTACGAAGCAATCAGAACCAAAAACAACAGAATCTGAAGTGAAAAAGCCATCTAAACCGACAAAACCATCTACTGAAGAAGTCACTGATGAAACAAAAACAGACGAACAAACAACTGAAGAAAGTACACAAAATGTAAAAGAGATGACAACGGTTGAATAAATTGACGTTTGAAGTGATTCAATCACATTATGAGCCTTTGAAAAATGAAAACAATCGTGTTCAAATGGAACGCTATATGAAAAATCAGTTTTCGTTTTTAGGCATAAAAAAAACAGAAACAGCACCAATCTTTAAGCAATTGGTTAAAACATATGCTATTGAAGATAAAACACATATAAAAGCATTAGTATCGCGATTATTTGAAGCACCATTTAGGGAGTACCATTATTTTGCGATGATGTTATTGAATCGATATGAAAAAATGTTTGATGCATCTGACTTACCGTATTTACAGCAATTAATCCAAACAAATAGTTGGTGGGATTCTATTGATACGATAAGTCCAAATATTGTTGGACAAATTGTATTGCGTGATCGAGCGTGTGAATCTGTGATGTTAAAATAGGTGCAATCGGATGATATGTGGTTACGTCGTGCAGGACTTTTGCATCAACTCAAATACAAAACTCAAATGAATGAAGCGTTACTTACGGAAATGATTGTTTTGTTAAAGGATGAACAAGCGTTCTTTATAAGAAAAGCAATCGGTTGGGTATTAAGAGAATACTCAAAAACGAATGCAATATTCGTTAAAGATTTTGTAGAAAATTATCAATTAAGCAATCTCTCACATAAAGAAGCTTTAAAATGGATCAAAAATAAAAATGCGTAGCTTAGGCTGCGCATTTTTTCATTAGAAGGGTGAAATAAAGGGGTTATTTCATTTCTATTACTATATCAATGACTTATAATGTTATTATAAAGCATGTGAAAATTATATCAATCTTTTTGTGATGTTTTTCACAAAAAGTTCAAATATGAACGAGGTATGAACATGACAGGAAAAACACACTTTGCCTTTGGTATCCTTTTAGGGACAACGTATGGCATGCAAACAGCACATGACTTAAGTACTTTTGCAGGTATTGTCGGTACAACAGCAGTCGCATCTTTAGTACCGGATATTTGTCATCATAAAAGTAAGGCCGGAAAACTGATTTGGCCAATCAGTTGGTTTGTAAGACTTTTATTTGGGCATCGTACTTTAACACATTCAATATTATTTTTATGTTTAACAAGCGTACTATTATATTTAGCACATGTGAATATACCATTTATCATCGCATTTAATATTGGGATGATAAGTCATTTGGTTTTGGATATGCTGACGCCTCAAGGGGTAACACTGTTTTATCCGATTGAAAAGAAAATAAGATGGCCATTGCACTTTAAAACGGGTGGCATTATAGATATTTCGTTAGCGACGACGTTCTCAATTTTAACGATGTATATTTTTTATCAAGAAATGTTTCATCGCATCATGAACTGGCTAAAATAAGTGTTAATGCAAGCAAATTTACGATAAAATAGGTTGTATCATATATTAAGAGAGGTATTTATGGAAAATAATAAATCGGCATTTTTAAATTTAATTGAACAATTACCTGAAACAACAAAAACTTTAATCCAATCTGAATATCAATTATTAGACTTAAAAGCAATCAATAAATTATACGAAGAAGTATA
The DNA here is from genome assembly GCF_004117835.1 of Macrococcus sp. DPC7161. Taxonomy (GTDB): domain Bacteria; phylum Bacillota; class Bacilli; order Staphylococcales; family Staphylococcaceae; genus SDSC01. Next base: position 11,094 of record NZ_SDSC01000011.1, on the reverse strand, counting down.
TGTTAAACGTGATGTTGCTTTACCGATGGGAGAAATTAAAGATATTCATACACATGATAAAACAGCAATGGAGATAGCTGAAGTTCAAAAACTTGAACAACTTGGTTTAGAAGCAATTAAATCTGGTAAGTTTGCTGCTGTATTAATGGCGGGTGGACAAGGCACACGTTTAGAACATCCAGGACCAAAAGGTACATTTGATTTTGATGGTATCACGATATTTGAATTACAAGCACGCCAAATTATTGCATTAAATCACCAATTAGATGTTGAAATTCCATGGATCATTATGACAAGTGATATTAACCATGAAGAAACATTAGCATGTTTTGAAGCGAACAATTATTTTAATGTCCCACGTGAAAAAGTTACGTTCTTTAAACAACCGAATATTGTATCTTTAAGTGAATCAGGTGATTTGTTAATTAATAAAGACTACAGCATCTTAAAAGCACCGAACGGTAATGGTGGTATTTTTGAAGCAATGTCAGACGAAGCAATTTACACAATGCTTCAGTCAATTGGTGTTGAGTATATTTATTTAAATAACATTGATAATGTGTTGGTGAAAGTATTAGATCCTGTATTATGTGGCTTAGCCGTTGAATCACAAGCGGATGTAACAACAAAAACAATCCGCGCTAAAGATGATGAGAGTGTCGGACGTGTTGTTGAAGTTGATGGTAAGAAACAAGTCATTGAATATACAGAGTTGCCAACAGGTCATGAAAATACATATCGCAATGCAAATATTGGCATTCATATTTTTAAGCTTTCATTCTTGATGGATGCAGCAAAAAAAGAGATGCCTTATCATTTAGCAATTAAAAACTTAGAGCAATTAGATGCATCTTTAAATGTGGTGAAACAGCCAACATTAAAGTTTGAGAAGTTCTATTTTGATATCTTTAAATATGCGAATACATTTGCAACACTTCAAGTGGACCGCGCAAGTGAATTCAGCCCATTAAAGAATAAAGTAGGAAAAGATAGCATTGAAACAGCGAGACAATCATTGATTGACAATAACATCATTAAAGGGTGATTGTATGGTAAAAGTAAAATCATTATATGCATATTTGATGATGAGTTTATTAATTTTAGTCAACGTGTGGTTTAGTTATTATTTTATTTTTGGTGACGGTCAAGGAGAATTGACTTTTATGGGGTTTATCTCTTTAATCACAGCAATCATCATAACTTTATTGATGATTCGTTTTTATCGTTTTGAAAAACGTCAAAACATGAAAAACTTTAATGCACACATTAAATCAGATGACGACCGAATACTAAAGTGATTTACAAAAAATTTACACATGATTCATTAGAACATCATACAATATTGTTACAATAAATGATAAAAAACGTGAGGTAGTGTATGAAAAATAAGTGGTTTAAATATGGTCTCATTGGGATCATTGCAATAGGTGCCTTAATTATCGGTGGCGCTTATATATTTTTAAAGTCATATGAAAAAAGCCATACTATTTCAATAGATGATTATTTAAAGCAAGATATTGTGAAAGTAAAAGGAACTGTTAAACAAAATTTAGGGTTCTATTATTTAAAAGGCAACCAAAAGAAGCCTGTATCTTTACATGTAAAAGTGGGTGACCATGTTTCTAAAGGCGACCCATTATATACATATGTCGATGATATATTAACGTCTGATGAAAAGTCTGTGAGTTTAGAATTAGATAATAAGCGTATTGAGAAAGAACAAATTGAAGGACAAATTCAATCTTATGAAACAATGCAACAATCAGCTTCAGAGAATAAACGTACAGAAATTGAAGGCCAGTTGAATTGGTTGGATTCGGAATTGACGAAAGCTGAAAATAATATCTCGATATTGGAAGAAAAGCAACAAGCTATTGCTAAGAAAACGGAAAACTTAACAATTACTGCTGATACGGATGGTGTGGTTGCTAAAATTGATGAAGAGCAATTGCATGCATACACGAGCAATGAACAATTGAAACCCATTATTGTCATTAGTAATGACAACTTTATTGTTAAAGCACATGCAACAGACGAACAGGTGCCGTTTTTAGAACCTCAATTAAAGTTTGACGGTAATATAAAGCGAATAGACAAGAATGTTAAAGGTCAATTAATTCAAGTGAGTCATGTGGCACTTTCGAATTTAGAACGTGGCGATTTACAGATTCAAAAGCCTAAGCAAGTTCAACATTTATATGACATTGAAGGTACTTTTGATAAGACAGAAGACTTATTAGATGGTGAAACGTTTAATATGAAAATATATCCATCTTATAAGAATCACATCTGGTTACCAAAACAATATGTCAACGAAAAACGCTATACAAAAGACAAACAAGGTAAAAAATTACCAAAGCCTGAGAAAAAATATTTTGTACAAAAAATATATGGCAAAGAAACGAATGAAGAAGAAGTGACTGTGGAAAAAGTGCAGTCAGGACGCTATTTAATCACTAAAGGATTAAGTGTTGTAGACAGCATTCGTGCATATCATTAAATTGTGTTAAATCTCTGAAAATGGGGTATGAACATATTAATATGGCTTAAACGGGAGGTTAACATATGAGATGGCAGGATAGATCTGGGAGTTCGAACGTAGAAGATGCAAGAGGAAGTTCAGGTGGTGGCTTCAGCTCACGACGTGTTGCAGCTGGTGGTGGCGGTATCGGTTGTTTAGGTATTATCATTGTTATTGTTGTGATGTTGATGGGGGGAAATCCAAATGATGTCATTGATATTATGACAGGTGGTCAACAAACGCAGCAATCACCAAGTTCAAACTCAACATCAAATCAAGATGATGGTATTACAAATGCAAATGTGAAGACGGAAAATGTAGACTCAAAAGACACTGAGAAAAAATTAGACGAAAGAGGTCAATTTGCTTCAGTTGTTTTAAAGGATACAGAGGATGTTTGGCATAAAATCTTTGAAAAAGAAAATATGAAATATACAGAACCAAAATTATTATTATATTCAGATTCATATCCTTCAGGATGTGGTACAGCTGATAAACGTATGGGACCTTTCTATTGTCCAACGGATCAAAAAGTATATATCGATTTATCATTTATGGATGAATTAGACAAAAAGTACAATGCACCTGGGGATTTCGCATTCGCTTATGTGATTGCGCATGAAGTAGGGCATCACGTACAAAATGAATTAGGGATTTTAAACAAATTCCATCGCTTACGTAACCAGTTATCTGAGAAAGAATACAATAAGTATTCTGTAGCAGTTGAGTTGCAAGCGGATTATTTAGCGGGTGTTTATGCACATCATGCGAAAGAGATGGGTTATACCGATGAAGGTGACTTAGAAGAAGCAATCCAAGCAAGTCACGCTGTCGGTGATGATACATTACAAGAGCAAGCATTAGGAAGAGCGAACCCAGATACATTTACGCATGGTAGTAGTGCACAGCGTATGGAATGGTTTAAAAAAGGATATGAAGCTGGCGATTTAAGCCAAGGAAATACATTTAAAGCTTTAGGATTAGATTTTTAAGATGGAGGCAGTTGCCTCTATCTTTTTTTGTATGTACAATACGATTAATAACGGAGGTGCGATATGAAAGTATTTTATAATGGACCGATACATACAATGGATCAACATGCTGCAAAGGCGGTTGTTGTTGAGGGGAATAAGATTATAGATGTATTAGAAACGATAGACCATAATCAATATAAAAATGCAGAGTGGATAGATTTAAAAGGTTGTGCAATGTTCCCAGGATTTGTAGATACACATATTCATTTAGTGGGTACAGGTAAAGCGTTGCTAGGTGTGCGCTTAAATGATGATACAGATATCGAGGTTATTAAACAAAAAATTAAGCAAGCAGCGATAGATGCACCGGAAGATGGTTATATCGTGTGCGAAGGTTATAATGATAACCAACTGAATGGATATAAAATTTCAAGATCAGAACTTGATGAAATCACGCATAAAAAAGTAATTGTAAAACGTGTTTGTAGACATGCAGCGGTTGTGAATTCTTCAGTGTTTGAAGCGATGAATATTTCAGAAGATGTTGAAGATATGCCAGGCGGGCATTATGAACGTACGGACGGGAAATTAAATGGATGGGTCCATGATTTAGCAATGGAAGAGATTGTATTACAATCCTTAAATGAAACAGAAACGTCATTAACCCAATATGTAAACTATGGTATTCAAAAAATGCATGAAGCTGGATTAACCGGTGTACATACTGAAGATTTAGCCTATTATAATAATCCGTTAGCTGTATTAAAGAGTTACAAAAATGTGATTAAAGATTTGCCAATGCGCATTAATATATTAAGACATACCGATGTAATTGAAACAGTGATTTCAAATACAAAAGATTATTATAATGACTTTTTATACGAAGATGCCATGAAGTTTTATATTGATGGTGCGCTAGGTGGTAGAACTGCTTTGTTTTATGAGCCATACAATGATGATCCATCGACATCTGGACTACAACTTTACACGGTTGAAGAATTAGAAGCGCTCGTTAAAAAAGCAAGGGCCTTAGATACCAATGTTGCTGTTCATATGATTGGTGATTATGGTTGTGAACTGGTGTTGAATGCAATTGAAAAGTATCCACCGAAAAAAGGTCGAGACCGCTTAATCCATTGTAGTTTCTTAAACGAAACATTAATTAAGCGTATCAGTAAGTTACCTGTCATTTGTGATATTCAACCTTCATTTGTGGCATCTGATTTTCCGTTTGCGATCGATCGTGTAGGTCATGAACGTATACGCTTCAGTTATCCGTGGAAAACATTATTAGAACATCACATTGTTTGTGGGGGTGGGAGCGATAGCCCGATAGAAGATTATCGTCCAATGACGGGTATTGATGCAGCTGTAAATAGAAAGGCCCCAAATGATTCAAGTGATGGGTACAATATAGTGGAAGCTTTAACTGTGGAAGAAGCAATACGATTGTATACGGTAGAAGCGGCTAAAGTTGCAAATAGAAGTGATTCATTTGGTACAATAACAAAAGGGAAAATGGCAGACTTTACAATATTAAAGCAAGACCCTTTTCAAGTTGAGCGACATTTATTGCATACGATAGAGGTTGCAATGACTGTAGTCGATGGTAAAATCGTATATCAAAGTTAGGAGTTTATATGAAAAAAGGTTTAATAAGTGCGTTAATCATTATTATGTTTATGAGTGCGATAGAAACATCTATTATTTCACTTGCTACACCTGCAATTGGGAAAGACTTAGGTGTTCAGCAATCTTTAGCTCATATATTTACGGTATATATGTTAGCGATTGTAATCACAACACCACTTGTTGGTGAAATCATGAAGCGCATCGGTGCTAAATGGGCAATGATAACAGGTGTGATCATCTTCATTATTGGAAGTATGTTGTCAGGTGCTTCATTTACATTTTTGATGCTCATTATCTCTAGGTTCATTCAAGGGATTGGTGCAGGAATAATGATGACGATGGGGAATATCATTCCTAAAATTGCTTTTCCAATACCTTATCGCTATAAAGTGATGGGAATGGTAGGTAGTGTTTGGGGAATTTCTAGTATCGTCGGCCCATTATTAGGTGGTTTTATACTGACATATTTAAATTGGAGTTTCCTATTTCATATCAATGTACCACTTGCATTTCTTGCAATATTTTTAGTGTTACGTTATTTCCAATTTGAAACGGAAACTGAGAAAGTCAATCTTGATATTAAAGGATTACTATTGTTCTATGTCTTTTTAGCATTCATCATGTTTGCGTTGTTAAATAAAGGCACAGTGATTAATGCACTCTCATTCATTATCGCAATTGCCGTACTTGTGATGTTTATTCGATTTGAAAAAGCACAAGCACATCCATTTATTCCTGTACGTTCATTTACAAAACGCATAGGATTGGTAATGACAACGGATTTAATTTATGCCTTAATTTTAATGGGTACTAATATTTTCTTACCAATATACTTACAAGTAGAAAAAGGTTTGTCACCATTAATGAGCGGTTTAACAACATTTCCAATTTCAATATTTTGGTTAACGTCTACATTTGTCTTAAAACATTTAGAAAGCAAATTGTCAGTTAAACGAGTATATCAAATCAGTTTTGTATCGATGTTTATTGCATCGCTCATCATATGGATTAAAGATGCTAGTATCATGGTTTCGTTAGCATCAATATTTCTAGGATTAAGCTTTGGTATTGTATTTACAAAGAATATCGTAACCATTCAAGAAAGTGCTTCTCCAAGAGAACTGGGGAGTATGATGAGTACATATAGTTTACTGAAATTTATTGGGTCAACAACCGGTTCAGTTGTGATGAGTGCAGTGTATTACAGTGGTGTATTTAAAGGGATTGATAATAATATGATGGTAATGATGATCATTGCATTATTACTGATTGCTTTATATCAATTTAGTAAAATCAATATAGAAGTAGTAAAGCAATAAGTGTAATACAAGTTGCCACTACGATAAAAAACATGAGAAAATATTTAAAAACACAGGGGGTGAGTAATAGTGAAGTTTAATTTTAATAAAGGATTAGGCGTCCTATTATTTATGACCAGTGTTTTTATTGTTTCTGGACTAATATTTTTGATATTACTTTGCTTTGGCATGTACGGTCTAAGTAGAATATTGATTTATTTTAGACTAGCTGAATTCACATACAATCAAAGTTTTATGGATAATTTGATTTATTATGGTTCGTATATTGGTACAGGGTACTTTCTTTTAATTGCGATTGAATATGTATTTGATGAACTGAAAATGCGTTTTTCAGACAATAAGTATTTTCAAGGATGGTATTTTCACATACTTACTGTAACGGTATCAACTATTATTTTTTATCTATGTGTACAAATCAACTACCAGTATATTCACATTAATTTTTTTGTTATCTATTTTATTATTGCCTTTTTATACTTACTCACTGAACTCTTCTATCCAGAAAGTGAAGACTTAAATAGAAAAGACTAAGGATTCCCTTAGTCTTTTTGACAATAAACCGATACACTTCCTGGATTTACTTTAAATACACCATTACCTTCTTCATCAATAACGATTTCATCTTTTCTTGTATTTGTGTAGTCAATAAAGATTTGACCAGCACGTTCAACGCCAACATGCATTTGTTTTTCTGCTTCTTCTTGAGCTGAGTTAATAATGACTGCACAACCTGATTGTTCAATTTCTTGAACACCGCGACGAACAAATCCAATTGTTTGTGGATCATCTAAATAATCATCTTGGTCGCCGTAAGCTTTGTTTTTTCGGACGTATAATAATGGATTGATTGCATCCTTAAATGAAGCTACATTACTATGAGGAATACCATAATAGTCACCGTAAAATACGCAAGGATAACCATCTTTTCTTAATAAGATTAATGCATAAGCGCTCTGTTTGAACCAATCTTTCACGAAACTAGAAAGTGCTTCTCCAGGTTGAGAATCATGGTTATCAACAAAAGTTACGGCGTTCATTTTTTCGTTTTTTACTAAGGTGCCATCGAATATCGTACGTAAATCATATGCTTCCCCTTGTTCAGAAGCACTCATCAAATTAAAGTGTAACTGCACATCAAATAAATCTAAATTATAATCCGCATCATCTAAGAAACTTTCATTTGTTTGTAAATCAGGATTCCAAAACTCCCCAACAAAATAAAATGGTGCTTGTTTATGGTCATACATTGCTTTTGTAAAATCTCTAATAAAATAACTTTCAATATGTTTAACCGCATCTAAACGCATCCCATCTATACCTGTTTCATCCATGAACCATTTGCCCCATTTGATGATTTCTTCACGTACGTCAGGATGTTTGTAATCGACGTTTGAAAACATTAAATAGTCGAAGTTGCCTTTTTCATCATCGACATTTTCATTCCAACCTTTATTTTCTCCCAAAATTCTATAAATTCCTGTTTTTCCTGTGCGGTGGTCATAATCGACACCGTTAAAGTAATTAAAATTCCATTTAAAATCTGAATATTGATTATTACGCCCAGGGAAAGTAAATTTAGTAAAGGCTTCAATGTCAAACGGCTCACTAATGACTTTCGTGCGATCGTTTGGATCCACTTCAACGACTTTCATCACTTCAGTTTCATCTCCGCCTGCTTTATGGTTCAATACAACGTCAGCATATACTTGAATATCTGCATCATGACAAGCGTTAATTGCGTTTAATAAATCTTCTTTAGTTCCATACTTCGTACGTTTTTGACCTTTTTGATCAAACTCACCTAAATCGTATAAGTCGTATACACTATAACCTGTGTTTTCTACATGATCCGCTTTTGTTGCAGGGGGTATCCATATTGCATCAATGCCAGCTTCTTTTAAATTCTTTGCTTCAGCTTGTAACTTTTGGAACAAATTATCTTCACTTTTAAGATGCCATTCAAAGTACTGCATCATTGTTTTATTCTTTTCCATATAAGCCTCCTCATGTTTCATAATATTAGTATATACAAATTTTCATTTTTCGAAACAAAATATACTTAAACTTCTTAAGATTAAAACACTTACAAAATTGAATTTGTTTGATAAACTGTAGTTAATGTGAATAAAAGGAGTTTTTGACGTGATTACAAAAGAACAAGCTATTGAACTTTTAGGAGAAATTAAAGATCCAATCGTAAACTTACCTTTAAAGGAAACAGGTGGCGTTAAAGAAGTTTCTATTAAAGAAGAAAAAGAACATATCAGTGTTAAGATTGCGATGGCTAAATTAGGTGGTCAAGAGCAATTAGATTTACAAATGAAAATTGTAGATACTTTAAAGAATAATGGTGCTAAAACAGTTGGTATCCGTTTTGAACAATTAGACGACGCAGCATTAGAAGCTTTCCGTGGACAATCTATGTCTGAAATTGAACGTAAAGTAGATCCAAACAGTAAAACACAATTTATCGCAATTGCTTCAGGTAAAGGCGGCGTTGGTAAATCAACGGTATCTGTTAACTTAGCCGTTGCATTAGCACGTTTAGGCAAGAAAGTCGGCTTGGTAGATGCTGATATTTACGGATTTAGTGTACCTGATATGATGGGGATTTCTGAGCGCCCACAAATTAAAGGTGAGATGATTGTACCTGTAGAACGATTTGGTGTGAAAGTGATCTCGATGGCATTTTTCGTTGAAGAGAATACACCAGTGATTTGGCGTGGACCGATGCTTGGAAAAATGATCAATAATTTCTTCCAAGAAGTAGAGTGGGGAGAATTAGATTATTTATTATTAGACTTACCACCAGGAACAGGTGACGTGGCATTAGATGTACATACTATGTTACCGAAGAGTAAAGAAATTGTAGTAACAACACCTCATCCAACAGCGGCATTTGTTGCAGCACGTGCTGGTGCGATGGCGTTACATACGGACCATGAAATTTTAGGTGTCGTTGAAAACATGTCTTACTTTGAGTCAAAAGAAACAGGCAATAAAGAATATGTATTCGGCCGTGGTGGCGGTGAAAAATTAGCAACAGAATTAAAAACAGGATTATTAGGACAATTACCATTAGCACAACCTGACTATAATGAAGATGATTTTGCACCATCAGTGTACCAACCAACACATCAATTAGGTCAAATTTATGATGGTATTGCTAAAAATATCGTTAGTAAGCTTGAAAAGTAAGAAAGAAGTAACATAAGAATATAGAATAACGAGGGAATAAAGTGACATTAAAGAATTTAGGTAAGTTTTATGGTATCACACTACTCATAGGTTTGGTTGTCACAGTAATGGTCAGTTTGATTTTTGGCTATGATAAGTTAACTGTATATTTATTTAAAGGCGAAATCGGAGAATTTTTTGCTGCACTTGTATGGTTCATGGGCTATGGACTATTAATTGCATCGATTAGTCAATTGGCATTTTTCGCGTACTTGTTCATTCATCAAATGGGACTAGGTATATTTAAAGGTGGTTGGAACCCAATCCAAGTCGTCATTATATTATTTGCATTGGTGGATTTAGTCTATTTCAGATACATTCGTTTCGGTAAAGCAGATGGCGACATTTTGAAATTTATATGGATTCCAATATTGATATTAATCTTTGGTATTGCAGTGAGTATTTATAAAAACAAATTAACGGGGAAACAAGTGTTTATTCCGGCAATGTTTTTTATGATTGTGATGACGACAGTTGAACTGATCCCATTTTTGAAAGTTAAAGATACAACTTGGCTATATTGCACAATTTTTGCATTACTTCTATGTAATGCATTTCAATTGTTATCTTTACCAAAATATAATGCATTTTCATTAGAAGAAAGAAAGCAAAGAAAGATCAGACAAGGGACATGGGTTGAACCAGAAGCACCTCAACCTGCAAGAAAGAACACAACAGTCAAACCGAAGAAAAAGAAGAAACGTTAATAAACAAGCGGACAAAGAGTGAATCGTCACTTTTTGTCCGTTTTTTCTATGCAATAAAGTGCGTTTTAGTGTAGGTGTTTACTATTGAAAAAGAACTTTAAAAAATCTTGAAAAAGTTTAATAAAAAGTATTGACCAAAATTGTGGGACTTGATATTATATAAAAGTCGTCAAAACGACGCGAACAAAATAGCCGAAACGAGCTTAATAAAAGAATTTCAAAAGTGTAAAAGTAACACTTGCGAAACACTTTCAAAGCTAGTAATATTTATAAGGCAGCCACGAGATAACAACAAGCGAAACGAAAGAGTGTAAAACTTCTTCAAAATAAAGCTTGACCAAAGGTTTTAAACCTGGTAAAATTGTTAATTGTAGCAACAAAAAATGAACATTGAAAACTGAATGACAATATGTCAACGTTAATTCCAATAATTTGAGTGAACTTAGTTCACTCCCAAAGAGTGATTGGCTCAACCAATCAAGAGCTTATATCAAGCAATCTTTCATGGAGAGTTTGATCCTGGCTCAGGATGAACGCTGGCGGCGTGCCTAATACATGCAAGTCGAGCGAACGGACGAGAGTGCTTGCACTCTTTGATGTTAGCGGCGGACGGGTGAGTAACACGTGGGTAACCTACCTATAAGACTGGGATAACTTCGGGAAACCGGAGCTAATACCGGATAATATTTTTCTCTGCATGGAGG
>NZ_SDSC01000010.1 GCF_004117835.1 Macrococcus sp. DPC7161 | reverse complement strand
TCATAGCCATTATTTCCATCTTTATATTCTTTAATAAGTCTTAATTTAAAATCAAGTTCATGCTTTTTATTCAAAATAAACACCCCTAAAGTTGAATTTTAAGGTTCAACTTTAGGGGTGCACTTCAAGTAAAATGTACGGTTCTTTTTTATTAAACAACGGTGATATTTCCTTTTTATCACCGTTGTTGGCATACTTTGTTGGGCATACTGCTCTATCTATAGCGATAAATTCTTTTTATCGCCACTGTTGGCACACTTTGATGGGCGTACCGCTCTAACTGTGGCGATAAATTCTTTTTATCGCCACTGTTGGCACACTTTGATGGACATACTACTCTATCTGTGGCGATAATTTCTTTTTATCGCCACTGTTGGCATACTTTGTTGGGCATACTGCTCTATCTGTGGCGATAAACTCTTTTTATCGCCACTGTTATCATACTTTGTTGGGCGTATCGCTCCATCTATAGCGATAATTACTTTTTATCGCCACAGTTAACCCAAGGCAAAAGACTATTTCTCAATTATCAGCTTTAATCTTTCTTTTTGTACATTTGGAAATGATAATGCCATTTCATCGTTAATGGTTTCTGTAAATTTCGCATAATCCTCCGTAAAGTATGTGCCACTTGGTGTGACATCGGGTACGGTATTGAAGTGTTCACCTAGTTTTGCGGTGAAATATTTACTTAGTTGATACTCATACATACCACCTGCGACACATTGTAATGGTAATTGCTGTTCAAGCAATTGACTCACATTACCGATTCTACTGTATTTAATAACAGCATATGATATGCTCTCTTCAAATTGATTGATGGCTTCTATACTTGTTGCACTTTCATCTATTGCAAGCTTAACATTGGGATAATGTTGGTGACACTTGTGATAATCTCGTATTTTTGAAAATGGTTCTTCAAAGTACAAGATGTCATATTTGGATAATGTATTTAATAATGAAAAATGATTTTGATCTAATGTGCCATTGGCATCTATCACTATTGGAATGTTGCTCACTTTTCTAATGTTTTCGACTTGTGACAATACGTTTGAATGCATTTTTAATTTGATGCGTTTGGCATTTGGTATTATGTTGGTTTGGCCGATATTTAATGTTTGGCCGATTGGTATTTGAACAGATGCTTGTGTATGAAAGGCTTGATATACACATACATCAATACACGCATTGGCATTTGGTGAATTTGGTAAAAGGAACTGTTGAATGTCTTCAATTTGATGGATTGTTTTCCCCTTTAGTCGCTCAAAAATGATTTTAATATCTTTTATCACCGTTTCTATCGTTTCATGATGATACCAATTCGTCTCAAATGCATTACATTCTGAGAAATATTCCTTATCGTCAATGACTAATCCAACAATCAATACTTTTCTTGAATGCATGTTGACTTTAACTGTTTTTATAGGCTGTTTAAATGGTGCTTCAAAGATATATAGATTAAGCTTTGAGATAATCATTTAAATACCAATCCTTTATTTGTGATCTTGAAATTTTGCCATTTGATGTTCTCATTAAGTTTTCAACATGAATCAATGTTTTTGGGTGTTTATATTTTGCTAAATGCGTATTTAATATTGCTTGGATTTCACTATCTTGATTCTCTTGTGCTTCATACAAACAAACTGGTCTACTTCCCCACTTTTCATCTGGTACACCAATCACTGCAACGGCTTTAATATCACAATGATTCAGTATGATTTGTTCAATTTCACTAGGATATATATTTTCTCCACCTGAAATGATTAAATCTTTACGACGATCTAAAATATATAAATAACCATCATCTTCATAACCGATATCACCCGTTAAAAAATAGCCTTCTTTAAAACTGATATCATTAGCATTTTCAGGATATAAATAACCATCCATGACATTACCACCACGTACACCAATTTCATAAATACCATCATTAGTTTCAAACAATTTTAAATTGTCATTCATTCGTCCTACACTTTTAAAGTGCTTTTGAATATCTTCTGGTGTTGCGGTAATCATTTGAGAACACGTTTCTGTCATCCCAAACGAAGTATAGATTGGTATGTTTAAACGGCGTGATGTTTCAAGTAATCGCTCATCAAGTTTCGCGCCACCTATCAATACACCTTGTAAATGATAGCGTTCGTTAAGACCATTTTGAATTAATCGCTCAAGTGTTTGAGGAACAAGTGATAGATGTGTCACTTTGTATTGTGCTAAATCTTGAATGATTTTTGAAGGTTCAAATTGATCATGTAAGACCACTGTGCAGCCATCCATTACCGCTCTTAATAAAATGCTTAAGCCACTAATATGAAATAATGGCAATACATCTAACCAAACTGCATCGTGATCATATACAAATGTCTTTTTACAATTGACCGCACTTGCAACGTGGTTTTTAAAGCGTTGTGGCACTGCCTTTTGAACACCAGTTGTGCCAGACGTAAACATGATGGATAAGATATCTTCATCTTTATTGTCTACACCTTTAAATAGGTTAGATTGATTTAAGGCACGAGTGATAAATTGTTGTTTATGGATACAATCCATGTCTAGCGTTTGATTGCTAAAACAAAGACGTGTATCAACAGACTTCATTTGTCCTGTAATTTCTTTTGTCGTTAAATGTTTATTGATCATGACCATTTCAATACCTGCTAATATCGCACCATGAATGAAATAAACATCTTCTAATGTATTTTCAGCTTGAATCGCAATGCGTCTTTCATCCAATGTGTTTAATTGATAGGCTACTTTCATTGCATTGTGATAGAGCATTTTATATGTAATGGTTTGATTTGAATAAATGATGGCAGCTTTATTCGGATATTGTGCTGCTGCTAGTTTTAACCAATTCATGACTTCACTTCCTTATTCTTATCATACCAAAAAGATTAATTTGACGTTCAAAAACTGCACAAAAAAAGCAGCACTAGGCTGCTTTTTGCTTACGGGAATTTAGGGAATTGATCAAAGTTAGGTTCGCGTTTCTCTTTAAATGCGTCACGACCTTCTTTCGCTTCGTCTGAAGTGTAGTAAAGTAATGTCGCATCACCAGCGAATTGTTGTAAACCAGCTAAGCCATCTGTATCTGCATTCATCGCTGCTTTTAAGAAACGTAAAGCAGTTGGTGAGTGTTGTAAAATTTCTTTACACCATTTCACTGTTTCATCTTCGATATCTGCTAAAGGTACTACTGTATTCACTAAGCCCATATCTAATGCTTCTTGAGCATCATATTGACGGCATAAGTACCAAATTTCGCGTGCTTTTTTATGACCAATAATGCGTGCTAAATAACCAGAACCATATCCAGCATCAAATGAACCTACTTTAGGTCCTGTTTGACCGAAACGTGCATTATCAGCAGCAATTGTTAAGTCACATACTACATGTAATACGTGTCCACCACCGATTGCATAACCACGAACCATCGCAATAACTGGCTTTGGAATAACACGAATTAAACGTTGTAAATCTAATACGTTTAAACGAGGAATATTATCGTCACCTACGTAACCACCATGGCCACGTACTTTTTGGTCTCCACCTGAACAGAATGCCATATCGCCTTCACCTGTTAAAACGATCACACCAATACGTTGATCATCACGTGCACGTGAAAATGCATCAATCATTTCCATTACTGTTTTAGGTGTAAATGCATTACGTACATGAGGACGGTTAATCGTAATTTTACCGATACCTTCAAAGTACTCATATTTTATTTCGTCATATTCTTTAATTGTTTCCCAAACTCTAGTCACTGTATTTCCTCCTTAATGAACGATACTATTATTGTATCAAAAAATCTTGAATCTTCCACATGAATTGTATGGCCTGCATTACATTCAATATGCATGCTATTCGGAATTAACTGATGCATACGTTTCGTGATATTGGTAAATTTCACATCTAATGTCCCTGATAAAAGTAACACAGGTACTTTAATTTGAGTTAATAGTGGCCATAAATTAGGTTGGTTGCCCGTCCCATAATCCGCTAAAGCTTTTTTTAATTGATTTGGTTCATGTGATAAACGAATCCTTTGTTGTGATTTGGCGACTGATTCAGGTAATGGCTTTGCAGTATTAAACAAAGGTAACAGTGCCCAGCGTTCAACAAAGCCATTATAATCTTTAACAATCGCTTCACCACGTGCAACGTCTAGTAAGTGTCGCTTCTGTCGTTCTTCTATTTCTTCTATGCCGGGTGATGCATTTTCAATGATTAAACCATCTATTGCATTTGGATAATGCGTTGCTATATACAATGCAACGCGTCCCCCCATAGAATATCCCATTAATACTACACGCCTATATTGTTGATGTGATTTTATCATTTCTAATACATAGCGCGATACAAATTCAAAATCCCAAGTCACATCATCTTCACACTTTGCACCGTGCCCAGGTAAATCAATCGATAATACTTTAATTTGATCATCTTCATTTTCAATGTGTGTTTGATGATTTAAAAAGGTTTGATGACTGCCTAAAAAGCCATGCAACATCACTAGTAATATGCTATTTTTTTGCTGCATCTTCAATGGCTGCCTTAATTTTTTCGGTTAAACTTCTGTGTGCAATGACATTATCATTGCGATCTGTTTTGATTTCAATGATGTTACGTCCACTTGTTGGTAATGTGATTTTGTCGAACACATTGTATTTTACATAGTTAAAGTCATATAACTTTGCTGTATGACTGAAATCTAAATCCAATGGTGTACCAAATAAGCGTTCAAAGTATTGTTCTTCCTCACTTTGTGGTAAATAACTAAAGATACCCCCACCGTTATTATTAAAGACAACGATATTAATATCAATATGATCCAGCTTCGACATGATTAATCCGTTCATATCGTGATAAAAAGAAATGTCACCGATAAACAATGTTACTTTTTTATGTGCTGCCATACCAAGTGCGGTTGAAACAACACCATCAATACCATTGGCACCACGGTTACAATATGGTAGACCCTTATATTTCACGAAGAATGAATCCGCATCACGAATCGGCATAGAATTCCCGAAGAATAATACATCTTCATTCGTCATTTGTTCAAACAGTTGTGGATAAATACTTCCTTCATCATTAACTTGTAATTGATACAGATGGATTTCATGAATCGCAATATCATTCATTTTCTGCCATAAATTCAACCATTGCTTACTTGTTGAAACTTCTAAATTACTCAGTTGTCTAAAACAATCGTTTGGACTCATTTCTAAATATAGATCAGGCATTTTCGGGAAGTATTTTGGTAATGTTTGACTTTGAATCAATATTTGTGGCACGTTTTGTTTTTTAATCCATTGGTTCGTCGATTTAGAAACAGGCGCTTTACCGACTCTAATAATGAAGCCTGGCTCAATATCTTGCATGACTTTAAATAAATGATCCCCTGTTGTGATCACATTTGGATGCATCGTATGACGAATGCCACTAAGTGGACATGCGATGATTGGAATATTGTGAATCGTTGAAAATGTAAGCATTTCAGACAAATCAATATTCTGGCAATCCCCAGCAATAATAACCCCATTCGTTTCTTTTAATATTGGTTTAACAATTGATACATCAAATTGTTTATTATATTTCACTAGAGGTTTCTTACCTGTGTACATCAAATGCTTTAATGATAAATCAGGAAGTAAAGGTTCTCTAAATGGTAAGTTGAAATGCACGACACCAGTTTCTGGACCATAAAAATATTGGGATGCTTGCATGATTGTATTTTCAATCATATCAATTGTTAATGCTTCACCATCTGCTAACGGGAAATCACTTTGAAATTTCGTAAATGATTGGAACATATTCACCTGTTGAATGGCTTGAGGTGCACCCATATTTCTTAATTCGTGTGGTCGATCACTCGTTAAAACAACAAGTGGTAATTGACTTAAATCCGCTTCAGATACAGCTGGTGTAAAGTTGCTTGCTGCTGTTCCAGAAGTACAAAGTATCGCTACTGGTTTTTTTGTCGCTTTAATCAAACCTAATGCAAAGAAACCTGCACTTCTTTCATCTGGATGTATGTACGTTTTCATTTTTGGATGTGCTTCACACGCTATCGCAACTGGTGTTGATCTTGAACCTGGTGAAATCACCACTTCATGAACACCATATTGATATAATTCACGAACGAGTGTAAAGACTTGTTCAGTTAAATGTTGATTCATAATTTTCCACCTAACATTTTAAACATTGGATTAAATTTGATTTCTGTTTCATGTACTTCTAAATCGACTTGACTGTCCTTAATAATACCACAACCACCAAACATCAACGCTTCATTACCTTGTATTAGCATTGATCGAATGCTAACAATAAACTCACCATCACCACATAAATCCATATAGCCAAGTGGTGCACCATAAAGCCCTCTTTCTTCATTGGCTTCTTTTAAAAATGCATTAGATAAATATTTCGGGAACCCTCCTAACGCTGGTGTTGGGTGTAATATTTTTGCAAGGTCTAGTAAACTCGCATTTTGTAACTTCCCTGATATCGGTGTATACAGATGATAGAAAAATTGATTTTCCATAATGATTGGTGAATGATGATAAACAATATCCTCTGTCACTTGTTTTAAATCACTCACAATGCTATTGGTTACCAATTGATGTTCCATTAAATTTTTCTCATCATTTAACAATACATTTTTAGCATCTGGCATATTTTTATCCATCGTGCCTGCAATTGCATTCGTTACATAAGTTTGACCTTCTAACTTTACAAGTTGTTCAGGCGTTTTCGTAATAAAGATGGCATCATTTGATGGTATCATCGCAAAATAACTAAATTCATCATTTGTTAAAGCACGATACAAAATATCTGCTGGATCAATATGTGTCATTTGAACACGTTTTTTTCGACTTAACACCACTTTATCTAAATCCGAAGTGGTCATTAAATGCGTCGCCTTTAATACATTATCTTTGAATTGATTCAAATCCAAATCAACTACAGAAGCAATTTCAGGTGTATTGATTGTAATATTTAAATTGCCAATCAGTGTATCTAAGTTTTCAATAGCAAGAACAATTTGATTTAATTCCTCTTGTGATCCATCGATTAAAGTTACTATCGTTTCACCGTTTGCTATTTCAATTTGAACTTTAGGAATATAAAAATGACTTAAATCAAAGTCTTTAAAGTACGAACTCCCTAATTGATCAAAATGAAATCCGCCGAAAAGTTTTACGTGACGTTTTAAATCTGTATCTATATGTTTAAAATAACCTTTAAACGTCTTTTCAACTGCAGCGGGATTGATTTCATCTAATTGAATGGCTTTATATTGACCAATACCAATCCATTGAAAGCTTTTATCTTTATTAATCAATACTGATTTTTTATCATTAAAATGACAATACAGTTGATATATATTTAATATTTTATTGATTTTATAAATATGAACACTAGGTTCACATACGTTTGAATGGTCATTCACACTATACACTTCTTTCAAGCAATATTAAGTCTATTTTATCACTAAATCTATATATTAATATAGTCTTTCGCACCATATTGACTGTTTACAAAATAAATCATAAAATTTAACAAGAACAAAATAAATTTAAAGAGGTAAAATCATGTCTGAACATTTAAAAACGCATTCTGGTTTTATGAAATATTATCATCTTATGCGTCCACATACGTTAACAGCAAGTTTTGTACCTGTATTAGTTGGTACAGCCTGCGCAAAATACTTTGCGCCAATAAAAATAGACCTGTTAATTGTAATGTTGATTGCATGTTTGCTCATTCAAGCGGCAACAAATATGTTTAATGAGTATTTCGATTATAAACGAGGACTAGATGATCATACGTCAGTTGGTATTGGTGGTGCTATCGTTCGTAATGGCATGTCACCTAAAACAGTTTACAACTTAGCAATTGCATTTTATGTCATTGCAGCAATCCTTGGTATTTATATCTGCATGAAATCATCATGGCTTGTATTGATTGTAGGTATCATTTGTATGGCAGTTGGTTATTTTTATACAGGTGGTCCAGTACCGATTTCATGGACACCGTTCGGAGAAATCTTTGCAGGGTTCTTCATGGGATTCATGATTATTATGATCACATTCTTTATCCAAACAGGTAACTATTATCATTTCTATCCTGCTTTAATGAGTATACCTGTATCGATTAATATCGGTATGATCAATATGGCAAACAATATTCGTGACCGTGTGAAAGATAAAGCAAGCGGACGTAAAACTTATGTTATTTTAGTAGGTAAAACATTTGCAGTCATGACGATGGCTGTACTTTATTTAATCAGCTTCTTAATTGTGTTCTATGCTGCATTTCAAAACTATGGCTCTTGGTTATTATTCATTGTGATTTTAAGTGGTAATTTACCAATTAAAGCTGTTCGACGTTTCTTAAGAGGCGACACACCAATCGAATTAATGCCTGCAATGAAAGTTACAGGACAATTTAATACTGTATTTGGTTTCTTATTTGCCTTTGCACTTTATGTCATTGCAACATTAGCCATTTAATAGTGATAGCTACTCATAAATCCATTGTGATTTATGAGTATTTTTTATTTTAATTTGGGATGATTTGGTTAGGTATGGTTTGATTTAGTAGTGGCACTCAAAATGTATCTGAGTGCCACTACTCCATGAAATTTCAATGATTCTTTTCGTTGTGGCACTCAAAATGTATCTGAGTGCCACTACTCCATGAAACTTGGAAGTGTCCATATAATTGTGTAATATAAAGAGCCATTATAAGCTCACTAATGTACAATGTAATCGACCAAGAAAAATTGTAGAGGTGGCTATATAATGACTCAGATTCATTTTACATTAAATTTCGAAGAAATGACAAAAGAATTATTAAATTGTAATTTAAACAATGTTATTAAAGGACAGCTTATCACCATTATGAATGCGTATATGGAAGCTGAACGTGACAAGTTGGTCAACGCAAATATCAAGGAAAAAACAGATGAAAGACAAGCAGTTCGCAATGGTTATTATGAAAGACAGCTTACTGTACCTGTCGGTACTATTGACCTCAAAATTCCTAGAACTAGAGATGGTGAATTCTCTACTGAGCTATTTGAAAAGTATTCACGTATGGATCAAACATTGGTACTGATGATGATTGAATCAGTTGTAAATGGTGTTTCAACAAGAAAAGTAACTAAACTTGTTGAATCCATAGCTGGCAAACAAGTGTCTAAATCTTTTGTTTCTAATATGCTGAAGAAATTAGATCCTGAAATTAAACGATGGTCAGAAAGACCATTAACTAAAAATACATACAAGTATTTGTTTGTAGATGCTATGTATATTAAAGTGCGAGAAAACCATAAAATAGTGTCTAAAGCTGTTTATATTGCTCAAGCGATTAATCATCAAGACAAAAGAGAATTAGTCGGTTTCAGTGTTTCTGAAAAAGAGTCTCATATCGCCTGGCAAGAATTTTTTGCTGATTTAAGAGCTAGAGGATTTTCAAATCCGAACCTAATAATTTCAGATGCACATAAAGGCTTAAAATCAGCTATTAAAGAAGAATTTCTTGATGTTCCATGGCAGAGATGTACAGTACATTTTTTAAGAAACATGATTGATGTTATGCCGAAGAAGAATACAGAACAAGAAAGACTAATACTTAAGAGTATTTTTAGAGCTCCAACAATACAACATGCAAAGGAATTAAGAGACGAATTTATTTCTCTTGTCGAAGACAACCCCAAGTTTCAAAAAGTTATAGATATACTTGATGAAGGGTTCCATGATGCCACTCAATTTTTCAAATTCCCTGAGAGACATCATAAACATATCAGGACTACAAACAGTATAGAAAATACTAATCTTCAAATACGAAGAAGGGAGTCAGTAATTAGAATTTTCCCTAATCAAGATTCTGCTTTTAGATTGATAGGAGCAGTTTTATTAGACTTGTCTGAAACACTTGATATTAACAAAACATTTTTAAAGTAATAGGTTAATTTGCATTGTAATTTTTATTACACAATAATATGGACTTGACTTGAAACTTCAATGATTCTTTTCGTTGTGGCACTCAAAACGAATCTGAGTGCCACTACTCCATGAAACTTCAATGATTCTTTTCGTTGTGGCACTCAAAACGAATCTGAGTGCCACTACTCCATGAAATTTCAATGATTCTTTTCGTTGTGGCACTCAAAACGAATCTGAGTGCCACTACTCCATGAAATTTCGATGATTCTTTTAGTTGTGGCACTCAAAATGTATCTGAGTGCCACAACACAAAAAAATTCAAATAAATATCACCACAAAAAAGAGAGTAAGACTCCAAAAAGTCTTACCCTCATAATTATCTTATCCAAAGAATGAATTTAATCTATCAACAACTGCTTTCGCATCTGCTTCAGTTACTTCAGAAACACCTGATTCTTCTAAGTTTAAAGTGTAATCATGTGCATCGTAATGTACAGTAATTGTAGAACCATTCACATCATATGATTTAGGCTGAATTTCTTGTACTGCATCATGTTCATGATTTTCTCTGTAATCTTGGCCAAATTGACCTAATTTTAATTGTGCATATGAAACTAACTTATCGATGTTTGACATATACTCACCCCTTATAAATGATTACGTATGAATTGTACAATTTGTGGTAAATCTTCATTACGTATTAATCTTATTTTATAATTTTTATCTGTCAAATGCTCACGTTTTGCTTTCATATACAAATGACCATATGCTTCTTCACCTAAATCAAAGTCGATATCTAAAATATCATTATAAGGAATTACTTCATAAAAAATACGTCTTGACTTAACTTTACTATGCACTAAAATGACTCTATTCTTCATTAAAAGTAATAAACCATGTTGATTTAAATTGACTTGACTAAAAGTCGCAAAGTGTATCATTTCTTTATTTTCGATATCTTTACAAATTGTTTTTAATAACTTGATAAAGAAACGTCGGTCTGATTTTTTTATTCGTTTAAATATTTTAGAAAAACGTTTATATCTTAATGGATATTTCAGATTTTCTAACGTTGCTCTAGTCGATTGTTTTACTCTCATGACATCACCTATATTTTATATCGTATTAAGCTTATTATACATGCACAATTCATAAAAGTGTACGTATTTATATTTATTTTTATCCAAAAAAAAATCAGAGACAATTTTTCGTCTCTGATTAAATGACCCCTACGGGATTCGAACCCGTGTTACCGCCGTGAAAGGGCGGTGTCTTAACCGCTTGACCAAGGGGCCTAAATGGCTCCACAGGTAGGACTCGAACCTACGACCGATCGGTTAACAGCCGATAGCTCTACCACTGAGCTACTGTGGATAATATGGAGCGGGTGATCGGAATCGAACCGACAACATCAGCTTGGAAGGCTGAGGTTTTACCACTAAACTACACCCGCGAAATTAACAATGGGGCGACTGATGGGAATCGAACCCACGAATGTCGGAACCACAATCCGATGCGTTAACCACTTCGCCACAATCGCCACACTTAAAAATATGGCTCAGGACGGAATCGAACCGCCGACACAAGGATTTTCAATCCTTTGCTCTACCGACTGAGCTACTGAGCCAAATGGCGGTCCCGACGGGAATCGAACCCGCGATCTCCTGCGTGACAGGCAGGCATGTTAACCGCTACACCACGGGACCACTTTAATTGCGGGAGGCGGATTTGAACCACCGACCTTCGGGTTATGAGCCCGACGAGCTACCAGACTGCTCCATCCCGCGTTAATAATATTTTTTACTCGTTTCAAAAGAGTACTTTAAAAATATAACATTGTTCATATTGCTGCGTCAACAATTAAAAAGTGTAATTCGTCACAACAATTACTAAAATCAATCGAACTTCTTAAGTATATAAATTAGCGATAATAATGTCAATAAGAAGTGTATAATTCACCTTAAATGTTCACATTTACATACAAATTTAACTCCTTTAAAAGTGCTTATTATTTAAACTGTTCTGATGGATATAATCTAAATACTAGCTAGTCACCCTTAAAATACGCCGAGTTCCACTCCCAGTGGCTAGTATTCGGTAAATACTAGCCACTCAACCACAAAATACACCCATTTCCTCTCCCAGTGGCTAGTATTCGGTAAATACTAGCCAGTCACATAACAAATAACCATAACAAAAAAGGAATGGATTTCTCCATTCCTTCAAAATTAAATCTGATAATTACTTTTCAATTTGATGTACTAAATGCGTTAAGATATCACAGTATGGTGTTTCAATACCCGCTTCATCTCCGAAACGGCTAACTGCCCCTGTTAAGAAATCAACTTCTGTTTTACGGCCATTATGAATATCTTGCGTCATTGAAGGATAATGTAAACCAACTACATCCGGTGAATACATTGCATGGAATTTTTTCATTGTTGCTTCAAAGTCTAATTTTGCACCTTTTGTTGCGCCTACTGCAATGATTTCTTTCACTAATGGAATTAACATTTCATCAGACTTTTCATAAGCACCGAACTCACCGATACGTTTATCTGTTACTGAACAATACGTGTTGAAGCAGCAGTTTACTAATGCTTTATTCCAAATAGTTGTTACGATATCTTGGCTAATATGACCATTTAACTTCGCATTATCAAAAATTTCTTTTAATGCTTCTAAGTATGCATCTACATGTCCATCTGGATATCCAAATTCAATATTACCAGTACCTTCTAAAATCAATTCACCTGGACCTTTTAATCCAGCAGACCACATAGTAACTGCTAATATCACTTGCTCTTGATCTAATTTTTTCAACAGCATATCGCCATGCCCTAAACCATTCATTAATGACATTACTTTTGTTGATTTTGTAATTACCCCTTGAGCAATCAATTGATCAATCGTTGCTTCTGCCGTTAATGCTTTTGTTAATAATATCACTAAATCTGCTTCTTCTTTATAATCTTCAAATAATGCAGCTTTAACTTGATGTTTCGTTTGTTCTCCATATGAATTCACGATTAATTGTTCATTCATTGCATCAACATGTGCTTGCCAAGCATCTAGCATCATAACATCTTGACCACTTTCTGTTAAATATAAACCAACACGGCCTCCCATAGCTCCTGATCCTGCAATTACAATTTTCATATGTTCTTCCTCCTCAATCATTTCTTTAGTCATCATCTACATTTATATTCTAACATAATGATCTTAGAGATTGTTACTCGTTTCACAAACTTACTAATGGTATAATTTATGGCCTCATAGCTTTTATTAATAGAATAAAAATAAGAGATTAAGACCTGTTCGTCTTAACCTCTCTTATAAACATCAATATATAATAATCATATTAAATTCACAAATCATCTATAATTCATCAGTTACATTAAAATCTAATGCTTCGGCTAAATAATGATAGCCTTTACTCGTTAAATCCCCATCAGAAATATCAATCATCGTGTATACATCATCCATTTTTCGGACATAAATATTAGTTGCATATTTTTTAGATTTAATCATTTGTACCACGTCGCCAAATTCATTTTTCGTTAAATTCAAATCAGAATAGCTCAATGATTGGTGATTTTTAATCCCTTCTAATACTTTAATCATATTCTGCTGCACAAGACCCCTCCTACCTACAAATATTTTTCTCTAGCTGCAAGTATCTTGAATATACATGCCAATGAATTGAACATATATAATTTATTTATTGATTATATCACGATATGATATTCGAGGCGTGTGATAATTATCACTATTAAGCCATTTTGTTAAATAATTCATAAATAAACAAAAAACACCTAACCTTCTGGTTAAGTGTTTGTAACGGAGATGGAGGGATTCGAACCCTCGCGCCAGTTTCCCGACCTACACCCTTAGCAGGGGCGCCTCTTCAGCCAACTTGAGTACATCTCCAATGGCTCCACAGGTAGGACTCGAACCTACGACCGATCGGTTAACAGCCGATAGCTCTACCACTGAGCTACTGTGGAATAATTGGAACAAATACTATTATATCAAGTGGCCAAAATTTATCAATAGTTTTCATAAATAAATTTACGGAACTTTTACACTAAAGTGATAACCCTATTATCTTTATGTATCTTTACTTTGGTCTAACATCGCATACATCGCCAATACTTCAAATATACTTGTTTTTGATTTCTCAAAATTGACAGCAAGTTTTGTCACTTGATCTACTTTCATTGACTTCGTTCTTAATAAATATTCTAGCTTAATGGTATTTAAGAATTGATTGTTCATTACATACTCACTTACTGGAAATAAAATTTCAGTTTTGTCATCAAATACGACAAATGTTTCATTCATACTTTTCTTTTTAAAGGAATGCACATATTGTAAATTAATCCAACTACACTCTTTTAACCGATCACTATGTGTTGGAAATAAATAAGTCGATGTTTCTGGTCTTAATATAATCGGTGGCTTATGAGAAATATTACCGATATCTCTCGAAATCTCTTTCCTTACAGTATAAGTCGTTTGGTAATAATAACATGTTTCTTCCATTATTAAGCAGGGCTTTTTTTTGACGAGTATTGGTTTTTCATTAAATTCTTGCACAATTGAATACACGCCATCACTTTTAACAACAGCTCTAATATACATTGTTTTCTCATTAATGATATATCGATCCATCAAAATTTCCTCCTAAGTTAACATAAACATATTTTACATCAAAAAGTTAACTTTTTGTTAACAAATAGATTAATTTTACAATATTTACGTAATTTTCACATATTTCATATTATAAAAACTAAAAATAATTAATAAATTCTGAATATTCCTTGAATTTAATGGGTATATGTACTATACTTACTACAATCATTAAGGAGGGGTATATATGAATCAATATTCAAAGATTAAAAATCAAAACTTACACACATTCGTAACAAATCTTCACGACTTATATATTGAGTTGTTAATGACTGATGCGATTAAGTCTGCGAAGAAAGCTCAATTAATTGAAAAAATTGATCAAGCGCTTTTAACGCATAATGAAGTTGATTTTATGCGCTATACTGATGAATTAAAGGCGTTGGAGGCATAATATGTTAAAGCATTAAAAAGAGACATTGAAAATCATTAATCAATGTCTCTTTGTTTAATTATGAAATTTTTAAATTATACTGCAATCAAACTTAAAAATTCTTCTTTAGTGACCCTACCAAAGTAATGAGAGAAATCTACATCTTCAAGTGCAGTTTCAACTGCTTTTAATTGATGTGGAAGACCTGTCATTTTCTCTTCTATCTCTTTAACTTCACCAACACCGAAGAAATCTCCGAATATTTTAACGTCTTCCAAAATACCGTGTTTGACATTAAGTTTAAGTTCTAATAAGCCGCCTTCAAATTTTTGTTTTATTTCATAGTTGTACTTTGGATTTCGACCATAGTTCCATTCATAATTACGATATTTGGCTTCACTGATTTCATGAATTTTTTGCCAATCGCTTTCTGTTAATACATACTCATCTACCGCTTCATTATTAAAGATGGCTTTTAACAATAGTGCTTTAAATTCATCCATAGTAATCGGTGTTTCTAAAAATTCAGAGATATTCGCAACGCGTGAACGAATCGATTTAATACCCTTTGAGATTAATTTCTTTTCATTAACGTGTAAGCTATTCACGACTTCATCAATATTACTATCTAACATTAATGTGCCATGTGAAAACATACGATCTCCTGATTGGAACATGGCATTACCAGAAATTTTGCGTTCTCCGACTTGCAAGTCGTTACGACCTGATAACTTTGCTTCTACACCCAATGTTTGAAGTGCATCTACAATAGGTTGTGTGAACTTTTTAAAGTTATGGAAACTATCTTCATCGGCATTTGTTACAAAGCTGAAATTTAAATTGCCTAAATCATGATATACTGCGCCGCCACCAGAAATTCGACGAACAACATGTATCCCTTTTTCATCGACATATTTTTGATTGATTTCAGCAAATGTATTTTGGTTCTTTCCAATGATAATTGACGGTTCATTCACATAAAATAAAAAATATGTTTCATCATTTGGTAAATTCTTTAATATATATTCTTCCATTGCTAAATTGATGCTAGGATCATGAATGTCATTATTATGAATAAATTTCATTTTATACCTCTTTATTTGATATTTGCAATTTGTTCTGCTGCTTGTTTCCCTTGCGTAATACAATCTGGCAATCCAATAGCATCAAATGATGCACCTGTAATAATTAAATTAGGATACTTTTGTTGAATGAATGATTTGATTGCATCGATTCTTGCTTTATGACCTACTTCATATTGCGGCATGCTATTAGGCAGTTTCGTTACAATCGTAAATTCTGGTTCACCTGTAATATGCATCATTTTATCAAGGTCACGTCTTGCTAATTGTACAATTTCATCTTCAGTATGCGTTTTTATAACATCATCGCCTGGACGGCCAACATACGCTCTTAGCAATGTTTTGCCTTTTGGAGCAGCATGTGACCATTTTTTATCTGTCCAAGTACATGCCGTAATCACAGTATCTGAATTTTTAGCGATAACAAATCCTGTGCCATCCTCACTGTTATCTACTTGAGATGCATCAAATGCCATGACAACAGTTGCGACGCTTGTTGCTTTCATATATTTAAAATAACTCATTTCAACATCATCAAACCAATTTCTAAATACCGTATGTGGCACTGTAATGATGACATGGTCATATTGTTTCGTAGTCCCATTTACCGTAATCAAATAGCCTTGTTCGTTCTTTTGAATCGCTGTGACTTCGTGATTGTAATGCATCTTTACATTTTGTTGAACTAAATGCTGTTCCAATGTCTTAATAAATCCTTCAAGACCGTTTTTAAATTGTCTAAATTGGCCTAATGGTTTAGAAGGCGTACTTTGTGATGGTTTTGGTCTTAATTTCTTCGTATAGCGCATGCCTTTAATTAAACTGCCATGCTTTTCTTCTTGTAGCTTAAATTCAGGGAAAGTACTGTTTAAACTTAATTCATCAATATTCGCACCATATATACCTGATAACAATGGTTCAATTAAGTTTTCTAATACTTCATTACCTAGACGATGTCTAAAGAATGCACCCACTGAGATATCTGTATACATCTTTTGTGGTCGCTTCACATAATCCAATCCTGCACGTAACTTACCGATTGGTGAAATCAGTTTCGTACTTACAAATGGTTTTACTTCAGTTGGAATCCCTAAAATAGAGCCCCCTGGAATTGGATATAATTTATTTTTGGCGTAAATATAACTTTTCCCAGTATTATTGACAACCAATTCATCCTTTAATCCAATTTCAGTAGCTAGCTCAGTCATAATTGTTTTACGTCCTAAATATGATTCTGGACCTAATTCAATCGTATAACCATCTTTTTGGTACGTCTTAATCTTTCCACCTGGACGATTCGATTGTTCATAGACATCGATATTGATATCCTCTTGTGCTTTTCTTAAATAATATGCTGCTGATAATCCCGTAATGCCTGCACCAATAATGGCTACATTCTTCATAGAAACATCTCCTATTTATTTAAAACTTCAATAATTTCATCAACCATACTGCCAATAAATAGTTCATGTGTATTTGGCATTTGTGGACGATGGTAATGTACTCCTAATTCATCACATACGACTTTACATTCAATATCATTATCGTATAACACTTCTAAATGTTCACATACAAATCCGACTGGTGTGTAAATGAAATGTTCATATTGTTCTTCCTCATATAAGGCACGCGTTAAATCTTGAACATCTGGTCCTAACCATGGATCTGGTGTATTGCCTTCCGATTGCCATCCTGTTTCAACATTTAAAATGTTTGAACGTTCTGCAATGAGTGTTGCTGTTTCTTCTAATTGATCAGGATATGGATCGTTCATTAATTTAATTTTTTCTGGTAAGCTGTGTGCACTCACAATTAAAACCGTCTTTTCATGTGCATCCGTAGGAATTTGATCAAGTATATCATTCACTTGATCAACCCAAAATTGAATAAACTTTTCTTGATTATAAAACTGATCAACATGCTTTAATGCAATACCATATTTCTCCGCTTCTTCAGCTGCACGCTTGTTGTAACTACCTACTGAGAAATTTGAAAAATGCGGTGCAAGTACAATCGTTACCGCTTCAGTAATCCCATCATCATGCATTTGTTTCACAGTATCTTCAATAAACGGTGCAATATGTTTTAAACCAATATAAACTTGATAATCTTCACCAGTTGCTTCATTTAATGCTTTAACTAAACTTTCTGCTTGTCTTTCAGTTGTGCCTGCTAATGGTGAAATACCACCTATTGCCTGATATCTATCTTTTAAATCTTGTAAACTTTCTTCTGATGGTTTTCTACCATGTCTAATATGTGTATAGTATGGTTCAATATCTTCTTCTTTGTAAGGCGTACCATACGCCATTACTAGTAACCCTTTTTTACCCATGCCTTACTCCTTATTGTTTATATTTTGATGAATAATCGTGAACAAATTGACTCACACGCTTTAATGTATCTGGTTGTACTTCAGGGAATACCCCATGACCTAAATTAAAGATGTATTTGTCTGATTGTAAACCTTGATCTAAAATGCGTTTTAAGTGTGATTCAATCACTGACCAGTCACTAATTAACATTGCTGGATCTAAATTACCCATAATCGTTTTCTCAACACCTAATTCGCGTGCTTTTGAAATTTGCATACGCCAGTCAAGTCCTAATACATCAATCGGTAATTGATTCCACTCAGAAACTAAGTGAGACGCCCCAACACCAAACATAATTACCGGTACGCCAGTTTGTTTGATACCACTAATGATTCGGTCCATATGTGGTGCAATAAAGATATGATAATCTTCCTCATTTAAAGCACCTACCCAAGAGTCAAACACTTGAATCATTTTACATCCTGCATTCACTTGTGCAGTTGTATAAGTGATACACATATCACCTAACTTCTCCATTAAACGGTGCCAAGCTTCAGGCTGTTCGTACATGAATGCTTTTGTTCTGTTGTAATTTCTAGAAGGGCCACCTTCAATCATATAACTCGCTAATGTAAATGGCGCACCTGTAAATCCGATTAACGGAACGTTCAATTGTTCTGTTGTTAATAACTTAATCGTATCTAAAATGTAAGGTACATCTTGTTCTGGGTTGATTTCCCCTAACTTTTCAACATCTTGAATTGATTTAATTGGATTATGAATTACCGGACCAATGCCAGATTTAATTTCAACATCAATACCTAAAGCTGGTAGTGGCGACATAATGTCTTTATATAAAATTGCAGCATCCGTATTATATTGGTCTACTGGTAATTTTGTTACATAAGCACATAATTCAGGATCATGTGTAATATCGAATAATGAATGTGTTTCTTTTATTTTGCGATATTCAGGCTGACTTCTACCAGCTTGTCTCATAAACCAAACAGGTGTATGTGCATGCGCCTCTCCACGTGCTGCCTTTAATATCGTATCGTTAAATTGCATGTATAGAATCCCCCTATTATTTCATATAATTTGATTTTAACATATCGTGGATGCGATTATTAGACGACTTTCATTTGTCATAAAACTGACATAATGATGCTTTTCATTTAAAATGGGTATAAACATGTATCTGACCAAACATGAAGATTAAACTAGAGAGGATAGAAACAATATGACAGAGATGAAAACATTTATTACATATGGCACTGAGTTTTTCTTAGATAAAATTATTAATAAACATACGAAGCGTGACATCCAAAAGTTTTATTCTAGTGATGCAGTCTATTTAATTGAAAATACAACAGAAAAAACGGCTTTTAATACACCAAAATCATTTGAAACAATTGATCAAATCGGAGCGCTTAGCAACTTACCTACGTTGTTACAATATTTCACGATTAAAGAAGCGAGA
Organism: Macrococcus sp. DPC7161; assembly: GCF_004117835.1. Taxonomy (GTDB): domain Bacteria; phylum Bacillota; class Bacilli; order Staphylococcales; family Staphylococcaceae; genus SDSC01. The sequence continues at coordinate 46,005 of NZ_SDSC01000010.1, read as the reverse complement.
CAAGTTGTATTTAATGAAACGAAACTAGATGCTGCGAAATTGTCTTCGTATGAAGGGTTCAAATCTTATCAATTATTAAAACCATTTCAAGGTAAGACTTATGCTGTTATCTTCCAATTTGAAACGATGGATTTATTAAAGGATTTCCAGAAATCGAGTGTATATCAAAATCAATTCACAAAAGAAGCCCTCAAAAGCTATGCTTCTGAGGACTTTACGAATAATATGAACGTTGTAAAATATTTAACACCTGAACCTGAACCGACACAAGAGCATTAATCTTTTAACAAATGCATTTTTTTATAAATCTTTTGTGTTACTTGATGTTTTGTCCAAAGCATGATTAAAATCATAATGAAACCTATATAAAAAGTCTTTGTACAAATCACCATATAAGCAATCATTAAAATAATCGTAACTGTCAATGACAGTTGCGTTAAAAATTGATTAAACCCTTTAATAACAAGCTGTTCTTGGACTGGCCACACTTGTGGCCATAGTCCAAAGGCTTGTTGTTTATAAAACTGTGAACTTTGTAAAATCATAACATACACAAAGAAGCAACCGAAAATGGCACTTATATATGGATGTTTCAAAAAGTACATTGCACATATTGCTATAATCAACAATCTAACAATAATCCATAAACTATCATTACTTCTTAAAAAGTTACGAACAAACAAAAACTTAAACATATGCTGATGATTGTAGGTTTGTGGCTTTGTTCTTAAGAATACATCTAGCACTTTTCTTCTTTTCGCGGTCCCCTTCATCCCTTTAACATCAGTAAACATATTGATCATTTGATATGTATTTTGCGTTAAATTCTCTTCATACTGAATAATATGAGAAAAATCCATTAAGCGGTCTTTTGTATTTTTCTTTAACAAATACAATAAAGCAATAAACATGACGACACTAACTATAGGCGTGAAAATAATACCTTCTAATGCTGTGTAAATTCCTGCTAAACTAATCACGAATATAACGATATTAATGTAACTCGGCTTAATAGATAGTTTCAACATTTCACCTTTAATACATAAACCTAAATACAATATGATGATCATACTTACAAAAACAATGATTGTTCCATTCTTTGAAAAATTTGGTGCATTGATATTTAGCGGTAGCAAGATTAAAAATAATGCAACTAATAAACCAATTCGTTTAAAGAAACTTTGTACAATTGCACTTTGAAAATACGGTTGCATTTGACCTTCAAAATTCAATAAATAAATTTCATCTGCACGTTTCATATGCGTCTTTAATGGTGCTAATATTGCAAGACATAATAAGACACCAATGATTAAATGATAGTTAATACCTGGTCCTAAATGCTTAATTAATTGCGAATATTGTAGCATTAATGCACCAAAGAATATCGATAAGAAGACGACAAAATGGCCATTAAATACAAATTTACTATAATACATCATTTCTTTTTGATGACGCTGATTTCGATTTAAGAAAAGTTGTCTTGCCTTATTCATGCACATCACCAGTTACATGAATGTATATATCATCTAAAGCAGCATTTGGCATATTAAATTGTTTTCTTAAATCTTCAATTGTTCCTTTACCTACTAATTTCCCATGATGTAATAATAGAAATTGATCACAATATTTTTCAGCCGTCGCTAAAATATGTGTACTCATTAATACCGTTCTCCCAGCATCTCTCGCTTCAACCATTAAGTCCAACATCGATTGAATCCCCAACGGATCTAAACCTAAAAATGGCTCATCGATAATATGTAAGTCTGGTTGTGTGATGAATGCACAAATAATCATCACTTTCTGTTTCATCCCTTTTGAAAAATGTGCTGGAAATACGTTGAGTTTATCATCTAGTCGCAATGTCTTTAATAAAGGTTTCGCACGTTTCATGGCTTCTTCTTCAGTTAAACCATAAGCCATCGCAGTCATATCAATATGTTCCTTTAAAGTAAGTTCATCATATAACACTGGAGACTCTGGAATATATGAAATCTTAGAACGATATTCATAAGGCTGTTGATTTAGTGAAATGTCATCAATTGAAATATCTCCTTCCATTGGACGCAATAAACCAAGCATATGCTTAATCGTTGTACTTTTACCAGCACCATTGAGCCCAATTAATCCAATAATACTTCCTTTTTGTAATTCAAAATCAATATCGTAAATGACAGGTTGGTTGGCATATCCACCTGTTAAGTGTTGTACTTTAACCGTCAACAAGATCACTCCAGTCTATAAGATTGTATTTATTGTAGCAAAAATATAAAGATTGTCATAATGTATTGAAAACGTATTATTTGATATAATAATTTTAAGTATATCATCATAAACTTATATAAAGAAATAATGATGAAAAACAGCTAGATGAGGAGGACAAATTATGTCAGAAACAGTATTCAGCAAAATTTTAAAAGGTGATATTCCATCATATAAAATCTATGAAGACGAATATACTTATGCATTTTTAGATATTTCACAAGTAAGTGTTGGACACACATTAGTTATTCCTAAAACACCAGCAGAAGATATTTTAGCGATTGATCCTGTTGATTTACAACATGTTATTACATCTGTACAAAAAGTTGCGAAGGCAATCGATGAAACATTGAAACCTGAAGGTATCAATGTCATTCAAAATAATCGTGCATTTGCTGACCAATCCGTATTTCATTTACACTTCCATATCATTCCGCGCTTTGATTCAAAAGATGACGGCTTTGGTTACAAATGGGAAACTCATGAAGCTTTAGCACAAGACAATGAATACATGAATGGTTTAGTTGAAAAAATCACAAAAGCATTGTAACACTACCTTGTGATTCAATATGATTAAAATTATGCTTAACATCTAGAAATATGGGTATACCTAAAATAAAAGGAGTGTTCTTATGAAATTAAAATCAGTAGCAACTGGATTAGTTGTAGGTACAGCTGTTGGGACAGCTTTAGCTATTTTAAATGCACCAAAGTCAGGTCAAGCATTAAGACAAGGATTTAAAGATACAAAGTATGATGCAACTGCAACGAGTAATCAAATGAAATTAGAACTACAAGAATTAAAAGACAATGTGATGAAAGTAAAATCAACTTCTCAAGAAGCTGTGAAGACTTTAGGTGAAGAAGTAAAAACGATGATTGATCAGTATAAAAAGGATATTCAACCGAATATAAATCAAATCAAATCTGATGTTGATAACATTAAATCACGTGCCGATGAAGCGAAGAAAGCCTTTTCCAAATAATAACTCTATGATACTATTATAATTGTTCTAGATTAATATGAAAAATTTAAAGGTATGATGAAATTCATCATACTTTTTTCTATAGTTTTGGTTTACTATAATAGTATAATAAAATACATCTTCGAAAGGACTGACCGACATGAAACGTGATCATGAAACATTAGAAAGAATGCTCTACACACATAAAGTCTCACAATTAAGTAAAGCACTTTGGAAAACAGTAGAAAAAGATTGGCAAAATTGGATTAAACCGTTTGATTTAAACATCAACGAACATCATATTTTAGTCATCATTCGTAACTTAGAAAAAGCAACGATATCTGAAGTATCTCAATATGGTGTAATGCATGTTTCTACAGTATTTAACTTTGCTAAAAATTTAGAAAAACGTGGATTATTAATCATGCCAAAAAGTGAGTTCGATAAACGTAATACATACTTAGAACTTACTGAAAAAGGTAAAAACCTACTATATGAAACGTATAAACATTATGAAGAATCAGAAGACCGTATTAATGAAGCGACTGAAGCATATAAAAATGTATTATTAACTTCTCCTAACTTTGCGGATATAAAATTTATTGTTGCTCAAATATACGGACAAGAATTTATTGAACATCTAGATCGTTCTCACGAAGAACTGCTTAAGATTTTACTTGACGAAAATAATTCAGATGATGCATAATGGCTTGGTGAATTTATTATAAAAGAAATCAGGTGTACCATGTTCTTATGTTCAAAAAACATTAACCCAAAAACGACAATTGGTGTGCAACGCATCAGTTTAATGTCGTGTCTCGTTACGATATTGTCATACATCATTAGCTTTGAAATCTTTACAAGTATTTTTGGCAATGTATTCACTGACAATCATTTTATATTCTTTGTCATTGCACTGATATTCATTTATCCATTACATAAGGCATTACATGTATTGCCTTACTTACATAAGTCAAAGTCGTTTATCGTGCAACAAACGAATAAAAACAAATGGTTGCCGATTTTTAATATTCGTTTAAATCATCCTGTTAAAAAACATACGTTTATTTTATCTTTATTGTTACCATTTATGATTATTTCAGTCATTACGATATCATGTGCAATATTATTACCAAGTTATGCTCATTATTTTCTGTTTATTTTTTCAGTAAATTTAGGTATTTCACTTATAGACTTTATCTATTTAAACTATGTCTATAAAGCACCAAAGGATTGTTTTGTGGAAGAAAGAAAACACGGCTTCGAAGTACTTATAAAAGCATAATTTCTTTTAATTTTCATTATAATTCTGTATATTTAATAAATAACAAAGTATATATAGAAAAAAGGAGTATTACTTATGAATCGTTTCAAGAAAATTGCATTACCAGCAACATTATCAGTTTCAGTACTTGGTTTAGCTGCATGTGGTAGTAACAGTGGTGAAACTATCATCTCTTCTAAAGCTGGAGACGTTACAACTCAAAATGTTATTGATAACTTAGGTAAAGATGAAGTAGCGAAATCAGCATTCCAAATTCTTTTAAATGATATTTTAAAAGATAAATATGGTAAAAAAGTAGATGAAGATAAAATCAACAAACAAACTGACGATGAAGTAAAACAAGCTGGTGGTAAAGATAAATTCAATCAAATCCTAGCACAACAACAACCAGGTATGACTGTTGAAAAATATAAAGAATCAAAAGTAACAAACGAGTACCGTAAATTATTAATGAACGAAGCAATTAAAGTAACAGATAAAGATATCGCAGATAACGTAAAAAATGCTTCACACATATTAATTAAAATAAAATCTTCATCAGATAAATCTGGTTTATCAAAAGAAGAAGCGAAACAAAAAGCTGAAGAAATCTTAAAACAAGTAAAAGAAAATCCAAAAGACTTTGGTAAAATTGCTAAAAAAGAATCTGGAGACCCTGGTTCAAAAGCGAATAATGGTTCATTAGGTTATGTTGTTAAAGGTGACACTGTACCAGAATTCGAAAAAGCATTATTCAAACTTAAAGAAAATGAAATTTCTGACTTAGTTAAAACTGAATATGGTTACCACATCATTAAAGCAGACAGCGAAAAGTTGTCTAAAGCAGAAAAACAAAAAGTCATTGAAAAAGTAAGACAGGCTAAAATCCAAAAAGATCCAAATGTCTTAATTGATGCTTACAAAAAATTATTAAAAGACTATAAAGTGGATTATAAAGATAAAGAAGTTAAAAAATATGTTGAAGAGCAAATCTTAACTGCAAAAACAAGTGAGCAATAATAATAAAAGAAGTGAGATATCATGATGATATCTCACTTTTTTTATATCAGTCTCTTTATCAACGATACAAAAGCAGCAACTTCGGTAAAAAACATCACACTCACTCAAATTCAAAAAGCGATTTTGGTTCGTGTTCAGTTTTTACTTGTTGCTAAACGCTTTTATATCAGTCTTTTTATTAATCCAGTGATGTCGGTTTATAAAATTGTCGATATTCTAATGGGAATATACGCTCAGTAAATTGGCCTGGTTCAACACGTTTAAGGTGTTTGTCCATCATTTGAATTCTCGCATCAATATTATCAATAAAGTTCAATATCTCAGCTTCTTTAATCATTGGTGGTTTTGGTGAACCGTACTCTAATTTTCCATGATGAGAAAGTATCATATGTCTTAATAACATAATCTCTTCCCCTTCTATGTTATGTTCACGAGCCATTTGTGCAATTTCATCACTCATGATTGAAATATGTCCAAGTAAATTACCTTCTGCAGTGTATGTCGTTGCAACTGGTCCACTCAACTCTTTCACTTTACCCATGTCATGCAAAATGATACCTGAGTACAATAAACTTTTGTTTAATGTTGGATATATAGCTACTAAAGCTTCAGCTTGCTTAAGCATGCATAATACGTGATATAACAATCCTGATACAAAGTTGTGATGATTTGAACTTGCTGCTGGAAAGACGATAAATTCTGTTTGATATTTTTTTAATAGTAATCGTGTAATACGTTGTAAGTTTGCATTTTCAATATCTAATACATACTTCATTAACGCATTCATCATCTCATCTTTATCGATTGGTGCGTTTTCTAAAAAGTGCTCAAGTTTAACAGGATCTTCTTCATTCGCTATTCGAATGGCGTTGACTTTAAGTTGCAATTTATTTTTATATTCAATAATATCGCCTTTAGCTCTAACAATTGTTTCACCTTTTAATGTAGTCATGTCTTGTGGCGTTGGTGTCCAAAATCTTGCTTCAATTTCTCCACTTTTATCCTTGAATATTAAGGTTAAATAAGGTTTCCCTTGATTGGTAACACCTTGTGTTGCTTTATGAATTAAAAAGTATGCGTCAAAGGACTGCCCTTTTTTTAACGTTTCTATCGTTCTCATCATTTAGCCTCCTTTGATTGGTGCATGATTGTAATCGTTTGTTTTTGATTCACTACAGTTGATCGATTACATGTAAAATACAATACTTGATTTGAATCTATCTTCATTAATTTCTCAATAATACGCTCTCTTCGTTCTTTGTCAAAATGAACGAAAGCATCATCAATTAAGATAGGGAATGGATAGTATTTATTTAATGATTTGATTAAGCTTAATCTAAATGCGATATATAATAATTCTTTCGTTGATTGAGATAAATCCGTTGGATGGAACAGTTGTCCATCGTTTTGCTTAACAACCAATTGATGATTGATGTATTTGATTTGTGTGTACTTTTGGTTCGTTAAATCATTGAAGTAATCTGTTGCTGCATCAATAACTTCAGGCATACGTTTGTCACGCACCATTTTAACGTGTGCATTGATTAATACTTCGATATAGTTCACGCTTGATAAATCTTTCACCAACTTGTTAAGTTTTGCTGTTTCAATATTTAATTTTTGTCTTAAAAGTGGTAATGTACCATCGCGTTCAATAATCGTCATTTCATTTTGGATTTCTTGAATTTGTTGTGTTTGTTCATTCAACAAACTTTGAATTTCATATAAATGATCTTGAAGTTCACTTTCTTGAATACGTAAGTCTTCAGTCGTTACATATGCAAGTTCGCTGAGTGTTTCATATGCAAAGTTTTCAGACTCTAATTTTTTAGATACATTTTGGAATGATGATAAATGATTTTGATATTCACTATATTTTTCAAACTGTTGGTAATAATGACTTTCATCTTGTGCATTCGCCATTTGGAATAAAGCGTGCATTTCTTCAGCTACTTTGTTTAAACTGCGATCAATGATTTCGATTTCTTTTTGAACAAGACTTAACTGTTCTTCATTTTTTTCTAGTCTAAAATGCATTTTTTCATTTTGCGCAAGAATTTGCTTTAAGTCATGGAACATCGAAGATTCATTGATATCAACATTTAATTGTTGATTGATACCATTTTTAATGGTGTGAATACGCTCGATTTCTGTATTCTTTTCTTCTAACTGTTGCATCAATGCTTGCAATTCTTTTTTGTTTTGATGAATAGAATGTATCAATTTTACAGCTATACCTAAATGCGTGATATCAAATTGATTTTGAATATGTAATTTTTGTTGAAGAAACTGTAATTGTTCTTTCGCTTGATTTAATGCTTTAGTAGTCGAATCCGCTTCTTGAACATGGTGTGTTAAATTATTTTTCTCACGTTGAATCGCATCTTCTAACATTGCTTTTTGTTGTCGTAAATCACGTTGTTCATTCACATCAAATGATAAATCATAGTGCTTTGATAACTGATTAACACTTTCGGTTAATGTCTCAATTTCATCATGCAATGCCTTATTAAAATGAAGTTCAGGTTTTTTGTTAAATACTAGTAAAATAATGCTAAAGCACAGTAATACTGCAAATAAAGCACCAAAGATCATTTGTTGGTTTAAGAAACTATAAACAGATGCCCCTAAAAATACAAATGATAATAATACAAATAATAAGCGTAATTGGTTATATTTCTTTAATTGTTTATCTTCATAGCTTCTTGAAGCATCATCTATCGATTTGTATAGTGTTGTTTTTTCTTCTAAATGGCGTTTATCAGAAGCTAATTGAACACCTTTTTCGAAACGTTCATCATGAACGATGCCTTTATTTAATGTATCTAAATCTTTTTGCTTTTGTTTCAATGTTGTATCAATAAACGCTTTTTGACGCTCTATTTGATTTAAGTTTAATTGCGCTTTTTCATAATTTCTTGTTTCTTGATGTATTTGACTTTCAATCAATTCACCAACTTCAACATCATGAATACTTGACCAGCCTAAGTTATTCATTAAGCCTTCTTGTTCAGATTTTAATTGTTGAATTAAACGTTCTAAACGCGCAACTTCGGCTTTTGTTTCGTTATAATGCTGTTCTTCTTTTGTTAATTGTTCCACTTGTGCAATCAATTCAGGAGCGACTAACTGTATTTGTTCTTTTTCCTTTTGTAATTGATGCAATCGTTCTTGTCTTAACTGATGGTCTCGTTCTAAATTTAAATTTTGATGCTTTTGTGCTTCATAACGATCTATCCCGTGTTCAGGAAACTTTGGAGCCGTAATGTTAAGTTTTAATTCAAGCTGCTTCCATAATTTCATATCATCATGAAATGCCAATTCTTTTTGTTTACGTTTTTGTAACTCCGTTAACTGATTGATATGTTGCTTATACTCATCCACTTTCTTTTGAGCGGCTGTTTTATTTTTAATTAGTCCATCATATGTTTTAAATTGCTTCATCTTATCATGAATTCTAGATTCTAAAGATTCAATCGTTTCAATAGATTTCATGATTTGACTGTCTTCTTTAGTCAAATAATCCTCTTGAACAGATTTAATATGATCATTCATATGATTGAATTCATTAGAGCCAAAAATACCTGCTTGCAGTAAGTAATTTTGTAGATGTGATTCCGTCAATTGCTGATGCACTTCTTGTAAATCTAGCACATTGAATGAAAAAATGTTTTTATAAGTATCGTTTGTGATGAAATTGATTTTTTGATTAAACCATTCAAGGTCTTTTTTCATCCCGTTCATTGTAATGTTATGAATTTCTTTTTGGTTTAAATAAATACGCTCAATCTCAACAGTTTCATCATCAAACTGCATGATCATTTTACCACCAAATTGATTGGCATATCGCGGTTCTAATCGATGATCAATTTGATCAAATCCAAATAACATTAAATGAATAAAATGTTGTAATGTAGATTTACCTGCTTCATTTTCACCAAAAATTTGGGTAAAAGTTTGATTTAATTCAAATGTTTGATTGCTTAATCTACCAAAACCATAAACTTCTAAAGATACTATTTTCATGCATCATCCCTCATTACACTTTTTAAAATTGCTTCGCCATGCTTAAGTAACATAGACTTATCACTCAACTTTAATGGATCCATATATTTCTTCGCTTTAGATGCTCTAATGTCCGCCATCGACTGATAATACAACATTTCATCATTTAAAAATTCATCTCTAAATTCTTCATCTAGCGTATAAACAGCATGTGCTTCGTTTAACTGAATTTGATCAATAAATACAAAATTGACCTCATTTGCTTCAAATTGTTGCACTTCTGTTAATATTTTTCTTAATTCCGCTTGATCAACTAACGTTTCATGAGGATTATGGATAGTCAACTGATAAAATTGTTTCCCATGATTTCTAACACTTTCTTTAAAGTCGGTAATATCTTGATAGATCGCATGTTTTCCAACTTCAGATAAAGTGATTTCTGCTTGATTAAACGTAATGGTACTTGTCTTAACAAAAGAGACATTTAAATCAATATGATCTCCAGATACAAGTAAATATCCTTTATCCCCTAAACAATCAAAGCTATTTGCTTGAATCGTTCCAGAATAGTGGATATGAGGAATATCACTTATAAACTGAGCATTATCACTATGACCAAGCGCCCAGTAATGATACATCTTACTATTTAAATCTTCGACTTGAAATTCTGTAATGCGTTTTTTAATATCACTTTTTGCATATGTTCCATGTAATAAACCAATATGAATCGATTGATCAACATGCACAACTGGAAATCGGTCAATTTTATTTTCTAAAGAGTCTTCATTGAAGTAACTAAATCCATGAAGATAAACACGTGTTCCATTATTCGTAATCAATTCATAAGAACTTACATCTTGACCGAATACAATCACGTTATTTGGTATTTCAATATACGTATTAAAATTTAAGTAATCTTCATTTCCACAAATGTAATAAACAAATATATGTGCATCATTTAATCGATTGAATTGTTTTTGTATAAATTGATACGCACGAATCGATGGATATTCATGATGAAACAATCCACCTGAAATAATAATAAAATCAACTTTTTCACTGATTGCATCGTCAACTAACTTCTTAAAACTTGTAAAAGATGCTTCAACGACATCCGTTAATACCTTCTCTGGTAAATGACTTTCAAGTTGAAAAGGCATATCTAAATGAATATCTGAGGTATGAATAAATTTAATCATGACAAAACCCTCTCTTTTTATCGTTAACTTATATTTTACAATAAATTTGTATGTTTATGTTGTGTTATAAAGACAAAACCGAACAAAAATTGAATTTCTTTTGAATTTCATTTTTGTTCGGTTTATAAGATATATGAAATATATTAATCCACATCAAATAATGTGTTTAATTTGTTGATTTTCATCTCAGTATAATGTCGATAAGTCTCGTTATATGATTTAGGATCCTTCGGGTTTAAATAGTTTTCAATCTTTTTCGTTTTCGGATGAATAAATTTACTAGAAGCGCCACAACCTAAACCAATAATCGTTTGTAATTCTTCCATGATTAAAATATTATAAAGTGAACTTTGATTTGCTTTAGCATAGCCAACGTTTTCAAGGTTACCTAAAATGTTTTTCTGACGGTAAAGGTAATAAGGAATATAGCCATTTTCTTTGGCGAATGTTTGACTTAACTGCATCATTTTTATGACTTCAGTTCTATCAGCAACTTGATACTTATCTTTATTACGCGTCATTTCACTCGCACGCTTAAAACTTAAAGTATGCACTGTTAATGATTCTGGATTTAACCTTTTAATTTCTGAAAGTGAATGCTTCATTTCTGTTAATGATTCATTCGGCAGACCAATAATCAAATCCATATTGATATTGTTCATATGAAATGCTCTTGAAAGTTGAAATTTATCAATGGTTTCTTGAACTGTATGATGACGACCAATTGCCTTTAATGTTTCATCAGTAAAGCTTTGTGGATTAATACTGATTCGATCAATATCGTAATCATTTAAGACTTTTAACGTTGCTTCATCAATCGTATCGGGTCGTCCTGCTTCAATGGTTAATTCACGAACATGAGTCATGTCAAAATGTTTATAACACGCTTCTATAAGTAGCTTTAACTCTTCAGGCTTTATTGAAGTTGGTGTCCCACCACCAAAGTAAATCGTTGTGATTTTTTTTTGATGCGTTTTTAACCATTGACCGATTTGTTCAATTTCAAATAACAGCCCTACTAAAAATTCAGGCACTTGCTTTTTATGAATTTGAATTGCATAAGCCGGAAATGTACAATAAGCACACTTTGTTGGACAAAATGGAATACCAATATAAATACTCACTTCATCTTGTAATTGATATAAATCTGGAATTGCTTCATGTTGTACTTTAACGATATCACGCATCAAGTCAATCTTTTCATCATCAATTAAATACGTATGCTTTAAGTGCGATTTAATTGCTTCATGAGACTCACCTTTTTGCACCATTTGATGATACAACTTTGTAGGACGAATCCCAGTTAAAACACCCCAACTTTGATGCATACCCGTATGCTTCGTTAAAATATGAATGAGACATTCATTGATATGTCTTTTAAACACTTTGAAATCATCACTCGATTTATTTAATTCATGTTGGTAATGTTGATTGTCTATTGTTAAAGCTACTTGAATGCCATGGTCATATTGATGAATCTCAACTTGATTATCACCATGACCTTCAAATAAATAAGCATCCTCAAAATAAAGGTTTAATATATTACGAATATTCAATTGTAATCGATTAAATTCAGGATGGGATAAATAAAATTTCATAATGACCTCACTGTAAAATTGAAAATAAAGTATGCATATTTAATTAAATTAATAATTAAAAAGAATGATAAGAAATAAAAAGAGCTAAAAAGAATAAACCAAACAATATTTATAAATACAAAATCAAACACATCTAAATGGACAGCCATTTAGATGTGTCGGATAAAGCAATCAATTTATAATTAATTATTCACCTTGTGCTTCGTTCATACCGTATAATTCTTCTAACGGCTTCATAACGATGCGGTTAATGTCTTGAATAATCACACTCATACGTTGCTCAGCTTGCATTAATTTAGAAATGTTTTCATCTTTTTCAATTAATTCAGCAGTACTTTGAGCTTTATTGATATCTTCTTCAGTGATTTCTTGACCACTTAATTGTTTTTCTTGTAATGATAATTGAATTTGTCTAAAATCTTCAAAGATTTTTTTTGATTCAGGATTTGTGTTTACTGCATCATGTAAAGCTTTAATTTGTGCGTATTCATCGCTATTGCGAACAGCACTTTCTAATTGATTGGCTACATCATAAATATTGACTGACATAATATTCTCCTTCATTTTCAATAGTTGTTAATAATAATGTAACATATTCAGCGCATTTATACAAAAATGGCGATAATACCTTGGAATATTCCAATAATACCACCTAATAGGAAACCAAGTAATGTGATGAGTTTTAATTCCTTATTAGAAATTTCAATCACCAATTGCTCTAAAAATGATAATTCAAACTGATCAATTTGCTCTTTAATAATTTCTGCAATTTTTATTTTTTCTAAAATGATACCAATATTTTCTGCAGATCTATTTAATACATAATGAATCAATTGATCCCCCACTGGGCCTTCTAATTGCGCCATTTGTTTAGGGAAAAGTTCATAAATAGGTGTTGTTGTATAATGTGAAATATTTAATTTTTTGATGATCTTATCAATCATCGTGTCTTGATATTCATGCAATTGCGTTTCAGAAATGAAATCCATTGGTGTCTTTTGAATGATTGCTTCAAATTCTTGATCAATTTGCGTTTGAATGATGTTTTCAATTTTAGGTTCATAAGAAAGCTTTGTGAATTCATGAACGATACGCTCGGCAATCATTTCTTTAGTCATAAACATTTGAATCATACTGACTATTCTGCCCTTTTCATTAAAGAAGCGCTCTGTCATATCCATAATATCTTGATACCCTTTTTCAGAATTAACATACGTTCTTAACTTCTCTAAAGCTAATGGTGCTAGACTGTCTTTCTTTTGAAGACATTTGTCATATACTGACTGCGGCATAATTGTATGAATTGGCTGATGTTTTAATCTTTCAATTTCATGATCAGCAAATGCGTTCATCTTCAATTTTAAAGTTGATTCAATTTGATGAGACAAGTCAATATTCATTTTACTCGCAAAATGTTGGATATCATAGCGATTTTTATGAATATGTTGTAACTGTTTATTTAAAAATGACTTCACAAAAACTTCAGTTTGCTTTGTTAATATTTTCTCTTTAAACACTTCAGGTGTCAGTAAATGACTCGTTACCATTTCACCAATCTTAATGGATAACTCTTGACGCCTTTTTGGAATCAAACCTGGCGTAAACGGTAATTGATGTCCAAATAAATAAATGGGATTAAAGGGTCTAAAGAGCATTTTAATCGCGATGAAATTCGTAAAACCACCGATTAAAGCACCAATAACACCCATGAATATAATAATTCCTAATGTATGCATTTTTTCACCTTTTCTTTCGTATTGATATTCATATTATAGACTATACCCATTGTTTACAAGAAATATGAATCGCATGAAATTAATAAATATGAGTACAAAAATGAATATAAAAATAATCATAAAAACATAAAAAAGAACCGGACACTCCTTAAAATCAATAAGCGATTTTGGAGTTGTCCGGTTTTTACTTGTTGCTAAACACTTTTGTTTAGCCTTTTATATTACATTGTCATTAATAATTCGCTTTTCTTTTTATGATAAAAGATTTCAGCTTCACGTGCTTTGTATGAACCAAATAATGGTTGGTGTGATTCATCTAATACACGGTATAAATTAGAAATTTTGTTTTGTTGTAATGTAAATTCATTGTTTGTATCGATTGTTGTCCACATTAATTCATTGTTGTTGTCTTTAGTTGGGTATGCACATTCACCACGTGAAATCACTTGAATCACTTCTAATGGGTCGCCACCTAAAGTTGTTTGTAAAATTTCTGAATCACGGAACAATGCACATAATGAAATACATGTTGTCCAGTTTGGTAAAACGCGTTCTTTTTCGATTTGAACTAAAGTTTTTTTAGATAAACCGATTGTTTGTGCCATTGTATCTTGCGTGTAACCCGCTTCAATACGCACCATTTTGAATTTCGTTTGTAATAAGTCTGTAAATTTTTGTCTGTCCATTTCGATCTACCTTTCTAAGCACTATTATTTATCATCAATAATGTAATTTATACATTGAAAAAATACACATTTATTAAAGACACATTTACCATCTTAATATAATTCACAAAAAATTAAAAGTAAAAAAAGCGTAAAAAAGAAACTTTTTTTTCATTTTACGCTTTTCTATATTTTTAAATATATTTTGAATATTATGCGTATTATGTTGTTTAACATTTTGTATAAAATCCGCTTTAAGAACCATTACTTTTTGTGTATTATAAGACGTATTGCTTAAAAAATATCAATGTTTTGATATGATAAATATAATGATATACAGTTCAATGATAGGAAGTGTCTCCATGCAAGCAAAAGAAAGATTGCAACAAGCCAAACAAGGAGCTTGGGTGAGTATTTTTTCATATGTTATTTTAACTACATTTAAATTATTATTTGGCTATTTAAATCACTCAGAAGCACTTGTTGCTGATGGATTAAACAATGCGACAGATGTAATCAGTTCGATTGCACTATTGATTGGCTTATCCATGTCCATGAAACCAGCAGATCATAATCATAACTATGGTCACTATCGTTCTGAGTTTATCGCTTCACTGACAGCATCGTTTATTATGTTTGCCGTAAGTGTTCAAGTTATCCTTCAAGGTATCACGAACTTTATTAACCAAAACTTTAAAACACCTACTTATGAAGCAATGGGTGTCGCTCTTGTTTCAACGTTATTTATGCTCGTTGTTTATGCATACAATAAAAGATTATCTAAAAAAGTGGGATCAAGTGCTTTAAAAGCTGCTGCACAAGACAATTTATCAGATGCGTTAGTGAGTTTTGGAACATTTATTGGTATTTTAGGTGTATTCATTGGATTGAATTTCTTAGATACGATTGCTGCGATTGTTGTTGGTTTAATCATTATGAAAACTGCCATCGAAATCTTTGCAGAAACTGCCATTGCATTAACTGATGGCTTTGATGGAGAAACTTTAGCAGATATGGAACAAATCATTGCAGGTGTCCCTGGAGTTATACGTGTTGTTGATATTAAAGGTCGTAATCATGGCATGATGACATTTCTAGATGTTACTGTGACTGTAAATCCATTATTAAACGTTAAAGAAAGCCACGCCATTACAGAGCATATTGAATTTGAAATTAAACATTGTTTTGGTGCTGTAGAAGCCATTGTTCACCTAGAGCCAGATGATATGTATGACAATAAAATAGAACATTAAAAAAGAGATGCTGAGGCATCTCTTTTTATATAAGTTGATATTTAACCGCATACAACGATGCTTGTGTTCGGTCTGTTACTTGTAGTTTCGTAAAGATATGACTGACATGTGTTTTAATCGTTTTTTCAGATACAAACAATACTTCAGCGATTTCTTTATTTGTATAACCATTACTCATTTCTCTTAACACTTCTATTTCACGTTTTGACAATGGATTTTCTAAGTGTGGCAATGTGCCTGCTTGATTTTTTACTTTCATTACATGTGGATGAAATACTTTCTCTCCGTTATAGACACGGTTAATGGTCTCAATTAATACATCAGGTTCACTGTCCTTTATTTCAAAGCCATCTGCACCTGCATGCAATACTCCAAGCACATGCACTTCATCAACAAAACTGGATAAGATTAACACTTTAATGTCAGGATAATGCGTTTTTATATAAGCTGTTGTTTCAATGCCATTCATTTCAGGCATGACCAAATCCATCACGATGACTTCCGGATAATCTTGAGTAGTTTTTAAGTAATCAATCAGTTGTTGTCCATTACTAAAATCCTCAACGACTTCATATTGTGGTTGTGTTGATAATAAAAATTTCATCCCTTGGCGAACGATATGATGATCATCTACTAATATCAATTTCATATTAATGTTTCTCCATTTCAACGGTCACTGTTGTACCAATACCAATTTGGCTATCAAAATCGATATGTGCATGAATACTTTTCGCACGGGAAATCAAATTCATGAGACCATGTGTTGGTAATCGCTTTGCACTTTGTACATGAAAGCCTTGACCATAATCAATGACGACCATTTTAAATTTATTTTCGTCATCACTCAATATTATTTTTACATCTTTTTGATCCGTATGTTTATGTACGTTATTAAGTAACTCTTGCATCATGCGAAATAAGGTGGTTTCTTGTTCATTGGTCAATTGAATAAAACCTTGAACTTCAATTTCAGGTATTAAATGAATGGTACTCGCATATTGCTTAATGGCTTCAACAAATCCTTGCTCTAGTCCCATCGGCTTAAGTTGCCATATTAAAGATCGCATCTCGTTAACAGCATTTTGAGATGTTGTTTCAATCAAATCAAAGGCCGCTTTAGCATTGTCTTCATGCGTCATTTGCTTTGCTGCATGTGCGGTTAATTTAAGTGAAAACAACATCTGATTTACAGAATCATGTAAATCTCGTGCTAATCGATTACGTTCTTCTTGTAAGAGTGTTTCTTTCTCTTTATCCGTTAAATAGATACGTTTAATTGCACTTCCAATTTGAAAGGCAATCGATTCTAAAAGTGCCAAATCTTCTTCAGAGTATACTTTTGTATTTGGCGTAGCAACGTTTAATAACCCAAATCGTTCATCTCCTGAAACTAATGGAACGGTTGCATGGTGTGTGATATTATCCGTTTCATCTTCATATTGTTTACTCGCATTTACTATTCTTGAGCAAGTAATAATATTAGATGCTTTCGTTAATTTCTTTTGACTGTATCTTGAAACACACCAACATGGGCCATGTGTCATATAGTGGCAGTCTCTCTTAGTAAGAGCACTTGGTAATTTATAATCACTGACAAGCGTGTGTTTACCGCTATCATCGATAAAAAAGATCCAACCGGTTGAAAAACTAGTTCCTTCAACGAGTTTCTTTAGTGCTCCGTCCATCATCGAATAAAGTTCTGTTTCCTCATTCAAATATTCAGCAATTTCCTTTAAGAGCTTTGTTGAATTTTGTTTATGCATGTCATCATCTCTTATCGTTTGTAATTTACTTGATATAAATCATGTCTTCGATCGCGTAATTGTCTTACTGTACCATTTTCTCTACCACGACGTAATACTTCTAAATCCACGTCTCCAATTACAACCATCTCAACGTTTTCACCTGTTTCACCAACGATACCATCACGTGCAAATCCAAAATCACTTGGTGAATAAATGCCTGAACCTGAATATTGAATATCCATATTTTCAGTTTGTGGTAAGTTACCACACGTACCACTTGTTACAGTGTAAATTTGGTTTTCAATTGCACGTGCCATTGAACAATATTTTACACGTAAATAACTTTGTCTATCCTCAGTAGAGAATGGTGTGAAAATGATTTTAGCACCTTTCTCAGTTGCAATACGGGCCATTTCAGGGAATTCTGAATCATAGCAAATTTGAATCGCAATTTTACCACAATCTGTGTCAAATACTTCAATTTTATGGCCTGGAGAAATCCCCCACCAACGGCGTTCGTTTGGTGTGACATGAATTTTGTATTGTTTCTCGATTGAACCATCACGTCTAAATAAGAATGAGATATTATAAATTTCATCATCTTCTTCAACGAAGTGACTTCCACCAATAATGTTAATGTTGTAGCGCATTGCAAATTGATTAAACATTTCAATGTATTGATCCGTATATTTCGTTAATTGACGAATCGATTCCGCTGGATTACGCTTTTCATCAAAACTCATTAATTGCGTTGTTAATAATTCAGGGAACACGACAAAGTCACTTTCTGCATCATAAGCAACATCTACGAAATATTCAATTTGGTTTGCAAACTCTTCAAATGAGTCAATTTTACGCATCATATAGTTTACAGTACAAATACGAACGGGATCACTCGTTTTAAAGTGAATATTTGATTTTGGTACATAGTCCGGATTGTTCCATTCCATTAACGTTGCATATTTACTAGACTTTAAATCATCCTTTAAATAATTTGGATTAATACGCATTAACGTAAAGCCATTCATATATTGGAATGTTAATACTGGGTCTTTAATTTTATGTTTAATAACATCATTTACATATTCACGTGGCGTTAATTCATCTTGATATTTATGATAGTTCGGGATACGCCCACCAATGATGATTGATTTTAAATTCAATTCATAAGCAATCTCACGACGTGCTTCATATAAACGTTGTCCAACTTTCATACCACGGAAATCTGGATGTACCATCACTTCAATACCATATAAGTTATGGCCATTGTCATTATGGTTTGTAATATAACCATTCTCAGTAATGCCATCCCACGTATGACGGTCATCATACTCATCAAAGTTAATAATTAAACTTGAACATGAGCCAATAATTGTACCTTCATATTCGATTACCATTTGTCCTCGTGGGAACAATTTAATATGTGACTCTAAATGCTCAGGTTTCCAAGTTTCCATCCCTGGAAAACATATTTTTTGTAATTCTATAATTTCAGGTATATCCCTTAATTCCATTTGTCTTGCTTCAATTGATTTATTTAATTTCTCTAAGTTAATTTCTTCTGTCATGTTATTCTCCTTAAAGTGCGTTATAATATGATAGTTAATCTTATTATACTAAATTTTGACGAATACATAACAATACCCGTATTTATTCATAAATTAACAAGGAGTGCAAAATGAAACTTACAATTATACCTGAATTCGCTGGACAATCAATTGAATCTTTATTTCAATCATTTCAATTACCTAAGAAAGTCATGCATGAATTTAGAATGTCTAAAGATTTTATGATCAATGATCAACCTGCAAATTTTAGAAGTTTATTAAATGAGGGGGATATCTTAACTATCCCGATGCAAGAAGAAGTGAGCAACTACAAATCATCATATCGCTTATGTGATGTGAAATATGAGGATGAATTTGTTGCCATCTTAGTGAAAACTAAAGGTGTTAAAACACATCCAAACGAATTATCTGAAACAAATACATTATTAAATCATGCCATTTATACTTTAGATACGGATTACGTTGAACCTGTACATCGACTCGACCAAGAAACTGTTGGTTTATTACTTGTTGCTAAAAATCCATTAATCAAAAAAATATTAGACCGTATGTTAGAAGAGCGAAAAATTACTCGTACTTATAAAGCTGTCGTAAAAAGTCATTTACCATTAAAACCGCAAGTCATTGACGCACCAATCGGTAAAGATAAGTTACAATCAAATAAACGTCGTGTTTCACCTACTGGTCAACGTGCGGTAACGAACATCATTTCATCGAAAGCATTAGGTGATGGAACTGCTGAAGTTGAACTTACTTTAGAAACAGGACGTACACACCAAATTCGTGTGCACTTAGCTCATATCGGTTACCCGGTTTTAGGAGATCCTTTATACAGTGATTCTAAATTACGTCAATTACAACTACAAAGTTATAAATTATCATTCGTTCATCCATTTACAAATGAATTAATTGAAGCATCACTTGAGCAATAATTTTGAAATGCTTCACATTTTTCATTACGATATGATTTGTATATAAGAATAATTTGGAGGATTATCATGGAAACTGAATTACAAGCTTTACTGAATCGTAGCGCTGTTAAAGTATACGATTCTACATATAAAATTGAAAAAAGTGAATTAGAAGAAATTTTAACTTTCGCTAATCGTGCACCATCAGCATGGAACTTGCAACATTGGCATTTCTTAGCAATCACATCAGATGAAGCTAAAGAAAAGCTTTTGCCAATTGCATATAATCAAAAACAAATTACAGAATCTAGCGTTACAATTGTAGTTCTTGGAGATAAACAAGCTAACTTGAATGTCGAAACGATTTATGGGTCAGCAGTTGAAAACGGAGAAATTACAGAAGATATTAAAAATATGGTTCAAAAACAAGTTGAAGCAGTCTATCAAAATCAAAACTATGCATATGAAGCAGCTGTTATGAATGCAACATTTCCTGCAATGCAAATAATGAATGCTGCTACTATTAAAGGTCTTGGCACATGTGCTATTGGAGGCTTTAATAGAACACAACTTGAAGAAGCATTTCAAATCGATGAGCGTTTTGTACCTTTAATGTTAATTACTATCGGTAAAACGTTAAAAGACCCTAGAACTTCAACAAGAAGACCATTAAGTGAAGTTGTCACTTATCATTAATAAAAAACATCAACCTCTCCACTTTAGGAGAGGTTGATGTTTTTTATTTATAGCTTGTTGCTGAACACTTTTGTTTCAGTCTCTACTTTTTAATCAACTTATCTTTCACAAATCCTAATAATCTTGAGCGTTTGCTCATTTGTGGTACATGTTTTACTTCTACAGGTTTTGTATAACTTCTTTCAACTGCATTTGCACGTCTAACCAGCTCTTCTTGTGAGTTAACTGGCTCAGCATCATTTCGTACATAATGATACACACCATATTGGTCTTGTTCACGTGCTTTTTGATTGTCTGATAATTGTAATTGTAAGAAATCTTTTAATTCTTGAACAATACTTTCATCTAAAATTGGGAATAATATCTCAACACGTTTAATCATATTACGCGTCATCATATCCGCTGATGATAAGTACATTTTTTCCTCACCATTGTGATAGAAATAGTAAATGCGTGAATGCTCTAAAAATCTACCAACGATACTGATTACACGAATATTTTCAGATACGCCAGGAATGCCCGGTTTTAAACAGCAAATTCCACGAATGATTAAATTTACTTTCACCCCTGCTTGAGATGCTTCAAATAACTTTTTAATTACGGTCTTATCAGTCAATGAGTTCATTTTTGCAATGATTAAACCGTTACCGTTTTGTTTATGACATTCAATTTCTTGGTCAATATGTTCAATAAATTCATCACGAATTTCAAATGGTGCTACATGCAATTTATTGTAAGTAGGTTTTTCAGAATAACCACTTAAATAGTTAAAGAAATTCATTGCATCATGGCCGATTTCTCTATTTGTTGTGATGATACCCATATCTGTATAGATTTTAGCGGTTTTATCATTGTAATTTCCTGTTCCTAAATGAACATAAGGTACAATTTCTTCACCGATTTTTTTCACTACTAATGTAATTTTAGAGTGTGTTTTTAAGTGTGTCATACCATAAATCACATGACATCCAGCTTCTTCTAACATTTTTGCCCAATGAACATTGTTTTCTTCATCAAAACGCGCTTTTAATTCAACGAGTACAGTAACTTGTTTACCTGCTTCAGCTGCATTTTTCAATGCTTCAATAATAGGTGAATCACTCGATACACGATAAAGCGTCTGTTTAATCGCTAACGTATTTGGATCCATTGATGCTTCTTTAATAAAGTCCACAATTGGTGTAAATGATTCATATGGATGATGGAAGAATAAATCCTTTTTCAATGCCGCTTCATAAATATTTGATTTACCTAAAGACTTAGGTGTACATGGCTCAAATGGTTTAAAGGCAAGCTGTGGTAATTTATTTTGTACAATGCCTGTTAATTGGAATAGCATTGTTAAATCTAGCGGTCCATTGATTTTGTAAACGTCACGTTCTTCAAGTTCAAGTTCTTGCTGTAAAAATGATCCATTGATTGTCTCATCAAAACGTGTATCAATTTCAAGACGCACTGCTGCACCACTTTTACGTTTCTTTAAAAACTTCTCAATCTCAATAAGTAAATCTTCAGCGCCATCTTCATGAATCGTTAAGTCGGCATTTCTAGTAATTCTAAATGTAAAAGTGCGCTTAATTTCATAACCTACAAATAATCTATTAATGAAATGTGTGATAACATCTTCTAATAAAACAAAAATTGTTTTATTTTCGTTTTGTAACGTTATGATACGATTCAATAATGCTGGAATTTGAACAATTGCAGACTTTTGCTCTCCTAAAGGTGTCACAACATCAACAAAAATATTTAAAGATTTGTTAGATAGTTTCGGAAATGGACGATACGCATCGATACCTAGTGGTGTTAATGTCGGTAAAATTTCATAGTTGAATTTTTTCTCAATATTCATGTAGTTCTCTGGTGACAATTCATCCATACTTTTAAAGTAAAATTGATGACCTTCTAGTTCACGTAAGAGTTGATGATATTGATCATATTGTTTCAATACGTTATCTCTATTCCCTTTGTCAATTTCAATCAATTGTTCTGTAGGCGTCATGCCTGTTTTATTTTCTGGTTCATTAAAGTTCATTTTAACTTGGTCTTTTAATCCGGCAACACGGACCATAAAGAACTCATCTAAGTTAGAGCTTGCAATTGCTAAAAATCTAAGTCGTTCTAACAAAGGGTTTCGCTTATCAAAAGCTTCTTGAATAACGCGATAATTAAAGCCTAACCAACTCACTTCTCGGTTATTGTAATATGCTGTGTTATTTAAATCTAAACTATTTACCATGCCTGTCACATCCATTTTGTTTTATGTTATCACTTATTTATACCGAATTAATGTAAATTCTTTGTAAATATGATGTTAAGTTTTGATTTGATAATTTTTTCGATGTGCTTTTTCTGTCTTTCAGCTTGGTATTCTTCGGCAATTGGATCCCCTTCATACATAATTACCAAATCATAATTTTCTTTATTTTTTTCTAAATACAATGATTGAACAATATTCGTATTACTCACATTTAACGCATAACTAAACTTTAAAATGCTGCCTAACATTTGAATACTGTCTTTTTCATCCCCTGAAAACCATTTCGTTTCATCTTCATAAAACTTTAATAATGATTTATTTTTATAACTTGAAAGTAAGGCAAGTTTCACACGTTGTTTATGTTCAATACCATTTAAACTTGAATTCGAGATAATATAATATGTATGTTGACTTGAAGCGTCCGAATCAATATAACTTCCTAAGTAATATAAGTAAGCTGCATTTCTTAAAAGTGCTTTATCTTGTTTATTACCTTTAATCAATTCATTTTTTTCAAGTTCATAATACAATGCTTCTGCAATCATTTGACGTTGATGTGCTTCTTCTTTATTAATATTATAATCACTCGCCAAGTTTTTTAGACTATTCTTGAAGACATTATCTTTATCAAAAGGATGATCATGAGTCTCTTCAAGTGTCTGCATGATTACACCTTCACGTAAGCCTTTACGAGAGAAAATAAATCCTTTAGCATCCACATAATCAAATAACGTATTAAATAATAAACAAGATGGTACGATGATGTCTTGACGGTCACGACTTAATCCATCTAAATCTTCTAAATCATCTCCATCTGACTTCACGAGTTCTTCAAATACTTGTTCTAAATCAGATGATTTCATGCGATAACCGTGGACACCTGCAATTGGATATTCCGTAAGTGATTGATGAATTCGAGCAATATTACGCGCAGATCCCCCAATTGCTATGATTGGTACTTTACGCTTTTCTAACCATCTTAGTGTTGAAAGTTGTTCTTTAATAAATGCTTTACATTTTTCAATGGCTTCTTTATCATTATGTGCTTTATCTTTAAAGAATAACTTTTGTAACGTTACAACACCAAACGGGAAACTATGCGAATGTTTTAATTCTTTATCTTCAAAATAAGTGACTTCAGTACTACCGCCACCAATGTCCACCGTTACACCATCTTCATAGTGTAACGTATGAATCACTGCATAAAAGCCATAAAATGCTTCTTCTTTTTCTGAGATAATACGCATTTCAATATCTGTTTCTTCACGAACCGTTGTTATAATCTCATCTATGTTAGAAGATTGTCTTACAGCGGCCGTTGCAACCGGATATAAAGAACGTACATTAAATTTCTCAGCAACTTTTTGGAAACTTTTTAAAGTATCACAAAGTACTTGTACCCCTTCTTTTGACATGACTTTCTCATCATCTAAATATTGATAAAGTCTTGCTGGTGTTTTAATGTTTTGTAATTCTTGTAATCCTGACGCTTTCGAATATTCAAAAATCACCAAACGTATGGTATTTGAGCCGATATCGACTAATCCTATTCTATCCATAGTGCCTCCAATTTATTTTGGGTGAATCATTTCCTCAGGTTTAATCCACGCATTGAATTCTTCTTCTGTTAAATAACCACTCTTAAGTGCTGATTCTTTTAAAGTTAAACCTTCTTTATGTGCTGTTTTTGCAATATATGCTGCTTTTTCATATCCGATATGAGGATTTAATGCTGTAACTAACATTAAAGATTGATTTAAGTACTCTGTAATGTTCTCTTCAATCGGTTCAATACCTACTGCACAATTGTCATTAAATGAACGCATACCATCTGCTAATAAATAAATAGATTGTAATGTATTGTACATGATGACAGGTTTAAATACGTTTAATTCAAAGTTACCTTGGCTTGCTGCAATACCAACAACTGCATCATTACCCATCACTTGAACAGCAACCATTGTTAACATTTCTGATTGTGTTGGATTCACTTTACCTGGCATGATTGATGAACCTGGTTCATTTTCAGGAATTGATAATTCACCTAAACCAGCACGAGGTCCTGATGATAACCAACGCACATCGTTTGCAATTTTCATTAAGTCAGCAGCTAACGCTTTAAGCGCACCATGTACATAAGTCACTTCATCATGTGCTGTTAATGCATGGAATTTATTTGGTGATGATACGAAGTCATAACCCGTTTGAATACCAATTTGTTTTGCGACACGATCACCAAACTCAGGGTGTGCATTAATACCAGTACCTACTGCTGTACCACCAATTGCTAAGTTCAATAATTGTTTGCTTGATTCTTTAATAATTTCTTCAGATTTATCAAGCATATAACGCCATCCTGAAATCTCTTGTCCTAATGTTAATGGGGTTGCATCTTGTAAATGTGTACGACCAATTTTAATAATATTCTCAAATCTATCTTCTTTTTCTTTTAAAGTTGTACGTAACTTTGTTAATGCAGGTTGTAAATTAGAAACAATTTCATGATAAAGTGCAACATGCATAGCAGTTGGATAAGTGTCGTTTGAACTTTGTGATTTATTCACATCATCGTTAGGATGTACTGTTTCATCCGAACCTTCTGCTTTTAAATAATCATTTGCAACGTGTGCAACTACTTCGTTAACGTTCATATTACTTTGCGTACCACTTCCTGTTTGCCAAACAACTAATGGGAAATGGTCATCTAATTTACCAGATAAAACGTCATCACATGCTTTTACAATTGCATTTGATTTCGCTTCTGATAATTTACCTAAACCTAAATTGACAATTGCTGCTGCTTTCTTTAAATGTGCAAAACCATAGACCACTTCAATAGGCATTTGTTCTTTACCAACTGGAAAGTTTTGCTTACTACGTTGCGTTTGAGCTCCCCAAAACTTATCTGCTGGTACTTTAATTTCTCCAAAAGTATCATGTTCAATTCTGAATGTCATTTATAATTCTCCCCTTATATGTTTATTCACTATTATTTTACCATTAAATAACGCTTACATTCACAAAAAATACAAAAAAAATAACACGAAAAGTTCGTGTTATTTTTCATCAATATTGTCTTGTTCTTCTAATTGTTTTTCTTCATACATTTCACTATTTTGTTTAGAGATTTGTTCCATTTCTTTACCTAACTCAACAACATCATCGAAGTTTTGTACCATTTCGTTTTCAGTAACATGCTCATTTGTCATGATCATCACTTCCTTTAATAATGTTAAGCAAATTTACTAAAGTAATATTCTTTCACATCTTCTGGTAATCCAGCCGCTGCTTCTAAATCTAAAATCACATTAACCATGCGATGTGTTTTTAAATTTGCTGCTTCAAAATTGCCACCAGCTTCAGTTTGATATAACTTTTCAATCAACGATGCTTTATTCGCACCTGTTGCAACAATTACGATTTCACGTGCTGCACGTAATCCTGTATCTTCTTTTTGACCAATATATTGATATCCGACTGATCCATCTGAATCTAAAGAGGCGAAAAGTGTTGTTAATTTACCTTTATTTTCTTTTGTTTTAGCTTCTGATTTAATTAAATCAATAATACCTTTGTCTTTACCTGCAGCATGATATTGACGTTCAACAAGACCAATATTTGAATATGCATCTTTCTTTTGGTCATAATCAAAAACGTGAATTTGGCTCATATCAACTGCATTTTTTTGTACATCTGCTTTTACAGCATCTAATACTAAATCCGCTTCATCATTTAAAGCTACCGCAACAATCGAAGTTGGATTATTATTTAATTGTTTACGGAATAAATCTGCTGCATACTCACTTACGATTTGCTTATTTTCAAAGATTTTAAAATTCATTGCCATAATAACGCCTCCTGAAGTTCTATCTGTTATACACCGTATACCCTTTTTTAACTGTAGTTAAAACATTTATTTCATCATCTATTATAACAAAATCTGCTTGCTTTTGCTCTTTGATACTTCCTAAGCGGTCATCAACACCTAAACTTTCAGCTTGATTTAAACTCATCACACGCCAAAGTGTTTCAATAGTTTCGTTTGTAAATTGTTTTAATAACTTTAATCCTTCATTCATTTTTAAAACACTACCCGCTAACGTACCATCTTCAAGTCTTGCTTCTTGTCCTTTAACATAAACTGCCTGTCCACCTAGTTCTGAAGCACCATCGCCTAATCCTTTTGCACGCATCGCATCAGTAATCACCATAAACTTCGTATTCCCTTTCATGCGATAAGCGATTGCAACCGAACCAGGATGTGAGTGTACGCCATCAACGATACATTCTGTTTTTAAATCATCATTTAATAATGCGGCACCAAATGCGCCAGGTGCTCGATGTGTAAAAGGTGTTGCTGCATTATATAAATGCGTGATATGCTTTAACCCTTTAGTCACAGCGTTATTCATGCCATCAAAATCAACGATAGTGTGTCCCGCTGAAAAAATAATATCATCACATTGTTCAATGACCTCTAATGCACCTTCCACTTCAGGAGCAATGGTTACGATTTTTATTTGATTGTTACTTACCTTTTGTAATTCATGAACAAGTTCAACAGTGGGTCTAATCACGTACTTTGGATTTTGTGCACCCACTTTATGTTCAGAAATGAATGGCCCTTCTAAATGAATACCAAGTACTTCTGCAAATTCGTTGTTTTGATAATCTGCAATATTGGCCAATGCTTTTTTTACGCGTTCTATATCATCAGTCATGGTTGTCGGTAAAAAACTCGTCGTCCCTTCAGATACTAAATTTTTGGCAAGACCTGAAATCGCTTCTTTAGTTGCATCCATCGTATCAAAACTGTAACCACCATGAATGTGAATATCAATAAAGCCAGGTAATACATGTTGACCTTTACAATCAATTGTTTCTAAATCTCCTTGATACGATCCATGATGAATAGACTCAATCGTACCATCTTTAACAATGATATAACCGTTGTCTATGACACCTTGCTCTGTATATATTTTTCCGTTTGTGAATACTTTCATTTACATCACCTTTTAATTCGCTATTTAAAAATTTGCATTCTTGTTATATAATTAATATATTAAACCATTAGGGGGATAACTTTAATGAAAACTTTATTAATTGGCATGGTCGTTATTTCATTTTTAACAGCATTATTAACTGCAGGCCGTGAATCAAATTATGGTGTAAGAGAAGAAGACTTAAATAAATAAGAAGCTGTGCTCAGGCACAGCTTTTTTTATTGTTGTAAGAAACCTTTAGATTTCACAAAAACATCTACATCTTCTCTTGATTTCTCTTTTAACATACCTACCACTTGATCTGACCATAGATCACTTCTTTTACCATTCGTTCTATCCGCATAATATTGACTAATCAATTCGTCATAAGCCTCATATTGTTCATAATCAAATGCTTGATAGCCATTTTCATGATAAATGGTTTCAAATGGTAAACGTGCCTTCTGACTGCCTTTATCTGTTGGGATACCTACAACTAAACCGAATAAAGGTACAACAAATTCAGGTAATTCTAGTATTTCAGCAACTTGTTGAATATCATTTCTTAAACTTCCAATAAAACAAATGCCTAAACCCATACTTTCTGCAGCAATACTCATATTTTGAGCAGCAAGTGCCGCATCAACTGTTCCTACAATAAAGCTTTCTGTATTGCCTAAATTTTGTGCAATATTTTTACCGTTTCTTTTTGCAAGTTGCTCATGTTTATGAAAATCAATCACAAATACAAACAAATGACCATTTTCTTCAACATAATTTTGACCACTAATGTCACGTAAAGCACGTTTCTTAGCTGGATCAGTCACACCAATAATACTATAACTTTGTAAAAAACTACTCGTAGAAGCCATTTGTGCCGCTTCTACTAACCATTGAACTGTTTCTTTAGATAAAGTTGTTGTTTCGAATTTTCGAATTGAACGATGTTGATGTAATAACTTTAATACATCTTCCATATTATCACCTACTGTAATCCAGGATAATTTTGTTGGCGTAATGCTTCATAAATTAAAATTGCTGCTGTATTTGATAAGTTTAATGATCGAACATTTTCATTCATCGGTATACGAAGTGCAGTATCCATGTACTTTTCTTTTACCCAATCAGGTAATCCAGTTGTTTCTTTACCGAAAATGAAATAATGTTTCTCATTTGTATCACTGTAATCAAACGTAGTATGTGGCTTTTTACCGAACTTCGTTAATAAGTAGTACTTGCCGCCTGCAGTCTTTTCAAAAAATTCTTCAATACTATCATAATATGTGATGTTTACGAATTTCCAATAATCTAACCCTGCACGACGTAACATTTTATCGTCTGTTGAAAACCCTAATGGTCGTATTAAGTGCAAGTGCGTATCAGTAGCAGCACAACTTCTTGCGATATTCCCTGTATTTGCTGGTATTTCTGGTTGATATAAAACAACATTAATTGATGACATTTAATTTACCTCTAATCCTTTTAATATTTCTTCTTTGACTAATTCATCTGATTCTATTTCGTATCGATTCATTAAAAACCCTTTTTCAGCATCACCCATAATTTGTCCAATTGCCCAATATGCCGTTGCTTTGATTTCAATACGCACATCATTAATTGCTACATGCTTTAAATCCTCAATCGCAGTATCATCTTTAAAATGCGCAAGTGCTAAAATAGCATTTCTTTGTATTGGTTTTTTGCCACGCCAACTGCCTGCCAGATGGCCGTATGTACTTTTGAAATCTTTATTACTTATCGTTAATAAAGGTCTTAACAGTGGTTTTAATATTTCTGGCTCTAATTGAATATCGTCTTGTAACACATTAATACCTTTATTTTTAGGACAAACTTGCTGACAAGTATCACAACCATATAAACGATTCCCTATTTTATAACGATATTCATCAGCAATCATGCCTTTTGTTTGTGTTAAAAAGCTAATGCACTTTTTAGAATCTAATTGTCCATTACCAACAAGTGCACCAGTTGGGCATTTATCAATACAAATCGTACAGTCATAACAACTGTCCACAACTGGTGTATCAGGTTCAAATGGAAGATTAACAAGCATTTCTCCTAAATAAGTCCATGTGCCTAAATTTTCATTTAAAACAAAACCATTCTTTGCACTATAGCCAAGACCCGCACGTTCAGCGACACTACGATCACTCAGTACACCAGTATCCACCATCGATAAACATTCTGCTTCTGGCACGCGTTCTTTAATGAAGGCTTCTAGTAAATTTAAACGATTTCTAAGCAAGGAATGGTAATCAATCCCCCATGATGCTCTTGCAAATATGCCACGACGAGCACCGCGTTTAGAAGCAGGTGCGTCCTTTAATTTATTCGGATAACCAACCGCAATAGCGATAATACTTTGCGCGTTTGGCATCGAAAGCTTAGGGTCAATTCTAGCTTCAATATCATCGGGTTCAAACCCAGATTGATAGTTATTTGCATAATATGCTTCTAATATTGGTCTTAAATCTTCAAAAGGTTCAGCTGTTGTAAAACCAATGGCACTAATACCAATCGTTTTACTATAATTGATGATTTCCTGTTTTAAATTTTCGATACGATCACCTCAAAAATAATTACAGTATATTTTAACATAAAAAATGGACTG
This sequence comes from Macrococcus sp. DPC7161, assembly GCF_004117835.1. GTDB lineage: Bacteria > Bacillota > Bacilli > Staphylococcales > Staphylococcaceae > SDSC01. The sequence continues at coordinate 15,247 of NZ_SDSC01000010.1, read as the reverse complement.
GGACACGATATCCCAATCCATTATTATAGTACTTTTGATAAGAACGCTTTCGCACGTTCATTTTGTGGATTTGTAAATAATTGTTCTGGCGTTGCATCTTCTTGTACAATACCATGGTCCATGAAAATCACACGGTCTGCAACTTCTCTAGCAAAACCCATTTCATGTGTTACAACAACCATTGTCATGCCTTCTTTAGCAAGTGTCTTCATAACTTCCAACACATCACCAACTACTTCTGGGTCAAGAGCTGACGTTGGTTCATCAAATAACATTACATCGGGTTCCATCGCAAGGGCTCTAGCGATTGCGACACGTTGTTTTTGTCCACCTGATAACTGTGATGGATAGTGTGTTGCACGGTCTTTTAATCCTACTTTTTCAAGTAATGCGTAAGCTTTCACTTCTAAATCCGCTTTCGTTCCTTTTTTAAGCAGTTGTGGTGTTAACATTAAATTTTCTATCACCGTTTTATGTGGGAACAAATTAAAACTTTGGAATACCATCCCCATTTTTTGGCGAAGCTTATTAATATCTGTGCCTTTTGCTGTTAAAGGCACACCTTCAAAAATGATTTCACCACTTGTTGGAGATTCTAATAAGTTTAAACATCTTAATAATGTGGATTTACCACTACCAGAAGGACCAATGATGGCTACTACTTCTCCTTCTTTAACTTCTAAATCAATCCCTTTTAAAACTTCTACTTTACCAAATTGTTTATGTAAATTTTTAATTTTAATCACTAACACTCATTCTCCTTTCAAAGATACCTAATATTCTTGATAGTCCAAATGTAAGGATGAAGTAAACAACAGCTACGATGAGTAATGGTGTGAAAGGATCAAAACTTGCACCTTGAACGACTTGTGCATTAAACATCAGTTCAGATACCCCAATTACTGATACAATCGAAGACTCTTTAATAACAGTAATAAATTCATTTCCTAGCGCTGGTAAGATGTTTTTAATCGCTTGTGGCATAATGACTTTATTCATTGCTTGCTTGTGTGTCATTCCTAATGAACGGGCCGCTTCCATTTGGCCTTTATCAACTGCTTTAATACCAGCACGGATAATTTCTGCGATATATGCACCACAATTGATGATTAATGCAATTGTCCCACAAATAAATGCTGATAAGTCTAAACCAAGCACTGCAGTTGTTCCAAAGTACACTAAGAATACTTGAACAAGTAAAGGTGTGCCACGAATAAATTCAATATAAATCCAAGCAATCGCTTTTAATAGTTTATTACTGCTTAATTTCATAAATGAGAATAATCCACCAAGTAACGAACCAAATACAACACCTAAAAGTGATAATAATACTGTAAATCCAACACCTTGAATGAAATATGTCCCATATTTACTGAAAAAGCTACCATCTTCAAACATTAATGTATTCGCTTTTTTCTTATAATCTTTAATTAAATCTTTTTCTTTTACTTCTTTAATAGAACTATTTAATGCATTTAATAATTTAGGTGAATCCTTTGGTAATGCAATGGCTGTACCTTTTGAAGCATTCGCAAATTCTAATTTGGAGAATGCTAAGTTCGTGTTTTTAGATAAATATGCTTCACCTACTGGCCCTTCTAAGATAAGACCATCAATTTTTCCAGTATTTAATGCCATAATAATTTCAGGTACACGTGTTAATGAAGTCACGTTGGCATTTGGTAATTCAGTTTTTGCCAATTCTTCTTGAGTGGTTTGCTTTTGTACACCAATAGATTTACCATCAAAGTCTTTTGCTGTTTGCAATTTCTTTTGATCTTTCTTTTGAATAATCATGCGTTGAGTCACTTGCATGTATGTGTCAGTAAAATCTACTTCCTTTTTACGTTCAGGTGTCGGTGACATACCTGAAATAATCACATCGATTTTTCCAGTTTTCATTGCACCTAATAAACTATCAAAACTCATATTAACAATTTTTAATTCTACACCTAAGTCTTTGGCAATCTTTTTCGCAAGCTCAATATCAATGCCGACATATTCCCTTTTACCATTCACCGTTTGTTCAAATTCATACGGTGCATAATCCGCAGATAAACCAACACGTAGTTCACCACGTTTTTTAATGAGCTCCATTTGATCATCTTTTGCAAAAGTTACATTTTGAAACATGCATAAAAACAATGTCATCGCGATGAATATTTTAATTAATTTTCTAATCTTCAATACAACCACTCCTTTTGATATTTGTTAATTATACATATTTACGTATCTTTATGCAATATGATTTTTAAAATTTTCTTAATTCATTTGTTTTCAAATTATTTCATACAAAAACATGCAAAAAAGCTCAAATTCTTTTTGAGAATTTGAGCTTTTATTTTTATTATAAAACTTTTGATAAGAACGCTTTTGCACGTTCGTTTTGTGGATTTGTAAATAATTGTTCTGGTGGTGCATCTTCTTGTACAATACCATGGTCCATGAAAATCACACGGTCTGCAACTTCTCTAGCAAAACCCATTTCATGTGTTACAACAACCATTGTCATGCCTTCTTTAGCAAGTGTCTTCATAACTTCCAACACATCACCAACTACTTCTGGGTCAAGAGCTGACGTTGGTTCATCAAATAACATTACATCGGGTTCCATTGCAAGTGCTCGCGCAATCGCCACACGTTGTTTTTGACCACCTGACAATTGAGAAGGATAGTTATTTGCACGATCATTTAATCCTACTTTCTCTAGTAACGCCATACCTTTTGCTTCTAGATCAGCTCTCGAGCCCTTTTTAAGTAATAATGGTGTAAGTATTAAATTTTCAAGTGCTGTTTTATGTGGGAATAAGTTAAAGCTTTGGAATACCATCCCCATTTTTTGACGAAGTTTATTAATATCTGTACCTTTAGCTGTTAAAGGCACGCCTTCAAAAATAATTTCACCACTTGTTGGTGTTTCAAGCAAATTCAAACATCTCAGTAACGTAGATTTACCACTACCTGATGGGCCGATGATAGCTACCACTTCACCTTCTTTAACTTCTAAATCAATTCCTTTTAAGACTTCTACTTTCCCGAAATATTTATGTAAATCATTAATTTTAATCACTAACACTCATTCTCCTTTCGATGAAGCTCATCACTCGAGATAAAATAAACGTTAAAACAAAGTAAGTAATTGCCGCGATTAACAATGGCGTGAATGGATCAAAGCTCGCACCTTGTACAACTTGTGCATTAAACATCAATTCTGAAACCCCGATAACAGATACAATTGAAGACTCTTTAATGACAGTAATAAATTCATTACCTAATGCCGGTAAAATCTTTTTAATGGCTTGAGGCATAATGACTTTATTCATTGCTTGTGCATGGTTTAAACCTAATGAACGCGCTGCTTCCATTTGACCTTTATCAACGGCTTTAATACCTGCACGTATGATTTCAGCAATATATGCACCGCAATTTAAAATTAATGCAATTGTACCGCAAATAAATGCTGATAAATCTAAACCTAATACTGCTGTAGTACCAAAGTATACTAAGAATACTTGAACAAGTAATGGCGTACCACGAATGAACTCAATGTATACCCATGCAATTGCTTTTAAAATTTTACTTGAACTTAACTTTAAGAATGCAAAAATACCACCGATTAATGACCCAAATACTACTCCAATAATAGAGATTAATATTGTCGCACCAATACCTTGAATAAAGAATGAGCCATACTTACTTAAAAATGTCCCATCATCAAACATTTGTTTATGCGCTTTTTTCTCATATTGCTTAATTAAACCTTTATCTTGCGCATCTTTGATTGATTTATTAATCGCATCTAATAACTTCGGAGAATCTTTAGGAATTGCGATTGCTGTTGTTTTCTTAGAATCATTAAACTCTACATCAGCAAATGTTAAACTTGGATTTTGAGTTAAATATGCTTCCCCAACAATACTATCAATGACTGCCGCTTCAGTCTTACCTGTATTCACACTCATGATAACTTCTGGTGTGCGTGTTAAAGACGTTAATACAGCGTCTGGCATTTCTTTTTGTGCCAATTCTTCTTGTGTTGTTTGTTTTTGTACCGATACAGGCACATCTTTAAAGTCTTTTAAACTTTTAAATTTCTTTTTATCTTTCTTTTGAATGATTACTTTTTGTGTAACTGAGAAATAGTTATTCGAGAAGTCAACTTGCTTTTCGCGTTCAGGTGTCGGTGTCATACCTGAAGCAATCATATCGATTTTTCCAGTTTTCAACGCACCTAATAAACTATCAAAACTCATGTTCACAATTTGTAATTCAACATTTTGATCTTTTGCAATTTTCTTGATTAAATCAACGTCAATACCTGCATACTGACGTTTACCATTAATCGTTCGTTCAAACTCCATCGGTGCAAAGTCTGCTGACAATCCAACCTTTAAAACCCCTCGTTTTTGGATAACATCATATTGATCTGCTTTTGCAAATACATTCGAAACTGGTAAAACACTCATTAAAACAAGCATTGCTATCACTAATTTTAGCCATTTTAACATTTTCAATTTTTTTACCTCCCCTTTACCTAAACATAATTATAATGACGTATGTATAAATAAACAATACAAAATATTCTAAAAATTTAGAAAGTTGTATTTACATATAAAAAAAGAAGTAGCAAGCGCTACTTCCCTATGGAATCATTAAATATTAAATTTATAAATTTCTTTTTTATAAACAGGGACAAACTTTCTCATTGTACTATGTACAAGTACTGCACTTGTCAATGGAATCACTATATAACATACTAATAAAATAAGTACGTTCGTAGTAAAGTTGCCTTCCATAAATTTAAGTGCATTAATCGGTCCAACTAAACCTGTATATGAGAATCCCGCAGATGCAGGTGTACCTTGAATATTAAATGTATAAGCAGTAATCCCCATCACAATTCCATTAATTAATAAAGGTACAGCAATGATTGGATTTTTAAAGTAAACAGGCATCATCATTTTTGATGCACCAATAATTAATGCAGTGTTTGTACCTTTATCATTGACCTTCATTGATCCAACGATGAAAGTGTAAACACATGCTGTACAGCCTAAGTTGGCAGCACCACTACCTAACCCAGAAAGTCCGATAACTGTTGCAATAGCCACAACTGAAATTGGTGAAGCCATTAATAATGCATATGTGACAGCAATTAAAATACTCATTAATAATGGATTTAACGTTGTAAAATGCGCAACCATTTGACCGAGTGTTCCCGTAAATAATTTTACATATGGCAAAGTCACCATACCGATTAAACCAGGAACTAGACCCCCAATAATCGGTAAAATTACTACCGTTAAAGTACCTAAACGATGATAAAGGTAATTCACAATTAACACACTAATAATTGCAACTAACAAAATATTAATTAAATCACCAATACCAACAAACGTAAATGCCTTATCTTTAAAGACAACGGCACCTGAACCTAGTAGTGTACTTCCTGCTACAATTGATGTTTGAATACCATTAAATTTAAATTGATGGCTGATACAAACACCTACTAGTAAAGGTAAAGAAAACTGAAAAATCATTAATGCTGTAGTAAATATATTAAAAACAGGGTTAAAGGTTGCTAAGTATTTAAATACTTCACCTAGCATTGCATTCGGTACTAATGCAACCACAATCCCCATTGCCATCCCATTCAATATTTTAAAGATAAAATCTTTCAATCCATTGTTCACTTCATTATCTCCTTTAAACTCAAATTACATTAATCATATCATCTATGAGCATATATACAAGATAAACTTTGTAACTTCAAACATTTTAAATAAATGATTAAGAATATATAAATGTATATGCTTTGACTTAAATTGACCATTATTTTATGATGAAATTAATCATTACTTAGGAGGCAAAAATATGTCATCAGAAAGAAAAGATTTATTATTAGAAAAATTAATCGAGACGCGTACAATAGTCATCTCTGGCGAAATCAATTCAGAAGTGGCTGAAGAAGTTGTTAAACAATTGTTATTATTAGAATCAACTGGTGATGAGCCAATTAAATTAATCATTTCATCTCCGGGAGGACACGTTGATTCAGGTTATTTAATTCACGACATGATCAACTTTATTAAACCTGAAGTAAAAATTATTGGTGCTGGTTGGGTCGTAAGTGCTGGCGTATTAATTTATTTATCAGGTAAGAAAGAAAATCGTTACGCATTACCGAATACACGCTTTATGATTCACCAACCAAGTGGCGGTACACAAGGACAAGCTTCAAATATGGAAATCACTGCGAAAGAAATCATTCGTACACGTCAAAAGCTAAACGAATTAATCGCTCGCGAAACAGGTAAATCAGTAGAAGAAGTAGAACAACATACAGGTCGTGACTACTGGTTAAACACTCAAGAAGCTTTAGAATATGGCATTGTAAATAAAATCATTTCATCACGTGATGAGATTTAATTAATCAACGAGTATCTTTTAAGATACTCGTTTTTTCTATACAATAATAATAAAAACACATATAATAAACAAAAAAGCAAAGGAGTATATCATGAAAAAAGTACTTGTAACAGGTGGTACAGGCTATGTAGCAAGCTGGACCATCTTAAAATTACTCAAAAAAAATTATCAAGTTACAGCAACTGTAAGAACTAAAGATAAAGGTGAATTTCTTAAAGCGCTATTAGAAAATCATGATGCTAACTTCGCAAATTTCGAATATAAAATTGCAGATATCACAAGACCAGTTGCATGGAAAGCCATTTGTCATGGACAAGATGCAGTTATGCACATCGCTTCTCCATTAGGTGGAAATAATCAAAATGATCCAAAATTAATAGACACAGCCGTTAGAGGAACACTTAATGTGTTAAGAGGTGCAACACATGCAAAAGTCAAAAAAATCATTTTAACATCATCTATCGCCGCTTCATCACCTGAAAATAATTGTACTGATCAAGAAGTTGATGAAACGTATTGGACAGATCTAGACAATAAAAATTTAAACGCATATCGTAAATCTAAAATTATGGCAGAACAAACAGCTTGGGACTTTATGAAAGAATACCCTGAAATTCCGCTCACAACGATTTTGCCAGGTGCTGTTTTTGGACCAATGCTTGATAAAAAGCAAAATGGTTCAGTACTCATCATACAAAAAATATTAGAAGGACAATTACCTGCATTTAATGTAAACTTCGAAGTGGTTGATGTAAGAGATCTTGCAGATTTACACATCATTGCACTAGAAAACGAAGCAAGTAACAACAAAAGAATCAACGCATTAAATGAAAACATTATGATGAAACGCATGAATGAAATACTTCGTTATAAAATAGGCCCAGCAGGAGAAAACGTAAAAACTGTAGTCGTTCCAGATAATTTACTACTAACAATAGCAATTGGTGTCAAACCACTCAGAACATTTATACCAATGTTAAATAGACAATTCTTACATACGAATAAATTTGCAACAGAATCATTGAAATGGCAACCAAGACCCGCTGAACAAACCATCATTGATTCAGCAGAAAGCTTGATTGAATTAAAACTTATATAAAATGTAAAAGTCCCTGAATCGATTTGATTTGGGGACTTTTTGGATGACAAAAAGAGTCCGAAATGTTGTTCGGGGACATTTCATTTGCCAAAAAGAGTCCGAAATACCGTTCGGGGACATTTCTTAAAAAATATTTTCGAATACTTCTATATACAAAGGCATTTCTTCTATATGGTGTCTAGCACATGTTGCAATGCGTAATAAACAAACGACTTCAGCATAAAAAAGAAACGTATCAAAAGTCATTTCTTCATATTCTATATACAATTGGTATATACTTTTTAATGAGATTACATTTATATCATAAGGTGTTGAAAAATACATAAACAATAGTTCATATAATATTAAATTTTGCATCGGTGTTGGATCAATTACAGATATTTTGTTCTCATTCACTAGCATGTTATGATAACCAAAATCACCATGTACATATTTCGGATGCTCATTTGGTAAAGGCATTGTATCTAGCTTATCCATATAAAAAACTTCATCTATTTGTGCATAATTTACAATAGTGTCGATATCAATAAGTACATTTACTTTTAAAAATTCATGAAAGTTTGTATATAACGTATCCACATAACCAACGCGATTATCCTTTGCTAAATGATAATCTTTAAATATATAGCTTTGATTTAACACGATTTCCTTTGATTCATGTCGATCTATCATTTTCCCCACAACATATTCCATCATAAAGAATTGAAATCGCTCATCAAAATAAACCACCTTAGGAAAGTTTGAAATCGATTGATATTCATTTAAAAATAAAACTTCTTGTTCAATAACTTCAGGGTCATTAATTTTTAATATCATCTTATTCCCTTTGTCCTCAAGTAAATACACCTTACTCGATGTACCACCTGAAATTTGACCGATACTTACTTTCGTACTCACGATACCTTTATCTTGCAATGCATAAATAACACTTCTAATGTGAACCATTTCTTTAACCAACCTGTTCTTTAGTAATTTATCATCAAATATAAACAATCGTAATGCTTTACATCACTCAATATTATTAATATTATAACCCTATTACAAAGGAGATGAACAATGAACTTAATACAACGTGCCAAACAAATCAAAATTGATATACCGGCAATCTTTATTGCATTAAATAAAAAAGAAACGCCAGTATTAGCAAAAATACTCGCGCTGATTACAATTTTATATGCCTTATCCCCAATCGATTTAATACCGGACTTTATACCTGTACTTGGCTATTTAGATGATGTGATATTACTACCAGTATTCATCGCAATTACTATAAAATTAATACCCAGAGACGTATTTCAAGCATGTCAAATTGAAGCACAGAACTTATCAAGACATGATTTAAAACGTTGGTATTATGCTATCCCTATTTTAATCATTTGGATTTTAACCTTCTATTTCATTTGTAAATTCATATCAGACCTTAATTAAGTGCCTGATATGATGTATCATCAACAGCTTCTAGCCATTCAAATTCACCAGCAGTGATTGCAATATGACTAAACCAACTGTCCTCTTTTGCACCATGCCAGTGCTTCACACCATCATGTGTCACAACAACATCGCCTTCTTTAAGAGATTGTGGTGACTTACCTTCCTCTTGATACCAACCTTCACCACCAGTAACCAGTAAAATTTGATAACCATTATTATGCTTATGCCAATTATTTCTACTACCAGGTTCAAACACAACATTAGCAACCGTAACATTCACATTTTCATCTTTTACAAGTGAATTCATAAAACTATTACCAATAAAGAAATCCTTCATCATATGATCTGACTGACCCACATCAAAAATAACACCCGATTTAATCTCTTCATATTTCACCATGCTCACCACTCCTTTATTTTTACTTTACCCACAATTGATATAATCATGCTTAAAAAAGAAAACCAAATCCAAGTCGGATTTGGTTATAAGTTATTTAGAAAATGTTTAGCTTCATCTCTTGATTTAAAAATATAAACTTGTTTAAAATGATATTTTTCAATTAACTTCAATACAGCAGGCTTACTATCTACTGGATAACTTTTAACAAAATTTAAAAACGTTTCATCAATATTCTCTTCTGGTTCAATAAATGGCATATCCGTACGTTTCTTCCCTCTTCTATATAAAACACCATTAATACAAGTTTCAACATCATAATCTAAAAATATCACTGTATCACAAGCCTCAAATCTCATCTCTAATGACGAATTGTAATTACCATCAATAATCCACTTTGGCTTATCAATTATATTTTTTAGCTTTTCTAAAAATATAGATTTATCTACAGTTGTCCCATCACTTTTCCAATTTAACAAATCTAAATGGAATAATGGCAAATTTATTTTTTTCGAAAGTTCTTTGGAGAACGTACTCTTACCACTACCTGGTGATCCTATTATCATGATTTTATTCATATTTATTAAATACCTCATCAACTGAGTAAGTTTGTTTTGTCGATTGGTAATCTTCATTTGCTTCTGAAATAGAACTGATGATTTCCTTATCATTATTACTACCAAAATTCTCATCATAATTAATGATATGTGCTTCTTGTACCTTGCCTAACATTATATCTTTTAAAAGTTCTGGTTTCATATCAATATTTTTAAGTTCCTCTTGATTAACAAAGAAGAAATCAAATGTTTCATCAGGTTGATCAACGATTTTATCAAATCCTAGTTCATCTGTAATTTCTAATTGATATATAAACAATAATTCATGATACTTCTGCTTGTTATAGCTAAAAAAGTTCTCAACGATTGTTCTAAATTGTAGTCTTTCTTTTGAAACTTTAATATTCAATTCTTCTTCAATTTCACGTGCTAATGCTTTTCTTGAATCTTCGAGTAATTTAATTCTTCCACCGATTGAAGTTGCAAATTTTTCTTTTTTACCTTGATGAATTAACCATTCATCACCGCGTTTAATTAATACTGACGTTCTAATATTGAGTTTCTGTTGATCTAATAATAATGTTAAGTCCATCATAACCTCCGATTTAGTATATTAGTTTATAGTCTTTCAATTTCTTTTCTGTTAACACCTAATAAAGACAAAATTTTTCTAGTAAATGGTAACCACATTTGAATACATGTACCTAACGATAATGTAACTACGATTGTACCTATACCTACTGGTCCTCCTAATAGATAACCAATGATTAACACAATGACTTCCATTAATGTTCTCGCTGTTTTTAAGTCCATTGGTGTTCTTTCTATTAATAGCAACATAAATGTGTCTCTCGGTCCTGCTCCTAGTTCAGGTGTTATGTAGAATGCAATGCCAAATGATAGTACGAGAAAACCAATACTATAAACAATGATTTGTGGCATTAATCCAGTGATATTCGGCAATAAATAGTTGAATATATCTGTAAACGTACCGATCATTAACATATTGATATAAACACCTGTCTTTGGCCACCTACGATCAAATATGACTGTGACCAATACAATTAAGATGCCCATAATAATACTCCATAAACCAATCGTTAATCCTAATTGCTTTTGAAGACCATAATGCAGTACATCCCAACTACTTAAACCAAATTGACGTCCCCTCAACATCAATGCAATGCCTAGCCCAATTATCGCTAGCCCTGTCATAAAAAATAACCATCTCACTTTGTAATGTCCTATGTACATAAACATCCCCCTTTAATGTCTCTCATACAAACAAAATAGATAGTACTTAATATGTCTAAATATTTAAAAAATATAATTTAACATAAAAAAAGACAAGGCATAAACCTTGTCAAATATACCACCGGTCGGGGTCGAACCGACACTCCCGAAGGAACCGGATTTTGAGTCCGGCGCGTCTGCCAATTCCGCCACGGTGGCTAATAGGCAATGTAATAATTATAGAACACGGTAATTTTAGTGTCAATGCTACTTTTTACAATTTTAATGTGGTATTAATCGTTCAAATAAATACCTATTTTTATTTGAATCCAACGTCCTCTTTCTTCAACATCAATGATTTTACCAAATAATAATTTACCGGCATCCATTAATCTCGAGAAAATAATATTATCTGCTTTTGGAACATACCCAATCTTTCTGTTTTGATTATTTTTTATAACGATTGCATTTTTATCATACGTATTATCAGGTTCTCTAAAAAAGTTTAATCGGTCACCTTCGTTTAATTGAGGTGCGATCATTTCAATATCATCAATGTGCGTTGTTCCAGCAATATGTGTTTCAAACAAGAAGATATCTCTTGAAAATGGCTGTTTTAATGAAAGATTTGTATCTTTAGAATGTATAACATTTAACAAACCGTTACATACTATAGGTTTAATTTCATTCATAATATCACCTCATTAATTCATCGATTCTTTGCTCATATTGTTCAATCAGTTGTTGATGTAGTTGAATATTTGTATTCAGCTCTTGTTTACGCTGATTTATTTGTTTTTCATCTTCCAAGATAAATTTTGTATTATATGGATAATTGTCTTTTATATTCTCAATGCTTGCTTTTAATTTTTGAATCTGGTGATCTAACTTTTCATGAAGTTTAAATATCGTTTTATTATCACCAATATCACCATCTATGCTATCACCACTAATGACTGTAGCTATTAACCTTAAAGTTTCTAAATCACCATTATCATAGGCTGTCATAGCCCTATAAAATAATTCTAATTTATCGGGTGAAATATTAGGATGAATATCTGGATGAATTTTCTTTACAATAATACGATACAAGCTTTTTACTTCAACGGCTTCTTTATCCGTTAATGTTTCAGACTGATACCTTTTAATTGCATTTTGAATCCTATTCATTTCATTCATAAGCTGTTGCTGATATGATTCAAATTCTATATCTAATTGTGACTCTATTTCATGGATATTTACAACCTCTTGTCGATTTTTCTTCATTTGTATCAAATCTATTTTTCTTTTTAATCTTTGAGATTCACATTGTTTCTCAAATGCTTTATATTCTAATTCACCAAATAGCAATGAATATTGCATTTCTATATTTCTACACTGAATAAATAGCAATTCATCATGTTCAAGTATCAATGTCGAAAGTTCTGCTTTTAACTGCTTAATTGACGCTGACAGATGTTCTAAATCAGGAAACGCTATTAGATGATGTTTTGTTTTCTCAATATCCTTTTTCATATGTACACCTTCTAGGTAAAAAATAAGATTATGTAATATGTAGATTCATATCAATTTATCTTATTATACCTAAAAAAGTGCAAAAAAATAAGCTACCCAATGGTAACTAAAATGGAGCGGAAGATAGGACTTACACCTATATCTCAAATCAGGAAGATTCGTATTCTAAAAGTTGAAATACTCCCGCATTTTAAAATTTTTATGGAGCGGAAGGTAGGACTTGCACCTACAACTCGGATCAGGAAGATCCGTATTTTAGAATTAAAATACTCCCGCATGTATATGGAGGCGCCAACCGGATTTGAACCGGTGATAGAGGTTTTGCAGACCTCGGCCTTACCACTTGGCTATGGCGCCTTAAAAGCTGGGCTAGCTGGATTCGAACCAACGAGTGACGGAGTCAAAGTCCGTTGCCTTACCGCTTGGCTATAGCCCATTAATAATAAAGGGCGACTGATGGGAATCGAACCCACGAATGTCGGAACCACAATCCGATGCGTTAACCACTTCGCCACAATCGCCATGGCAGGGGCAGTAGGAATCGAACCCACACCAAAGGTTTTGGAGACCTCTATTCTACCGTTGAACTATGCCCCTATAACAATATATTAACATAACTATATGAAATTAAATGGTGGAGGGGGGCAGATTCGAACTGCCGAACCCGAAGGAGCGGATTTACAGTCCGCCGCGTTTAGCCACTTCGCTACCCCTCCAAATGAATGGTGCCGGAAAAAGGACTTGAACCCTCAACCTACTGATTACAAGTCAGTTGCTCTACCAATTGAGCTATTCCGGCATAATAGTAAATAATAAAAAGATGGCTCAGGACGGAATCGAACCGCCGACACAAGGATTTTCAATCCTTTGCTCTACCGACTGAGCTACTGAGCCATACAAATGGCGGTCCCGACGGGAATCGAACCCGCGATCTCCTGCGTGACAGGCAGGCATGTTAACCGCTACACCACGGGACCACTTTAATTGCGGGAGGCGGATTTGAACCACCGACCTTCGGGTTATGAGCCCGACGAGCTACCAGACTGCTCCATCCCGCGATAATAATAAGTATTATGTAAATTCAATTGTTGTTTGCTGAAGTAAAAAATAATGGCGGAGGAAGAGGGATTCGAACCCCCGCGAGCCGTTAAGCCCCTGTCGGTTTTCAAGACCGATCCCTTCAGCCGGACTTGGGTATTCCTCCATTATATAAAGTGGACCTTGCAGGACTCGAACCTGCGACCAAACGGTTATGAGCCGTTTGCTCTAACCAACTGAGCTAAAGGTCCTAAATCCAAAAGGTATTCACTTATTTAAAAAAAGTAGTGGCGGCAGAGGGGATCGAACCCCCGACCTCACGGGTATGAACCGTACGCTCTAGCCAGCTGAGCTACGCCGCCGAAATGATATTAAATTTATATGGTGGAGACTAGCGGGATCGAACCGCTGACCTCCTGCGTGCAAAGCAGGCGCTCTCCCAGCTGAGCTAAGCCCCCATATTTTAGCTTTAGTAAGTCGGGAAGACAGGATTCGAACCTGCGACCCCTTGGTCCCAAACCAAGTGCTCTACCAAGCTGAGCTACTTCCCGTAGCTGATAAATTATAAATGGCGCGCCCGAGAGGAGTCGAACCCCTAACCTTTTGATCCGTAGTCAAACGCTCTATCCAATTGAGCTACGGGCGCTAATGGTGCCGAGGACCGGAATCGAACCGGTACGGTAATCACTTACCGCAGGATTTTAAGTCCTGTGCGTCTGCCAGTTCCGCCACCCCGGCTTATTAAATAATAAGCTAGTAATATTAAGCTTTTCAATGGAGCGGAAGACGGGATTCGAACCCGCGACCCCAACCTTGGCAAGGTTGTATTCTACCACTGAACTACTTCCGCATAGATATGGTGCGGGTGAAGGGAGTCGAACCCCCACGCCAAAGGCGCTAGATCCTAAGTCTAGTGCGTCTGCCAATTCCGCCACACCCGCTTATATATAAATACGATTATTATTAAAATGGTGAGCCATAGAGGATTCGAACCTCTGACCCTTTGATTAAAAGTCAAATGCTCTACCAACTGAGCTAATGGCTCTGAATGGTGCCGGAAAAAGGACTTGAACCCTCAACCTACTGATTACAAGTCAGTTGCTCTACCAATTGAGCTATTCCGGCATGATATAAATGGTGGAGAATGACGGGATCGAACCGCCGACCCTCTGCTTGTAAGGCAGATGCTCTCCCAGCTGAGCTAATTCTCCATTATATATTGCCCGGCAACGTCCTACTCTCACGGGCCGTAAGACCAACTACCATCGGCGCTAAAGAGCTTAACTTCTGTGTTCGGTATGGGAACAGGTGTGACCTCTTTGCCATCGTCACCAGACAATTATTTAAAAGGTATTGTACCTTCAAAACTAGATAAGTAAGAAAACTAGGTAACCAAACATTACCGTGTAAAAAATCTTTTAAAATTGATTAAGTCTTCGATCGATTAGTATTCGTCAGCTCCATACATTACTGCACTTCCACCTCGAACCTATTAACCTCATCATCTTTGAGGGATCTTATAACCGAAGTTGGGAAATCTCATCTTGA